>JFNU01000237.1 GCA_000634515.1 Prochlorococcus sp. scB245a_520K10 | reverse complement strand
TTCTAAATTATATTGAACTATTGCTCCTGATGGATTTGTATAACTTTCAGATGTATTTGGTCCTATATAAGCATTATTTCCAAGAGCTGCAATTCCAGTTGGTTCTGCTTCAAGCTCTACAATTCCAAGAGCTTTTGGTTTCGCAGGATCAGAGATGTCAACTAAACCAACAACTCCTAGATCACTATCTGTATACATCAAGGTCTTACCATCTTCTGAAGCTGTAACAACTTCTGAAGATGTTTTTGTTGTAGATTTTGATCCCTTTGGTAAATTATCACATACATTAAAAGAAGAAATTCTGTTAAAGTTTTTCTCATTTGCCCAATATTTTGTATTCCAATTTGCAAGTCCGCTACTTGTAGAGGATGCGATAATTGCAAGTAATGCTGAAAAACTTGCAGCAG
>JFNU01000236.1 GCA_000634515.1 Prochlorococcus sp. scB245a_520K10 | reverse complement strand
AATAGATTTAGATGGCGTTATTTTCGAAGGTCTTCAGACTAATATTCCTCCCAGACTTTATCCTTTAGTTGAAAAAGAGTTAGTTACTGATCTAAAACCAGTAATGAAATCTACGGGTGGTTTTATCCTTGAAAAGGTTGAAGGCTTAGCAATAACAAGCGACGGGCAAGCATGGATTTCAACTGACAACGACGGGACTGGAAAGAAATCAACTGGTGAAACTCTTTTCCTAAATATTGGAAAAATCTAGTTAAGACTACTAATAAAAGTCACCTTTTATATAAGGTGGCTTTTTTTTTGCAGTTCTTATAATTAAAAAAAGTCAAATCATGAAATACCTAATATTTATTATTTTATTCATCGCCCCAGTTAAAGCTGAAACAAAATATTATTGGCAGGGTGTCAGGCATTATTTAAATCGACCCAAACTAATGATAGAAGCATGCAAAGATATGAAAGAAGAAAATGACATTGGAACATCTGCTTTCGAGAGTATGTACATGCCAACATTACCTGATAGGCTTTGGTTAGCTATTGGCAAAAGAGATTCTTATTGGGCAGATGACTCCAAAGAAGGAAGCATTCTTTTTACAAGAGAAGGGGTTTTAAATTTAAAAAAATTTATTGCAGAAAAATCATGTCCTAATATTTTTTAAATTTTCCCTATAAATCTGTATTAAGACACGGAAAGATAGTTTCAATAATCGCTCCACCATCTTTATGATTAAATGCCTTT
>JFNU01000235.1 GCA_000634515.1 Prochlorococcus sp. scB245a_520K10 | reverse complement strand
TAGGTGATAAAAAAGTAGGAATTATTCATTTTGATAGACATGTAGATACTCAAGAAACAGATTTAGATGAAAGAATGCATACCTGTCCATGGTTTCATGCAACTAATATGAAAAATGCACCTGCAAAAAATCTTGTTCAATTAGGAATTGGTGGCTGGCAAGTACCACGAGAAGGAGTAAAAATTTGTAGGGAACGAAGTACAAATGTTTTAACAGTTACTGATATTTGCGAAATGGGTTTAAAAGAGGCTGCTGATTTTGCTATTGAAAAAGCTACTGATGGAACTGACTGTGTATATATTTCTTTTGATATTGATTGTATTGATGCTGGATTTGTCCCTGGAACTGGTTGGCCTGAACCTGGTGGTTTATTACCTCGAGAGGCATTAAAACTTCTAGAGTATATTATCCGAAAAGTAAATGTATGTGGAATTGAGCTTGTTGAGGTTTCGCCTCCATATGATGTAAGTGATATGACAGCCTTATTGGCTACCAGAGTTATTTGCGATTCAATTGCACATCTTGTAGTTAGTGGTCAGCTCCCAAGAAAATCTAAACCAGAATGGATTTCAGATAAATGCAATATGTCAGTTGATCAAAAATGGAGATAGATTTTTGTGCATGAAGTAGATATGACAAAATGTCTTATACTTTCCATAGAAGAGTGGGCAGAGAAAAAAAATAAAGAAAAAATAGTTGTTGAAAAAATTAATCTTAAGATTGGAGAATTTACTTGCGTAGAACCAATATCATTAATTAATACTTTTAATGCTGCAGTATCGGGTTCTTGGTTAGATTCCTCTGAGATTACTATTGAGACAATACCTTTTGAGGGAAAATGCTCTAAATGCAATAGATCATATTTTCCAAAGAAAGATAATGGATATAAATCTCCATGCTGCAATTTTAATTTAGAGGAAATTATTAGCGGGAGGGAATTAAAAATTTCATCTATTGACTTTAAAGAAAAGTAAAAATTTTGTATCTAGAATAAAAACGTATTTTCAAAAATAAATGCATTTACCAATCTCAGACAAAATTGAATTAAATATTCTTCATCAAAATACACATCAAGCTGAGATAAATAAAGTTAAGTTCAATAATTATAATTTGCTTTGCTTGAACATAATGAGTAGTCCTGGTGCAGGAAAAACAAGATTACTTGAAATAACTTTAGAAGATCTTTCAAAAGAATTTCAGAGTGCTGTTTTAGAGGGTGATATGACTACTAATCTTGATGCAGCAAGATTAGAAAAATTAAATATTCCAGTAGTACCTATCACAACTGGAAGAGCTTGCCATCTTGATGCAAATATGGTTAGTGGAGGGTTGAAAATTTTAGAACAAAAAATTAATCCTGATTTTCTAGATGTATTGTTAGTAGAAAATGTAGGCAATTTAGTTTGTCCTGCAGAATTTGAGATTGGGGAACATTTTAAAGTTGCACTTTTGAGTATTACTGAAGGAGAAGATAAACCCTTAAAATATCCAATAATGTTTCGAGAAGCGGATTTAATTTTGATTACCAAAGTTGATTTGTTGCCACATTTAAATTTTGATATAAACGAATTAAAGTTGAATATAGCCTCAACCAATCCAAAGGCAGAGGTGATAGAAATTTCTTCAGTTACAAGAACTGGGTTTGATTTATGGCAAAAATGGATAAGTAAAAAAATTCATAAATTTAAAAGTAAGCAAATTTGATAAATTATTTTAATTTCATAAAACTAT
>JFNU01000234.1 GCA_000634515.1 Prochlorococcus sp. scB245a_520K10 | reverse complement strand
AGAGCTATAGCTACTAATGCAACAGCAGATACAACTTTTGCTCCTAATTGAATAACTCCATAAGCGAACATTGCTTTATTATTTATAAAATCTTTTTTAGTGTCTTTTTTAGTGTCTTTTTTTAAAGCCATTTTTTAATCCAAAAATATTAATTTAAACTCTAGATTAATATTTAAATAATTTCCTTAACCCTTACTTAACAAAGTCTTAATTGACACTCAATCTAGAATATAAACCTATACGCTTTTTTTTATAACTAGCTCAGTAACCTCTATTTTTACATTCAAAATTGAAAGTACTTTCGAAGA
>JFNU01000233.1 GCA_000634515.1 Prochlorococcus sp. scB245a_520K10 | reverse complement strand
GGTTTTCTTTAAAGAAGAATATACAAAAGGAAGTTGTGGGTCAATTTCCCAGGGATGTGTATAAAATACTAAATTTTTGTTATGTTTTAAATACCTAGTGCAGAGTTTTAACCATAAATAGCGAGGGATTAATCTTCCCATTCCACCTCCAGAAATTGGAATTTCTTTATCAAAGAGAAATGACAAAGTTGATAAAGGAATTTCAAATAT
>JFNU01000232.1 GCA_000634515.1 Prochlorococcus sp. scB245a_520K10 | reverse complement strand
AATATGGAAACACAGTTGACGCATTAAAAGATTGTGGAACACAAAACTCCATTGCTGTTGGTGGTGATCAGACAATTAGTGCTGGTTATGATCTTGATAATGGTTTCTCATTTGGACTCGGTATTTCAGCTGATGATGGCGAAAGTACTAAAGGTATGTTCACAGCAGAAGGTGAAGACATTTATGCTATAAACGTTGCTTATAGTGGAGACAATTATGCTCTTGCTCTCGCTTACGCGGATGTAGATGTAGCAACATATTGGGGTGTAAATGCTTCTTATTCCGCTGATGG
>JFNU01000231.1 GCA_000634515.1 Prochlorococcus sp. scB245a_520K10 | reverse complement strand
AGTGATCTTTCTGCTGCTTTTGGAAGTGATCAAACCTTAGCCCTGAAACACTATATTGAATTTGGATACGCAGAAGGCAGAACAGATTCTTCCACTGATTCTGGATCTAGTTCTGGATCTAGTTCTGGATCTAGTTCTGGAGGCTCATCTATTCTCACTGATTTTGAAGCTCTAAACTATATCGCCTCAAATAATGATCTAATTTCTGCTTTCGGGGTTGATATAGAAGCTGCAAAATCTCACTATACA
>JFNU01000230.1 GCA_000634515.1 Prochlorococcus sp. scB245a_520K10 | reverse complement strand
TCATCTACAAAAGGAATACTGGAAGCAGGAGTAGTAACAACTTCATTAAAGCCTTGAGCGTCCATGTAAGAGATAACTGCCCTAATCGATTTCCCTTCTTCACTTGCTCCAACTATATGAGTTGAATTAGTTCCAGCTACATTCCAATTATTTCCATCACTTGATATCTGCCAAATATAACTTAAGGTTCCAGTTCCATCCGGATCTGCAGAATCTTCACTAATGCTTAAAGTATTTCCAACAGCTGCTGTTCCACTTATTGAAAAACTGGCACT
>JFNU01000229.1 GCA_000634515.1 Prochlorococcus sp. scB245a_520K10 | reverse complement strand
AGGAATGGGTGGCATGGGTATGCCAGGAATGGGTGGCATGGGTATGCCAGGAATGGGTGGCATGGGTATGCCAGGAATGGGTGGCATGGGTATGCCAGGAATGATGTAAAAAGCTAACTAGCTTTTTTATCTTTATTAATCCACTTTCTTAAATTTTTAATATTAGGCAGAGGTAATTTGTTGGTATCAGAAAGTTCTTTTATATTATTAGATTGTTGATCTTTGTTAAATATTCCATTACTGATAGAAGTTTCAAGATGATTTAATTCCCATTTTGTTTCTTCTATATTTTCTAAAGTTTTTGATAATTCAAGTTTAATTTGTTCTTGATTTTCTTCTTCATCTACTTCATCTATTAAAGTGGTTTGTTCTTGATTTTCTTCTTCATCTACTTCATTTATTAAAGTGGTTTGTTCTTGATTTTCTTCTTCATCTACTTCAT
>JFNU01000228.1 GCA_000634515.1 Prochlorococcus sp. scB245a_520K10 | reverse complement strand
GATTAAGTGTAATGGAAAATGTCCTTTCGGGCAGATTAGGTTACGTAGGATTTTGGAATAGTTTTTTCAGGAAATTTCCTCAAAAAGATATTGAAGAAGCATTCCGTCTGCTTCAAAGAATTGGACTAGAGCATATGCTTGATAAAAGAGCCGATGAATTGTCAGGAGGGCAGAGGCAAAGAGTAGGAATTGCTAGAGCTTTGATACAAAATCCAATGTTACTTTTAGTAGATGAACCTACAGCTAGTTTAGATCCCAAAAATTCCAGGCAAATTATGCGATTAATATGCGAGTTATGTAAGGAAAGAAATCTTGCTGCGATTATAAATATTCATGATGTTTTTCTTGCTCAGAATTTTGCAGAAAGAATAATAGGTTTAAAAGCTGGAGAAATTGTTTACGATGGCAAGCCAAGTGGCTTATCAGAGACAATACTTACAAAAATATATGGAGAAGAAGACTGGTCTAAAACTGGAGCAAATTAGGAATATATTAAATGAATGATAAGAAAGTAATTTGGAAAAGAAAACCGTTAAT
>JFNU01000227.1 GCA_000634515.1 Prochlorococcus sp. scB245a_520K10 | reverse complement strand
AGTAGATCCAGTTGAAGTTAGAAGAAGAATCGGAATGGTTTTTCAACAACCTAATCCTTTTCCAAAATCTATCTACGAAAATATTGCATTCGGAGCAAGAATCAATGGCTTTACTAGTGACATGGATCAATTAGTGGAAAGTTCCTTGAGAAAAGCTGCTGTATGGAGTGAATGTAAGGATAAATTAAATGATAGTGGTTACTCTTTA
>JFNU01000226.1 GCA_000634515.1 Prochlorococcus sp. scB245a_520K10 | reverse complement strand
TTGAGTAGCTGTAATTATTGGGATACCTAATGTATTAGCTTTTCTTATTAATTCCTTTTGTAAAAGAGGAACTTCTTCAGCAGGCATTTCAACTCCCAAATCTCCTCTTGCGACCATAACCCCATCACATAATGGTAATACAGTATCAATTTGATCAATTGCTTCAAATTTTTCTATTTTTGCGACAACAGGAGTTGAATGACCATTTTTGTTAATTAAATCTTTTATCTCGTTTATATCGGATGGATTTCTTACAAAACTT
>JFNU01000225.1 GCA_000634515.1 Prochlorococcus sp. scB245a_520K10 | reverse complement strand
TGAAGATGTATCTAATTGGATTTTATCTTTTAAAAAGATTACTAATTTAGCAATCATATTTGGAAGAGAAGATAGAGGTCTAACTAATAGCGAATTACTACTGTCACATAAAACTTTTAATATCCCAACTTCTCAGAGTAATCCATCTTTAAATCTTTCTCACGCAGTTTCAATAGTTTTGTATGAATTAAATAAGTCTTCTAATAGAAATTTCAATA
>JFNU01000224.1 GCA_000634515.1 Prochlorococcus sp. scB245a_520K10 | reverse complement strand
AATAAATCCTTCAATTCTTGTGATTTTCCCTTTGCTCCAGAAAATTGGTAAGCATGCAAAGGTAGTTAAAACCATAAAAGGTAAGTCAACTTTTATTAGACTCTGTTCAATTACTAAACCTTTAAATCCCGAAAAAATACTGCAACTTCCAAGGATTAAAAGTTGATTGAGTAAATTACTTCCTATCACATTCCCAATCGCAA
>JFNU01000223.1 GCA_000634515.1 Prochlorococcus sp. scB245a_520K10 | reverse complement strand
ATTCCTTTTGTAGATGACGGAGATGCCAGTGATTCAATAAGTGAAATAGCAGCTGTTGAAAAAATTGCAATAGCTAAAACTCTTACCGATTTAGAAGCTCTAAACTATATCGCTGCTTACGGAGATTTAATAAATGCTTTTGGGATCGATATAGAAGCCGCAAAATCCCATTATGAAAATTATGGAATTTCAGAGGGAAGAAGTTTAACTGCATTTAGCGCTATTAATTATTTAGCAAAATATAGTGATCTTTCTGCTGCTTTTGGAAATGATCAAACCTTAGCCCTCAAGCATTATATTGAATATGGATTTAGTGAAGGTAGAACAGATTCTGGTTCTGGGAGTTCCTCTAATCTTACGGATTTTGAAACTCTAAACTATATCGCTTCTTACGGAGATTTAATTAATGCTTTTGGTACTGATTTAACTTCTGCAAAATTTCACTATGAAAATTATGGAATTTCAGAAGGAAGAAGTTTAACTGCATTTAGTGCTACGAATTATTTAGCAAAATATAGTGATCTTTCTGCTGCTTTTGGAAATGATCAAACCTTAGCTCTCAAGCATTATATTGAATATGGATTTAGTGAAGGCAGAACAGATTATTCCACTGAATCTGGATCTAGTTCGGGAGACTCATCTAATCTTACGGATTTTGAAGCTCTAAACTATATCGCTTCTTACGGAGATTTAATTAATGCTTTTGGTACTGATTTAACTTCTGCAAAATTTCACTATACATATTACGGAAAATCAAAAGGGCTTACATTAGATGATTTTGATGAATGGGGATATCTCGCAAGTAATAATGATTTAATAAATTCTCTTGGAAGTGATACAACAGAAGCAGTTAAACATTATATTTCTTTTGGATATTCACAAGGTAAAATAACAAATTCATTTGATGCACAATCTTATTTAAATAATTATGCAGATCTCAGGAATGCTTTTGGTGATAATCAAGAACAAGCCACTAAGCATTATGTAGAATATGGATTTAATGAAGGGAGGATTGTATAAAAATTTTATCCAAACATTGGAGATTTTTATTTTTTTTCTTTGTTTAGGTTATTATTATTAAATTTGATAGGAGATTGAAAAAGAAAATTCTTGTTACTGGTGGATTAGGATTTATTGGTTCTCATACTTCTCTGAAATTGCTTGAAAACAATTATGAAATAATTGTTCTTGATAATTTATCAAATAGTGAAATTGAGGTGAGAAGTAGAATAAGTCAATTAGCAAAAAAAGATTTTGACTTCGTCGAAGGAGATATAAGGGATAGGAATTTGCTAAATAACCTTTTTAAGAAAAATAAAATAGATTGTGTAATACATTTTGCTGGTTTAAAAGCAGCAGGAGAATCAGAAAAATATCCCCTTGATTATTACGATAATAACGTTGTGGGGAGTCTTGTCTTATTACAAGAAATGAAATTAGCCAATATTAAATCAATAATATTTTCCTCATCTGCTTCGGTTTATGGAAATTCTCCAACTACTAAATGTAAGGAAGAAACACAATTAAAACCTATTAGTGTTTATGGAAAAACAAAATTAACAATAGAAGATATTCTTAAAAATCTATATAAATCAGAACCAGAATGGAAGATAATCAACTTGAGGTATTTTAACCCTATTGGAGCTCATTTCACTGGAATTATTGGTGAAGATTCTAGAGATACTCCCACTAATTTAATCCCATTTATAACTGAAGTTGCACTAGGGAAAAAAGATCAACTTTTAGTTTTTGGAGACGACTACAATACATCTGATGGTACTGGCAAAAGAGACTATATTCATATAGATGATCTTGCTAGAGGCCATTTATTTGCTTTAGAGAAATTGAAGCAGGAAATCAATATTTGTGCTGATATAAATCTTGGTACTGGGAAGTCACATAGTGTGTTTGAGGTAATTAAGGCTTTTGAGAGAGCTTCAGGTAAGAAGATTCCATACAAAATAACTGGAAGAAGAGAAGGAGATATTGATGAGATTTGCGCAGATCCAACCTTTGCTTCTAATTTCATAAACTGGGAAGCCAAATATGATCTTGATAAGATGTGTTCTGATGTTTGGAAATGGAAAAAAATGAACCCTAACGGTTATAGATAAATTTTATTAAAACCTAATTAAAGCAAGATCTTAGCCTTAACAATTAAAGAATAAGAAATCTTAGATATTATGAAGAAAAAAGATTTTCTAGAGTTTATATTTCTTATCTCCAAAATGAGAAAAAGTACAAAAGGAAGTTGTTTTTGCGTTTGTAAATCTGAAATAAATTCGAAATATCTCAGTCAAAATTGTAAAAATTTTGCTTTGAATATACTTGATTTTTTTGTGCGTAAACTTAATAAATATCAAAAAATATATTTTCTAAATTTAATTGATTTTTGGATGATATAATTTCCTTTTACTAAGAAGTTTATTAATGGTTGAATTGGAAAAAGATATAACAGAAAAAGTAAGTGAATTATCAAATGAATTTATTACTCTTTTAAGAGAAAATGGTTTGCTAAATCAGTTTTTGAGAAACTTCATAACTAATATTATTTGTTCTAAGGTTGATTTAAAAGTAAATTTTGAGGAAATAAATAAAGATTTTTGCAAAAAAAATAAAATAATAGATGAAAAAAATCTTTTAAAATTTTTGTCTCTTAAAGGAATGACTTTCGAGGATCATAAAAAAAATCTAGAAAATTCAGAGAAAATAAAATGTATAGCTTTGCAAGAGTTTTCTAAAAATGCTGAAACAGAATTTATTAATTCAAAAACTTTTTTGGATCAATATACATATAGTTTAATAACTGTAAAAGAATCTGATCTAGCTTATGAATTATACCTTCAGATAGATTCAGAGGAAGCTGAGTTTTCTGCTTTAGCTAAGCAATATTCATCAGAGGGTAATACTAATAAAATGGGTGTCATTGGACCACAAGGCCTTGGCAAAGTTCATCCTGTTTTAAAAGAAAAACTATTAATAGCCAAAAAAGGTGAACTCTTAAATCCTTTTAAAATTGATAGTTGGTGGGTAATTGTTAGACTTGAAGAAAAAGTTGAGGCAAAACTTGATGATTTTGTTAGGCAAAGAATCACACTTTCATTGTTCGACAAATGGGTTAATATATTGACTATAAATTCATCAAAAGAATTAATAAATAATACTTCTAATTAAAGAATATAATTTTATGGATATTGAAAACTACTCATATATAAGATCAATTTTTATAAGAGATGGAGAAAAGCTGAAATTTAAGATGGGCCAGTCCATTTCGGATGATAATTATTTATCTGGATCTGTTTACTTTATTGAAGAAGGTTCAGCTAGGGTTATTTATAAAGAAGAAAATAAATTTAAAACTATAAACAAAATATCAAAAGGTGCATGCGTTGGAGCCATATCCCTTATTAGATCTTCAGCTTGTGAGAATGTTAGAGCCTCCACAGAGTTATTAGCTTACAAAATAAGTGATAAAGATTTTAAAAATCTTTGTCAAAAAGATTTGAAATTTAAAGAATTTTTTGATTCAAATATTTTTGAATCGGAGATTATTCATTTTGCAGATTATTTAAATAAAAATCTTATTAATAATCAAAAGGTTCTTTTGGACTTGTTCTCGGAATTAAAAAATTCCTTTCAAACTTTGTTTTGTAATTCAAAAGAAATAAATGAATTAATAAAAGTCGAAAATAAAAAAATTTACCTTGCACAAAACCTTGAAGGATTTGAATTTTATTTTTTGATAGATAATCAAAACAAAGCTAATAGTGTCTTCAAGGGTTTAGATGATCAGAAAAGGATTCGCTTTATTTGTGTTGAATATGATTTGAATAAACAAAATAGTAATGATGTTGAAAGTTTAGATAATTCTGAAAATGAAGATGGTATTAATTCAGATATAAAAAGTGCCCCATCCAAAGCTCCTTTAAGCGTATTTAATAATGCTGAATTTACAGAAGATATGCTTGTCAGGGCAAATGGATTGGTAAGAGAGACTCTTGCATGTTTTCAAATGATTTCAAGAATCTTAAAAATTCCAATAAGAAAAGATTCATTGGAGAAGATCCTTAGAGATTTTGAAAATAGAGGGGCTGAAATAGATTTAAGATTGATAGGAGATCTTTTTTCTAATTTAGGGTTGCATGTTACAAACGGCACAATTCCATCAAAGATGGCATCTAGATTACAAACCCCTTGCGTTGTCAAATGGAATGAAAGTTTTGCATTAATACTAAAAAGTAGTCAAGAAGGAATTTTATTGGCTTCTCCTAATGAGGGGTTGCTTAATATTTCAAGTGATAATTTGAAAAGTATATTTCAAGATGAAATTAATATTCTTCTTTTAGAAAAAACAAATGAAACTCCTCAAAAAAACTTTAATTTAAATTGGTTTTGGCCTGCTATTCAAAAATATAAGGTTGTACTCATACAAGTTTTAATTGCAAGTTTTGTTGTCCAGTTATTTACCCTTGGTAATCCATTACTTATACAAGTAATAATTGACAAAGTTATTTCGCAGAGAAGCTTAGATACTCTTCAGGTTTTAGGCATAGCATTATTGTTCGTAACTTTATTAGAAGGGATCCTTGGAAGTTTAAAAACCTTTTTGTTTGCAGAGACAACTAATAGAATTGATCAAAAGTTAGGTTCAGAAGTAATTGATCATTTATTAAGACTTCCTTTGAACTATTTTGATAAAAGACCAGTAGGGGAACTGGGTTCTAGAATCGATGAGCTTGAAAAAATTAGAGAATTCCTAACAGGTCAGGCTCTATCAACAATTTTGGATGCAGTTTTTTCTGTTATTTATATCTTGGTGATGCTTATATATAGTGCATTACTAACTCTTATTGCATTAATGGTAGTACCAATTCAAATAGCTATTACTTTATTGGGAGCACCACTTTTTAGAAGGCAATTTAGACAAGCTGCCGAAGATAATGCAAAAACAAAAAGCCACTTAGTTGAAGTAATTACCTCAATTCAGACTGTTAAATCTCAAAATATTGAAACAATAAGTAGGTGGAAATGGCAGCAATTATATTCGAAATATATTACTAGATCTTTTGAGAGGACTATAAGTGGAACAACGATTGGGCAAATCAGTCAAGTTTTACAAAAAATATCACAACTTTTGGTTTTATGGGTTGGTGCAACTCTTGTTTTAAAAGGTCAATTAACACTGGGACAATTAATTGCTTTTAGGATAATTTCTAGTTATGTAACACAACCTTTATTAAGGCTTTCAACTATTTGGCAAAATATTCAAGAATTGAGGGTGAGTTTTGAAAGGTTAGGCGATGTGATTGATACACCTCAGGAATCAGATTCTTTAGATAAACAAAAAATCCCAATGCCCCCTGTGATCGGGAAAGTAAAATTTGAGGATGTAACTTTCTCCTTTGATAAAAACAATTCTAATATTTTGAATAATGTGAGTTTTGAGATCGATAAAGGTCAATTTGTTGGGATAGTTGGAGAAAGTGGAAGTGGTAAAAGTACACTAATGAAATTACTTTCAAGATTATATTCACCTAATCTAGGGAAGGTAAAAATTGATGATTATGACATTAATAAAGTTGAGTTATATTCACTAAGAAGACAAATAGGAATTGTTCCTCAAGAACCGATTTTATTTTCGGGAACTGTTATGGAGAATATAGCTTTATCTCAATCAGAGGCTTCTAATGATGAGATAATTAATGCTGCTAAGTTAGCAGAGGCGCATGATTTTATAATGAATCTACCTAATGGTTACAGTACTGAAGTTGGGGAAAGAGGTTCTTCACTAAGTGGAGGCCAAAGACAAAGAATTGCTATTGCCAGAACACTGTTAAATAAACCTAATATTCTAATTTTGGACGAGGCCACAAGTGCTCTTGATTACAATACTGAAAAAAAATTATGTGATAATCTCATAAATAATCTTAAAAACAATACAGTCTTTTTTATTACTCATAGACTCGCGACAATAAAGAATTCTGATCTCATTATTGTCATGCATGATGGTAAGTTAGATGAAATGGGTTCACATAAACAATTAATCTCAAATAAAGGTAGATATTATGCATTGGAAAGTCAACAGGGAAATATAGGATGAAGAATTTAATATCTAATTTAAAAAACAAAATAAAAAAAAGATTTGACGAAATATCCTTTGAAGATTTTCTCAAAAATTCAAAAAAATATTCCTTCAAAATTACAGATAAATTAAAGACCAAAATAAAAAAAAGATTTGATGAAATATCCTTTGAAGATTTTCTCAAAAATTCAAAAAAATATTCCTTCAAAATTACAGATAAATTAAAGACTAAATTGAAGAGGAAATACATTCAATATGGTATTGATTCCTATGCTTATAAAGCACAAGAATATTTCAATAAAGCTCAAGATAAAGTTGAAAAAAGCTTTAATAAATTGTCTTTTGATGAATCGCTTTTGAAACAAAGTAGCTTTTGGCTAAAGTCAGTAACATGGACACTCATCGGGACAACATCTTTTGCATTTATATGGTTGGGTTTCGCTAAGACAGATGAGGTTGTAATAGCATTTGGTAAATTAGAGCCAAAAGGAGACGTAAAAGATATTCAAATACCAATAGGAGGAGTTATTGAAGAAATACTTGTAGAGTCGGGAGATAATGTTGAAAAAAATCAAGTTCTTGTTCAATTAGACAAAGAAGCTTCATTTGAAAAATTCAAATCATTTGAAGATGCATTAAAAGAAAAGGAATTACAGTTAGAAAAAAATAATTCTATTCTTTCTCTTAAAAGAGACCAAAAACAGCAAGAATTATTACTGATTAAAGAAAAAATAAGAAGTACAACTGAAAAGAAAGATATGAATTTAGTTCTTTTAAATAAACTTGAAAATCTATATATTAACGGAGGAATATCAAAATTTAAATACGTTGAATATAAAATGAATCATGATGCCATAGAAAGTGAATTGTCACGATTAAAAATCGAGAAAGAAATATCTGCTGGAGTTATAAATCAAGATTTAAAAAAATTAGAATCTCAACAAGCGTTAATTAGAGCTGAAATAGCTTCATTAAAATCTGAGTTGATTGCTGCAAAAGTAACATTGAAATATCAATCATTAAAATCTCCAGTTTCAGGAATTGTGTTTGATTTAAAACCCACAACTGAAGGATATGTAGCCCAATCAAGTGAACCAATCATGAAAATAGTACCATTTGATGATCTTGAGGCTGATATCGAAATTCCCAGTAATAAGATTGGGTTTGTAAAACTAGGCATGCCTGTTGAAATAAATATTGATTCCTTTCCCTCTAGTGATTTTGGAGTATTAGAAGGAAAAGTAAAAAAAATCGCTTCTGATGCGTTGGCCCCTTCTCAAATAGAACAAAGAACTGAATACAAATATCCAGCCACTATCGAGTTAGAGGAACAAACTTTTAAACTTCAAGATGGATCTTCTTTACCCCTTCAGGTTGGGATGTCTTTATCAGCAAATATTAAATTAAGAAAGGTAAGCTATTTACAACTTCTTTTTAGTAATTTTGAGAAAAAAACCGACGCATTGAAAAGTTTTTAATCTAGATTTAAATCTAAATATTTAGACAAAATATGGATTAATTTACTCTTAAATATATAGAGTGAAAGTCATTAAAAATATAGAGGGAGAGTTATTCAATATATATAGAGTGAAAGTCAATCAAAATATAGAGGGAGAGTTATTCAATATATATAGAGTGAAAGTCAATCAAAATATAGAGGGAGAGTTA
>JFNU01000222.1 GCA_000634515.1 Prochlorococcus sp. scB245a_520K10 | reverse complement strand
CTAACTCAGTTCTTACAAGAATGGATGCAAGAGGTGTTGTTGATTCTTCTAAAATAAGAACTATTTATAAATCCCAAACCTTCCCAACGACAGGTTATGCTCATGCTCATAATCTACATCCAGCTGTAGTTGCAAAAGTAAAGCAAGCTTTTTACACCTATAACTGGGATAATTCAACATTAGATAAAGAATTTAAAAAGGCTGATAGATTCATTTCAATAAGTCACAAGCACGATTGGGATGTTATTAGAAAAATAGATAAGGCTAATGGTGTTGTTTATGATTGCAAATAAAAATTTTTAATCATAAATAAAATC
>JFNU01000221.1 GCA_000634515.1 Prochlorococcus sp. scB245a_520K10 | reverse complement strand
AAAAAAGGAAAAATCATCATTTGTTTATATTTTGAGGAACCAATAACTAAATTTAAACTTGATATCTTATGAAATTTTTTATGCGTAAATTACAAAATTCTTTTTCATCTGAATAGTTAATTAAATGAACTGCATTAATATTTGAATCAAACCACAGCTCATATTCTAAGTAGTTTGGCTCTGCAAAATAAGTCATAATAAATTTATTTCAAAAAGAAAAAGCTTCTCTATTTCGTGTGAGGAGAATGTAGAAGCTACCAACAGCTTAAAAGATTTAATGAACTCTTCTTTAAGAATTAAATAAGATACTAA
>JFNU01000220.1 GCA_000634515.1 Prochlorococcus sp. scB245a_520K10 | reverse complement strand
TTATGGCTAGAGGAAATGATTAAAGAGATTGAAAAGATTGAAGATACGAATAACAATATATCTGATGCTGCTTAATCTACGATGGTTTGTGATTAATGATATTTATTGAGTAATCTATTGTAAATTACCAACAATAATATTATTCCACCTATACCAAGAATTGCATGGTATGGGTCATAATGATTTTGCTAAAGCTCATTTAAAAATTCCATTAATTTAGTCTTTGGGTCGAGGTAATATCAAGCGTTTCATTTAAAAACCATAAGTGACTTAATCGCATTTTTTCTTTCGATATATTTTCTGCATTTCTTTTTGTTCTGATAAATAATCTTCTTTTGCTTGTTTATTAATTTGATCATATTTGGCTTTAAATTCTTCTATAAGAGCTTGAGCATTTTGTCTTCTTTCTTTGGGCATAAAATCAAAATCTTCATCACTATAATTTCCACTTTTTAAGATAGTTTCAAACAAATAACATTCACTAGATAAATCAATATTAAATTCTTTTATTAAGAAATATTCAT
>JFNU01000219.1 GCA_000634515.1 Prochlorococcus sp. scB245a_520K10 | reverse complement strand
TTGATTCTTCTTGTTCAAAATTTGCTTTATTTTCCTTAATTTCTTGATTAGCCCATTGTAATAATCTTATAGATAATATTAAGTCTCCATCTAACCATGCTCTAATAGCCATAGCTCTTCTAGGATCATAAAATTTTTTCTTTCTATACCAATCAAAAACATTCTCATCTGATTTGTCTCCATTACATGAAAGACAAGCTGGAACACAATTTTCTGTTAAGTTTAAACCTCCTTTACTTCGTGGCAATATATGATCAATAGATTCTGAAGGTTTTCCGCAATATATGCATCTTTTGCTCGTAAATGTATGAATAGACTTTCGCCAAAATCTTAATTTGAGCTTAGGGCATAAATCCTCTAAAAACACTGCATCATCAATATGCATTAAGATTATTCAATTATCTATATTTATGTCATATGAAATTTAAAAATAATTTAAGAAAACGTTATCTTTAAGAAATTAAATTATTTTCAAAAACCAATCATAAAATAATTAATTTCAAATAAATTTTTAATTAATTTTCTCATCACTTTTCCTACTTTTTAGTTTGAGCTTTTACTCTTCAGAATTTGGTTATGGGAATAACAATATACATTTAACATTTAACTTTATAACTTACCTTTTCTATATGTGGAGTCTAGTTATTTAGTTGAATATAATAAGCTAAGAATTTAAAAAAAAATGTCTGATAAAAAGAAAGATACAAAAAAAGATTTTAAAAAGAATAAAGCTATGCTTGCTTACGGAGTGATACAACTAGGATCAGCAGTTGTATCAGCTGTTGCCTTAGTAG
>JFNU01000218.1 GCA_000634515.1 Prochlorococcus sp. scB245a_520K10 | reverse complement strand
AAAAAAGAACTTATTACCAATAATTATCTTGTTAATAATACTAATTATCCTGAGAACATTTCAGAAAGTTTTTACCCATTATTTAATAAAAAATTTAAGTTCTTTAAAAGATTTACCAAAAGCAAACTTAAATTTAACATCACAAAAAAATTAGTTTATTCATTATCTATTGTTAGTTTTTTATTAATTTTTGGATTTCTTATTTTTTTTATTTTCACAATATAGAAAAGGCGAAACATATTTAATAAATAACCTTTTTACTCTAGAAC
>JFNU01000217.1 GCA_000634515.1 Prochlorococcus sp. scB245a_520K10 | reverse complement strand
TTAACAGTTACTGTAGGATCATTCCCAGTTACAGATCCATTTTTATCTTTACCACTAAGAATATAGTTTTCTATACTTTCTGCTGAAACATCAATAAAGTAAGTCTCTGACTTTGCATTCGCTGGAAATGAAAAACCTAAAAGCAAAGGCAATAATAAAAGTAAACGCATAAACTTAAGGAATTTATATAAACATATTAAAAAAAAAAGGAGCTAATTGCCCCTTATTTTAGATCGACTGTCAATCAATTAAATTATCCCATCGCTGCTACTTCTTCAGCAAGTTGTTTATTTCTTAGAATAACTTCTTCATCATTAAAAACAGGAAGTACATTCCATTCAACGCCAAATTTTGCTCTCCAAATACCAAAATGTTCAGCCATTTTAAGATGACTGTCAGCTTTGCATGTTACGAAAACTTCTCCGGTTTGAGGAGCATGGACTCTACTTATCAATTCAAAGCCGTCAAAATTATCCTTAGGTGCGCCGGAAGCAATATAT
>JFNU01000216.1 GCA_000634515.1 Prochlorococcus sp. scB245a_520K10 | reverse complement strand
TTGCATGAAAATGACATTGGTAAATCCTTCACAAAGCGAACTTTGAAAAATATTGATAAATATAAATATTCTTTTGTAGGAGAAATCTTATTCACTCATGCAGATAAGACTCATGGTAGACAGCATGAATCAGGAGAAACATATTTAGACCCATCAGGAAAAGGGTTTACTGACTTTTTAGTGAAGTTTTCTTCAAAGAATATTCCTGTTATGACACATTGGGAGTTTTATGATTGGGAAAGAGATTGGCCTAAATTTTCTAAACTTTTCCTTGATTTCCCAAATCAAAAATTCATAATACCTCACATGGGTCTTGGGAGTCCAAAACAGGTTAGATT
>JFNU01000215.1 GCA_000634515.1 Prochlorococcus sp. scB245a_520K10 | reverse complement strand
ATATAATTTAGAAACTAGAAAAGCTGTAAAAGAATGTGATTTAGGTGGGCAGCCTGATAGTGTCTTTGTTTCTCCAGATGGAAGCTTTTTAGCTGTTGCTATCGAGAATGAGAGAGATGAAGAATATAAAGATGGATTTATCCCTCAATTAGATGATGAAGGTAAACAAATTAATCCTCCAGGTTATGTTTCTCTTGTGAAGTTAAACAAAAGAGGGAAAATACAATGTAAATCAATAAAAAAAGTAGATTTAACAGGATTATCTGAAATAGCTCCTAGCGATCCCGAGCCGGAATTTGTTGCAATTAATGATCTTGGTGAGACTGTAGTTTCTCTTCAAGAGAATAACCATCTTGCAGTTATAGATAAAGATGGGAATGTAATATCACATTTTACTGCTGGTATTGTTAAACAGATGGCAGGAATGGATACAAAGAAAGACGGAGCACATAAATTTAAGAAAAAACTAAAAAATGTAAGAAGAGAGCCAGACGGTCTAACATGGATTGATAATGATCATTTTGCAACAGCAAATGAAGGCGATTACAAGCATATTGATCCAAAACAAGCTAAAAGAGGTGGTTCAAGATCTTGGACTATTTTCAAAAAAGATGGAACAGTAGTATATGAAGATGCAAATAGATTAGAAAGATCAATTGCTCAAATAGGCCACTTCCAAGATGGGAGAGCTGGTAAAAAAGGTGTAGAACCTGAATCAGTTACATTCTCTAAAATTGATGGAACACCATATTTATTCGTTGGAGCTGAAAGAGCAGGAATAGTAGCTGTATATGATATCACAGAATTAAATCAACCAATATTGACTCAACTATTACCTTCAGGAATTGGACCAGAAGGATTTGTTGCTATTCCTGATAGAGGTCTAATCGCATCAGCTAATGAAAAAGACTACAACAAAAAAGAACCTGGACTTTCCTCTCATGTAACTATCTATCAACTCCAAGATGCACCAGCTTCTTACCCACATTTAACAAATGAAAACGGACTTGATTTTGTTTCTTG
>JFNU01000214.1 GCA_000634515.1 Prochlorococcus sp. scB245a_520K10 | reverse complement strand
CGTCAAAATTCACTTCGGAAGCACTAACAGATAATGGTGCTAAAAGACCAAGAGCTGCTGGAGCTACCAGCAATTGCTGGAATAACTTCATAAAAATTCCTCACACAGAATAAAGTTGTTTATCAATTTTAGTGCAATTCAAATAAATTGCAAAGGACAATAGCCATTTTTCTAATCGCACGTGGGAAGAAGATTTCTTACCGGATATAATAAATCCTCATATTTTTCCCAATATCCTGAGGAATTAGAATTAATTTTTTGTCTCACCTGAGCACTACTTGCAGTAAATACAGTTCTTTTACTTTTTTGAGGTGAGAGATATTTATCATTCCATTCCCATTTAAGCCAATCAATTAAGTTTCGAATATTTTCTTTAGGATTTTTGACTACATTATCATGATCATAACTATAAATAATCGATCCAAATTTATTTTTGTACTCATCCATAAGTTCCAAATGGTATAGATATAGTTCGGTAATATCATTTAAAGAACTTGAAAAACTTTGATTCAAAAAATTAGTTCTGTAAATAGAAAGGATATTATCAAGAGGGTTCCTTTTACAATGAATAATTCTTGCATTAGGGAAAAAATTATAGATAATTGGACAATATAAAAAATTGAACAAATTTTTATCTGTATAGATTTTTTTTTGTGAACCTATAAGCATAACTTTTTCATCATAAAGCTTTTTAACATCTATTAAATCGTCATTTTTTAGAAGGGATTCTTCTAAGAAAAAAACCTCTCCCATATCCTTAACCTCAGGATTAAGACTCAAAATACTCTCCAGCAATGTACTTCCACACCTTGGCATACCAACAATAAATAAATATCTATTACTATCAATTTTCTTCTCTAAGTTAAGTGTTTTGTTTATTTTAATTTTTCTATAGCGTTGCCCTGTGTCTAGCTTTCTTCTTAAATCAGATGGTTGAAGTTTTATTTTTTCTTCATTAGCAATTTTTAAAAAATATGCACTTTTTTTATAATCTTTCTTAAGGTGATAAATGTTCGCTTTTGAAAAGCATATATATATTTTTTCCAGTTGAGAGAGCTTTTCTATTTTAATGTTTAGAAGAGTTTGTAATTGTTCATTATGCTTTGAGAAATCATACATAGTTGATAATTCATAAAAACTATTTGAATTAAATTGGTCCTTTAATAAGATTTCTATGTGTGTCTTTATAGATAACTCTAATAACCCCAAATTCCTATACATGACTCCCAAATTAAACCTTAATGGGATGAAATTCGGGAAATTATTTATACCTTCCTTCAAAATAAATATTCCTTTTTCTAATTCATTATTTTTAAAATAAAGATCACTCAAAGTAAGATATAAAATTCTCTCTTTATTAAAGATTTTTTTTAATTTTAAAAGAACTTCTTCTGCCTTTATATATTTTTTTTGATTAATAAATAGCTTTGAGATTAAAATCTCCCTCTGAAAATGTAAAAAGCTATCTTTTGGTAATTTTAAATTTGTCAACAATTCTTTTGCCTCTTCATTTTGAAAAGATTCAGTAAGAATATCAGCTTTTAAAATTTTATATATTTGATTTTTAGGCTGTAGTTTTATAGCAAAGTCAATAGAAAGTAATGCATCCTTAAGGGATTTAAAAGCTCTATAAGTGATTGATAAATTATAATAAATATCAGAATTTGATTTTTCTATTTTTTTTGCTGCAAATAGTGTTTTTATAGCATCATTAAAGTTATTCTCCTTCCTCAAAATTTCAGCTAGTAATATATAAGGCTTAATAATTGATGGATATTTCTTAACAGACAAAAAAAATAAGTTTTTAGCAATCTTCAGATTATTAATATCCCTATTAAAAAGTCCATATGAAATTAGTAAATCATATGTATAAATCTTTTGATTAATTAATTTTTTATAAATATCATTTGCTTGATGTAAATTTCCCTCTTTATGCTTCTCTTTTGC
>JFNU01000213.1 GCA_000634515.1 Prochlorococcus sp. scB245a_520K10 | reverse complement strand
TTTCAAAGAATTATCTTCTACCACCAACGATTACTGGGGGAGAACCTCCTTCTGAACCTGGTAAGCCAGGAACAACTTGTGTACTACCATCCCATTTGTCGAGAAATAATTTGAAAAGTACCTGATCGTCGAGACTTCTATTTAATGTCTCATATCTAAGTGCTTCTTGTTCTGCAATTTCAACTTCTGTCTTTGCTCTAAGTAATT
>JFNU01000212.1 GCA_000634515.1 Prochlorococcus sp. scB245a_520K10 | reverse complement strand
TTGGAAAAAATATTCAAAAATAGTGAAGTTATATCGTGATATTTTAAATCAATTACCTGAAGAAGTTTCTAAAAAGATTGCTTACTTAAATGCTGAAAGGATTTATGACATAAAAAATTAGATAATTAAAAAAAGATTTAAATACTAGTCAACGTTTTTGGGATGGCTGATAAGAAAAAGAAAAAGAAAAAGAAATGTAAA
>JFNU01000211.1 GCA_000634515.1 Prochlorococcus sp. scB245a_520K10 | reverse complement strand
CTCGTATCTTAATTATGCTGAAAATCCTGGATTTGAAGGCATAACAAGAAACGGAGATATTCTTTATATTGCTCAACAGAAGCCTTGGGGTGATGATACTTTCAATACTACTAAGATCCTTTCCTATAATTTAAAAACTAAACAGTGGGGGGCCGTAAATTATCAATTAGATAGGATCAAAAAAGGCGGTGTTGGAATTTCAGAATTGACTTACCACGACGGGGCACTTTATGTAATCGAAAGAGATAGTTTCTATGGAAAGAAAGCGAAATTGAAAGCTATATATAAAATAG
>JFNU01000210.1 GCA_000634515.1 Prochlorococcus sp. scB245a_520K10 | reverse complement strand
TTTTTAAACTTACCAAAGGAATTAAAAGAATTATTAGACCAAAAAGTCAACGATTAAATGAAACGCTTAGCTTTATTTATTGTTTTCCCACTTATATTTGGTTTCGGAAACGATAAAGCAAGATTATGCGAAGACCTTAAATTTGCAATAAATAAATCAAAAAATGATTATCAGCAAAAAATATCATTTGCAAAACAAGGCAAAGAATTTGCTAAT
>JFNU01000209.1 GCA_000634515.1 Prochlorococcus sp. scB245a_520K10 | reverse complement strand
TCGTCTCAGATCAAAAAACTTTAGACCAATTGATCAGAAAGAATGAAAAACCCAATGATTGATTAAATTAAATTGAAAGAGCGGTAACTATATTCTTAACGATATTATGTAGATAATTTAACCAGAATTTAAAGTGAGGGACTCGCATTTTGAAGAAAAGAAAGAGAATATAAAGAAAAAAGGTAATTCCAATGGAATCAACCAAAATACCAAAAATGATTATTAAAAAACAACATAAAAAGGGAGTTATTAAGAAACAGCTTAAAAAGGTTGATAAAGCAATTGTTGAAA
>JFNU01000208.1 GCA_000634515.1 Prochlorococcus sp. scB245a_520K10 | reverse complement strand
TATCGACAATAGGGTTTTTCGCTAAATTATTATCTGAAGATATTGAAGACATAAATAAATCCCAAGCTGAAGCAATCAAATCTACTGGCAGCAGTTGGTTTCAATGGGTTAATTATGGTGTCCAGCCTCAAGTTATGCCCAGATTTATTGGATTATCTTTATACAGATTGGATATTAATTTTAGAGAGTCTGCGGTAATTGGAATTGTTGGGGGAGGAGGTATTGGTTCTACCTTAAATACAGCTTTTGATAGATATGAATTTGAGACTGCAGCGGCTG
>JFNU01000207.1 GCA_000634515.1 Prochlorococcus sp. scB245a_520K10 | reverse complement strand
GGTGATGACGGAAAAATTTATGCTGTAAATGATGGAACATTTAAAACTCAGCCAAGAATTTATGTTATTGATCCTTCATCCTCGCCAGCACTATTGGAAAGAGCTATTGATATAAAGCTAGATGGTAAGACTGCATTATTTATGGATCAAGAGGGTATTACAACTGATGGTAATGGTGGATTCTACATTTCTACTGAAGGAATCAAGAAAAAGCTAGATAAACATCCTCCTGCTATCTACCATGTAAGCTCAGATGGTGAAATTCTAGAGAAGATAACTCCGCCAGCCTCGTATCTTA
>JFNU01000206.1 GCA_000634515.1 Prochlorococcus sp. scB245a_520K10 | reverse complement strand
ATACATCAAAAAAACAAAAAAAATCCCTTATTATTTAAATTTTCTTCATAGATTTAAAATAAATAACTAATATGGATAGATATGAAATTTCAAAATATATTATTGATCGTTTAAATTATCTTGATCTAGATTTACTTAGAGCCAAATTTTGTAATTCTGGGAAAATTAATTATCTTGTAATAGATAATCTTCTCCCAAATAAATTAGCAGAAAAGTTAAATGATATTTTCCCAGACGAGTCT
>JFNU01000205.1 GCA_000634515.1 Prochlorococcus sp. scB245a_520K10 | reverse complement strand
TGAAAAACTGGCACTACCATTATTACTATTATCTTCTTCCAAACCATATATTCTTTGAAGTGTATAAATATCTGCATCGCTAAACCAAATATCCTCCAATGATGGATTATCGTTGTAGGACATTATTGTGTCTTGAATATCATAGTTAGAATTAAATCCATTTCCATCGGGGTGATCTAAGCCAAGTGAATGTCCAATCTCATGAACAATTGTTATATAGTTTTCTCTTACATCATCTAAAACTCTGAACTCAATATCTACCCATCCATCCCATAGGTAGGCAGTGCCGATTACAGGGTCATGAGGAACATACTCAATTGCATATATATCTATAAGAGATCCATTGTTATGATCCCAAAGTTCAAAATCAATATCGATTAAATTATCAATTCGATTAAAAATATTTACTATAAATTCTTTGTAAAAACTACTGTCTAAAGTTTTTTCTGACTTTCTTACGAGATAATCTGTAAAGCCTACGTACTCGTAATCTCCACCAGCATGAATGTAGTATGGGATTTTACTTTGCCCATCCAAATAATTCTGATAGTTTGGACGTACGAGATTTATAAAATCATCATCATAAATTGCATTTGAAATTATTGTTAATCTCTCGTTCAT
The DNA here is from genome assembly GCA_000634515.1 of Prochlorococcus sp. scB245a_520K10. Lineage (GTDB taxonomy): Bacteria > Cyanobacteriota > Cyanobacteriia > PCC-6307 > Cyanobiaceae > Prochlorococcus_A. Next base: position 220 of record JFNU01000205.1, on the reverse strand, counting down.
TTCAGGGAATCACGTCGATTTTTATAACTTGGAGCAGTAGCTAATCAAACTTTTTAGGTATAAATTCATTATCAATCAAAGTTCATTTTTAGGAAAGTAATGGTTTATGTAGGTTAAATATAAGTTTTTCTTTTAAATTTATAACTTATTTGAGTTTTGTAAGAAAAATTTAAATTTATTCTAGCCCTTTTTAAAATAATCTCCCTTCATTAAATCCATA
>JFNU01000204.1 GCA_000634515.1 Prochlorococcus sp. scB245a_520K10 | reverse complement strand
AAGAAATAAACAAATTTAGGAGCTATGTTTTTAGCCGCCCCTAAGGATACAGGTATAGAAATAAGTATCCCCACAATAGTTGCAACAATAGTCATCCATAGACTTTCAAAAATACCTGCCAAAATCTCATCAGATCTAGTTATAAAATCTGGAGGGAAAAAAGCAAATATAAAATTTTTACCCCTTGGGATCCCTTCAAGAATTCTTTGCCAATCAATTTCGGTAGTTAGGAAAACAGATAATAAGTAAGTACTAATTAGCAAAATTAATCCAATTCTTAATAACCTATTTTTTATTAACGGTTTTCTTTTCCAAAT
>JFNU01000203.1 GCA_000634515.1 Prochlorococcus sp. scB245a_520K10 | reverse complement strand
GTTGATAAAGCAATTGTTGAAATTGCAGAAATGAAATTTGAAAATTATGAAGAAAAAGAAGAAAAACTAGACACGCTTGTTTTTTTAAAGAATCAAATATTGACAGAAGCTAGGGAATTACTATGAACGGAAGACTAGACAAGGTTGCTACGACCAATAAACTAATGCAACTCAAGAGAGAACTGCACTACAAATGTGCGATTGGTGAAAAGGGGAAATGG
>JFNU01000202.1 GCA_000634515.1 Prochlorococcus sp. scB245a_520K10 | reverse complement strand
TATAAATAATGAGGGATATGCGCTTGACCCAGAAACAAATGAACCAATTAAATGCGACTCTCAAAATAAAAGAGTTAGTAATGAGGTTTTTGAAGGTATTAGTGCGAAACAACTTGGAATATTGATCACAGAAGAAAGAAATGACTTAATAACCAGATTCGATCATGCTCTATATTTAGGCCGGGAACTACAAAAAGCAGAAGAATGTTTATACAAAAAATTACCATATATCCAAGATTAAGAAATCAAACGAAAAAAACTAATTTTTTGATCTGATGTTAAATTAAATAAAAATAAAAAAAATTAATGAACATCATTTTCTATTTTGCATTTATAGGTTTTGGTTTTGGAGCTGCTTTTGCATTAGATAAGCTCTTAAGAACAGTTAAATTAATTTAAAAAAACTACAAAATTTTAATAGTTTCTCCATATAAATCATATTCATCCGCAAAAGAAATATTTGCTTCAACAAATTTTCCAATATAATTTTTTAAATCATTATTAGCATTAGGATTAATAGATAAAATCACATTTCCGTCAATTTCAGGTGCGAAATTGTAAGAACGACCTATTAATTGATTATTATCTGATATTTTTTCTACCAGAATCTTCATTTTTGAATCAACATATGACTGATTTTTATCTTTAGAGATATTTTGTTGAACTGAAATAACGTTATCTTTTCTTGCCTCTGCAATCTCTGGGGATACTTTATTTGACAAATCAAAAGCTGCAGTCCCTTCCTCAGGAGAAAAAACAAACACTCCCACATGATCAAATTTGTACCTATCCAAAAATTCTAGAAGATGTTCAAAATGTTCTTTTCTTTCTCCTGGGAAACCAACAATGAGACTAGTTCTTAATACAGCAGATGGAATTTCTTCTCTAATTTTCTCCAAAATTGATTCATTCAAAGAAGCCTGCCAAGGTCTATTCATACTCTTCAACACATCTGGATGACTATGCTGAAGTGGCAAATCAAAGTAAGGAACTATATTCTTTGAATCTTTGAAAGCTCTAATAACTTCATCAGTTAAACCCGTTGGATAAGCATAATGTATCCTTATCCAAGGGATTGGAACTTTAGAAAGCTCATTCAAAAGTTTGGCTAATGATGGTTTGCCATAAATATCCTGACCATAATTAGTTGTTATTTGACTAATTAATATAATTTCTTGAATACCATGCTTTGCAAGACTTTTGGCTTCTGAAACTATAGATTCTATGGTTCTACTTCTTTGAGGACCTCTCAACTTAGGAATAATACAAAAAGCGCAATTATAGTTACAGCCTTCAGCAATACGAAGATAAGCAACAAATTTTTTTTTATCTACAAAACGAGGTATTTCCTCATCTGCAATAAATTCCGGAATTTTTGAAACTTCATTAACTATTTCCCCTTTTTCTACTCTGTCTAAAACCTTGGCTATCTTTTGATAATCTCCTGTTCCAACCAAACCTTTTATTTCAGGAATTTCTTTAAGAAGTTCATCTTTAAAATGCTGAGCCATACAGCCTGCAACTATTACTTCCTTTCCTTGATTTGTATATTCTAGAATTTTTCTAATAGATTCTTCTCTAGCTGTTTCAATAAAACTGCAAGTATTTACAACAACAACATTTGCATCATTAATATTACTGTCAACTTCATAACCCTCTTTATCTAATAAGCCTTGCATATGTTCAGTATCAACAAGATTTTTCTCGCAACCAACATGACTGAATGCAATCTTAGATAGTTTTTTTTCGTTTACATTGAGACTATTTTGTTTCACAACTTGAAAAATAAGGATTAAAAGATTTAAAAAGCATTTCGTATATAACTCTCATACCAAGATAATATTAGGATAGATAATGTAAATAACAAACTTTCATTTTGTATGCCCCTTAAGACTGTAAACAGAAGAAATAAAAAAGATTTGAAATGGCCAAAAATCATAATCGCAATTCTTAGCACTATAGGCATAGTTGATACAGGTTCGATTACTTTAAAAAACTGGGGATTATTTAATTCACTTTCATGCCCAGGGATACAAAATGGTTGTGAAACAGTTTTAAATAGTCCTTGGGGTACTTTATTTGAAAATAATCAAGTTAATGTACCTCTCTCATTAGCTGGATTTATAACTTATTTATCAATATTAGTTATCACAATAATACTTTCACTTAATTTAATTTCCCCAAAAGAAAAACTAAATAAGTTTTTATGGTGGTTAGTATTTCTAATATCTTGTGCGTCATCAACATTTAGCTTTTTATTAATCAATATAATGTTTTTTAAGATTCAAGCATATTGCTTTTTTTGTATACTTTCAGCAATTTTGTCGTTTTCTATCTTTATAATTTCTATGATTGGAGCAAAGTTTGAAAGTAGAGAACCTATGATTTTTAGAGGTTTCATTGTAGCTATTAGTGTTCTACTGGGGGGGCTAATTTGGTCAACAAACGTTGACCCCTCTAATGCTATTGATGTTGCAAGCCCTACTGAAAATGTATCGCCAATAATTACCACTTCAAGCTCTCCCCAGAAGGTAAAATTTGCAAAATTTTTAAGTGAAAAGAATATTGTTATGTATAGTGCATACTGGTGTCCGCATTGCCACGATCAGAAACAATTATTTGGTAAGGAAGCAGTTAAGGAATTAAAAGTAGTTGAATGTGCCAAAGATGGTAAAGATAATGATTATGAACTATGCCAAACGAAAGGAATCAGTGGATTTCCTTCTTGGGAAATAAATGGAGAAATCATTAGTGGTACTCGAGACTTGAATGAATTAGCAACAAAGACAGATTATCAAGGAGATTCTAATTTTTAATAAATCTTTTTTGAATTTTTTGATCTAACTGTTGTCTAGTATGACATTCCCAATTTTTATCTTTATCTGGAAAATCAACTCTATAATGCCCTCCTCTACTCTCTTCTCTAAATAAACAAGCTTTTAATAAAGTTATAGTTGTTATTTGTCTATTCTTTAAATCAAGTAAAAGATTTAATGCTCTCCTATTGCGTTCACTAAGTTTAATTTTTTGATCAAATTTTATTTTTTCAAGACTATTTAGTAAAGCATTTTTATGTAATTTATCAATATCATCTTGAATAAAATTCAGAAATCTACTCATATTTACCTTATTTCGAGATACACCTAAATTTAACCAACATAGTTTTCTTAGTTCATCTATTTTTTCAGCAATTTTGGAAATTTGATCTTCTTTAGGATCTTCAATATCAAACTCCTGCAATGATCTATCAAATTTTGTAAATTCAGAAAGATCATTCAAAACAATTGCAGACAGTTTTCTTGCAAAAACAAGACACTCCATCAATGAATTACTTGCCAGTCTATTAGCACCATGAACACCTGTAGAAGCAACTTCTCCAACCGCATATAATCCTTTTCTTGTGGAAGATGCATTTAGGTCAGTTTTAACACCTCCCATCCAATAGTGAGCAGCAGGAGCTACAGGTATAACTTCATTTAAAGGATTAACTCCATAATCCTGACATCGACTTAAGATCGTGGGGAAGCGCTCTACAATTTTTTCTGGGTCAATATACCGAAGATCTAAGCCAACATGATCTACATTATTATCATGCATATTTTCTATAATTGCTCTACTTACTTGATCTCTAGAGGCTAAATCACGATCTTCAAGATTTTTAACTGGACTTTCACCATTTTTATCAACTAAAATAGCCCCTTCTCCTCTAAGTGCCTCAGATATTAAAAAGCAAGGTGCACCATAAAATTTTAAAGCGGTTGGATGAAATTGCACGAACTCTAAATCTTCGATAGCAGCACCTGCTTTCCATGCAAGAGCAATCCCTTCTCCAGACGATTGAGCAGGATTGGTTGTATTAGTAAATAAATGCCCACCACCACCTGTAGCCAAAACAACAGCTCTCGATTGAATCCAATATAAATTTGCTCCATCAAGAACCTGAACTCCTCTACATTCTTTATTTTCAATGAGAATTTCAGTTACTCTTACACCCCTACAATGAAGAATATTTTTTTTATTTTCAATATGATCTTCTAGAACTTCGACTAATGCTCTACCGGTACGATCTTTAACATGCAAGACTCTTCTTCGAGAATGGGCTGCTTCTAAAGTAGTAGCTAGTTGATCAGAACTTTGATCAAAAATCATTCCTAAATTCTGCAACCTATCTACGCAACCTGGGGCTTCTTTAACTAGCATTTCTACAGCTTGAAAATCGCATAGTCCATCTCCTGCCTTTAAGGTGTCATGTGCATGAAGATCAAATGAATCGTCTTGTCTGATAACAGATGCTATTCCTCCTTGAGCCCATCTACTAGAAGATACCTTACTAGTATTTCTATTTAAAAGAAGTACTTTTAAACTTCCAGGTAATTCAAGACATGTCATAAGGCCAGCAGCCCCAGCACCAACAACTATTACATCCCAATTATTTATTGGTATGGGTTCTTGTGAAAATGGAGCCCTCAGCATTAAACTAATCCACTCAAAGTTGGTTCTAGAATTGCTAAGAAAACAAAAATACCATCAACAATTAATGTCGTTTGAATTACATAGCTAGAAACCAAGAGTGCTTTGCCGTTAGTAGTGTTAATAGTCGCAGAATCAAAAATTTCTTTTGAAATCAACCAAAGTATAAGTGCAACAAAAAAAATTATAGATAATGATTTTATTTGAATAAGATTTTCTGAGGTTTTTTGAAGAATTAGAGGTGCATTTTCAGAATCTGCTGTTATGACTTGCTTCCATTGATCCATTATTCCGATCAAAAATATTGTCATGTCAGTAACCGCAGTTCCAAATAAAGAAGATATATAGAAACTAGAACCAATTCTCCAATTAGTACCAAGGCCAATTAAAGCTAATGGGAGGACTACAGCTTCAACAGGAATGTGTAGGATAGGAAATGGGCTTAACCATCCCCAGAACAAACATCCACCAAGCCAACTACCTGATACACCGAATAATAATGAACTTATTATAAAACATTTATTTGATTCTTTTTTATGCAAAAAATATGCCACTGAAAGGATTATAAAGGTAAAACATAAAGCACTAATTGGTTCTAATCTAACCCAAGGGGCTTGAACAAATATAGGTAAAATTACAAAAAAAGAAGTCCATAATCTTAAAGAAATTGGCCTTGATAAAAGAGTACTTTCATCTGCATCAGGTGATTTATTAAATTCATAGTTCAATTTATCTTTCACTTCTAAATTTTTTTTAATTAATTCTTTCAATGAATAAAACTTATTTAGTTATTTTAATTAATTTAAATCGTGTTTTAAAAAACTGCGAATTCCTTATTTTAATAAATTAAAGGCCCCTAATTTGAGAAGTATATTTAGTATTTTAAAAGTATTTAATACACTTTGAGTCATATATGAGTTTAGAATAAAAATAAAGAAGAATATTTAAATTTAATTGTGTGGAAAGAATTTAATTACAAAGAAGATTCAAATGATCTTTTGATTCCCAATATTACTTATAAAATAAACCCTGCAGAAATTGAAAGTATCGAAGATAATTCCATTGCTCAACAAATAGGATTCGAATCAGGTGATTCCATTATTAGTATAAATGGAAAAAAACCAAGAGATTTGATTGATTATCAAATTCTAATTAGTGAAGAAGTTTTAGACATATCAGTTTTAGATAAAAATCATGAAATTCATAATTTAAATATTGAAAAAGATCAAGATGTCAATTTAGGTATTAATTTTAAAGATGCATTATTTGATTCAATAAAGCAGTGCAATAATAAATGTCCATTTTGTTTTATAGATCAACAGCCAAGCGGTAAAAGAAAAAGCCTTTACATAAAAGATGATGATTATAGATTAAGTTTTCTTTATGGCTCTTATCTAACTCTTACGAATTTAAAAAAAGAAGACTGGGAAAGAATTGCTACACAAAAACTATCCCCACTTTTTATTTCTGTTCATGCAACTGATCCTGAAACTAGAGAAAAATTACTAAAAAATAAAAAAGCCAGATTAATTCTTGATCAAATTTCTTGGTTTGAAAAAAACTCGATTCAAATACATGCACAAATTGTTGTATGTCCAGATATAAATGACGGGGAAGTTCTTGAAAAATCAATTTTTGAACTTGCAAAATTCCATAAAAAAAATTCTCAAACTGTACTTTCAGTGGCAATAGTTCCTGTAGGACTTACAAAATTTAGACCTGAAAATGATGGATTGAAATCAATAAGCTCAGAATACGCAATAAAAACGATAAAACAAGTAGAGAAGATTCAAGCATCTTTACAAATTAGTCTTGGTACTCGTTTTTGTTGGCTAGCAGACGAATGGTATTTAATAGCAGGTACAAATTTACCTAGTTACAAAACCTACGAAAATATGCCACAAGAATCAAATGGAGTAGGATCAATTAGAAGTTTTCTTAAAATATTAACTAACAAAACTCGTAACTTACCAAAAAAGATAAATAAAATCAGAAAAGTTAGTTGGATTGTAGGAAAATTAGTTTATGAAGCACTTATTCCAACAGTAGAAAAGTTAAATCTCATAGATGGATTAACCATTAAACTATACGGTCTGCCAAGCATTTATTGGGGTCAAGAACAAGTCGTTACAGGACTTCTTACTGGTGAAGATTTAATTCACGGATTATCTAATAAAGATCTTGGAGAAGCAATTTTTATTCCATCAATCATGTTAAAGCATGATAGTGAATTATTTTTGGACGACAAAAAAATAAGTGAAGTCTCACAAATTCTAAATACAAAAATTCACATTCTTGATAACCCAGATGATATTATTAATACTCTAATCGGTATATCAAAAAGTCAAGAATCCTAGATTATGCATAGAAAATTAATACGTACATTTTTAATACCATTTTTTTTATTTTTTTACTCCAATAACGCATTATTTAGTCAAAATAAGGATGAAACCAAACTAATCAATTCCACAAAAGAAAAAGAAAATTTAATTAGTTATACAGATATTAATAAAATCATTTTGAACAATAATCAAGAACTAAAATCACTAAATGAACTAGTATTGTCTGCAAAATTTAATCTCAATAGTAAGTTAGCAAAGAGAAATCCGACCTTAGATTTTAATGTGAATGGATTACCACAATATCAAGCAGGTAGAACTTACAATAGCAACTCTGGAAATACCAAAACTTCACAATTGTCTGTCAATCCCTCTTTAAGACTGAAATTAGATCTGATTGATCCTCTGAGAGGTAATGAAATTAAAATAGCAAAGTTGAATTATGAAGTAGCACAAAATAACTATGACATAAAAAAAAGAGATTTAATCCAAGAAGCAAGGAGTCGATATCATGACCTGCAAAAATCATATCAGGATGTATTAAATAAAGAAATTACTCTAGATTTATCAATTCAAAGTCTTAAAGATGCAGAATCAAAGTTAGAAACTGGAATTGGTACCAAGTTCGAAGTTCTTGAAGCTAATGCTCAATTAACAAGAGATAAGCAGTTTCTTAATGAAAAAAAAATTCAACAAAAAATTAATAAGCTTGAGCTTAAAGAGATATTAAATATAAAAGAAGATTTTAATATAGAAAAAAAACAAGCTATAAAAGGATACTGGACTTACGATCTCGAAACAAATTTAAAAAATGGATTACAAAGTAATCTATCTTTAAAAAACACTAGTATTCAAGAAAAAATTAAGCAAAACCAGGCAAAAAATTTCCTTAATGCTAATAAACCAAAAATTTTTATTAGTAATACTTTTTCTTCATCTTTTACTAAAGGTGATTCGTTAACTTCAACATTAATCGATAGTGATGAATATGGATCTTCTTACACAAATACAATAAGCCTAAACTTTTCGTGGAACATCTTTGATGGCGGTCAAAATAAAAATTCTTCTAAATCACAAAAAGCATCTGCTAAGGCAGAAAATTTTTCATATGTTAATTTTCAAAATATTCTTAAATCAAATATTAGTAAAGCACATCTAAATTTAAAATTGAATCAAGCAAAAATACTTTCTACATTAGAAGAAGTATCTTCTACTAAAGAATCCTTAAGATTATCTAGATTAAGATATGAAGTGGGAATCTCAACCCTGAAAGATGTTCTCATCAGACAAAAAGAATTAAGCGACGCTAGGTCTAAAAATATTGACGCAATTTATAAATATAATTTAAATTTAGATCAGCTTGAAAGATTAACTTTTCTTAAAATAAATACAAATTGTACCGATCAATCAATTGATAAAAGTAATGATCAACCCTATTCAATATGCGATATCTAAATGCAAACAAATAAGTTAACAAAAAAACAATTAAAAGAATTAGATTCATTATTTGATTTGGTTAGCGAGCGTCAACTAAAAGACTTTGGAAATATAAGTGCAAGTAATAAATCAGATGGATCTTTGATTACAAGTTGTGATTTATGGAGTGATAAAACTATAGTAAATGGTCTTTCCTCAATTGCACCAAAAGAGGGAGTTCTTAGCGAAGAAGGGGATAAATTAATTCCTCATAGCGATGCCTATTGGATAGTTGACCCACTGGATGGAACAACAAATTTTGCTGCTGGTATTCCATATTGGTCTATATCAATTGCCAGATTCGTAGCCGGTAAACCTCAATCTTCTTTTTTGATTATTCCTACATTAAAGAAAAAATTTTTATCTATTCAAGGCGAGGGTGTCTGGTTAAATAACACTAAGATTGAGCCTAATATCAATAACCAAAGAAGTGAATGCGTATCTTTATGTAGTAGATCTATAAAAATCTTACAAAAAAAACCAAATTCAATATTTCCCGGAAAAATAAGGCTCTTAGGTGTATCCAGTTTAAATTTAACAAGTGTGGCAATGGGACAAACTTTTGGAGCTATTGAGTCAACACCAAAGATATGGGATATTGCAGCAGCCTGGTTATTATTAGAAGAACTTAAATGTTCAATAGAGTGGTTAGAAACAAATCCTTTAAATTTAGTTCCAGGACAAAACTTGAGCAATGTTAATTTTCCATTAGTTGCTGGTAGATCCATAGAAAAAATTAAAATCTTAAGACCTTGGGGTAATTTACTATTAGAAAACTAGTTGCATCATAAATAAATAATTCCTTGAAAAATTGGTTTATTAGATACAATAAAAAGTAGATATGATAAGTATTTGAAGAGAATAAATATGCAGCGAAGCACAACTTGGGTACTAAAAAGTTTGTGGGGTGCTTGTGAGAGATGGAGCAAATCTGATTGTATTGATTTAAGTGCTGCATTTGCGTACTACACACTACAATCATTTTTTCCTATTCTCCTAATCTCTCTTTCAATAGCATCATGGTTTCTAGGCAAACAAGAAGGCTTGGATCAGCAAATAATTTCCGTTGCAGCTCAGATTTTACCTCCTTCTGTAGTTGAATTAGTTGAAACAACATTATTTAAATTAATTGATCAAGGTTTTGGCGCAGGTATTCTTGGAGCTATGTTTTTGCTTTTTACAGCGGGAAACGCATATTTATCTCTCCAACGAGGTTCAGATAGGCTATGGGAAGACGAACTTCCCTCTAAAAGAGTAAATGCTGCATGGAGAGAGCAAGCATCGAGGTTTCTTCGAAATAGAGTTGAAGCTTTTTTAATAGTATTCTTTATAGGTTTCTTAATGGTATTAGATCAGATTAGTGCAAATCTTAGAATGATACCAAGTAATGTCTTAGAAAATATTTCAAAATCTAATAATCTAATTTCTCATTTATTACTTAAATTGCCTCTTTTACAAGTTGGTCAATTTGCCATTCCACTAATTGGCTTTTCTTTAATGGCCCTTTTGTTACAAGCTCTCCTACCTAGTAGAAAAGTTCCTTTGAGGCCACTTTTGCCTGGATCTCTTCTTATTGGAATTGGCCTAACCACATTGAACCTTGCTGTAAGTAAAAGTATTCTCTCGCTAGGAGTAAGATTTCAAGCATATGGTTTTATTGGAGGTTTTCTTGTCCTTACTTTATGGGTATGGCTTTTAGGAGTAATTTTATATTTTGGACAGTGTTGGAGTGTTGTTATTGCTAGTATGTCTTTAGTAAATAAAAAAAGAATAAAAAAGACATCTTAGAAGTATGGATTATTTCCTTAAAGGCAATAAAACTTTGCTTACTTACACTTTAATAACGTTTGTCATAATATCTATTTTTGGAATAAACTTTTTTATAAGCTTTCTTGGTAATATTCTACTTCTTTTATTTTTAATTCCCCTCTTCTTATTACTGATATTATTTATAGGTTTTAACTCTTATAAATCAAAAATCAATATATGTAATAATTGTGGTGCAATATCCATAGGTTTAAGTGATACCTGTACGAACTGCGGTGTAGAACTAAAGGACTCAAACAGAGAAAGCAAGTTTATTAAAAATCCGAGTGAGAGAACAATTGAAGTAAAGGCAGAAGAAGTTAAATAAAGCCTAACCTATTCCAATTTGACGTAAAATGCTTTGTCCAGTAATTAGTTCAGTTCCTAACCCAATCAAGATACCCATCATAGCCATACGACCATTCCACGTTTCGGCAAAATTCACAAATCCAAATCTTTGTTGATTGTCATCGGTCATAATTAACTTCCTTATACTAATGTTATTTTAACGTTTTGAGGAAGAATTTATGAAAAATAATAAATGATTATTTAACATGTCTTATTCCATCAACTGGTCGATACTCATCTCCAGTAAGTTCCTCATAAATGATGGCTGGCAATCCTGTATCAAACATGGTTTGTAACGCTTCCTTGAGCATAGGATTCCATCCACCAGTACTCACTTTGCCATGCCTTACTGTCCAATCCCATGTTCCTTGTAGATCTCTTGGTATTCTCCCTTCTCTATCTCTTCTAGCAACTAAATCTAGAGATTCTACTATTCCAACAATAACTGGATTTTTACCATAAGAAGGAGTCAAGCTTAATTCAAGCCTAACAGGATTTTCTTTAACCATTTTTAAACGAAACCTTGGTGGTAACTTAAGAGATCTTATGACCGCTGAGACAATTTTTGTTCTTAATTCCAATTTTTTTCCTTAAATTTAAATTCTATTAATCAGTAGTTGAACCCTTCTCTTCAAGTGAAGAATCATTATCATTTGAAAATCTCACTGTTAGGAGTTCCTCTTCTGTAATATTTCCAGATTTATCAAGAAGTTCTGGGTGTATTGTATATTTTTTTTGTTTGAATTTTGAGTTATTAAAAGGTTTTTTTTCTGATCCAGATATATTCCATCCATTTGACATAACTTTAAAAGCTTTCCAAACTAGATAAGTGAGAGCTGCCGAATATATAATTGGAAATAAAATAGTCATTAAGCTTATAAATTAATTAGTAATATAAACTATATGATAGCTCGAAAAAAAGAAAATTAGCTATTTTAGGTTAATAAATTCTTCTCTAAACTAAATGAATTTTTTGTATAGTTATAGTAAGAGAACACAAAAATTGTGTACCAAATGAATAAGAAAATAATAAGAAAATCAATATTGAAAATAGACAAGAATAACAAATTATTTCTTTCATCAGCAATTGCATTAGGATTTTTATTTCCAACAAATGTAATATCCCAGTCATTAATTGATACAAAATTAAATGAAATTAATAATTATTCAAACGAATCTTTCATAACTAAAGCTGTAGAAAAAACAGGTTCCTCTGTGGTGACAATTGATACTCAAAGATATGTTAAAAAAAGAAAATTTCAACGAAATTCTCAACTATTTCTAGACCCATATTTTGAGAGATTTTTTGGATTAGATTTACCTAACGACAATCAGCCAAGGATAGAGCAAAACCAAGGAAGTGGATTTATATTCGCAGACGGACTTGTAATGACTAATGCTCATGTTGTAAATGGATCGGATAAGGTAATTGTTGGTTTAACCAATGGCAAAAAATTAAACGCAAAACTTATAGGTCAAGACTTTTTTACTGATTTAGCCGTGCTTAAGATAGAAGGAAAAGGGCCTTGGCCAAAAGCCCAATTGGGAGATTCAACAAAAATTAAAGTTGGTGATTGGGCAATCGCAGTTGGTAATCCATTCGGCCTGGAAAATACAGTTACCCTTGGTATTATTAGTAATCTAAATAGAAACGTTACTCAATTAGGAATATATGATAAAAAACTTGAGCTGATTCAAACAGATGCTGCTATTAATCCTGGAAACTCTGGAGGGCCACTCTTAAATAGCAATGGGGAAGTAATTGGTATTAATACCTTGATAAGATCAGGGCCAGGAGCGGGTTTAAGTTTCGCAATTCCAATTAATAAAGCTAAAGAAATTGCTTATCAACTAATAAATAATGGCAAAGTAATACATCCTATGATTGGGATAAGCCTAATAGATGAGAGTAATCCTAAAACAAATAATATTTCTGTAAAAGTTGGTTATGTAGTGCCAAATAGTCCAGCTGAAAAGAGCGGATTTATGATAAATGACATAATCATAAAAGTGGGCAATAAAGATATTGAAGCAGCTTCAGATGTTATAAGCCAAATAAGTAAAAATGGAATTAATAAAAAAGTAAATATATTATTGAAGCGAAGAAACACTTTTATAAGAGTTAAGGTTCAACCAACTGATATTACTAATTTACAAAGTAACTAAAAGATTTATTTGTTGATTACAAAGTTTTTGTACTTTTTTTATTTTTTTTCTAAAAAATATTCGTAATTTCCATCATATGAAAATAACTTGGAATCTTTAATTTCGACAATTCTATTTGCAACCTTGGAGATAAAATATCGATCATGAGAAACTATTAATAATGAACCTTTATAATTTTTAATTGCTAATTCTAAGTTTTCTTTAGATTGAAGATCCAAATGATTAGTTGGTTCATCCAGTAGCAGAAAATTACTAGGATTCATAATCATGAGAGCCAATGCTAATCTTGCCTTTTCTCCACCACTGAGTTGTTTAACATACTTAAAAACAGTTTCATTTTGAAAGCCAAAACCTCCTAAAAATGTTCTTACCTTTTTTTGTGACCACTCCGGAGATTCATAAAATATTAAATCGATAACCCTCTCCTCTGGTGAAAGTGCTTCAGCCTGATTTTGTTCGTAATAACTTGTAATTATATTATGTTTGCCAAGATTAATTTCTCCAATTTCAGGGGATATTTTTTTCATAATAATTTTAAGCAATGTAGATTTACCGCAGCCATTAGGTCCTAGTACTGCTATTTTTTCGCCCGAAGAAATCTTTAAATTGACATCTAAAAAAAGGATTCTATCCTCATAACTATGAGACAAATTTTTGATATTTAGAACTAATTTTCCTGAGCGAGGACAATCCGGAAAATTAAAAGCTGGACTTTTTGATTTTGCTTTAGGAGCCTCAATTTTAGGAATCTTTTTTAATTGTTTTTCTCGACTCTTGGCTTGAGAACTTCTAGTTGCACTAGCTCTAAATCTATCTATGTACTTCTTTTGGATCTGAATTTCTTTTTGTTGTAATTGAAATGCTTTATTTTGTGATTCTTCATTTAAAGATTTCTGCTCCACAAAAAAAGAATAGTTACCATTATAAATTTCAGATATTCCTCTATCTACAAAAATTATTTTCTTGCATAATTTGTCTAAAAAATATCTATCATGACTTATTATAATAATTGCAATCTTAAGAGATGATAGATATTCTTCCAACCAGAAAATAGTATCTAAATCTAAATGATTGGTTGGTTCATCAAGTAAAAGTAAATCAGGTTTTTGTAAGATTATTTTTCCAAGTGCAATTTTCATCTGCCAGCCTCCTGAAAAATTTCCAACTAATTTATCAGCATCTTCGATAGAGAAACCTAGTTGGGGCAATATTTTTTCTACATCAGATTGCATTTTATAGCCACCTAATGATTCAAATTTTGCTTGATATTTTGCGAGTTGATTTACTGATGTTTCAAGTTCCTCAATATGTTTTTTTGTATCTAATGATTTTAATTTTTTTTCAATTTCCAAAAGTTTAAGAGCAACTATTTTTATATCTTTGAAAGAACTTTCTAATTCCTCTCTCACTGAATAATTTAAATTACAATCAAACTCCTGTTTTAAATGGGAAATTTTAGGATTTCCCTCTTTGATAATCGTGCCACTTGTTTGATCTTCCTCACCAATTAAGATCTTGAATTGGGTTGATTTTCCTGCACCATTGGAACCAACTAAGCCAATTTTTTCTCCTTTCTTAATCTCCCAATTAATATTTTTTAAAACAACATCTGTAGAATAAATTTTGCTTACACCTTCAAATCTAATCACTGTTTTAAAAATAGAATTTACAAAATCTGAGCTTATTTACTAAAAAATATTTTGTGGAATAAAATTGGGTTATGAAAAGAATAGAACAAATTGTAGTAATTTTCATAGCTGCAGCTCTTGCAATTCCAAGTTATTGGTTTTTTTGGACTCTAGCTGGTGGAGGTGGCTACAACAAAAGAATAAAACCTACGACGAATCAAAACAATAATTACTCTAAACCTTATACTAAAGACCTCCTCGAGCCTTAACTAACCACATTTTAGTTGCCTCGTCCTCAATAGTCCCCAAATATTCAATAACCTCCTCTTTCGTGACAGAAATATTTAACTCGTTTCCGATATCACAAATTTTATCTAGGGCTTTTTTGGGATTAGTCAAAGCTGTCATAAATAAACTTTGTTTCTTTTTGGAATCGTTTGCTATTAACTTATAGAGCTTTTCAGCATTACTAGACATGTTTTTAAAATCTATTTATTAATAGACTATTACTTCAAGCTACATTTTGTTCATTATATTTATTAATAGATAAATCATTATCCGTATCTTTTATTTCTTTTGCTGATGCATCTGCCATACTTCTTGCATCTAAACATAATACCTTTCTTAGTTTCGCAAAATTAGCTGCATGAGAGTTTCTACCATCTTTTTGAGCATAATATTCAGACTGTTGAAGAATATGGTGAAGATGAGTTAGCAAATATGGACTAATTACAGCTGATACCAACACATCACTATTTTCATTATCGTGAGAATCAGAATTAACTAATCTTTTTTTCTTTTTATCAATTATCGACCTATTAGGTGAATCAAGTTTTCTTGAATTTTTCATGGGGCAATACAAACAATTAATTGATACGGACAAAATTTCCTTTACTAATAATATACACAAAGATAGTATCCTTGACTAACTGTGTATACTAATAAGTAACAGTTATCCACTTTGCCTCATGGCTACCCGTCAAAATTCAACAAATGGGAAGCCTAAATCACCTAGAATTCAAGTAGTTCTTCCAGAATTAATTTGTGAGCAACTGACTAATTTAGCTAACAATGAATCTCGGACAGTAAGTAATATGGCAAAAGTCTTAATACAAGAGGGTATAAAAAAGTATTTTGAGAAGGAAGGAAACTTTCTTGTCGCAAAAAATAATTTAAATACAGATGAATTTAGAGATGAACTTGAAAAACAAAGCATCAAAAGATTAAAAAAAGCTCCTCAAAGGATTAGATACTATAGAAAATCTGATTTAAGATAATTAATTTTGAGGTAATTTCTGTAAATCTGCGGTTTTTCCCATGACTACCAAAATATTTCCTCTTTCCAAAATATATTTTGCAGGAGGATTAACTGTTAACTCTTCAGCAGGTCCCGCTGCTAAAACGTTTACTAAATAATTTTTTCTCAAATTTAAATCTCTTAAAGATCTTCCAATAAATTCTTCTGGAACAGTTATTTCATCTATACCAGTTTGGTTATCTAATTCCAATCTTTCGATTAGATTGGGTCTAACTAGTTCTAAACCTAATCTTTCTCCTTGCATTCTGGAAGGGAAGACAACTTTATCTGCACCTACCCTTTTTAACATCTTTTCGTGCAAATCACTCGTAGCTCTAGCTATCACTCTTTTGACTTTGCTACCCTCACTATCCTTAGCAATAAGTGTAGTAGTTATACTTGCTTCAATGGGTTCACTTATTCCTACAACAACAGTATTCATTTCAAGTATTCCAGATTCCTTCATAGACTCTTCATCAGTACAATCTACAACTCGTGCTTCTATCGAAGGTTCCAATTGTCTCAAATCATCAATAGCTTTTTCCGAATAATCTGCAGCCAAAACATCTGCACCATTACTTATAAGTTCTCTACAAACAGCGGTTCCAAATCTTCCAACGCCGACAACTGCAAAAGTTAGGGCTTCTTTTTCCCTCTTTTGAGACCACTGCCACCAATCAGCCATAATAAAACTCAGTCAAGCCTAAACATAAAGATCAGCCCTAGGATAGCCAATTCTCTTTTGTCTATCTATTCTACTCTTATAAAGAGCCTGCCAAAGTGCACTTAATAGCAAAAGGATACCAAGCCTACCCACAAACATTCCAACAATAAGAATAAATTGGCCAAAATGATTTAATTTTGCAGTTAAACCAATATCAAAACCAACTGTTGCAAATGCAGATATGCAAGTGAACAGAATTTCCAAGAATGTAAAAGATTCTTTTTTAACAAATGTATTAGTTGTACTTAACAGCATTGCCATTAAAAGAACAAAAAGTAAAGAGCCTACAGTAATTCCTACTGCCTTTAAAATGACTTTATCTGAAATTAATCTATTACTAATAATTACATCTTTTTGACCTCTTAAAGTTGATCTAGTTGCGGCCATCAAAGCAATAAATGTAGTTGTTTTTATGCCTCCACCTGTTCCTCCAGTACTCGCTCCAATAAACATCAGTGTCATTAATAATAAAAGACCTGTATCTGAGATAGAGTTCAATGAGATTGGATAATTTGTAAAACCTGCAGTTCTTGCACTTACTGTTTCAAAGATTGACGATATTAACTTTTCAAACAAATTTAAATCATTGAAAAATTGACTATTTAGCAATGATTCAATGATAAAGAATCCTAATGATCCGAATAATATTAAAGACATACTTGTTCTAATAACTAGTCTGGAATGAAGGCTCAATTTACTATAAGAAAGATTTTTTTTATTACTCCAAATATCGTCAATTACCCGCCATCCCAGTCCACCCATAACAATTAGAAAAACAAAGACACTATTAACCAGAAAATTTGTTCTATAGTCTTGAAGACTATTAGACCATAAAGAAAAACCTGCATTGTTATATGCAGATATGCTGTGAAAAATAGAAGTCCAAAGTCTTTCCCAATTATTTTGAATATCTACAAATCCAAATGAATATAAAACTATTGCGCCAAAAGAAATGATACAAGTTGCAGTAATAGCAATGCTTTGAAAAGTTCTGCCAATTCCTCCAACTCCAAATTCATCTAAAGTTTTTCCTTTATCTAATCTTGTTCTAAGCTTTGTCCCTTTTACAACGAAACCTTGTAAAAATGTCGTGATAGCCATTAATCCTAAACCACCAGATAAAAGCATAAAAGCCAGAAAAACTTGGCCAAAGAAATTTAAATCGACACCAATATCAATTATGGTTAGGCCAGTAACGGTTATAGCAGAAGTAGATGTAAAAAATGCTTCCCATAAACCCACCTTTGAAGATGAACATAAAGGAGAACTTAAAATTAAAGTCCCAAAAAAAATAATGAATAATCCTGTGACAATGGTAAATTGAGGTACAGATAATTTTCTGTAAATATCTTTTAACCTGTATAAATTGCTCTTAAATTTCACTTTATTTATAAAAATTTAAAATTATCAATGCTGGCACTGTAAATGACATTATAAGTGTTAATCCAGCTCCGTATTTTGCAATATCAAAAAATCTATATCTTCCAGGGCCGAAAACCATTAAATTTGTTTGATAACCCATTGGAGTCAAGAAAGACTGACTTGCTCCGAATAAAACAAGCATTATTAAAGCATTAGGAGAAATCCCTAAAACATTTGAAAATTCAATCGCGACAGGCAAAATCAAAGCAACAGAAGCAGCATTACTAATAAATTGAGTAAGGATAAGAGTCGATACAAAAATTAAGACAAGTGCAAAATAAAGAGGCATTCCATTAAGAGCAAAATTGAGATTAACTGCTATTAAATCTGCTAATCCTGTCACTTGCATAGCTACACTAAAACTAGATAATGAACCAAGCAATAAAATAACGTCTAACCTAATTGATTTTTGTATTTCTGCAGGTCGCAAACATCCAAAAGCGACCATCGCAATAACTGCTAAAAGAACTGATCCTACTAATGGAATATTAGTAACCGAAGGCAAAACCACCATTCCTATAGCAATTGCAATAGATATAGGTTTTTTTATCAAAAAAGGTAAATCATCTTCAAATTGATCTAGAATAAGCAAATCATTACTGGCTTGCAAACCTCTTATTGAATCTAACGGCGCTTGTAATAATAAAACATCCCCGGCCCTTAAAACAGCTTGACCTAATCTTTCCTGAACAGTTTGCTGACCTCTTCTGAGTGCCAAAACTGTTGCATTGTGGCGCTGCCTAAATCTTAATTCTCTCAAACTTGCTCCAGCAAGGGTTGAGCCTGCTGGCAACAAGGCTTCAAAAGTTTTTGTACCTTCATCATCTGAGAAAACATTAGCTCCGTCGAAAGATGTTTTATTTTCTCCTAACAGAATGGTGTGTTCTTGCTGCAGTCTAAATAAGTCTGCCCTCGTTACACGAATTATTAATCTATCATCTGGTTCAATCTTTCTATCAGCCAAAGGAGGAAGAATAACTTTCCCATTTCGTTGCAATTCCAGAACATCAACGTCAAATCGTCTTTGCAATCTACTATTTCTGACAGATTGTCCAACTAATTCTGAAGTAGAAGGAATAGTGACTTCAGTAAAGTAAATATTCATATCCCCATTTTTAATAAACTCCTTATCTCTCCCTCTATCTGGCAAAAGCATGTCAGAAACCAGAATCATATAGGTTGTGCCTATAAGCCACACAGGAATTCCAATTGACGTCAAACTAAATAATTCCAAAGCTCCATAACCTAATTGTTGACTAATATCACTTACAAGAAGATTGACTGAGCTACCTAATAATGTCAGAGTTCCACCTAGTAAAGTAGCAAAAGAAAGAGGTAATAAAACTTTTGATGGTGATATATTTCTCCGCTCACACCAACCTTCAATTAAAGGTAACAAAGATGCTACTACTGGAGTATTAGGTACAATTCCAGATATTGGAGCAATCAAAAAAGTTATTAAAGAAATTAATTTTCTTGGAGTTCTAATACTTTCAGAAGAAATCAATTCTCTTACTCTGTCTAAGGCACCACTTTTAAATAATGCAGAGGAAACTGCAAATAAACCCATAAGGGTAATTAAGGATGGGCTCCCAAATCCAGCTAAAGCTTTTTCAGGAGAAAGAACCCCTGTAGCTATAAATATTCCAACACACAACAAACCAGTCAATTCTGGTGCAATAGTATTTTTGATAAACAAAATTATTGACATTATTAAAACAACTACCGTTATAAACGCATGAAAATTATTACTAACTTCTGCAATTAAATTCATATAAAACTTATTTAACTCAATATACCCAAAAACAATATTTCAAAAAAGTTTAATTTGAATTATCTTTTTTAAGAAACTTTTTAAAAATAGATTTTTTTTGGAATATCCATGACGATGCAGATTTTAAGCTTTCCGTAATATCAGGCAACTTGGAAGCATATATAAGTCTTCTTGCTTCAAAAGCCAATTTACCAGATAAAGTAATGCCAAGCCCAGAAATTGAAGCTTCGCCTATACCTAAGCTAATCATTTCGCCATTGTCTTGAAACGCAAAAGGTAAAGGATCCTTTCCTTGAATTAAAAGTTCTAAATTTTTAGCAAGATGATTTCCTTCCTGCATAGCAACCTGAGCAGTTATGGGTAAATCTTCCATTCCTTCAACAATTGAAATATCACCAATAGCAAAACAATTATCATTATTTTCAAGTTGCAATTTATCATTAACTAAAATTCTTCCAAATTTTTTGGCAATTTCATCAGTATCCAAATAACACAAATTAGGTTTAACTCCTGCAGTCCAAATAACAATATCTTTATCCAAAGAAGTTATTCCATCCTCGCCATCAATACTAATTTTAGTTTCTGAGACTTCTTTAACCCTAGAATTTAAAAGAACGTTGATTTTTCTTTTTTCTAATGCCTTCTCTGCTTGTTCTCGATTAAAAATTTTATTTCTATTAAGAATTTCATTTGATTTTTCTATTACATTAATTTCAAATTGATCTATAAATATATCTTTAATTTTGCATGCCAATTCGATACCAGAGGGACCACCTCCGACTATGAATAATTTTTTATGAAAAGAAGTTTTTTGTAATTTTATAAAAAAAGATTTTAATTTTTTCAGATCTTGAAAATCATTAAAAAAATAACAATTTTCATCAACACCTTTTATTGAAAAACTATTTGGAATAGATCCTGTACAGATTACAAGATATTGATAACTTAATTTTAATTCATCACTAAATTCAAGAATATTTTCTTTAAAGGAAATCTTGGTTAAACAATTTTTTAAAAAAGTTATACCAGCATCAGAAAAAATATTTGCAAATTTTGGCGTAGCTTCCCACATTCTTATTTCTTTACTTAAGACTTCATACATTAAAGGTTTAAATATAAAGTTTGATTCAGAATCAACCACAAGAATCGGTAAAGAAGGATTAAGATTCTTTAAACTCAACGCAAATGTCATACCTGCAAAACCTGCTCCAACTATTACTATTGGTTTTTGTATTGATTTCATTAGCAAAATATTGTTATGCGTAAATGTATTATTAAACTATACGAAGAATTTTCAAATTGAGCGAAATAAAATTAAACTCATAACCAAATTGAAGAATGATTGAAAACATACATAAAGATATTCAACCTAACTTACGGAAATATAGTAAAGAGCTAGTAGATATGAAGCCTCAAGAAATGCTTACATGGGGTTATAAAAAATTTGATAACCAATTTGCTATAACAACAAGTTTTGGAATACAGTCATCCGTCCTTTTAGATATGGTCAGCAAATTATCTCTTCAAAAAAAAATCAAAATATTTTGGATTGATACAGGTTACCTACCACCAGAAACATATCATTACGCTGAAAAGCTTATTGAAGCTTTATCTTTAGAAGTAGAAGTTCTACAAAGTGAATTATCTCCAGCAAGAATGGAGGCTAAATACGGAAAACTTTGGGAAACAAATAAAGAGACTGATTTGGATAAGTATCATGAATTAAGAAAGATACAACCTTTGGAAAATGGTCTAGAAAAATATAATATTTACTGCTGGGCAAGCGGTGTTAGATCAAGTCAAACAGAAAATAGAAACAAAATGAAATTCCTAGACGTAATTCGTCAAAGACTTTCTTTAAGACCTTTATTAAATTGGACAAATAAAGATATTTTTTATTATATGGAAGAGAATAATTTACCTGACCACCCACTTTTTCTTAAAGGTTATTCAACTGTAGGTGATTGGCATTCAAGCAGTCCAGATGGCATCGAAACACAAGGCAGAGATACAAGATTTGGGGGTATTAAACAAGAATGTGGAATACACACTAATAGTTAAATTGATCATAAAATAATGGTCTCAGATATAAATTTTTTATTGGTAGGTAATAGTAGGCTTCATTGGGCTAAATATTCTCAAAATCAATCTAAATTCTTCCATACCCAAAAAGATCAAAAAGTTCCCGAAAATATAGATCTTGATAATTTAATTTGGGCTTCTGTAGGAAAATTACCTAATTTTTTGCTGAAAGAAGAAAATGAAATAAAAACTCAAGATATTCAATTATCAAATCTCCCTGATTATTTTGGAGTTGATAGAGCTCTTGCTTGTATTGCAGCTTTAAAAATTATTGAAAACCCTTTAAATAAAGATTTGCTAATTGCAGATTTTGGAACAATATTATCAATAACAAAATTAAATGCAAATGGTTCTATTCTTGGTGGTCAACTTATTCCAGGTTTTCTAACACAATTAAAATCAATGGAACAAAATACAAAAAATCTCAAAATTCCCAAAAAATATGAAATTCCTATCAAAGATTTTTTAATTAATACAGAAGAAGCAATCTTAAAAGGTGTAATCAACTCTCTTACTGGAGTTATTAATAATCTATTTATTCCCACAAAAGATATTTTAATAATCTGTGGAGGAGACTCTGAATTCTTTGCAAAATCTCTAAAAACTCAAAAAGAAAATATTATCAATGCTCCTAATTTAGTCATGGAAGGAATGATCATTCACCACCTATACATAAAAAGGCTACTTTAATCCAAGATCAGCAATAATATGATCGGCCATTATTGCTGCTTTTACTTTTAAGTAAATTTTTTCGATTTTACCATTTGTATCAATCAAAAACGTATTTCTCATCATTCCCATATATTCTTTTCCCATAAATTTCTTAAGTCCATAGCTATCGTAATCAGAAGAAACTTTAAAAGGTTCAGGATCAGTTAAAAGAGTAAAAGGTAAATCAAATTTTTCTGTAAACTTCTGATGAGAAGTGGCATTATCTTTACTAATACCAAGTACAACAATATTATTTTTCTGCAGCAAATCCCAATTTTCTTTAAAATTACAGGCTTCCTTAGTGCATCCTGGAGTATTATCTTTGGGATAAAAATATAGTATTATTTTTTTACCTTTAAAATCTTTAAGAGACACTTCCTTCTCAAAAGAATCTTTTAATTTAAATTCTGGTGCTTTGTCACCTACCTTAAGAGCCATTGAAATTATTAAATGAGTATGAATATAAAATACCAAAAATTTGGTTTTATGAGATTAAAGGTGTACAAGATGTCGTAACGGTAGAGGAAATTAAAACTGCAGAAAAACTTTCAGATTTAAGATCAAAAGTTTTTTTAGAAACAAGAGCTTATATACGAATATCACTTTCAACTCTTTTTGATTTAGATCCCCTAGAAATTCCAATTAATGCTAATCCTGGAGAACCTCCAAGTTTACCCTCTGGCATGGGAAATATAAGTTTAAGTCATTGTAAAGATGCCATTACTATAGTCTGGCATAAAAGCAAAATAGGGATTGATATTGAGAGAAAAGATAGAGATTTTAACCACATAAAATTTGCAGAAAAATATTTTTTTCATACCAATAAATCAAACCATAATAATTATTTGACAAAAAATATGATATTAAACCAATGGTGTGCTGTTGAAGCAGCTATAAAATGGGATCATGGAAAATTAGCCAAAGACATTAACCATTGGCAATTTTTTGAAAAGCCAAAAGAGTTAATTCATAAGAAGAAAAACATACATTTAAATTATTCACAGATTAACTTCCATAATTGGACTATCGCTTTAGCCTACGAAGAAAAAACTTCTTTTAATTCTGAGATTATTTGTTGTTCAAAAAATTTTTAGTTTTCTTTTTTTCTAAGCAGTTCTTCATATTTAGTTTTCTCCCATCCATTACTATTTGGTTCCCATATTTTTAGACCTCTTAAAAATTTAGGAAGATATTCTTGTAGAACCCAATTGCCTTGATAATTATGAGGGTTGACATAACTATTAGAGTTATTTTTTAAGTGAATTGGAACATCAAAAGCATTGGTAGATTTGATTGTTTCAATTGCTTTAAAAATACTTTTCGCACTATTACTTTTTGGAGACAGTGCTAAATACAAAGAAGCTTGCGTTAAAAAATATAATCCCTCTGGAAAACCAACTCTATCAAAAGCATTACAACAAGATTGTACAACTACTATGGCATTTGGATCCGCTATTCCAATATCTTCACTGGCAGATATTAGTAGTCTTCTAAAAATAAAATTAGGGTCTTCACCAGCCTCCAGCATATTCGCAAGCCAGAATAAAGTTGCATCTGGATCAGAACCTCTTATGGACTTGATAAAGGCACTGATTACATCGTAATGATTTTGACCATTTTTATCGTAAACAATATTTTTCTTTTGAATTGCATCCTCTGCTATTGAGAGATTAATGTTGATTTCTTCAGCATCATTTTCAGGAGTTGTTTCTATGGCCATCTCTAGCGCATTGATTAATGTTCTTGCATCACCACCAGAAAATTTAATTAAATGACTTATTGCTTCTTGAGTTAGATAAACCTTTTTTGAATCTTTTTGTTTTAAATAGTGAGTTATGACTTTTTGTATTATTTTCTGCAAATCATTTTCTGCCAAAGGAAGTAATGTAAAAATACGAGACCTACTAACAAGAGCTTTATTAACAGCAAAAAAAGGGTTTTCAGTTGTCGCACCAATAAAAGTTATAGTTCCATTTTCTATTGAAGGTAATAGAGCATCTTGCTGAACTGATGTAAATCTATGAACCTCATCGATAAATAAAATTGTTTTTCTTTTTGAATTTATTAATCTATCTTTTGCATTAGCGATTTCATTTCTTAATTCTTTAACACTTGATAATACAGCATTTAACTTAATTAATTTTGACCGGGTACTAAAGGAAATAATTTCAATTAAAGTAGTTTTTCCAACACCGGGAGGGCCAGAAAAAATAAAATTACTAATCTTATCGTTTAATATTGCACTTCTTAAAAGAGAATTCTCATTCAGGATTGATTGTTGACCAAAAAAATCTTCCAAATTCTTTGGTCTTAATTTATCTGCCAAAGGTGCATTATTTTCTATTTGAGAATAATTAGTAAATAAATTTTCTGAATGCATATAAATATAATCGAAAAATCATTACTTTCAATTCTATGTAATTACTGTAGGAGTTTCCATTTGAGTAAGTTTTGAAATGTTTAATAAAGCATCTAAATCATTTATTAGAGGTTTCAAAGCCACTTGAGGATTTAACGAAAGATTCTCTTGAGGACTGAAAAATTTCTCAAAGTAAAGTCTTAATGTTGCACCCTTAGTTCCAGTTCCAGAAAGACGCACAATTACTCGAGAATTATCATCAAGCACCAATCTTAAACCTTGATTTTCACTTATGGAATTATCAACGGGATCTAAATATGAAAAGTTATCTGCAACTTGAACTAAATGGCCAGCAAAACTAGTTCCTTTTAAATCTTCTAGCATAGAAGTTAGATTACCAAAGATTTGATTAGCAATATTTGAAGGAATTGCCTCATAATCATGTCTTGAATAATAATTCCTACCAAATTGTTTCCAATGATTCTGCATCAAATCACTTACTGAACATTTTTTATCAGCTAATACTTGTAGCCAATACAAAACTGCCCATAATCCATCTTTCTCTCTCACATGATTACTACCTGTTCCAAAACTTTCTTCTCCACATAAAGTAATTAAATTTGAGTCTAAAAGATTTCCAAAAAACTTCCAGCCAGTAGGTGTCTCGAAACAGGGTATATTTAATGCTCGAGCAACATTATCAACCGCTGAGCTTGTTGGCATTGATCGTGCCACACCTGTAATACCATCTTTATAACCGGGGACACATTTGGTGTTAGCAGTGATAACTGCAAGGCTGTCACTAGGATTTACAAAACATCCACTTCCTAAAATCATATTCCTATCTCCATCTCCATCACAGGCAGCACCAAAACTATAAGATTTTTTATTTAATAACAAATCAGCTAAATGGGATGCATAAGTAAGATTAGGATCAGGATGTAAACCTCCAAAATCTCTTAAAGGGGTACCATTCATGACACAATCATGTGCAAGACCCATTTTTTCAACAAAAATGTTTTTTGCGTATGGGCCTGTAACCGCATTCATTGCATCAAAGATTAATGAGAAGTCTTTTTTTAAAAAATCACTAATTTGATCAAAATCAAAAATTTTCTCCATCAAATTAGAATAATCTTTTAATCCATCAATAATTTCTAAGGTAGTTTCACCGTAAGAATAAGTTCCATATTCACTAAAATCAGGTAATTGGATTTTACAAATTTTATAACTAGTTAGTAATTGTGAAGCCTTGAAAATCTTATTAGTAATTTTCTCAGGAGCTGGGCCACCATTAGAGATATTTAATTTCACTCCAAAGTCGCCATCAATCCCACCAGGATTATGACTTGCAGAAAGAATAATTCCACCAATAGCATTTTCTTTTCTAATTAAATGTGATGTAGCAGGTGTAGATAATAAACCGTATTTTGGAACAATAATCTTTTGAACTTTATGAGCAATGCATATTTGGACAATTTTTTCTATTGCTTCAATATTGCCATATCTGCCATCACCACCAACTACTAATGTTGAACCTTTTAAATCTTCCAATGATTGCAAGATTGCTTCAATAAAAATTTCTAGATAATGTTCTTCCTGAAACTTTAAAGTACTTTTTCTTAAACCAGAAGTTCCTGGTTTTTGATCTAAAAAAGGAGAATTTATATTAATTACATTAAATTGGTTCATATTTTCAAGAAACTTCCAAAAATCTAACTAAATTAATGAGGCATTTCGGAAGTTCTTAACATAGCGATAAACCATAATGAAGAAATTAATAATGCACTAAGAATTCCATAATTAACACCAAATTTAGAAATTGTAATGGGAACAATTAGGGGGAAAGTTAATGCTCCAAACAAGGGAGTAAAAGCTATAATTTTTTTCAGCATTAATTGAATTTAATTAAAACCATTCTGTCTCAGCATTATCTTTTTCATTAGTATCGTCAAGTGGTGTAGTTCTTTCGAATTTCATTGATATACTTTTTTCTTGCTTACCAGATACATCAACAGCTTTAATATCATATTTTTGAGTCCCGTCTCTAAATGGAACTTGAATTTTAAAAGTACCATCAGCTGCAAGAGGTACCTCTTCTCCACCTATTGTCAGTTTTGCAGAAGGTTCTGTAGCTCCGTAAACAATTAATTCAGCATCAGCAACTAACCAAAAAGATCGATTTTTAACAATTCCACTTCCAGAATCGTTTAAACCTGATGACCATTTACCAACCCCTGAATCTGTAAGATTATCATTCAGGTTTGTTGAATTTACGTTTTCCATAAATTCTTCAGAACCAACTTTTCTTCTAAGAGGAATGTTAGTTGCTGCTTGATATAACCTTTCATGTATACCATTTTGTTCTGAGTAATCAGAATTTGATATATCTGGGATTGACTCAGAGGTAGAATCCAAATTAAAAGGTACAAATTTATCTAGAATTTGTTCAGAGGGATGGGACCCAGGTACATGACTTACCGAAGAGAATGCCAATGACATCCAGTTAAAACCGTATTTGTAACCTAATTCGACTTTATAGTCCCTATCTGCAAGTGGGATAGGTAAGTACCACTCAGTACTATAACTATCAACAGCGATCTCTCTAAGTGTTCCTTGATTAAAGTTGGTTCCTTCAGAACCAGATGCATCGAATAATCTTAAACATAATTTATTCGCACCCAAGGATTGTGCTTTTTCACGATCAGCGTCAGAAATTTGCCAGAAAACATAAGCCCAATCTGGATCTCGAGGTAGGAATACTACTTTTGTTTTGACTTCTTCACTGATATATGGAGTATTGGACTCAATAGTTTCTTCGAATTTTGGCTCTGGTGAACTGATATTTATTTTCTGAGAAGATTTTTCTTGGTATTTAAGTATTAAGTCAACTAATACAGCCTTTGTTTTACGACTGTAAAGCGGTACTGATAATTTACTTGCTTCTTGACGTAATTGTCTGAGGGTAAGTGAGAGTAACTGATCTTTATTCATGATCCCTTCAGGCACTTTAAAATCTCCGTTTTTGTTTGGGATCAGTATGTTCTTTTTTTTTGTAAATTGTGTGTCTTTTTGCCCTGTCGTCAGGATCCTCTGACTACTAAAAAATTCTCAAAATAAACATTTATCGTCAAAACAATTGGTATCAATACAATTAATTAATTTTCAGGTTTTTTTTAAATGTAAATTAATTTTCTTTTTTTTTAAATTTTATTACCTGAATTTGTTAACGACTCAACAAAAATATATTTTTTCTTCGGGATCATTTTGAAGGTTCTCTAGCTTTGTTCAACTAGAAGTACTAGATCATCAATCTTTAAATCATTAATATTTTTACCTATTTTTTTTGAAAAAGTGCTTAATTTTTTTGAAGTAGATTCTAATTGATAATAGAAAAGATCACTAAATTTTTTATCATCAAATTTTTTGGATTGATTATCACACCATTCTCTCAAGGGATTTTTATTTTGATATTCAAAACTATTATCTATATTAATAATTTTTAAAATCTCGAGGCAATGAGCAAGTATTCTTACATGATGTTTATGCATTATTGGTAAGTCTAGATTATCAATTTCCTTAATTGTTTGAATGTTTAAAGGGTTTGACAAGGGATCAAGATTATTAGACATTAATTTTTAATTTTAATAAAAGAAAAAAACTCAATATTGGGGGTATCTTTCGTTAAAGTATATACAGCTAATTGTAATGGGTTATTTTTGGAAAACATGGTTAACGAAAATTTAGTTAAAGATGTAGTAAAGAAGCCTTACAAGTATGGTTTCGTTACGGATATTGAAACTGAAAAAATTTCAAAGGGTTTGAATGAAGATATAATTAGACTTATTTCGGAAAAAAAAGAAGAGCCACAATATCTCCTCGATTTTAGATTAAAAGCTTTTAAAAAATGGCAAAAGATGGATGAACCTGATTGGGCAGGATTAGGATACAAACAAATCGATTATCAAGATATTATTTATTATTCTGCTCCCAAACAAAAAGAGAAAATTTCTAGTTTAGATGAAGTTGATCCCAAACTTCTTGAGACTTTCGACAAATTGGGAATACCCCTTACTGAGCAGAAAAAACTCACAAATGTAGCAGTAGATGCAGTTTTTGATAGTGTTTCTATAGCTACAACATTTAGAGATGAACTGGCTAAACATGGAGTTATATTTTGCTCAATCAGTGAAGCAGTAAAAAATCACTCAGATTTAATTGAGAAATATTTAGGTACAGTAGTTCCTGCTAGCGATAATTATTTTGCAGCACTAAATTCTGCTGTTTTTAGTGATGGTTCTTTTGTTTACATCCCAAAAGGTGTTACATGTCCTATGGACCTATCTTCCTACTTCAGAATTAATAGTGGAGATACTGGACAATTCGAGAGAACACTAATCATTGCTGAAGAATCAAGTTCGGTAAGTTATCTAGAAGGCTGTACAGCACCAATGTTTGATACGAATACCTTACATGCCGCAGTTGTGGAACTCATAGCCCTAGACGATGCCTCAATAAAATACTCAACTGTGCAAAATTGGTATGCTGGTGATGAAGAAGGTGTTGGCGGAATTTTCAATTTTGTCACTAAGAGAGGAAAATGTTTAGGTAAGAGAAGTAAAATTAGTTGGTCTCAAGTTGAAACAGGGTCTTCAATTACATGGAAATATCCTAGCTGTCTCCTTTTAGGGGAGGAATCTATAGGGGAATTTTATTCAGTAGCACTCACCAATAATCTTCAGCAAGCAGATACTGGCACAAAAATGATCCATATTGGCCCCAAAACCAAATCAACTATTGTTAGCAAAGGGATAAGTGCAGGTAATTCAATCAATAGCTATAGAGGCCTTGTCAAAATGGGAAGAAAAGCTGCAGGATCAAGAAATTACAGTCAATGTGATTCAATGTTAATAGGGGATCAAGCTTCTGCGAATACATTCCCCTATATCAAATCTCAACAATCGAATTCTGAAATTGAGCATGAAGCAAGCACATGTAGAATCTCGGAAGATCAACTTTTTTATCTCCAAAGCAGAGGTATAGAATTTGAGGAGGCTGTTTCTATGATGGTCAGTGGTTTCTGCAGAGATGTATTTAATCAATTACCTATGGAATTTGCTGCTGAAGCTGATAAGTTACTAGCACTTAAACTCGAAGGATCAGTAGGTTAATTAATCAATTTCTAAACTGATATGCAAAGTAAAATGAAAGAATCAGATCCAATCTTAGAAATTGAAGATCTCTTTGCATCTACTGATAATCTTCCAATTTTGAAGGGGGTTTCACTAACTGTCTATCCTGGAGAAATCCATGCCATTATGGGAAGAAATGGATGTGGCAAAAGTACTCTTTCGAAAATCATTGCAGGACACCCTTCGTATAATATTACAAATGGCGACATAAAATTTTCAGGTGAAAATATCAACTCTTTAGAACCTGAAGAAAGATCTCAATCAGGAATTTTCCTTGGTTTCCAATATCCAATAGAAATTCCAGGCGTTAGTAATCTTGAGTTTCTAAGAGTTTCAACGAATGCTAGAAGAAAATTCCTGAATAAAGAAGAATTGGATACTTTTGATTTTGAGGAATTAGTAAAAGAAAAGTTAGAACTTGTGAAAATGGATCAGGGATTCCTATCAAGGAGTGTAAATCAAGGATTTTCTGGAGGTGAAAAGAAAAGAAATGAAATTCTGCAAATGGCCTTACTTGAGCCCAAGATAGCAATATTAGATGAGACCGATTCTGGACTAGATATTGATGCTCTTAGAATAGTCGCATCAGGAATAAAAAAAATATCTAATGCACAAACTGGAATTATATTAATTACTCATTACCAAAGATTACTTGATGAAATTGAACCAAATTATGTCCACGTTATGGCAGACGGACAAATCATAAAAACTGGTGGCAGTGATCTTGCTTTAGAGCTTGAAAAAAAAGGTTATGAATGGACTGATAACTTTGTAAAAGAGACTTAAAAAAATGGAAATTATTGAAAAAATAAAAACTAATAAATTAATTGACAAACAAACAGAAATACAAAAAATCTGTCTTAATAAATTAAAATCAAGTCCCCTCCCCAATCCTAAAAGTGAATTATGGAGACTTTCGAATAAATCAAAATTTTCAAACTGTTTAAACTACTCTATTAATGAAAAAAATCCAAAATATAATATACCCTTTCCAGAAAATTCTCAGAATGCTATCCGATTAATAATTGGTGAGAATTGCCAAATTAAATTAATAAATGAAAATTATTCAATACAGCAATTAAGTGAGGATGAATTAAATAAATATATCAAACAACAGATAGCTTGTTTTGATCAAAACGAAAATTGGAGTGACCTACTAAATCTGTCTTTAAGTTCTACAAAGAATTTCTTGGGATTAAAAATAAATGGATCAAAAATCCCTCCTATTGAAATTTTTAGTCATGCATCAAGTAATTCTTTAAACGCAAAAACCCTCGTAATATTTTTGGAAAAGAACTGCGCTATTGAATTATTACAGGTAAATCTTGGAAAAGAAAACTCCTCATTATCTCAGTCAACGTTTTTTTTATTAGAAGAAAATAGTTCTGTAAATCATGGTGTTGTTTCTTACGGTGAAAACAGATCAAATTTACTAAATTCTCTCAATGTAATTCAACAAAAAAATAGTGAATACAACTTAGGTTCCTTACATTTCAAATTCAATTATGCAAGATTTGAAATTAGTATAAAACAATCCGCAGGAAACGCTAAAACCAATATCAAAGGTATGCAAATAACCAAAAAAGATGAACAAATTTCTACTTATACAAAAATAGACTTTAATGGTCCTAATGGATTTCTAGATCAAATCAACAAATCACTTGCTGACGATAAATCACATGCAATATTTGAAGGTTCAATAATAGTTCCGAAAATTGCCCAAAAAACTGATGCTTCCCAATTAAGTAGAAATTTACTTTTATCAAATCTCGCACAAATAGATACCAAACCTCAATTAGAAATAATTGCTGATGATGTCAAATGCAAACATGGAGCTACAATTTCGCAACTTAATGAAGAGGAACTTTTTTATATGCGAACAAGAGGTATCACATTACCAGAAGCAAGTAAACTACAATTAAGTTCTTACTTTCAAGAAATAATTTCATTTATTCCCGTTTCAAAAGATAGATGGGATTTGCTTGATAAACTTTTAAATGAGAATTAATGGAAACGATTCAAAATTTTCCTGAAATAACTAAGAAAGACTTTCCTCTTTTGGATAAGAACTTAAAAAGTGATGAGCAAATCATTTATTTAGACCATGCTGCAACCACTCAAAAACCAATACAAGTTTTAAAAAAAATTGACGAATATTATAGAAACTTTAATGCCAATGTACATAGAGGCGCGCATCAATTAAGTGCTAAAGCAACAGAAGAATTTGAAAATGCAAGATATTTAATTAGCAAATATATAAAAGCGAATACAGCAAAGGAAATTATTTTCACAAGAAATGCAACTGAAGCAATCAATCTAGTAGCTAGATCATGGGGCGAATCTTTATTAAGAGAAAACGATGAGATTCTCTTATCAATAATGGAGCATCATAGCAATATTGTTCCATGGCAAATGGTTGCAGCAAAAAATAAATGCAAATTAAAATTTATAGGTATAGATAAAGATGGGAAATTAGATATAGACGATTTTAAATCAAAACTAACATCTAGAACTAAGCTTGTTAGCCTCGTACATGTTAGTAATACTCTAGGTTGCTGTAATCCAATCAAAGAGATCACAAAATTAGCTAAACAAAAAGGATCTTTAGTATTAATAGACGCATGTCAAAGTTTGGCGCATCAAAAACTGGATGTAAGTGATCTTGATATAGATTTTTTAGCGGGATCTGGACATAAACTTTGCGGTCCTACAGGCATTGGTTTTCTATGGTCAAGAAAAGAAATCCTAGAAAAAATTCCTCCTCTATTTGGAGGTGGCGAAATGATTCAAGATGTTTTTGAAGAGACAAGTACTTGGGCAGAGCTACCACATAAATTTGAAGCTGGAACTCCAGCTATTGCAGAAGCAATAGGTCTAGCAGAAGCAATTAATTATATAAATACTATTGGATTGAATAAAATTCATGAATATGAAAAAAATATTACTAAATATTTATTTGAAAAATTAAATCAAATAGAAAACGTTGAAATTATAGGCCCATCGCCGGAGATCGATCCAGAAAGAGCATCACTTGCCACCTTTTATATAAAAAATATACATTCAAACGATATTGCTGAAATTCTTGATTCAAAAGGAATTTGCATCAGAAGTGGGCATCATTGCTGCCAACCTCTTCACAGATATATTGGAATTAAATCAACGGCAAGAATAAGCATGAATTTCACGACTAATAAGGAAGAGATAGATATATTTATAGAAAAATTAAAAGATACTATTGATTTTCTAAAAATCAATTCTTAAATATTCAAAGCATTTTTTAAAAATTCCTGAGATTTTTGCATTACGACTTCTTTATTTTCAATATTTTTAAACC
Source organism: Prochlorococcus sp. scB245a_520K10 (assembly GCA_000634515.1). Taxonomy (GTDB): domain Bacteria; phylum Cyanobacteriota; class Cyanobacteriia; order PCC-6307; family Cyanobiaceae; genus Prochlorococcus_A. The sequence goes on along the minus strand of JFNU01000202.1, from coordinate 369,275 downwards.
CATGCCCTTCATTTTCAAAAAACATAACTTCTGAATATTTATTATTTTGAAGCAAAATTTCTTGAATTTTTAAAGTTTGTTTATACGAAATAACTGTATCTTTTTTTCCATGAAACAATAAGATAGGTTTTTTTATTTTATTAATGTGATTTATTGGCGATCTATTTATATAATTCTCATAATTTTTTTCATAATTTCCTACCAAAAAATTTAAATAATCTTTTTCAAACCTATGAGTGTTGTAATGCATATCCTTCAAATCAATAACAGGATATTTACAAATTGCAGCTGTAAATATAGACCCATATAACAGACAATTCAGGGCAGTTAAACCACCGGCACTATTACCAAAAATTACCACTTTCTCACTATCAACTAGATCTGATTTGATTAATTCAAGAGCTAGTGCCTTGCAATCATAAGAATCAACAATACCCCATTTATGATGCAATCTATCTCTATATGCCTTACCAAATCCTGATGATCCTCCATAATTTACTTCAGCAACAAAAAATCCCTTCGACGACCAATATTGAACTTCAGAATTATAAGATCCATCAAAAAATGAAGTTGGTCCACTATGCGCTCTAACAAGAAGTGGTGGCTTTCTGAAATTATCAACAAACGGTCTATAAAGAAAAGAATGAGTAATTTTATCTTCAAACCCTTTAAACCAAAATGTTTCAGGTTTGGAAGAATATTTTATATGATCAATATATATCTGCTCAGAAAAATTTGATAAAAGTTTTTTTGCAAAATCAATTTCAACCACAATTCCCAAAAAATCAGATCCATATCCTTTTAAAAGAACTTTATTCCGAAAAACACTGAAATCACTTATCGAGGTAAAAGGAGTAGGAAATTCTTTAACTAATTCAAGATCTTTATATTGTTCCAGTATTAAAGTATTCTCTTTTTTTGCTAAACAAAATAAATTTTTTTTATCCCCTGAAAAGAATGATATTCCCGAGACCCATTGCGGTACTCCATATTCAATCAAATTTCTCTCTACTCTTTTTTTAATAAAAATACTCTCGATTTCACTAACATCTAAAAACAATAAGTTCCACCATCCAGAACTATCTTCAGAGCATACTAAAAGTGTTTCACTGATCCAATAGGGTTGAAAAAAAGAAACGTTTTTTTTGGCATTGATAAGCTTATTTGAGAATTTTTTTATTTTTTTTATCTCTCCATCTAAGTCTATTTGAGCAAAAAATAAATCATTTTTATCCCAGGGCATGTATGGAGAGTCCCATTCGATCCAAGAAAGTAAGTTAGCAGAATAATTAGAAGATAATTCTCCAGCGAAATTTTTAAATTTTTTTATTTGATGAATATCTTGTTTAGTTTTTTTTAGGTTTAAAGAAAATAAATAATCTCTGTTATTTATTTCACAAATTCCATACAAAAAATAATTTTCAGTAATAACAAATGAAGAATCGAAATTTCCTTGAATCGATTTAGATAGTTGTCTAGGTTCTTGAACTGAATCAAGATACTTATCTTGACCTCTATCCTTTGATGATACTTCTTTAAAAATTTGAAACCATACTGCGTTTGTTAACTGATCAATCCATATCAAATAAAAATTATTTTTAAAATCTATACACCTATAAGATTTGCCACCATATCCGTGAAAATTATTTTTAATTTTATATTTTTTACTAGTTAATTTTTGAGGTAATGCATCTTTTAAATTAAATGGTCTTGCATAAATAGCATTTTCATTTTGACCTTCAGCCACAACATCAATCCAAAAAATGGTATCCCTAACAATGGTTAATTCCTTAAAAGCAGTCTTTCTAGTTGCATTTTTCCTAACTTTTAACTTATCATTATTACTCATTTAAAAAACTATAAAGAAAGTAAATTAAAGTGCTAGTATTTTTATAGCTAAACTCTTTACTAAAAACTTTTTTAACGTGGCAAACCATTTTTCACAACTTGCAAAAAAGTCAAGAACAAATGGGGACTCGGAAAAAATTGCAAAAGAACAAACAGGTAATCCATCCCTAAACATTTATAAACTTGGTGACGATGTATTAAGACAAAATTCCAAAAGAATAACTAAGGTTGATGAATCAATAAGAAAACTTGCTAGAGAAATGCTTCAAAGCATGTATGCAGCTAAAGGAATTGGACTTGCAGCACCTCAAATTGGAATTAACAAAGAGCTTCTTGTAATAGATATAAATTTTGAAGATTCAGCAGCAGAACCTTTAATATTAATCAATCCAGAAATTGCAGACTATGGAACAACCCTCAATTCATACGAAGAAGGCTGCTTGAGCATACCTGGTGTCTATTTAAATGTAGTGAGACCATCAACTATAAAATTAAAATTTAGAGATGAAATGGGTAGACCACGTAAAATGAAAGCAGATGGACTTCTTGCAAGGTGTATTCAACACGAAATGGATCACTTAAATGGAATATTATTTGTTGATAGAGTTACATCTAAAGAGGATTTAAACAAAGAACTCTTAAAAGAAGGGTTTAACGAAAAAGACGTTATTTCTATTAATTAATTTAATGACTGAAACTACAATATTTCAAAAAATAATTAATAAAGAAATTCCCTGTGAAAAGCTTTATGAAGACGAGTTTTGTATTGCTTTTAATGATATTCAAGCGCAAGCTCCAGTACATTTTTTAGTGATTCCCAAAAAGCCAATTATCAGTTTATTAGAATGTATTGAAGAAGATGCAACTTTATTAGGGCATTTACTATTTGTGGGTAGCAAATTAGCTAAATCAAAAAATTTAACTAATTGGAGAACAGTAATTAATACTGGAGCAGAATCAGGACAAACAGTTTTTCATTTACATATTCATTTTTTATCTGGAAGAAAAATGAATTGGCCTCCAGGTTAAAACTCTCGAAAGAAATATTTATGGGTTATAAATAAATAAAAAGCAAAATGAATACACCAGATTCAATAAATACAGGATCCAAAAATTTATTAAATTTAATCTCAAAAAATTGGGAAGAATTGGATGATTCACTCAGAACTAAGTTAATAAAAATTTGGAGCATTTTAACTTATAAATGGCAATTACAAATTTTATTTAACTTACCTTTTCTTCTATGGTGGGCTTTAGATAAATCTTTTGCAAAAGTTCATGAGTTTGATGCCGCAATCTTGAATTACTTAAATTTACCTGACTGGGCACTTTCATTTATAGGCTTTGGTCAATAGACTTCTAAGAGATATAATTTATTTTATAGAAATTGTAGAGTAATGAATAAAGCCGTTAAAAATAAATCTAAAATATTTTATCAATTACAAAAATTAAGGAAGTTATCACAGCCATTTTTTCTCCCAATAGATCAATGTAATGGATTTCAATTCATATGGCTTTTGATATCGCTTTTATTTTGTGTTGGTGGAGTAGTACTTGTTGGTCTTACAGGAATAATCAGTTTTTTTGAAAGCTTTCAACCAATTTTTCTTGAAAAGTATTTCGGAGGTGTAGTAAGTACTGTAAATTTAATTTGGGGTGGTAGCTGGGGATTACTTTTCTCTACATTATTTTTGATTGGATCAGGAAGTTTTTTTAGCTTAAGACGTCAATTGAAAAACCGTAGGTGGTTACATTGGTTATTCTTAGCAATAATTGTATTAATGCTTTTAGCTGTAAACGGAATAAACGCAGGAATAGGATTTATAGCAAGAGATTTAACAAATGCTTTGGTAGAAAAACAAGAAGATGGATTTTATCGGATATTAGGGATTTATGCTTGTTGTTTCGCTGTGGCCCTACCAATACGTGTTTCACAAATATTTTTTACTTATAAATTAGGAATAATTTGGAGAGAATGGCTTTCAAAAAGTTTAGTCAAAGATTACATGACTAATAAAGCTTATTACCAATTAAATCCCAATGATGAAGAACAAACTGATGTAGATAATCCTGATCAAAGAATCACAGATGATACCCGAGCTTTTACTGGGCAAAGTCTTTCTTTTACATTAGGTATTTTTGATGCACTACTAACATTTTCACTTAATATTCTTATTTTATGGAGTATCAGCACAACACTTACTTTTTCTTTATTTGGTTACGCTACTTTTGCAACTTCTATCCTTTTAATTGCTGGTAAAAATCTTGTAAAAATAGACTTTGATCAACTCAGATACGAAGCTGATTTTCGATATGGCTTAGTACACATTAGAGATAATGCTGAATCAATAGCCTTTTACTCTGGTGAGAATCCTGAACAAAGTGAAACTGAAAGACGATTAGGAGAAGTGGTTAGAAATTTTAATTTACTGATTATATGGAGAGTAATTATTGACGTAATGAGGAGATCCATTAATTATGCTGGAAATTTCTTTCCATACTTAATAATGGCAATCCCTTACTTTAAAGGTGATATTGATTATGGACGCTTTATTCAAGCAAGCTTTGCATTTGGAATGGTAGAAGGTTCGCTATTTTTCATTGTTAATCAAATAGAAGAGCTTGCAAAATTTACTGCTGGGATAGGCAGATTAGAAGGGTTCCAATCCAAAGTCGAATCCATTAGTCAAACTAATCCTACAAGCAATCAAAACATCATTTCAGATTATCCGTCAATTCTCATTAATAATGCTGACCTTTGCCCACCAGGATCAAATAAAACAATAATTAAAGATTTAAATTTAAGCATCGAGAATAATCAATCACTTTTGGTTGTAGGACCTTCTGGATGTGGAAAAACATCTTTACTAAGGATGATTAGTGGTTTATGGGAACCAGACAATGGAGTAATAAAAAAACCAAAAATTGGAGAATTATTGTTCATACCTCAAAAACCTTATATGTTGCTTGGTTCTTTACGAGAACAATTATGTTATCCCACAGAAGTTAAGAAATTTAGTGATGAACATCTTACTTCTGTACTTCATGAAGTTAATTTAAAAACATTAGTGGATCGTTATCCTAATCTTGATATCAAACAAGATTGGCCAAGAATTCTTTCTTTAGGCGAACAACAAAGATTAGCTTTTGCAAGGCTTTTACTAAATTCTCCAAGATTTGCAGTACTCGATGAGGCAACGAGTGCATTAGATATTGAGACTGAAAAAAAACTATATGGTTTACTTAAAGAACGAGAACTTTCTCTTATTAGTGTTGGACATAGACCTAGCTTAAAAGATTTTCATGAAAATATTTTAGAATTAAACGGGCAAGGAGACTGGAAATTATTGACGTCTGATAAGTATAATTTTAAGGATTAGCAAAAAAAATGAATTCTAAAAAAGAACAAACTAACTCAGAAGTCACAAATTTAGAGACTGATAGTTCTACAGAAGAGCAGAAAAATGAAAATTATATCAATGAACTAACTGGAGATAATAAACTTGATGAAAAAGCAAAACTTATAGAAGATGAATATAAATTTGGATGGAGTAGTTATTCGGAAATAACTAATGGAAGATTCGCAATGATAGGATTCCTAGCAATAATATTGATTGAATTATTTAGTCAGCAACCATTTCTACAATGGGCAGGCATCTTATAAATTAATCGTCAAATCTAGAACTGTTATCTCTAGGTTTCTTTTTGTTTGTTCCAACTGTGTATCTACTATTTTGATTTTTTGAGCTTGATCTAGATGAAGAGCTTACTCTACGAATCTCACGAGGTTTTTTTACTGCATTAGCATCCTTAAATGATGCATCCTCTACTTGCTCTTTTACACTTTGCTGCCTAACAGAAGATCTTGTAGATTTCTTTCTTAACTGGGATGGATCATCAGAAGAAGAAATGTTATCTTGTCTAGATACTCTCCGATTCATGCTGGGTCTTGACCCTGTTTTAACCTCATTGCGAGATGAGTTGCGTCTCTCGCCAAAATTATTTCTTGCGGATTCCTTACTATCTCTATCTTCAGAAGTCTGCCTTCTTCTTATAGGTTCATCATTTTTAAACTGATTTGCTTCTCTTGAAGATGGCCTTCTTCTACTTACAGCAGAGGCAGGGATAGCTCTTGAAACATTTCTTCTGCGAGATCTTTCTTCCATATAGTCATCTTCAAACTCATCTTCTTGAGGTTTAAATCTTCTAGATGGTCTTTCCGATTCTTCAAACCTTTCGTAATCTTCATTAAATCGACTTCTAGAATTTCTCGGGACATCAGGAATAGAATCGTCATCAAAATAAGATGACCTTCTAGCTTGATCAGTAGCAACTCCCCTCAACCGAACACTTTCATATGCAAAAAAAACTGTAGTTCCTGCCAACAAAAACTGACCAAACTGAAGGATAGGATCTAATCTCCAGCCTTGAAAAAATAATATTCCCCCGCACAAAAGTCCTATAGCGGCAAAGAAAACATCATAATCTCTTGCTAATGCGGGTTTAAAAGACCTTAAAAAATAAAGTCCACCTCCGCATACCGCAAGAACTATACCAACAATACTGGCCCAATTTAGACTAGCATTGACCACATTCTTTCTCCAAAATTTATGATTTAAAGGGAGATATAAATCACCCTATATATATAGTGTACTTAAAACTTCTACAAAAACTAGCGTCTGCCAGTAGAAGTACGATCAAGAGAGTCTTTTTGACTAACAAAAATTAAAAATGCAGTAGCTGGAATAACGATAAGTAAAGCAGCTGCAATAAAACTCCCTATCATTCCAACTGCGGAATTATTTGCAACTTCAGCAGAAAAATCTGCAGCTAGTAATAAATTTGAAATTTGAAACACTTTTAAATATTTAATTCTCAATTTATAATACGAATTAAATACGATTCAATGGGTTATTTATTAAGATGAATTAAATAATTGTGATTTCCTTGTTTGAAAACCCTCTCCAAATTTTAGATGTTTGTTTAGGAATTGCTCTATCATATTTAACTATAGTTTTTTTAATAAGATTAATTCTTACTTGGTATCCAAAAATTGAATTAAATAAAGGTTTGTGGTTATTAATTTCTATACCTTCAAGCTCTATCCTTAATTTAACGAGAAAATTAATTCCCCCTATAGGAGGAGTTGATGTAGGACCCGTAATTTGGATTGGAGTTATAAGTTTTTTAAGAGAAATTTTAGTTGGTCAACAAGGGCTTATAAAACTTGCATTACATACTCATATCACCTAGTTATCTTTTAATTAATCCTCAGTAATTTGGTAATAATTCTTCTTCAACATATTTAGTATGTATTTTACCTTCCTTAAATTTAACTTTATTCAGTAAGGTTAAATGAAAATTAATTGTAGTAGGAATTCCAGTTACTGCACATTCATTTAAAGCTCTATTCATACGTTTAATTGCAGTATTACGATCTTTTCCCCAGACTATTAATTTACCAATTAAAGAGTCATAAAATGGTGGTATTTCGTAACCGGTATAAACATGACTATCCACTCTGACTCCCGGGCCACCAGGAGGAAGCCAACCAGTTATTTTTCCAGGTGATGGCCGAAAATTATGAGAAGGATCTTCGGCGTTTATTCTACATTCAATGGCATGACCATTTAAATGTATATCATCTTGATTAAATTCCAAGTTAGAACCGCTTGCGATTTTAATTTGCTCAGCTATTAAGTCAACCCCTGTAACCATTTCTGTGACAGGATGTTCAACTTGAATCCTAGTATTCATTTCCATGAAATAAAAATTATTATCATCATCAACTAAAAATTCAACTGTACCAGCGCCTTCGTAACTAATACTTTTTGCAGCGGCAATAGCTGCATTTCCCATTTTTTTTCTTAGTTCAGTATTAATCGCAGGACTAGGAGACTCTTCCAATAACTTCTGATGTCTTCTTTGAACTGAACAATCTCGCTCTCCTAAATGAACAACATTACCGGACCTATCTGCCAAAATTTGAATTTCTACATGTCTTGGATTCTTTATGAATTTCTCCATGTATAGACCATCATTACCAAAAGCTGCTTCTGCTTCACCTTGAGCTGCTTTAAACATTTTTTCTAGATTATCAGCTTTTTCAACCAACCTCATACCTCTTCCACCTCCTCCAGCAGTCGCTTTGATAATTACCGGATAGCCAATATCATCTGCCAATTTATAAGCCTCATCAACATTAGATAGCAAGCCTTTACTTCCAGGTACTGTTGGGACCCCTACTGCTTCCATAGTTTCTTTAGCTGTAGATTTATCTCCCATAGATCTAATAGCTTTAGGAGATGGGCCAATAAAAATAATGCCATGATCATTACACATCTCAGCAAATTTATCATTTTCAGCAAGAAATCCATAACCAGGATGAATAGCATCAACCCCTCTCGATGTAGCAGCAGCAAGTATATTTGGAATATTTAAATAACTCTTATTACTCAACGAGTCCCCAACACAAACAGCTTCATCGGCAAGCTGGACGTGCAATGCTTTTTTATCTACTGTGCTAAAAACTGCTACTGTTGCAATACCTAGTTCTCTACAACTTCTGACAATTCGTAAAGCTATTTCTCCACGATTAGCAATTAAAACTTTTTCAACCATTATATAAATTAAATTGAAGGAGTGAAAATGACTTAAAATAAAAAATTATTTGCCAAAATAATTAACAAAATTTTTTTAGTAATCAGAGGACATTTTTTACAATACAACCTAGAACGTTATATATGTATAAATATTTGTTTTATGCAATAGAAAAATAATTCAAAACCTTCAAAAATCTCTCTGGAAAATGCATTCTTATTTCAGTCAATAATGTATGATATTTTTAAGGTTTAGACAGCCGCCGGTTGCCAAAAACCCTTTGCGGACGTGGCGGAATTGGTAGACGCGCACGTCTAAGGAGCGTGTGGCTTAGGCCTTGCGAGTTCAAGTCTCGCCGTCCGCATTTAATGTATTCTGGTTTAACTGCAATGAAAAAAAAATCACTTGCAGTAGTTATAGTTTCTAATGGTCCTGGAGAATTAGCTACATGGGTAAGACCTGTAGTAGAAGAACTTTACAAAATAAATAAATCCTTATGTGATACCGATAAACTAGATTTAATTCTTAGGTTAATCCTAGTTCCTTGCCCAAATGCGACTGGTAAAGAATACACAGTTGCAAATTCATGGAATAAATTCGAATTGATAACAAAATCAAACTGTTTTTGGAAATTATTAATAAAACCATTTTCTTTTGCTCATTGGCCAAAAAAAGGTATAGTTATCTTCCTTGGGGGAGATCAATTTTGGAGCATTTTATTAGCTAAAAGATTAGGTTATATGAACATCACATATGCTGAGTGGATTTCAAGATGGCCTCAATGGACAAACGAAATTGCAGCTATGAATAAAAAAGTGAAAGAATTAATTCCTAAAAGACATAAAAATAAATGTCAAGTAATAGGTGATTTAATGGCAGATATCAAACTAAATAGTGAAATATCATTAAAAAATAAAGAAAAAAAATACCTTGCCTTATTGCCTGGCTCTAAAAAAGCCAAGCTCTCTATTGGAATTCCATTTTTCTTAGAGTTAGCTGATCATATAGCTAGAAAAAATCAAAATATAAATTTTATAATCCCCATTGCCCCAACCACCAATAAAAGTGAATATTTATTCTTCCAAAGTGAAAAAAATCCTATTACAAAATATTACTCATCAAAAATCAAAACAATTAAGAACATTCAAGACCCCTTTTTTGATTCTGTTATTGAAACATCAAACAATACAAAAATTTATCTAATTGAGAAAAATCCTTGCTATGAAATACTAAAAGAATGTGATCTAGCGATTACAACTGTGGGAGCAAATACTGCAGAATTAGCTGCAATTTCTCTTCCAATGTTAGTTTTACTCCCAACTCAACATTTAAATATGATGAATGCTTGGGATGGCATTTTTGGAGTAATTGGAAAAATTTCATTTATAAATAAATTTCTGACTTTTATAGTTAAATCTTTATATTTAAAAAAAAAGAAATTTTTTGCTTGGCCAAATATTAAAGCAAAAAAATTTATTGTCCCAGAAAGGATAGGAAATATTTCGCCTAGAGAAATTGCAAAAGAAGTATTATTTCTAATTAAAAATAAGAATAGATTAAAAAGTATTAGTGATAATTTGCTTAAAGAAAGAGGGAGTAAAGGTGCTGCTAAGAAACTTGCTTATATAATTTTTAATTCATTAAGAAAACTCTCATAATTACCATGGATCGTCAATTTCAAAGTTTTCTGATTTTTTATTGTCTTTAACTAAATTTTTCTCATCTACTGGTTCAATATCTAAAGTTTCTTTTGCATTTTGAATTGGTCTTTTCGATGCCAAATTAGTATTTGATTTTTGCTTTTGTTTAAGATCAATTTTTTTTTCTTCATCTATTTGATTAATATTATTTAAATTCTCATTCTGACTAGAATAATCATTCTCCATATATAGCTTTTTTCTATTATTAATTTCTTCAGAAGAATTCTCTATTTCAACATATTCAAGTTCTTCATCATCATAATCATCTTGCTCGAAAACTTCTTCTTCATATTCTTCAATTAAATTATTTTGTTCTTCAGATTCCGAACCAGAAAGTAACTGATTCTCAACTGGTACAAGATTTGCTGAGTATCCATTTAATTCCCTTTCTTCCCAGGAAGAACCTCCTACTCCAAGTTTCTCGAGTAATCCACTACTTAATTGGTTCAATTTCTCTTCAGCACCTTCATAAACAATAATCCTATCCGTACCACTACTCACTATTTCCTCAACAGGAATTTCCCAAGTACTTAGAACTCCCTCACCTAAAAGGGGGACACCAACTGCACCCATTACAAGAGAAATCAAATCCCCAGTCTCAATATCAAAAGAAAAACCTAGAACCCTCCCCAAAAGTTGTCCAGATTCTGTAATCACCTGACAATTAATTACCTTCCCATATCTTTCTGGAGAAAAACCTTCACTCAATGAATCCAGAGAGTCCACTAATATGACATCTCCAACTTGCTTTATACTTTCTAAGGGCATCCATTTTGGTAAGCCCGGCAAAAATCTTGTAAGTGGATTATCTCTAAGACCCAAAGCAACTACTTCTCTTCTATCAATATCAACAACGACTTCGCCAACTACACCTAAACGCTTCCCAGTATCAGTAGTTATAACTTGTGTTCCCATCAATTCTGACCTTAACCATAAACGTTCGCTAGGAACAGAATTAGGACGATTCTTATTCGCAGATGTGTTAGACAAACTCATAAATACCTTTTTTTCATTCTGACGTATAAATTTTAAAAAGTGTGTTTATGCAGCATTTGGTAACCCAACAACTTGAGTATTAGCACCTCTCGCTTGCGCAACACCAATTGTTCGTTCAGACGCACTTATCATAGGCCTTCTATGACTTACGACTATAAATTGAGCATTTGATGACTGATTAGATATTAATTTGGACAACCTTTCAACATTAATACCATCTAAAAAGCTATCAACCTCATCCAATGCATAAAAAGGTGAAGGTTTATACTTTTGCAATGCAAATAAAAAACTTAAAGCCGTTAATGATTTTTCACCACCTGACATAGAGGCCAATCTTCTGACATTTTTCCCCTTAGGATGGGCTACTAAAGTTAAGCCTCCTTCCAAAGGAGAATTAGGATTTTCAAGCTGAAGGAAACCATCTCCATCTGATAAATTGGCAAAAATTTCTCTAAAGTGTTTATCAACTTCTACAAATGCTTGCATAAAAGCCTCTTGACGCATAGTAGATACAGTTTCTATTCTCAGCAATAATTCAGATCTTTCATTAGATAGAATCTCTAATTTTTCACGTAAACCATTTAATCTCTCAATTAATTCTTCTAATTCATCAAGAGCCAACATATTTACAGGTTCTAAGCTTTGTAGTTTTGCATTTATGATCGAGATTTCTGATTGCAAAGATTCAAGACTCTTCCCTTCATATTCTCCAAACTCCGGGGAAGGATTAGGTAGATCTTTTTTATAATTTTCTAATTTTATTTTCTCACTCCTCATCTCTTCCTTAAGAGAATTGATATCCCTTTCAAGATATTCAAGCTTCAATAAAAAGTTATTATATTCTTGCCTTTTATTTGAAATTGAAGTGTTTAATTCATCTCTTTTCCTTCTTAATAAACCTAAATCCTTCTCTAGGGAATGTTTTTGATTATCGAGAACTAAAAGCTCTTTTTTAAATTTATCTCTTTTTTCTATCCATTCACTATGGGAAATTGAAAGTTGTTTGATAGATTCCTGCAAGTTTTTTTCTTGTAATAAAGTTATTTTTAATGAATTATTGATACGCTCTTTATTTAAAGCAAATTGATTTTTTTTATCTAGTAATGTATCTCTCTCCTTAATAAGTAATTCGAGTTTTTTATCAAGATTATTAAAATCGTTATTGAAAGCTATTAATGATGATTTTTGATTTTTTTCATAATTCTCCTTAAGAATGATTTGTAATTGATCAGACTTATCATGATAAGGCTTCAATTCATTTTCTAAACCATCTAGATCCTCTACTAATAAATTATTAGCACTATCAAGTTTATTTAATCTCGATTTAAGGTCTTCAATTCTTTTCATTACAACTTCAAGAGAATTTTGATTTACTTCAATTTCTTTATTAAATGAAGCACAATCTTCTATTATTTGACTGCGGTTTAAATTTAATTTATTGAGTTTACTATTTTTCATGATCAAATTATTATTAGACTCTTTTAAAGCTTCTGCGATAACCAATAATCTTTCTTTTATAGGATTAGATTCATCAAGATCATTATTAACTCCAAATCTATAAGCTAAATCTTTATTTAACTTGCTACCTCCTGTAATAGCACCACTTGCTTCTAATAATTCACCACCTAAAGTAACCAACCTATTTTTTTGTTTAGACAACCTAGCTGAGGCTAAGTCTGAAAAAACCAAAGTATCTCCAAAAACATATCTAAAAACATTTGAATAAACTTTATCAAAAGTAATAAGATTTATGGCTTTATCAATAAATCCAGGCTCTCTATTATTTTCAAATCTTGAAATTGCATAATTATTCTTTTGACTTTTAATTCTATTTAAAGGCAAAAAAGTTAATCGTCCCGCTTTCTTCTTTTTAAGAATTTCAATTGCTTTAGCTGCAATATGATCATTGTCAACAACTATTTGTCCGAGTCTGTTTCCAGCAGCAATTTCTAATGCATATCTATTTTTCTCACTGACCTCGCCAAGTTGAGCTACATAACCATGTATACCCTCTAACCCTGCTTCTAAAAGAATTCTAAGAGCGTATGAACCTCTGGATTCATTTAAAGCTTCCTTTCTACTTTCAAATCTAGATAAATCCTTTTCAAGCCTTAATTGCTCGTCGTTTAGCCTTATTTTAGTTTTATTTAATAAATCAATTTCATTTTTTAAAGAATTAATTTCAGAGCTATTACTTGCCAAGTTATTGTTATTTATTTCAGATGTCTCTTTTTTTATTTGATTTCCCTCTAAAAGTTTCTGCTTTTCTAAAGCTAAAGCTTCAATCTGAGAAGATATTGCCTCTTTTTGAATATTATTTTGAATCATTTCTTCTTCAACTTTCCTTTTATTTATTTCTAAAGGATTAATTTTATTTTTTATACTTTCAAGATCAGCATTTAATTTAATACTTTGTTTTGAGAATTCTCCAGATTCTCCAGCTGCATCAGACAGTTTTTTTCTGGATAATTTATGTTTTGATGTAAGATCATCAATCTGCAAGTTCAATTTATTTAAAAAATTATCATCAAAATTTTCTTTTCTCATCTTTTCTGACTCGATGTTCCTCTTAGATATTGCAATTTCATCTCTTTGCTTTTGTAATTTAATGCCCTCTTCTTTATTTAAACTTGATATCCTATCAAGTTCTCTCAAGCTAGAATTAATACTTCCAATATCAGAATTTACTTTTATCAATTTTTCCTCTCCTTTTTCCTTAAGCTCAGCAACCAGAATTTTTAAAGCACCTTCTAAAACTGATATTTCTTTATTAATAGATTCTTTTTGTTCATTAAATAATATTATATTTTTTTCAATTTCAGTTTGTTTTTTCTCTATAGATTCAACATGCTTAACTTGTTTATCAAAAATAAGAACTTTTTCTAATTCCCTTATTTGAAGAAGTTTTGCCTTTAAATCTTTATATCGTTTAGCTTTTTCACATTCTTTTTCAAGCTTATTTTTACTGGATTGCAATTCATTTTCTAAAATTTCACACCTTTCTTGTCTTTCGAAAACATCATTTAATTTTGCATTAGTTTGTTCTATTCTTGTATCAAAAAGTGCAACTCCTGCTAATTCATCAATAAGATTTCTCCTCTCCTTATTATTCATTGAAACTATTCTTGTTACATCACCTTGCATAACAACATTGCTGCCCTCGGGATCAACACTAATATCTCTTAGTATTCTCTGTATTTGTTGCAAGGTACATTGTTTTCCATCAGAAGTGTAAGTTGAAGCATAAGAACCGCCAGGCATAAGCCTTAATTTTCTAGAAACTACCCATTCTTTTTGACCCTTATTAAGAGCAATTTCTTCTTCTTCTAGTTCCAAGGGCTGAAGTTCCTCTCTGGGAGACCAATCTTTAATATTAAATCTTACTGATACAAATGTTTCGGATGACTTACCCTCTTTAACTTTAGAGTTATTTATTAGATCTGGTAATCTTTCTGCCCTCATCCCTCTGCTATTAGCTAAACCTAAACAGAACAAAATTCCATCTAAAATATTACTTTTACCAGAACCGTTAGGCCCCGTAACCACTGTAAAGCCTTCTTCAAGAGGAATTTTTACACTTCCCCCAAAAGATTTAAAATTTTCAAACTCGACCTGATTGATATGTACCAATCTCAAGTCTCAATAGCTAAATAAGAATAACTAATTTACAAAAATTCTCAATAGGATTATTACGATTATTTATAAATGGATATTAAATATTTTTTTTCAATCTACAAGAATTACCCGAAATTTCAAACAAACCATAAAGAAGTTTACCGTCCAAGATGAATCGAAAACACCCAGAGTCCAAATTATCGGAAACCTTTTTAGATATTCCGTGATCAACTCTTTTTACGAAGCCTCGATTGTCAGAAAGTTCATGTTCTACCCTAGATAGCCAGACAAGTCTATGATTTGGCTGTTTAAAAATTTCTATAGAAGCCTGATTCAATAAAGGAAGTTTTAAAAATTTCCAAGTTAAACAATCTATTCCATTTTCAACAAGAAAATCATAATGAATATCTAAAGAGTTATCAGAATAAACTTTATGTTCAAGCAAAACCCATTTATTCATTATCTATTTGATAAATCAAATCTATATTCAAAAAAAATTGAGATAAAGTATCTTTAATTTAAATTAGTTCCTGTTATTTAATTACTTGCATCAGGGACAAATCTTAAAGCAATGAATAGCAAACTTCCTGCTCCAGCAATAGCTGCCGCTACTAATCCAATATCTGTGGGGATTGTGCGAGATGCAAAAATTAATGATGCAAACGTGATATCCATGATGAAATTTAAACTAATTTAATAAATTCAGTAATAGCTTAACAAAACCTTTTAGCAGAACAGAGAAGATAAATAAAATGTAAATAAACTTTTATATGTTTTTCTTCTATCTAAATCGCACAAATCTTTAGATAAGGGTTCCAAATTAGGAAATAGGGTCTAATCTTAAAATAAATAAGTTTAAATAATGGAGACTTACCATCCTCCCAAAGAAGTAGAAGAAAAAGAAGATAACACTGAACTTCCTGATCAAGAAGTTATCTCGGAGAAATGGTTGCTTGAAAAAATTGACAGTTTAATCCCTTTAATAAAAGAAAAATGGCCTACCATTGCTCAGCAAACCCTTGAAGCCGCAAAAGGAAGTATTGATGATTTAGTTGAAGTAATATCGAACCATAGTGGAACCTCAGCAATTGGAATAAAACGCCAACTATTTGAAATCATTGATTCAATCCGAGAAAACAATTGGGAGATATCGGACAAAATTGAACCTATCGAAAGTCAATTAGAAGAGTTATTAGAGGAACTGAACAATACACTTAGACCAAAAATAGAAAGTCCAATTAGAAAAAAACCAATATTATCTATTGCTATTGCTGCTGGAATTGGTTTACTAATAGGAACTCTCATAAACAGTGGCAGAAAATAATATGGAAAAACAAAAAAATAGAAACTTTGCAAATACTGCATCAAGAATTTCAGCTATCGCAAGTTCAGTGATGGATTTACATGTAAGAATAGCTCTTCAAGAAGTAGATAGAGAAAAAAGAAGATTAATTAGTGGTGGAATATTTTTGGCAATTGGAAGCACATTACTATTATTAGTACTGATTTGCATCCATATTATTTTTTATCTTTTTCTAAGAAACTATAATAATTGGAATACTGAATATAATTTATTACTCATAATATTTATCGATTTATTTCTAGCAGGCTTAAGTTTGAAGCTTGGAGGAAAATTAGCCAAAGGACCTTATCTTCCTCAAACATTAGAAGGTCTAGGCAAGACAACAAAAGCCGTTTTAGGCAAAAAATAAATTACCTTATAAGATATTTTATCCATCTGCAATCAATTCCCCCATTACTAACAGGAATTTTCAATGAAGATTTCATTTTCAAATATTTTGTTAGTTTTGGATTTCCACTTAGCAACCAAAATTCCCAACCTGAAAAGTTTTTCTTTAGGAAGATTCCCATTTGTTCATATAGATGAATTAATTCATTTTCATCGCCTAATTTTTTGCCATAAGGAGGATTACATATAATTATCCCAGATGTAAATTTTAAATGGAGTTCCAAAAAATCATTATTTATAAGTTCAATATAATTTTCGAGCCTTGCCAATGATATGTTTAATTTGGCCTGCTCAAAAACCTTTTTATTAATTTCGCAGCCTATAATTTTAGGTATTTTTTCATAATTTATAATTTTTTTTATTGCTTTATTTTTTTCATTAAGATAAATATCTTTCTTAAAGTCCAACCAATTTTCAAAAAGATATACTTGATCAGTATTTATAGGAACTTCAAGCAATTGGTGAACTGCCTCAATTAAAAAAGTTCCCGAGCCGCACATAATATCAATTAAAGGGACTTTGCCATTCCATTGAGTCATATTTATCAATCCAGAAGCTAAATTTTCTTTTAATGGTGCATTTCCAACTGCTGGCCTATAGCCTCGTTTGTGTAAGCTTTCCAAACTACTTTGAAGACTGATAATTGCTTGATTATTATTTAAATGAAGATGAATTATAAAATCAGGATTATCTAGAGAAATATTTGATCTTTTATTCCAAACTGCCTTTTGCAAATCAATTATAGAATTTTTAACCTCAAGAGCGGTAAAATGCGTATGACTTAAAGAAGATGTTTTACCAGTTACTTGAACATTAAACGTTTTTTCATAGTGTAACCAACCTATCCAATCAAATGAGTCTCTAACTCCCTCATATAAAGATTGCTTGTCATAACAATTAAAACTTGCAATTTCTCTATAAAAACGAAAAGCCAATCTGGAATAGAAATGAACTCTATAAAAAGTTTCAAAATCACATTCAAAATTAATAAATCTTTTATAAGTATTAATATTAAACCCACCTAAATTTGAAATTTCTTCAGCTAAATATTTCTCAAGTCCCTCTGGAGATGATGCAACTACTTTCATATACGATAAAAACTTAATAAAAAAACTATTCAATACTCATTTTGCCTGTCAGAATATAAATGTCCAATTGGACTAGGTGATCTCAACCGATGTTTCGGACAGCGGTTCGACTCCGCTCAACTCCACTTCTTGGGGTTGCAATGGTTTCGACGGGGCATAAGGAAGGTGACTGAAGCTGGCTCGGTTAGAGCAAAAACACAAACGCTAACAAAATCGTTAGTTTCTCCCGTCAAACAGCACCAGTTGCTGCTTGATCCTTAAAGGAGATGGGGTCATATCAGCCTTATAAACCAAATGATACGAGGAGTCTGGAAGGACTCCACTTTTTTAAATAACTAAGAAGTTGTATTAGATAATTTATTATTTTGTAAATATTGCTGCAATTGCGAGTATTAAAAAGAATTTTTCATATTTTCTAAGTATAAATACTGAGAAGATTAGTTTTAAATTAATTTATCTTATTAAAAACTCTAATCCTTTAAAATGGAACCTAATAAAAACCTAAATGACTTGTTAATAAATTTCAAACCTAAAGTTATTAGATTCACCGGTGAAAAATTTCCTACTGAACTATGGAATAGTAATTGTGAAATAAAAAAAAATAAGAAAATATCGACCTAAAAATTTTATTAAATACTTGAAAAAGGATTTTTTGGCATTTTTTTTAAACAACTTTTAGAAACTTCCTGAAGTAGTTTAAATTCATCTTTATTTAAATTCCACTTGAATACGTTCGATACATCTATAACTTGAGATTTTTTTCGCATACCAACGATTGGAACCGATCCTTGATAACAACACCAATTAATTGCAACTTGCGCTTGGGAAACTGATCTTTGATATGCAATTCTTTTTAGACACCTCCGCAATTCATATGTTGGTTTTTTATAATTTTCAAATAATGCATTACGAATAAAACTTTTTTCTTTATTTTCTTCTTTATCTGGATCAATACAAAGTATTCCAAAGGACAAAGGACTATAAGCAAAGAAATCAATATTATTTGCTTCGCAAATTTTTTTTACCTGATATTGTTTCCCTAAATCGGGAGCAAGCAAAGAAAACTGTATCTGAACACTTTTTAGGCTCTGATTTCTTTTTGCCAAGTAATTAATTAATTTCGTCAATCTTTTAGGGCCAATATTTGATAAACCGATTTGGAAATCAAAGCCTTGATCTTTTAAATCGCAAAGATTATTCAAAAGCCCTAATTCCTGCCAAGGATTGTATTTTGCAGTTGACCAATGTAATTGCACTATATCTAATTTGTTATTAAGCCTTTCTAAACTTTTCAAAAAAGGTTTATTAAAACCTCTATCACCGATTCTCCAAGGATAAGGTGCAAGTTTGGTTGCTACTTGAATTCTTTTTTTCTTTGCTGAAGGAGTATTTAGTAAAAATTTGCCTATCAATAATTCACTTCTACCCTGCAGATTCCCAGTACCGTAAGAATCTGCAGTATCAATTAGATCAAAACCTCTTCTTAACGCTTCATTGTATGTCTCACGTAAATCATCGTCATTTGTAGATTGGTAATTCCAAAAAAGCTTATTACCCCATGACCAAGTACCTAATCCAATTCTTTTCTTCACAGGCCTATTTAAATAAAGCACTTAATTAAGGTTATATAAAAATATTGAGCTATTTAAAATATTTCAAAAAATAAGTTTTAAAGCATTAATAATCAATATCCCTTGACATTAAGAAATTGTTCTCCAAAGTAAAGAGAAATAAAAATAAAAAATTGTTCATTACCGTTTGCGGACAAAAGGGCGGGGTAGCTAAGACCTGCACAAGTATTCACCTTGCAAGTGTTTGGCATTCTGAAGGTAAAAAAGTTTGCATAGTCGATGCTGACAAGAATAGATCTGCATTAGCATATTCATCAAGAGGCAATCTTCCATTTCCAGTTTTCCCTGTCAGTTCAGCTGCTAAAGCATCAAGATCATCAGAAATCGTCATAACTGATGGACAAGCTAGCAGTGATCAGGAAGAACTTAAACACTTAGCGTATGGTTCAGATTTAGTTATCTTACCTACCACTGCAAAAGCAAGATCAGTAGAACTAACAGTTGAATTAGCTAATTTATTAAGAAACTTAAAAGTAAACCATGCAGTAGTAATAGTAAAAGTCGATTTTAGACAGCAAAAAGCAGCGCAACAAGCCAAAGCAGCTCTAGAAAATTTTGGTTTACATGTTTTTGATACATTTATACCCTTACTTTCAGCATTTGATAAGGCAGAAGCCTCTGGTAATGCCGTATTTGAAGCTGTAGACGATTTAGGTAGATCAGATCCTCGTCGAATGACGGGCTGGTCTGCTTATTGTTCAATTGCCTCACAAATTCCATGCCTGATTTCGAAGCCCTCATCCGACACCAACAACTTAAACAACCAACAACCAATCAGCGCTTAAAAGTAGTTGATTCTCCTAATTTTGAAGAAGAAAAAAACGAAGAAGCAATAAATAGAAAATCTGGATTATTAGTTAATTTTTTTGGAGGTTTTATAGGCTCTGTAATTGGAACTTTAACAATACTGTTTCTTTACATAAATGAATATTTACCATTAGATTTACTAAAACTTAAGTAGTATATTCGCTATTTATTTCAACATACTTTTTAGAAAGATCGCACCCCCAAGCTGTGCCTTTCGATTCGCCATAATTTAGATTAATCATAATTTTTACAATATCATCTACTAAATATCTACCTTTCATTCTGGACTTAATATAGTCTGTGACTTTTTGTGGATCATATTTATTTAACTTACCTTTTTCCAAAATCTGAGCGTTTCCTATATACAAGTCAACGTCATTTAAATTAAATTTAACTCCAGAATTACCTGCAGCAGAAATGATTCGTCCCCAATTCGGATCACAACCATGTATCGCAGTTTTTACCAAGGCAGAATTACAAATAGATTTCGCGAGCATAATTGCATCATCTGTATTTTTCGCTCCTTGAACCAAAACTTCTAATAAACAATTTGCTCCCTCTCCATCCCTTGCAATATTTTTTGCCAAATTCTGACATACAAAATCTATCCCTTGTTGGATAATTGGAAAAAAACTATTTTCAATTTTCTCTCCTGCATTTATTCCAACAAAAGAATCATTTGTGCTTGTCTCTCCATCAACTGATATTGCATTAAAAGATTTTTTAACCGCAATAGCAATCATTTTGTCCCATTCTTCTTTTTGAATACCCGCATCACAGGTTAGAAAAGCAAGCATTGTAGCCATGTTGGGGTAAATCATTCCTGAACCTTTTGCAAATCCTGCTATTTTTATTTTTCTACCTTGAATAATCGTCTCTATTGACACTTTTTTCAAAGTCAAATCAGTAGTTAAAATTGCTTCTGCTGCATTTTGAAAATTATTACCTTTTAAATCACTAACTAAATTCGGTAAATTTTTTACTAAATCATTTATTTGTATTGGAACACCAATTACACCAGTTGAGCACATTAAAACTTCTTCTTCTTTTATTCCTAAAAGTTCCGCAATCTTTCCTGTAGCAATTTGACAATGTTGAATGCCAAGATTTCCTGTACATGCATTTGCTTGACCAGAATTAATTAGTATTGCTCTTACAAAACCTGAAGTTGTTTTAATCCTTTCCTCACAAATATCCACACAAGAAGCGCGAACTATTGATTGGGTAAACATCCCACTAAAAACACTTCCTTCTGGAGCGAGTATTAGTGCTAAATCTTTTTTATTAGAAGCTTTTAAACCAGCAGATATCCCAGCAAAAAGAAACCCCTTGGGCGTTACCTTACTGTCATCAACAAACGACCAATTGGAATCTAACTGGCTCAAACTTTTTGGTATTTTAATTCATACTAACTACTCTTTAATACTAAAGAAACTAAGTAATTAGATTATTATTAATTATATGGATATTCTTCAAAAATCAAAAAACAACCAAAGAAGGATTGGTTTAACAGGAGGTATTGCAAGTGGGAAGACAACCATAACTAATTACATTAGAAAACATACAAACATACCAATATTAGATGCAGATCATTTTTCAAGAGAATTAATCAAACCAAACACATATGGATATAAGAAAATTTTAGATTATTTTGGAGATAAAATTATTGATAATAAGAGCAATTCAGAAAGGGAAATAAACAGAAAACTTTTAAGGAACATTATTTTTAAACATTCAGCAAGCAAGGAATGGATTGAAAAACTACTTCACCCCTTAATTAAAGAAAGAATGATAGAAGAATGCAGTCAATACAAAAATAATCAAACTATATTATTGGTTATTCCATTATTGTTTGAAGCAAAATTTGAAGATATTTGCACTGAAATATGGTTAGTTAAATGTCCTAAAGAACTACAAAAAACCAGACTTATCACAAGAGATCAAATTAGCGAAAAAGAAGCATACAAATTGATAAATTTTCAATTAAGTTTTGAAGAAAAAAGAAAATTTTCAGATATTATTTTAGATAATTCGGATGATCAAAATAAATGGATCAATACTATAAAAGAGCTTCTTTAAGCTTTAGCTATTTAATTTTTCCATAAGAAGTTTATTTGCAAGTTTAGGGTCAGCTTTACCTTTTGTTCTTTTCATAAGTTGACCAACAAAAAAGCCAAGTAACTTAGTTTTGCCATTTTTAAATGCTTGAACTTCATTTGGATGTTCATTTATAAGTTCATCAATTATTGGTAAAATACTTGAAGAATCAGATATCATTGCTAAACCTTTTTCTTCAACTAATTTTTTCGGAGAAATATTTTTTTGAATTAGTTCAGGTAAAATTTCTTTTGCAATTTTTCCACTAATTATATTTTTTGCAATCATGCTAATCATTTCAGCAAGATTTTCAGGACTAAGCTTTAATTCACTAAAACTTAGTTTGTTTGATTTTAAATAGCCCACAATATCACTTGTTACCCAATTTGAAGCTAGTTTGGCCTCGGCACCATTTGCTACTGTTTCTTCAAAAAAGTTTGCCATGCTTATTTCATCAGAAATTACCCTTGCATCATATGCAGACAATCCAAATTGACTTACGTATTTATTTCTTTTCTTTGAAGGTAATTCTGGTAGTTCTTTAAACCATATTTCTTGTTGGGCTTTTGTTATTTCAATTGGACCTAAGTCAGGATCCGGGAAATATCTATAGTCACTGCTACCTTCTTTTAATCTCATACTTTTCGTTAATTGCTTAGCTTCATCCCATAACCTTGTTTCTTGGAAAATTTTTCCTCCATTTTCATAAACTTCTATTTGTCTGGCTATTTCATAATCACAAGCCTTTTGAATTGCAGAAAATGAATTCATATTTTTTATTTCCACTTTGGTACCAAAAGGAGCATTAGGTCCTTTTCTAACTGAAATATTGACATCACAGCGTAATGAACCCTCTTGCATATTTCCGTCTGATACTCCTAGATATCTAACTGTTCTTCTAATTTCTGAAGCATATTCGGATGCCTCTTTACCGGATCTAATATCTGGTTTACTTACAATCTCACAAAGTGCTATTCCGGCTCGATTATAATCAACTAAAGAATACTTTGAGCCAGCTAATCTATCACTTCCTGAATGGACTAGTTTTCCGGCGTCTTCTTCCATATGTAGCCTTTCTATCCCAATTTTTTTGATATAAGGTTCTTTATCCTTTTCAATTATTTCAACCTCTAACCAGCCATTTTCAGCTAGTGGCTCATCAAATTGTGAAATTTGATAATTTTTAGGCAGATCAGGATAAAAATATTGTTTTCTATCAAATTTACAATGTTCTGCAACGTTTAAATTTAATGCTAACGAAGTTTTTACAGCATACTCAAGAACAGTCTCATTCAAAACTGGCAGAGTTCCTGGCAATCCACAAACTACAGGATCTATATGTGTATTAGGTGCATCACCAAAAGCTGTTGACGCAGATGTGAATATTTTACTTTTCGTATTAAGCTGTACATGAGTTTCCAAACCAATCACAGCTTCCCAAGATTCCAAATTGTTCATTATCAAAAGTCTCTTTACTAATATTATTGGATATAAAGAAAAAGAGGACCAAAACACAAATAAAAATATTAATTTTTAAATGGCACAAGAAACCAAAAATTCAATATTAATCATTGGCGGTGGACTTTTAGGTTTATCTATTGCTTATGAATTTTCTAAAAATAACTTCAAAGTTTTAGTTTTAAGCAAAAACAGAAATGAATCAGCTGGATTTGTTGCTGCAGGAATGTTAGCTACTCATGCCGAAGGGCTCGAAGATGAATTACTAAAATTTGGCCAAGAAAGTCAAAATCTAATTCCAAAGTGGATAAAAAGTATTGAACAAGATAGTAATATTAAATGCGGTTTAAAAAAATGTGGCATAGTAGTTCCTTTTAAAAACAAAGAAGATCTTGAAGAGTTTCCCACTTATGAATATGGAAAATATTTAAATCACAAAGATCTTCAAACAGAAATTAATGGAATAAATTCTATTTGGAAACATGGTTTACTTTTTGAACAAGATGGTCAAATAGATAACCGAAGAAGACTGATGCGTGCTCTTGAAAGAGCATGCTCCTTGCATGGAGTAGAATTTCAAGAGGGATCAGAAGTAGAGGATTTGACATTCGAAAAAAACAAAATTACAGGTGCAACAGTTTCATGTGCCACTGGGGAAATAAAAAAAATTAACTGCGAAAAAGCAATTATATGCAGCGGTGCTTGGAGTAAAAAAATTTTTAATAAGATTCCAGTCTTTCCCGTAAAGGGACAAATGCTATCAATACAAGGTCCAACAAATTTTTTGAAAAGAGTTATTTTTGGTCCAAAAACTTATCTAGTTCCCCGTGATGATGGACTTATTATAGTTGGAGCGACAGTTGAAAAAGATTCAATATTTAATCAGGGTAATACGCCTAATGGAATAAAACAACTGCAAGAAGGCATTCGCTCCTTATTGCCAGAAGCTATTAATTGGCCACAAATGGAACATTGGTGGGGATTTAGACCTTGCACACCAGATCTAAAACCAATAATTGGAAAATCAAAAATTGAAAATCTTTTTATAGCTACAGGACATTACAGAAATGGGGTTTTATTTTCTGCAATAACAAGTGATCTTCTTTTAAAAATAGTTCAAAATAAAAATCTCAAAGAAATAGAAAAAAGTTTTTTAGAAAAATTTAGTTTAGATAGATTTGCGATTTAAATTTTAATCTTCAGATCGCCATTTCGAATCAGAAGTTTCCCACTCACATAATTCCTCTTCGTTAAACCATAGATCAATTTCAAATTTTGCTGTATCTTCTCCATCAGAGCCATGAATAATATTCCTCCCAATATCAATAGCTAAATCACCTCTAATCGTTCCAGGCTCTGCTTCCAGGGGTTTTGTTGCACCTATTAGTTTTCTAGCACTCAAAATAACTCCTTCGCCTTCCCACACCATTGCTACAACAGGTCCACTTGAAATAAAGTCTACTAAATCGCCAAAAAAGGGTCTTTCTCTATGTACTCCATAATGATTTTGAGCAAGTTCTTTTGAAGGAATTAATTGCTTTAATCCAACCAATTTAAATCCTTTTTTTTCAAATCTGCCAATAATCTCAGAAACATATCCTCTTTGAACTCCATCTGGTTTAATTGCAATAAAGGTTCTCTCTTTGGTCATTTAGTTAATAATCACTCTATGTATATTCAACTTTTGGGTGGTAACTTGGCAAGTAATCATTAAAATAAAAGATATTGTTTTGAGTTATTTTCAAAAACATTTATTAATCACTAAGACATAAATTGACCAATTTTGAGCCGAAAAAATTAAAGAATATTTGGACTATTGAAGATAGTATTTCGACTTATAACATAGACAAATGGGGAGATAAATATTTTTCTATAAATTCCAAAGGAAATATATCAGTAACTAAAGATATAAAATCTGAAAATAAGATTGATCTTTTTAAGCTTGTCAAAGAACTTAAGAGCAGAGAAATAAATCCTCCATTAATCATAAGGTTTAATGATATCTTGAAAGATCGCATAAATGCATTACATGACTCTTTTTTAAAAGCAATAAAAACCTATAATTATAAGAACATTTATCAAGGCGTTTTTCCTGTCAAATGTAATCAACAGAAAAATGTCCTAGAAAAGATTATAGAGTTTGGTAGCCAATGGAATTTTGGTTTAGAAGTAGGAAGTAAATCAGAACTATTAATTGGCCTTGCACTTCTTGAAAACCAAAATTCATTATTAATATGTAACGGGTATAAAGATAAAAAATATATTGAGATTGCTACTTTGGCCAGAAAACTCGGCAAAAATCCAATAATAGTTATTGAACAACGAGATGAGGTAAAAAGAATTATTCAAGCAGTTCAAGAACTTAACGCGACTCCATTGATAGGAATTAGAGCAAAGTTATCAAGTAAAAGTAGTGGTAGGTGGGGTAAATCTATTGGAGATAATTCCAAATTTGGATTATCAATCCCAGAAATTATGTTGACAATAAAAGAACTAAAAGAAGCAAATCTTATTAACGAAATGAAATTGCTCCATTTTCACATAGGCAGTCAAATAAGTGATATTGCTGTGATCAAAGACGCATTACAAGAAGCGAGTCAAATATATGTTGAACTATGCAAACTAGGAGCCCCAATGCAATATATCGACGTTGGGGGAGGATTAGGAATAGATTTTGATGGAACTAAAACCTCCTCAAACACCTCTACTAATTATTCTCTTCAAAATTATGCTAACGATGTAATTGCAACTATTAAGGATTCATGTGAATTAAATAATATAAAGCATCCAACCATAATCTCAGAAAGTGGAAGAGCAATCATTAGTCATTGTTCAGTTTTAATTTTTAATGTCTTAGGAACAAGCCATGTCAGTTCCAAACTACAAATTTTTGATAAAAAAAATCAACAATTAATAATTTCAAATTTGCTTGAAACTTTCAATGAATTGAAAAAACTTAAAAATAAAAAAATAAATTTATCTCAAATAATTGAACTATGGAATGATGCAAAAAAGTTTAAAGAAGATTGCTTAGTCGCTTTTAGATTAGGATTTTTAAGTTTGGCAGAAAGAGCTTATGCCGAAGAACTTACTTGGGCTTGCGCAAAAGAAATTTCTAATAACTTGAATAATGATGAAATCAATCACCCTGATTTATCTGAAATTACAGAAACTCTTGCATCAACTTATTATGCAAATTTATCTATCTTTAAATCTATCCCCGATAGCTGGGCAATAAATCAGATTTTTCCAATAGTACCAATACATAGGCACTTAGAGGAGCCTTTCTGCAAAGGCAACTTTGCAGATTTAACTTGTGATTCAGATGGTAAACTAAATAATTTTATTGATGATGGAAAAATTAAATCATTACTAAATTTACATAAGCCAGAAGAAGATAAAGATTATCTAATTGGAATTTTTATGACTGGAGCCTATCAAGAATCACTAGGAAACTTGCACAATTTATTTGGCAATACAAACGTTGTTCATATAGATATAAATCAAGATGATTCATATAAGGTCAAAAATATTATTAAAGAGGACAGTAAATCTGAAATTTTACAATTATTAGATTACAGTTCAGCTTCTTTGGTTGAATCTATAAGAATTAATACTGAATCAGCAATTGATCAAAAAAAATTAACCATTGAAGAAGCGAGGAAATTAATGGATCAAATCGAAATTAGTCTCAGAAAAAGTAGTTATTTATCAGAATGACTATCTAATGTTTTATGCAAATATTTTTTAGCATAATCTAAAGCATCACTTAACTTATCAATATCTTTAGCACCTGCTTGAGCAAAGTTAGGCTTTCCTCCTCCACCTCCCGAACAAATTCTTGCAATCTCATTAATTAATTTACCTGCATGCAATCCTATTTTTACTGAATCATCACCTAAAGAAACTACAAATAACAACTTTCTATTTTCTGGATTTGGTATTCCCCCAAGAATCACTATTGCTTTATTTCCTAAATGAGAAGTTAAATTAAGTGCTGCAGATTGCAAAGAATTCCCATCTAAGCCATCAATCTGATTTACTAAAATTGAAAAAGAATTTACTATTTCTGCGGATGATTTGATAGAAGAGTATTTAAAATATGCAATTTCATCTTTCATTTTTTGTATCTCTTTATTCTTATTAATAAGCTCTGCTTGCAAATTATTAACCCTTTCAAAAAGTTGATTAGGATTTGCTTTTAAGAAATCACTTAGTTGATTTACTAAAGCATTTCTATCACTGAAATAGTCTAATGCTGATTGGCCTGATAATGCTTCAATTCTTCTGACTCCAGCTGAGATTCCTTCCTCACTTATTATTTTGAAAGAACCTAATTCGGATGTAGTTTTAACATGTGTGCCACCACAAAGTTCCATTGAAACTCCTGGTACATTAACAACGCGTACTTCATCATCATATTTTTCTCCAAACATGGCGACTGCGCCCTTTTCAAGAGCCTCACTCTTAGACATATTTTTTATTTCTAGGGCATGATTTTCCGTAATCCAAGAGTTAACTAAAGTCTCAATCTTAGAAATTTGATCTTTGGAAATAGGATTAGAGGAATTAAAGTCAAATCGTAATTTATTAAAGGCTACTAATGAACCTTTTTGTCCAACACTTTCATGAACAACTGATTTAAGTGCAGATTGTAATAAATGAGTAGCTGTATGATTTGCAGCAGCCTTAGCTCTATTAGAGGAGCTAACATTAGTCTTAACTTTTTGTCCAATAGTTAATATTCCTTTTTTGATGGTTCCATAATGTAAAAAAACATTTTTCTTTCGCATAACATTATCAACTAAGACCTCTACATCTTTTGAAATTATCGTTCCAATATCACCAACTTGCCCGCCAGATTCTCCATAAAAAGTTGTCTGATCAAGAACAATTAAAACTTTCTGACCTTCACTTGCTTGTTTAACTAATGTTGAATCCAGGAATATACCCTTTATTTCAGCTTCCGAAAGGAGTGAATTATAACCATTAAAAACAGTTTCGTTAAAAAGATCTATTTCTCGCTCTAATGATCCTTCTAATGTCAAATCAATATTACTTGCAGCAGCTTTAGCTCTCTCTTTTTGTGCATTCATTTCTTCTTCAAAACCCTTTACATCTACACTGATACTATTTTCTTCAGCAATTTCTACAGTAAGTTCTAGAGGAAATCCATAAGTATCATAAAGTTCAAAAGCTTTAAAACCAGAAATTAATTTCTGCCCTGAAGAAATTAACTCATCTAGCAATTTCTCTCCTCTTTCAAGAGTTTCCCTAAATCTTATTTCTTCAATTTTTATCTCATTCAAAATTAAATCATTATTATTTTTTAAATCAGGATAATTATTTTGCATTAAATTAATCCCAACAGTAGCAATATGAGGTAAAAATTCATTTGTTATACCTAATAATCTGCCATGTCTGACCATTCTTCTAATAAGCCTTCTTAATATGTATCCCCTGCCGAGATTACTTGCTGCTACTCCATCAGAAATTAAATGAATAACAGCTCTTGTATGATCACCAATGATTTTTAAAGAAATTTTGTTTTTATCATCTGAAGAAAAATAATCAATATTTGCAATCTCACAAATTTTTTGAATAATAGGAAAAATTAAATCTGTTTCATAATTATTTTGCTTTTTTTGTAGTATTTGAGCCATCCTTTCAAGACCCATTCCTGTATCAATATTTTTAAATTTTAAATCTGTCAATTTTCCATTAGGATCACGATTATATTGCATAAAAACAAGATTATAAAATTCAATAAAACGATCTCCATCTTCTAAATCAATATTCTTCAGACCCTTTTCAGGATTAAAATCATAATAAAGTTCTGAACAAGGTCCACATGGACCTGTTTTTCCAGATGACCAAAAATTATCTTCCTCACCTAGTTTAACTATCCTATCTGGATGAATACCAATTTCATCTCTCCAAATTTTTGCAGACTCTTCGTCTTCGTGAAAAACACTCACAATTATATTTTCAACAGAAAGTTGATAAATATTAGTAACTAATTCCCAAGCCCATTGAATAGCCTCACGTTTAAAATAATCTCCAAAAGAGAAATTACCAAGCATTTCAAAAAAAGTGTGATGTCTAGCTGTAACTCCAACGTTTTCTATATCGTTTGTTCTGATGCACTTTTGGCTAGATGTAGCCCTTTTTGATGGTCTTTCTTTTAAACCTAAAAAAACTGGTTTAAAAGGTAGCATTCCAGCAATTGTGAGCATAACCGTAGGGTCATCTGGGATCAAAGATGCGCTTGGAATAATTTTATGTAATTTTTCACTATAAAATTTTAAAAAAGCATTTCTTATCTCATCTCCAGTAACTATTTTTTTAATTAGTTGAGATGTCATTTATCCAGAATAAGAAGATTAAAAATTAAAGAAAAGCGTAATTTCGGTTATTTCGCAAAAATAATCACGCGAATTTATATTCTATATAACTAAAGTTAATTTATAAAGCTCATTATTCTATGATAGCCTCTGCCCAGACAAGTAATTCTAAATTGGCACAAACTAATAACAAGTTGACGGTTCAATCTCAAAACTTTGCTGATGATTCTTGTGCCATAAGATCTTTAGATTGGGATCGCAGTAGATTTGATATTGAATTTGGTTTAAGAAATGGAACTACCTACAATAGTTTTATTATTAAAGGCGAGAAACTAGCAATTATTGATACTAGTCACGCAAAGTTCGAAGAATTATGGTTTGAAGAATTACTGAAAAAGGTAAATCCTCAAGAAGTTGACTATCTAATTACAAGCCATACAGAACCTGATCACTCTGGTTTAATAGGTAATCTTTTAGAACAAAACCAAAATATCACAGTAGTTGGATCAAAATTAGCCCTTAAATTTATTGAAGACCAAATTCATATTCCCTTTAAGCATCTAGAGGTTAAGAGTGGAGAGTTTTTAAATCTCGGAACTAATCCTAATAGTGGTTTAGAACATAATATTGAATTTATAAGTGCACCAAATTTACATTGGCCAGATACCATATTTTCATATGATCACAGCACAAATGTACTCTATACATGCGATGCATTTGGACTCCATTATTGTTCTGACGAATTTTTTGACACTGATCAAAAAGAAATATACGATGATTTCCGTTTTTATTACGATTGCCTTATGGGTCCAAACGCTAGAAGCGTTCTTCAAGCAATTAAAAGAATAGATAAGCTACCTGCATTAAAAACAATAGCTGTTGGTCATGGGCCTTTGCTCCATAATCAGGTCAATTTTTGGAAAGGAAAATATCTAGAATGGAGCAGCAATAAAAGTAAAGGTAATGAATTTGTATCGGTATGTTATGTAAGCGACTATGGATATTGCGATCGATTAAGTCAAGCTATATCTCATGGAATAAGTAAAGCAGATGCGCAGGTTCAATTAATTGACTTAAGATCTTCTGACCCTCAAGAATTAACAAGTTTAATTTCTGAATCAAAAGCGGTGGTTATTCCCACATGGCCAGTATATTCGGATAATGATTTAAAAGAATCTCTTGGAACATTGTTTGCAGCATTAAAACCAAAACAATTTACGGCTGTATACGATGCATTTGGTGGAAATGATGAACCAATAGATTCACTAGCAAATAAATTAAGAGAACTAGGACAGAAAGAGGCATTTTCGCCTCTGAGAGTTAGAAATGTTCCAGATCCAATTGTTTATCAACAATTCGAAGAAGCTGGAACTGACTTGGGTCAATTGATTAATAAAAAGAAGAATATTGCCTCTATGAAGAGCCTTGATTCAAATTTAGATAAAGCGTTAGGTAGATTAAGCGGGGGATTATATGTAGTTACAGCGAGCCAAGGGGAAGGTTCTACATTTAGACAAAGTGCAATGGTAGCAAGTTGGGTTAGTCAAGCAAGCTTTTCTCCACCAGGTATTACAGTGGCAGTAGCAAAAGATAGAGCTATTGAATCATATATGCAAGTTGGGAAAGGTTTCGTTGTGAATATCTTGAGAGAAGATAACTATCAAAAAATGTTCAGACATTTTTTAAAAAGATTTGCCCCAGGAGCTGACAGATTTGCAGATGTAAATGTAATTAGCAACATCGCTGCAGGAGGACCAGTTCTCTCAGATTCACTCGCCTTTTTAGATTGTAAAGTTAGTTCCAGAATGGAAACTCCAGATCATTGGATAATTTACGGGATTGTTGAAAATGGTAATGTTTCTGATTTATCATGCAAGACAGCAGTTCATCACAGAAAAGTTGCTAATCATTATTAGAAAATAAATCTTTAAAATGTCAGATATAAATATAGGCTTACTCACAGAAAATGAAAACTTATCAGAATTTGAAATTACCGAAAATTTTTCTTGTGTAAGATTTTTAGACCAAAATAAAGAAAGATTTGAACTTGAATTTAACCTTGAAAAAGGAACCTCTTTTAATACTTTTTTCATTAGAAATCATGAGGAACTTTTTATTATTCATCCCCCTGAGAAACAATATTTAAATTCATTTAATAAAGTAATTTCTAAGTTTTGCGATCAATTTAAATTAGATAAAATCAACTTTATTTCTGGTCATATTAATCCCCAAATTATTCAAACTATAAAAAATACAAGTACAAAATTTCAAAACACAACTATTACTTGCTCTAATCCAGGCTTTAAACTTATAACTGAACTTTGGAATCAAAGAAATCCTAACTTAAAAGAATTCATTGAAATTGAATTACCCAAAATAAACATAGTAAAAAAGGAACTTAATTTAGAATTAGGTAACATTTCACTAGAGTTAATTCCCATTCCAACGGCTCGTTGGCCTGGAGGCTTAATAATTTATGAACGTAATCAAGAAATACTTCTTAGTGAAAAAATTTTCTCTGCACACATTGCATCTGAATATTGGTCTGAGACAAATCGAATTAGCACAGAAATTGATAGAAAACACTTTTATGATTGTCTAATGGCACCAATGTCAAATCAAGTGGTATCAATAACTGAAAAAATTGCAGATTATGATATTAAAACTATTGCACCATTGCACGGTCCAGCTATCGAATACAGCTTAAAAAGCTTTTTAAATGACTATATTCTATGGGGTGAAAATCTCACAACAAATAATCCTAAAATCGCTCTTATCTATGCAAGTGCTTATGGAAATACAGCCTCCATAGGCGATGCTCTGGCCAAAGGAATAAATAGAACTTCTGTTGAAGTAGAAAGTATTAATTGTGAATTTACACCAAATGATGTACTTATAAAATCCATCCAAAATGCTGATGGATATTTAATAGGATCTCCCACACTTGGGGGGCACGCCCCTACGCCTATAGTAAGTGCACTTGGAACATTGTTATCAGAAGGCAATAGAGATAAACCTGTTGGGATTTTTGGTAGTTTTGGCTGGAGCGGCGAAGCGATAGATTTACTTGAATCAAAATTAAAAGACGGCGGATTTAAGTTTAGTTTTGACCCTATAAGAATTAAATTCAGTCCAAATAAACCAAAAATTAAAGAATTAGAAGAAATAGGAACTCACTTTGGGAGAAAAATTATAAAGAAAGCCAAGAAAAAACCTAGAAAGTCAGATACGGGAATGATAACGAGTAAAACAGATCCAAAGTTACAAGCTCTTGGAAGAGTAATTGGCTCACTTTGTGTTCTAACCGCTTCTAAAGGAAAAGATAAGAATAATATCAGAGGAGCTATGCTTGCATCTTGGGTTAGTCAAGCAAGTTTTTCTCCACCGGGATTAAGTATTGCAGTAGCAAAAGATAGATCTGTCGAATCTCTACTTCAAATTGGAGATTCATTCGCTTTAAATATTCTAAGTGAAAAAGATTTTAAAGAACCTATGAAAAGATTTACAAAACCATTTTCACCAGGAGAAGATAGATTTGAGGGATTAAATATAGAATTGACTCCCAACGAACAAATAATCATTCCTGAGTCTTTAGCATGGTTAGATGCTTCTGTAAAAGAGAGAATGGAATGTGGAGATCATTGGGTAATTTACGCCGAAGTGCTACACGGTAATATATTAAAATCCGATAGTTTAACAGCAGTACATCACCGTAAAACTGGTGCTAACTATTAAATTTATTTATAGAATTTATGACTGAATCAAAAGATTTAATAATCATTTCGGCTAGTTGCGGGAAAAATCTAGAACTTTCTGAAAAATTCCTTGAAAAAAGTATTGAACTTAAAATTAGTTCTGAGATATTAGATCTTACCACCCTTGATATTCCACTATTTAATCCACGAATTCACAGCAAAGATAATATTCCAGTTGAAATAGAATTAATTAAAAAAAAGCTTTTCGCAATAGAAAAGTGGGTTATTTGTGCTCCGGAATATAATGGATCTATACCCCCCATTCTCTCCAACTTCATAGCATGGCTTTCTATTTCGGGAGATGACTTCAGACGGTTATTTAATGGTCAACCTATTGCAATTGCCACATTTTCTGGCGGGATAGGATTAGAACTTCTTACTTCGTTACGCATACAATTAGTTCATTTAGGAAGTCAGGTATTAGGAAGACAACTTTTGTCCTCATATAGTAAACCAATAGATACCAAAACCATTGAAGATATTATTCAAAGACTTTTGCAAATGAAAAAATTAAAAACATAAACTTTTAAAACCTAAAAGAATTTCATTTTTTTTCATTCCAAACTTTCAAAATTTCTCTAGCCATTGGAAGTGCATGTACAGATCCACCTCCAGGAGTATTTTGTGCAAAAGCAACTACCAGCAACTCACTCTTTTCAGAAGGAGTAAAGCAAACGAACCAAGCATGATCTAAGCCACCTTCACCATCTTCAGCAGTTCCAGTTTTACCTGAAACTGGAGGTAAATTTGAAACGCCATAATTAATTGATGCACCTGTGCCAGACTCAACTACTTTCCTCAGCCCGCGTTTTATCAACTGAATATTATTTTGATCAATGTCTATTTTAATTCTTTTTTTATCTAAAGGGTATTTCCCACCTTTTTTAGCTAAGTGGGGAGTGACTAAATAACCTCCATTTGCAATCGCAGAATATGCTCTAGCTATTTGAATAGGAGTAACTTGAACAACAAATTGTCCAATAGACATGCTCGCAATATCTTCCGGAACCCATGGAGTTCTACCAGGTTGGCCCCATCCTCTACCTTCTCTAGCCCATTCACTACTTGCTACTAATCCTATATTTTCTTGTTCAGAAATTTCAATCCCAGATAAGGAATTAAAACCAAGCTTTCTGGATACCTCGTAAATTTTATCAACGCCTACTCCATACCCGACTTGATAAAAAAATGTATTGCTTGAAACTCTTAAAGCGTCTTCATAACCTATCTTCCCAAAACCTAAATCATTATGTTCCCTAAAACATTGACTTCCATAAATGATACATGGTTTTGTATCTAGCAAAGTATCCTTAGGGAATTTACCACTTTCTAAGCCAGCTAAAGCAGTTACAATTTTCCAAACACTTCCCGGATCATAAGCATTTAGTGCCCTATTAAAAAGAGGTTTTTCAGATGAATTAAATATATTATTATATTCTTTCTCAGGCTTAAAATCCTTTGAAAAAAAATTCAAATCAAAAGTAGGCTTGCTAGCCATTGCTCTTATTGCACCATCTCTTGGATCCATCACTATTATTGCTCCAGCTTTTTTATCTTTAAGTACTTCTTCAGCAACTAATTGCAAATTTATATCAATCGTCAATTCAATATCATTACCTTTTATTGAAGGTTTAATACCCAATGATTTTTGAAAGTTGCCTAAAGAATTTACTTCAACCATCTCTCCACCCCATTCACCCCTTATAAAGTCTTCATACACATATTCAATTCCAGTTCTTCCTATTAAATCATTTAGTTTATAACCCTTTTTAGATAAAAATTTAAATTCTGGATCAGTGATTGGCTGAGTATAACCAATTACATGAGCAGCAAGAGATTTATAAGGATAATTTCTAATTAATTTCGTAGCTATTTCAAAACTAGATAAATTATCTTCATTTTCTTTAAATTTTATTATTTGATCCTCATCTAAATCATCAAGAATAGTAACTGAAAGTTGCTTATTTTTTAGACCAGCAAAATATTTTTTTTCAATTAAATTACTATCAACATTTAGCAAATCAGAAATACTCAATTTGTGTTTTTCCCAATTGATATCACTTACAGATTGGGGCTTTGTTATTAAGGAGTATTTGACTCTACTATCTGCTAAAACATTACCATTTCTATCCAGTATTCTTCCGCGTATTGGTTGAGAAGCAATAAGCCTAATCCGGTTTTCATCAGACATTTGCTTAAAAGATTCATAATTTAATAGTTGCAAAAAAATTAATCTAAATACAATCAATAAAAACGAGATAGATGAAAAGATTAGTAAGACTAAAGGTTGTCTCTTTAATGAAATCAGTTTTTTATTAGAGTTACTTTTTATCAAAAGTTTAAAATTTATCCAAATATCGTTTTTCCAATAATGCAATCGTTGAGCTTATCTCTCTAAGTCTAGTAACTAACTTTTTATAATCACTTTCTTTAGTATTCAGAGTTAACTCATCATTTTCAAAATTATTTGAAGTAAATTTTTCATTCATAAATTTATATTTTAAAAATTCTTTCACTCGTACCAATTTTAAATAAAAAATTTATTTTTTCAAAATAATATTAAGTTCGATACCAAAAAAAATAAAAAATTAATTTGACTGATCTAAATTTTGTTCAAAATAAGGATTACAACTATTTTTAGATATGCCTAAGGACCAACCAATGAATATTGATAAAAATACAATGACGATCAATGGCAAAATAGCTTGCTGAGTATTTTCAAGACTAAACCATTCCCTCCAGCTACTAAAAAACCTTTCTCTTTGATATTTTCTTTTTTCATTTTCTAATAATTTAGCTTTTTTAGCGAAAGATTTTGTGACCCACTTTTCAAAAGGAATTTTTTTTATGATGGCCATTTTTCTCTCAACTTCTAATAGCTGTCCAGCACTAAGGTAAGGATGAAATGTACTAATCAATTCAAGAGTTTTTAGAAACATCTCTACGGTTGCATCTTTTATAAGCTTTTGCTCATGGCTTAAATCAGTCCACTCTATTTCTGGATAAAAACGATTCCTATTTGGATTAATTTGGTCCTCAGACATTTGACCAGGTTCTCTAAGCCACCTATTTGTATTCTCGTCAAACCTTCGCCAATACAAAAAAGGATTAATAAAAATTGTTTTACCAGATACCTTTACTACATCTTGCTGAAGATGATTAGTTATCTTTCTCTCAGAATTTTTTGAATTTATCACAAGTCTAAATAAATTATCTAATTAAAGATTATCTTTAATTTACTATTTTTCCAGAGATACCCAAAAATTCTCCATAAGAATTAAGTTATTGATAATTGCCAACGTTTTTTTAAATAATTGCAGTATTCACAATTTAATGAAGGTTTGGGAAAAATATCAGAACGCAATAATTTGACCGTATCAATTATCTTATTTTCTACCCATGATGTAGAACAATCTAATCTAATTAAATGTACATCAAAATTTAATTGATTATTAAAAACCTCTTCATTTTTCTTTCCATTAAAATATAAGAGATAAGCTTCTTCGGCAACTTTAAATCCGTTCTTTTTAAATAGCCACTGATACATTTCCAATTGTCTCTTATAGCCTTTTGCATATTCGTATTTATTAAAAGTCTCAGACCAATCAAAATTGTTTCTAGATGTTGCTTTTACATCAATAATGATAAGATCACCATTTTTTTTCTGCCAAATATCATCCACAGCTCCACCAAAATCATAATTATGTTCAATTGACTTATATCTTATTCCTTGAAAATTACTTCTCCAACGTTCTAAATCTTTATGTTTAAAAGGAACAGCATCAATGCCATGTTCAATAAATAATGGATGTGGCTCCTGAATTCTTCTGTAGTGATCAAATTCATTTTTACATAAATTATCGACAGCTATATTTAAAGTAAATGGTAATGAGGGTGGTTTTATTTGATATTTTTTATCAAGTACACAACATCTTGGACAACTAAGATATTTCTCAACCGTAGATCGACTTAGTTTAATAATCTCGCTCATTATGTTTAAATCTAATTTAAAAAGATTTCTTGTATAAATTAAAATTCCTTAATTATTTAGAAATTTTGATAACTTACTCCCACTCAATAGTTCCAGGAGGTTTGCTTGTTATATCAAAAACAACTCTATTTACTGAAATTACTTCATTTACTATTCTATTTGAAATTCTCTCCAAAATCTGAAAGGGAATTTTTGACCAGTCTGCTGTCATACCATCTTCACTAGATACACAACGTAAAACTATTGGCCATGCATAAGTTCTTTTATCTCCCATAACTCCTACAGTTTTAACCGGTAGCAATACTGCAAATGCTTGCCAAATATCATCATAAAGACCAGCTTTTTTAATTTCCTCTCTCACTATCAAATCTGCATCTCTTAAACAATCGAGTTTTTCATTAGTCACTTCTCCCAAAATTCTTATTGCCAACCCTGGTCCTGGGAATGGATGCCTTTTTATAATTTCATCCGGCAAACCTAATGCAGCGCCTAATTTTCGGACTTCGTCCTTAAAAAGTTTTCTTAATGGCTCAACTAATTTAAATTGCAAATCTTTTGGTAATCCGCCCACATTATGATGACTCTTTATTTTTACAGCTATTCTTTCGCCCGTTTTGGGATCAATATTGGTACCAGCACTTTCAATAACATCAGGATAAAGAGTTCCTTGCGCTAAGTAATGAAAAGGTCCCAATCTATTACTTTCTTCTTCAAATACTCTTATAAATTCTTCACCAATAATTTTCCTTTTTTGTTCCGGATCAGTTATCCCTTTTAATTTGGCAATAAACCTTTCCCTAGCATTAATATATTCAACCTTTATATGAAATTTATTATCAAAAAAGTTCATCAAAAATTCTGGTTCACCTTTTCTCATGAAACCTTGATCAATAAACATGCATGTAAGCTGATTTCCAACTGCTTCATTAAGTAAAAAAGCAAGTGTTGAAGAATCAACTCCGCCTGACAAGGCAAGCAAAACTTTCTTATTACCAACTTGTTCTTTTATCCTAGGAATTGTTTCTTCTAAAAAGGTTTCGGTTGTCCAATCAGCAACACAAGTGGAGATTTTATAAACAAAATTTTTAATTACCGTCATCCCATACTCTGAATGAATAACTTCAGGATGAAATTGTACGCCAAATAATTTTTTTCTATCATTTGAAATTGCTGCATGGAGTGTGTTCTCTGTATGAGCAATTTTATTAAATCCATCAGGCAAACAATTAATTGAATCGCCATGACTCATCCACATTATTGATTTATCTTTTACATCGCAGAGCAGGTCACACTCTAAATCTATATTTATTGGTGCTCTACCATATTCAGCTTTTTTTGTGGCTGAATAGACAGAACCTCCAAGTTCTTTGACCATTAATTGCATTCCGTAGCATATACCAAGAATAGGAATGCCTAAATCAAAAATTTTTTCATCGCATTTAGGAGAATTTTGGTCATATACAGAATTTGGACCCCCACTTAAAATTATCCCTTTAGGATTAATTTTAAGAATGTCTTCAATTGAAATACAGTTACTTACTACAAGAGAAAAAACATTAGTTTCTCTTATTCTTCTTGCAATCAATTCAGAATATTGAGATCCAAAATCTAAAATTAATATTGAGGGATCTCGTTCTTTTTTTAAAGATGTTTGACTCATGTTTAAAAGTTAGCTCAATTTATTTACAAAAGCATAATCAATCAAAAATTAATCTCCTTGAAAATAAGAAATATAATTATTTCCATTAGTTCCTGACCACCTTATTTTCCTTTTTTTGTCAAAAATAATTGATGCGATTTCAATATCTGTTTTTACATATCTATTAACATAATCATAGGAACGTTTTTCAATAGTATTGGATAAATTTTGGAATAATTTCTCTGCTATAGATTTATTAAATTTTTCAAGAAATAATAAGCCATCTTCAAGAGTTTTTAATTGAGATAATTTAACTATTATTTCAGAAGGTACTTTTTCTTTAACGGCTAAATAAACGAGAATCTCTATTCTTCCATCAGCTAAATGATTATGTGTATGAAAAATGCCGCCTGCTAATTTAATTAATTTTCCATGATAACCAAAAAGAATTACAGTTTTAACATTTTTTATTGCAGCATCAACTATTAGGGGTCCTATCCAATTACCAACTTTTATAATTGGCAAGTTAACATTACAAGTTTTTGCCAAATTTAAACCATTTTCACCAATAACAAAAACAACTTTCCCTTTAAAATCATTTGTAGTCAGATTCGCTAGCTTTGTTTTCGCTTCCTCTAATTGATCAGGTGAAGCACTCAAATAAGTCTCTGCAGAAGTTCCAATAATAGATAATCCATCAACAATACCAAATGACTTATTACTAGTTCTTTCTGCTAAAAACTCCCCATTTGGAAAAATAATTTCCAAATTCAAATTAAAACCCTTTGGAAGGATATCCAACAAATTTTCATATAAAACTTTTTTAGCAAAATTAGAAATGCATATAGCTGATGTATTCTCATAGATACCTACACCAGATCCTGGAATAATATTGATTGGATTTGTTGGAGAAGTATTTTTAAAGGGGATTTTTTCTAAAGAAACTATTGTCCATATTTCTAAGTTTTGTGTAATGTCAAGATCTAAGCCAGAGTTTGCAAAGGAAATTCCTAATGCATGCGAATCATCTTTAAGTAAACCTACTGAATGAATCTTGAGTTTTACTTCTTTTTTTTCATTAGGAATTTTTAGTATTTCATAATTATCAAATGGCAAACCTACAAGTTTTTTTAATGCCGACCTAGCGGCTCCTGCAACCCACAAAGGTAAAGAAAATCCTTTTTTCAAATCAAGTAATTGAAAAATATATAATGAGAACTAATCTAAGAATGACCTATTTAACAAAAAGTGGCCATACAACAAAAATTATCATTGATGATTCCTGGACCGACACCAGTTCCAGAAAAAGTTTTACAAGCATTAAGTAAGCATCCAATAGGACATCGCAGCAAAGAATTCCAAGATCTCGTAGAAAGTACTACTAAAAATTTACAATGGCTTCATCAAACTCAAAATGATGTTCTAACAATTACTGGTAGTGGAACTGCCGCAATGGAAGCTGGAATAATAAATACTTTAAGTAAAGGTGATAAAGTTATCTGTGGAGAGAATGGAAAATTTGGTGAAAGATGGGTAAAAGTTGCTAAAGAATTTGGGTTAGAAGTCATAAAAATTGACTCCAAATGGGGGACTGCTCTTAA
Source organism: Prochlorococcus sp. scB245a_520K10 (assembly GCA_000634515.1). Taxonomy (GTDB): domain Bacteria; phylum Cyanobacteriota; class Cyanobacteriia; order PCC-6307; family Cyanobiaceae; genus Prochlorococcus_A. The sequence continues at coordinate 328,355 of JFNU01000202.1, read as the reverse complement.
TCCAGAAGAATTCAAAAAAATATTAGAAGAGGATCAAAAAAAAGAAATAAAGGCAGTAATTTTGACTCATTCTGAAACCTCAACAGGTACAATAAATGATCTCAAATCTATAAGTTCATATATACGTGAACATAAAACAGCATTGTCAATTGTTGACTGCGTCACAAGTCTTGGAGCTTGTAATGTACCGGTAGATGAATGGCAATTAGATATCGTTGCTTCAGGATCACAAAAAGGATATATGATACCTCCGGGACTCAGCTTTATATCGATGAGTCAAAAAGCATGGGAAGCTACAGAAAAGTCTAATTTACCAAAATTTTATTTAAATTTAAAATCCTACAAAAAAAGTCTTTTGAGTAACAGTAACCCATATACTCCTGCAGTAAATTTGGTTTTTGCTTTAGATGAATCTTTAAAAATGATGCGAGAAGAAGGATTAGAGAATATTTTCCTTAGACATAAAAAACATAAATTAGCGATGAGCAATGCTGCAAAAGCTTTAGATCTAAAATTGTTTGCTGATGAAAAATATTTAAGCCCTTCAATTACGGCAATAGAGACTGGAGAAATTGATGCTGAAGAATTCAGAAAAACTATAAAAAATAAGTTTGATATTTTACTTGCTGGCGGTCAAGATCATTTAAAAGGAAAAATATTTAGAGTCGGCCACTTAGGTTATGTAAATGACAGAGATATAATTACAGTAATTTCTGCTATTAGTAATACACTTCTTGATTTAGGAAAAATAAATGCTCAAAAAGCTGGGGAAGCATTAGTAATTGCATCTAAATATCTTGAATCAAATTAATTTAAGTCCCTGGCTCTTCAACATTTCCACCTAATTCAACGATCTTTTTTCTGAGAGTAATTGATTTTTTTTCATCTCCCTTAGTTTGAGCAATTGCTAGAGCAAACTCTAATTTTTCAAGCTGATGACCACCCTCAAAAAAGGATAACTTTTTCTTTATAGGGTTTTTATTAGATTTGTATGAAATTTGAGAAGACATAAAAATTCATGCTTTGTTTAATATTATGCCAACAAATGGGGACATTATGAGAGAAAAACAAAAATATAATTTGACTATAAACCCAAGCAAAAAAAAATCTTTCTAATATTATGTCCAAACATCTCATACAATTTATGCCAAACATAAATCTCATCTATTATCTAATTGCAGGCGGAATTTTTGGGGCTTTGGCTCTAAAAACAGGTATACCCGCAGCTCCTCTTGCTGGCGCTTTAATAGGTTCAAGTATCCTTAGTGTCAGTGGCAAAGTGGATATAGCAGATTGGCCAATTGGGACAAGAACAATATTAGAGATTGGGATTGGGACAGTTATTGGCACATCTTTAACTAAAGACTCATTAGTTGACCTACAAAGCTTATGGAGACCAGCTATCCTAATAACTTTTACTTTAGTAATTACAGGATTAGCGATTGGATTATGGACAAGCAGATTACTAAATATAGATGTAATAACAACAATTCTAGGTGCTGCACCAGGTGGTATTAGCGGCATGAGTCTTGTCGGTTCAGAATATGGAGTAGGCGCTGCAGTAGCAACTCTGCATGCTGTTAGGTTGATCACTGTGCTTCTGATTCTTCCCCTAGTTGTTAAATGTTTGAACTTATTTGGAGTGATAAAATCTTAAACTTCTATAGACATATTCTCCATAAAAGATATTTTTAAATAGGAACAAAAAGTTTAATGCAAAAATTTAAGCAGAAAAAACTAATATTAATATCTGTAGGAATTTTTACTCCCTTATTTCTTACGAATTCAAAAGTAAATGCAAGTTCGTTTGGAGCAGAAATATTTTGTACCATGAGAGATGGCGGAAACGATCATGAAAGCAGTTGGGAGGCAGCATATACCTACATAAAAAAACAAAAGGGAGGAATTTTCAAAGTCTCACCTAAACAAGCTGCATCACAAATTACTGAAACGGTTATCAGAGAAAATGAAAAATTTAGGTATTGTGTTGAATATTTAGATAATCTTCATCCAAATAGGAAACTTGAAAGAGATTTACAAAAAGAAGAAAAAAGAAAAGAAAAAGAAGCAAAAGATAGAGAAAATAAAAGAAAAAGATTAGAAAAAGAATTAGAAGAAACTAATGAAGTTTTTACAGATGAAACCATTGATCGATATAGCTATTAATTAAACCTTTGAATTTTTCAATTTTTAATTGTTTTGTAATAAATTTTATTTTGTATCTATATACACTAAATTAAATTTTACAATCAAATTTTAAGTAAAACACTATAAATAAACATTGACTTTTAACATATTCAAGCCATTATTTATTTAACTAAATAGTCTGAATGCATATCAATGATGCGGTGTTTTTAGAGGATTTATGTCCTAAGTTCAGATTAAGACAGTGGCGAAAGTCAATTCATAGATTTACGGGAAAAAGTTGTATATATTGCGGAAAACCATCTGAATCTATTGACCATGTTTTACCACGTAGCCAAGGTGGCTTAAGTACCACGGAAAATTGCGTTCCAGCATGTCTTTCTTGTAATGGCGATAAATCAGATGCAAATGCTTTGTACTGGTACAGAAGACAAAAATTTTATGATCCAAGAAGAGCAATGGCTATAAGAGCCTGGTTAGAAGGAGATTTAAGATTAGCTATAAGATTATTGCAATGGGCTAATCCTAATTTTAAGGCAAGTAAAAATAATTACGAAACAGATGAATCAAAATACAAAGCAGCCTAACTACCAAACATTACATATTTTTCTGGAGTTATAACTCTCACAAATATTTCCCAATTCTCTTGGCGAATCTGGGAATATTAAAATTGTAGAAAATGAAATGAGAAGAATTAATAATTTTTGGTAGAATTTAAAACTAACTAAACTGATTTCTTTTTCTGTTAATCGAGTATAACTTTTGCTAATGCAATAAGTTTTTGATTTTAAAATAGGTTTAACAGTTGTCTTCATCATGAAATAATACATATGTACTACTCTAGCATCGCATGAAAAGTTCTGCAAGTTCACTAAACACTAAAAAAAAATTTTTAATCTTGGGGAGTGGTTTTAGCGGTAGTTTCTTTGCAAAAACTATAAGAAAATTAGGTTGTACTGCTTTAACAAGTTCGAGATCTGAAAACAAAGATCCAAATAGTTTTGTTTTCAACAGTGAAAATAGAATAGTTCCTAATGAAAAAATTTTTGATGGAGTCACACATGTTCTTAGTTGCATACCTCCCGACAAAAATGGAAACGATCCAGTACTAAGAAGTCTTAAAAATAAGCTAAGAAGTTTATCACTTGAATGGGCTGGTTATTTATCTACCACAGGAGTATATGGGGACACGAAAGGTGATTGGGTTTCTGAGCTTGACCCGCCCAACCCTTTTCAAAATAGAAGTCATAGGAGATTAAATTGCGAAAAAGAATGGATTAAATCGGGTTTACCTGTACAAATTTTCAGGTTACCAGGTATTTATGGGCCTGGGAGATCCACCTTTGAAGCAATAAAAAACAAAAAAATTCGCGTTATTTCCAAAAAAAATCAGGTTTTTTCGAGAATTCATGTTGCTGATATCACAAATGCAATTATCTTTCTATTAAGAAATAAAGATTCTTTAAAGTTTCACCAGATTATTAACATTGCAGATAATGAACCCTGTTCTCAAATAGAAGTTATTCAATATTGCTATAGTTTGCTTGATTTAAAAATGCCAAAGCCAATATTATTTGAAGAAGCAAAAGAGGAATTATCGCCTATCGCTCAATCTTTTTGGATGGAAAATAGAAGAATTTCTAATAAACTTTTATGCGAAACACTTGGATATAAACTAATTTATAAAAACTATAAAATAGGCTTAAAAAATTGCTACTTAAATTTTAAAAAATAAATTAAAAAAATTTATGAATTTTCAAGATACGAATAATAAATTAAAAATAGTACTAAGTGTAGGAGATGAGTCTGGCATTGGACCTGAAATAACTTTAAAAGCTCTTTGTTCAAATGAGATACCAGAAAATGTTGATTTTATATTAGTTGGTTCCAAAAAAAATCTTCAAAAAACATATGAACAACTAAGATCTTTAGGAATAGAAAATCTTGCAAATCCTAAAAATCTCAAGATTCATGATCTCGAAATATCTTCATCTAGTAATGAATCTAAATCAAGTTATGGAAATTCAAGTTTTTTTTACTTAAAGAAAGCAATTGAAATCGTAAAACAATATCCTAATTCCTCATTAGTAACTGGACCAATTTGCAAAAAATCATGGTCACTAGCAGGTCATCATTTCACTGGTCAAACTGAAGTATTAGCAAAATCATGTGGAGTAAAAAATTTTGGAATGTTATTCACAGCAAAATCACCAATTACAGGCTGGAGATTCAATACATTACTGGCAACAACCCACATAGCTCTTAGTGAGGTGCCCAAGAAATTGACTCCTAAATTAATTCACTCTAAATTAGATCTTTTCAAAAATTTTTGTAATACCTATGTTGATAAACCTATTTTAAAAGTTGCTGGATTAAACCCTCATGCTGGCGAAGAAGGGATTTTGGGTAATGAAGAAAAAGATTGGCTCAATAGTGCATTGATTGCTTGGAATAAGAAAAATAGAGATATTCAATTATTTGGCCCTTTGTCACCAGATAGTTGCTGGAATTCTTCGGCAAAAGCTTGGCTAAACAAAAATGCTGAAAGACATGACGGCATTCTTGCTATGTATCATGATCAGGGTCTAATACCAATGAAAGTTATAGCCCTTAATTACTCAGTAAATACAACAATAGGGTTGCCTTTTATAAGAACATCTCCAGATCATGGAACGGGTTTTGATATTGCTGGACAAGGAATAGCTCAATGCCAAAGCATGATTGAGGCTATAAAAGCTGCTATAGAAATGAATAAAAATTCAAGACTGCTTAACACGCATTAAAACTTGACCAAATTCAACTGGCGTTCCGTTTTCAACAAGAATCTCAACTATTTCAGCATTAAATTCAGATTCAATTTCATTCATTAACTTCATAGCTTCCAAAATACAAATAGTTTGACCGACCTTAATATTATTTCCTACTTCGACAAATGGCTCCTCCCCAGGCGCTGCAGCCCTATAAAAGGTTCCAACCATAGGAGAAGTAATTTCAGTAAGATCTGAGCGCCCAGGAGGGGCTACCTGTGGCTTCTCAGGCTCATTAGCTATTGAGACATTATCGTTGATGGGTTTTTGATTAGTAATTGTTTGACTTTCATATGAGCCATTGGAAACTAAATTTTTAGTACCTTGGTTCTGATCAAATAAATTACGTTTTATTTCGAGTTTAAAATCTTCTCCCTCAAGTAAGAATTCTTGAATATCGCTTGTAGAGATTTTCTCTATTAAGCGATTTAAGTCTTCATGATCTAATTTCATAGCCATTAATTTTCACGTCCAAGATAACTATCGTTACGAGTATCAACCTTAATCATTTCTCCTACAGAAATAAATAAAGGAACCATAACTTGAGCACCTGTTTCTAGAATAGCTGGTTTAGTACCCCCACTAGCGGTGTCACCTTTAACTCCAGGGTCAGTCTCAGTTACTTTCAAAGTAATAGATATTGGTAGTTCAACTTCTAAAACTTTATCATTATGGAAAATTACATTTACCTCCATTCCTTCTTTCAAATACTTTGCTCCTTTACCGATTTGTTCAGAGGAAAGTCTTGTCTCTTCAAAACTTGTCATATCCATAAAAACATAATCACCAGACTCCACATAAGTATGCTGCAGGTTAGACTTCTCAAGGATAGCCTGCTGTACTGATTCTCCGGCTCGAAAAGTTTTTTCAACCACGTTGCCGCTTTGAACTGATTTTAATTTTGTTCGCACAAAAGCAGAACCCTTACCAGGCTTGACATGTAGAAATTCTACAACACGCCAAACTTGTCCATCCAATTCGATGGTGGTACCTGTGCGAAAATCGTTACTGGAAATCATTCCTGTATTACATCCCCAAGGATCATAAACCTACAAGAGTGCTATGCAAAAATTCTTATCAAATCAGAACAAACTTTTTTTAATTCTATCAATCATAATTTTACAAGTTTTTCTATTCAAACCCACTCAAGTACTAGCCGATTTACCTACTGGTAATGCGGTAAAAGACCCTAATGCAATCCTCAGAAACGCGCTCCCTATCAAGCAAGTTGAATTGCAAGAAATTCAACACAAATTGGAAGAGACAAGTGACCTTGTAAGAGGAGGAAGATGGCCCGCCTTAACCAAAACTGTTACAAAATGTCAATCTTTACTAAAAAAATACCAAAGTCGAATTATTCAAGAATTACCAAAGGATAAAAAGAAAATTGCCGAAATAACATTTTTAGAACTCAAAGAAAATTTTGATAATCTTCAAGATCATGCCAAATCAAAGGATAAGTTCTCATTTGTAACGACCCGTAAAGAAGCTTTAGATAAAATAGGTGGATTAGAAGAATATTTCCTGCCAAAACAATTTCCTTACCTTATCCCTGAGGAATTTGACAATCTCCCAAGACTATTAGGCAGAGCAAAAGTAAATATAAAGACCTCTAAAGGAGACATGAAAGCTATTGTGGATGGATTTAATGCACCACTTACAGCTGGAGCATTTATAGATTTATCCTCAAAAAATTTCTATAAAGATTTACCCATAAATAGAGCAGAAGAATTTTTTGTTCTGCAAACAGGTGATCCAATTGGTGAAGCAATTGGTTACGTAGATCCTGAAACAAATGAAGAACGTCATGTTCCTCTTGAAATAAGAATACCTGATGAAAAAGAAACTTTTTATAACCAAACTTTTGAAGATTTAGGCTTCTACACAGAGACTCCAACATTACCTTTCGCAACACTTGGAACTTTAGGTTGGTCCCACTCAAATGCAGCAGTTGATGATGGTTCATCTCAATTTTTCTTCTTTTTATATGAAGCAGAACTTAATCCAGCAGGTCGCAATTTAATAGATGGAAGGAATGCTGCTTTTGGCTATGTTGTGGATGGTTTTGATGTTTTAGAAGAGCTAAACAAAGATGACACAATTATCTCGATTGATATTTTACAAGGGATTGAAAACCTCAAATTAAATGCGTAAAGAATTATTAGAAGATATTGGAGAAAAAGAATTAATAAATAGGCTTGGAAAATTTATGCCTAAAGATCAAACTTCAGATGATTGCGCTTTAATCAAAACTAAAAATGAAAACTTACTTATTAACAATGACTCTTTGGTAGAAAATGTTCATTTCGATGACATCACTATTTGCCCTCAAGATCTTGGTTGGAAAGCAGTTGTCAGTAATATCTCTGACTTAGTATCCAGTGGTAGCAAAAAAACTATAGGAATTACAATAAGTCTTATTTTACCTGAAAAAACCGAATGGGTTTGGGTTGAAGAATTATATAAAGGAATCAATAAGGCTTTAAAAAAATATGGTGGAATAATTCTTGGAGGAGATTGCTCAAAAGGAAATCAAAAAACCATATCAATTACAGCACTTGGAATTCAAGGGGAACTTAAACTATCAAGAAACGCATGTAGCCCAGGTGAAATCATCTTAACCACAGGAATTCATGGTCTTAGCAAACTAGGATTTATGATACTAAATAAAAATAATTTTGATAATGATATTCCACTCAATAAAAGATTAATCAAAAAGTCAATCGAACATTTCAGTCGCCCTAAAATTTACCCACATTTTCTAATAAATCTCCTTAAAACTCGCTCCAATAAAAAAATAACGAGAATAGGTTGTACTGATAGCAGTGATGGTCTATTTCAAGCCGTACAAGATTTAGCAATTGCAAGCAACTGCAAAGCAATAATGAATTACGAAAAAATACCTAAAGATAAGGATTGGCCAAAAGGAGATAAATGGGATGAGTATTATTTTTTTGGAGGTGAAGACTACAAACTAGTTTTTTCATTGCCTAAAAAATGGGCTAGGAAATTTTCTAAATTAGATAGAAATGTTACCGAGATTGGTTTTTTTATCAAAGGTGATCCTTCAATAGAATTTAAAAATAAAGAGAACAATAAATTATTAAAAAATACACCTTTCAAACACTTTTAATTATTCCCAATTTTTAGCAACAATCTCTGCTAAATCTACAACTCTTTGACTATATCCCCACTCATTGTCGTACCATGCAAGGACCTTAACAAGGTTATCTCCGATACACATAGTAAGATCACTATCTACAATAGAAGATTCATTAGTCCCTGCATAATCGCTGGACACTAATGGTTCATCACCATACTTAATAATTCCCTTCATTGAACCTAAAGAAGCTTCTTTAAGAGCATTATTTACTTCATCGCTTGTAACATTTTTAGAAGATTCAAAAACGAAGTCCACAGCTGAAACATTAGGTGTAGGAACTCTCATTGCAATTCCTGTTAATTTACCTTTCATTTCTGGGTAAACGAGTGCTACAGCTTTAGCAGCACCTGTAGAGGTTGGAACTATATTTGTAGCAGCTGCTCTAGCCCTTCTTAAATCTCTATGACTATTATCTAGAATTCTTTGATCACCAGTATAACTATGAATTGTAGTCATTAAGCCTTTATTGATTCCAAAAGTTTGGTCTAAAACTTTAACCACCGGAGCTAAGCAGTTAGTAGTACAACTAGCATTACTCAAAATATCATAATCTTTATGATTATATGTATCCGCATTAACTCCAACTACGTAAGTACCAACACCAGCACCTTTACCCGGAGCAGTTAAGATTACTTTTTTTGCTCCTACCTCTAAGTGCTTGCTTGCTCCAACATCTGTATTAAAAACTCCAGTTGATTCAATAACTAAATCTACACCCCAATCTTTCCAGGGGAGATTCATTGGATTTCTATCAGAGAAACACTTAATTGTTTTGTTATTAATAACAAAAGTATCATCAGTATATTTAATATCAACACCATCAAGTTGACCAAGGACTGAATCGTATTTTAATAGATGAGCATTGGTCTTTGGATCTGAAGTTACGTTAATACCAACTACTTCAATATTGGTGTAAGCACCTCTACTAAGCCAACAACGCATAAAGTTTCGACCAATTCTGCCAAACCCGTTAATTGCAACACGCAAAGTCATAACTAATAATTCTAAATGATTAACCTAAGTTGCTGATCATACTGAATTTTGTGCAATAACGTAAGTTTTTTTTGATTTATTAAGCAAATAAGTCTAGTTTTGTATTAATTCCAGAAAAAAAATCATTTTTTTTTAAGAAAAAATACCAAAATTTTACTTTGAAGTTATTTTAATTTAAGTAAAAGATAAACATTGAATAAAGAATTAATACCTAAGAATCATTTTCATTTTATTGGAGTAGGCGGTATTGGAATGTCAGCAATTGCAATGGGTTTACTGAAAAAAGGTTATTCAGTTTCAGGATCTGATTTAATTAAGAACAATGAAACTAAAAAATTAGAAAAATTAGGTGCAATTATCTTCAATTCTCAAATTGGACAAAATATTGAACTTATAACTTCAAAATTTGACAACAATTTAATTAATTTTGTTGTAAGCACAGCTATCAAGCCAGACAATGAAGAATTAATGTACTGTAAAGAAAAAAATTTACCAATAAAACATCGTTCAGAGATTCTTGCACTGTTAATGCAATCTTATACTTCATTAGCAGTAGCAGGCAGCCATGGAAAAACATCAACCAGTACATTTCTTTCAACACTGCTTGAGTTATGTACACATAATTCTTCTTCAATAACTGGGGGAATAATTCCTATCTACAATTCAAATTGTCATTTAGAAAATACAAAATTCTTAGTAGCTGAAGTTGATGAGTCTGATGGCACAATAAATAGATATAAATCTGATATTGGAATAATAAATAACATTGATTTTGATCATTGCGATCATTTCTCTGATTTAAAGGAAGTTATATATTCTTTTAAAGATTTCGCTAAAAATTCTAAAAAATTATTAATTAATTTTGATTGTGAAATTACGCGGAATAATTTTAATTCTGAAAGCAATTGGTCAAACACTACACCAATCAATGTTAGTTATGCATTAATCCCTACTGAAATAAATAAAAGTCACACGATTGGAAAATATTATGAAAATGGAAATTTCATAACTAGTATAAATATTCCAATACCAGGCTTACACAATTTATCTAATATCACAGCTGCAATAGCAGCTTCAAGAATGATAGGTGTAGATTTTTTAGAAATTAAGAAAAATATAAAATACCTTAAACTACCAAAAAAAAGATTTGAATACAGAGGCAAAATAGATGAAAGGTATTTATATGATGATTATGCACATCACCCAAACGAAGTAAAAGAGACGATTAAATTAGGAAGATTATTTATTAACCAAAAAAATAATAATGAATTTCATAAAAGTAGATTAATAGCTATTTTTCAACCCCATAGATATTCTCGAGTAAAGCAATTTGCTAAAGAATTCGCTGAAGAATTATCAAAAGCAGATGTTATCTATGTAACAAGTATTTATGCAGCAGGAGAAGTAAACGTAGATAAAATTACTTCGGAAATTATCACTGATCTTATTTGTAAACAAAATAAAAATGTTAGTTTCATAAATAATTATCATGAAATTACAAAAAATTTTTACGAACTAACTCAAAAAGGGGATTTAATTTTAAATATGGGAGCTGGTGATTGCCATAATTTCTGGTCAATTTTAAATGAAAAAAACAATTAAAATAGAAAATTAATCTATGAATAAAAAAATTTTTTCTAAAAACTGTAATCTAAGTAGTTTTACAACTATTAAAGTGGGAGGAGTAGCTGAATATTTTGCTGAACCAAAAAATTTAGACGAATTTTCATATCTAGTAAAATGGGCTAATTTAAACAAACAAAGATGCCAAATAATTGGCGCAGGTTCAAATCTTTTGATAAATAATATTTTCATAAAAGGTTTAGTTATATGTACAAAAAAAATGAAGTCATTAACAATAGATAAATATTCAGGAATTGTTGAAGCTGAAGCAGGTGTAATGCTCCCAACATTATCTAATTCTCTTGCTAAAAATAGATTACAAGGTGGTGAATGGGCTGTCGGAATTCCAGGAACATTAGGAGGAGCAATTTATATGAATGCTGGTACAGGCAATTTATCGCTAGCAAAAAATCTTATTTCCGTAAAAGTGATAAATAATAAAACTAATGAAAAACTTGAAATTGAAAAAAAAGATATCAATTTTGAGTATAGATTTAGCTCTTTTCAAAAAAACGATTTGACGATTATTAGTGCAAGACTACATTTTAAGCCTAATGGAAATCTCGAACAATTAATTCAAACAACTAAAAATAACCTTAAATTAAAAACAGAAACACAGCCATACCATCAACCAAGTTTTGGTAGTGTTTTTAAAAATCCTAAAAATAATTATGCAGCAAAATTAATTGATGATATGGGTTTAAAGGGATTTAAAATTGGTGGTGCAGAAATTTCTTCAATGCATTCAAATTTTATTATTAATAATTCTTCAGCAAGTTCAAAAGATATTTATGAATTAATAGCTGTAATTCAACAAAAAGTACTACAAAATAAAGGTATTTATTTGCAACCGGAAGTAAGAATGATTGGTTTTGACTATCCTGATTAAAGAAACTTTTTTACAAAATGGCGGGTTTTGGACTTCCTAACTTTGGACAACTTACAGAAGCTTTTAAAAAAGCTAAACAAATTCAGCAAGATGCTCAAAAATTACAAGATGAACTTGAAAATATGGAGATTGAAGGAAAAAGTGATGATGAAATGATAAAAGTCTGGATAAGTGGAAACCAACTTCCTTTAAAGGTAGAAGTGCAAGAAAATATTTTTAATTCAGATAAAGAAAAAATTGAGCAAAATATCTTACAGGCAATTCAAAAAGCTCATGAATTATCAACTACAACTATGAAAGAAAGAATGAATGATTTGACTGGTGGATTAAATCTTAATCTTCCTGGTTTTGATAATGGTGACTCTTAGAAGACTCTATCATTTCTTTATAAAAAGAATATCTTTCGAACGATTTATTTAAATTGCAACCTTCATCATTTAAATGTAAACAGTTGCGAAATTTACACTTAATTCCTTCATCGACTACTTGTTTTTTTATTTCTGAATAAAGATTTGGTAACAAGCGACTATCAACCTCTAGAGGTTGCATATTAAAACCAGGAGTGTCCACAATGTAACTTTCATTTGATAAAGAAAATAACTCAACATTTCTAGTAGTGTTTTTACCTCTCTTAATTTTATTTGAAACTGGAGCAGTACTATTTTGAAGACCTGGAATTATCATATTAAGCAAAGTAGTTTTGCCAACACCAGATGGTCCCATGAAGATCGAACTCTCTTTTTGCTTTAACTCAGCTAATAAATTATTAAAGTAATCAGATTTATGTAAATTCAAAGTAATTGCTTGATAACCCCATTGCCCAAATTTATCAATTAAGAAAGATCTTCTTTTATCTGAAATTAAATCACACTTTGTCAAAACTAATGACACTTCAACTCCCATTGATTCTGCCGATATCAAAAACCTATTAACTTGAGATAAATTCAACTCTGGCTCTTCAACTGAAAAAGTAATGTATATATTAGAAATGTTTGCCACTGAAGGTCTAGCTAATAAATTTTTTCTTTTTTTTAGACTTATTATTAATGCGCGTTTGCTTTTTAAATCAATATTGTCAATTACTACTTCGTCTCCAACATAAATTAATTGATCTTTGAAATTTATAGACTTCCTCACCTTACATAAAAATCGATTTCTATTTCCAAAATGTTCTTGATTTTTTAAGTCAACTAAAAAAAAATCATTAAATTTTTTCGTAACCAAGCCTAAATTTTTGCTATTAGTTTTCATGCAATATTTTTATTTTAATAAATTTTTCATTTTCTTTAATTTGTTTAAACAAGCATCCCATCTCTTTTAAGTTGTTTAATACCATTTCTTCTGGTTCACCCTTGTCTAGTTCAACTATAAGTTGTTCATTTTTGGATAACTTCTCTAAAGCTAATTTAATTTTGACGACATTTAAAGGGCATGGAACAGATTTAAGATCCAAATGCTTTAAAAAAGTCATTAAGATTCTTTACCAAATAATTTACTAAATAGTCCACTACTGGAATTAATATTTTTGTCTGAATATTGAGAAGCTAAGTCCTCTAAAAGCTTTCGTTCTTCGTCATTTATACGAGTTGGCAATTTTACTTTTACTAGAACTTCATGATTACCTCTAGCAACTGGATTGCCAAGTCTAGGTACCCCTTTATTCTCAAGTGACAAAGTTGTATTTGGTTGAGTACCACTTGGAATTTTTAAATTAACATTTCCATCGACTGTAGTAATTTCAACAGTGTCTCCTAAAATAGCCTGTAGATAACTCACAGCTATTTCTGAGTAAATAGTCACACCATCTCTTTTAAGTTTTGAATCATTATTGACCTTAATAAAAACATAAAGATCTCCAGGTGGACCCCCTTTCAATCCAACATTTCCCTCTCCTGAAACTCTTAATTTAGTACCAGTATCAACTCCTGCAGGAATATTAATTCTTAATTTTTTTCTAACTTGCTTTACTCCATTACCACCGCAACTTAAACATGGATCTGCAATTATCTGACCAGTTCCATTGCATGTAGGACATTCAGCTACTTGTGTGAAATTACCAAAAGGTGTTCTGGTTGCTCTTCTAACTTGTCCACTTCCTCCACATGTTGAACAATTTTTTGGTCCTGTTCCTGGCTTTGCACCTGTTCCGCCACAAACTTCACATGTCTCAAGATGAGGAATTTTAATTTCTCTTTGTTGACCAAATATTGCATCTTTAAAGTCAACATTAAGGTCGTACCTTAAATCATCTCCTTGTTGAGGACCTCTTCTTTGAGTTCTTCCTGCCTGTGGATTTTGTCCACCAAAGCCATTAAAAAAGGTTTCAAATAAATCTGCAAAGCCACCCATATCACCCATATCGGGCATTCCAGCTGCACCTCCAAGACCAGCCTCTCCAAACTGATCATATCTAGCTCTCGTTTCAGGATCAGCTAATGCTTCATAAGCCTTGCCAATTTCTTTAAATTTATCTTCAGCTCCAGGTTCTTTATTAACGTCAGGATGATATTGTCTTGCTAATTTTCTATAAGCCCTTTTTAAGGTATCAGCATCAGCATCTCTTGAAACTCCAAGTATTTGATAAAAATCAGCCATTACATAACGCTCAAGTAAAAATTTGGAATTTATACATCCTCAGAAGTACTTTCCTCTGAATCAATATCCACTTCAACTGTATCCTTTTCTACTTCTTCTTGTGAATTTTGTTTTCCAGGTCCCATAGAAACTTTAACTAAAGCATGTCTTAAAACCTTGCCTTCTAAATGATATCCTCGCTGCAATTCTTCGATAATAAAATCCTCTTTAAGCTCTTCACTTGGCTCTCTTAATACAGCTTCATGCAAATTTGGATCAAATTGCTGGCCAACAACTCTCATGGGGGCAACTCCTTGTTGTTTTAAAACTTCTACAAGTTGTTTATACAATCCTTGATAACTTCTATGAAGAGCTTGAGCTTCTTCACTTTCTGGTTTAAGTTGTTGTCTTGCTCTTTCAAAGTTATCAACAATAGGTAATATTGCGGTTAAAGACTTAGAAACGAGTTGAATTTTCAAATCATCCTGATCTCTAGACTGCCTTTTCCTAAAATTATCAAAATCTGCTGAAATTCTTACATATTGATTTTTTAATGTTTCATGTTCTTTTTCTAACTGTTCTAATCTTGCATCATTATTGGAAATAGTATTTTTTAATTCTTCAGTATTTATTTCTCCTGTTTTTTGAGATGATGATTCATCATTTTCAACTATTTGATCTTCGAGAGGTGAATTATCTTCAGGAGCATTATCCAGATCAGAAATATCACTTTCTTTATTATCAATATTGTCTGATTGATTTTCAATCATTTTTCTAAAAATTTAATAAGACTATTTTCCATTAAAATGATGCACAAAACAAGTTGCGGAAGGCCGCACAAAATTTTAATCAGGAACAAACCTTAATGCGAGGCCGTTATTGCAATATCTTTTTCCTGTGGGAGGTGGCCCATCATTAAATACATGTCCTTGATGACCTCCACATCTAGAACAGTGATATTCAGTTCTTGGAACAATCAACTTAAAATCAACCTTCGTCTCAATTGATCCTTGAATTGAATCCCAAAAACTTGGCCAACCTGTTCCACTATCATACTTTTTGTCCGAGAGAAAAAGCGGCAAATCACATCCTGCACAGTGGAAAACCCCTTTTCTTTTTTCATTATTTAATTGGCTACTAAAAGCTCTTTCAGTTCCTTCCTCCCTCAGAATATAATAAGATTCTGGACTGAGTCTTGATTTCCAATCTTCTTTAGATAAATTCCACTCTTCTTTAGAAGCGAGTGAAGAAGCTAAAACTTGCATAGGCTTAAAAATTGTTTTTAGTATTGACATGGAAGGAATTAGAATAAAGGTTCTTCTTGATAGAAATTGATTCATATACTTAGTTCACATAAAAAATAATGAGTTACATTCGTCCTGATTCTATTAAAAATATTCATAAATTAAGTATTGCTCCAATGATGGATTGTACTGATAAACATTTCAGAATGATAATGAGGAAAATAAGTTCTAAAGCTCTCTTATATACGGAAATGATTGTAGCTCAAAGTTTATTTCATACGGATAAAAAAGAAAAATTTTTAGATTTTAATCATGAAGAACACCCGATATCAATTCAATTAGGCGGAGACAATCCCGATATTCTGAAAGAGGTTGCCCAAATGGCACAGGATTGGGGTTATGACGAAATAAACTTTAATGTTGGTTGTCCAAGTCCAAGAGTATGTTCTGGAAATTTTGGTGCTTCGCTTATGAAGGATCCTGAAAAAGTTGCAAAATGCATAGATACTTTAAAAAATAATTGCAGCTTACCGGTCACGATTAAACACAGAATTGGAGTAGACAACGATGATAGTTTTGCGAATTTAAATAATTTCGTACGATGTATCGCAAAAGCTGGTGCAGATAGATTTACAGTTCACGCAAGGAAAGCCATCTTAAAAGGGTTAAATCCAAAACAAAATAGAACTATTCCTCCGCTTAAATACGATGTAGTAAAAAAATTAAAAAAGTTAAATCCAGAATTATTAATAGAAATCAATGGGGGCTTAACAAATATCGATGAATCATTAAAAGCTCTAATTGACTTTGATGGTGTAATGATAGGAAGATCAGTGTATAAACATCCCTTAAGATGGTCTGAAATTGATAAAAAGGTTTATGGAATTAAAACAAAACCAAAATCTGCTTCTGATATTATCTTCTCTTTAATCCCCTACATAGATAATCATTTAACTAAAGGAGGAAATTCTTGGGATATTTGTAAACATCTCATAAATTTGGTCGAGGGTATTCCAAAAGCAAAAATTTGGAGAAATCAAATTTCAATGAAATCTATAAATAAGGAGTTAGATATTGCGTATCTTCTAAAATTAACTTCTATGCTTAAAGAAATGGGTTACTAATTTTCATCATTTGAAGCATTACCTTCATTTGAGACGCCCCTTTTTCTTCGACTTCTGCCACTTTCATATTCAGAATTTTCAGAAGAATTCCCATAACTTCTATCTTCCCAACCTGCTGCACCTGAGGATTTATTGGTATAAGAACTATTAGATTCAGAATTGCCACCGTAGCCACCGTAGCCAGCGTTATTACCACCGCCACCGTAGCCACCGTAGCCAGCGTTATTACCACCGCCGCCGTAGCCACCGTTATTACCACCGCCACCGTAGCCACCGTTATTACCACCGCCACCGTAGCCACCGTTATTACCACCGCCGCCGTAGCCTCCTCTTCCTCCTCTTCTAGGTCCTCCTGATCCTCTTGGCTCTGCTTTATTTATTCTTAATGGCCTACCCATAAGCTCTGTTCCTTGCAAACCATCAATGGCCGCAGCTTCAATTGCTTCATCTGCCATTTCAACAAATGCAAATCCTCTTTTTCTACCTGTATCTCTTTCAAGAGGAAGAGAACAATTTAAAACTTCACCAAAAGGGGAAAATAGCTGTAAAACATCTTCACGCTCCGCGCGGAAAGGCAAATTGCCAACAAAAATACTCACTTTAAACTCAACAAAAAAATTTACAGATTAAAAAAAACTACAAATGCAGTTTAATTACAATACTTTATTATTCTACTTCAAAGTATACCCTTGTTGTAGAAAAATAATTGAGACTCAAAGTAACAATTTTTTCTGCCAATTATTAACCTCCTTTTCAACTTGAGTAAAACCTGTACCACCTTCACTAGTTCTTGACTTAACGACATTCAGAGGTTCAAGATCTACAAAAACATCTTCTTCAAATTTAGGATGAAATTTTTTAAAATCCTCAATTTTAAGATTTTTAAATAAGATTTTTCTCTCAGAGCAATACTTAACAATTTCACCCACAACTTGATATGCGGTCCTGAAAGGAACATTTTTTTCAACTAAATAATCAGCCAAATCAGTGGCATTAGAAAAATCATTTTTTACTGAAGCAGATAAATTTTCAATATTAAATTCTATGCCCTCATTGATTAAAATAGTCATTGCTTTGATACAAGATGATACAGTCTCTGCAGTATCAAATATTGGTTCTTTATCCTCTTGAAAATCCTTATTATATGCAAGTGGTACCCCTTTTACCATAGTTAACAATGCTTGAAGATGACCATACACTCTTCCTGTTTTACCTCTTATCAATTCTGGAACATCAGGATTTTTTTTCTGCGGCATTAAGCTGCTACCAGTAGCACATTTGTCTGTTAATTTTGCAAAAGAAAATTCATCAGTTACCCATAATATTATTTCCTCCGAAATTTTACTTAAATGAGACATTACTAAAGCTGATGCAGAAACAAACTCTATACAAAAATCTCTATCACTAACTGCATCAATACTATTGTGATATATCTTTTCAAAACCCAATTCTGAAGCTGTAAAGTTCCTATCTATTTTTATTTTTGTACCAGCTAGTGCTGCAGCTCCTAATGGCGAAGTATTTACTCTTGATCTTACTTCTTTAAACCTTTCTCGGTCTCTTTGAAACATCTCCAAATAAGCCAATAAATGATGCGCTAAAGATAATGGTTGCGCTCTTTGCATATGTGTATATCCAGGAATTAAGGTATAAATATTTGATTTAGCAAGATTTAAAAACGATTTTTGCAAATCAGTTATTAAAATTTCGAGATTATCAATCTCTTTCCTTAGCCATAATCTTATATCTGTGCCAACTTGATCATTTCTACTTCTACCTGTGTGTAATTTTTTTCCTGTTTCTCCAATTAAACTAATCAGTTTTTCTTCTATACAATAATGAATATCTTCAGAGGGAGGACTAGGAAAAAATTTGCCTTCCAAATATTCAACTTTAATTGTCTCTAAACCATTTATTATTTGCAAAGTTTCAGAAGAAGATAAAACTTGAGTTTTACCAAGCATTTTTGCATGGGCAATCGAACAATCTAAATCTTCTAAAATAAGCTTTCTATCAAAACTAATTGAAGCATTAAACTTATCAATAAAAGGATTAAGTGTATTATCAAATCTTTTACTCCAAACTTTTGCCATATCAATTAATAACTTTATATATCTAATAAAGCATTTTTTTATATAGGTGACAAAAAATATCTATTTCAATTGAAAAATAACCATAGATGCATCATCCTCCAGATGTCTATTTTGTCCTGTGAAATCATCTAATTTTTTAAATATTTTATTTAAAATTTCTTGAGATGTAAAAGATTGCTTGCATAATCTTGTAAAAATTTTAATTAACCTCTCTTCATCAAATCTTTCACCTAAAGAATTAGATGTATCTATTACTCCATCAGTATAATAAAGCAGTAAATCATTTTCACTAAGCTTGATTTCTCCACATTGATATTCAGCTTCTTTTTGTAGTCCGAGTACAAATCCTTCAGCATCTAATTTTATAATTTTCTGATCTGAGCTTTTCCACAGCAAAGGCGGATTATGTGCAGCATTTGCAAATCTCAATTTTCTAGTCCTTGGATCATAATCTGAATAAAATAATGTTACGAATCTATGTGATTGATCTAAATCATTTATTGCTAGTTGATTCAAATCGTGCAAAATTCTATCCGGAGGTAAACCTGTAAGAACCTCTGCACGCAGCATTCCTCGGAGCATAGTCATCAAAAGACCGGCAGGAATACCTTTACCCATAACATCACCTATAACTAAAGCCCATCTAGCTTTTTCCTTTCTTTTTTCTGAAATATTCGTCTTTAGACACATAAAATCGTAGTAATCGCCGCCTAACTGGAGAGCAGGTCTACAATGTGCTGCAAGGTCAACACCATAAATAGATGGACAATAATCTGGGAGTAATTGAGATTGTATCTCAGCTCCTGTAGAAATCTCTCTATCAACGTTCTCATGCTTTTTCTTTGCTTTTATTAAGCAGTAATTTTCTAATCCAACAGCAAGACAATTTTGGATAAAATTAAAATTACTATCATCCGTAATAGAATTATCAGATAAATCTTTGCTGAAAATGTAAATAAATCCTCTACATTTACCTCTAGATAATATTTTTTCTGTTTCAATTCTATATTCTTTAAAAATTTTTTTTAAAGCATTTTCAAAAATAAGAATTTCTTTAATTTTAAAATTTTTAGAAAAATTAAATTGATTAAAACAACTTTTAATTTCTTCTTTAATTTTAAAACATTCATCATTGGCAGAAATTTTTATGTTTTCAAACCATATTTCTCCTTCATAATTTAGAGGGACAATGAAAATTATTTTTTCATTAAAGACATGTTTAAAAATTAAGCATATGTAATCTAGTAGTTTATTTATGTTGGAAAAAGTTTTTAAATAATATGCTAATGAAGATGCAATTTCAGCAAATTTATATTTGTTTTGTAGTGATAATGTAGGTTCATTATCTAAAAAGTTTTCGATAAATTTGTTTGAAAATAATTTTTCTTGCTGATTATTTGTCACAACAAATTTAATAGATAAGTATGTTTTAACATTAAATTTAAATTTTTAAAAAAATTTCATTAAATATTTATTTATCTGCAAGCAAAGCCTCAACAAATTCATAACTATTAAAGGGTCTCAAATCCTTTATGCCTTCTCCAGCGCCAATAAATCTTATAGGCAAATTAACTTCTTCAGAGACAGCTAAAGAAACGCCTCCTCTAGAAGTTCCATCTAATTTAGTAATGATTGCTCCACTTAAATTTGCCGATTTGGCAAAACTTTTAGCTTGCTTTAACCCATTTTGACCTTGACTTGCATCTAAAACTAATAATGATTCAACAATTGCATCAGGAACCTTTTTATCAATAATTTTTTTTATTTTGGCTAATTCATCCATCAAATTATTTTTTGTTTGCAATCTTCCTGCTGTATCAACTAGTAATAAGTCAACATTTCTTTTTTTTGCAGAGTTAATCGCATCAAAAACCACAGCCGCTGGATCAGCATTTTTTGATTGATTAGATATGACATCAACATTACTCCTCTCACCCCATACTTTTAATTGATCTACTGCGGCAGCTCTAAAAGTATCAGCTGCAGCTATCAAGGTTTTATAGTTACTCCTTGATGATAAATAAGCTAATTTTCCCAATGTAGTAGTTTTGCCAACACCATTAACACCTACTAATAACCAAACATTTAGCTTACCCTTTTGAGGCACTAAAAGATCAATACCTGAATTTTTTATAGGTTTATCGATAATTAATTTTAATTCCTTCTTTAAAAATTTTATTCCTGCTTCTCCACCGACTACTTCTTCGTTTAATTTTTTTCTAAGAGAACTAATAACCTTATCAGTTGAGTCAATCCCGACATCAGCTCTTATTAGTAAGGTTTCTAAATCATCAAGAGATTCTGGTGTAAGAGGATCATCTCCTAATTTATCCAATAATTCAGTAACAAATCCTTTTCTAGTTTCTTCTAAACCTCTTCTTAATTTGGTTAACCAATCAATTTCATCTATCGATATTTGGTTTATTTCTTTTCCTTGGGCAGCTAATACCATTGTAGACCAAGTAAAATTATCATCGAATTCTCCTAATTCAGTTTCATCAATAGTTTTAGTAGGTATAGGAACGTTTTCTGTGTTAAGACTATCAATCAAAGATTGCTTCTGTTCTTCCTGCTTAATTAGTTCTTGCTTCTGTTCTTCCTGCTTAATTAGTTCTTGCTTCTGTTCTTCCTGCTTAATTAGTTCTTGCTTCTGTTCTTCCTGCTTAATTAGTTCTTGCTTCTGTTCTTCCTGCTTTTTTTTTAAAAGTGCATAGGCTTGCGCAGCCCACTCTCGAGAATTATCAGAATTAGTATTAGTCATTGATATTTATAATTCGTATTTTAATAAATTTTAAAATATTATTTGTTTATATCAAATAATTATTGCAATTTAACTTTTTGTAATCTCCTTAAAACTCCATTAATAAATTTTCTTCCTTGCATATCACTATATTTATTAGCTAAATTTACTGCCTCATCACAAGCAACAGCAATAGGTGTATCCAGAAAATTAATATCTACATATGCTAAACGCAAAATATCACGATCAATCTTTGGTAATCTTTTTAATCTCCAACCATCCATTGATTGATCGATCTCTGAATCTATAGTCTTAAGATTATTAATAATATTACTGATCCTCTGATTCACATCCTCTCTGATATCAATTTGTCCACTAGATACTATTAATTTTGGAAAGTCTAAAGTTATTGAAAGTGTATTCATTACAGTCTCAATTTTTTTAATAGATTTTTTTAACTCCTCTCTAACATTTGACAAACAAGAATCAATGCCTTCTTGCAATTCACTCTCTAATATTTTTTGTGATGCATTTTCTAAATCTGCTTCGCAATTATCTAATTCGTCTCTGCAATGATTGATTAAAGAATCCAGAGCGGATTCAACAATCTCTTCTATCTGCGATTTATTTAATTTAAAATCACCCTTATCTTTTATCAAACCTAAAGAAATTAAAGATAATTCTCTGGACAGGGATTTATTATTATGCATCAACTAAGAAGAAGTATTAGTGGAAGCCCGTAATTGAGAAAATAATTTTGAAAATGTTGGATTTGTGATGTTATTTTTCTCATCTGGATTGACTATCCCAGCCGAGATAATTGTTCTAAAAGCATCTTCGACAGAAATATCTAAATCTTTAACAGAAGACTCAGGGACCAATGTATACCAACCAGTAGTTGGGTTTGGCGCAGTAGGTATAAAAACACTTAGTAACTTTTCTTCCAGTTCTGGCTGCAAAGAAGGGCCAACATCACCAGTTACAAAGCCTACACTATATAAACCTTCTCGTGGATATTCAACTAAAACAACTCTTCTAAACCGGTTAGATTTATTACTTAAAAAAGTTTCCAGCAATTGTTTAAGAGTTTTATAAACTGCCCCTGCTACAGGAATTTTTGATAACGTACCTTCTCCAAATTCTAATAGCCATCTTCCTACAAAATTTCTAGCCATTAAGCCTATTAGCAAAATAGCTAACAAAGGAACGGTTAAACCCAAAGTAAGATTAATTAAATCTTGTAATAAAGGATTTAAATTAATAAAAGGATTTAATTGCTTCGGAACAGAAGTAACTAATGTTAAAACAAATTTACTAACTAATGATGAAAGCCAGATTGTTGTTGCAAGAGGTATTACAACCAACAAACCAGCTATAAGATCATTTTTTAGATCCTGTTGAAGCCTAGATCCTAGGTTCGAATCTTGGTTTTGATTAGATTCAACCAAAATAAAGTTTCTTACTATATTTACTTTACTAATAATTTAACTGTTTTTACTAAGTTAGGATATATTTTTTTTTAATAAATTTAAATTATTTATTAGTTTTTAGCTAAAAAATAACTTTTAAAAAAAACCTATGCATAATAAAGAAATGATCAAAACTAATAAAAACAAGATAGAAATAAGTAAAAAATTAAAAGAAAGAGCGATTTATGAAGGTTTTACCATAGTTGGAATTGCTTCAATACCGGGCAGTTCGCGCCTAAAATTAAGAACTAGTGCATTAGAAAGATGGTTATCAAATAACCACCATGCTGATATGAAATGGATGGAAGCAGAAAGAAGAAAAAACATAAACACACTTCTTAAAGATGCAAAAAGTATTCTAAGCGTTGGATTTACTTACATAAGTTCAGAAAGCAATAACAACGACCGCTTCAAAATAGGAAAATTTAGCCAAGGAGAAGACTATCATAAAGTGATTTATAAAAAATTAAAGAATGTTGGTAAATGGATTGACATCGAAATTCCAGATTGCAAATGGAAAATATGTGTAGATACCTCTCCGCTTCTTGAAAAAGCATGGGCTGAGGAATCAGGTCTTGGCTGGATAGGGAAAAATAGTAATTTAATAAGCAAAAAAAATGGTTCTTGGTTTACGTTAGGTTTTATAATCCTTACAAAAGATTTAATTCCAGATAAACCTCATCAATCCCTTTGTGGAAAATGTAATTTGTGTATTGAAAGTTGTCCGACGAAGGCAATAGTAGAGCCCTTCGTTATACAATCTGATCTATGCATTGCATATCACACAATAGAAAACAGAAAAAAAACTATCCCAAAAAAAATAGAAGAAAATTTGAATGGATGGGTTGCAGGATGTGATATTTGTCAAGATATATGCCCTTGGAATAAGTCCGTGCCATACAATAATACTTTTGAAACTACTCCAAAAGAATGGATGAAAAATCTTGGGATTGATTCTTTAAATTGGGATGATAAAACTTGGGAAGAAAATCTTAAAGGAACTACCTTAAAAAGAATTAAACCATGGATGTGGAAAAGAAACATAGAAGCAAATCTAAGGAATAACAAAATTAAATTATGAGAAAGTTTTTAAAAAATATAATATGTTTCTATTTATTGAGTTTTTGCTTTCTTAAAATTGAAAAAGTTCAATCTATAATTCCCTTTTATTATTTTCCAACAATAAAAAATTTAGAAAAAGAAAGTTTGTCTATTGGCAAAAATGCATATCAACTTTTATTTTTTGGACAATACGAAGACAGTCTTAACTTAGCAAAATTGGCTGTGAAGATTAATGCAAAAGATGAAAAACTATGGCTAATATTATCTGAAGCACAGTTAGCTAACAATTTATACAAAAACGCTTTAAAGTCATTAGATAAAGCTCAAGAAATTAATCCAAATATTAGCGAAATATATTTTGCTAAAAGTAATATTTACTTACAAATATCAAAACAAAACAAGGCAAAGAATGCTTTGAAAAAAGGTTTAAGTATTGAACCAAATAACCATAAAGCTATTTTTCAATTAGGGAATATTTTATTAATAGAAAAAAATTACTTTGAAGCTATTAAGTTATTTGATAGATCTATAAAAATTAAACCTGATTTCTGGCAAGCATTCAATAATAAAGGTTTAGCTTATTTCGAAAAAAATGAAATAACTTTATCAATCAAACTTTTCGAAAAAGCAATCTCAATTGAAGATAACGCTGAACCATTACTTGGACTTGCCTCATGTATTAGATTAAAAGATATTAAATTAGCTGTTGAACTTGCAAAGAAATCTTTAGCAAAAGATCCTAATTATGTTAATCAAAATTATAGAAAAGAACAATTGTGGGGAGAAAAACTGCAAGCTTCAACAGAAATCCTTCTACAAAATAAACAGTTACAAAACGATGTAATATTAGCAAAATCCAAAATAAGAGCATCTTCTTAAATTTCGATACTGGTAAATATTTGTTTACCTATTAGTCTTAATTTAGTTACTTCATAAATTACATATACAATTTTGGACTCTAATGGATAAGAAAAACTTCACTTCTATCTCTCTCCAAGAAGAAATGCAACGTTCTTATCTTGAGTATGCAATGAGTGTGATTGTTGGACGTGCTTTACCCGACGCAAGAGACGGCCTCAAACCTGTACAAAGAAGAATACTATTTGCAATGTACGAACTTGGCTTAACACCAGATAGGCCATTTAGAAAGTGCGCAAGGGTAGTTGGAGATGTCCTCGGAAAGTACCATCCACATGGAGATCAAGCAGTATATGATGCATTAGTGAGGCAAGTTCAAAATTTTTCAACTAAGTATCCTACCCTAGACGGCCATGGGAATTTTGGATCTGTGGATAATGATCCACCAGCAGCAATGAGGTACACTGAAACCAGATTAGCTCCAATAGCTTACACTGGATTTCTAGAAGAAATTGGATCAGAAACAGTAGACTTCTCAAATAACTTTGACGGTTCACAAAAAGAACCAGATGTTCTTCCAGCTCAACTTCCATTTTTATTGCTGAATGGATCATCAGGAATTGCTGTTGGAATGGCAACAAACATTCCCCCTCACAACCTTGGAGAAATAGTAGATGGTTTAATTGCGTTAGTAGAAAATAAAGATATAAGTAATAAAAAACTTTCTAAAATAATTAAAGGACCTGATTTCCCTACTGGCGGAGAATTAATTTACAATCAAGCAATAGAGGAGCTTTACGAGACGGGAAAAGGATCAATAATAATTAGAGGGATATTAAATAAAGAAGAAGTTAATTTAGGCAAAGGAAAACACAAAAGAAATGCATTAGTCATTACAGAACTTCCTTATCAAATTAGTAAAGCAGGTTGGATTGAAAAACTAGCTGAACTTGTTAATTCAAACAAAATCAATGGGATCGCTGATATTAGGGATGAAAGCGATAGAGATGGTATGAGAATTGTAATAGAGTTAAAAAAAGACTCTAATACTGAACTTGTAATTTCAAATTTATATAAAAAAACAACTCTTCAAACCAACTTTGGTGCAATATTTTTAACTTTAATTAAAGGTAAACCTGTTCAACTAAACTTAAAGCAATATCTTAACTATTTTCTTGAATTCCGGGAAGAAACTATTAGAAAAAGAACTAGTTATTTTCTAAAAAATACTCTTGAAAAACTAGAAATATTAGAAGGTTTATCTAAAGCAACAAAAGATATAAAAAGAGTTATTGAGATTATTGAAGACTCAAAAAATTCTGGAGAAGCTAAATTAAAACTCATTGAAAATTTTTCCTTAAGTGAAAAACAAGCAAATTCAGTTTTGGATATGCCACTAAAAAAATTAACAAATCTGGAAAAAAATCAAATAGAAGATGATATAAAAAAATTACAAGAAAAAAAGAATTATTTTATGAAATTATTGAATGAAAGAAAATTATTACTTGAATTACTTATAGAAGAATTATTAAAACTCAAGAAAAAATATAATGTCACTAGAAAAACAAAACTGCGTAAAAATATTGATCAAAATGAAGAATTAGAAACAATTAATAAGCAGATATTAGAAGACTTAATAAATAAAAAAACTAAATTATGTATAGATAATAGACTATATTTAAGAAGGACTATTTTAAGTAATTATAAGAAATCGTTTGAAGATGTAAATAAAGTTATAGATAATAAAAATATTCAAAAATTTATATGTAAAGTTGAAAAAAATGTCAAAATAATTGGAATAACTAATACAGGAAAAGTTTTTCATATTGATTGGGAGTCAAATATTAATAATGACTATAAATTAGATAATAAAATCCTTGGAAATATTGATCCGAATGAAATAATAAATTTTCATTCAATTAAAAAAGAAATTAAAAATTACTTATGCATATTGAATTCAGATGGAAGGTTTAAAAAGGTTTTATTTGATGAAGATATGATAAAAAGTAATAGATCTTTTGGGATAACAAAATTAAAAAATAATATTAAAACAATTGATTCATTTGTATCTAGTGAAGAAAAAAATTTACTAATATTAACCTCGATTGGAAGACTTTTTAAATTTAGCTTATCAAATAAAATTATGACGCCGACTACTAAACAATCTCAAGGTTTAATGATTGCAAAACTTTTCCCCACTGAACAAATTGTTTCTTGTTGTTCATATCAAAATGAAGAAAATATTTATTTAGTTTCTAAGCAAGGAAAAATCTTTTGTTTGAATAGTAATGAAATTTATTACGCAAATGAATACAGTTTGGGATATTTGAATGAAAAAATGCAAATTAAAAACGATTATTTCCTCAAAATTTTACCAAGTAACTATTTTCTTGATATTGAAACTAATAAAAATAAATCTGCTAGATTAAATTGCGATAAATTAAATTTTAAATCTAATAAAACAAATTTTTTAATTGAATTTTTAAAATTAGATAAAGACGAATATCTTGAAAATTGTTTTCGACTAGAAAACTTTCTCGCCTAAGATTTATATTCATTTTCAACCCAATTTAAATACTCTTGATTTACTGTTCCCGTTACATAGGTACCAGTAAAACAACTCATCTCCAAATGTTCAACAATAGAATCACTTATTATAGATTTACGTAAATTCTCAACACTCTGATAAACGAGATTATCAATTTCAAGTTTATCAGCAATTTCACTTATTGTTCTATCATGGGCTATTAATTCATCTCTATTAGGCATATTAATTCCATAAACATGAGGAAAACGAACTGGAGGAGCCGCTGATGTGAAAAAAACTTTATTTGCTCCTGCATCTTTAGCCATCTGTACAATTTCTTTTGAAGTTGTACCTCTTACTATCGAATCATCAACTATTAATACATTTTTATTTTTAAACTCTGCACTCATAGCATTTAACTTTTGTCTTACGGATTTCTTACGTTTCTGTTGACCAGGCATAATGAATGTTCTGCCAACATATCTATTTTTAAAAAACCCTTCTCTATACTCAATACCTAACTGTCTTGCAACTTGCATAGCCGCAGGTCGAGAAGAATCAGGAATAGGCATTACAACATCAACATTTCCAGAAGTAATTGTTTCCTTTATTGTTTCAGATAAATAATCTCCCATTTTCAAACGAGCTTTGTAAACGGAAATTCCATTCATAATTGAATCTGGCCTAGCTAAATAAACATATTCAAAAGCACAAGGACATAAAATTGGATTTTCAGAACATTGCTTAGAAAAAAACTCGCCATTAAGATTTATGTAAATAGCTTCTCCAGGATCTACATCTCTCACTACTTGGTAATCATTATTCTCGAGTACTAAAGATTCACTAGCTACCATCCACTCTTCTTTTTTTGTAGTTAATGAAAATCTTTTTCCTATGACTAGAGGTCTAATGCCAAAAGGATCTCTAAAAGCTAATAAACCATGACCTGAAATTAATGCAATTGCAGCATATGATCCCTGAATTCTTTTATGTAAAGATTTGATAGCATCAAAAATAATATCAGGTTCTAATTCTTGCTTATTAGTTTGTTCTTGCAATTCTGTAGCAAATACATTTAATAGCATTTCAGTATCACTTGAAGAATTTGTATGACGCTTATCAATACTAAATAATTGTTTTTCTAAATCTCTGGTATTAGTCAAATTGCCATTATGTATTAAAACAATTCCATAAGGTGCATTAACGTAAAAAGGTTGGGCTTCCTCCACACTTTCTGCTGACCCCTTTGTTGCATATCTAACATGGCCTAATCCTATTTTACCTATTAAATTCCTCATATCTCTGGTTCTATATGCAGTGTTAACCTGCCCTTTAGCCTTACATATATGGAAAACAGTATTTTCCATTGTAGCTATACCTGTTGAATCTTGACCTCTATGCTGTAAAAGCAAAAGGCTATCATAAATTTGTTGATTTACATCATCTGAAGAAACGATTCCAACTATTCCGCACATAACTTAATTTCGTAAAAATTTTGATAGTTGAAAAATGTTTTTCATGTTTACAAGTGACCTGAAATACTATTATTAAATTTTTCGGTTAATTCCTCAACCCTAATATTGCAAATATCTTTATCTCTAATTTTTATAATAAGATTTTCACTAGAAACATTTCCTATTTTTTTTACGTATATACTTGGTTGAAAATTTATTTGATTTTCTTTTAGATAATTTAACCATTCATTTTCTTTCATTTTGTCTATTGAAAAAATAATCCTAGAACCTCCTTCTGCAAATAATAAATTATCATCTCTATTGAAATCTTTCTTAAGTTCAATATTTGCTCCTTTTCCGGATAAAATACAACACTCTGCTAAAGCTATACCTAAACCCCCATCACTAATATCGTGAGAAGAAACTACAAGACTTTTTAAAATAGCATTCCTTAAAAAACTCTGGCAAAACTTTTCATCTCCCAGATCCAACTTTGGAGGACGACCTGTAATTTCTCCATGAAAATATTCCAAATAAGAACTAGCTGCAATTGTTGTTTCTGATTTATAAGAACCAATTAACCATATTTGATCATGAATATTTTTCCATTCACTACTAATAGCTTTTTCAACATTATCTATCTTCCCAACCATTCCAATGACTGGAGTGGGATTAATTGGAGTAATTTCGTTATCTTTATTTTTTGATTCATTGTACAGGGAAACATTTCCTCCTGTAACAGGAGTTTCAAAAGCTTTACACGCTTCAGAAATTCCATTACATGAAGATGAAAGTTGCCAATATCCTATTTCAGTTTCAGGAGAAGGAAAATTCAAGTTATTTGTAATAGCAACTGGTTCTGCTCCAACACAACTAACGTTTCTTGCAGATTCTGCAACAGCGGCGATAGTTCCTCTAAAAGGGTCAAGAAAAACCCATCTACTATTACAATCAACAGAAGCAGCAACACCAGAAAATACTTTATTTTTATTTTTTTCATTTTGTTCTCTAAGTCTTATTACAGCTGCATCTGATTCTCCTGGTTTGAAAACTGTATTTGCCTGAACTTGAGAGTCATATTGTTTATAAATCCATCGTTTAGAAGCTATTGAGGGATTAGAGAGAAGTTTTAAAATGATTTCTGAAAAAGAAAAACTGTTATTTTCTTTCAATGAAAATATTTTTTGCTCATTTATTTCTGGTAAATTACTTTCTTTCCATTCCCATTTCTTTAGCAAATAATCAGGTGGGTTTTTTATCACATTATGGACATTCACAGGAGTGTCTTCAGACAAAGCAGAAGTAGGTATTTGAGCAACGATTTTACTTTTATGGGAAATAATTACCTCATTACTATCTATTACTTCACCAATTACATTGGCATATAATCCCCATTTATTAAATTTTTCAATAAGAGTTTTAATTTTTTCTTCCTTCACGACGAATAACATTCTCTCTTGCGATTCAGATAGTAAATATTGATATGAAGACATATTATCTTCTCTAGAAGGAACCAAATCTAAATCAATAGATATACCTAAATTTCCATTGGCAGCCATTTCTGCACTACTACAAGTTAAACCTGCTGCACCCATATCTTGAGCTGCAATTACATCTCCTGTCTTAAAAGCATCTAAACAAGCTTCTATAAGACTTTTCTCAATAAATGGATCTCCTACTTGTACTGCAGGTCTGTCATCTAATGATGCAGTAGTTAATTCAGAACTTGCGAAGCTAGCACCTCCAACTCCATCTCTGCCAGTAGTGTTACCAACATATAATACAGGTGATCCTACATTTTTTGCTCCGGAACAAACAATTTCATTAGTCTCTAAAAGTCCTAAAGCCATAACATTGACTAAGGGATTTCCAGAGTAACTATCATCGAAATCAATTTCACCTCCAACCGTAGGTACACCTACGCAATTTCCATAATGTGCAATACCTGATACAACTCCTCGAAGCAAATCAATATTTGATTGCTTATCAAGATTTCCGAATCTAAGTGAATTCAATACTGCGATTGGCCTTGCTCCCATTGTAAAAATATCTCTTAATATTCCTCCTACTCCTGTTGCGGCTCCTTGAAAAGGTTCAATTGCAGAAGGATGATTATGACTTTCTATTTTAAAAACAAGTTTTTGATTATTTCCTACATCAATAACACCAGCATTTTCTCCAGGACCTACCAAAATATTTTTTCCTTTAGTGGGAAACTTAGTTAATAAAGGTTTTGAATTTCTATAACAACAATGTTCGGACCACATAACACCAAACATTCCTAGTTCAGTCCTATTTGGTTTTCTATTTAATCTTTTACAAATTTCTTCATAATCATTAATTGTTAAATTTTCAATTTTCAATACTTCATTAAGATCATATAGATCATTATTTTCAAAATTTATCATTCTTTAAATCCAAGGGTCATCTTCTTTTTTATCACTAAAAGATCTTGATGTACTATCATCATTATAAAAACTTTCTTCTTCTAAATCTAACTTTTGGTTTATATCTTCATCTTCTTCAAGCCAATCCTCTAATCTATTAGCTGCAATATTTTTCATATCATCAAATCTAGTAAAAATTTTTTTTCCTTTTTGCAAAAATTCATTTTTAAAACTTGATTTTATTAAAAATAAATCATCTAAAGAACTACTTTCACAAAAAACTAAACCTGGTTGTTGATCATTAATATTTTCAATATTTAATTTCCATCTGCTAGAACCTGGAATTTTAGGATTAGATCGAGAAACTAAATAATATTTAATTTTCCCCGTTTTTATTTCGAATAAAAAATCAGCAATAACTCCTATTTTTGAACCATTAATATTTATAAGATTAGCTTCTATTAAAGTTGGGAACCTATTTAAAGTTGCCAAATCAGAAATAGCTGGCTCGCCTTTTACATAAATTTCATTATCTATTATTTGACTAATTTGATTTAATCGCCAAACATTACGTTTTAAATCAAAATTTGAAGGACGAGAGTACCATCCTAAAATTCGATGCACTGGAGGATGCATCCAAACATTTTCACCATTTCCGTAATTAAGAGCCAAATTTCCCTTAACACTGTAATTTAGTAATTCACTTAATAAAATTTCTTTAGGTAATTTCAAATTAGGAACGAACCTGTACAGGCATAACTAAATAAGTAAAAGAATTCAGATTATCTTCTGGTACAAAAACAGCTGGAGTAGTTGAAAGATTACATTTTAAAAGTACATTTTCTGAAGAAATAACTCTTAAACCTTCTAAGAGATATCTAACATTAAATGCAATATCAAAATTTTCCCCAGAGTATGAAACAGGTATGGTTT
The DNA here is from genome assembly GCA_000634515.1 of Prochlorococcus sp. scB245a_520K10. Classification (GTDB taxonomy): domain Bacteria; phylum Cyanobacteriota; class Cyanobacteriia; order PCC-6307; family Cyanobiaceae; genus Prochlorococcus_A. Next base: position 296,270 of record JFNU01000202.1, on the reverse strand, counting down.
CGTTAGCATTTCCAATATCTTGTGCATCTGCACTAATTGAAGCTGAATCTTTATCGTCTAATTTAATCTTCACAACATTACTCTGCTGATCTGCCAAAACAGCAATTCTTTCTAATGCGTCAATTAATCTTTTAGTATTAAAATTAAAAATCTTAGAAAAATTATCAGGAATTAATTGTGAATAATTCGGATAGGTACCTTCGAGAGTTCTAGTTGTAATTATTTGATTAGAAGAAATAAAAACTACCTGACCCTTATCGTAAAAAAGCTTTATTGATTTTTCTGAACTTTTTAAAGAAACTAGTTTTTCAATTTCTCTTAATGATCTTGTTGGAATAGTTACTGATAGATTACCTTCATTAAAAAGTGAGTTATCTTTATTTTCATTAAATTCTTCGTTACCTATTAACGCTACAGCCAATCTATGACCATCTGTGGAAGCAGATTCTAAATAATTTTGTTTAAACGTAAAATTAACTCCTGTAAGTAATTGCTTTGAATCATCATTACTACTAGCAAAAATAGTAGATTTTAAAGATTTTAAAAAAGAACTAGGGTCAATATTTAAAGAAGTTCCACTTTCAACAAATGGCAAGTTTGGATAATCATCAGAGGGAATACCCTTAATATTAAAGGAACCTCTATCACTTCTAATTAAAATACTTTCAGAATTATCATCTACTTCTAAGGAAACAGGAGTTTCACTGGGTAATTTGTTAACTATTTCTGATAAAAGTTTTGATGGTATTGTAATAGCCCCGCTATTTGTAACAGTTCCATCGAAAGAAGTTTGAATTCCTAAATTGAGATCAAATCCCGTTAAGCTGATTTTATTTGTCCCTTGATCAGCTGTTAAAAGTATATTTGCAAGAATTGGATGAGTTGGTCTTGAAGATACTGCTTTATTGACTAACTGAATAGCATTATTTAACTCATTTTGATTACAAATGATCTCCATCGGACTTTGGAACTTTTTTACAAATACAATATACTTTTTTCGTAAATTAAATTCAATAACTTATTTTATTTACTCTTCTAATATAAAAAGTAAATAAAAATAAAATGATTTAGTAGTAGTAGTAATTGTGGAAATTGTGGAATTCTTAATTTAACAACCTACATTACTTTGTTTTTAAATATTTAAAAAGGTGGAAAAAATTTTTTATTTGTTGAATAAAGTCCAATTTTTAAAATAGTTCTTTCTTTAATTAACAAAACGAATTACTTTTAGTTTGTTTTTCAACAATTTAAGCTTGTTTATAACTGATTTCCACAGACACTAATTTTTTTGGATGTTAATATCCTAAGATTTTGGTTATATTTTTTAACGAAGGCTCAATGTTTTTCCTGAAAATAGCATCATTATTTTTAATCGCGCAATCAGGATCTTTTAATCCATTTCCAGTAAGGACGCAAACGATTTTTGACCCTTTTTGAATTCTATTTTTATTTTTTATGAGTCCAGCAACAGAAGCAGCACTGGCAGGTTCACAAAATACTCCCTCTTTTGCAAGGATCTTATAAGCATTAATTATTTCTTCATCTGTAACTGATTGAAAATCTCCTTTACTTTCTTTTTTTACTTTCTTTGCCTTTTCTCTATTAACGGGATTTCCGATTCTTATTGCAGTTGCAATTGTCTCAGGGTCTTTAACAATTATATTTTTTACTAATGGGGCCGATCCTTCAGATTGAAAGCCCATCATAGTTGGTAATTGCAAATTTCTTTTTATTTTTGAATATTCTTTAAAACCTAACCAATAAGCAGTTATATTTCCCGCATTTCCCATTGGAATACACAGCCAATCAGGAGCAAAACCTAAGTCGTCAACAATTTCAAAGGCGGCTGTTTTTTGGCCTTGTATTCGATATGGATTAACAGAATTAACAAGTTCTATTGGATGTTCTGAAGATAAATCCCTTACAATTTCTAGAGCTTTATCAAAGTTTCCATTTATTGATATGATTTCAGCTCCATACATTAAAGCTTGTGCGAGCTTTCCTTGTGCGACAAATCCCTCTGGGATTAAAACATACGGTTTTAATCCTCCCCTAGAAGCATATGCAGCAGCAGCAGCAGAGGTGTTTCCAGTGCTTGCACAAATAACTGCTTCACGACCTTCTTCTTTTGCTTTGCTAATAGCCATAGTCATCCCTCGATCTTTAAAAGATCCTGTAGGATTTAGACCATCATATTTTAAAAAAACTTTTGTTCCATTTCCAATTAATTTGCCAAGTGAGTCACTGAGAATTAATGGTGTATTTCCTTCATTTAGCGAGATAATAGGAGTTTTTTTCGTAACTGGAAGATATTGTTTGTAAGCTTCGATTAAACCCGGCCATCTTTTTTTTCTATAGTTAATACCCAGTTTATTTTTGATTTTATTTAATAGCACCATAATTGTTTAATTTGTTTTAATTTTTTCTAAGGGTGAATTTGTAAAAAAATCTAATAATTCTGAAATTGATTCTACTTTATTCATAACTTTGCTCAAAGCATTGACATCTAAAATAACAGTTTTAGTTGGATATCCTTCAAAAAAATTTATAAGATTTATTTTTCCATTTCCTATCTTAATACCTTGAACTACACTTGCTCTAAGGGCTAACATACCGGTTCTTTCGTCATCTGCTTTAGGGGGATGAATAATATATGAAAGTCTTGTTAGAAAAATATTACCTATTTCTGAATATAATAATTTGCTTGCAATTATAATCGGGATTTCAAATTTTTTATTTAATACTGATCTAATTTCCTTATCAGGAGAACCTGTCGCTCTTAAAATTTTTTTAAGTTTTTTTGTTGAATTACCTTCTTCAGCAAATTTTTTTAATGAACTTACTTTAATGGTTCTAGAAAATAGGCTGTATACAATTTTAATTTCTTCAGCAGCTTTAACTTTTGAAACATTAAAAATTAATTGAGAACTAATAAATATGAAAATTATTTTAACTATTAAAAATTTATTTAACTTCATTTCAAATATTTGCCCCAGCAGCAATTTTTACAAGTCTAACAACTCCTTTTTCTGTTACCTTTTTTGCAATTTTTATACCCATTTCTTTTGTATAAGGTTCATTTATAACTCGAGGAACTCTTTTTATGAAAATATCAATTGAATAGCCAGGAACTTTTTGTACAATTTCAAAAAAGTTTCTTAATGGCTCTATTTGTATTATAAGGTCATTTAAATTGTTGGTTTCATCTGTTGTATTTAATTTGATGGAGTTTGGAAGGTAGTTATTTAAATTTTTTAATATTCTCAGACTAAATAAATCTATTTGGTTTGTTAATCCTTCAATTATTTCATTTCTGAGAAATCCTCCTTTTGAAGAAAAAAGAAGATTCATAACTTCATCCAAAAGTTTTTCTAAATCGAGATTTGTTTGTTTTGCGGCATTAGATAATAAATCTTCTAAGCGGTCCCATTTAAATTTTTTATTATCAAAAAGCATTTCTTTCAAGCTTTCTCTTAATTGTGGATCAGGATCTTCCATCAACCTTCTCGCGAAATATGGATAAGCTGCACCTAGTATTTTAAAGTTTGGGTCTACGCTTAAAGCAATTCCTTCTAATGTAAGTAATGACCTAATTATAAGCGCGTAATATGGAGGCAATCTAAATGGGAATTTATACATCACACCAGACATATCGTCTGTAACGCTTTTGAAATCCATTTTTGAAACACCTTGTTCAACCGCGTTAATAAAAACATCTTGAAATGCTGGAACTATTGGTTCTAGATTTACTTCTTCTGATAAGAACCCTAATTTTACGAAATCTTGAGAAAGTTTATCGAAGTTTTTATTCACCAAATGTACAACTGCTTGTATTAAACCAGACCTAGAGTCTCTGGAAACCTCACTCATCATTCCAAAATCTAGATAACATAGTCTTCCATCTTTCAGAGCTAATAAATTTCCTGGATGAGGGTCAGCATGAAAAAAACCATGCTCTAAAAGTTGTTCTAAACTGCATTGCACTCCAATGTCAATCATTTTATCTGGATCGATACCTAATTTTTTTACATCTTCTAAATTGGTTAATTTTGTACCATCGATCCATTCCATAGTTAAGACTCTTCTTGAAGTTATTTCTTTATATATCTTTGGCACCGCAATCATTTGGTTATGTTTATGCATATTTCTAAATTTTTCAGCATTTTCGGCTTCATTTAAATAATCCATTTCTTCAAAAACCCTTTTCCCTAATTCATCAATTAATGCAACGAGATCGCTTCTTATCAATCCAATATTATTTTTAAGCCAATAAGCAATATTTCTTACAATGTAAAGATCTAAAGTAATTTGTTCTCTTAAACCTGGTCGTTGTACTTTAACTGCAACAACTTCCTCATTCTTTAGTTTGGCTTTATGTACTTGTCCCAAAGAAGCTGCAGAAATAGGCTGTTTATCAATTTCTAAAAAAATTTCATCTATTCTGGACCCTAAATCTTCTTCTATTAATTCCATAGCTTTATCTCCGTCAAAGCCTGGAAGTTGATCTTGCAATTCAGATAATTCTTCAAGCAGTATCCCTGGAATAATATCTGGTCTTGTTGATAAAGCTTGTCCTGCTTTAACAAATGCTGGCCCAAGTTCTACTAATAAATTTGTTAATTCCTTTGCCCTAAATCTTGCTTTGGCTTCATTCTTCAGTCTTCCAGTTAATTTATCCCAACCAACAGAAAATATATAAGCAAAAATAGGAATAAGTGTTTGCCAAAGTCTTTTTAAAAGCCTTTTAGGGTTTTTTTTGTAAATTTTTGATATTGTATCTGGATCATATTCCAACAGGCCAGATACTTCAATAAAATCAGTAAAATCTTCTTTCATAACTTTATATATTTAAAACCTTTATTTTTCTAAAAAAGAAGTTAATTTTTTTATAAGGAAGTTTTATCATGCTAGTACGATTAAAGTTAGAAAATATTGCCCTAATAGAAATTATAGAAATTAATTTTGAAAAAGGTTTGAATATCATTACTGGGGATTCTGGTTCGGGAAAATCGTTGATTTTAGATTCCTTAAATGTTTTATTTGGTGGAACTAATATACCTTTAAAGCACTTAATACGTCCAGGAAAAGATAATTGTATTATCGAGGCAAAGTTTTCTTGTTCTTTTCAAATTAAGAACTGGCTAACTAGTAATGGTTTTAAAAATACTTCTTCAGAACTAATTATTAAAAGAATATCCTATAGAAAAAAGAATAAAGTTTTATCTAAATATAGCCTAAACAATTTATCAATTAATAAAAAATCTTTAGAAGACCTTGGAAGATTATTAATAGATTTTGCAGGTCAATCTGATACTTTTATATTTGATTCTCAAGATCAGAGAAGATTAATTATTGATGATTTATGTTCGCAAGAATTTAGAGACAATAGTGCAAAGATTAAAAATATATGGGGGGAAAGTCAGATTTTAAAAGGATTAATTACTGAAAAAATAGAATCCTCAAGTAAGAAAGAAGAAAATAACTTTGTAATCAAACAGATCTTGAAGACTTTAGAGGAAGCTAACTTAGATTCCAATGATGAAATCTTAGAATTAGAGTTATTGGAAAATAAACTTGTAAATAATCTCGAAATTAATAATTCAATTCAATCATCTTTAGATAACTTAAATAATTTCAGTCACGATGAACCATCAGTTGCTTCATTGATAAATCAATCCATAAAAAATTTAAATAAAACAGCAGATTTTGATTTAAAAATTCATAAGTTTAGAGAAAATTTATTACATATCCAAACTTATGTTGAAGATTTAATTTTCGCTTTAAGCTCGTATATACAAGATATAGATAATAATGAATCAAATCTATCAGAGATACAAAAAAGATTATTTTTTTTAAAAAACTTGGAAAGAAATTTTTCATTGGATTTACCTCAACTTATTGAAAAGCGAAATCAATTAAGGGCATATTATTTAGAAAGCGATCAAGATAATGAAATTCGTAATATGGAAAATCAATTTAAAAACTTACAAAGTAAGTTAAATTCTTTATTTCTCACTAAGTCTATTGAAAGAAAAAAAATTGCTAAACAGTTACAGGATTCAGTAATCTCCATTTTAAGGGATTTAGGATTAGAAAATGCAAATTTTTTAATTCAATTTTCCGAATGTAAGCCCTCTGGTGATGGTATTGATGATATACAATTTTTATTTTCTGCTAATCCTGATCAGAGGCTAGCTCCTTTATCAAGTGTTATTTCTGGTGGAGAAATGTCAAGATTCTTATTGGCGATTAAATCTAGTATTTTTAAAAAACCTAATACTTTCTTTTTAGACGAAATTGATAATGGTTTAAGTGGCAAATCTTTATCTGCTTTGGTAGAACTAATTAAAGAAATATCTAAAGAGCAACAGGTTTTATGTATTACACATCAGCCTTTTTTAGCTGCTGGGGGATGCGCTCACTTTAAGGTGTATAAAAATGTAATAGATGGAATAACTTATACTTCCATATCAAAATTATCGACAAAAAGAGAAAGAAAAAATGAATTAATTGAACTGATTGGGGGAGGTTCTAGCGAAGCAAATGATTACGCTTCTAGACTTCTCGATCGAGCAGCTGCATAAAACAGAAAAAATTCCTCTATAATATCTTTTTTAAACCATAGAAAGATTTAACATGGTTAAAAAGATTAATAATACTTTTGAAGAAGATAATTCAATTAATATCAGAGGAGCTCGTCAGCATAATTTAAAAAATATTAACCTTTCTCTACCTAGGAATAAATTTATAGTTTTTACAGGTGTTAGTGGAAGCGGTAAAAGTTCTTTAGCTTTTGATACAATTTTTGCTGAAGGTCAAAGAAGATATGTTGAGAGTCTTTCGGCATATGCAAGACAATTTTTAGGTCAAGTAGATAAACCAGATGTTGACAATATTGAGGGTTTATCACCAGCTATTTCAATTGATCAAAAATCTACAAGTCATAATCCTCGATCAACAGTTGGAACCGTAACAGAGATACAAGATTATCTAAGATTGTTGTTTGGTCGTGCTGGCGAACCACATTGTCATCACTGTGGGATTCCAATTTCGCCTCAAACAATTGATGAAATGGTTGATCAAATTCTTCTATTGCCAGAAGGAACAAGATATCAATTGTTGGCTCCTGTTGTAAGAGGGAAGAAAGGAACACATACAAAATTAATAAGTGGATTAGCTGCTGAGGGATTCGCTAGAGTTAGAATCAACGGCGAGGTAAGAGAACTTGCTGATAGTATTGAATTAGATAAAAATCAAATTCATACTATTGAGGTAGTAGTTGATAGATTAATTGCAAGAGAAGGAATACAAGAAAGATTAAATGATTCTCTCCAAACTTGCCTCAAAAGAGGCGATGGTTTAGCAGTAGTAGAAGTTGTTCCAAAAAAAGGAGAAACATTACCTCCTAACCTAGAGAGAGAAAAACTTTATTCAGAAAATTATGCATGTCCTGTTCATGGTTCAATTGTAGATGAACTATCTCCACGATTATTTTCCTTTAATAGCCCATATGGAGCTTGTCCAGACTGTCATGGTATTGGTTATTTAAAAAAATTTACTGCGGATAGAGTTATCCCAGATAAAACATTACCGGTTTATGCTGCAATAGCGCCTTGGAGCGAAAAAGATAATACTTATTACTTTTCTTTACTTTATTCTGTAGGACAAGCTTATGGCTTTGAATTAAAAACTCCTTGGAAAGATTTAAGTGATTTGCAAAAAAAAGTTCTACTTTTAGGATCAGATAAACCAATATTAATTCAAGCTGATAGTCGTTTTAAAACTTCTAGTGGTTTTGAAAGACCCTTTGAAGGAATTTTACCAATCTTAGAAAGACAACTGAATGAAGCAAATGGAGAATCAGTTAAACAAAAATTAGAAAAGTACCAAGAATTAGTTCCTTGTAAGACATGTTCTGGAAAAAGATTAAGACCCGAGGCATTGGCAGTTAGAATTGGTCCATACAATATTACTGATTTAACTTCTATAAGCGTTTCTGAAACCTTAACTCATATAGAGCGCATCATGGGATTAGGTAAGACTAAAAAGGAAAATATATCTTTATCAGAAAAACAAAAGCAGATAGGTGAATTGGTTTTAAAAGAGATTCGTTTACGTTTAAAGTTTTTAATTAATGTTGGTCTAGATTATTTAACTTTAGATAGACCAGCTATGACTTTGTCTGGTGGAGAAGCTCAGCGTATTAGATTGGCTACGCAAATAGGCGCAGGCCTTACTGGTGTTCTATATGTATTAGATGAACCCAGTATTGGTTTACATCAGAGAGATAATGACAGATTATTAGAAACATTAAAAAGCTTAAGAGACCTTGGTAATACTTTAGTTGTTGTTGAACATGACGAAGATACTATGAAATCTGCAGATTATCTAGTAGATATAGGTCCTGGTGCAGGTGTTTACGGTGGGGAAATTATTGCTAAAGGATCATATCAAGATGTCTTAAAATCAGAGAGGTCATTAACTGGGGCTTATCTCAGTGGTAGGAAGTCGATTCCTACTCCAAAAGAACGTAGATCATCAGTTAAAAAGAGTTTAATTTTAAATAATTGCTCAAAAAATAATTTAAAGAATATATCTGTAGAATTTCCATTAGGAAGATTAGTCTCTGTAACTGGTGTTAGCGGCAGCGGGAAAAGTACTTTGATAAATGAATTGCTTCACCCTGCTTTGTGTCATTCTTTAGGATTAAAAGTTCCTTTTCCTCAAGGAGTAGAAGAGTTAAAAGGTATAAAGGCAATAGATAAAGTTATCGTTATTGATCAATCTCCAATAGGAAGAACACCAAGATCCAACCCTGCCACATATACAGGTGCTTTTGATCCTATAAGGCAAATATTTACTGCCACTGTGGAAGCAAAAGCAAGGGGTTATCAGGCTGGTCAGTTTAGTTTTAATGTTAAAGGAGGAAGATGCGAAGCTTGTAAAGGCCAGGGAGTTAATGTCATAGAAATGAATTTTTTACCTGATGTTTATGTTCAATGTGAAGTATGCAAAGGAGCTCGCTTTAACAGGGAAACTCTTCAAGTTAAATACAAAGGTTTTAATATATCTGATGTTTTGGAAATGACTGTTGAACAAGCCGCAGAAACTTTTTCTGCCATACCTCAAGCTGCTGATAGATTATCTACATTAGTAGATGTTGGCTTAGGATATGTCAAATTAGGTCAACCTGCCCCTACACTATCTGGCGGAGAGGCTCAAAGAGTTAAGTTAGCTACAGAATTATCTAAAAGAGCTACTGGAAAAACTTTATATTTAATTGATGAACCAACTACAGGTCTCAGTTTTTATGATGTTCATAAACTAATGGATGTTATACAACGTTTGGTAGATAAAGGGAATTCTGTAGTTGTTATCGAACATAACTTAGACGTAATTAGATGCTCTGATTGGATCATAGATTTAGGACCTGACGGAGGAGATAAAGGCGGTGAAATTATCGCAGAGGGAATTCCTGAAGATGTAGCAAAACACCCTACAAGCCATACAGCAAAATATCTTAAAAAAGTTCTCAAATAAGAAATCTTTGTTGTATTTCTTTGTATTTTAAATTATCTGCATCAAACGAAATTCATCTTTAGAAAGGCATAACTTTAGTCCACATATGCTTTTTTAAAAAATTTTTGAACTTAAAAAATTTAAAATCATAATGGTTTCTTAATATTTCCTGTGGAAATTCAGCTTATTTGTATTAAAGGCTTTTGAACGGAGGATTTGCTGAATGAGGCTAAAATTTTTACATTTACATTTACATGGTCTTATACGTTCTAAAAATCTTGAATTAGGAAGGGATGCAGATACAGGAGGTCAAACTCAATATGTTTTAGAGTTAGTTAAAAGTTTGGCTAATACTTCAGAAGTTGATCAAGTAGATTTAGTCACTCGTTTAATCAACGACTCTAAAGTAGATAATGACTATGCAGAAGAAGAAGAATTTGTAGAACCCGGAGTTAGAATTTTAAGATTTAAATTTGGCCCTAATAAATACTTAAGAAAGGAATTGCTTTGGCCCTATTTAGATCATCTAACTGAAAGTCTTATCTCTTTTTATAAAAAAAATAAAAAGCCTCATTTTATTCATGCTCATTATGCAGATGCTGGATATGTAGGTGTCAAACTAAGTAAATCCCTAAACGTTCCACTTATTTTTACTGGTCATTCCTTAGGAAGAGAAAAACAGAGGAAATTGCTTGATACTGGTTTAAAAAATAATCAAATAGAAAAGCTTTATTCTATAAGTAAAAGAATTGAGGCAGAAGAAAAAGCGTTAAAGTCCGCAGATATTGTTGTTACAAGCACTAAACAAGAGTCAGTTTATCAATATTCTCAATATTCTTCTTTTTTACCTCAAAAAGCAAAAGTCATTCCGCCTGGTGTTGATCATAAAAAGTTTCACCATATTCACTCGACAACAGAGACTGCTGAAATTGACAATATGATGAAACCTTTTCTCAAGGATTCTGCTAAACCTCCATTATTGACTATTTCTAGGGCTGTTCGAAGAAAAAATATTCCTTCTTTGATTGAGGCATACGGAAGATCTGAAAAATTAAAAAGAAAAACTAATTTAATTTTGATTTTAGGTTGTCGAGATAGTACTTCAAAACTTGACCCTCAACAAAAAGATGTATTCCATAATATTTTTGAAATGATTGATAAATATAATTTGTATGGAAAGGTAGCTTATCCCAAAAAGCATCTTCCGTGTCAAATTCCTGCTTTATATAGGTGGGCTGCCAGCAGAGGGGGTGTATTTGTAAATCCAGCTTTAACAGAGCCTTTTGGTTTAACTCTTCTAGAAGCTTCCTCTTGTGGATTGCCTATAATATCTACAAATGATGGAGGACCAAAAGAAATTTGTTCAAAATGTGAAAATGGACTTTTAGTAGATGTTACTGATATTAACAAGTTGAAAGTTATTCTTGAAAAAGGAATTTCTAATAATAATCAGTGGAAATTATGGAGTAGAAATGGAATTGAGGGTGTTAATAGGCACTTTAGTTGGGACACTCATGTACATAATTATTTATCAATTCTGACAAAAGAGTTTTCAAGTTTAAATAATTATTCTTCATCTGATATTAAACAAAGTTGTTTAAAAGGGAGTTCTTCACTTATAAAACCCCATTGATCAAAAACTTTAGGATCAGGGTGAAGAATTAGTTGATTATTGTGAGTTTTCTTTAGTTTGAAGCCTTTCTTAGATAGTTTTTTCATTAAGTTAGCAGTTTCTTCAAACCTTGATGCCATTGCATCAAGACTAGAGCAGTCACTTGTTAATCCATTATCTTTCCATGTAAAAAAATTCATAACAAATCTTTTAGAGATTGATTTTTAAAACTATACCTAAAATTACAAGTAAAATGTTGATTTTCCAAAAATTTTCAACTATTTTTTGTTCCTTAATCCCTTTAAGTTCAAAATGGTGGTGAAGTGGAGCCATTAAAAATATGCGTTTACCTTTGTAAAATAATTTTTTTGTAATTTTAAAAATCCCCACTTGAATCATCACTGATAAAGATTCAACAATAAATATGCCCGAGAAAATAGATAAGGTAAAAACGCTATTAGTTAATAACGCTATAGAACTCAAGATAGCCCCAATACTTAATGATCCTGTGTCACCCATAAATATTTTTGCAGGATAGCTATTGTATTTGAGAAATCCTAAACATATTCCGGACATTGAATAACATAAGACACTAAAAATAAAAAGCTCTTTTTGTTCTTTCATTAATATCTCTGTTCCTAATCCATAAAAGACAATCCCACTGCATCCAGCTGCTAATCCATCTAGTCCATCCGTCAAATTTACTGAATTACTTATGCCAACTAGTACTAAAAAAGAAATGGGAAATATAAAAACACTTGTATTTATTTCCCAAGAATCAGAAATTTTAATTAATGGATTTAATAAATCGTTTTCATAGGCTACAAATATAAAAATTATTGAGATAATACTTTGTAAGATGAATTTTTCTTTTGACTTTAATCCTGTATTTTTTCTGTTTTTAATGCTTAAATAATCATCTAAAAAGCCTGTAAAAAAGAAACCAAAAATAGTAAATAATAAAAGCAATAATTTAGGAGAACCTAAATTTATAGTTATTATTAAAAGAAAAATCAAAAATGGAATTATCATAAAAATTCCACCCATTGTTGGAGTATTACTTTTTTTAAAGTGATTAGCAGGACCTTCTGTCCTAATATTTTGAAGTAAATTTAATTTTTTTATTGTCTTTAGACCATTCTTTGTTGTGAATAAAGAAATAAAAAAAAATAAAGTGTAGATCCCTATACAAATAAAATTATTAAAAAAATACGAGGTAACTATTAAAGCAAAGGTATTTAATATTATTAACGATTTAAAGTTAAATTGTTTAATCTTCCCAATCATCATCTGAAGGGTCTTCTTCAGTCTTATAATCTTCTTTTTCTCCCATTAGCGCTGAAAGTTCTTCTTCTTCAATTGTACTAATCTCTTGTGAATCTCCCTCGCTTTCAGTAACAAGTCTTCCTGTATTTTCAAGCCAAGAGAGTAAATCTGGTTCATCTCTTAGTGGCAAAACAGGAGCTGGATCATCTCTGTGGTAGCAAGTTAAAGCAGGGTTAACTTCAGAAATATCGTCTAATCTAAGTTTTAATTTATTTGAGTCCATTAAAGGTTATGTTCTACATATAAGATAATACATAATGATGCGCATGAAAAACTTTGTTTGATAAAGGAAATTTAAAATACTTTTTTATCTGGCTAATCTCATTGTTGCTATCTGGATTATTTAAGCTTATTGGATACTTGAATCCCAATGTTTTAATAATTAATAACTTTCTTCTTGTATTACTAGTTTTTGGTCCAGCTCTTTTAGTTACAATAATATTAGTTTTTAATAAGTTATCAAATTCTTAATTACGTTAAAAATAAAAATTTATGGAGCAAATTGAAATGCAACAGGTAAAAAAAGTTGTACTAGCTTATTCTGGTGGCGTTGATACAAGCGTTTGTATTCCATATTTAAAGAATGAATATGGTATTTCAGAAGTGGTTACTTTTGTGGCAGATCTTGGACAAGGTGAAGATTTAGAACTTATTAGACAAAAAGCTTTAAATTCTGGTGCATCTCAATCAATCGTTGGTAATTTAGTTGATAGTTTTGTTGAAAAATACGCTTTTCCAGCTATTAGAGCAAATGCATTATATTTAGATAAATATCCATTATCTACGGCTCTTGCTCGGCCTTTAATTGCTGAAAATCTTGTAAATACTGCGAGAGAGATAAATGCCGATGCAGTAGCTCATGGATGCACTGGTAAAGGAAATGATCAAGTTCGCTTTGATTTAGCAATTAATGCTTTAGGTCCTGATTTGAAAATTATTACTCCTGCAAGAGAGTGGAATATGAGCAGAGAAGAGGCAATATTGTATGGAGAAAAATTTGGTATTCCTGCACCGGTATCAAAAAAATCACCATATTCAATAGATGTTAACCTTCTTGGTAGGAGTATTGAAGCGGGCATATTAGAGGACCCAATGCATGAAGCACCTGAAAATATTTTTGCGATGACATCATCAATTGATAATTCACCTGATGTTCCTCAAGATATAGAAATTGTTTTTAAAAATGGTCTGCCAGTTGGAATTAATAATGAAATGTTAAGTCCAGTGGAGATTATTCAAAAGGCTAATGATCTTGCAGGTGAGCATGGCTTTGGAAGAATAGATATGATTGAAGATCGAGTTGTAGGGATCAAAAGCCGAGAGATTTACGAAACACCAGGACTTTTACTTCTAATCAAAGCTCACAAGGAATTAGAAAGCATAACGTTAAACCCAGATGTTATTGACTTTAAGGGAATAGTGGAAAAAAAATGGAGTCAATTAGTTTATCAGGGGTTTTGGTTCGGACCTCTTAAAGATAGTTTAGATGCTTTCATTTCATCGACTCAAACTTCAGTTAATGGAAGAGTAAAGATTAGACTTCATAAGGGGAACGCAATTGTAATTGGAAGAATGTCGAAAAACAATTCACTTTATAGGGAAGATTTGGCAACTTATAGTCAAAATGATGTATTTAATCACTCCTTAGCAGAGGGTTTTATCTATATGTGGGGCATGTCTAATAAAATATGGGCTGAATTAAATTCAAAAACAAAAGATTAATACTTAAGATTCTGCATTTTCTTTAGTTTCAGTATTATCTTTTTTCGAAGTTGAATTATCTGCGCTTACTACTGGCTGTTTTTCCTTAGATTCACCTTTAGTTTCTGGATTCTCTTTTTCATCTGTTTGAGTTGAACTCTTAGTAGAGGATCTTGGAGCTGGCAAAGGTCCTTCTTGTTTAACGGTCATATATCTTATAACATCTTCACTCAGTCTCATTGCTTTTTCAATTTTGAAAATATGTTGTCCATCACCTTGATGACTTAGTTGGACGTAAATGCCTTCTCTATGTTTTGCTATTTGATAGGCTAATCTTCTTTTACCCCTCATTTGACTATCGAGGATAGTACCGCCAAAATCTTCTAAAAGCTTATTGTATTTATCAATGTGGTTAGTTACTTCATCTTCCGCAATATCTGGACGGAGGATGTACATGGTTTCGTAATAAGATTGTTGATCATTCATAGTTTCAGACAAGGTCTATGGCTCATAAATTAATGTGATGAGCGTCTGTTCATCCTTAACGATACATCATGATGTGCAATTCCTTGAAAATTAGCATCATTTATTTTTAAGATAATTTTTGAGTGCGTCATTCATAATGTGAAAAGGCACTTCTAAACCATCTGTCCAAAATGATAATGATTTCAATCCCTGAGCAACAAGCATTTGCAAACCGTCTATAGTCTTGCATCCTTTTTTGGCGCTAAATTTTAATAAAGAAGTCGGAGCAGGATTATAGATTAGATCGTAAATAATTGATTTCGAGTTAAGAGATCTCCAGAAATTCTCTCCAAATGGCAATAAATTTTCTTTATTTTTTGTTGTTTCCATTCCTACTGGTGTTGTATTTACAATTAAATCTGCTTCTTCAATTAAATTTTGAGCCCTATTATCATTATTCAGCAAACCTTGTATTTCAATTTGACTCCCAAAATTTTTTATTAATTCATCTAGTGATGATTTATTCCTTGATATTACTGAAATAGTTGAGAAATTAAGATTTATTAATCCCTGAATAACAGATCGTGCTGCACCCCCGGAGCCAAGAACAATAGATTCTTTTTTTATTAATTTTAATGTTTTTAACGGATAAATAAATCCTTCTACATCTGTGTTAGTTGCGCTCCATTCTTTTTCAGAATTTAATTTTAGAGTATTAATTGCTTTCAGTTTGCTTGCAACAGGCGAAATTTCACTACAGAGGTTAAATACTTTTTCTTTATAGGGAATTGTAATGTTTAAACCTTTGCAATTAATTTTTTTCAAAGAATTCAGAACTAATTCTAGATCTTTATCTTTGCAAGGTATAGCAATATAAATTAAATCTAGGCCTAAATATTGAAGGGCAGCATTTTGCATAATCGGTGACAAGGAATGGCTTACTGGATTGCCGATTAATGCAATAAAAGATGTCTTACTTGAAATCATGTTTAGAATTTTTTCCTTAAAAAATAACGATCTGTTCGGGAACCACACCCCGTCTTTGAGTAACAATAATGACGCCGATGACCGATTATGGAGAATATTAAATATGAGAATTTACCCATGGGTAAGGTTGTAGGAATTGATTTAGGAACAACTAACAGTTGTGTAGCTGTGATGGAAGGTGGTAAACCTACTGTAATAGCAAATGCTGAGGGTTTCAGAACTACTCCATCAGTTGTTGCATATACAAAAAATCAAGATCAGCTTGTTGGCCAAATCGCAAAGAGACAAGCTGTTATGAACCCTGAAAACACTTTTTATTCTGCAAAGCGTTTTGTTGGCAGAAGAGTTGATGAAGTAAATGAAGAATCTAAAGAAGTTAGTTATTCTGTTGAAAAATCTGGTTCTAGCGTTAAATTAAAGTGTCCTATTTTGGATAAGCAGTTTTCCCCTGAAGAAGTAAGTTCTCAAGTTTTAAGAAAGTTAGCAGATGATGCCGGTAAATACCTTGGTGAAAAAGTTACACAGGCCGTAATTACTGTTCCAGCTTATTTTAACGACTCTCAGAGACAGGCCACAAAAGATGCAGGGAAGATTGCAGGTTTAGAAGTTCTCAGAATTGTCAATGAGCCAACCGCTGCAGCTCTAGCATATGGTTTGGATAAAGAAAATGAAAAAATTCTTGTATTTGATTTAGGAGGAGGAACATTCGACGTCTCAGTTATTGAAGCTGGTGACGGAGTAACTGAAGTTCTATCTACATCTGGAGATACACATTTAGGCGGTGACGATTTTGATAGGTGTATCGTAGATCATTTAGCAAGTACTTTTAAATCCAATGAGGGTATTGACCTTAGACAAGATAAGCAGGCTTTACAAAGACTTACTGAAGCAGCAGAAAAAGCAAAAATTGAGCTTTCAAATGCTACGCAAAGTGAAATAAATTTGCCTTTTATAACGGCAACTCCCGAAGGTCCAAAACATTTGGATTTGAACCTAACTAGAGCAAAATTTGAAGAATTAGCAGCTTCTTTAATTGATAGGTGCAAAACCCCAGTTGAGAGAGCTATAAGTGATGCAAAAATTTCTACAAGTGAAATTGATGAGGTTGTTATGGTCGGAGGTTCATCCAGGATACCTGCAGTTTTAGATTTAGTTAAAAAAATAATAGGTAAGGAACCAAATCAAACTGTTAACCCTGATGAAGTTGTTGCTGTTGGAGCAGCTATTCAGGGAGGAGTTTTAGCTGGTGAAGTTAAAGATATATTGTTGCTTGATGTTACTCCACTTTCTTTAGGTGTAGAAACTTTAGGTGGGGTTATGACAAAAATGATAAATAGAAATACCACGGTACCTACAAAGAAATCCGAGACATATTCAACTGCTGTAGACGGACAAACCAATGTAGAAATACATGTATTACAGGGTGAAAGAGAAATGGCATCTGATAATAAAAGTTTAGGAACTTTTAGATTAGATGGTATTCCATCAGCACCAAGAGGTGTGCCCCAAATTGAAGTGACATTTGATATCGATGCAAACGGTATTCTTAGTGTTACAGCTAAAGATAAAGGAAGTGGTAAAGAGCAAAGTATTTCTATCACTGGTGCTTCTACTTTATCCGATAATGAGGTTGAAAAAATGGTTAAAGACGCAGAATCAAATGCATCAGCAGATAAAGAAAAAAGAGAGAAGATTGATTTAAAGAACCAAGCTGAAACACTTGTCTACCAGACAGAAAAGCAACTTGGTGAATTGGGAGATAAAATTGATGCTGCAGCAAAGTCTAAGGTTGAAGAAAAAAGCAATGCTTTAAAAGAGGCCACCTCAAAAGAGGACTATGAGTCAATGAAAAAACTCCTTGAAGAGCTTCAACAAGAACTCTATGCAGTCGGTTCATCTGTTTATCAGCAACCTGGTAACCAGCCTCCTACACCTGGGTCATCGAGTGGTCCTGATCAGACTGAATCAAATGATAAAGGTGGAGATGATGTAATTGATGCAGACTTTACTGAATCAAAAGATTAGGAAAAGTAATTTTTAATTTCATTAGCAACCCATTTAGCACAAGCTGGTGCGAGCAAAATACCATTTTTATAAAACCCTGTACATATAATTAGTCCATCTTCCAAATTTTTCATTATTGGTGAAGGTTCACCTTCAGGTCTAGACCTTACGCCAAACCACTTTTTTTTAACTTGACCATTGATAAGCCAAGTTGGTTGTTTATCTAAAAAATTTATAATTTTCTCAAAAGTATTTTTTTCTGGCTTTGTACTATATTCGTCTGTTGAACCAATAATAAGTTTGTTTTTTGATAATGGAATTATATTTTTGCCATTTATATTGAATTGTTTTGGAAGTGTTAATAAATCGACTTCTGCATCATTTATGTCAACTTCTATAGCTTGACCTAAAACAGGTTTTAATTTGATGTTGTGAGATAGGTTATCTATTAAATCAACCACTTTTAGAGAATTACACAAAATAACTATGTCAGATTTGATATCTCTATTGTTTTTTGTTGTACAAAACCATTGATTGTTTGATTTTCTGATTTTTATTATTTCTTCATCTACAAAATTTATTTTTTTATTTTTAAGATATTTATCTAATGTCTTAAGTAACGATGTAGCATTTATTCTTCCATCATCGAAGGAAATCATACCTTTTATATTTTTTGTTTGGAATGCTTGATTTATATTCTTGATAATTATTGAGTCTCTTTTTAAAATTTGTAAGCTTAGATTATTATTATCATAAACAAATTTCTCCAACTTTTTAAACTTTTCTTCATTCGTAGTTAGTTGAATTAATGGTTTTTTAATGTTTAATTCATAATTAAATTTTTTCAGAAATTCAATCCATTTTGGCCATAATTCAATGCTTTGTCTCCTAAGTTCCCAACTTCTACCTTTCCTTTTTTGATACATATTACCCATAAGTAGGCCTAAAGCTGCATTGCTACTATTTTTTTGTTCATCTGGATCTATTATTGTTATCCGAAAGCCTAATTCTGATAATTCTAAAGCATTAAATTTTCCAATAATTCCTGATCCAATAATAACTATGTGTGCTTTTTGAAAATTTTCTTTTAGGCTTTTCATTGATATATTAGATATAATTGCTTACTTGAATAAATAGTTAAAGAATTTTTGGAACATCCTTCAATTATATTCAAAATTGTTTGTCCCGATCGTCCTGGCCTCGTAAGTTTACTTACAAGTTGGATTTCAAATTACGGTGGCAATATAAAGCATTCTGATCATCATACAGATCAAGATGCGGGTTTGTTTCTTAGTCGCATTGAATGGAATTGTAAAAATTCATCTTTTAATAGAGATGAAATTTATAAAGAATTTGAAAAAATAGCAGCTGATGTAAATGGAAAATTTAATGTAAATTATTCTGATGAGATTCCAAATGTTGCTATTTTTGTTAGCAAACAAAATCATTGTTTGATTGATTTACTCTGGAGAGTAAGAAATGGTGAACTCAAAATGAAAGTTCCGTTAATAATTTCAAATCATTCTGATCTCGAAAATATTGCAAACGACTTTAATGCAAAATTTGTTCATATTGATACCTTTAGTATTGATAAATCTGATGTTGAAGATCAATTTTTAAGTTTACTTAAAGAATATAAAATTGATCTTGTTGTATTAGCGAAATATATGCAAATTTTGAGTGATTCTTTTTTAAAACAGTTTTCTTCAATAATAAATATTCATCATTCCTTCTTACCTGCATTTAAGGGGGCGCAACCATATCATCGAGCATGGAAGAGGGGTGTTAAATTAATTGGTGCTACTGCCCATTATGTTACTGAAGATCTTGATGAAGGTCCGATAATAGAGCAATGCACAGTTAACGTGAGTCATAGGGACGAAGTTGATGATTTGATTAGAAAAGGAAGAGATATT
This sequence comes from Prochlorococcus sp. scB245a_520K10, assembly GCA_000634515.1. Lineage (GTDB taxonomy): Bacteria > Cyanobacteriota > Cyanobacteriia > PCC-6307 > Cyanobiaceae > Prochlorococcus_A. The sequence goes on along the minus strand of JFNU01000202.1, from coordinate 276,740 downwards.
GAGAGAATTGCACTAGCAAGAGCAGTTAGATTACATCTAAACCATCAAGTATTCGTTTATAACAGCAAAACTGCTGTTTTTGATTAAAAATTTTTTTAGTCTTCTAATTCTATTTGTATTTGTCTTTCATAAATTGATTCCTCATTAAAAGCTCTTGCTATCAAGAAACTGGCAATGCAGCTTATTAAGACAGGTTTCATGATTAATAAATTTTTTGTTAAGGCAAAAGCTAGAAACATAGCTGTTATTGGAGTTCGTGAACATCCTGCAACGAAGGCACCCATGCCGGCAAAAATATATGTACTTGGTGCATGTCCTGTAGCAATTTCTACCCAGCTCCCCATAATTAGTCCGATTGACCCTCCTAAAGTAAGCATTGGATAGAACAATCCTCCAGGAGCTCCAGATGCTGCAGCTAAACCTGTCGTGATAAACAATACTAAAACTGCTAATAAAGCAATCCCAATGCTTGTATTTTGCTCAGCTATTACTTTCTGTAATTCATCCAAGTTATGAAAGGTACTGGGTAAAAAAGAATAGATACTTCCTAAGATGAGTCCACAGATGCTCATTTTTAAAACAAATTTATTTTTATACCACTTTTTCCCAAGATTTTGCATAAATAAAACATATCTGCTATACATTTCTGCACAGATCCCAATAATTATTCCTAGTAAAACAAGGTAAATAAAATCTATAGGTAAGAAAAAAACTGATGGGTCATATTCTTTTTGAATCAAAAATCCTGTGTTAAAGTCAAATCCTCCTGCTTTAGGATCTAAACCCAAGGCTTGAATAATATCAGCAGATGAATCTGCGATGAAAGTTGTAATTACTACTAATAATAAAATCACTGGTCTCGCAGAGTTTAATAGCTCTTCTATTGCATAAATAAATCCTCCTAAAGGAGCGCTAAATACTGCAGCTATACCAGCACCACCACCTGCTGCAACTATTACTCTCCTGAACGCTGTAGGAGCTTTGAGCCATTTGGCCATTTGCCAAGCAACAGATCCTCCCATTTGAACAGATGGACCTTCTGGACCCAAAGGGAATCCACTACCAATTGCAATAATTCCTGATACGAGCTTTACTAATCCTACTTTTATATTCATAGGCACTTTTTTATGTCTTAAAAAACCCATGATTTGACTCACACCTGAACCTTTTGCAGCAGGTGCAATATTTTTGATCAAATATCCTGCAATGGCTCCTCCTATGGCTCCAAAGATTGGTAATACTGCAATAGATGGGAATTGGTCTAATAGTGCTAATCTCCAATTGTTAATGAAGTAGATTCCAGTTTTAAAAGATATGCTTGTAATTGAAGCTCCTAAGCCTGTTAGTAAGAGAGATAATGCAACGACAAGAGATCTTTGTCTTAATAATTTTTTGATGCTATGAGAAGAATTATTATTGGTCTTTTGAGTATTTTCTTTTATGAGGTTTGGCATAATCCATGATCACTTTGATAAACTGAAATCGCGCATTTCATCAAATTGAAGATAACGATAAAGTTCATCTGAATATGGATTAATTTTATTTTTAGTAATATCCTGATATTCTTCTACTTCAGGAATTTTCCCAAGAAGTGCGCAAACTGCAGCTAATTCAGCACTCCCTAAAAATACTTGCGCATTTTTGCCAAGTCTATTATCAAAATTTCTAGTACTAGTCGAAAATACTACAGATCCTTCATCTACTCTGGCTTGATTTCCCATACATAAAGAACAGCCTGGCAATTCTAATCTTGCACCACAATCTTCAAATATTTTGTAATATCCTTCAGCCTTAAGAGTATCTTCATCCATTTTTGTAGGTGGACAAATCCATAATTTAGCTTTTAAATTTTGTACCCCTTCAAGAACTTTCGCGGCGGCTCTATAATGACCGATATTTGTCATGCAAGAACCTATAAAAACTTCGTCTATATTGGTATTTGCGACATCTTTGATCTCTTTTACGTTATCTGGATCGTTAGGGCAAGCAACTATAGGTTGTGTTACTTTTGCTAAATCAATTTCAATGATTTCTTCATACTGAGCGTTTTTATCTGGTTGAATTAATGAGGGTTTTTTTAACCAATTTTTCATATCATTTATTCTTCTTGTAATTGATTTTGAGTCTTCATAATTGCTCTCAATCATTTTTTCTAGCAGGCATATATTGCTTCTTAAGTATTCTTCAACAGTGTCTTGGGATAAAAGTATTGTGCTACCAGCGCATGAGCGTTCTGCTGTAGCATCAGTTAGTTCAAAAGCTTGTTCAAGTTTTAGGTTTGGTAATCCCTCAATTTCCATAATTTTCCCGTTAAATATATTTTTCTTATTTGCCTTCTCAACAGTTAAGAGACCTTTTTTAATTGCGAAGAGAGGGATTGCATTTACTAAATCTCTTAATGTAATTCCTTTTAATAGTTCTCCCTTAAATTTAATAAGCACAGATTCCGGCATATTTAATGGCATTGATCCTATTGCAGCGGCAAAGGCAACAATGCCAGAGCCTCCAGGAAATGATATGCCAAGAGGAAATCTTGTATGACTATCTCCACCTGTGCCAACTGTATCAGGGAGAAGCATTCTGTTAAGCCAGCTATGAATTATGCCGTCTCCGGGTTTAAGGGCTACTCCACCTCTTTGAGATATAAAATCAGGTAACTCTTTATGGGTAACGAGATCTACTGGTTTAGGATATGCAGCTGTATGACAAAAACTTTGCATCACTAAATCCGCAGTGAATCCTAAACAAGCTAGTTCTTTTAGTTCATCTCTGGTCATTGGCCCAGTAGTATCTTGACTCCCAACTGTGGTCATAATTGGCTCACAGGTCATTCCTGGCCTAACTCCATCTAAACCACATGCTTTTCCAACTATTTTTTGAGCTTGAGTAAAGCCAGAATTACTACTTGTTGGATTTTGTGGTCTGATAAATATTTCACTCGGTTGAAAATCTAATTTGTTTCTAATTTTGTCCGTAAGAGATCTTCCAATCATAAGATTTATCCTACCGCCCGCTTGAATTTCATCAGTAAGAGTTGATGGACTTAAGTCGAATTTGCTAATTAATTCATCAGTATTTGAATCTTTTTCAATTTTTTTAATGATGCCTTCATAAGGATATATTTTAATAATATCTCCTGTTTTCATATGAGATACGTCAGCTTCTATAGGTAAAGCCCCTGAATCTTGTGCCGTATTAAAGAAAATAGGAGCTATTTTACCCCCAATTATTATTCCACCTGTTTTTTTGTTTGGAACAAAAGCAATATCTTCGCCTATATGCCAAATGAGTGAATTAATAGCAGATTTTCTAGAACTCCCTGTTCCAACAACATCTCCAACATAAGCTATTGGTAAATTTTGTTTTTTTAAATCATCAAGAATCTTAAGTCCATCTGGTTTTTTAAATTCCAACATAGCCAATGCGTGCATTGGAATATCTGGACGTGTTGTGGCATGTACAGCAGGAGATAAGTCATCTGTATTTGTTTCCCCATCAACTTTAAATACTAAACAAGTAATTTCTTTGTCTAAAATTTTTTTATTTTTGAACCATTCTGCTTTTGCCCAACTATTTACAACTTCTTTCGCATAAGTATTATTTTGAGATAATTCATATATTTCATTAGCCGAATCGTAAACAAGAATAATATTTTTTAAAACTTTTGCCGCTTTTTGAGCAAGTAAATTATTTTCGCCTTTAAGTATTTCAACTAAAGAATTTACATTATATCCACCTATCATTGTTCCTAGTATTTCAATTGCTTTTTCAGGATTAATTGATTTGCAATATTTTTCGGAATTAACAATAGCTGTAAGCCAGCTTGCTTTTATATAAGCAGCCTCATCAACTCCTGGTGGTACTCTATTAATTAGTAAATCAAGTAAATAAGATGAATCGTAATTACTATCTTGTTCAAGTAATTTTGTAACACAATTTGTTTGCTCAGCATTTAAAGGTAAAGGAGGTATACCTTTGGTAGCTCTTTCAGCTACATGATCTGCATAATCTTTTAGCAATGTTTCCAAATTCTTCATTAGTAAGGTTTAATGCCTAATCTATTGTTATTTTTAATATTGAAAAGGAGAGTATTCATAAATGCTTTTTTAAATATTCAAACTTCTTAATTAATCAATGACGACATCATCAAATAATTCAGCGTTAGAAAAGACATCAGATTTACATGTTGTTGAAACACGTCCATTAATACCTCCAAGCAGATTACATAATGATATACCTTTAGATCATTCCTCTGCTAATACAGTATCTAAAACTAGAAGATCGATACAAAATATTCTGCATCATAATGATCAGAAGCTTTTAGTCATTGTTGGTCCATGTTCAATTCATGATCTAGAGGCTGCAAAGGAATATTCAAAATATATTCAAAACTTTCGAGAAATTTATAAAGATAAATTAGAAATAATTATGAGAGTATATTTTGAGAAACCAAGAACAACTATTGGCTGGAAGGGATTGATAAATGATCCTCATCTTGATGATTCTTATGATATTAATACTGGTTTAAGAAAGGCAAGAAGTTTGCTTTCATATCTAGCAACTCGTGGAATACCTTCTGCTACAGAATTACTAGATCCAATTGTTCCTCAATATATTGCTGATTTAATAAGTTGGACAGCCATAGGTGCCCGTACTACTGAAAGTCAAACTCATAGGGAAATGGCATCTGGATTATCAATGCCCATAGGCTTTAAAAATGGCACGGATGGTTCTTTTGCTACTGCAATAAATGCAATGCAGTCAGCTTCAAAATCGCATCATTTCTTAGGTGTAAATGAAAATGGAATGGCTTCTATCGTTAATACTACGGGAAATCCAGATGGACATATAGTTTTGAGAGGAGGTTCAAAAGGCCCAAATTTTGAAAGTGATCATGTTAAAAGAATTTCAGCTGAATTGAAGCAATGTAATCTTCCTCATAAAGTGATGATTGATTGTAGTCATGGAAATTCTAATAAAGACTTCCGAAAACAGTCAGAAGTGCTGAAAAATATAGCTTTTCAGATTAGTAATGGTGAAAAAAATATTTTAGGAGTTATGCTTGAAAGTCATTTGAAAGAAGGAAATCAAAAACTTCTTAAAAAAGAGGATCTCCAGTTTGGCAGAAGCATTACAGATGCATGCATAGATATAGAAACAACAAAAAAATTACTAGCTATTTTATATAATTCGATTAGTTCGTTATGAAAAAATTAAAAAATAATGCTGATGAAATTGGAACAATCAAGTTATCAATGCCTAAAACACTAAATTGTTCGAGCAAAGTCGCAAAAAAAGCTATTGTAAAATAATTTAAATTAAAACTATTTTGTTGGGCGTATCCTATTAAGCAAACTACTATCAAGCTGGTTAAAAACATTGTCATAGTCCCGAATAAAGATTTTTTTTGTTTAAAAAAAACCCAATTCTTTGAGTTAAAGCTCTTGCCTAATAAACCAGCTAGTCCATCCCCAAATGTCATGATAAAAAATCCAGTTATTAATGCATATGGATCTTTATTCCAAAAAAGGGAAATTAAAATAAATAAACTTAGACAATAAAAAAATGTTCCATAACTTTTCCTCTCAACATCTTCAATTGTTGGGAATATTTTATATGTGTAATTAATTAGAACCGTTAATGAGACAATTCCTGTAAAGATAAGAGCTGAATTTTGATCAATTTTTAAAAATTGTGCAATTGGTATTAAAGGTCCTATTCCAATATGTATTATTTTTCTGACAATTTCTTTGCTATCTTCATTAAATTTTTTAAAAACTATTGATATTAAAAAAATTGAAAATAAATATAATAAAATTATCGTAAATTTTATCAATTTGACTAAGCTGCTTTTTGATGATTCGTCATTACTCTAAGTTTTAATATTGCTTTAGCTTCTAACTGTCTTACTCTTTCTCGTGAAACATTAATTTGTCTACCTATTTCTGCTAGTGTTAATGGTTCCTCTCCATCAAGGCCAAATCTGAGCCTCATGATTTTTTGTTCTCTTTCATTTAATTGTGACAGCCAAGTACCTAAATGCTCTTTTTGAATAGTTCTATCCATGCCTTCCATGGGCTCTTCAAAATTTGGATCAGGTATAAGTTCGCCTAGAGTGCTTCTATCTTCTTCGCCTCTTGCATGAGCATCAAGAGAGGCGCATGGCGCACTTTGAGAAATTAAATCTTCTAAATCTTTTTGATCAATTCCCATCTCAGTAGCCATTTCCAATCTGGTAGGTTGTCTACCAAATTTGTGTGATAATTCTCTAGAAACCCTTCTCATTTTCGATAGTTTTTCACTTATGTGAATAGGCAAACGTATAGTTCTAGCACTGTTATCAATTGCCCTAGTCATTCCTTGCCTAATCCACCAATAAGCATAAGTTGAAAATTTATATCCCATGGCAGGATCAAATTTATCAACAGCTCTTTCTAAGCCAATAGCGCCTTCTTGGACAAGGTCTAATAATTCAAGCCCTTGATTTTGGTATTTTTTTGCAACAGAGACAACTAGTCTTAGATTTGCTGCCATCATTCTGTCTCTAGCTCTCTTGCCAATTTTAATTTGATAAAGATTCCGATGCGTTCTATCAGTTTCAGGAATTTGTAGCAATTTTTTCATGTGTTGAACATGATGAGCTAACTCTATCTCTTCTGCTGGAGTAAGAAGAGGTACTCTACCTATACTACTTAAGTAATGACCAATAGAATCAGAAGCGAGTCTTCCAGATTTCTTTTGGCTTTGTTTTGAAGTTAGACTGGATTTTGTTTTGCGAGGCTTGCCCGCAGTGTTTGGTAATCTTGGCTCATCAAAATTATCTTCTGACGAGCTTTTTGCAGATTCCAGAGGGATCCCCATCACCCTGGCCTCCTAAATAATGGATTTTTTAAAAAGCTAGCACTGAAATTGAAATAAAAACCACTTTTACTTTGAAACTTTAAAGACAAAAAAAGAATTTTTTGTCTCAATTTCTTCAAATCTATTGATATGAGTGGCTTTATATAAAAATAAAAAAAATTTAAAAATATTAAGTATTTTTTTAAATGTTATAAAAATCAATATTTTTTTATTTTTGTATGAGGTCCATTTGTGAACGATTAACTGCTGAATCTAAGGAATATTTTTCATAAGAACCATCCTCTTTCATTTTCCAAGAAAAGTAATCATCATTAATGTATTTTTGCAAAAGCTCGTATAGTTGAGATTTCAATTTGAGATCCTCTATTGGAGCAATAGCCTCTATTCTTCTATCAAGGTTTCTTTTCATCCAATCTGCACTTCCAATATAAACTTCATGATCATCGTTATTGCAAAACCAAAATATTCTTGAGTGTTCAAGAAAATGTCCAATGATACTTATCACTTTAATATTTTCGCTTAATTTTTTTCTTTGTGGATACAAGCAGCAAATACCTCTTATGATGAGATTAATTTTAACTCCTGCGTCTGAAGCTAAATAAAGAAGTTTGATTATTTCTGGATCTACTAAAGAATTCATTTTTGCAATTATTTCAGCTTTTTTACCTTCCTCAGCATTTTTAATTTCTCTTTTTATCAGAAATATAAATTTTTCTCTCATCGATGATGGAGAAACTAATAATTTTTGAAAATGTTTTTGTTTGGAAAAACCTGAAAGGTAATTAAATAACTCAAGTAGATCTGTTGCAATTTCAGGGTCTGTTGAAAGTAATCCTAAATCCGTATAAAACCTTGAGGTATTAGAATTATAATTTCCTGTTCCTATGTGAAAATAATTTCTTAACCTTCCTTTTTCTTTTCGAACTATTAAAGCTATTTTTGTATGCGTTTTAAATCCTATTATTCCATAAACAACATGAATTCCAGCTTGTTCAAGTTGCTTTGCCCATTGAATATTATTATCTTCATCAAATCTTGCTTTTAGTTCGACGAGAGTCATTATTTCTTTCCCATTTTCTGCGGCCCTCATTAAAGCTTCGATAATAGGCGAATCGTTTGAAACTCTATATAAAGTTATCTTTATAGCCATTACAAGGGGATCATCCGCGGCTCTGTTTATAAATTCTTCAACTGAAGTTTTAAATAAGTCGTATGGATGATGAAGTAGGATATCTTCTTTTCTAAGTAGCTTGAAAATAGAATTGATATTTTTGTTTGAATGCGAACCTAAATTTTTTAATTGCCGGTGAGTTTTTCCAATTAAAAGATTTTCTTTTAAATCATCTCTATTGATTTTTGTTAGTTGACTTAAATCATCAAGGCCTAGAAAACTTTTGCAAGAGTATATATATTCTTCTTGTATTGAGATACTTTCAATAAGTAATTTTAGGATGTTATCTGGGATATCTGATTCAACTTCTAATCTAACTACGTCTCCTCCTAATCTTCTCTTCTGCAAACTTTGTTCAACTGCTAAAAGAAGATCATCAGCTTCAAGTTCTTTTAATTCTAAATCTGCATCTCTTGTCACTCTAAAAAATGAGTAATTTATACATTCCATGCCGTTAAATAGAGTATTTATATTATTTCCAATCAAATCTTCAACACTTATAAAAATGTGAGAGATTTCTTCTTTACTATCAATTATTTCATTTGGAATTTGTATAAATCGATTTATATTTTTTGTAGGAATTTTTATTCTTACAAATTGATTTTTAGAGTCGTCCCTATCCTTTATTAATGCTGCTAAATTTAAACTTAAATTACTTATAAATGGGAAGGGATGTGCCGGATCAACAACTAATGGAGTTAATAAGGGGAATATAGATGAAGTAAAGAAGTTATCACACCAATTTTTTTGATTTTCACTTAGATCCTTATATTTTTTTAAAATTATACCTTCTTTTTTTAATTCATTATTTAACTCACTGTTTACAAAGTTTTCTTGAAGAGTAGTTAAATTTTTTACTTCTTTGTTGATTTTTTCTAATTGCTCTTTTGGGGTAAGTCCATCAATACTTTTTTTTGTAATTCCTGCTTCAACTTGAGCTTTTAAAGAAGCAACTCTTACCATAAAAAACTCATCAAGATTATTACTAAAAATTGAGAAAAATTTTACTTTATCTAGGATTTTGTACTCTTTTTCCATACCAGTTAGGAGTACCCTTTGGTTGAATTTAATCCAACTTAATTCTCTATTAATAAAAATATCGGCCTGCTTTGTCATTAAAATAAATTTGTTTTTTGATCATAAATAGATTTATTATTTTTCCCCTCTGCAATAAGATATATCATGAATATTAAGATAATGGAACCAGCAATAAAGGGTGACTTAGGACCGAAGCTATCATAAACTCTTCCAGCCATTGCTATTCCTAAAACGCCTCCAAGACTCTGTAGACCCTGAAGGTTGCTTAGAATCGATCCTTGTTTATTAACGTCTAATTTCTTTGATATTAGTGCTCTTAAAGTTGGCGTAATTAACCCTGCTCCAATTGCTAAAAATGAAACAGCTGAATAAATATTGATTGTCGCATTCTCCTTTGGAGAAGTTATTAAAAGTGAACATGCTACAAGAATGAATCCTGATCCTATTAGTGTTAATCTCATTTCGCCAAATTTCTTTACTAGAGGCCCAATAAGTCCTCCCTGAACAATAATGGCAATAATTCCTACTACAACAAGAGTTCCACTTGATGCTTTGGTCGTCCAGTTTAAAGATTCTTGAAGGAAAAATATAAGAATATTGGTCAATCCAGTAAAAGCAATAAAGTAAATAAAAAAAGCTAATGATAATTTTTTAATCTTTTCTTCTTTGAAAACTGTAAATAACTCTTTTAAAGGGTTTCTTAAGATAGCTTTTGATTTATTTGAGTCATTTTTAGGCTTGGTTTCTGGTAAGTAAAAGAATACTAATAGAAAGTTGATTATTGGAATGAGTGAGGCTATCAAAACTGGGATAATAAAATTATTATTTGTATTTTTTGCGAAAATTACAACGAAAATATTTCCTAAGAAAAAACTTAAACCAAAAGCTACACCAATCAGTCCAAATGTTTTTGCTCTTTTTTCAGGACTTGAAATGTCTGCAAGAATCGTTGTTGCTGTGGCTGCAGTCCCCCCACTTAAGCCGTCAATTAGCCTCGCTAAGAATAATAAAAATAATGGGATAGTAGCTATTGAATTTGACCAATTAAAAAGAACAGTAAAAGATAATATTGATATTCCAATTATTGAGCCTGTAATACAAAAAAGAGTAACAGGCCTTCTGCCGTATCTATCACTCAAAAGTCCAATAAAAGGTGAAGCTGTAAATTGAGCTAGTTGATATGTACATGATAATAAACCATATGTACTAGCTTTAGAGTCAAACAGTAAAACAAAAGAAGGTAAAATGGGCAAAAGTATACTTTCACTTAATCGATCATTTAGAAGAGTTACAAAAGCACTAAGGAGAGTAAATTTTTTATTTGGTTTCAATAAACTGTCTTTCACAATATTTACCTTCATTGCGTTTAACTTCTACTACCATACTTGTTAATGGAGATTAATGTGTTTGGTATTGTTTATTTAGTTGGAGCAGGTCCTGGTGACCCTGAGCTTTTAACTCTTAAAGCTGTACGTTTAATAAAAAATTGTGATGCATTAGTTCATGATGCATTAATTCCAGATGAAATAATTAAAGAGGCAGGAAAAAATACAGAAATTTATCATGTAGGCAAAAGAGCTGGCAAGTGTTCTGTACCTCAGGCTGAAACTAATGCTCTTATTCTTAAATTAGCAAAAGAAGGTAAAAATGTTGTAAGGCTTAAAGGGGGAGATCCATTCGTTTTTTCTAGGGGCGGTGAAGAGGTATCAATTTTAGAAAAAAATGGAATTTCAGTTGAAATAGTACCTGGTATTACTTCTGGGATAGCTGCTCCCACATATTTTGGTATTCCACTGACCCATAGAGATGCTGCTAGTTCTGTAACTTTCGTCACTGGACATGAGCATGTAGATAAGGAAAAAAAGAGCGTGAATTGGAGAGATTTAGCCAAATCTTCAGATAGTTTAGTTATTTTTATGGGTATAAAAAATATTGAATTTATTATTGAAGAATTAATTTTAGGTGGTTTATGTAAGGATACAAAATGTGCTGTAATTCAAGAGGCTTCTTTGAAAAATCAAAAATGTTTTATAGAGAAATTAGATAATCTCGCAGATAAAATCAAAGATAAAGAATTTTCAGCTCCATCAATTATCATTATTGGAAAAATTGTTGAATTTAAGGTCAATAACAATATAACTAAAGTATCTGATGTCTATTTACCAGATATCAATAAAGTTCAATTATATAATAAATCCCAAAAGTAAATTGGATCGAATTTAGGTTTAAGCTTTAAATCATTAACTTGATTAATTTGTCTGCAAGATAAGCTATTAATTGCAACTATTATGTCATCATTTTGAAATTCTGGAGATATTAATTCTTCTTTTACAATTTTTAATTTTAAAGCTTTAGTAATCATAATCCCCTCTAAACAGCCGCTCTCTTTTCTAGGTGTTATCCATTGATTATTTCTTTTAATGAGAAGATTAAATGAACTGCCACAACAAAGTTCACCTGACGTATTCAACACGAGAGAATCATCAAATGATTTTTTTTTAGCCTCTGTCAAAACTTGTATTGCCTGATTATATGAAAATGTTTTGCATTTACTTATAAGACTGAATTCATTTCTTTTTTCCGTTTGACTAATAAAAACGCTTATCGGATTAAAATTTGGTTTTATTCTATAGAACTCAAGCCATAAATTATCTAAATCTTTTGTTTCTAAAGTGCTATCAATTGTTAGTGTTCGACCTTCATTAGTTCCTCGACTATAGTTTATTCTTACTGAAGCAAATTGATCATTCTTAAGCGATAAATTTTTAATTCCATCATTAATAAGTTTTTTCAGAGTTAATTCATTTATTTTTAGATTAATATCTAAAAGTTTGCTACTTTTTTCTAACCTTTTTAGATGTTCATCAAAAAGAATAGGTTTGTTTTTCTTTATTAAAATGGTTTCAAATATTCCATCTCCAAATTTTAAACCTCTATTATTCGCCGAGATTAATATTTTATCAATATCTAACCATTGATCTTTGTACCAACCTATTGTTTCTCTCATTTTAATGCATCAATTAATGGTAAAAGTTTCCACTTAAGTTCATTAGTTTCCTCTTCAGGATTAGAGTCAATAACAATTCCGCACCCAGCGTATATCTTGATTTTTTTATGTTTGATTAAATATGATCGGATTAGTATATTGCTGTCAAACTCTCCATTCCAATCAAGCTTTATAAATGATCCACAGTAAGGTCCGCGTTCGTATTCTTCTAATTCAAAAAGTCTCTGGCATGATCTTAATTTTGGTGCTCCTGTAATAGAACCCCCTGGCCAGGAAGATTTTAGCAAATCAACCCAGTTCTTGTCTTTTTCTAATTTGCCTCTGATTACTGAAGTTAGATGATGAACTTTTAAGAAACTTTCAAGTTTTAATATTTCTGGAACCATAATGCTTCCTGTTTCGCAAACTTTACTTAAATCATTTCTTATTAGGTCAACGATCATGATATTTTCGGCTCTATCTTTTTCGTTCGTTATTAAATCGATAGCATTAAGCGCGTCCTGATTTAAATCTTTATCTCTAGATCTAGTTCCTTTGATAGGTCTTGATTCTACAAAATTTTTATTATCTATTTTTATAAACCTTTCTGGCGAGGTAGATAATACCGCCTCTTTATGATTATCATTATTATTTACTATTATTCCTCCAAAGGGAGCTCTTAATTTCATTCTTATTTTTAAATAAATATCTAGAGGACTATAGTTTTTATAAGATTCAATTTCGCATTTAGTTGTTAGATTTGCTTGAAATAAATCCCCTAGAGAAATTAATTTTTTCAATTTTAAAATATTTTTCTGAAATTTTTCAGTCATTTCCTCCAAATTAATTTTTGAAAAATCAAAATTCAAATTAGTTTTAATAATATTTTCTTCTTTAATATTTTTTATATTGTTGATTATATTTTTATAATTCATAAGTTCATCTGAGTTTGTGCCTTCGATAATTATTTCATTTTTTATTAGATTACATTTAATGATTGGATCATATGATGCAATCCATAAAGTTGCTATATCAGATTGTCTCCATGGGTTTTTTGGTTCTATGTATACTCCAGCTTCATAACTTAACCATCCAATCCAAAATCCTTCACTAATATCTTTTAAATGATTAAATGGATTATTATTTTTATCTAAGTTGTTTATATCTCTTGATTGGATGATTTTTTTAGGTTTTATTCCTATAAATGACCATTCACCATTTTCTTTGCCATCACTATCTAGCCAAGCTAATCCTTCATCTCCAAATTGTTTTGCTAGATGATACGTAATTAATGCTGGTTCGATCCATTGATCTAAAGCTATTTTTTCAACCTTCATATTTTATTTTTGTTATTGAGCCATTTTTTATAGGCTGTATTTCTAATTCTGCAACTATCACACTTTCCGCATGGTTTTAAATTGCCTGAATAACAACTCCATGTTTTTTCCAAAGGTACATTATTATTGAAAGCTAATTGAAATATTTCTTCTTTATTCAAATCTAATAGAGGAGTCCAAAGTTTAATTGGGTTATTTTCTCTTCCTCTTTTATTGGCTAAATCTGCTAATTCTTGAAATTTTTTAATATAGTCAGGTCTGCAATCTGGATAACCAGAATAATCCAGTGCATTAACTCCTAATCCTATAAAATCAGCATCTATTGCCTCTGCATAACTTAGTGCAACGGAAATAAATATAGTATTTCTCCCAGGAACATAAGTATTAGGAATTTTATTAGTTTGTACTCCTTTTATCGGAATATTTTTTTGAGTATCAGTTAATGACGAGCCTCCCCACAAAGATAAGTCAAGCTTAATTACTTTAAATTCTTCGATATCAAAGTGTTTTGCAATTATTGATGCAGAATTTAATTCTTTTTTATGACGTTGACCGTAGTCAAATGAAAGGCCAAAAATTTTAGCTTCGGATTTTTTTGCGATACCAGTAACTGTAGAAGAATCTAAACCTCCAGATAATAAAATTACTATCGATTGATTTTTAAGAGTCATATGATTTCATTTAATTTTTAAGTATTTGTGAGTTTGAAGGCTCAATTTCCAATCGGGGTTATTTTTTACGAAATCAATAGCAAGAGAAAAACCATTTGCATTGTTCCATGCTGGCTGCAAATAAAAAATTTTATCTTCTTTTTTTAGGCCATTTTCGCTTTTGGAGCGTTGATATTGTTTTAAAGTTTCTTTTTTTATTTGAATAGCAAATTCAATATCTTCTACTTCATTTATGATTATTTTAATTTCATTACAGTTTTTTAAAAAATAATCTTTTGGAGGTGAGTGTCTTTTAGGAGATAAAGTAATCCAATCATAACTTCCTGATATTGAATTAACTCCACTTGTCTCAATATGAATCTTCATTGAGTTTTGTTCTTCTCCCATCGTAATTTTTTTTATGGCTTTGCAAAAATTATCCAAGTTATGTTGTAAAGGTTCTCCTCCTGTAATAACGCAAAAAGATGCACCTTTGTCTCTGGCAATTTTTATGCGATCTATTATTTTTTCAATTGATATAGAAGGGTGTTTTTTATCATCCCATGAATTCTTGGTATCGCACCACGAACATCCAACTTTACATCCTGCTAATCTTACAAAAAATGCACTTTTTCCAGCGTGATAACCTTCACCTTGTAATGAATGAAATTGTTCGACTAAGGGTAAAAAATTTGTCATTTCTTCATTCAAAAAAATAAAGAGTATTAATTAGATTGAGTGAACTTATCTTGAGAGGCTTTTATTAAACCTTTAAATAAAGGATGAGGTTTGCCAGGTCGTGATAAAAACTCAGGATGATATTGACATGCTAAGAAGTATGGATGATTTTCTAACTCAATTAACTCAACTAATCTTCCATCTGGTGATGTACCACTAATTTTGTATCCAGAATCTAAAAAACTTTGTTTGTAGTAATTATTAAATTCGTATCTATGTCGATGTCTCTCATAAATAACATCCTCATCATATAAGTTTTTTCCAATTGTATTTTTTGTCAATCTACATGGATAAACCCCAAGTCTCATTGTGCCACCTAAATCAACTACATCTTCCTGTTCTGGTAATAAATGTATCACTGGATTGGGAGTATTTGGGTCTAGTTCTGAACTAGATGCATCTGGAAGATTAGCTACATTTCTTGCCCATTCTATAACTGCACATTGCATACCAAGGCACAAACCTAAAAAGGGAATTTTATTTTCTCTTGCGAATTTTATTGCCGAAATTTTTCCATTGACTCCTCTATTTCCAAATCCCCCGGGTACGACAATTGCATCAACTGCATTTAAGTAAGTTTCTGCTGAATTTTTTTCTATCATTTCAGCACTTACCCAATGTAAATCTAATAAAGCTTTTTGTTCAATGCATGCATGTCTTAGAGCTTCAACAACGGATAAATATGCATCTCCAAGTTCAATGTATTTACCTACTAAAGCAACTTTGATTGGAGCTCCAGGATTTCTTAGGTTGTGTATTAGTTGCTCCCAATTTTTCAAATCACATTTTTTATCTTCAAGGTCTAAATACTTCAGGGTTTCTTTGCATAAACCTTCTTTTTTTAAAGAAAGAGGTACAGAATAAATACTGTCTGCGTCTAAAGCTTCAATTACAGAGTTGATACTGACACCGCAAAAACCACTAAGCTTCTTTTTAAGAGCTTCATTGATAGATTTATCACTTCGACATACAAGTAAATCTGGCTGAATTCCAATTGATCTTAATTCTTTAACTGAATGTTGTGTTGGTTTAGTTTTTATTTCGCCAGAGGTTTTTATGTAAGGAAGTAATGTTACGTGTATGTATGCAACATCGTTCCTATTGACATCATTTTTGAATTCTCTTATTGCCTCTAAAAAAGGTAGAGATTCAATATCACCAACTGTTCCACCAATTTCAGTAATAATAATATCTGCATTACTGTTGGCGGCGACTCTATGAATTCTTTCTCTTATTTCTCCCGTTATGTGAGGTATTACTTGCACAGTTCCACCGTCATAACTACCTCTTCTTTCTTTATTGATAACTGCTTGATAGATAGATCCCGTAGTCACACTATTTAACCTAGTCATTGCAGTATCAGTAAATCTTTCATAGTGACCTAAATCTAGATCAGTTTCAGCCCCATCTTCGGTTACAAATACTTCTCCATGTTGGAAAGGGCTCATTGTTCCTGGATCAACATTTAGATATGGATCTAGTTTTAATATTGAAACACTATATCCTCTAGACTTTAATAATCTTCCTAAGCTTGCAGCTACAATTCCTTTACCAATGCTAGAAACTACTCCTCCGGTGACAAAAACAAATTTTGACATTAAATATTTTTAATTAAGCACAGCCTCCTTATATTTTATTTAAACAAAAAACTTTTAGAACATCCATATATATTCTTATTCATCAATTGTTATTTCAATATCTAATTCTTTTAATTGTGATTTAGAGACATTTGAAGGTGCATTTGTGAGAAGACATTTTGCTTGTTGATTTTTTGGAAAAGCAATGGTTTCTCTGATTGAATCTGCACCAATGATCAGCATGGTAATACGATCCAATCCAAACGCTATTCCACCATGAGGAGGAGCACCCATTTCTAAGGCTTCTATTAAAAATCCAAATTTTTCATCAATCTCTTTATCAGTAAGTCCTACCGTTTTCAGAACCTCTCTTTGTAAGTTCCCTTCATGAATTCGTAAAGAGCCACCTCCTAATTCCAATCCATTGAGAACTAAGTCATAAGCATTTGCTGTAGAGCTCTCAATTTCTTTTTTCAAGTTTTCAGAATCTTTAGATTTTATATTTTTTGGAGAACAAAAAGGATGATGTAAAGCTTCATATCTATTTTCCTCTTCATTTCTCTCAAACATCGGGAAGTCAGTTACCCATAAGAAATTCCATTTACTTTTATCAATGAGATTTAAGTCTTTTGCGATATATTGTCTAACCCTATCTAATGACTGATTGACAATTTGTTTATCTCCAGCTCCTAAGAGGATTAAGTCTCCATCTTTTGCTTCTGTGATTTTTAAAATATCAGCTATATGCTCTTCACTTAAATTATTTTTAATTGCCCCAATAGTCTCAAGCTCATCTCCTTTGACTCTTATAAATGCCAAACCACCAGCTCCAGCATCTTGAGCTACTTGGAAGATGTCACCTCCTGGTTTAATTCTTACGTTGCTAATACTTGAATTACCTCCTTTGACTGTTATGGATTTTATATAACCTCCAGATTTAATTGCCTTGGTGAAAATATTAAATCCAATATCACCTAATACTCCTCCTAAATCTTTTAATAACATTTGATATCTAGTATCTGGTCTATCAGTGCCGTAATTATCCATTGCTGCCTGCCATGACATTCTTGGAAAAGCATTATTAAAATTAATATTTAACACTTCTTTCCATATTTTTTTTATGAGACTTTCATTAAAAGAAATTATTTCTTCTTCACTAATAAAGCTCATCTCAATATCTAATTGAGTAAACTCTGGTTGTCTATCTGCCCTTAAGTCTTCATCACGGAAACATTTTGCGATTTGATAATACTTATCCAGGCCTCCAACCATTAAAAGTTGTTTAAATAGTTGTGGGGATTGAGGTAAAGCAAAAAATTCTCCATTTGAAAGACGTGCAGGAACAAGAAAATCGCGAGCGCCTTCTGGAGTTGACTTTGTAAGTAATGGGGTTTCTACTTCTGTAAATCCAAAATTATCAAGAAATTCTCTAGCAACTTTAATAATCTTATGTCTTGTTTTTAAATTTTCTAGTAATTTTCCCCTTCTTAAATCAAGGTATCTATATTTTAATCTGAGTTCCTCTTTTGTATTTTCATAATCATGTATAGACACTGGAAAAGGTAAGTTTTTTTTAATATGGTTGAGAATTTGCAAATCTTTAACCTTAAGCTCTAACTCTCCAGTACTTAAATTTGTATTTATGGAATCTTTTGGCCTTTCATTAATAATTCCGCTAACCATTATTACTGTCTCATTTCTAAGAGTTTCTGCCTGTTTAAATAGATCTGCACCATCATCGGGGTTAATTGTTATTTGTAGGAATCCACTATGGTCTCTTAAATCAATAAAAATTACACCACCATGATCTCTTCTTCTATCTACCCATCCGCATAAATTAACTAATTTACCAATATCTGCATTATTGAGTTCTTTGCAAATTTTGTTTCTCATCTAAGTATGATTTATTTATCAATAACTTATAATAATTCTTTAAGGGTAAATTTAGTTAATAATTTTTTTTATAAAACGCTCTTTTTGTTATAAACCCTTTGAATTTTTTGCCTCTTATTAATATTTGAACTTCATTATTTATTAAGGCATGCGAAGTATTGATGTATGCAAAAGCTATAGCTTGTTGTTTAGTTGGAGACCAACTGCCGCTTGTGATACTCCCAATATTTTCTTCACCTTTAAGAACTGCGCAACCTTTTCTTCCTATTGCTTTACCCTCTATAGAGAGACCAACTAACTTTTTTTGAATACCTAATCTTGACTGCTCTTCAAGAAATCTTCTTCCAAAGAATTCGTGATTATTTTCTAGATGTACTAGCCAGCCTAACCCTGCTTCATATGGAGAAGTCTCTTCATTTATGTCTTGACCATAAAGATGCATTCCTGCTTCAAGTCTAAGTGTATCTCTAGCTCCTAAACCACAAGGTGCAACATTTTTGGAAATTGAGAAATCCCATAAATTAATTGCTGCTTTTTTAGATAAAAGTATTTCTAGACCATTTTCTCCTGTATAGCCTGTTTTTGAAAAGAAAATTTTTTCTTTAGGCGAAATATGTTCAAAAATTTTATATTCGCATCCAAAGTTAGGAATATGTGAGATCGAAGATTCAATCCATTCTTCAAATAAATCGAACGAGTTTTTTCCCTGTAGTGCTAAAAGTACTTTGTCTTTTTTAAAGTTTGTTATCGAAATTTCATATTTATTTAAATTATTTTTTATCCACTGAAAATCTTCTTCATATCTGCTTGCATTAACTATTAACAATAATTCTGATATGTCATTTTCTTGTATACCAAGGTCATAAATTATTAAGTCATCTATTATTCCTCCTTTATCATTGAGCATTACTGTATAAAGCCCCTGACCTTCAGAAAAGGAGTATAAATTAGTAGGAAAAAGCTTTTGAATATAATCCTTTGGATTGATTCCCTTAACAGATATCACACCCATGTGAGAAATATCAAATAATCCTGCTGAAGATCTAACTGATTCATGCTCTTTAATTAATCCTGAAAATGATATAGGCATTTTCCAACCTGCAAAATCAACTAATTTTGCCTTGGATTCAACATATTTTGAATAAAGAGGACTTTTTAGCAAATCCATGAAATATTTAGTTTGTATTTAGTATTTTTACACTGTAGTTTAGAAATTTTTTATTGCATATTTTCTAATGACAAAATTAAGCTTCTAAGTACTTTGGCTGCAACTATGCTACTTACTCCGCTTTTATCAATTTCTGGAGATAATTCCACAATATCTGAAGCAACAATTCTAAAGTCTTTTAAAGTTTTCAGTACTTCTTCAAAATCATTCCAAAAAAATCCTCCCGGTTCTGGAGTGCCCGTCCCTGCTAATAAACTGGGATCAAACCAATCTAAATCTATTGTTAAATAGATTGGAGACTTAGCGTATGGTAGAAGAGCTTGTTTTAACTCATGTGCATTTCCGCCTGGACAAAAGTTAATTAATTGGTTGTTGTTATGCATAATTTCAAATTCTTCCTTAGTCCCACTTCTAATTCCTACTTGCAAAATTTTTTTTTCAGGTAGCACTTCTAAGCATCTTTTCATAGTACAGGCATGACTATGTTCATTACCTATATATGATTCTCTTAAATCTGCATGAGCATCAAGTTGAAGCAATATCAAATCTGGATATTTTTTTACTAATGCTTCAATAGCACCTCTTGTAATAGAGTGTTCACCTCCAAGCATAATAGGACTAAGGCGTTTACTAATTAAATAATTTGTTGCTGATTTAACCCATTCAATAACGGACTTTGAGTCATTTTTATCAATTAGTATTGATCCAAAATCAACATACATAATATCCTTTAAGTCTTTTTTTATTTTTGGACAATATGTTTCTAAACAAGAACTTACTTGTCTTATTGCTTCTGGACCAAATCTTGCTCCTGGTTTAAACGAACATGTCCCATCATAATTAACTCCAAATATACCAATTGAGCAATTCTCAGGACTTCTTTTTGCTCCCATATAAATTGCATTTTCGTTATCAAATAAATTTTTTGTCATCTTATGAATCTAGTTCTTTTACAATTTTATTTGGCATCATTTTGAATGCTGCATTTTGAAAATTTAAATTCCAAATTTCACATCCTTTTTCTATTTTTAGGGCTTCATCACAATTTTGCTTTGATAAATTTAGATCTTCTGAAGAAGCGAATGTCCAACTCCAAATCCCGCTTGGATATATAGGCACAAAGGAATACATAGTTTCAGAAACTTTAAATATATTTTTTAGGGTTTTCAAAATATTTATGTGAATATTTTTGAAGGATTCAGGAGATTCACTTTGCGTTGCTAATATCCCCTTTGGTGTAAGTATTCTTTTACATTCTTCATAAAAAGAATCTGTAAATAATAAATTTGAAAGTTCTGAGGGATCTGAACAATCTATGAATATAACGTCGTAAAAATTATCTCTTGTTTTTTTTACCCATTTAACACCATCATCAACATGTATTTCTAATCTTTTGTCATTCCATGCTTCGCCTCCAATTTCTTTAAGAAATTTTTTAGATATTTTGATTACCTCATCATCAATTTCTACTAAATCAATTTTTGATATTTGAGTATATTTAACGCATTCTCTCACAGTACCACCGTCACCACCGCCAATAATTAGTACATTAGATTTTTCGTCAATGCTACTTAATGCAGGATGCACAAGACACTCATGATAATATTTCTCATCTTTTAATGATGTCATCCAGCAACCATCTAACATTAAAGATTTACCATAATATTCATTTTCAATAACAATAATTTCTTGATATTTTGAGGTTTTTTTAATTAGAATTTTCCCATTTAGGCCGAATCTTGAGCCTTTATGATATTCATCTATCCATGTTGTAATATTTGTCATTTGCTTTTAAGAATTTTTCCCGCCAGTTTTTGTTTGGCTATTTGCCAAAGCCGTTGAAAGTCTTTGGAAGTTTGTTTTTTAATATTATCTCCTGCATGCTCTTCGACGATTGAAAATCTGTCTAAAAATTTTATATTAGTTTTTTGTAGAGCTGACTCAGGATTTATTTTTAAAAAGTTTGAGAGATTCAGAAGGGTAAAGTAAATATCCCCAAATTCATTTTTTATATCTGAATCATTTTTGCATTTAATTGCCTCTTTTAATTCATTTATCTCTTCTTCTAACTTTTTAAAAATCTCATCAGTACTTTCCCACTTGAAACCATGTTCTTTAACAACATTTGTGATTTTATCTGTACCAATCGTTGGAGGTAAATTTTTAATTTTCAAATGTAAATTTCTACTAATTGAAGATTTCATATGAGGTGCTTTTTTTTCTAAATTTTTTATATTTCTCCAAATCTGTTGTGATTTTTTTAATGATACTTTTTCTTTTTTGTTAAAAATATATGGATGTCTATTAATAATTTTCTTATTTAGATTTTTTATAACATCATTTAGTGCAAATTCTTTTTCTTCGTAACCGATTTCAGCATGAAGCATTACTTGTAATAAAAGATCTCCTAACTCTTCACATATGTTATCTGCATTTTTTTCATATATCGCATCTATAAATTCATTACTTTCTTCATACAAAAATGGGATCAAGGATATATGAGACTGTATTTTCTGCCATGGGCAGCCCCAAGTTTTGTCTTTTAATGCTTTGATATTAGATATTAAGATTTTAAAACTATTTATAGTTTCTAAATCGGAATTGTTTTCTAATTTATATCTATTGTTTGAGGACATAGGATATATTTTATTAATTAAATTTTGCCTCAATCATGAAATATTTAAATACTTTGTATAAATTTTTCAACTTCATCTATTAGAATGATTTATCATAAGGGCGATTAGCTCAGCGGTAGAGCGCCTGCCTTACAAGCAGGATGTCCCTGGTTCGAACCCTGGATCGCCCATTTATTTTTTTTCTAATGACTGAGATCGTCAATCTTTCAATCAGTCAAAGCGCTGCTTCAGAACTATCTAGGCAAGCTTCTTTTGGAGGTTCTCCAGGAGAAATGTCGATTGATTTGGTAGAGGATAAAAATTGTTCCGAAGGATGGATGCATATTAAATTAAGGCCAGGTACATGTAATGGATCCCCTATTTCAAGAACTGAAGGAGTAACTTTATACGCGGATGTAAAAAAGTTTAATTTACTGAAAGATTTAAAATTAGATTATTACGGTGATTTGAGCGGTGGTGGATTTCTTATTTCAACACCAAAAAATGCAAAACGTTGTTCCTGTGGGTCTGGCTTCAAACTTTTGTAGAATGAATGTGTCTTTTTTGCAAACTAATATTATTTTCATTAATTGGCTGCTCTCAAGATAAAATAAACAAAAAGTTTATTGAAATAAAATTTGCACATGACAGAGATGAATGATCAATTATCTTTAGAGAATTATTCACCTTTTGAAGTAGAGAAAAAGTGGCAAGAGAAATGGGAAAGTCTAAAGGCGTTTAGCCCTAACCCTGAGGATGATGGGGAGCCTTTTTGTGTTGTTATTCCGCCACCAAATGTAACTGGATCTTTGCATATGGGGCATGCATTTAATACGGCTTTGATAGATGTTGTAGTACGTTTTCAAAGACTTTTAGGTAAGAATGTTTTGTGTTTACCTGGAACTGATCATGCTTCAATAGCTGTTCAAACTATTCTAGAAAAACAATTAAAAAGTGAAGGCAAAACAAGCGAGGATATTGGAAGAGAGGAATTTCTTAAAAGAGCATGGAACTGGAAAGAACAAAGTGGTGGAAGAATAGTTTCTCAATTAAAAAGGATAGGATATTCAGTTGACTGGACTAGAGAAAGATTTACTCTTGATCAAAAATTAAATGAAGCAGTTATTGAGGCTTTTAATATTCTCTATAAAAAGAATTTAATTTATAGAGGCGAATATTTGGTTAATTGGTGCCCTGAATCTCAATCTGCCGTAAGTGATCTTGAAGTTGAAATGCAAGAAGTAAATGGTCATTTATGGCATTTTAAATACCCTATAATTTCTGAAAGTGGTGAACAGTTAGATAAGTATTTAGAAATTGCAACAACAAGACCAGAAACTCTTTTGGGTGATACTGCTGTGGCAGTTAATCCTGATGATGATAGATATAAAGAATTTATTGGTGTCAAAGTAAAAGTCCCTTTCGTTGATAGAGAAATACCTATTATCGCTGATTCACATGTTGATAAAGATTTTGGTACTGGTTGTGTGAAGGTTACTCCAGCCCATGATCCAAATGATTTTGCAATAGGAAAAAGGCATAATTTAAAACAGATTAATGTAATGAACAAAGATGGAACTTTAAATATTAATGCAGGTATTTTTCAAAATTTAGATAGATATGAGGCTAGAAAGAAAATTATCAAAGAATTGGATAACTTAGGCCTTTTGACAAAGATAGAGGATTATAAACATACTGTACCTTTTTCTGATAGAGGTAAGGTGCCAATTGAACCTTTATTGTCAACACAATGGTTTTTGAAAATGGATGATATATCACAAGGATGTCTTAATGAAATTGATTCTAAAAAACCATCGTTTATTCCTCCACGCTGGGAGAAAGTTTATAAGGATTGGTTAGAGAATATTAATGATTGGTGTATAAGTCGGCAATTGTGGTGGGGGCACCAAATACCAGCATGGTATGTTTTAGATGACTCTCAAGACTCAATAGAACAAAATACTCCATATATCGTTGCAAGAAATGAAGAAGATGCCTTAATCGAAGCTAATAAAAAATTTGGATTAAATATTAAATTGGTTCGTGATAAAGATGTTTTGGATACATGGTTTTCAAGTGGTTTATGGCCTTTCTCAACTCTTGGTTGGCCTAATACAAATGATCCGGATTTTAAAAAATGGTATCCAAATAATGTTCTTGTTACTGGTTTCGATATTATTTTCTTCTGGGTGGCCAGAATGACAATGATGGGGAATACTTTTACGAATAATATTCCTTTTAAGGATGTTTATATTCATGGTCTAGTGCGAGATGAAAACAATAAAAAAATGAGTAAAAGTTCAGGTAATGGTATTGATCCAATATTATTAATTGATAAATATGGTTCTGATGCTCTACGATTTGCTTTAATTCGAGAAGTTGCAGGCGCTGGACAAGATATCCGGCTTGATTTTGATAGGAAAAAAGATACATCTTCAACTGTTGAAGCTTCAAGAAACTTTGCGAATAAATTATGGAATGCAACTAAATTTGTTTTAATTAATAAAACTTCTAATAATAATTATTCGCTTAATGAGAGTGATGAAACTTCTTTAGAGTTATGTGATAAGTGGATTTTATCGAAATTGAATCAGGTAAATATAAAAGTCGCTGCTTTGTTGAAAGAATATAAATTGGGAGAATCTGCGAAACTTCTATATGAATTTGCATGGAATGATTTTTGTGACTGGTATGTAGAATTTGCTAAACAAAGGTTTAATAATAAAGAGACTAAAAATAGACAAATATCTGAAAAAGTTTTAATAAAAGTGCTCAATGATATTTTGGTAATGATTCATCCTTTTATGCCGCACATTACTGAGGAACTTTGGCATGTACTGCAAATAAAACCAGATAATGCATTATTATCTCTTCAAAAGTGGCCAATTCACGAAAATAAATTTGTTGATAATAAGCTTGATAATTCTTTTCAGCAACTCTTTGAAATTATTAGGCTGATTAGAAATTTGAGAGCTGAATTAGGTCTTAAGCCATCAGAAAAAGGTCCTGTATATTTAGTTTCAGACAATGATGAATTGATTGATTTTTTAAAAATTTTAGTTGACGATATTCAAACTTTAACTAAATCTTCTGAAGTATTTATTTTTAAAACTAATGCTGTTGATAAAAAAGAGTTTGCTAAATCTTTTTCTGGGATAATTAGTGATTTAGAGGTTTACTTACCTTTTCAGGATTTTGTAAATATAGATGCATTAAAGGAAAGGTTAACCAAGGATTTAAAAAAGGTGACTATTGAATTAGAAAATTTAAATAAGAGATTATCTAATAAAAATTTCGTTGATAAGGCTCCAAAAGATATTGTTGATGAATGCAGATTTAAATTAAATGAGGGTTCGGTGCAAAAGGACAGGATTACTAAAAAACTCGAACTATTGAATTGAGAATGAATATATTCCTAGAAAATATTTATAATTTGTCTTTTTTTTTTAATACTGGAATTGGCATCTTATCGTTTGTTTGTATTTATATTTTAATTGTTTTATTAATACTTCCAGCTTCTTGGTTATCTTTATTATCAGGTTTTTTATATGGCTCATATTTAGGATCAATTATCGTTTTCATTTCCGCTTCCATAGGGGCATCAGCTTCATTTTTTTTATCAAAAACTTTTTTTGCAAAAAAGCTAAAAAACCTTTTTAGCCGTTATCCAAAATTAAGTGTTATGGAGAAAGTAGTAGAAAAAGGCGGACTAAAATTAATTTTTTTAGCGAGATTATCTCCGATATTTCCTTTCAGTATTCTAAATTATTTTTATGGTTTGAATAATATTAAATTTAGAGATTTTTCTCTTGGCCTTCTTGGAATTATTCCAGGAACTTTTCTTTATTGCTCAATAGGAAGTTTGGCAAAAAGTCTCCAGGAGTTAAAAAATGTGCAATCACCAAACAATTTGTATATGACTATCATCGGAGTTTTTTCAACTTTTTTGGTTGTATATTTCTTAGCTAAATACTCCAGAGAATATTTTGAGAACTCTTAAGAATTTAATCTTTAATATTCCAATCTCTAATAGATGCAATTAAGATAAACCAAAATAGCCTAACTTTACCTAACATAGTTTTATTGGCTTCTAATTCGATATATTTTGCCTGTCCACAAGGTGTTTTTATGTAGTTGAAAACTGTTTTCTTCTTCATAATTCTCTCAAAAGTCCTGATAATTATTTTTATATTTTATAACCAATATTTTAAGTTTTTTTATTTAAAAACCACATTTATCATTGACTACTATGTTGAATAATTTTTTAAATTTAAACTTTTTCTCCAGCTTTAAATCCTCTAAAGCATTTGAATCTAGGAAACCTAAGACTAAAAGCCATAGCGTCCTTGGATTTAGTTTTTGCATCAGCTCTGATTTCTACAAGTTGACCAACCAGATGCTTACGTTTTGACCAATATTCTTCACGTTGGATATCACTAAATCCGCTTCCACAACTAAGACTGTATTCATACCCATCATCTTTCCCCTCTACCAAAAGTGCTCCTAGTCTACCTTTATTGCGACCTGTGCCTTCCTCTACCGATACAACTTTTAAAGTGACTTCAATGAAAGGTTTTGCTTTTAACCAACTATGTGTTCTTTTACATTCATACATAGCATCGGGATCTTTAATCATTACTCCTTCATATCCACCTTCCACGGCAGATTTATTAAGCTCTATAAATCTTTTCTGTCCATCAATAGTGTCGAGATCTACATTCTCCCATTCAAGCGTTCGTATATGTTTTAGAAGCATAGAATGTTTTGCTACCCATTTTTTAACTAATAAACTTCTTGCTGTTTGTTTGGTGTTCCATTTCCCTTTTTGGAAGTTTTCAAGTGGACATAAGTCAAATAGGTGGAGAACTGCATCTTTGGTTTGTTTGCCATCTTTTCTATGTACCTGTTTCATTAAATCTTGAAAGTTTGCGCTCATTACTTCACCATCGAGTACTAAGTCATAAGGTGCTGGGTCTTCTTTTAAGACGTTTTGTATTTCTGAGATAATATGACCAAAATTATGGAATTGTTTCCCATTACGAGAAAACATTTCTACTTTATTTTCTCTAATAATAGTTAAAACGCGTACACCATCTAATTTGATTTCAATTTGCTTTTTTCCTTTCATTTTTTTTTCATGATTTGCACTGTCATGAGCTAAAGGACAAGAAAAGATAGGAATAGCATATTTGGGAAAATTCTTTGCTATCTTGTTGATTGTTTTTTCAGATACACCACATCTAAGATCTTTAATTAAAACTCGTCTATAAAATCCATTCCACTCTTCTTTTGTTGCAGATTCCATAGCTTTAAGAATTGCATCGCGAGCAGCGTGACCAGTAAGTTCTCTTTGAATAAGCTTGTTGGCTAATTTTCTAAAATCTTCCCATAAAAAATTTTGATTTTTGTCATTCTCTTTCTCAGGAACAATTTTTACACCAAAAGTCACCAATGGATCAAGTGCCATACGGATTCCTTCAAAAAAATCATCTATACCTTCTTCCATTGCTTCTGAGATGATTTTTTCTTTATCTAATCTACTTGGGTGTAATTCTAATTGATGTATTATTTCTTCTTTAAACAATTCTTTTTGCCTCACAAGACATTATTAATTCACTTTAGCTATTCTGTCTATTTTCCAATCATTGTCAGTTTTTGCGAAAGTAAAATCTAATGGGAGCTCATCTTGTTTGTCTTCTGATTTTAAATTCAAAGTTATTATGATTTGATCTTCTTGGACTCTAGGTCTTCCTGATTTTAAATTTCTGTATTTGTTGAGGTTTAAACTAGCTAAAAATTTAAGAAAGTCTTGGCGTTTAACATGAGTTTTATAAGTTTTTGTAGTCAAACCATAAGCTGCATCAATTCTGCCTGCAGCTATTTGATCAAAAAACTTTCTTACTAATGGATTAATTCCTCTGGCGCTTATAACTAATTTGACTGCATTAAAAGTCCAAAAAGAAACTAGTACTGCTCCGCCAACTAATAATGCTTTAATTCCGATATCTTTAACTAGTGTTGCATCCATGTTAATTTGAGTTTTTTATTACTTTAAGAAAAGAAATCGTTTTTGATGGCTTTTTTTGTCAAAATAATACTAATTTTAATCCATAATGCCTTTAATTCCTCTTTTACCATTATTTCATAGATTTAATAGCCAATATTTTGAAAATTCTTTAACGGTTAATAATCATCCTTTAGTCAAAGTTAGATGGAGTGATAATAGATTAAAAACTACTGCTGGTTTTTATAAAAGAAAACGAATTAATGGTCTTTTAGATTCTGAAATTATCTTATCGAAACCTATCTTGAGTAAATTATCCACTTGTGAAATAAACAGTACTTTATGTCATGAAATGATTCATGCATGGGTAGATAGGATATTAAAGAAAAATGAGATACATGGTCCAAATTTTTTAGAAAAAATGCATGAAATTAATGCGAAAGAGAAGAATTTTCAAATTGCTGTAAGGCACTCATTTCCTATAGAAAGGAGAGAATTAAAATTTAGAGGAACTTGTCAAAATTGTGGTGAGAAATTTTTTTATAGGAAAAGAATAAAAAATATTGCCTGTAAAAAATGTTGTGTAAATTTTTTTAATGGATCCTGGAATAAAAAGTGTTTAATTTTGTTTGATTAGAAATAATAAGATGTGTTTTTGTTTCTATATTTGGAATTATTTATTTTTTTAATGTAATTTATATTTTAAACAGCTTAATAATTTATGGATTCAAGGAGAATGAGAAATCTTAGAAATAGTTTTGATAGAAATATTGTTGATAAGCAAGTTGATAAAATTTTTGAAACTGGAAGACAATTCGTTGATGGAGTATCTGGTGCTAGGCCAGGTAAAAGAAGGAACTCAGATTTTCAAGGAATAACAAGTAAGGGTGTAAAAAAAGTCGGAAGATGGGTATCTGAAAAAGTAGATTTATTTTTTGATGAAGAAAATGATGACTGGGATGATCAAAATTTTTATGACGATGATGACGATATTAAGACATTTAGTAGAGAATCAAATTCTTATGAGTCTGCTGAAACGCACTCAAAAAGACCTTTAGAAGCAATATCTTTAAGGCAACCAAAAAACTTACAGACAACTGAGCAAAAAAAATTACCTTATGTGAAAGAGAGTCAAGATGAAGATTGGCCAGATGAAATGGATTTAAAAGTTGAAAGATGGCAAAGAGCTTCAGAAAAAGAGAATAATTCAAGAGATCAATTAACCCAACAAGGTCAATTAAAATCAAGAAATCTTCCCAGATCAAGAAGAAGGAGAGTATAGTTTCTTAAATTCTTCAATTCCTGAATAACCTAATAAACTTTCTAAATGTGGATTGAAGACTTCTCTAATAATTGTTAGGGGCTTTTTGTCTCTAAAAAATCTATAATTTCTTGACCAGAATGGGCCTTTAAAACAAAATTGATCTTCTAACCAATTTGAATTAACAAGTGAAATTCGATCAACTTCTCTAAACAATTCTGATCTGTCTTGTGTTAAATTCTTCCAAATTGGTTCTTCTTTGGCTTTTAAATTTTCATTCACTTGTTCTGCATTCCACCAACTTTCAGCCCATGCTAGGTTTTTATTATTGTTTTTAATCCACACTTGTCTTCTAATTAAAGGTCCATTTAACTGATTTAATTCTTGAGGACCTTCTTCAATGAATAGAGGATCTATTTGCATAGAAATTAATTTAATTTTCGTCTCTTGATTTGTTAATAGCTGCAGATGTCTAGTTGGACTTCCATCCCCAAGCAGCATTAATTTCCATGGACCAGATATTTTTGGTAATGAATTTTTCACTAAAAAAGTAGAGGCTTTTTCTTCCCATAAAATTTTTGGTGAGTGAAAAAGTTTATTATTCAGTGCTCTGACGGATTGCTTTTAAGATGATAACTTTTTTTCGACACAAATATTTGCCTTTTCTTTCTTTATTTCTCTTATTTTTAGCCAAACAAGTAATGCTGTTAAATCAGCTTTGCTTACTCCAGGAATTTTTGAAGCATCACCAAAATTTTTTGGCTTTATCTTATTCAAATTTTCTCTAGCTTCTAATGATAATGTATCTATCTTTTCATAATTTATTTCTTGGGGCAGAGATTTACAGCTTTGACGATTTATTTGTTCAATGTTGTTTTTTTGTCTTTTAAGGTAACCCTCGTATTTAATATCTATTTCAACACCTTCCTGTATTGAAGAACCTAGATTTTTTTCAGTCAAATTATATTTAATTAGATCTGAATAATGAAAGTTTGGTCTTTTTAAGAGTTCTTTCAAAGTTGTTGAGCCTTTGATCTTTGATCCCGTGTCTAATTCTATTTTTTTTGATATTTCATTGGTATTTTTTAAACGGGTGTTATTTAATCTTAATTTTTCTTCCTCGAGTAGTTTCATTTTTTCTTGATAGGCCGACCATCTTTTCTCATCAATTAGCCCGATTTGATAACCTAATGGGGTTAATCTCCTATCTGCATTATCTCCTCTAAGAGTTAACCTATATTCACTCCTACTTGTGAGGACTCTGTATGGCTCTTTGAGATCTTTAGTTATTAAATCATTGATCATTGTTCCTATATAGCTGCTTTCTCTAGTGAAGATTATTGGGTCTATTTTGTTTAGTTTTCTTGTAGCATTGACTCCCGCAACTAATCCTTGTGCTGCCGCTTCTTCATAACCAGTAGTTCCATTAATTTGTCCAGCGCTAAATAAATATTCAATTTCTTTCGTTTCAAGTGATGTTTGGAGCTGTGTTGCAGGAATATATTCATACTCAACAGCATATGCTGGTCTCAACATTTTACATTCACTTAATCCGGGTAAGGTTCTCAAAAGTTCTAATTGAATATTTTCTGGTAAACCTGTAGAGAATCCTTGCACATATATTTCAGGGGTATTAATTCCTTCTGGTTCTAAGAAAATTTGATGTGATTCTTTATCTGCAAATTTAACTATTTTATCTTCAATAGATGGACAATATCTTGGTCCTTTACTATCAATAAAACCGCCGTAAATTGGGGTTAAATGTAAATTGTCTCGAATGAGTTGATGTGTTTTAGAAGTTGTTCTTGTTATATGACAACTAACTTGGGGCATATTATTTTTGATTTCTGGATCAAACGAAAAATATTTATCAGCTGCAGTACTGGGTTGAATATCTAATTCATCAAAAATGATACTTTTTTTGTCAACTCTTGCTGGAGTTCCTGTTTTTAAACGTTCTGTTTTGATCCCAATTTCGTGTAAGTTTTGAGTAAGACCTTGTGCTGCTTGTTCGCCAGATCTACCAGCTGACATTGATTTATTACCTATCCATATTTTGCCTTCTAGAAAAGTACCAGCTGTGATGATAACTGATTTCGCCGAATAATAACTACCAAAGAATGTTTTTACACCCTTTATTCTTTTTTTTACGATTTTTTTTGAGTTCAATCCAATTTCTTCAGTTTTTGCAATATCCAGTTCAGTAATCATTGCTTCTTTCAAAGATAAATTATCTGTATTTTGTAGTATTTCGATCATTCTTTTTGAGTATTCTCTTTTATCTGTTTGAGCTCTTAACGCCCATACAGCTGGGCCTCTACTTGCATTTAATATTCTTTTTTGTATAGCTGTTTCATCAGCTAATTTACCAATTATTCCACCTAATGCATCAACTTCATGAACCAACTGACTTTTTGCTGGTCCGCCAACTGCAGGATTACACGGTTGCCAGGCAATCCTATCTAAATTGATTGTAAATAATGCTGTAGAAAATCCTAATTTTGCTGTTGTTATAGCTGCTTCGCATCCTGCATGACCTCCTCCAATAACGATGATGTCAAAAGATTCATTTGTTGCTTGATGATCTTGCATTTTAGGATTGATTTAATTAGCTAAATTCCTAAATCTCGTAAATTGAGGTTCAAATAATAATTTAACAGTTCCTACGGGCCCATTTCTATGTTTAGTCACAATGATCTCTGTAATTCCTCTATCTTCAGTCTCTGGATTATAGTATTCATCTCTATAAATCATTAATACTAAATCTGCGTCTTGTTCAATAGATCCTGATTCTCTTAGATCGCTTAACATTGGTCTTTTATTTGTTCTAGATTCTACCCCTCTACTAAGCTGAGATAAAGCTACTACTGGTACTTTTAATTCTCTAGCCATGCTTTTAAGACCTCTTGTTATTCGTGAAAGTTCTTGCACTCTGTTATCAGGGGTTGATCCTTCCATCAACTGGAGGTAATCAATCACAATTAATCCTAATTCTTTTTTTTGTTCAGCTATTAATCTTCTGCACAGAGATCTCATCTCTAAAACACTTAAGTTAGGTTTGTCATCTATAAATATTGGTAATTGACCTAATGAATTGATACCTTCTCCAAGTAAAGGCCATTCATCTTGCTGTAATCTTCCTGTTCTTAGCCTGCCACTCTCGATTCCAACTTCCATGGAAAGTAATCTATATGTCAACTGTTCTTTACTCATTTCAAGGCTAAATACGCACACAGGTAAATCTTGAGATTGTGCAACATTCTTAGCCAGGTTAAGAACTATTGAAGTTTTTCCCATTGAAGGTCTCCCAGCAACAATTATTAAATCACTTCTTTGAAAACCTTGAGTCATCGCATCAAGGTCGTAAAAATTTACAGGAATTCCAGCTACTGAAGTACCTAATGATCTCGACTCTATTTCATTGAAAGTACTTGTAAGGATTTCAGCTGCTTGGGTCAGACCTTTTGAAGGTTTTTCTTGACTGATTTCAAATATTTTTTGCTCCGCTTTATCTAGAACTTCATTAGTATCTTGAGTTTGATCAAAACCTAGTTGAACCACCTCATTTCCAGATCTGATAAGTTGCCTTCTCATGAATTTGTCGTTAATTAAATTTGCAACTTGTTCTATGGAGGCTGTAGAGGAAACATTTTCAACTAGTTCTACTAGTTTGCTGTTCCCTCCAATTTTTTCAAGTGATCCATTATCTGCTAACCAAGCACTCATTGATGTTAAATCAGTTGGTTTACCCTGGGTATGCAACATTAATGCTGTTCTATAAATTTCTTGATGTGCATTTATATAAAATGCTTCAGGTTTAATTAAGTCTGCAATTCTTCCGATCGCGTCTGGATCAAGAAGTATGCCACCAAGAACTGCTTCCTCTGCTTGAACGTTTTGAGGAGGGACTAATCCAGCATTTTCACTATTAAAATCTTTTTTAAAATTTTTATTTTGCCCATTATTTGGAAAAGGTACGGAAACCATATCTTTAATTGCTTAGATATATACTCTGGCTACTTTTCAAAATAATGCAACAAATTGATTAACTTATTACTTCAATATTTACTTCTGCATTTACTTCTGGATGTAATTTTATTTTTGCTGTAAAGGAACCTAAATTATGAATATCAGGAACTGTGATGATTCTTCTATCAATTTCTTTTTTAGTTGCTGCTTCTATTGCTTCGGCAACATCTCCATTGGTAACCGTTCCAAAAAGAACACCATCTTCTCCAACCTGTTTTTTGATAGTGAACCTACCTATTGTAGATAATGCAGTTTGGAAATCTAAGGCTTCTTGCTTTAATTTATCAGCAGCAATTTTTTCTTTTTCTTTTTTCCTTTCAATTTGTTTAAGGACTGCTGGTGTTACATTCATTGCCTTGCCATAAGGTAATAGAAAATTTCTTGCATATCCAGGTGCTACTTCAACTAGATCACCTTCTTTACCTAGTGATGCGATTGATTCAGTTAATGCAACTTGTACTCTTTTAGCCATGAAAATATTGAACAATATATTTAATAATAAGACCTAGAGGGTAACTTTACTTTTTTTGCAAGACCAAATTTCGCAAGAATCTTAATATGTTCCCAAGTTATATCAATTTGGCCTCTAAATAATCCTTGTTTTGCTGAATTGGGAAATGCATGATGATTATTATGCCAACCTTCTCCAAATGTTAATGCAGCAACCCACGCATTGTTTTTAGAAGAATCACCACTTTCAAATGGCGCCTTACCCCAACAATGAGTAGCCGAATTTACTAACCAGGTTATGTGGTAAACGACTACAAGTCTCAGTGGAATTCCCCATAGAACCAGAGCCCAACCACCAACTCCTAATTTTTGTCCTACTGCATACAGAGAAAGTCCAATAGGAATTTGTAAAAATAGAAAATATTTATTAAGGAATCTATAGTATGGATCTTTAATTAAATCTGCACTTAGCTTTGGAACGGCTTTTAGTGCTTCAACGTCTTTGAACATCCAACCCATGTGGCTCCACCAAAAACCTTTTTTACTGTTGTGATGATCTACTTCTGTATCTGAAAAGGAGTGGTGATGCCTATGCAAACCCACCCAATCAATAGGTCCATGCTGGCAACTTATAGCTCCACAGGTAGCAAAAAATCTTTCTAACCATCTTGGAACAATGAACGATCTGTGTGATAACAATCTGTGATATCCAAGAGTGACTCCTAAACAAGCTGTTACCCAGTAAAAAAATAATAATGATGTAACTGCGGGGAGACTCCAAAACTTGGGCTGTAAAGCTATGAGGGAGAGAATATGAATTGCAGCCATAAAAACTATTGTTCCCCAAGTTTTATGTAGTCTTGGAGGATATTTTTTTGAATGGCTGGAAGGTTCTAGTAATTTTTCTGAGAGTTCTATTACTTTTTCAGCTGGAACAGGTTTTTTTAATTTTGCTGTTTCTTGGAAAATTACTGAATTCATGATATTGAAATACTATTTTCAAAATTACCGATATGTAATATTATCATACTATACTATTGATAAGTTTAATTATCTGTGAGTCTCGGATATCGCGATAAATTATCTAGAGGTCGAAGGGCTATGGCTCATTTAATACACCTCTGGCACGAGAGAAATGGTTGGTCACATAGGGTTTTGCCATTACTTTCTGAAATTCTTGATTTAGGTAAAGTTCATAATTCACAAATTTCTAATCTTAGGAACGGAAAATTATCTTCGCCGGGGCCTGAAGTTTTTCTTGCTTTAGCTCAAGTTAATACGATTCTTGATCAAGGTATAGAAAAAATCAGGGATCGTTTAGAAATTGATTACCCAGAGTTATGGAAATCTTTGCAAGAATCTGCATTACCCTTAAAAAATGATTTTGGTAATCCATTGTCGGCCGGGGAGTTATTTGAGATTTTTTCAGGATTAAAATCTCTCCCTTCATCTTTTGACTGGTATATAGAAGATGAAGAAGCTTCTGCTTTGAGTGATGCCCTTTCAGTACATTTTTGTCAGAATAAGGCTTGGAGATCATGTAAAATTAAGGTAATGGAAGCCTATGCTGTAAATAAATCTAGCCGTAGAGAACGTTTTGCAGAGGTGATAGCAGGAATAAGAGACTATACGGCAGAAGAACTAGATGGAGAACTACTTGATTTATATGAGACTTCAAAAAAACTCTCTTATTTTCAGGGTAGAGGACCTAATGCTTTCCTCTCAGAATTAAGAAATTTAGCTTCTGGAAATAACATGAGTTTTCATAATTAATGAGATTAAACAATAACTTAAAACTGGCAGAAAATGCTGTTCTCTCCTTAGAAGAGAGTTTAAGTAAAGTTTTTCAAGAAAGGTCTAATCAGGTTTTCCAGAAATTAGAAAAAATTTTGACAATTTATAAGGAAGAAAAAGTTTCTACTAGTCATTTCAATCAATCCTCTGGTAGTGGTCATGATGATATATCTAGAGAAAAAATTGATGCGGTTTTTGCGAGATTGTTTCTCGCTGAAAAGGCAGCTGTGAGAATGCAATTTGTAAGTGGAACGCATGCAATAAGTTCTGTCTTATTTGGAATTCTTAGACCTGGAGATGTGATGTTATCTCTTACAGGACAACCATATGACACATTAGAAGAAGTAATAGGGATAAGGGGAGGAGGTAATGGCACACTTAAAGATTTTGGGGTTTTATATAAGCAAATAAATATCTGCGAGAATTTTGATTCTTTTGAAGAAAAAATTGTTCATTTTTTTAAAGAAAATTCATGCAAAGTAGCATTTATACAAAAAAGTTGTGGATATAGTTGGAGAAAATCTCTTACTAATTATCAGATAGAGAAAATTTGTAGTCTGATTCATTCTCTTGATCCTAACTGCATATGCTTTGTTGATAACTGCTATGGCGAGCTTGTTGAAGATAGTGAACCAATTTCTAAAGGTGCAAATATAATTGCTGGATCATTGATCAAAAATTTGGGAGGAACAATCGTTCCTACCGGTGGGTACATTGCGGGAGATGCAGAGTTGGTTGAGATGGCATGTTCTAGATTAACTTCCCCAGGTATTGGTTCATCAGCAGGAATAAATTTTGGACTAGGAAGATTAATTTTGCAGGGTTTGTTTTTAGCACCACAAATTGTTCACGAATCACTAAAAGGTGCTGATATGGTTGCCGCAGTTTTTAAAAATTTGGGATTTAAGGTTTTGCCAGAGCCAGCAACTTATAGATCTGATCTTATTCAGTCAGTGAGATTGAATAATCCTGATTTGGTACATAAAGTTTGTCAATCTTTTCAAAATTCTTCACCAGTAGATTCTTTTTTAAATGTTGTTCCATCATCAATGGATGGATATGATTCAAAATTATTAATGGCTGGAGGAACCTTTATTCAAGGTAGTACAAGTGAATTTTCCGCTGATGCTCCTTTGAGAGACCCTTACAATATATTTGTTCAAGGTGGTTCTCACATAGCTCACATCAAAATCGCACTAATTCAATTATTATCTGAACTATTAGATGAAAATTTAATTTCAAAGGATTCTCTTATTTCTTTATCAACTTAATCATGTCTTATCAGTTTCCAGACAACCTCAACTATGCTAATACTCATGAATATGTCTTAGAAGAAAAAGGATTGTTAAAAATTGGAGTTAGTGAATTTGCTATAGATCAATTGGGAGATATTGTTTTTGTTGAACTAGCTGAACAAGGGAAGACTTTAGAGAAAGGCGAGACTTTTGGAACAATAGAATCTGTTAAGGCTGTTGAAGAAGTCTATCTGCCTTTTTCAGGGGAAATAGTATCCGTAAATGAAAGTGTTATCGATAACCCTGAGCTATTACAGAATGATCCGATTGGAGAAGGATGGTTAGTCATTTTGAAACCAGAATCAAAAGTATCAATTGCTGATTTGATGACTTCTGAGGAATATCAATCAAAGGTTGTACCAAAATAAGGCAAACTTTTTAAAAAGAGCTATTTTAAAGAAAAACATTTTAATATGACATCCAAAATTGGGTCAGATTTGTTTATTGATAGGCATCTGGGGTTGGGAGATAATGATGAGAAAATTATGTTGAAAAAGCTTGGTTTTCATAATATTGATCAATTTATAAATCAAGTTATTCCTGAGGATATTCGGCTTAAAGAAAAATCTTCAGAAATATTGCCCCAAGGTTGTTCAGAAATTGAGGCTTTAAATGAATTAGAAGAGATTGCGCAGGAAAATACCAAAATGAGATCTCTAATAGGCCTTGGTTATTATGACAATCACATGCCTAAAGTAATCCAAAGACATGTTCTCGAAAATCCTAGGTGGTACACGTCTTATACTCCATACCAAGCAGAAATTGCACAAGGAAGGTTAGAAGCTTTATTTAATTTTCAGACTATTGTTTGTGAACTTACTGGATTCTCTGTCGCCAATGCATCTTTGCTAGATGAAGGTACTGCTGCTGCAGAAGCTATGGCCATGAGTTTTGCAGCAAGAAAAAATAAATCTTCAAAAGTTTACTTAGTTGAATCAAATGTTTTTGATCATACTTTTAATGTTCTACAAACCAGAGCAAAACCTTTGGGAATATGCTTAAAACGCTTTAGTCGATCCAATCTTCCTAGTCATAATGATGTTTTTGGAATTTTGTTACAGTTACCCGGTAAAAATGGGGAATTATTTGATCCCACATTCTTAATATCCCAAGCACATAGGTTAGAAATTATTGTAACGGCATGTATTGATCCACTGGCGCAAGTTTTAATAAAACCAATTTCTGAATTTGGTGTTGATGTTGCAGTGGGCAGTATGCAAAGATTTGGTGTTCCAATGGGTTTTGGTGGCCCCCATGCTGCATATTTTGCATGTAGTGAAAAATATAAAAGGCTGATACCTGGAAGAATTGTTGGGCAAACTCTCTCTAAAAATGGAGAAAAGTCTTTAAGACTAGCATTGCAAACAAGAGAGCAACATATTAGAAGGGAGAAGGCCACTAGTAATATTTGTACTGCTCAATCATTGTTAGCTATAATTTCTTCTTTTTATGCTATTTATCATGGCCCCTCTGGATTAACACAAATTGCTAAGAGATTAGTGGAGTTGAGAATATATTTAGAGTCATGTTTAGTTGATTTAGGTTTTGATATTCCTGATGGTATTAGATTTGATAGTGTTGATATTTATTCTGAGCACTCCCAAAAGATCCATAATGAAGCTTTAAAAAATGGTTATAACTTAAGAATCTTGCCGTTGGGATCAACTATTGAAGATTCAACTGGCTTTGGGATCTCTTTAGATGAGCTTAGTAATGAAAAAGAAATCAAAGATATTGTGACTTTTATAGCAAACCTTTTAGAAAAAAAAGAAGATTTTGAGCATTTAACATTTGATAAAGGATTTCATCTAGAAAGTTTAGCTTTGAGATCCAGTGATTGGATGCAGCAAGATATATTCACAAATTACCAAAGTGAAACTGAATTAATGAGATACATATTCCGACTTGCTGAAAAAGATTTTTCTTTGGTAGATGGAATGATGCCATTAGGAAGCTGTACCATGAAGTTAAATTCTGCAGCAGAGTTAAATCCAGTCTCTTGGGCTAATTTATCTTCCATTCATCCTTTTTCTCCACCAGATCAAACTAAGGGCTATTCAAAAATAATATCTGACTTAGAAAAATGGATTAGTGATATTGTTGGTTTAAAATCAGTTTCTTTTCAACCAAATGCAGGTTCTCAAGGAGAGTTTGCAGGTTTATTGGCAATAAATTCTTATTTTGAAACAAAAGGCGAACTTTCAAGAAAAAAATGTTTAATTCCTAAAAGTGCTCATGGAACAAATCCTGCTAGTGCAGTTATGGCAGGTTTTGATGTTTTAACTGTTGAATGTGATGACGAAGGAAATATTGATTTTCAAGATTTGTCGATCAAGGTTAAGAAATTTGATAATCAAATTGGAGCCCTGATGTTGACATACCCCTCTACTCATGGAGTTTTTGAATTACAAATCAGAAAGATATGTGATTTAATTCACTCTGTTGGAGGATTTGTATATTTAGATGGAGCAAATCTGAATGCTCAGGTTGGATTATGCAAACCAGGTAACTATGGTGTTGATGTTTGTCATTTGAATTTACATAAAACATTCTGCATTCCGCATGGAGGTGGTGGTCCAGGAGTAGGTCCAGTTGCTTCATCAGAAACTTTAAGTCCATTTCTTCCTTCTCATTCTTTAATGGATAATAATTTACCTAATAGTTTTAATTACGTATCTTCTGCTAAACATGGCAGTGCAAGTATTCTTCCAATAAGCTGGATGTATATAAAAATGGCTGGTTTTAGTGGTTTAAGGAAAGCAACTGCGCACGCAATTTTATCTGCAAATTATATTGCGCATTCTTTAAAGCATAAATTCAAGATTCTTTATAAAGGAAAAAATAATTTTGTCGCACATGAATGTATTTTAGATTTTAGAGATTTAAAATCAAAAACTGGTTTGAGTGTAAATGATTTAGCTAAACGTTTAATAGATTATAGTTTTCATGCTCCAACTATAAGTTGGCCTGTTCCAGAGACCATAATGATAGAGCCTACTGAAAGTGAATGTTTGGCAGAATTGGATAGATTTTGTGAAGCTATGCTATTGATTGGAGAAGAAATCAGTGAAATAGAGAATAATGATGAATTAAATAACAATAATGTGATAAGCAATGCTCCCCATACGTTGAAAGAGTTAATTGCTGATAATTGGCATTATCCTTATTCAAAAGAAAAAGCTTCTTTTCCTTATAAAACTCCAACAACTATTAAGTTTTGGTCTTCTGTTTCTAGGATTAATAATGCATATGGCGATCGCAATTTAATTTGTTCTTGCAATGTTAATCCAGGAGAGATTTTAGAAGAAAAAAAATGTGCTTAAAGGACTAGCGTCTTTGTATTTACTTAGTTATTATCAATGTGAATAAAAATTTAATATTTTCTTATAGAATTTTTTTAAATTTTTTTATTAAAATATTCGAGCATCAAATTTTTTGGGGTATTTGAAGCTATGACCAAAGATTTCAAGTCTGGTAATGTTAAGCACCTGCCAGTTAAAAACGTCGACTTACCAAATTTTGTCAATAATTTTTCAGGAGATAACTCAAATATTTGTTCCATTGATGGAACAAATGTAATAAGAGTACCTTTTGGCAAAAAATTCTCAAAGAAAAAAAGGCCTGAAAAGAATCAAAATATCGCTACTCTAATACTTCCTTTAACTTCTTATAGTAATCCTACGCCTCCACACGTAGCATAATTTAGATTAAGCTTAATCTACTTCTTTGAGAGTATCTGAATAATAATTTTGAAGTTGTAACGTCGCTTGATTCCAATCCCATTTTTCTGCTTCGTTTCGTGCCTCTTTTCTCATAAATTCTCTTTTATCTTCATTCTCTAGAATTTTCTTTGTCGCTTCAATCAAACTTTTTTCCCCATT
This sequence comes from Prochlorococcus sp. scB245a_520K10, assembly GCA_000634515.1. GTDB lineage: Bacteria > Cyanobacteriota > Cyanobacteriia > PCC-6307 > Cyanobiaceae > Prochlorococcus_A. The sequence continues at coordinate 235,992 of JFNU01000202.1, read as the reverse complement.
ATCTTTTTCATCAGGATCATATAAACAACCATTAATCCCATCGCTAATTATATCTGGAATTCCCCCCTTGTTGGCTCCGATAACTGGACATCCTGCCGCCATTGCTTCTAGTAAAACTAACCCAAGTGTTTCTGTACTAGAGGGAAATAAAAATATATCTCCAGAGGCATAGGCGCTAGCAAGTTCATCGCCAGATAAATATCCTATGAAATTAGTCTTGCTATTTTCGAAGATTTTTTCAAGTTGGTTTCTATATGGTCCGTCACCTACAAGTGCTAGGCAAGCATTAGGGATATTTTCTAAGACTGGTTTAATTCTTTCAATTTGTTTTTCGGCTGATAATCTTCCTACATAAATCAATAAGTATTTAGCATCTTTATATTTTCCAAATAATTTTTCTCTCATTTTCTCACTTCTCAAATCTGGTCGAAAACTGTAAGTATCTACTCCTCTTTGCCATAGAGCAGTCCTTTGAATACCTTTTTCTTTTAACTCATTGACCATAGCGGTGGAAGTACATAAATTTAACAAAGCTTGATTATGAGCTGCTTTAAGTAATTCCCATAAAAGTGGCTCTAACATACCCATCCCGTAATGTTCCAGATATTTTGGAAGATGAGTATGGTAGCTAGCAATTAAAGGAATATTATTAGTTTTCGCCAACCATATGCCACCTAAGCCAAGTACAGCAGGATTAACAACATGTATCAAATCTGGGTTAAATTTTTCTAACTTATCTGAGACAGCAGGACCTGGTAAACCAAGCTTTAACTCTGGGTATAAGGGTAATGGCATTGCAGCAACTCCCACTACGGTTGCTCCCATATATGATTCTGGACACCCCTCTGGACAAAAAATTATAACTTCATCACCATTTTTTATTAAAAATTCAATCGTTTTAGTCAGTCTTGTAACTATGCCGTCAACTTTAGGTAAAAAAGTTTCAGTAAACAATGCAATTTTCACTTTCTTAAGGTAATTATTTCAGAAATTTTAATTAGTCTTTATAGCCTCAGCTTGTTTTTTAGTCCAAGATGAAACACAAGGTATGCGCTTAAGATCACATCTATTGGAGTATTTTTTAGCGACTTCAACAACTTCTTCTAATAAGCCATTATCAAGAGTCGTTGGGTTTAAACCTAATTCTATAAAGCATTTATTATCAACAATTAGATCATTTTCTACGGCTTCGTTCCTTGGATTTGGTAAATAATTGATATCAGCCCCTGTTAGAGATGCAACTTTTTTAGCTAATTCTCCAACTTGATGACTTTCAGTCATTTGATTAAAGATTTTGACTCTTTCTCCAGGTTTGGGAGGATTTTCAAGAGCAAGTTGTACACATTTTACGGAGTCTTTTATGTGTATAAATGCTCTTGTTTGCCCTCCTGTCCCATGAACACTTAATGGATATCCAATAGCAGCTTGCATAAGAAATCTATTTAGAACAGTTCCATAATCTCCGTCATAGTCAAATCTGTTTGTCAATCTAGGATCTTTTGAAGTTGCTTCTGTATTTGTTCCCCAAACAATACCTTGATGTAGATCAGTAATTCTTACAAGATCATTTTTGTTGTAATAAAGAAATAATAATTGATCTAAAGTTTTAGTCATATGATAAACACTGCCTGGACTTGCAGGGTGTAATATTTCTTCTTCAAAACGGCTTCCATCGGGTTGTGGAACTTCAACTTTTAAATAACCTTCTGGAATCGTTGCACCTCTATGTGATCCATAACCATATACTCCCATTGTTCCTAAATGAACTACATGAATATCTAAATTGCTTTCTACGATTGCAGCAAGAAGATTATGGGTGCCATTAACATTATTATCTACTGTATATCTTTTGGTAAAACTTGATTTCATAGAGTAAGGAGCTGCTCTTTGTTCAGCAAAATGGATCACAGAATCTGGTTTTTCTTCAATGAGTAAATTTAATAATTTTTGATATTGTTTAGAGATATCCATGTTAAGAAATCTCATAGGTTTACCTCCAATCTCTTCCCAAGCAGATAGTCTTTCAGTAATTGAAGAAATAGGAGTTAAAGATTCTACTTCAAGATCAATATCTATTTTTCTACGACTTAAATTGTCGACAATAATTACGTCATGATTTTGCTCTGCTAAATTCACCGCACAAGGCCAACCGCAAAAACCATCTCCACCAAGAACAATAACTTTCACTCAGAACTCCAGAATTAATAGATTCATAATATATTTATTAAATTACTACAGTGTGCTTCCAATTTGCGAAAAAACATTGTAAATAGTTTCAAATCTTCTTTCTTAAATACGCTAAATAAAATCAAATCATAAATTTTTACTCTCTTTTTAAACTTTGCTCAATTTAAGATTTAGATAGATATGTTTTTTTCAGGTGAACTTGCTACTGCAAAGTCTTGTTTTTTAATTCTTCCTGCCAGAAAAGCCCGCCTGCCAGCTTTGACACCATAATTTATCGCTTGAGCCATCAGAGAAGGATTTTCAGCTTGTGCTATTGCACTATTTATTAAGACACCATCAGCTCCAAGTTCCATAGCTTGAGAAGCTTCACTTGGCACCCCAATTCCGGCATCAATTATTACTGGCACTTTTGCATTCTCAATAATTATCCCTATATTTGATAAATTTAATAAACCTTGCCCGGAGCCAATAGGCGAGCCTAATGGCATTACAGTTGCACAACCTACTTCCTCTAGTCTTTTTGCAAGAATAGGATCTGCATTGATATAGGGAAGTACAGCAAAACCTTTTTTTATTAAAATTTCGGCTGCTTTAAGGGTTTCTATTGGATCTGGTAGCAAATACTTTTTGTCAGGAATTACTTCTAACTTCACAAAATTATTTTCTTCTTGACCAGACAATTTTGCAAGCTCTCTTCCTAAAATTGCTATTCTGACTGCCTCATCGGAATTAACGCAACCAGCTGTATTAGGAAGCATCCAATATTTTTTCCAGTTGATCTTTTCTAGTAAATTTTCTCCGGTCTGATCATTTTTAATTCTTCTAACAGCGACGGTAATAATTTCTGTTTCAGAATTGGACAAACTTTCTACCATATCTTGAGTAGATTTGTATTTGCCAGTGCCCACCATTAATCTACTGGAAAATTGCTTTCCTCCAATTAGTAGAGATGAATAATTTTTCATGTTTAGAATCCCTTATCTTTAATACCTTTATAAGGTTTGTAATTATTTCTTTTTTCTAACTCCTTACTTTTTTTAATTGCTGTTTTGTTTTTTGGATCTATCATCAAAACTTTTTGATAAGTTGCATATGCCAAGTCGTATTCGAGTAAACGCTGTTGTGCTGATGCGAGGTTATTTAGGGCTATAGGATATTCTGGAAGTGATTTTATTGCAGAGTTATAGTGTTTAATTGCTTTTTTAAATTCGTTTTGAGCAGCATAAGAAAAGCCTAAAGCATTATTGATTATGGCTTTGGCTTCCTCAGGTTCATTTTCATAATTATCAATTGCTTTTAAAAAAGTTTTGGTTGCTTCAGAATATAATCTTTTTTTTATCTGAATAGATCCAAATTCATATAACTCTGTAGCTTGAGTAAGAGAATCTAAACCTTTCTGCTCGAATTTTACTAAATTTAATTCTTCATTTCTTGTTTTTAGGAATTGTCTGAATACGAAAATAGAAATTATGATTAATACAACAAAAAGTATTATTAAATAGGATTGAAAGGAAGAAATTTCCATTATTTATAATTACTTTTTTAAATTATATTCTTTTTTCTAAGTACTAACGGAAGAAACAATTTTTTCAAAACACTTAGGATCGTTTAAAGCTAATTGAGCAAGCATTTTTCTATTGATGATAATTTCTGAATTTTTCATGCCATTTATCAACTTGCTGTAGTTTGTTCCATTTATTCTGGCAGATGCATTAATTCTAGAAATCCAAAGTCTTCTAAAATCTCTTTTTCTTCTTCTTCTATCTCTGTAAGCATTACAAAGAGCCTTCATCACTCTTTGATTAGCTGTTCTGAAAAGATTTTTGTTGCCGCCTCTGAAACCTTTTGCAAGATTTAAGATTTTGTTTCTTCTTTTTCTGGCTATGTTGCCTCTTTTTACGCGTGCCATGAATATCTAATAAAAAATTGGTTAAAGATTTATGCGTATGGAATCATTAATTTTACATTATCAGCATCTCTTTCATCAACTACGGCTTTTGTTGATAGATGTCTTTTTAATTTAGAGCTTTTATGATCAAGTAAATGATTATGGAAAGCTCTTCTTCTCATGAATTTACCCGTCGCAGTAGCTTTAAATCTTTTGGCAGCTGATTTACGAGTTTTTAGTTTAGACATTTAAGTCAAATGTGTTTAATTAGGATAATCTAAACCTTTATACGCATTGGTGCAAATTAAAGTTTTTAATTGATAAGGAAAGTTCTAACTTATGAAACTTAAATTTGCCTTTTTAAACTTATTTTTAAGCTGTATTTCTCTTTTAATAATTAATACCAAATTTCCTTTTAATTTAAAAGCAGAAGAATTGCTTAAAATTGAACTCAATACTGAAATTAAAAAAGGAAAATTTCTAATTGGTTTAAAGCAATATCTAGGTGGGGAAAATGATAGTTTTTCTAAGAAAAAGACAATTAACTTTATTACAGATAAAGGCTCCATAAATCTGATATCGTCCAATGGTATTAAGCATAAATCAAAACAGATTAATATTACCTGGGTGGATATACCCATCAAAAATCCAAAAGCAATTGAAAGAATTGTTTTTGGTCCTTTTGCCAGTTATGAATCAGCAAAAAAACAAGCAGAGAAACTTAAAGATAAAGGATTTGAGACGACTGTTGCTTATCCTAACAATTGGGAAGTATGGATTCCATTCGAAGATGATCTTCCAGAGTTTGAATTTGAGAATAAGATTGTCAGAAAAATAAAAAATTTTCAAATTACTCCTGTTCTAAGAAGTGAATATAGTGTTATGAAACTCGAAGGACCTATACATATTTATGCTGAGGAGGAAATAAAAATAAATGGTGTTAATTTTGGCAAAAAATTCTATTTATTAAAAGATTCATATGGAACTTGGACCTTAGTACAGAAAATTGAGTTTGATGATTATTTGGCTGGCGTTTTGCCATACGAAATTGGACCGAATTCTCCTTTAGAAGCACTGAAGGCACAAGCAGTTATTGCAAGAACTTGGGGAATTTTTAATTCTGATAGATTTAATATGGATAAATATCACTTATGTATAAGCACTCAATGTCAAGTTTATAAGCCTTTTAAAATTACAAATAAAAAAGTACAACTAGCTATAGAAGCAACTTCGAATTTGATTCTCACTTATCGAAATCAACCAATAAATGCTTTTTACCATGGTTCTAATGGTGGTGTATCTGCTACTGCAGGTGAGTCTTGGCAAATTCAAGATTATTCTTATTTCAATTCAGTTATAGATGGTTCTAAATCATTAAATAAAATTTTTAAACTTCCAATTAAAAGTGAATCTTATTTAAATAATTTTTTAGATTTTGATAAAGAACAGTTTTATGGTAGTAATCATTCTCTTTTTCGATGGAATAAGAAAATTTCTAGTCTTGAAATTAAAGAAAAGTTAATTAAAAAGAAACTTATAAATATTAATGATGATGTTTTGGGTTTAAATTCTATTGAACGTGGTAATAGTGGCAGAGTAACAAAGTTAGAAATACTAACGAATCAAGTTAATAAATCTATTGTTCTAGTTAAAGATGATATTCGAAGGGTATTAAATTTTATACCTAGTAATTTGTTTACTATTAATAAATTAAGTGATGATTTATGGCTTTTGAGAGGAGGAGGCTTCGGTCATGGTGTAGGTTTATCTCAGTCGGGAGCAATTGAAATGGCTAAATTAGGATTCTCTTATGAACAAATATTGGATCATTACTATCGAGATGTAAAACTAAAAAAAATTGAGAAATTGTCTCAATGAAAGTTAAGTAATTAAAAATTTACTTTTATGAGTAAGGGTTTTTATAAAAATCGAAGATTAAAGTCGTTTATATTTCTTAGTGCTTGTTTTTTGGTAGCTTTTATTCCTCATGCGTACAATATCGAAGGTTTATTTTACTTAATATTGATTCTTTCTTTTGTGACTGTTTTTTACGGTTTAATAGTTATTTCTAGAAATTTAAAAAGGAACAACGTTTCAAATACTGTAAGCAGCAGAATTTCCGATAAAGAGTTGCCCGTGCTGGATATTTTAGTCGCAGCTAGAGATGAAGAAAATGTCATAGCAAGATTAGTTGAAAGATTATTTAATTTAGATTATCCAACAAATAGATTAAATATTTACATAATCGATGATGGTAGTTCTGATAAGACGCCTTTAATTTTAAATCGATTATCTAGAAAATATGAAAAGCTACAAGTCGTAAGTCGTTCTCCAAACGCAGGTGGAGGTAAGTCAGGAGCTTTAAATTATGCCTTGAAGTTTACTCATGGTGAATGGTTATTGGTTTTGGATGCTGATGCTGAACTAAAACAAGATTCTTTGATTAGGTTATTTAGTTTTGTAAAAGAGGGTGATTGGTCTGCAGTTCAACTAAGAAAATCAGTAACAAATGTAAGTAAGAATTTTTTAACTTCATGTCAGTCAATGGAGATGGCTATGGACGCAATCTTTCAATATGGAAGATTATCAGTTGCTGGAGTATCTGAATTAAGGGGAAATGGCCAATTAATAAAGAAAGATACATTATTGGCATGTGGTTCTTTTAATGAAGATACCGTTACAGATGATCTTGATTTGAGTTTAAGATTATTATTATCAAAATCTAGAATTGGAATCTTATGGGATCCTCCAGTCATGGAGGAAGCAGTTGAGAATTTAAATGCTTTATTAGCGCAAAGGCAAAGATGGGCAGAGGGTGGTTTGCAAAGATTCTTCGATTATGGGGATCAATTAGTTACTAATAAAATTGATTATTTGCAAAAATTTGATTTAACTTACTTCTTCATCTTGCAATATGCACTGCCAATCATTTCTATATTTGATTTAGTTTTCAGTATTGCTTTTTTCGATTCACCAATTTACTGGCCTATTTCATTCACTGCTTTTATGTTATCTGGCATTGCTTTTTGGTACGGTTCTTATTGCAAAAGCGAAGTACCCGTATTGCAAAAAAGCAATTTTTTGATGGTATTTCTATCGGTTTTTTATTTATCACATTGGTTTCTAGTAATCCCCTGGGTAACAATCAAGATGTCTATTTTCCCTAAAAAGATACTTTGGCGAAAAACTCTTCATACTGGAGTTTAATTTATTCATCAAGGTCTATAATTTCTCCATTAAAAAAATTTGCTAAGTTTTTTGAACTATCATCATAAGTTTCCTCGTTAGATATTTTTGGTGATAAATTAGTTTTTGGTTCTATTTTTTTTATTGGTTTCAAATTTTTTACTTCATTTTGGGTTAATTCTGGGGGGTTTGTTAGGTTACTCTTAGTTAGTTGTTTAGTAGAAAAATTAAGTATTATTTGATCTCCAAATATCTTTTTTACTGTATTTTCAATTATGATTTTTCTGCTTTTAATCATGTTTTCCCAGTTTGGAGATAATGAAATTGTGATTTTTTCAGAATCAAAACTTTCTAGTTCAGCTTGTTGTGAAAGTAACATCCTTGTAGATGGTAACTCTAATTTGGAGAGAATTAATTCCCATTTATCTTTTAAATTATTTTCTCCAAGATCATTTTGGTGATTATCAGAAACATTTCTCATACTATCCTTTCCAAGACCATTAGAGTTTTCTAATTTTTCGTCTTTTTTAAAAATCAATTTCTTGCCGCTTATATCCTCTTTGATGCTTGGTTTTTGAATTTCATTAGCAATATTTTCGTTATTAACGGTTTCTTTATTTTTTATGTTTTTATGCTTTTCTTCAGTCGCAATATTTTTATTTACTTCCTTTTTTTCAAAACTATTTATCTCATGATTATCTAGAAGACTAGTTAAATGTATTTCAAACCAAAGCCTTGGATTGTCACTTGTTTTGATTTGATATTCAATATTTCTAAGTTTATTGTGCCAATTAATTATTGTTGATTTATTTATTGTTTTTGAGATTTTATCTAATTCATCTTGAAATTCTTCAGAAGTATAATAAAGATCTGAATATTTATTACTTGTAGTATGAAGTAATAGATCTCTTGTTGTATTCAATAATCCAATAATTATTTGATGAGGTTCGTTTCCAGCATCATATAATTTGTTGCAGGTGATTATTAATGATTCTGGATTATTCTGAATTAATGATTTAATAAGATTTGTTATTTCAATCTCTGATACTTCTCCTAGTAAGTTTTGAATATTTTGAATTGTTATACCCTCTGGTAGAAGATTAAGTTGTTCGAGAAGACTTTGGGCATCTCTCATTCCTCCATTAGATCTTTTTGCGATCATTTTTAATGCTTGAACTTCATACTGAATGGATTCTTTTTCTGCTATTTCTAACAAATGTTGAAAAATTTCAATAGGGCTTATTCTTCTAAAATCAAACTTTTGACATCTACTTTGTATTGTATTTAATACTCTCTCAGGATTTGTCGTAGCAAGGATAAAAACAACTCTTGAAGGAGGTTCTTCAATAGTTTTTAGTAAAGCATTTGAAGCTGCCGTGGAAAGCATATGACATTCATCAATAACGTATACTTTCCATCTGGCTTGAGTAGGAGCAAACCTAGCTCTTTCTATAATTTCTCTTATATTTTCAACTCCTGTATTTGATGCTGCATCAATCTCGATAATATCTAGAGCGTTTCCATCTGTAATTTGTCTACATACATCACATTTACCACAAGGATTTATTGTTGGTTGTTCGAATGCTTGGCAGTTTAAAGATTTTGCAAATATTCTTGCACTTGATGTTTTGCCAGTCCCTCTTGGACCATTAAAAAGATATGCAGGAGCAATTTTTTTTGTTAATATTGCTTGTTTTAGAGTAATAGATATAAAGTTTTGCCCAACTAATTCATCTAGGTTGTTTGGTCTATATTTTTGATGAAAAGGCTTATGTGTATTAGGCATTTATTATTAATTAATTAGAACTATTAAGGTTTCAATTGCAACAATTAAAGTCTAATTTTAAGCAGACTCTTTAATGACTCTTTTTGATCCTGAAGGTAGTTTAACAATTTTAGATGAGAATAAATTTTCCACCATTTTTTTTGTAATTGTGAATTCTTTTACATTCTCTTCAGAAGGCAAAGTGTACATAATATCAAGCATTAGCTCTTCAATAATTGATCGTAATGCTCTAGCACCAGTTTTTCTTTTATATGCTTCATCTGCTATTGCTTCAACAGAATCAGGCTCGAATGATAACTCTACATTATCCATACTTAGTAAAGTTTTGAATTGCTTTACTAGTGCATCTCTTGGTTGAGTCAGAATAGATTCTAAAGTTTCTTTAGTCAGACGATCTAATACGGCGCAAACCGGTATTCTTCCAATAAATTCTGGAATTAGTCCATACTTAACTAAGTCATCTAACTCTAAATTTTTTAAAGAGTCTCTTTGGTCTACTATTTTTTTTGTATCAACTTTGTTTGCATCCGAATTAGTTGTAAATCCTATGGAGTTTTTACCCAAGCGCTTTTGAACGATATCCTCTAAACCTATAAAAGCCCCTCCGCAAATAAATAAAATTTGACTCGTATCAATTTGGATGCAGTCATGATAAGGATGTTTTCTCCCACCTTGTGGCGGCACATTAGCAATTGTTCCTTCAAGCATTTTTAATAATGCTTGCTGTACTCCTTCACCAGAAACATCTCTAGTAATTGAAGGATTCTCGCTTTTTCTTGCAATTTTATCTATTTCATCTATATAAATAATTCCTTTTTGAGCAAGTTCTACATTCATTTCTGATTTCTGTAGAAGTCTTAAAAGTATATTTTCGACATCTTCCCCAACATATCCAGCTTCTGTCAAAGTCGTTGCATCAGCTACTGCAAAAGGAACGTCTAAAAACTCAGCTAAAGTTTGCGCTAATAATGTTTTTCCACTTCCAGTAGGGCCGATGAGTAAAATATTAGATTTTTGTAATTTCGTTGCTTGTGTATCTGTTGAATTGTTATTTTTACTTTCTTCTTTAACTTTCCAAGCTAATCTTTTGTAATGGTTGTATACAGCTACTGATAATATCTTTTTTGCAGATTCTTGTCCAACAACTTGATTATCTAGGAAACTTTTAATTTCTAATGGCTTAGGAATTGAGGTTAATTCTAAAGGAACAGATTTTTTTGGGTTATCTGTTGGTAATTTCTTTTTTACTTGCGGCGAGTTGTTTGTGTTCGCTTGATTATCAAGTAGTTCTTCATCGAGAATTTCATTACAAAGATCTATGCACTCATCACAGATATAAACTCCAGGACCAGCTATAAGCTTTCTTACTTGGTCTTGTGATTTTCCGCAAAATGAACATTTAAGATGGGCGTCGAATTTAGCCATCGATTTTCAGGTAAAAATAAAGGTGTAAAATATTCCCTATTCACTAGGATTGCTTATAAACTTCAATTCGTCATCATTTTCTTAAAAAATCAGTATCCCTTGTCACTTTTCGATAACTTTATCAATTAATCCATATTCGACTGCTTCAGAGGGTGATAAAAAGTAGTCTCTTTCTGTGTCTTCATTAATCTTTTCTAAAGGTTGTCCAGTATGTTCTGCTAGAAGTGAATTCAATGTTTTTTTGAGAAAAAGTATTTCTTTAGCTTGTATTTCAATCTCTACTGCTTGACCTTGTGCACCTCCAAGAGGCTGATGAATCATAATTCTAGAATTAGGTAAAGCCAATCTCTTGCCTTTTGCTCCTCCAGAGAGTAGAAATGCCCCCATACTTGCAGCCACTCCAAAGCATATAGTCACTACATCAGGGGATATTTGTTGCATAGTGTCGTATATGGCCATTCCTGCAGTTACTGAGCCTCCAGGAGAATTGATATATATTTGTATGTCTTTTTCGGGATCTTCAGCTTCAAGAAATAACAATTGTGCAACAAGAGAGTCAGATACTTGATCATTAATTCCAGTACCTAAAAAAATTATTCTCTCCCTCAGTAGTCTTGAATAAATATCAAAAGCTCTTTCACCTCTGCCAGATTGTTCTATAACGGTAGGTACAGCGCCAAAAGTTTTATTAATACTTTCGTAAGAACTTATTGAGCTTTGGATTAAGTGTTTTTTTTCTGAGTTCACAAAATAGTTTTCGTCTTATAAATAATTTAAGGGGTTTTTGTTTAATTAGTAGGAAATTTCATAAATTATTTTTTTTCTTTTTTATTTTGAGTTTTTGTGGTTTTTGTGGTTTTTGTGGTTTTTGTCGAAGTTTTTGTCGCTTTAGTTGCTTTAGAGGTTTTGGTAGCTTTAGAAGTTTTTGTAGTTTTTTCTTTTACTTCGGAATTTTCTTCAAGCCAAATTATTAATTTTTCTTTGAGTAAATCGTTATTTATTACTTCTGTTAATTTTTTAATATCTATTTGTTTTGAAGATTGAGAGATCGCATCTTCATAGTCTTTCATTTTTAGATCAATTTCGTCTTTTTCAACTTTTATGTTTTCTTTTTCAGCTAATGCTTTTAAAGCTAAATTTCTTTGAACATTTTTTTCAGCCTGAGGCCTTGTGGATTCGGCTAGTGACTTAACTAATTCCGGCGTGAAAGTAGATTTAACATCAAGACCTTGTTGAGCAAATCTTTGCGCGGTTTGTTCAATATTATTCCTTACTTCTATATCGATCATAGATTTTGGAATTTCAGCAACCAATTCGTTTGTTAAGGCATCTAATAAAGCCTCAATTTTGATATCTTTTTGAGTTTTTTCAAAATTTTCTTTTAGTTGCTTTTCAATATCTATCTTTAGCTCTTTTAATGATTCTTTGTTGCCAGACTGTTTTGCAAAATCGTCATTAAGTTCAGGTAATTCTTTTTCCTTAAGATCCTTGAGATTTACTTCAAAGATTGCCTCTTTACCTCTTGAATCTTCATGCGAATAATCTTCAGGAAATTTAAGGTTCAGTGTTTTAGTATCACCAATTTTCATCTTTACGATTCCCTCAACAAAACCAGGAATCATTTTGTTCTTTTCTAACTCAAGATCCATTGATTCACTTGTCCCACCATCAATCTCTTTACCAGAATCTTTATATGTCCCTTTGAAACTAACTACAGCAATATCTCCTAATTTTGCTGCTCTATTAGTTACTGGAATAATATTTGCAAATTGACTTCTAGATTTTTCTAGGGCTTCATCTACTGACTTAGGATCAAACTTAGTTTTTGAGATTTCAACACTAAGTCCTTTGGATTTTTTTAGTTTTAATTCGGGGGCAACATCAGTTTGAAGAGTAACCTTAAGTGATTTTTCAGGACTAAATTTTGCAAGTAAAGATTCAAATCCATCTACCAATTCTGGCTCACTTAATGGCTCTATAGATTTTATTTTTAATGCTTCTTGCCATGATTTATCGATGATTTTTTCTAGAGCAGAAGCATGTAATTGTGTGATTCCAATTCTTTGGATTAAGACTTGTTTAGGAATTTTACCAAGTCTAAATCCAGGAATTTTAGCCGAACGACTAATAGTATTGATTGTCTCATTTACATACGTTTTGCATGTCTCAGATGGTATCTCTAATTCAAATGCAATTCTACTTTGAGGTAGAGGTGTTGTTTTGACTATTAATGCTTCTTTAGCCATGTTTTTTGTAATTATTACTATAAGCCGAAACTTAATTATTTCACATTACGTGATTTCCTTGAAAGTTAATTTTTTGATAAAGTAAAAAAAATAGTCAATCTATTTATAAAAATCATTTTAAAGTGTGAGACAATCTCCGTTTTTGCCTAATAGGCCATTAAAAGTTGCTGTTTTAGGATCTTCAGGTGCTGTAGGATCTGAATTACTCAAAATTCTTGAACAACGAGATTTCCCGATATCAGAATTGGTATTGCTTTCATCAGAGCGTTCAGAAGGGAAAAAGATCATTTGGAAAGGTGAAAAATTAGTTACAAAAAAAACCACTAAGGAAGAATTCCTGAATCTTGATCTAGTTTTAGCTTCAGCTGGTGGAAGTATTTCAAAAAAATGGTTGTCTACCATTATGGATCAAAATGCTTTGCTGATAGATAATTCCAGTGCTTTCAGATTAGAAAAGAACGTACCTCTTGTAGTTCCTGAAGTTAATGCTGGTGATGCACTCAATCATGATGGGGTAATAGCGAATCCAAACTGCACTACTATTTTATTGACATTAGTTTTGGCACCGTTAAATAAACTTTCTTCTATTCAAAGAGTTATTGTCTCAACATATCAATCTGTCAGTGGTGCAGGCCAATTGGCGATGGAGGAACTAAAACTTTTAACTGAACAATACCTACAGGGTAATCTTCAAAAAAGTGAAGTTTTGCCATACTCCTTGGCTTTTAATTTGTTCTTACATAATTCACCTATGCTTGCAAATAATTACTGCGAAGAAGAGATGAAAATGGTGAATGAGACCAAGAAAATATTAAATATTACTGATTTAAAGCTCTCTGCTACATGTGTTCGAGTCCCAGTACTAAGGGCACATTCTGAATCTATTAATATTGAATTTGCTGGTGTAGTTGATCCTAAAGATGCTCTGAAAGAATTAAAAAAATCTCCTGGAATTGAAATTATTGAGGATTACCAAAACAATAGATTTCCTATGCCAAATGACGTAATGGGAAGGGATAATGTTGCTGTTGGCAGGTTAAGAACTGATATAAGTCAGCCTAATGGATTAGAATTATGGCTATGTGGAGATCAAATAAGAAAAGGAGCAGCTCTTAATGCTGTTCAAATAGCTGAGTTATTAATTCCAAAAAAATGATTTTAGAGAAAACTAAGTTTACTAATCCATTATTTGGAAGAATATTGACTGCAATGGTTACTCCATTTTCTGAAGATGGAGATGTAGATTATGAACTAGCTATAAAACTTGCAAATTATCTATTTGATCACGGTTCTGATGGCATTGTCCTTTGTGGTACTACTGGAGAATCTCCGACCCTTTCATGGGAGGAACAACATGATTTATTTATTGCAGTAAAAGGATCCTTGGATTCAAGTTGTAAAGTAATAGTTGGTACTGGTAGTAATTGCACAAGCGAGGCTGTAGAAGCTACAAAAAAAGCCTACAATTCTGGGGCCGACGGTGCTTTGGTTGTTGTTCCTTATTACAATAAACCACCTCAAGAAGGACTTTATAAACATTTCAGTGCTATTGCTAATTCTGCAAAGGATTTGCCCTTAATGCTTTACAACATACCTGGAAGGACAGCTTGCAATTTATTACCTGATACTGTGAAGAAACTTATGGATTTTTCAAATGTTCTCAGTATTAAAGCTGCAAGCGGTAGAATAGAGGAAATAACAGAACTAAGAGCTTTTTGTGGCTCGGAACTCTCTGTATATAGTGGCGACGATTCATTGTTACTTCCAATGTTATCTGTGGGTGCTGTAGGAGTAGTAAGTGTTGCAAGTCATTTGGTTGGTTTGCAGTTAAAAGAGATGATTGAATCCTTTCAAATTGGAAAAGTTTCTAAAGCTCTCGCTATTCATGAAAAACTGCAGCCTCTTTTTAAAGCACTTTTTATGACCACTAATCCAATTCCAATAAAGGCTGCTTTAGAGCTTTCGGGATGGAATGTAGGCAGTCCTAGAAATCCTTTATCTCCACTACCATTGGACATGAGAAAACAGCTTTCAATTATCCTCGAATCCTTACATTAAGGATTCTTTTTAACTTGATAATTAAATTTAAATAAAATTAGATTGATTACAAGAAAGACTTTATAAACTTCTAAATTATGCAATCAAGAACAAATTCAACTATTAATAGATCCTCAAATAATTCATCTGGATCTAAAAGTAGTAATAGTCCCACCCTAAGAGTAATACCATTAGGTGGCTTACATGAAATAGGAAAAAATACTTGTGTATTTGAATACGGAGATGAACTAATGCTAGTTGATGCTGGCTTAGCTTTCCCTTCAGATGGTATGCATGGTGTGAATGTTGTTATGCCAGATACAACTTTTTTAAAAGAAAATCAAAGAAGAATAAAAGGAATGATTGTCACTCACGGTCATGAAGATCATATCGGAGGCATTTCTCATCATCTAAAGCAT
This sequence comes from Prochlorococcus sp. scB245a_520K10, assembly GCA_000634515.1. Taxonomy (GTDB): domain Bacteria; phylum Cyanobacteriota; class Cyanobacteriia; order PCC-6307; family Cyanobiaceae; genus Prochlorococcus_A. The sequence continues at coordinate 220,818 of JFNU01000202.1, read as the reverse complement.
TTTAATATTCCGATTATTTACGGTCCAAGACTAGCAATGTCCATGCTTAGAGGAAAAATGGAGGAAGCAGGAGTATCTGATAGAACAACTATACAGACAGTAAATCCAAGAGACGTTGTAAAAGTTGGACAGCATTTTTCTGTTGAATTTATTCGAAATACTCATTCTATTTGCGATAGTTTTTCTTTAGCAGTTACAACACCTGTTGGTACAATTATTTTCACGGGAGATTTTAAGTTTGATCATATGCCAGTAGATGGAGAACAATTTGATATTGAAAGGATGGTGCATTATGGAGAGAAGGGAGTTTTATGCATGTTCAGTGATTCTACTAATGCCGAAGTTCCAGGTTTTTGCCCTTCTGAGAAGACTATCTATCCCTCTTTAGAAAAACATATTGCTGAGGCAAAAGAACGAGTTATCCTTACCACTTTTGCTAGTTCTGTTCATAGAGTGACAATGATTTTAGAGTTGGCCATGAAACATGGAAGAAAGGTCGGTTTGTTAGGAAGATCTATGATAAATGTTATTGCTAAAGCAAGGGATATTGGTTACATGAAATGCCCAGATGATTTGTTTGTTCCTATTAAACAAATTAGAGATTTACCAGATAGAGAAACTTTATTATTGATGACTGGTAGTCAAGGAGAACCTTTAGCTGCTTTAAGTAGAATTTCTCGTGGGGAGCATCAACATGTACGCCTTAAGACAACTGATACTGTTATATTTTCTGCTAGCCCAATCCCAGGAAATACTATTGGTGTAGTCAATACAATAGATAGATTAATGAAAATGGGAGCGAAGGTTGTTTATGGAAAAGGTGAGAATATTCATGTTTCTGGTCATGGTTTTCAAGAAGATCAAAAATTAATGTTGGCTTTGGCCAAACCTAAGTTTTTTGTGCCGGTTCACGGAGAGCATAGAATGCTCGTTTGTCACAGTAGAAGTGCTCAGATCATGGGAGTTCCAAAAGACAATATCTTAATTATTGAAAATGGAGATGTAGTTGAGCTCACACCTAATTCCATTCAAAAAGGTGATCCGGTAAAAGCTGGAGTAGAGTTGCTTGATAATTCTCGAAATGGAATTGTTGACGCTCGAGTATTAAAAGAAAGGCAGCAATTAGCTGGTGATGGTGTTGTAACTGTTTTAGCACCTATAAGTACTGATGGAAAAATGGTTGCACCTCCCAGAGTTAATTTACGAGGAGTTGTCACTACTGCAGAACCAAGAAAAATGTCTATGTGGACAGAACGAGAAATAAGCTGGGTCTTAGAAAATAGATGGAAACAATTATCTAGGCAGACTGGGCCAAATAATTTTGAAGTAGATTGGATTGGTGTTCAAAGAGAAATTGAAAATGGTTTATCTAGAAGAATGAGAAGAGAATTACAAGTTGAACCACTTATTTTGTGTTTAGTGCAACCTGCCCCAAGTGGAACCCGTGCATATATTCCGAAGATTACCGAAGAGCATAATCACTCTAATAGGAATAGAAATAATCATAATTATCAAAAGAAATCAAACAATAATCATCCTAATAATTCAAATAACCGGCAAAATACACAAAATAGTCACAAAGTTTCTCAGAATCCATCACCTGATTCTGCAAATGAAGATTCATTTGAAGGCAGAACAAGAAGAAGAAGATCTACTGTTACATCTTAACTTTTTTCAAAATTTATATAGTTTTTATCCCAAACAATTTTTAAAAACTCTTGTAAGCTAACTTGGCCTTTGTTTTTTTCAAAAATTGAATTAGCTATTTTTGCCAGATTTTGAGAACTATATTGCTTTTTAGATATTTCCTTTAGAAATCTATTTAATATTGTGCATCGTGCTTCAATACACATACTATTCAAAAGATTCCTTTTAATTCCATTTACGTCTCTACAATATAGGTATGCTAGTTCACTAAGATCATTACGTTCATTATTATAGTTGCTCATTTTTTGGGAAAAATTATTTATCCTTTCAGAACAACCAGGATAGATAACCTCCAAGGTAGGAATAATTTTTTTTCTTACTAAATTTCTTTTTAATTTAAGATCTGAATTTGTCGGATCTTCCCAAACTGGGATGTTCATCTCATTACAGAATCGTTTTGTTTCTTCTCTACTGAAAATTAATATTGGCCTTATTAAAAAAATTTGATTTTCTAGTAATCTTTTATTCTCAATATTACTGAGACCGGCAAAATTGCTACCTCTAGATAAATTGAGGATAAATGTCTCTGCGTTATCAGTACTTGTATGACCAGTTAACAAATAAATATTTTTATTTTGCTGTTTCTTTTTTAATAAAGTTTTGGCTATTTCACATAATTTTTGATATCTCCATTCTCGTGCTTTTTCTTCTGTAAGAATATTTTCTTTATCTGCTTTATCAAAATAGAATGGAACATTTTTACCTTCACAATAACTTTTTAATTCAAGAGCATACAGCGAGGATTTTTTGTGCCACTGATGATCACCATGCCAAACACTAATAGACCAATTATGAAGTTTTTTTAGGTCATAAATTAAGGTTAATAAGGCCATTGAGTCTTGACCCCCAGAAACACTTATTAAAATATTCGATCCTTTGGGAATTAATGTTTTTTTGCTAAGAAACTCCTTATGAAGGAGATGATGCCATGATAGCCAATTTTTCTGAGTTAAATTTTTATCAAACATTTTGTGTTGCTCAGATAATATTTTTTAAAAAATGCACTGTTTTACTAAAACAATGTCACAATCGGGTAATAAATTCATTAAGTAAATGAGTCTGATTAATCTTTTGCCACAAAAAATTGAAGAAGAGTTGAGAAGTAATTCTTTACTCAAAGTGATTTCAGGATTGAATAATTTCGATGCACAATCTGTGAAAACAATTGTTGAGGCTGCTGCATTAGGAGGTGCGGATCTTGTCGATATTGCTTGTAAACCTGAATTAGTTGATCTAGCACTCAAGCATTCTTCATTACACGTATGTGTGAGTTCAGTAGTGCCACATTCTTTTCTAGATTCTGTAAAAGCAGGAGCCTCATTAATTGAGATAGGAAATTACGATACTTTTTATGAACAAGGTATTAATTTCTCAGATGAAAAAGTCTTAAACATAACTAAAGAAACAAGGGATTTAATACCTAATGTTCCCTTATCAGTAACTGTTCCTCATACTATGCCTATTGATAAACAAGTTGATCTCGCTTTAAAGCTAGTTGATGAAAGTGTTGATATTATTCAAACAGAAGGTGGCACTAGTTCTAGTCCTTATTCATCTGGAATTCAAGGTTTGTTTGAAAAGTCAGTACCAACTCTTGCAGCTACCTATGCTATTAGCCAAGAGTTTAAGAAACAATCTGTCGAGATACCTATTATGAGTGCTTCTGGATTAAGCCAAGTAACTTGTCCACTAGCAATATCTTGTGGAGCTTCAGCAGTTGGCGTTGGATCTGCAGTTAATAAATTAGATGATTTAATATCAATGATTGCTGTTGTTAGGGGCTTAAAAGAATCTTTGAAAAACTCAATAATTGGAGAAAAAATTTCTTAGTATATTAATACTCTTTAGCTATTAGCTTAATGAATAACTATAAGCTTCAAGCTCCTTACGAACCAAATGGAGATCAACCTGAAGCTATAAAAAAATTAGTTAAAGGTGTTAATAGTGGGAAAGAGTTTCAGACTCTTTTAGGAGCTACTGGAACTGGTAAAACATTTACTATTGCAAATGTAATTCAACAAACAGGAAGACCGGCCCTTGTATTGGCTCATAACAAAACATTAGCTGCACAACTATGTAATGAATTAAGGGAGTTCTTTCCAAAAAATGCTGTTGAGTACTTTATTTCTTACTACGATTATTATCAACCTGAAGCTTATGTCCCCGTAAGTGATACTTATATTGCGAAAACAGCTTCAATTAATGAAGAAATAGATATGCTGCGGCATTCTGCTACACGCTCATTATTTGAGAGAAAAGATGTAATTGTAGTGGCCTCCATAAGTTGTATTTATGGTCTTGGTATACCAAGTGAATATTTAAAAGCTGCAGTTAAATTTGAAGTTGGAAAATCTATAAATCTACGTTCCTCACTAAGGTCGCTTGTTGAAAATCAATATACAAGAAATGATATTGAAATTACTAGAGGTAGATTTAGAATTAAAGGTGATGTTTTAGAAATTGGTCCTGCTTATGAAGATAGATTGATAAGAATTGAATTATTTGGTGATGAAGTTGAGGCTATTAGATATGTTGACCCTACTACTGGAGAAATACTTGAAAGTTTAGAAAAAGTTAGTGTTTACCCAGCGAAGCATTTTGTTACTCCAAAAGAAAGACTTGAGAGTGCAATAAGTGCAATTAGAAAAGAATTAAAAACTCAACTCGACAAATTTACTTACGAAGGAAAATTATTAGAGGCTCAACGTCTAGAACAACGTACAAAATATGATTTAGAAATGCTGAAAGAGGTTGGTTATTGTAATGGGGTTGAGAATTATGCGCGTCACTTATCAGGCAGGGATGAAGGTTCACCTCCAGAATGCTTGATAGATTATTTTCCCAAAGATTGGTTGTTGGTAGTTGATGAGAGTCATGTAACATGTCCCCAACTTCATGCGATGTACAATGGTGATCAATCTAGAAAAAAAGTTTTAATTGACCATGGTTTTAGATTGCCAAGTGCTGCAGATAATAGACCTTTAAAGTGTGAGGAGTTCTGGGAAAAATCAAAGCAGACATTATTTATAAGTGCGACTCCTGGTCAATGGGAATTAGATCAATGCGATGGTGAATTTATTGAGCAAGTTATAAGACCAACTGGGGTATTAGATCCTGTAATTGATGTAAGACCTAGTGAAGGGCAAATAGAAGATCTATTATCTGAAATAAGAATTAGAGCTGAAAAGAATCAAAGAGTGTTAGTAACTACACTTACAAAGAGAATGGCTGAAGATCTAACTGATTTTTTATCTGAAAATAAAGTAAGAGTTAGATATTTGCATTCTGAAATTCATTCAATTGAAAGAATTGAAATTATTCAAGACCTCAGAATGGGTGAATATGATGTTCTGGTCGGAGTTAATTTATTAAGAGAAGGACTAGATCTTCCTGAGGTGTCTTTAGTGGCTATTTTAGATGCTGATAAAGAAGGGTTTCTGAGGGCAGAAAGATCATTGATTCAAACAATTGGAAGAGCTGCAAGACATGTTGAGGGAGTCGCCTTGCTTTATGCGGATAATTTTACCGATTCAATGAAAAGAGCAATATCTGAAACTGAAAGAAGAAGAACTATTCAAAAAAAATATAATCAAGTCAACGGTATTACTCCTAAACCTGCAGGAAAAAAAATAGAAAACTCAATATTATCTTTTCTAGAACTTTCCAGAAAATTAGATTCTGGTGGTTTATCTAAAGATTTAATAAATATAGTTAATAACAAAACGGACGCAATTCTCAATTCCAGCGATCATCAATGTTTGCTTGAAGAATTGCCTGATTTAATAGACAAGTTAGAAATTAAAATGAAAGATGCTGCAAAAGAGTTAAATTTTGAAGAAGCAGCAAATTTGAGGGATAGAATCAAAAAATTAAGACAAAAATTGGCAAGAAATAACTAAAAAGAACTTATTTCTCTAATTCGAAATGATTATGAATTGCATTAACTGCTTTGTCACAATCTTTTTCTAAGACAATACATGAAGTTCTAATTTCACTAGTGGCAATCATTTCAATATTGATATTTTGGTCAGCCAGTGCTCTAAATATTTTTCCAGCCGTTCCAACCTTGAAGGCCATTCCTGCTCCCACAGTGCTTACCTTGGCTATCGCAGGGCCATCTTCAATGTATGAACCGGGTAATTTCTTTGTTAAGGCATCAAAAATTAAGTTAGCTTGTTCTCTATCTTGCTTATTCATAGTAAGACTAATATCCTTGGTTTTTAAAGAGGAAATTCTTTCAGATTGAACGATAGTATCGAAAAGTAAATTATTTTCAGCTAATGCTAAGCATATAGATGCTGCCACACCTGGACGATCAGGGAGTTTCCGAAAACTTACTTGAACTTGATTTTTATCTAATGCAATTCCTCTTACTTCAGGTTGATTTTGTTTTTCATTGATTGGATTAACAAATATTTGTGTATCGGATAACTTAAATTTCTCAGCAACAAATCTTGTAGCTTTTGGAATATTATTAATTTCAATTACACAGCTGACTTTAATTTCACTAGTAGCTATTAACCTGACATTTATATTGGCTTTAGATAAAGTATCAAATAAATCAGCTGAAACACTTGGTCTACCCATAATGCCTGCTCCTTGAATACTCAATTTAGTCATGTTTGTTTTTAGATTGTATTCTCCTCCTAATTGACTAGTTATTAGTTCACATTGTTCTGCAGTTTTTTTAACTTCTAATTCACTTACGGTAAATGTAATATCGTTATTATTTCCATCATTTGTCGCTTGTATTATTAAATCTACATTAATTCCTGCCTCAGATAGTTTTTCAAATATTTGTGCTGCAATCCCAGGCTTATCAGGAATATTTGAGAGGCTAAATACTGCTTGGTTTTCTACTATTTCAAGACTATTTACTGTTTTTGTTAATTCTAAGCTTCCTCTTTTTAGCGGGAGAGGCTGGATTTGGCTTTCTAGGAAAGTTCCACTTGAGTCGCTTTGGCTTGATTTGACGCACAATTTAATTCCATAATTGCGGGCAATTTCTACAGCTCTTGGATGCAGAACTGAAGCACCTACGCTTGCAAGTTCAAGCATTTCCTCACAACTAATTTCATCTAAGAGTTTTGCATTAGGAACAATTCTTGGATCAGTAGTAAGGACCCCTGGAACGTCTGTATAAATTTCGCAAGTTTCAGCTCCTAAAGCTGTTGATAATGCTACTGCAGAGGTATCTGAACCACCTCTACCCAAAGTCGTAATTTCCATTGATCCAGTATGGCTTAATGTTGTTCCTTGAAATCCAGCAACTACAACTACAAAACCCTGATTTATATAATTTTGGATTCTTTCTGTTTTAATATCAAGAATTCTTGCTTTCCCATGTATTGATTCAGTAATAATTCCCACTTGGCTACCAGTCATAGAAATGGCAGGTATCCCGTATTCGTTTAATGCCATTGAGAGAAGAGCTATGGTTATTTGCTCTCCAGTTGAGAGAAGCATATCTAATTCTCTTCTGTTGGGATTTTTGCTTATTGATTCCGCTAAACAATTTAAATCATCTGTAGTTTTACCCATTGCAGAGACAACTACGACAATTTCATTTCCTGCTTCCTTACTTTGACAAATGTTAGTTGCAATATTTTGAATTTTTTTAATATCACCGACAGAAGTCCCGCCAAATTTTTTTACTAGTAAAGCCATATTTAAATCATAGTGAAAAATATTTAACTTATAATTTGATTAACTTAAATTAATTAAATTCTCGGTAAAAACATTTATAGGATTATTACCTTTTTTTAGTAATGATTCAATATCTAATAAGTTACTCATTAAATTGATTAAGTATTCTTGTGATATATTTTTTACTTTTTTTCGAATAAAAAAAGTTCTTTTTGGATTAGAAATTCCTGCAAGATTACAAATCTTTTCTGCATTATCGTTTCCTGAATTAACTGCTAATTTTATAATGGTATGAATTCTTATTTGACTAAGTAAACCTGCATTTAGTCTTAAAGCAGGTTCTCCTTTCTGTAGGGAGTAATTTATTTCAATGAGACTTTCATTAATTTTTTTTTGTAAGAGAAGATCAATGATTTTGAAAATGTTGGATTGATGATCACTAAATATTTTTTTTACATCAATACTTTTTAGCAAAAGTTGTGAATTCGAATCACTTGATAATGAGGAAAGGTATGTTTTTGCTTTAACAAGTTCATTTCTTAATTTAAAGCTATCATTTCCAACAGAATCTATGATTAATTCGGCTGCGTTTTTATCAATTTTGATATTCATTGCATTTGCTGAATCTTCCAAAAATCTTTTTTGTCCTTCATAGTCCCAAATTTCTGGTAGAGAAAATGATTTTTCTTTGGCTAATTTATTTTTGATAAGTTGATTTAAAAATTTAGTACTCTTTAGTCTTGTGTCAGGTTTTTTTGTATTTTGTAAAACGAAATAAGTATTTTTCGGAATATTGTCATGTATTTTTTCAAATTTAGTTCTTAGATTTTCATTTTTTTTAGTAAAAATTGGATTATTTTTTAATGTAACTATTCTGCATCCTTCTCCAAAAGGAGGCGTAAGAATTTCATCAAAAGCTTTATTTACTTGCTCGTCATCATCTCCATTTAAATTAGTTACGTTTATTTCTCTCCATTCTTTGGATACTTCTTTATCGATTAATTTTTGGATAAATGTGTTTTGAGCATTTAAATCATTACCCCACAATATTTGTATTGGCATAATCGCTCAATAAAAAATCATATATTAACTATGATTACTTCTAACACAAATTAAATTCAATGGTAATAGATCATCCAATTTTTTTGGAAAGTATAAAATTCATAAGATCTCATTTAGAAGTCAATGATCTAAATTATTTGGAAAAAAAAGTTCTAGAAAGATTAGTTCATACTTCGGGAGATTTCTCTGTTCAAAATCTTATAGATTTTAGTGAAGGTGCGTGCGAGAAGGGGCTTCGGGCACTTAAAAATGGTTCTCCGATTTTAACTGATACCGATATGGCAGCAGCAGCAATAAAATCCATGTCAGAAAATACTACTAGGAATAAAGTATTCACGGCTAAAATGTGGTTTAGAAAAAATAATCATACAAAATTAACTAAAACTGCATACGGCTTAAGTGAAGGTTGGAAGGAGTTATCCTCTATAAATTCTGGAAACAAATCACCGATTGTAGTTATTGGCAGTTCGCCTACAGCTTTAACTTATTTAATTGATATTTTAGAGAATGCTAAGGATTTGCCTAGTTTAATTATCGGAATGCCCGTTGGATTTATTGGAGTAGAGAAAAGCAAAAACAAACTGATCTCTACCGATCTTCCTAGAATTGTTTTGAATTCAACTAGAGGAGGTGCTGCCATGGCAGCTGCTGCGGTTAATGCCTTGTTGAGAGAAACTATTTAACAAGTATATATTTTATAAAAATGTCAAAAGTCTACTCAATATCATAATTTAATTTATTATTTTCTTCTAAAGAATTTAAAACTGATTTTGCTTTTTCTATCACTTCTTTTGGAACTCCTGCTAATTTAGCTGCTTCTATACCATAGCTTTTGTTTGAGCCCCCTTTAACAATCCTGTGACTAAAAATTAGCTGATTGTTATTGTGTTCTACTAAAACTTGAAAATTTTGTATATTCTTATTTGAATTTTTTAAATAATTCAGCTCATGATAATGCGTAGCAAAAATAGTATTACATTGAATTTTTTTTGCAAGATATTCACTTACTGACCAAGCTATTGAAAGTCCATCAAAAGTAGATGTCCCTCTACCTATCTCATCAAGTAATACTAGTGAGCTAGAAGTTGCCTGATTTAGAATTGATGCAGTTTCAGACATTTCTACCATAAATGTTGATTGTCCAGATGATTGATCATCGACTGCTCCAATTCTTGTAAAAATCCTATCAGCAATCTTGATTTCAGCATTATTAGCAGGAACAAAGCTACCAATTTGTGCGAGAATTTGTATTAAACCAAGTTGTCTTATAAAGCAACTTTTTCCGCTTGCATTGGGACCTGTTAATATAATTAATTTTTGATTATCCTCAAAAGAGATATCATTTGCTACAAACTTTTTATCATTTAACAATTGCTCTACAATTGGATTTCTTCCTGCGATAATTTTTGTACTATTTTTTGTTGTTGAATCATTTATTGGTATTAATGAAGGTTTTATAAAATTGTTTTCTACAGAAGTAATTGATAATCCAAGCAATGCATCAAGAGATGCTATGGATTTTGCGATTGATCTTATTTGTTTTGTTTTTTCGGCAACAATATTTCTTAATTCGCAGAAAATTTCATATTCTCTTGATGAAGCTCTACTTTTTATTTGGAAAATCTTATTTTCTTTATTTTTAATTTCTGAAGTGATATACCTTTCTTCATTAGTAAGTGTTTGCCTTTTGATCCAATGTTGTGGAGCTAAATTAACTTTTGACTTATTTATAGAAATATAGTATCCAAAATTTTTATGAAATTGAATTTTTAGGTTTGAAATTTTGCTAATTTTCCTTTCTTTTAATTCTTCTTTATTTAGCCACTCAGAGTAATCATCCATTAAATTGCGTAAACCATCTAATATATTGTCAACACCATCGTGGATCATGCCTCCTTCACTAATATTAAGAGGAGGATTTTCTATTAATTTAAAACTTATAGTATCAGCTAATTCTAAGAGTCCTTCATCAATATTTTTTAATTGATCAGTCCAATCTGGGATATCATATTTAAATAATTCAATTATCGATCTTAGTCTAGGCAATTTTTTTAAACCTTCAGCGATTGCAATTAAGTCTCTGGGACTTGCATGACCTGCACAAGCTCTACCTGCAAGTCTTTCTAAATCCCCCATTGCTCTAAGTAAATTTTGGGTATCTATACGTAATTGTTTAGATTCAATAAAGTTTGTAATTATATTTTGTCTTTTATAAATTTCATTAACGTTTAATAGTGGTGAATCTATCCATCTTCTTAAACACCTTGCACCCATGCAAGTATAAGTTCTATCAATACTCCATAGTAGTGAACCTACATAATTGTTTTCTCGTTGTGTATTTTTGATTTCTAAGTTTTTTTGAGTTTGATAATCAATAATTAATTTGTTTTGACTAAATTGAATTTGTGGAAAGTCTAATGAGATTTTTACAGAAGAATCTTTATCTAAATTTGAAGGATTAATTTTTTCTAAATAATTTAATAAACCTCCAAGTGATTTTGTCGCATTGTTTAAATTTTTAAGTCCTATTCCTTCTAGGTTTGCAATTTGGAAATAATTTTTTATTAGATAATTTGCTTCATTAATGCCAAAATTAGTCTCTTGAGAAACAGTATATGTAATTTGACTATTTCCTTTAATTAATAAATTTCTTACTTCTTTGCTTCCTACAATGATTTCCGAAGAATCTAATTTAATAATTTCATCAAATAGTTTTGACAGCGATTGACCTTCTAAAGTTATTAATTCTCCTGTGCTTACATCAGCTTTTGATATACCCCATTCATAAGATTCATCTGAGTTTTCTTCCGATAAGTAAATAGCAGTAATCCAATTATTTTTCTTTGCTATTAACATACCCTCTTCAATTACAGTTCCAGGAGTAATTATTCTTGTTATTCCTCTTTTAATTGGAGTCCCATAATTTCCAGAACTTTTTTCTAATTGGTCGCATATAACCACAGAATAATTTTTTTTAATTAAATCAGCACAGTATCTCTCCATTGCGTGATAGGGAACCCCTGCCATAGGGATCTTACCAATTTCTTTACCAGCATCTTTACTGGTAAGCGTTATTTCTAAAAGGTTAGAAATTAATACAGCGTCCTCAAAAAAACATTCAAAAAAATCTCCTAATCTATAGAGTAATAACCTATCTTTATTTTCCTCTTTTAAAGTTACATAATGCTTCATTACAGGGGTTAATTTTAGTTTTGAAACTGTTTTATAGCTATAAGATTCTTCATTAATGCAAACATTTTTGTTACTAGAAATTAAATCAGTCTTGAATTTATTTATTAAATTAGTTGAATTTTTTCTTCGTCTAGGTCTTTTTTGTGATTCTTTTTTTAAATCTTCCCAAGATAATTCTTCTGGAATTTTTGTTATTTCTTTTTGCTCATTATTTTCATTACCAATCGCAAATAAATTCTTTTGAATTATCGTATCTTCTTGCATACTTTTTTAATTCCTAAATAGATATTAGGTAAAATTTTTTTTTTTGCATTTTAAAGTGGCAAAGTATGTAAATTTTCTCTAAAAATTATCATTTTCATGAGATTATAGTATTTATAATAATTTGAAACCTAAGACTGAATTATGCAGGCTGTTAACTTTTTCTTCGTAAATGCTCTATTATTTGCTTCTTTAATTGCGGTAGTTGGAGTACCCGTTTTATATGTGACTCAACCTTCTACTGAGGAAGGACAGCGAGAAAGTAGGAGAAAAATTTACTCTATTGCTGCTGTTTGGGTTGTTTTGGTTTTTGTTACAGGGATAGTTTCTTCATTAGTTTGAACTTAATACCTTTTCGTGAGAGTCTATATAATGTACCAAAGTAAAATTTAATGGCTATTTTTGAGGGTTCCTTTACTAATGCATCTACTTTAAAAGTTGGGATTGTAATAGCAAGATTTAATGATTTAATTACAAATAAAATTCTATCTGGTTGTCTTGATTGTTTAAAAAGACATGGTTTAGATACTTCTGAATTGAGCAATCAAGTAGATATAGTTTGGGTTCCTGGTTCATTCGAATTACCAATCGCAGCTAAAACCCTCATGAAACAAAAGAGTTATGACGTTGTAATTGCTTTAGGTGCTGTGATCCGTGGTGAAACTTCCCATTATGATGTAGTTATATCTGAGGCGAGCAAAGGTATTTCACAAGTTTCAAATGAAAATAATGTTCCAATTATTTTTGGAGTTTTAACTACTGATACTATGCAGCAGGCTCTAGAAAGAGCAGGTATTAAAAATAATCTTGGTTGGAATTATGCTTTGCAAGCAATTGAGATGGGATCCTTAATTAAAAATTTAAATTAATTGAAAAATTTTAATTATTTCTATCATAGATCCCTTCTTTGAGATAAAATAAAAAAGCTATGCGGATGTAGCTCAGTGGTAGAGCATCTCCTTGCCAAGGAGAATGTCGAGAGTTCGAATCTCTTCATCCGCTTTTAATGTTTGTATCTTTTAGAATATATATCTAATGAAATTTAGTCATGACAAGAGTAATTTCTATTGAGGATTTAAAGGGATTATTTACTAAACCTTATGGTACAGATGCACCAACAAAACAAAAATGGGCTGAATTTTATAATGAGAATGTTATTTTTACAGACCCAACTCAGGAAACAGAGGGCTTAGATTCTTATGTTAAAGCTCAGGAAAAGCTAGTTAAAAGATGTGATGATGTTTTTTTAGAAACTCATGCAATTTCCATAACTGGGGATTGTGGATTTGTTGAATGGACAATGGGTTTAAAAATTATGGGCAAAGAATTTATTTATCCTGGAACTACTCGTTTATTATTTGGTGAAAATGGATTAATCAAAGAGCACAGAGATTACTTTGATTTTTGCGGCCCAACTTTTGGACCAGTTCCTATTTTAGGACCTTTTATAAGATGGCTTTATAGTAAATTTGTATCCTGATTTTGTTTTCTTTAGAAACAGAGTGCCTTATATTTCACGAATCAATAAATTTTGAGAAGTAACTTCTCTAAAATCACATTGAGAATAAAACAATTTTTTATTTGTTGTCATTAGATATAATTTTTTTGTATTTTTAATTTTTTTAGAAGATAAGAGATTTTTTACAATTAATGTGCCAAAACCTTTGCCTTGGTGATTTTGATCTATCACGATATCCCAAAGCACTCCGCGATAAATCCCATCGGTTAAAGCTCTACCAAAACCAACTATTTCCTTACCAACCCAAAGACTTATAACGACATCACTATTGGCAAGACATTTTTTTAGATCATTAATTGTTCTATTTTTTGCCCAGAAAGCATTGGTATCTAGTAATTTTTGTAGCTTAATTAATCCATTTGTTGGTTTAAGATTAGGGCCTAATCCAAAAACCCTTAACCCTAAAGCTCCTTTGGCATGTTTGATAAGAGATATTTCTTTCATTTATTAAAAAGATTTTTGAAAAGTGATGTCAGCTAGGTTATTTTTGTGACTCTAATCTAATAACCTTAATCGATCGTTTCTATAAAATAAAGAGATAATAGTTTTCTTCATTCTGTTGTAACGCACTAATTTATAATGTTTGTAATAAGATAAATTTTTTAAGGACTTTGACTTATGCTAAAACTTTTGTTGGGAGATCCGAATACACGAAAGTTAAAGCGCTATCAACCAATAGTGGAAGAGATAAATTTTTTAGAAGAAGAAATTTCTCAATTGACTGATGATGAGCTTAGAAAAGAAACTCAAAATCTTAAATCAAATATTTCAGCAGAATTAGATTTTCAAAAACAAAAAGAACTTCTAGAAGAATTTCTTCCTAAAGCCTTTGCAATCGTAAGAGAAGCAAGTAAACGTGTTCTTGATATGAGACATTTTGATGTTCAGTTAATAGGCGGGATGGTTTTAAATGAGTGTCAAATTGCTGAGATGAAGACTGGAGAGGGAAAAACCCTTGTCGCAACATTACCTTGTTATTTAAATGCTCTTACGGGGAAAGGAGTTCATGTTGTTACTGTAAATGATTATTTAGCTAGAAGGGATGCTGAGTGGATGGGACAAGTTCATCGTTTTTTAGGTTTATCCGTTGGTTTGATTCAGCAAGATATGAATCCAGTTGAGAGAAAGAGAAATTATGATTGTGATATAACTTATGCCACAAATTCAGAATTGGGATTTGATTATTTAAGAGATAATATGGCTACCGATATTAGTGAGGTTGTTCAAAGACAATTTAATTACTGCGTAATTGATGAGGTTGATTCAATATTAATTGATGAAGCAAGAACGCCTTTAATCATTTCTGGCCAAGTTGAAAGACCACAAGAAAAATATCAAAAAGCTGCGGAATTATCTCTGGAATTAGTTAAAGCAAAAGAATTAAGTAAAGATGGTATTGATCCAGAAGGGGATTATGAAGTTGATGAAAAACAGAGAAGTTGTATATTAACTGATCAGGGTTTTGCAAAATGTGAAGAGTATTTGGGAGTGAATGATTTATATAATCCGCAAGATCCTTGGGCGCATTATATAACTAACGCTTTAAAAGCCAAAGAATTATTTATTAAAGATGTAAATTATATTATTAAAAACGATGAGGCTGTTATAGTTGACGAATTTACTGGTAGGGTAATGCCAGGAAGGCGTTGGAGCGATGGACAACATCAGGCAATAGAAGCAAAAGAGAGTCTTAAAATTCAGCCTGAGACTCAAACATTAGCATCCATAACTTATCAGAATTTTTTCCTTTTATATCCTGGTCTGGCAGGAATGACGGGAACTGCAAAAACTGAAGAGGTTGAATTCGAAAAAACTTATAAATTAGAATCAACAGTTATACCGACAAATCAAATAAGAAAGAGACAAGATTGGTCTGATCAAGTATTTAAGACAGAGATTGGTAAATGGAAAGCCGTTGCTAAAGAAACTGCACAAATTCATAGAGAAGGTAGACCTGTTTTAGTTGGTACAACAAGTGTTGAAAAAAGTGAATTACTAAGTTCACTTTTATCTGCCGATAAAATCCCTCATAATTTGTTAAATGCTAAGCCAGAGAACGTTGAACGTGAGGCAGAAATTGTTGCTCAGGCAGGAAGAGCAGGTGCTGTTACTATTGCTACTAATATGGCTGGAAGGGGAACAGATATAATTCTTGGCGGTAATAGTGACTATATGGCAAGGCTTAAATTAAAAGAAATTTTAATTCCTTTGTTAGTCAAGCCTGATAATGAGCATAAGCCACCAATACCTAAACAAAGAAATTCAAAATCTAAGGTTGGTTTTTCTTCAAAAGCTGGTTCAAATTTGAAAAAGAACATTTCAAATTCTTCAACAAGTCTTTTCCCATGCAAACTAGATGAAGCAATTGAAAAGAAACTCTCTCTTTTATCTGATGAACTTGTTAAAAATTGGGGAGATAGACAACTTTCTGTCTTGGAGCTTGATGACAGGATAGCTACAGCTGCGGAAAAAGCACCAACTGATGATAACTTGATAAAGCTTTTGAGAGAATCTTTGTCTGATGTAAAAAAAGAATATGAAAAAGTTTTGATACATGAAGAAGAAAAAGTAAGAGAAGTTGGCGGTTTACATGTCATTGGTACTGAGAGACATGAATCAAGAAGAGTGGATAATCAACTTAGAGGAAGAGCAGGAAGACAAGGTGATCTTGGAAGTACAAGATTCTTTTTATCTTTAGATGATAATTTATTAAGGATTTTTGGAGGTGATAGAGTAGCAAATCTAATGAATGCCTTTAGGGTTGATGAAGATATGCCTATTGAGTCAGGAATGCTTACTAGGTCTCTAGAAAGTGCTCAAAAGAAAGTTGAAACCTACTATTACGATATTAGAAAACAAGTTTTTGAATACGACGAGGTAATGAACAATCAAAGAAAAGCAGTTTATGGCGAAAGACTAAGAGTGTTGAAAGGAATTGATTTAAAGAGCCAAGTAATAGGATATGGAGAAAGGACAATGATTGAAATTGTAGATGCTTATATTAATCCTGATCTGCCTCCTGAAGAATGGAATATTGATCAATTAATTTCTAAAGTCAAAGAATTTATATATTTATTAGATGATCTTAAATCTGATGATATTAATTTACTGTCAATAGAAGAATTAAAAAACTATCTTCAAGAGCAGTTGCGAATAGCTTATGATTTAAAGGAATCACAAATAGAAAAGATTCGTCCTGGATTAATGAGAGAAGCCGAAAGATTTTTCATTTTGCAGCAAATCGATAATTTATGGCGAGAACATCTTCAATCCATGGATTCCTTGAGGGAATCAGTCGGATTGAGGGGTTATGGTCAAAAAGATCCATTAATCGAATATAAAAACGAGGGATATGACATGTTTCTAGAAATGATGACTAATATGCGACGTAATGTTATTTATTCAATGTTTATGTTTCAACCTAAAACTGACAAGGATGATACAAATTAAAACAAGTTCTAATCATCTCCTAGAAATTCTATAATCTCTTTGTCTTTAAGGTTTTGAGCATCTCCAAGTTTAGAAATATCAATAGATTCTGAATTAGCAAGACATTTTAGAGTTTTTTGTAATTTAAGAAGTTCGTTTTCAAGCGAGTCAATTCTATCCATTAAATTTTTTATCACATTAGCTTCTGCATCTGGTAATGCAGAGTGAGCTAAGGGATTAACTTTGACACCACTTTGATGCACTACTCTGCCAGGAACACCAACTACAGTACTATTTCCTTCGACATTACGAACAACTACTGAACCAGCTCCAATGCGTGTGTTGGAGCCTACTATTATCGATCCAAGAACTTTTGCACCAGCTCCAACGACAACATTTTCCATTAATGTTGGATGTCTTTTTCCATGGCTTTTGCCAGTACCTCCTAATGTCACTCCCTGATAAAGTAAACAATTATTCCCTATCTCAGCTGTTTCACCTATCACAACTCCCATTCCATGATCAATGAAAACGCGTTTACCAATTTTGGCCCCAGGATGGATTTCAATTCCTGTGACTAGCCTGTTGAGATGACTTAACAACCGGGGAATTAAAGGAATTTTTAGTTGCCATAATTTATGAGTAAATCTATGAATAACTATCGATTGGAAGCCAGGATAGCAAAGAAAAATCTCTAATACTCCTCTAGCTGCTGGATCTCTTTCTTTGATAATATCAATATCTGATTTAAAAGTTCTCAACATCATGATTGTTAATTAATAACTCCGATTTCTTTTTTTAATTGATTTATAGTTTCAATACTCAGATAATTTTTAGCACATATTATTTGGGGTAATCTTATAAGCTGAGAACGATTTTTTAATAATGTGTTTTCTACAACTGATAAACTAGGCCAATCGCAGACTATGTGGTTTGAAGTCTTTAAAAGTGATAGTAATCTGCTGTTATTATCTGAGATTGCCGTCATAAGCATTAGATCACTGCCTCGCATGCTGTGTATGATAACCTCTGCTGCTCTTAATAAACCAGGACTTATGCTAACAATACCAACACAACTGCCAGCACTTAATTCTTTTAGAATTTTCAATTCTTTTTGAAAGTCGCTCAAGTCAACTGCAATAGCTCGAACTCCATGCTGTTTAGCAACTTTCTCAAGAGGCTGTAAAAAATATCTGCTTGTGACAATAGTACCATTACTTGAATTACTTAAAACTTTTTCTAATTCTTCCATAGGAACTACTTCGACTGGTACATCAACTTTTGGAGAAAGATCTTCTGCTATTAGCATAGAAGCGCCTATATCTTCTCTAGGAGTGCTTACTATAATTCTTGCTCCGCATTTAATACGCCAATCAATTTCATTGGTTAAAATTTCTCTTGTTTCCTGTAAGGTGCAGCCAATATTTATTAAGTTATCAATCGCCTTCTTTGCTTCTTGGTCTGGTGGTTTTCTTATTTTGTCTTTTGAGTAAACTGATTTTTTAAAATCTCTCTTGGTAAGGTTATCTCTTACATAAATACCTGATCCAGCTATAGCTTCAACTACTCCGTCCATTTCAAGTTGTCTGTAAACTTTACTTATAGTGTTTCGATGGAGTCCAGTCTGCATTGCAAGTTGCCTAGTACTGGGAAGTCTGTGGCCAGGAGGATAATGTCTTGCTGCTATTGCAAAGCAAATTTGGTTGTATAGTTGCGTCGATGCTGGAATATCACTTTCTTGTTGAATATGGAATCTCACTTTAGAAAAATCCTGATAAAATTAATTTTTATTCATAGTGACACTTTAACATTTGTCATAGCTTTTCCATAATAATTTCTTATCCTGCGTCTTTTTTGACAAGGGGAGTTTTTCTAGGACTTAAAAACATAATCATGTTTCTCCCTTCTCTTTTTGGTTTTTGTTGTACTTCTGATTGCTCCTCTAAATCATCAGCCATTTTTAAAAGGAGAGTTTCCGCTAAATTGGAATGTTGAATTTCTCTACCCCTAAAAATTACAGTACATTTTACTTTATCTCCTGCTTTTAGAAATTTAGTTGCTTGACCTATTCGTACGTCATAATCATGCTTATCAATTTTGTACCTCATTTTTACTTCTTTAACTTCTGTTTGATGAGATTTTTTTCTTGCTTCTTTTGCCTTCTTTTCCTGTTCAAATTTATATTTTCCATAGTCCATGATTCTACAAACCGGAGGATTTGCTTTTTCGCTTACCAAAACCAAATCAAGTTCCCTTTGAGAGGCTATTTCTAAAGCCTTCAATCTATCTAAGACACCTAATTGTTTCCCATCTGAATCAACAACTCTTAATTGAGGATATTTTATTCTTTCATTAATATTTGGGAGCTCTCTAACTGGAGCGCGGCGGTCAAAGCGTGGGCGTGGTGGCATTCAGTTTAGTTAAAAAATTGATTGGATGTTGAACAAGATCCGCAAGTTTATAAATTAGCCTAAAAAAGACTCTATTCTAATTATTGCATCTTTTAGTAGGTTTTTGTTATTAAGCCAAATAGGATTATTTTTATTACGAAACCATGTTTTTTGTCGCTTAGAAAATTGGATGGTTTTTGTAGTGGTTAACTCAATTGCATCGTCAATAGTCAAATTATTATTTAAGACATCCTTAGCTTCACGGTAACCAATTGTTTGTAATATTGGCATGTCAGATCCATATTGAGAAATAAGATGTTTTGTCTCTTCAACAATCCCAGAGAAAAACATATTTTTTGTTCTTTGTAAAATTCTTTCTTTTAAATTATCTCTATCTAATCCAAGCTCTAGTATCTTCCAGTCAGGCGGTTTTTGAACTTTTTGAGTAGACAAAGGTTTACCTGTTACGTAAAAGACTTCTAAAGCTCTAATTGTTCTAATTTGATCAGCAAAATTTATATTTTTTGTTGTTATTGGATCACAGTTTTTTAAAAGCTCCCAACATTCTCTTTGACCAAGTTTTTCTAATTGTCCTCTCAAATGTTTTTGTGGAGGTACATCTGGCACAAAAAAACCTTTTGTTATTGAGTTCATATACAAACCACTTCCTCCAACAAGAAAGGGTAAGTTATTTTCTTTAATTTCTTTTTTTATTGATTTTTGTGCTATTTCTTGAAATTGTTTTACATTAATTGGATTAATAGGCTCTGCAATATCTATTAAAAAATGCTTTATTTTTTTTTGTTGATTCTTAGATGGCTTGGCTGTTCCAATATCCATAGATTTATAAACTTGTCTGGAATCGATATTGTGTATATGAGTTTTAAAATAATCTGCAATTTCAATAGCTAATTCTGTTTTACCACTTGCTGTTGGTCCAATTAAAACTACTATATGAGGCAAATTAGTAGACATATGAATTTCTGAAGAAAAATCTATTACCTATATAATTAAAGAGATTAAATTTTTCATAGACTGCGAGCCTTTCTCTTATTACGGTGTTAAATTTAATTCAAGACCTTTTAAAGGTAACATTTTAAAAGTTTAATGTTTTTTTTTTATATTAAATGAGTGAGGACAAAAGATCTAATAAAATCTCAAATGAATATGGTGCGGAACAGATTCAGGTTTTAGAAGGGTTAGAGCCAGTTCGTAAACGCCCTGGTATGTATATAGGCTCTACAGGCCCAAAAGGCTTGCATCACCTTGTATATGAGGTCGTTGATAACTCAGTTGATGAAGCTCTTGCAGGGCATTGTGATCATATTGAAATAGTTCTTCGAGCAGATGGATCAGCGTTAATCTCGGATAATGGAAGAGGTATTCCAACAGATATTCATCCAAGGACAGGTAAAAGTGCCTTGGAAACTGTATTAACTGTTCTTCACGCAGGAGGTAAATTTGGAAGTGGTGGTTATAAAGTTTCAGGCGGTTTGCATGGTGTAGGTATATCAGTAGTTAACGCTTTAAGTGAATGGGTTAATGTAACTGTCTATAGGGATGGCAGTGAATTTAATCAAAGATTTGAACAAGGGGTATCAAAGGGTACATTGCAATCTAAAAAGCAGTCTGTCAAACCTTTTAAGAAAGGAACTACCATTTGTTTTAAGCCCGATAAAACTATTTTTTCTGAAGGAATCGAATTTGAATATACACTTCTTTCATCTAGGTTAAGAGAATTAGCTTATCTTAATGGCGGCGTAAAAATTATTTTTAGAGATGAGAGAAATAAATTGTCAGATGGATCTTATAAAGAAGAAATTTACTTATATCAAGGAGGTATTAAAGAATATGTGCAATATATGAATGCAGAAAAGGAGTCTATTCATCCAGAGATAATTTATGTTGACTCACAAAAAGAAAATGTTTATGTGGAAGCAGCTTTGCAATGGTGTTCAGATGTATATTCAGATAATATTTTAGGTTTTGCAAATAATATAAGAACTATTGATGGAGGCACTCATATTGAAGGATTAAAAACAGTCTTGACAAGAACTTTCAATAACCTCGCAAAAAAGAGGGGAAAAAGAAAGGATATTGAAAAAAATTTAGCTGGTGAAAACATAAGAGAGGGTTTGACAGTGGTTTTGTCGGTTAAAGTTCCAGATCCTGAATTTGAAGGGCAAACAAAAACAAAATTAGGGAATACTGAAGTAAGAGGAATTGTTGATTCTCTCATTGGTGAGGCTCTTACAAAATATATGGAATTTAATCCTGGAATTTTGGACTTGATTCTTGAAAAAGCAATTCAATCATTTAATGCAGCAGAAGCTGCAAGAAGGGCTAGAGAGTTAGTCAGAAGAAAAAGTGTGCTTGAAAGTTCAACTTTGCCAGGTAAATTAGCTGATTGTAGTTCTAGAGATCCCTCTGAATCAGAAATTTATATCGTTGAGGGAGATTCTGCTGGAGGTTCAGCAAAACAAGGAAGAGATAGAAATTTTCAGGCTATTTTGCCTCTCAGAGGTAAAATTCTTAATATCGAAAAAACTGACGATACTAAAATATATAAAAATACAGAAATTCAGTCATTAATAACTGCTCTAGGATTAGGAATTAAAGGTGAAGAATTTGATGTAAGCTCTTTGAGATATCATAGAGTTGTGATCATGACTGATGCTGATGTTGATGGGGCCCATATTAGAACCTTATTATTGACATTTTTTTATAGATATCAGAGAGAACTTGTTGAGAAAGGTTTTATATATATAGCTTGCCCTCCTCTCTATAAAGTAGAAAGAGGTAAAAATCATAAATATTGTTATAACGAGAATCAATTAAAAAATACAATTGAAGGGTTCGGTGAAAATGCTAATTACAATATCCAAAGATTCAAAGGTTTAGGCGAGATGATGCCAAAACAATTATGGGATACAACAATGAATCCCCAAACTAGGATGATGAAGAGGGTTGAAATTGAAGATGCGCTTGAAGCTGACAGAATATTTAATATATTAATGGGAGATAAAGTTGCTCCAAGAAGAGAGTTTATTGAAACGCATAGTAGTAACTTGGATATGGCAACTTTAGATATATGATTAATAATCTGCTAAAGAATACTTGTTTAATTATATTTGCATTAATTGGTCCTATTACTCTTCCAGCCGGTGGAATTCAAAAGGGTTTAAGTCAATATAAGTTTCCTTGTAATACAAAAGAAATTATATTGAGTTCGAATACTTCTCTTTATTCTTTTCCCGAAATTCATGCTACAGAATTATTAGTTCTTGATATAGGTACAAATTTATCAGTTTTACGTGATTGGAAAGTTAGTGAAAGTGAAATTTGGGTTAGGGTGGAATTAGCTTGCAATAAATTTTTAGATGATCCTAATAAGATTTCAAAAGGCTGGATAAAAATGTAAATTTTGGATATTACCTCCATAATTATTGTTTTATTTGGGAGTACTTTTGGATTGATACTTAGGATGTTTATACAAAATAATTTAAAAATAAATGTAGGATTTAATATTCAAAATACTTCAATTGTTAACTTATTATCATCGTTTTTTTTAGGAATTTTAGTATCATCAAACTTTCTTAATAACAATATATTATTGTTATTTTATATAGGTTTTTTAGGATGTTTTAGTACATTTTCTTCTTTTATATATCAGTTATTTGTTTTATTTCAAAAGAGGAAATTCATGCGTTTATTTTTTCACTACATAGAGGTAATTTTACTATCTTTTATTTGTTTTTATTTAGGTTATTGTTTATTAAAAATTATTAAATGAAGATAAAAAATTACATCTATATTTTTTTAGCTTGTTATGCAGCTACTTTTTTAAGGATTCTTATAAATAATAATTTTATTGTTTCAATAATTGGGTCATTGTTTTTTGGCTTTGTTATCGCAAAAAAAGTAAGTTATTTGAAAGAAAAAATTATTTTAGGCGGTTTTTTTTCTTGTTTTACATCTTTTAGCGGATTTATATATTTTTTGTACAAAATTTTGAATCAAGGAGATTGGATAAAATTTATAATTTTTTTTAATTTAATCATCATTTTAAATATTTTCACTATGTATTTCGGGTTCTGGATAAGTAGAAAAATTACTTAGATTTCATATAATGGTGTTGTTACTTTGATAAGGGATTATATTTATGAATGATAATAATCTTGAAACTGTTACATCCTTATCTTCAGATTTAAGTACTCGAGAAAATATTACTATTCAACTTGAAGAATTGCTGGTAGCAGGAAATTATGATGAGGCAAAATTACTTTTAGAACCTTCTCAACCTGTTGATATCGCAGATGCTATTGGCAGCCTTCCATTAATATTGCAGGCATTAGCATTTCGATTGTTAAAGAAAAATGAGGCAATCGAGGTTTATGAATATTTAGATCCAATAGTTCAGCAAACTTTATTAGACAGACTTCGTTCAGGAGAAGTTTTAGAAATTGTTGAGAAAATGTCTCCTGATGATCGTGTTCAACTCTTTGACGAATTACCAGCAAAAGTTGTACGAAAATTTTTGTCTGCTCTTAGTCCTGGAGAAAGGAAAGTTACAGCTGAATTACTTGGATATGAGCCAGAAACTGCTGGAAGATTAATGACAACAGAATTCATAGATCTTAAGGAAATGCAGACGGCTGCTGAGGCTCTTTCTTTAGTCAGAAAAAGAGCCCCATTTACAGAAACTATATATAGCTTGTACGTCACCGATAAAGAGAGACATTTAACTGGTATTCTTTCATTGAGAGACCTTGTAACTGCAGATCCATCTAAACCAATTGGAGATGTAATGACAAAAGATGTGGTTAATATTTCTACTAACACTAATCAAGAAGAGGTCGCAAGAGCAATACAAAGATATGATTTTTTAGCGCTCCCAGTTGTTGATAAAGAAAAAAGACTTGTCGGGATAGTAACTGTTGATGATTTAATTGATGTCATAGAGCAAGAAGCAACAAGAGATATATATGCAGCAGGGGCAGTTCAGCCTGGAGATGAAGATGATTATTTTCAAAGTAGTTTGTTTACCATAGCTCGACGAAGAATTTTATGGTTGTTAATTTTGGTATTGGCAAATGGTTTGACGACTAAAGTCATAGCCATGAATGATCAAATTTTAAAAGAAATAGTATTGTTAGCTGCTTTTATTCCGTTGCTCATAGGTACTGGGGGGAATGTTGGTGCTCAAAGTTCAACTGTTGTCATTAGGGGTTTAAGTACCCAAAAATTGAAGTCTCTTGGCGCAATTAAGGCAGTAGTTAAGGAGGCAATAACCGGAGCTCTTTTAGGTGTTTTGATGATGCTGGTAGTATTCCCTTTCGCATGGTGGCAAGGAGAAGGTCCTTTAATAGCCTCTGCGGTAGGAATAAGTTTAATATCTATAACGACTTTAGCTGCTACAACTGGCGCTATTCTCCCTTTGTTATTTGACAAAATGAGATTGGACCCAGCTTTAATGTCATCTCCTTTTATAACAACTGTCACTGATATTGCAGGTGTATTTATTTATTTAAATACTGCAAAATGGTTATTAAGTTCTTCATTAATCTAAAATCTAATAGGTATTTATTCTCATTTTTGTAAATTTGTGGATTTTTTTGTTTAACTTTACATTTCTTAATGGTATTGTTTACAAAACAACATTAAATTTTATGTCTTCTGAAACAATAAGTGAGAATAAATTAGCGTCTATTGCAAGTTTAAAAATTAGTAATGATGTTGATTTAGTTCGTTCATATTTGAGAGATATAGGCAGAGTACCTTTACTATCTCACGAGCAGGAAATCACTCTTGGTAGACAGGTACAAGAATATATGCAAGTTGAGAGAGCAGAATTAGAGATAATTGAATTAACTGGTGATAAGCCAAATATTGACGAGCTTTCAAAAAAGTTGAATCTTTCTGTTTCCCAGATTAAAAAAAGGTTACGAGCTGGACAACGCGCTAAAGAGCGAATGGTTGCAGCAAATTTGAGATTGGTAGTAAGTGTTGCAAAAAAATATACTAAAAGAAATATGGAATTATTAGATTTAATTCAGGAGGGAACTATAGGACTTGTAAGAGGCGTCGAAAAATTTGACCCAGCTAGAGGCTACAAATTTTCAACATATGCATACTGGTGGATTAGACAAGGTATTACAAGAGCTATAGCAGAAAAGAGTAGGGCAATAAGATTACCTATACATATAACCGAAATGTTGAATAAGTTAAAAAAAGGGCAAAGAGAATTAAGTCAAGAAATGTCTAGAACTCCAACTGTTAGTGAACTTGCGAAATATGTAGAACTTCCTGAAGATGATGTCAAGGATTTGATGTGTAAAGCTGGACAGCCAGTCAGTCTTGAAACAAAAGTTGGTGACGGTGAAGACACTGTTTTACTGGATTTACTAGCTGGCGGTGAGGATTTGCCAGACGAACAAATCGAGATGGATTGTATGAGAGGTGATCTGCATTCTCTTTTGCACCAATTACCAGATCTGCAATGTAGAGTTTTAAGAATGCGATATGGGATGGATGGAGATGAGCCTATGTCTCTTACAGGTATAGGAAGGGTACTAGGTATAAGTAGAGATAGAGTAAGAAACCTAGAACGAGACGGTTTAAGAGGTTTGAGGAGACTTAGTGATAATGTAGAAGCTTATTTTGTTTCTTGAAAAAACTCGCAAATTAACTTATTAGTTTCTTCAGGTTCTTCATCATGCGGGCAATGTCCAGCCCCTTTGATAACATCAAGTCTTTTTATATTATTGAATTTTTTCTTCCAGTCTTTTGCTTCACTTAAAGATTCCCAAGGATCTTTTTCTCCCCAAATCAGTTGGATTGGAACATTAACCTTATCGAAAAGGTCTGTAGCAAGATAGTCATCAAATAGGTTGATAAAACCCCGAAATGCTTCTTTAGAATTTTTCCTTTTAGAAGGTTCATAAAGTATTTCAATTAACTCTTCATCAATATTTTTTCCTGAGGGATAGGCTTGTTCAAGTATTTTCTTTATAACTTTTGGATTAGCAGCCCTTGTGAAAAGTGTATTGCTTATTAATCTTTGCCTGACTAATGTTTTTAATACTGGCCTCATCAAATTCATCAATATATTACTTTTTTTCAAGCGTTTATCATCCATAGTTCTTTGAGCACAATCAATCAAGATGACTCCTCTACATTCATCTTGAAGCATTTCAGCAGCTTTCAAAGCAATAACACCACCAATGGAGTTTCCTACCAAGTAAACAGGAGATTTTATTACCTCTGAGCAAAAAGTTGATATTTGATTACTCCATAAATCAAAAGAATATTTAATAGAATTTTTTTTAATGGGTTCATAATTTAATAATGCGCTGGGCTGACTACTTTCTCCGAAGCCGAGTAAATCAATTGCGTAGCAATTATAAACTTTGCTGAGATAATCTTGATTATGTCTCCAATGTTTTTTTGATGCCCCAAATCCATGGACTAGTAGAATATTTATATTTTTATCGCAAGTAGATTTTTTTGATAAGGACCATGAAATCTTCCAATTTTTCCATTCCCAAATTTCAGATTTTTTTAAAGACACTATTAATAAGTTATTAATTAAACTTTAATTCAAAAAAAAAATATTCGTTTTTGATTAATTATTCTTAGGTAAGAAAAACAGCTTAATTTATGAAAAAGACTAAGGTCGTATGTATTGGAGAGGCTTTAATAGACAGGATTAGGAATAAGTCAAATCAAGGATTTACAGATTTTCTTGGAGGTGCACCAGCTAATGTTGCATCTGCATTGAGAAAATTGAAAATAGATTCTATATTTATTGGGAGTTTGGGAAGAGATGACTTTGGAAAAAAAATCATTGAGCAGTTTAATGAATTGGAGGTAAATTTAGATTTCTTGCAATCAAATAATGATTCATCAACTCGCGTAGTTAATGTAGACAGAGATCAATCTGGAGATCGTTTTTTTTCAGGATTTGAACCAAGCCTTCATTCATGCTTTGCTGACGAAGCTCTAAGTATGAAATTAATTGAAAAAGAACTTCTAAATTTGGAGAAATGTTTTTTAAGAACGCAATATTTAGTTACAGGAACCAATGTACTATCATCACCAATTTCTGCGGAGACTATTTTTTTTCTTTTGGAACAGGCAAAAAAATCTGAAGTTAAAGTAGTAATTGATTTGAATTGGAGGGAGGTTTTTTGGGATTATTCAAATTTCGTATCGGACACTAGTAAGAAAGTCAGGATAAACCTAATTAAAAACTTTTTAAATCACGCACATGTTATAAAGCTTGCTAAAGAAGAAGCGACTTTGTTTTTTGAGATTGAAAATCCTTTGTTAATATCTCAACAAATGTCAAAAAGACCAGATGTAATAATTACCGATGGGAAAAACCCTGTCTCATGGCACATTAATGGATTCCAGGGAAATACTAAAATCCCTAAATCACAAACAATTGTAGATACTACTGGTGCAGGCGATGCATTTTTAGCTGGCTTAATTTCACAATTTATTTCTTTTGGATATCCTACAGACGAATTAGAAATCCAGGCTTGTGTCAGGTTTGCAAGTGCTTGTGGATTATTAACCTGTCAAGGAGAAGGCGCTATTGAACCACAGCCAGATTATGAAAAGGTTAATAAATTTTTAGGGTCCCTTATCTCATAGTTTCTTCCATAATTTTTGGCGTAACTAATTTCTATTTTCCAGAAATTTTCAATAACTGGTTCAACTAATTCTGGCCATTCAATAACTAGAATAGCTTGACTTTGTAATGCCTCTTCCTCTTCAGAAAAAAAAAATTCTTTTGCTGAAGAAATATTTTCTAACCTGTATAAATCAATATGAAATAGTGGAATTTTCCCGGAGTAATAGTGATGCGATAAAGCAAATGTAGGACTTGTAATATCCTCAGAGATAGATAGCCCTTTGGCAATTCCTTGTACTAATGAAGTTTTTCCTGCCCCAATAGGACCTTTTAATAAAACAATTGATTGTGGATTTAATTTAAGTGAGATTTTTTCTCCTAAATTTAAAGTCTCTTTTAAATTCTCAACAAACACAAAATTAATCAATAATCATATATAGTTTAATAAATAAAGTTTTTTAAATATGGTAATTGCAAATACAGTTAAAACTTCTACACCCAATTATGTAATTTCTGATATTTCTTTATCTGATTTTGGTCGTAAAGAAATAAAAATCGCAGAAACAGAAATGCCTGGATTGATGGCACTTAGAAGTAAATATCAATCTGATAAGCCACTTAAAGGCGCAAAGATAGCTGGAAGTCTTCATATGACGATTCAGACAGCAGTATTAATAGAAACTCTTGTTGAACTAGGTGCAAAAGTTAAATGGGCTTCATGCAATATTTTTTCAACCCAAGATCATGCTGCTGCAGCTATTGCAGATCAAGGAATCTCTGTTTACGCAAAAAAAGGTGAGACTCTTGATGAATATTGGCAGTACACCCACTCTATCCTTGATTGGGGTTCAGATTCTCCAAATATGATTCTTGATGACGGAGGAGATGCAACTGGCCTATTAATACTTGGTAGTAAAGCAGAAAAAGATTTGTCTGTTTTAGATAACCCGAGTAATGAAGAAGAAATTGCTTTATTTAATTCTATTAAATCAAAGTTGCAAGCTGATGGCAGCTTTTACTCTAGAATTAAGAGTAATATCATAGGCGTCACAGAAGAAACTACTACGGGAGTTGCAAGACTTTATCAACTTCAAAAGCAGAATGCTTTACCTTTTCCTGCTATTAACGTTAATGATTCAGTAACTAAAAGCAAATTTGATAACTTATATGGTTGTAGAGAATCTCTAGTTGATAGCATTAAGCGTGCTACAGATGTGATGATTGCTGGGAAAGTTGCTTTAGTAATGGGTTTTGGTGATGTAGGTAAGGGGTCAGCACAATCTTTGAGAGGACTTGGTGCAATTGTAAAAGTTGCTGAAGTTGATCCAATTTGTGCTCTTCAGGCAGCAATGGAAGGTTATAGCGTGGTTACCCTTGAAGATGTTGTTGAAGAAATAGATATATTTGTTACTGCAACTGGAAACTATAAGGTGATAACCAAGGAAAATCTTATAAAAATGAAGGATGAGGCCATTGTATGTAATATTGGTCATTTCGATAATGAAATTGATGTAGCTTCATTAAAAGATTATCAATGGGAAAATATTAAGCCACAGGTTGATCATATAACCCTACCGAGCGGAAACAAGATTATTCTTTTAGCTGAAGGTAGATTAGTCAACTTAGGATGTGCCACTGGACATCCAAGTTTTGTTATGAGTAATTCTTTTACAAATCAAGTATTAGCTCAAATTGAACTTTTTAATAAGTCAGAGCAATATTCAAAAGAGGTTTACGTTTTACCAAAACATTTAGATGAAATGGTAGCTAGATTACATTTAGATAAGATTGGTGCAAAATTAACAAAATTAACCAAAGAACAGGCCGAATACATCAATGTTTCTGTTGAAGGTCCTTATAAACCAGAACTTTATAGATACTAAGGTTGAGTTTAATTTTTGCAAATATTCTTACTTCAATTCCTGACTATATTAGTTTGGCGGTCGAAAAGAATTCAACAATTGCATACCTCACTATATGTTTGGCTATGTTTTTGGAAAATATAATTCCCCCAATCCCATCAGAAATAATAATGCCCTTGGGAGGATTTTTTGTATATCAACAAAAATTAAATTTCTATATTTTAGTTTTTTGGGGTTTATTTGGAACGATACTTGGAGCATTGCCTTGGTATTACTTAGGTAGATTAGTAAATCAAAAAAGACTTTCAAATTTTTTAGATAAAAAAGGAAAATATTTAGGAATTTCTTCTAATGACTTAATCAAAAGTAAAAAGTGGTTTGATAAATACGGCGTTTCTTTAGTTTTTTGGGGCCGATTAGTTCCAGGTATAAGAACCTTAATATCAGTTCCGGCTGGCATAGAACTTATGCCATTAGGAAAATTTTTGATTTGGACTACATTTGGTAGTTTTATATGGGTTGCCCTTCTTACTTATACAGGTTATTTATTTGGTGAAAATTATCAAATAATTGAAACCTATTTAGATCAAATCAAATATGTTGTGAAGCCAATTTTAATTTTGATTTTCTTATATTTTTTAATAAAAATTCTTATTAGATTTATTCAAAATAGGACTTAGAAAGGGATTTCACCAGAGTTACTATTGTTAGAATATTGGTTATTTTCAGACTCTTTTCGGGAACTTAGTAGGTTTAATCTATCTACCCTAACGACTGGTTTATATCTATCTTCCCCAGTATTTTTATCTTTCCAACTATCAATTTTAAAGCTTCCCGTAATTCCAATTAAAGATCCTTTTTTTACATAATCTGCAGCTATTTGCGCTTGCTTACCCCATATTTCTAAGTTAAACCAGTCTGGCTCTTCATCTCTGCTTCTTCTGTTCACAGCTAGAGTGAAATTGGCTACGATGCTACCAGATTCAAAATATCTGACATCTGGTTCTCTGCCAGCTCTGCCAACTAGATTAATTGTGTTAATTTCCATAATTTGTTTTTTTTATACTACTCATATTTCTAGGTAATGCTCAAAGTTTTGCGTGCTATTCATAACTAAACGAGAGAATTGTGAGAGCTTAATAAAAAATAGATATATTATTTATAAAAAGTATTCTTATTGTGATTTTTAACAGATTTAAATTTTCTAGAGACATTGGCATAGATTTGGGAACAGCTAATACTCTCATACACGTATCAGGTAAGGGAGTTGTTTTACAGGAGCCTTCAGTGGTGGCTATGGATTTAGAAGAAGGCATTCCATTGGCTGTTGGTAAAGAAGCAAAGTTAATGCTTGGCAGAACACCAGGCAATATAAGAGCTGTAAGACCACTTAGAGATGGGGTAATTGCAGATTTTGATGCGGCTGAGCAAATGATAAAAACATTTATTCAAAAATGTAATGAAGGTAAGGGTATAGTAGCCCCAAGGATAGTTATTGGTATTCCAAGTGGAGTGACAAGTGTTGAGCGAAGAGCCGTAAGAGAAGCTGGATTAGCGGGAGCTAGAGAAGTTCACTTAATTGATGAACCTGTTGCAGCAGCAATAGGAGCATCATTACCAGTTACTGAGCCAATTGGAACTATGATTGTTGATATTGGTGGCGGTACTACTGAGGTTGCAGTTTTAAGTTTGGGTGGAACAGTATTAAGTGAATCTGTACGAATAGCTGGCGACGAAATAAATGAATCAATTGCTCTTTATCTTAAAAAAGTTCACAATTTGGTTGTTGGAGAGAGAACTGCAGAAGATATTAAGATCAAAATTGGATCTGCATTTCCAGATGATGATTTTGATAAAACTACTTTAGAGGTGAGAGGTTTACATCTTTTATCTGGTCTACCCAGATCAGTTACTTTGACATCTGGAGAAATTAGAGAAGCCATGGCTGATACACTTAGTAAAATTGTTGAAGCTGTAAAAAGAACTCTAGAGCGAACCCCCCCTGAACTTGCTGCAGATATTGTTGATAGGGGTATTATGCTTGCAGGAGGTGGGGCTTTAGTAAGGGGTATTAATGATTTATTGAGCGATGAAACGGGAATCTTTACTCACATAGCAGAAAACCCACTACTATGCGTTGTTAATGGTTGTGGTGAGGTTTTGGATGATTTTAAAAAACTTAAAAGAGTTGTTGATACCCCTGACTTTATAAGAAACGCGATTAGAGATTAATAGTATGTCAGATATCCGACGAATTTCTACTAATCGTTGGTGGCATAAAAAGAATAGTTGGATATTTTTTGGAATATTTTTATTTTTAGTTTTTGTAAGGATATCAAAGGGATCTATTTATAAGGATTTTTATTATTTTATTTCAAAGCCTTTTTGGCCAGGCCAATTTCAAAAAGAAGTTATCCTTAATAGCATAGAGCAGGAATCTTTAATAAAGGTAGATCTTCTTAAAAAAGATAATATAAGGTTGAGGGAAATCTTATCTCTTCAAGAATCATATAATAACGATAATATTTCAGCTGCAGTTATTTCGAGAAAAACAGGTAGTTGGTGGAGACAAATAATATTAAATAAAGGTTCGAGAGATGGAGTGAAAATTGGTAGTACCGTGGTTGGCCCGGGTGGATTATTAGGAAGGGTAAAAAATACTTCTTTATTTACTTCTTCGGTAAGATTACTAACCTCTCCAGAAAGCAAATTAGGTGTCTGGGTTGATAGGATTCAGGTCAATGGGCTTTTGGTTGGTTCAGGAGATGATTATCCTAATTTAGTAATTTATTCAAAAGATGCTGATATAAAAGTGGGTGATTTTGTATCATCTTCACCTGCTAGTACTTTGTTACCTCCAAATATCCCTATTGGTATTGTTAAATCTGTTGAGGAACCATTACAAGCAAAAAAAATGGCTAAGGTAGTACTTTTGGCAAAACCTCACGTAATAGATTGGGTACAAATTTTAAAAGTAAAATTTAATGAATAAATTTTTAAAAAAAAGATTATCCATAATAATTTTTATTCTTATCCCAATTATTTTCTTATGGCATCCAAATTGGCTCGGATTTTTAGGGATTCAGCCATATTGGCCTTTATTTTGGTTATTACCTTGGTCAATGATAAATGGATCAATTAATGGAATAATATTTGGTTTGTTTTTAGGTCTAATTTTAGATGCTGTAACTCTGGATAGTAATTTTTCTCAAATACCAGGTTTGATTTTATGTGGAGTTTGGTTTGGGAGAATAAAAATTCATAGTGATTTGTTGGTCGGACATTTTAGATATGGTTTAATTTGTGCTTTTGGCAGTTTTTTATGTGGTACCTTGCATTTTTTACAGATTTTGTTTAATAATTTTTCAAATAATAATTTTTTAGTTTTTATCCCTGGTGTTCAAAATATTTTAGCTGAAGTTTTTCTTACAGGTTTATTTGCACCCTTAATTTGTTCTCAACTTTTGAGGCTGTTTAAATCTTTTATGGGAGAAAAGCAGGACAATAAATTTCTCTAAGAATAAATATTGCTCAAAAAAAATCTATATCTTTAAATTATTAGAAAGTTTGTAAATCTAAGGAATATCCCTTTGAGGGTTCGTAATGTTATATTTTTAATTGTTAGAATAAAATTTCAATGCAATCAATATTTGCTTTGAAATATCTGAAAATCTTTTTTAATTTATGTCAAAAGCAAGAATTTTAGTTGTTGATGATGAACCAGCAGTTTTGAAGGTATTAGTTACAAGACTTCAACTAGCAGGATATCAAGTTTTTTCAGCCACTAATGGTGAAGAAGCTCTTGAATCTTTCCATAGAGATTCACCCGACTTAATAGTTCTTGATGTTATGCTTCCCAAGATGGACGGGTTTGCAGTTTGCCGAAGGATTAGAGCCGAATCAGTGGTTCCAATAATATTTTTAACTGCACTAGAAGCGATATCAGAGAGGGTCGCAGGTTTGGATCTAGGAGCCGATGATTATTTATCAAAACCATTTAGTCCAAAAGAGTTAGAAGCTAGGATAGCAACTATTTTGAGAAGAATGGGACCTACCGTATCTGTTACCGAAACTAAAGAAGTTCCCTCCGGTAAAGGAGTTATGAAATTTGGAAGTTTAGTTGTTGATACTAATAGAAGACAAGTGTCTAGAGCTGGGGAAAGAATTAGTCTAACTTATACAGAATTTAGTCTCTTAGAATTGTTGTTTGACGAGCCTGGTAAAGTTGTTCCACGTGCTGAAATTTTGGAACAGTTATGGGGTTATCCTCCAAGGAGAGCTGCTGATTTAAGGGTAGTAGATGTGTATGTAGCTAGACTAAGAGGCAAGTTGGAACCAGACCCAAGAAATCCAGAATTAATATTAACTGTTCGTGGGATCGGTTATGCATCTCAGAGAGTTGGCGAAACAGCAACATCTTTGGCAAGTTGAGCCTCAGTCTGATACTTTTATTAAATAGAACAAACATATTAAATAAATTTTGTCTGAAATAAGAGAAGCTCGCTTACAAAAAGCTAATACATTAGTCAGTAAAGGATTCGCTTCTTACGCAGAGAGTTTTGAAGTTTCCCATCCTACAAAATTTCTTATTCAAAAATTTGATTATTTAGAAAATGGTCAAGAGGAAGATTTTAGTGTCTCTATAGCTGGTCGAGTAATGGCAAAAAGGGTAATGGGTAAAATTGCCTTTTTCACAATAAGTGATGAAGAAGGTCAGATTCAGCTTTATCTAGATAAAAAAATTATCAATTGCAATCTAGAAAATCAAAAATTACTTTCTTTTGAAGATATTAAGGAAATAGTAGATATTGGAGATTGGATAGGCGTCTATGGAACAATTAAAAAAACTAACAAAGGTGAACTTTCAATTAAAGTAGAAAAATGGGAAATGTTATCTAAATCACTACAGCCTTTACCGGACAAATGGCATGGATTGACTGATATTGAAAAAAGATATAGACAACGTTATCTAGATTTAATAGTGAATCCTCACTCTAAAAATGTATTTAAAACAAGAGCAAAATGTATAAGTTTTATAAGAAAATGGCTAGATAATAGAAATTTTTTAGAGATAGAGACTCCAATTCTGCAATCTGAAGCTGGTGGTGCTGAAGCAAGACCATTTATTACTCATCACAATACATTAGATATTCCGCTGTATCTAAGAATAGCTACAGAATTACATTTAAAAAGAATGGTTGTTGGAGGATTTGAGAAAGTTTATGAATTGGGAAGAATCTTTCGTAATGAGGGAATAAGTACTAAGCATAATCCTGAGTTCACCTCAGTTGAAATTTATCAAGCTTTTGCTAACTATGTCGATATGATGGATTTAACAGAAGAACTGATTAAGGATATCGTAGCTGACTCCTGTGGCTCTCTAGTAATAAATTATCAAAATAAGGAAATTGATTTTTCTAAGCCATGGTCAAGAATATCTATGAAAGATATAGTCAAAAAATATACTGGGATTGATTTTGAATCTTTTAGTGGAGACTTTAAGGTAGCAAAAAAAGCCGTTCAAAGTATAAATGTTGAATTTTCTAATAAAGTTAATACTATGGGAAGACTTTTAAATGAGGTCTTCGAGCAAAAAGTAGAGTCAGAACTTATAGAACCTACTTTTGTTATTGATTATCCTGTTGAAATTTCCCCTTTAGCTAGACCACATCTTGATAATAAAGAAATGGTTCAGAGATTCGAATTGTTCATTGTAGGTCGAGAGCTAGCAAATGCTTTTAGTGAGTTGATAGACCCAGTAGATCAAAGAGAAAGAATGCAATTACAGCAGTCTCTTAGAGATGAAGGAGATTTTGAGGCTCATTGTATAGATGAAGACTTTTTAAATGCTTTAGAGATTGGCATGCCGCCTACTGGAGGATTAGGGATAGGCATTGATAGACTTATTATGTTAATTACTAATAGTTCATCAATTAGAGATGTAATCCCTTTCCCATTGTTAAAACCAGAAATAACTTCAAGTAAAAATGAAAAATCACCCTTGAATGAAGTAAAATATAAAAATTAATCCAATACGAAATTTTTTAAATGAGTGGTGAACGTGTTGGTTTCCGTTTCAAACACGCGGATGCAGTAGTGAAAAGAAATCCTCAAGGCCGATCAAGAAGAGGATGGGTTATTGAACCAGTGGAGCAAACTACAAGCAGAGGTACAAAAATGCCTGCATATAAAATTCGCTGGAGGGATAGTGAGAGACCTGAAACTGTCTTACAGCATATGTTAATTGCAGATCCAGATCCTTCTCCTCCTCCAAGTTCAGTAAGTTTAGATTCATAGTTTCAATAAGTCTGAATAATATTTTATCTTTTTAGTGCAGAGTTGATTTCTTTTTTCATACTTTTTTGTTTTTCATCATGGCGTTTGTCATGTAATTTTTTTCCTTTACCGACTCCAATAGTTATTTTTATCCATGATCCTTTTAAATAAAGAGATAATGGAACAATAGTCATTCCCTTTTTTTCAATATTTGATTTCAGTTTTATTAATTCTTTTTTATGTAAAAGCAACTTTCTATTTCTTAATGGATCATGATTAAAAAAAGACCCCACATTGTTGTGTGGTGAAATGTGAACATTTAATAATAAAATTTCACCATCTCTGAATGAACAATAACCATCTCTTAAATTTGCTTTTCCATTTCTAATAGACTTTACTTCAGTCCCTAAAAGTTCAATTCCCGCTTCGATTGTTTCAGATATTGTATATTGAAATTTGGCATATCTATTTTCTGCTAGACGTTTAATATTATTTTCTTTTTGAGTATTTTTTTGGACTTTGTTTGAATTTTTTGCCATTTTAGTTAAAAAATCTTTCTACTCAGAACAATTGCAATTAACCTTCTATTATGGCAATAATTTCATCCAATATTGGTGATAATGACTTTTCTCTTCGCAAAAAAGAGCTTAGGCTGGTTGATTCAAAAATTATTCCAGAAGAAAAAAGAAATAATAATTTGAACCTAGCTAGGCCAGTTACCTTTCAAGAATTTATTGGCCAAGAAAAACTTAAATCTTCATTAAGAATAGCTATAGATGCTTCAATTTATAGAAAAGAACCTTTGGAGCATACTCTTTTATATGGACAGCCTGGTTTAGGCAAGACTACCTTGGCTTTTTTGATAGCTAATGAAATGAACACAAAATGTAGGATAGCCACTGCACCCGCTATAGAAAGACCTAGAGATATTGTAGGTTTACTGCTTGGATTAAAAGAAGGTGAAGTTTTATTTATCGACGAGATACATCGCTTGAATAGGTTGACTGAAGAGTTGTTATATTCTGCAATGGAGGATTTTAGATTAGATTTAACTATGGGAGCTAATAGAGGAGCACGTTGCAGAACAATTAATCTGCCTAGGTTCACTTTGATTGGCGCGACAACCAAATTAGCCTCAATTAGCACCCCGTTAAGAGATAGATTTGGTTTATCTCAAAAAATTGAATTTTATACTCATGATGAATTAAAACAAATAATTCTTAATTTTTCTAAACTATTAAAGCTTAATTTAGAAGATGAAGCATCTTATAATCTAGCGAGGATATCTCGAGGGACTCCAAGAATTGCTTTGAGATTATTAAGACGAGTTAGAGATTATGCTCAAGTTGTTAAAAAAACTAATTTTATCTCCGTGAATTTAATAAAAAATGCCTTAAATTCTTACCAAATAGACGAAAAAGGATTGGATTCATTAGACAGACAATATTTGTCTTTTTTAAACCAAAATAATAATCCAACTGGTCTCGATGCAATCGCAGCCGGATTAGGTGATGATTCTTCAATGTTAGAGTTTGTAGTTGAGCCATATCTCATCCAAATTGGTTTCCTTACGAGAACTCCCCGAGGAAGACTTCTTACTGCCCTAGGAAAGAAGTACATTGATTCAGAAAAATGATAACTTTTAAAACCGTTAAGGTTTGTATTTTATTAATTTTTGTTTTTGTAAATATTTTTTATATTGAACCATGCTATTCATTAGTTTTGAGAGAAGATTTGTTTAAAAATGCATTAGATTTAAGTTCAGATGGAAAATTTAATCTTGCTTTACAAGAATGGAATCGCTATCTGGATGCTTATCCTGATGATGCCGCAGGTTTGAGCAATAGAGGAAATGTAAGACTTGTTATAGGAGATGTAAAGGGATCAATAGATGACCAAAATAAGGCAATAAGTTTAAATCCTAGTGAAATAGATCCTTACATTAACAGAGGTATAGCCGAGGAAGCATTGGGTCAATGGTCTCAAGCGAAAAGAGATTATATGTTTGTTATTTCGCAAGATAGCAAGAATTTTTCTGCATTATATAATTTGGCTAATGTTGAAGGTTCTACATCACAATGGCTAAAAGCGAGAGATTTATTTTCAAAAGCTGCTTTATATAACCCTGGATTTGCTATGGCAAGGTCAAGTATGGCTTTAGCAGATTTCCAGTTAGGCAATATTGATGAATCTGAAAAAGAATTGAAAAAATTAATTAGACGATATCCAACTTTTGCAGATGCCCGGGCAGCTTTAACAGCTTTGAGTTGGTCCAAGGGTGAATCTGGTAAAGCAGAGAGTAATTGGATAGCAGTAACTGAATTAGATCCTAGGTATAGTGATGAGGAATGGTTAAAAAAAATAAGAAGATGGCCTCCGAGACCAATTAAAGATTTAATGAACTTTATCGATTTAAAATAAGTCATGAATAGAGATCAGTTCTTTAAAAAAATTGATTCGTTTACTGATGAATTGATTAAATTAAGAAGACATATCCATGCACATCCTGAATTAAGCGGACTTGAAAATCAAACGGCGATTTTGATAAGTGGTTATTTAAAAAATATTGGTTGGAATGTCAGAGAATCTATTGGTAGGACAGGAGTTGTAGCTGATTTTGGGCCATTAGATAAAGGCATTATAGGCTTAAGAGTGGATATGGATGCTTTGCCGATATTGGAGGAAACTAAATTAAGTTTTTCTTCAAAAGTAGATGGTGTTATGCACGCGTGTGGTCACGATTTGCATATATCGATTGGATTGGGTGTAGCAAAAATTATTAAGGATTTAAAACTTAATTTTGGGACTAGATTAATTTTTCAGCCTGCTGAAGAAATTGCGAGTGGAGCTAGATGGATGATTAAGGATGGTGCAACTAATGGTTTAACCAATATTTTGGGAGTTCATGTCTACCCTGATTTAGCTGTAGGGACTATTGGAATTAAGGAGGGAAGTTTAACTGCAGCTGCTGGAGAACTTAAGGTAGAGATTAAAGGAAAATCAGGTCATGGTGCTCGACCTTATGAAGGAGTTGATGCTATTTGGGTGGCCTCTAAAGTGATCTCGGGAATTCAGGAATCAATAACACGGCAGTTAGATCCTTTGGATCCTGTAGTAATAACTTTTGGTAAAATCAATGGTGGCAATGCATTCAATGTTCTTGCAGAAAAGGTCAATTTAATTGGTACTGTTAGATGTACGAATCTTAAATTATTTAAGAATATTGGTAATTGGCTTAATCAAAATATCTCCTCTATAGCTGAAAGTTGCGGAGCTGATGCAAAAGTAATATTTAGAGAAATTACTCCACCAGTTAATAATAATTCTGAAATTAATAGAGTTCTACGAGATTCGGGAATTAAGGTTTTGGGTCAAGAAAATGTTATCGAATTACAAAAACCATCGTTAGGTGCTGAGGACTTCGCTGAGTTCTTGAATGATATTCCTGGGGCCATGTTTAGGCTTGGTGTTTCTAGTTCAAAAGGATGTGCTCCATTGCATAGTTCAAAATTTGATCCAGATGAAGGAGCTATTGCTGTTGGAATTAAAGTAATAACACAATCCATAGTAAAATTAAATAATGAAATAATTAAGACAGTTGATAAATGAAAATTAGTAAAAAATTTATTTTATCTTTTGTGGCTCCTTTTATGATCTTCATATCAACTATTGGCATGATATTAAGAGACGATACAAGGAAAATATTTTATTTGCCTATAGGTTTAATGGGGATTTCAATTATTTTGGAGAAAGATATAAGAAGAAGATTTGATAGGAAAAATATTTTTAAAAAGATAAAGTCTTATCAAAAAGTTAAATAAAATTTTTATTTATTTTTATTCAAGAAATGATGACTATTTTTTAGAAAAGAGCTATTAATAAGATTAATACTAGGGGTGCTAAGAAATTTAACTTAGCTGAGATCATACCCTTTGAACCTGAATCATGTTAAATGATTCAGGGAAGTGGAAATTTGATCAAACTTTAGTAATAACACCTTTAAAAATTTATAAATTATGAGAAGTTCTTGGATTCAGCCTCGCCTTGGAAAAGATAATGTAACTCAGATGAACTTTGCTAGGAATGGTTATATTACTGAAGAAATGGATTTTGTTGCTAAAAAAGAAAATCTACCTGCTTCTTTAATCATGGAAGAAGTGGCCAGAGGAAGATTAATCATTCCCGCTAATATTAACCATCTGAATCTTGAGCCAATGTCTATAGGTATTGCCTCTAGATGCAAAGTTAATGCAAATATTGGTGCTTCCCCTAATGCAAGTGATATTAATGAAGAAGTAGAGAAGCTAAAGCTAGCTGTTAAATATGGTGCTGATACGGTTATGGATCTTTCTACAGGGGGAGTAAATTTAGATGAAGTTCGGCAAGCAATTATTCATGAATCTCCTGTTCCGATAGGTACAGTCCCTGTTTATCAAGCTTTAGAAAGTGTACATGGCTCAATAGAGAGACTAACTGAAGATGACTTTCTTCACATAATAGAAAAACATTGCCAGCAGGGTGTCGATTATCAAACTATTCATGCTGGATTATTAATAGAGCATTTGCCAAAAGTAAAAGGAAGAATCACTGGGATTGTAAGTAGAGGGGGAGGAATTTTAGCGCAATGGATGTTATATCATTTTAAGCAAAATCCCCTCTACACAAGGTTTGATGATATCTGTGAGATTTTTAAGAAATATGATTGTACCTTCTCTCTAGGTGATTCACTCAGGCCTGGATGTTTGCATGATGCGTCTGATGATGCTCAGCTAGCTGAATTGAAGACTTTAGGTGAGCTTACTCGAAGAGCATGGAAGCATAATGTTCAAGTAATGGTAGAGGGTCCTGGTCATGTACCTATGGATCAAATTGAGTTTAATGTAAGAAAGCAAATGGAAGAATGTTCGGAAGCTCCCTTTTATGTTCTCGGTCCATTAGTAACAGATATATCTCCTGGTTATGACCATATATCAAGTGCTATTGGAGCAGCGATGGCCGGTTGGTATGGAACTTCAATGTTATGTTACGTAACTCCAAAAGAACATTTAGGTCTCCCAAATGCAGAAG
The DNA here is from genome assembly GCA_000634515.1 of Prochlorococcus sp. scB245a_520K10. Lineage (GTDB taxonomy): Bacteria > Cyanobacteriota > Cyanobacteriia > PCC-6307 > Cyanobiaceae > Prochlorococcus_A. Next base: position 179,769 of record JFNU01000202.1, on the reverse strand, counting down.
ATGTACGGGAAGGATTAATTGCTTATAAGATAGCAGCTCATGCAGCTGATATTGCAAGACATCGAGCTGGAGCTCGCGATAGAGATGACGAACTCAGTCATGCAAGGTATAACTTTGATTGGAATAAACAGTTCGCACTTTCATTAGATCCAGAAAGGGCTAAGCAATATCATGATGAAACATTACCTGAAGAAATCTTTAAAAAGGCTGAATTTTGTTCAATGTGTGGCCCCAAACATTGCCCAATGAATTCAAAGATTTCCGATGAGTCTCTTGATCAACTAAAAGATAAACTTGAAGGATGTAATACTTCAGTGTAATTATCAATTATCTAGTCATAGAATTTCCTTCGTCTTATTAACTACATTTTCAACTGTAAATCCAAAATTTTTCATACATTCTCCACCTGGTGCTGATGCACCAAACCTATCCATAGTAATACAAATCCCATCAAAACCTGTATATTTATGCCAACCAAATGAATGGGCAGCTTCTACTACAACTCTTTTTTTCACACTACTAGGTAAAACACTTTCTTTGTAAGATTCTTCTTGCTCTTCGAAAAGTTCTACACAAGGCATAGAAACAACTCTAATTTTTTTGCCTAAGTTTGAAATCTCTTTACTTGCTTCAATGCAAAGATTAAGTTCGCTTCCAGTACCAATAAATATTAAATCTGGTGTTCCTTCGCAATCGGAAACTACATATCCTCCTAGAGCAACTTTGTCGATCGAAGTATTTTCTTGATTTGGCATACCTTGTCTACTTAAACAAAGGGCAGAAGGTCTCTTTCGATTTTGAATAGCAAGCTTATAAGCTCCACTTGTCTCATTTCCATCTCCTGGTCTGAAAACTAGCATGTTAGGCATGGCACGAAGAGAAGGTATAGTTTCAATAGGTTGATGTGTTGGGCCGTCTTCTCCTACACCAATTGAATCATGGGTTAATACATAGATCACTCCTAATTCGCTGAGTGCTGAAAGCCTCATTGAACCTCTCATATAATCAGCAAAAACAAGAAAGGTTCCACCATAAGGAATAAGACCACTATTGTGATAAGCAATACCATTAAGTACAGCTGCCATTGCATGCTCTCGTACACCAAAATGTAAATATCTTTTTTCAGGACTGTGAGGCTGGAATGATCCAGTTTCTCCTTTGATGTCTGTGTAGTTAGAGTGAGTTAAATCTGCGGATCCACCAATTAATTCAGGTAAGTTAGGTCCTAGAGCACCTAAACATATTTGTGAATGCTTTCTGGTGGCTAAACCATTATCATCAGGTGTATACGAGGGGAGATCTGAGTCCCAATTCTCAGGTAATTGACCCTTTAACATTCTACTTAACTCGGCTCCTTCAGAGGGATATTTTTGTTGATATTCTTCAAATTTAGAATCCCATTCTTTCTCTAAGTTTTCGCCTTTGCTTGTTGATTTTCTAAAATGCTCATACACTTCATTTGGTATTTCAAATGGAGGGTATTCCCAATTTAGAAACTCCCTAGTCAATGCAGCTTCTTCTTCTCCAACAGCTGCTCCATGAATTCCAGCAGTATCTGATTTATTGGGCGAACCATAACCTATGGTTGTAGAAATTTTTATAATTGAAGGTTTGTCTTTAATTAATTTTGCTTTTTCGATAGCTTCAGTTATTCCATTAACATCATGATTACCATCTTCCACATGTTGTACATGCCATCCATAAGCTTCGTATCTTTTTAAAACATCTTCTGTGAAAGAAACATCTGTTCGCCCATCAATTGTAATTTGATTATCGTCATAGAGTGCAATTAATTTGCCAAGCTTAAGATGACCAGCTAATGAGCATGCTTCAGATGCGATACCTTCTTGATTACAGCCATCACCCATTATTACGTAAGTATAGTGATCAACGATATTGCAATCAGGCTTATTAAATTTAGCTGCTAAATGAGTTTCAGCTATTGCTAAACCAACTGCATTTGAAATTCCGGCTCCAAGAGGCCCAGCTGTAACTTCAACTCCTTCAGTTTCGAATGTTTCTGGATGTCCAGGAGTTTTGGATCCCCATTGCCTAAATTCTTTAATATCTTCTATGGAGACTGATTTGTATCCTGTCAAATGAAGCAAAGAATATAACAGCATACAGCCATGACCAGCTGATAATACAAAACGGTCTCTATTGAACCATTTTGGGTTATTGGGGTTGTGATTAAGTATGTTTTGCCATAATGCATAACCCATGGGAGCACACCCCATTGGCAATCCAGGATGGCCACTATTAGATTTATTTACTGCATCTACAGCAAGCATTCTTATACTATTTACACAAAGTGATTCTAATGAAACAGATGCAGCGACCATTGTTTTAAAAATAAGTTAAGTTGGAAATACAGAATTGGTTGTCTTCAATTCATTTTGCTGAAAGCAAGGCAAACATTGTGACCACCAAAGCCGAAAGAATTAGAGAGAGCAACTCCTATTTGAGCTTCTCTCGCATTATTTGGTACATAATCAAGATCACATTCAGGATCTGGATTGACGTAGTTAATTGTAGGAGGGATAAAATTATGTGTCAAAGAAAGTATACAAGCTACAGCTTCTATACCTCCTGAGCCTCCTAGGAGATGACCAGTCATCGACTTAGTAGAGCTTACAGGAATGAGGTAAGATCTGTCTCTAAATATAGATTTAATTGCGGAAGTTTCATTTTTATCATTAGCTGATGTACTTGTCCCATGAGCATTGATGTAATCAACTTTTTCAAGGCTAAGACAAGCGTCTTCTATTGCTAATCTGATAGCTTCGGCGCCTCCAACCCCGCCTGGAGATGGAGCAGTAATATGATGAGCATCACATGTTGTTCCATATCCAATTATTTCTGCATAAATTCGCGCATTCCTTTTTTGTGCATTTTCTAAAGTTTCTAAAACAAGAATTCCAGATCCTTCTCCAATAACAAATCCATCTCTTTCTGCATCAAAAGGTCTGCTAGCAGTTTGAGGGCTATCATTTCTGAAAGAAAGAGCTTTGGCACTGGCAAAACCAGCTACTCCAAGAGGAGTAATACTTGCTTCTGCTCCTCCACAGATCATTGCATCTGCCTTCCCAAGTTGGAGTAATCTAAAAGAATCACCAATTGCATTTGAACCGGCAGCGCACGCAGTTGATACAGATGAACTAGGTCCTTTTGCACCCAATGCAATGGCAGCAAGTCCAGTTGCCATGTTTGGAATCATCATTGGGACTGTAAATGGACTTACTCTTTTAGGCCCTTTATGACTCAATATTTGAGCTTGACTTTCCATAGTTAGTAAGCCTCCAACACCAGAACCAATAATCACTCCAACTCTTGATGCATTAGCTTCAGTAATTTCAAGTCCAGAATCATTGAAGGCTTGCTTTGCAGCAATAACTCCAAACTGGGAAAAACGATCCCATCTTTTGGATTCTTTAGCTTCAATAAAATTTTCAGATTGAAGATTTTTTACTTCTGCAGCAAATCTGCATGGATGTTGTTCAGGATCAAAGAGAGTAATATCTGATACCCCATTAGTACCTGTTTGAAGACCGACTAAATATTCATCAATGTTATTACCTATTGGAGTTACTGCTCCGATACCGGTAATAACTACTCGATGGAAATTTGGCATTCTTTATTAACCTTTTTTTTCTTCGATAAATTTTACTGCATCGCCAACAGTTGCGATTCCTTCGGCTGCTTCATCCGGAATTTCAATATCAAATGCTTCTTCTAAAGCCATCACGAGTTCAACGGTATCTAGAGAATCTGCACCCAGATCATTTTGAAAATTTGAATCTGATTTTACTTCTCCAGCTTCAACACTTAATTGTTCTGAAACAATAGAACAGACTTTTTCGAGGATTTCTTGTGACATAGTTTATGGAAATTACTAATTATCTTTATGATTTTATGCCCTAGAGTTAACAAGAGTGAAGCATATCTTAATTTTTTTAATTTCTTTGTAAGACAATAGTATTATAAAACGAGGTTCAAAAGACAATTTCTACATGTCACACGCAGTTAAAATTTATGACACTTGCATTGGTTGTACCCAATGTGTAAGGGCTTGCCCACTTGATGTTTTAGAGATGGTTCCTTGGGACGGCTGTAAAGCTGGCCAGATAGCTTCATCTCCAAGAACAGAAGATTGTGTGGGTTGCAAAAGATGTGAAACGGCATGTCCAACAGATTTCCTAAGTATTCGTGTTTATCTAGGAGATGAGACTTCAAGGAGTATGGGCTTAGCTTATTAATTTTATAGTGCAGTTTTAAGAGAGTCCATGTTTTAATAAATACGTATTTTTTTTCAATATAATTGAAAAAAAATTACCGTATGTGTGGAATAGTTGCTGTTACTGGTTATAAAAAAGCTTTGCCATTATTAATGAATGGTTTAGAAAAACTTGAGTATAGGGGATATGACTCTGCTGGTATCGCTATTGTAAATTCTGAGACAAAAAATATTACTTGTAACAAAGCAGAGGGAAAGCTTAAAAATTTAATCAAAAATCTTAATGATAAGAATATGCCAGGTACTGTAGGTATTGGACATACCCGTTGGGCAACTCATGGAAAACCTGAAATAAAAAATGCACATCCTCATACTAATAGTTCAGGAACTATTGCAGTTGTTCAAAATGGTATTATTGAAAATTTTCAAGACTTAAAAAATAAATTACAGAAAGAGGGCGTTATATTCAATTCTGATACAGATACCGAGGTAATTCCTCATCTAATTCAAAGAGAATTAAATACATTAAGTAAACTTAATCTTGATAAAAATGGTTCAACATTATTAGTTGCTGTGAGAAATGTAATATCTGATTTGGAAGGATCTTATGCCTTAGCAGTTTTATGGGCGGATGCTCCAACCTCTCTTGTAGTTGCAAGAAGACAAGCACCATTAATTATTGGTTTGGGTGAAGGAGAATTTATATGTGCAAGTGATACTCCAGCTATTGCAAATTTTACAAATATTATTTTGCCTATGGAGGATGAGGAAATAGCTTTATTAACCCCTCTTGGAATAGAAATATATGACTCAAATAATGAGAGACAATATAGAAGTCCAGTTTCTCTGAAAGTTTCAGAGCAAATAATGGATAAGATGAATTTCAAACACTACATGCTAAAAGAGATTTATGATCAGCCTGAGACTGCAAAAAATTGGTTGAAAAATTATTTAATTAAAGATTTAGAAAATGGCCAATATCAAATAAACTATCCCTTTGATACAAAGTTTTTTGAATCAATAGAGAGGATTGAAATCATTGCTTGTGGCACAAGTAAACATGCTGCAATGGTTGGTAAGTTTTTATTAGAACAATTCTCAGGAATCCCTACAAATGTCTTTTATGCAAGCGAATTTCGATATTCACCACCTCCATTGCTACCAAATACATTAACTATTGGAGTAACTCAATCTGGAGAAACAGCCGATACAATTGCAGCTATAGATATGGAAATTAAAAGACGGTCTTCAAAAGAAGATAAAAAATTTACACCTAATCTCATTGCCATAACAAATAGAAAAGAAAGCTCGATAGGGAGACAAGTCTTAAATATAATTGATATCTGTGCGGGGATTGAAGTTGGAGTAGCAGCTACAAAAACTTTTTTTGGACAATTACTTTCTTTTTATGGATTAGCTATAAAATTTGCACAAATTAAAGGTACTCAAGGTTCAGATGAAATAGATAAATTAATAACTGAACTTATAAAATTGCCTCCATTAATAGAAGATCTCTTAGAGCAACATAATGAATCATCAGAAAAGTTAGCACATGATTTTTTTAATATTAAAGACGTAATTTTTTTAGGAAGAGGTATAAATTATCCTATTGCTCTTGAAGGAGCTTTAAAACTGAAGGAAATTAGTTACATACATGCAGCTGGATATCCAGCTGGTGAAATGAAACATGGACCAATAGCTTTGTTAGATAAAAAAGTACCTGTAATTTCTATTGCCTCTCCAGGTCAAGTTTTTGATAAAGTTATTAGTAATGCTCAAGAAGCAAAAGCTAGAGATTCATTTATGATTGGGATTGCTCCTGAATGTAATGGAACTGAAATCTTTGACTATCTAATGAAAATTCCTTCCTCTACTGAATGGGTTTCGCCTTTACTTAACATCGTGCCTTTGCAATTATTAAGTTACCATATCGCTGCTCATAGAGGACTTGATGTTGATCAACCAAGAAATTTAGCTAAAAGTGTAACTGTCGAATAATCAATCCTTATAAATTGTTATTTTCAGAAAAAATTATAGTTCTAAAAGTCCTTTCGGAGGATTAATCATAATAAAATTATTTTTTATATCTATTAATGGGACTATTTCTTTAACAAATGGCACTAAAACTTTTTTTTGATCTTTTAATAATTCAATAACAAGTAAATTATTTTTTTCATTTTCTAAATCAATAACCTTTCCAATTATTTTTAATTCTTCATTTTCTAACATCTTGACTTGCAAATTTATAAGTTCTAACAAGTGGAATTCTTCTTTGTTTAATTTAGGAAGTTTGTTGGTTTTTACTAGTATTTTATAATTTTTAAGTTTCTCTGCATGATTTCTTGTACTTATTCCTTTGAACCTAAGAATAAAGGTTTCTTTACCAGGATTTTTGAAACCAGAGATAAGTTCTATTTTTGATGGCGGTTCATTTTTTTTTTGTAACCATCTCAATCCCGGTTTTATAAATCTTTCTTCAAAATCACTTAAAGATTTTACTTTTACTTGTCCATTAATTCCATGACATGATGTTATTAATCCAACAATCAACCATTCATCGTTATTTATCATATAGTGGAGTAAAGAGAGTTTTTGATGGAATTATCGACTAAACCCATACTCCCAGGTTCTTTTGTTGTTGTTAAAGATACTGATTCCATATATAGAGGATACAAAGGATTTGTACAAAGAGTTACAAAAAAAAGAGCAGCTGTTCTTTTTGAGGGTGGTAATTGGGATAAACTCATAACTTTCCAACTAACTAATTTAGAAATAGTATAAAAATTAGTACTTACCTGTAGTTATAAACTTTTCAATTAAAACTTTAGCTGCATTTTTCTCAGCTTGTTTATGAGATCTACCAAATGCGGATGATTCTTTTAATCCTTTGATCAAAATATCGCAGGAAAATCTTTTTGGATCTCCATTTTTCTTGGAGACTTCAATTATTTTATATACTGGCAAATCAAAACCTTTACTTTGACACCACTCTTGCAATACTGACTTAGCTTTGAATTTATATGGAGCTTTTAGTAATATTTCTGCTTCTTCTTCCCAAATATCATCTAACCACAAATTTACTTCTTGAATTGAATTAAAGCACTTATAAAGGGCTCCAATCAAAGCTTCCGTGGCCTCACCAATAATGGTGTTTTTTGAATTTTCATCACCAAGAGCTTTGGGACCTTTGATTATTACTTTCTCTATATTAATTTTTTTTCCTAATTTAGTTAGCCATTCATCACTCACAATTTGTGCTCTTAGCTCTGATCTTTCTCCTACGCTCATTTGAGGATACTTTTTTTCAATAAAATTAGATGCAGCCAATCTAAGTACTGCATCTCCAAAAAATTCTAATTTTTCGTAATTTATGATTTTATTATCTGAGGAATGGGTTAATGCTTGATTAAAATCTTTAATAACTAAAGCATTTTCTTTTTTAATAATTTCAGAAAACCTTTTTGATTGAATTTTCAAAGAATTCAAGAAAGCAATTATTTGATTAATTCTTTTTTCATTAATTATATTTTTCATTTGATTAAAATGATCACATAAATAAGAAAGCAGGTCATAAGCCGGGTTCTGTTCATCTTAAAAAAAGATGGGCAATCATCTATCTAGGGCTGGAATTACTTCACAGTCTCAAGCGGCGCTTCTAAGTAGATTTTGTAATGGTCGATAATCTACTAAGCCTTGCTCCCAGCCGGGGTTTACCTAGCCAACACTTCTCAATGTTGCTGGTGCGCTCTTACCGCACCCTTGCACCCTTACCGTACATAAAAGTATTAGGCGGTATGTTTCTGTGGCACTATCCTCACGGTTACCCGCACTGGGAATTACCCAGCAAGCCTGACCACGTGGGAGCCCGGACTTTCCTCAAAAAAGTTTTATTTTGGAACCGAAATAAAACTTTTTTGCGATTGCCTCTCCTGCTTTCATTTAGCATAGTACTTATTATTCTAAAAAACATCTATTGGGGCTGTAGCTCAGCAGGATAGAGCAACGGTTTCCTAAACCGTAGGCCGTGGGTTCGACTCCCGCCAGTCCCGTAAAATTAATAATCTATATGTAGTATGTGTGCAAACTTGCTACTCTCTAGCTAGCGTATAAGTAGTAATAAATCTTTTATGGCTAAGTTGCATGATATGCGTTTAAAACTCTTAATCCAACAAGAGCATGAACGTATTTCTAAATCCCAACCTAATGATTTAGATCTTTCAATAATTCAGGCAAGATGCTTATGCTGGCTTGCTTTATTGGCAGAAGCTCACGAAGATCAAGCAAATGATGCTGAAAAAAGAGGAGATGCCGAACAAGCGATGGGATGGTTTGCTGATTCTATGAGATTAAGAGATGTTATCAACTTGGTTACTAGTATTGAGATACCTTTGCCAGATAGTCCAGATTCACTTGATGAAAATGACGAATTATTTGATGGTCCTACAATTATGCCCAAATAGTGAGATGATATAAGTAGAGTTATATTTTCTTTTGACTGAAGAACCATGTCAATGCTCTGATTGTCAGAGATTTTATAAAGAGCATGATCGTCTGATTAGAGAATTTCCTACTTTTAAGCAGCAGCAAGAATTGAATTGGGCATCAATTCAATCTTTCAGAACTCTTTGTAGTAAGGTGACTAATGAATTACAGAGAAAATTATCCGAAAGAGAATCCAATGAAGATATAAGTTTAGAAGATAATCATATTACTGATATAGAAATTACCGAAGCTTTAGATGAGCTTGAAAGTGTTAATGCTTATTTATATTCAATTGAAGCTTTAATGGAAAGAATATTTGATACAAAAATTTCAAACAAAATTGAATCAAAATTTAAAGAAATTGCAAATGAATTAGCTCCAGATCCATTAAATATGGACAGATTAATTTTGAATAGGTTATTTCATCAAACCCCAGATTCACCAGATAAGAAAAATATTAATTAGTTAATTCTTCAACATCGCAAGTAATTTCTACTGGCATTGGGGATACTTTCCAAATTGATTTACAGTACTCTCTTATAGATCTATCTGAAGAAAAATATCCTGATCTAGCAGTATTTAATAATGCCATTTTATTCCAAGATTTTTTATTATTCCAGCATTCACTAACTACATCCTGTTTTTTTAAGTAGTCTTCAAAGTCAGCCATAACAAAAAATGGGTCATGTCCAGTCAAGCTATTTAGTAGAGGTTTAAATAATTCTTTATCCCCATTACTGAAGTGCCCAATTTCAATTAGGCGTATTACCTCTTTGAGCTCTGGGCATTGATCAATAAAAGTTTTGGGGGAGTAATTATTATTTTTTAAATCCATAATTTCGCTTTCAGTTTTACCAAATAGAAAGAAATTTTCTTTTTTAACAAGATCCCTTAATTCCACATTTGCTCCATCTAAGGTTCCAATAGTTAACGCTCCATTCATGGCAAACTTCATATTTCCTGTTCCAGATGCTTCTTTTCCAGCAGTTGAAATTTGTTCTGAAAGATCCGTTGCGGGATAAACTATTTCACCAAGTTTAACGTTATAGTCTGGTAAAAAAACAACCCTTAATAAACCATCCATATCTGGATCAGAATTAACAACATCAGCAATACCATTAATGAATCGAATCATTAGCTTTGCCATAAAGTAACCTGGAGCAGCCTTACCTCCGAATATTATTGTTCTTGGTACTTCATATTTATTGGTACCGTTTTTAATCCTTAAATATTGAGCAATAATTTGTAAGGCGTTTAAGTGTTGCCTTTTATATTGATGAATTCTTTTAACTTGAACATCAAATAAACTTGATGGATCTACAAGTATTCCAGTTTTTGAATGGATAAAACTAGCTAATTTTCTTTTGCCATTTAGTTTAGTTTCCTCAAATTTTTGTAAAAAATTATTGTCATCTTTTTTTTCTTCTAACTTCTTAAGAAGTTCCATATTTGTTATCCAATTAGGGCCAACTTCTTCTTCTAGAAGATTAGATAATGAAGGATTAGAAAGGGCAACCCATCTCCTTGGAGTAACCCCATTCGTTACATTTGTAAATTTTTCAGGCCATAGTGCTGCAAATTCAGGAAGAAGTTGTCTTTTTATTAGATCTGAGTGAAGAGCTGCTACACCATTTATATGATGTGCTCCAATTGTAGCTAAGTGAGCCATCCGAACTGATTTAGAGCCTTCTTCATCAATTATTGAAAGTTTTTGAAGGATTTTGTCATCTCCTGGGTAACGTAGTCTTAATTGTTGTAGGAATCTCCAATTAATTTCATAAATAATTTCTAGATGGCGAGGAAGAAGATCATTAAATAAACCTAAATCCCATTTCTCTAAAGCTTCTGGTAATAATGTGTGGTTAGTATAAGCAACTGAGGAGGTTGTTATGTTCCAAGCTTTGTCCCAACCTATTTGATATTGGTCAATAAGAAGTCGCATTAATTCTGCAACTGCAATAGCAGGATGTGTATCATTTAACTGGACAGTCCAATGCTTAGGGAATTCTGTTATTGCTATTGATCTTTTTTCAAGACTTCTCAACATATCCTGAAGAGAACAACTTACAAAAAAGTGTTGTTGTTTTAGTCTTAATCTTCTACCTTCGTCAGTTCCATCATTTGGATATAGAACTTTTGAAAGAGTTTCCGATGCAACTTTTTCTTCAACTGCCCCATAATAATCACCAATATTGAATGCATAAAAGTCAAAACTTTCTGTTGCATCAGCTCTCCAAAGTCTTAATCTGTCACATGTATTAACTCTGTATCCTAAAACTGGAACATCATGAGGTACTCCAATTGCATGTTCTGAAGGAATCCATCTAGATCTGTAGTTTCCTTTATCATCTCTAAAACTTTCAGTTCTGCCTCCAAAACCAACAAAACATGATTCGTCAGGTTGTGGAAGTTCCCATGGCCATCCACCTTTCAGCCATTTATCGGTTACTTCAACTTGCCAACCATCTCTAATTAATTGATTGAATATACCAAATTCGTAGCGGATACCATAACCAACTGCTGGAACTTGTAGAGAAGCTAATGATTCCATATAACATGCAGCCAATCTGCCAAGACCGCCATTTCCTAGTCCGGGCTCTTCTTCTACTTCAAGAATTGTTGATAATGATTCAATGCCGAATCTCTTTAGAGCATCTTCTGCCTCTTGAGTTATTCCTAGATTGAGAAGATTATTACTTAATTGAGGGCCTATTAAAAATTCTGCTGATAAGTAGGCCACTGTTTTTTGTGGTTTTTTTCTTATGACTTCCTGACTAGCTAAATATCTTGTCATTAGCCTATCTTTAACTGCGTAACTTAAAGCCATGTATAAGTCGTGGGGACTTGCAGAGGTAGCTAACTTTCCAAGAGTATAAAAGAGATGGGCTGTCATTCCTTGGAAAACAGCATCAGAATCCATGCCAGCTTTCTCAGGATCTAGGTAGCAGCCTGGGGTAGGCAAACGTAGATCGAAGGGTTGATTGGGATTCATTTGATTGGCCATATATTAGACAATAGCCATTTTTTAGAAAATTTCTTTGTTGTAACTTCAGATCCACACTTGTTGAGTATTTTTGCTTTTTTCTTACATATTACTTAAAGTGGGCCCTCAATAAACTATCTTCCAATTAGATAGTTTATTTTTACACTTAAATGTACTCTTTACTTGCTGAATTAAGTGCGCATGATTTAGAAGTTGCTGAAACTTTGATCGGAGTTATAAGATTTCTATTGATATTTTTAGCAGCAAGGGCATTAGCAGAAGTATTAGTAAGACTAAGTTTACCAACGATTGTAGGTGAGCTTCTTGCTGGGGTTGTAATAGGAGCATCAGGATTCCATTTATTAATACCCCCCTCAGCTGGAACCGAATTAAATGAAGGACTTGTAAATGTTATCAGTTCATTAGCTTCAATTCCCCCGGAAGCAGTACCTGATGTTTATTTCGAAAGTTTTCCATCCCTCCAAGCAGTAGCAACACTTGGTCTATATGCACTTTTATTTTTAACAGGATTAGAAAGTGAGTTAGAGGAATTGGTAGCTGTCGGTGCTCAGGCTTTTACTGTTGCTATGGCCGGGGTAATTTTACCGTTTGCCTTTGGAACTCTTGGACTAATGTTTATTTTCCAAGTAGATCTAATTCCAGCAGTTTTTGCTGGAGCATCTATGACGGCAACAAGTATAGGAATTACTGCAAGTGTTTTCGGTGAATTAGGATATTTGAAAACTAGAGAAGGACAAATTGTTATTGGTGCTGCTGTGCTAGACGACATTTTGGGAATTGTTATTCTGGCAGTTGTTGTGGCTCTTGCTGCAGGAGGTTCTTTAGAAATTGCTCCTATTGTTAAATTAGTTGCGGCGGCAGTAGTATTTGTTATTGCTGCTATCGCATTAAGTCGAACAGCAGCTCCAGGATTTGATTGGTTACTAGATAGATTGAAAGCCCCTGGAGCTGTAGTAGTGGCATCTTTTGTGATACTTGTATTATGTTGTTTTGTAGCAACAGCCATTGGATTAGAAGCAGCTTTAGGTGCTTTTGCAGCTGGATTGATTCTTAGTAGTTCTAAAAATAATCATGCAATACAACAATCTGTTTTACCTTTAGTTTCCTTATTTGCAACTATTTTCTTTGTATTAGTTGGAGCTGGAATGGATTTATCAGTTATCAATCCACTTGATCCAACAAGTAGATCAGCTCTTGTAGTTGCAGGATTTTTGTTAGTTGTTGCGATTATTGGAAAAATTGCAGCTGGATGGGTATTTTCAAGTGATAAACCTACTAATAGATTAGTTGTAGGTTTGGGTATGATGCCTAGAGGAGAGGTTGGTTTAATTTTCCTTGGTCTTGGAACAAGCGCTAAGTTGCTAACTCCTTCTCTTGAAGCAGCTATTTTATTAATGGTTATTGGAACTACATTTCTAGCGCCTGTTCTCTTGAGAATTGTTCTAAAAGATAAGCCCCCTAATGATGGCAATAAAATTTCAGATGATGTTGCAGCTGATCCTGTGGGTCTTCTTTAGGAAATTAGTCTATTAGAATCAACTAACATAAGTTTTTCAATAAATGGAACAATCAGCTCTTATAGATAGTGATGTAAATTTTGACTGGAATTTTTTAAATTACCCAATACATACGGTTTCTGCTAAGCCTGAGCAAATATCAAAAGAATGTGCAATTTTATTAATTCATGGTTTCGGGGCTTCTACGGATCATTGGAGATTCAATATTCCTATTTTGAGTAACAAATATGAAGTTCATGCTATGGATCTACTCGGGTTTGGAAAAAGTCCTAAGCCTCAAGATGTTGAATACTCAGGATCTTTATGGAAAGATCAGGTTGTAGCCTATGTAAAAGAGAAAATAAAAAAACCTACAATTGTTGTTGGAAATTCATTAGGTGGTTATGCAGCATTAGCAGCTGGTTCAGAATTAAATGAACTAAATGCAGGAGTGATATTGCTTAATGCTGCAGGATATTTTAGTGAAGAAAAAACTATAAAGAAAAATATGTTGCAAACTTCAATTGAAACAGTAGCTGGCATATTTTTGAAAAATATTGTCCTTCAACGTTTGATTTTTGAGAATATGAGAAATCCAAAAAATATTAAAAAAACTTTGAATCAAGTTTATGTTGATAAAAAAAATGTTGATAATTTTTTAGTTGAGTCAATAAGAAAACCTTCGCTTGATTACGGAGCTTTTAATGTTTTTAGAAGTGTATTTAACCCATCAGGCCCTCAGGGATTGCCTTTGGATAAGTTATTCGCAAAACTCGATTCACCATTATTACTGCTCTGGGGAGGCAAAGATCCTTGGATGAACACTCCAAAAAAAAGAAATCTATATAAAAAATTTACACCAAAGAATACAAAAGAAATCATTCTTGATGCTGGACATTGTCCTCATGATGAAATACCTGAACTAGTGAATCAGCATATTTTGGATTGGGTTGATTCTCTTTAATTAATAATTGTGCAAATTAAATTATCTAATAAAGACCAAGAAATTTTTGTCTTTCAATTAGATCAAAATAACTATATTAAATTTTGTCCTGAAAGAGGAGGTGTCATTACAAATTGGGTTTCGGATGGTAAAGAGATACTGTATTTCGATGAAAAAAGATTTATGGATAAGACAAAAAGTATTAGGGGAGGAATTCCAATCTTGTTTCCAATTTGTGGAAATCTCAGTACCTCTAGTTCAGTATTTGGCAAAGATTATTTGCAATTAACACAACATGGTTTCGCAAGGGATTTGCAATGGCAATGCTCGTTTAATCAAAATAAACAATCTTTATGCTTATTATTAAATGAATCTAAAAAAACCAAAAAATATTATCCTTTCGATTTTGCATTAAAAATAGAAGTTAAATTAAAAGTTAACTGTTTAGAATTTGAAATTACGATTTATAATAAAACAGACACTAGTATGCCTATAAATTTTGGATTACATCCTTATTTCAATGTTTCAGATTACAAAAATTTGGAGTTCTTTGGGTATCCACTTAATTGTCAGAATCAACAGAAAAACATTATAAGTAATACTTTGGATGAATTAAAAAATATTCATTTAGGAGTTGATCTACTTATGTATACTTCCGGTAAGAGTGCCTTTCGAGATAAAGTTTTTAAAAGAGAGGTAACTTTAAATCATTCATATCCTTTTGACTTAGGCGTTATTTGGAGTGATCCACCAAGAAGAATGATATGTCTTGAACCTTGGACTAGTCCTCGAAATTCTTTTGTTGATGGATTTAGAAACATTGTGATTCCTGCAAATGATAGGCAGACTTTTGATGCCTCAATACAAATAAAATACTTTAAGTAATTATGCAATACTTATGAAATTTGTTGTTATAGATGATGATCCAACAGGTTCTCAAACTGTGCATGATTGTTTATTACTTCTTAAGTGGGACTGCTCAACTTTAGTAAAAGGTTTTGAATCTAAATCTAATTTATTTTTTATTTTGGCTAATACAAGGTCACTATCGGAAAATGATGCGAAATTAATAATAGAGGAAATTTGCAAAAATCTTAAGACCGTTATAGCTTCTCAAGCTTCTGAAGAAGAAATTATTTTTATAAGTAGAGGAGACTCTACTCTTCGAGGACATAACTTTTTAGAGCCAAACGCCCTAAATAGTTGCTTAGGTCCTTTTGATGCTACTTTTCATATTCCAGCTTTTATAGAAGGTAAAAGATTAACAGTTAATGGATCACATTTTGTTGATAAAACCCCTATAAATCAAACAATTTTTGCAAGAGATAAAATTTTTGGATTTGAGACAAGTAATGTCAAGAATCTTTTATTTCAGAAGAGTAAATCGCAAATAAATTTAGAAGATATTCAAAATATTTTATTGTCAGATATCGAAATTCTAAATGATGAAGAAAATAATATTGTTTTTAAAACACTTAAGAACTTGAAGAATAATAAACATGTAATTGTAGATATAGAAAATTATTCTCAACTAGAAAAATTTTCTTCAGTAATTAAAAAATTAACTAAACAAAAAAAATTTCTTTTTCGAACTGCAGCAAGTTTTATAAGTTCAATTTCTGAGAAAAAAAGCTTCTCTGAGTGTGAGACATTTTTCTCTAATTTAAGACTAAGAAGTAAAAACAAGAGTTTTCTCCCAGGACTGATAATTGTTGGATCCTATGTGGAACTTTCAACAATACAATTGAAAAATTTATTAGAGATAAGTAATTGCAATCCAATTGAATTAGATGTTTTTGAATTCTTTAAAATTACTTCATCAGGGAATTATCATAGGCTAAGGAATTTATTTAAAAAGAAATTTTTGAAAGAAATTAGATTTTCTTTTGAAAAAGGAAGAACTCCTGTATTGTTTACTTCAAGAAAATTTATGTCCTTAGATTATTCTGAACAATTTAATTTCTATAATTCACTTGCTCATTTTATTGCTGAATTAGTCGCAGATTTAAAGTATGAAATAGGATATTTGATTTCAAAAGGTGGAATAACAACAAATGTGATTCTTAGTAATGGACTTAATGCAGATTATGTTTATCTTGAGGGACAAATTTTGACAGGCATTTCAGTGGTGACTTACAACTTAAAAAATAATACGAGTCTTCCTATTGTTACTCATCCTGGAAACATTGGCACTAAAGATTCACTAGTTAACATTTGGAAAGTTTTTGAAAATAAAAATAATTTTTAGAATTAGAAATTTGATATGATTTCTTCTGCAAAATTACTGCAGGATAGTGGTTCTACTTTAGGTTCCATTAAACGTGCAAGATCATAGGTGACTTTTTTTTGCTCTATTGCCTTACTTAAACCCGCAGTAATTAAGTTAGCTGCTTCATCCCAACCAAAATACTCAAGCATCATAACACCACTAAGAATTACTGATCCTGGATTAATTTTATTTAAACCTGCATGTTTTGGCGCAGTACCGTGCGTTGCTTCGAAAATTGCTGCATTATCACCAATATTTGCTCCAGGTGCCATACCTAGGCCACCGACTATTGCTGCAGCTGCATCAGAAACATAGTCACCATTCAGATTC
The DNA here is from genome assembly GCA_000634515.1 of Prochlorococcus sp. scB245a_520K10. Classification (GTDB taxonomy): domain Bacteria; phylum Cyanobacteriota; class Cyanobacteriia; order PCC-6307; family Cyanobiaceae; genus Prochlorococcus_A. Next base: position 163,011 of record JFNU01000202.1, on the reverse strand, counting down.
AATGTTGCAAGAATTGAATATTCTTGAGGTCTAGTTTGAATTTGTTGAAATATACTATCAGCTATCCGATCATCTACAAGAATTAGTTCTTGCCATTTACCTTCTCCATGAGAATGCGATATTGAGGTAATAACTTCTTTAATTTCTTCGCAAATAAATGCCTTTTTATTATTGGTAAGCTTGTCAAAACCTGGTTCGATTTTTCGTGCATTATTTTCAATTGTAATTTCTGGATTTTTCTGGATATTATCTAAAATCCAACTTTCTCGTTCCGTAATGCAGTCTTCTCTAAATTCATTCACTGCCAATTCATATCCCCAATCTCTAAAAGCACCTTCGGTATATTTCATGATGTTACCTTTATGTACCAGAGTCACATGCCTTTTATCTCCTGATAATCTTTTTGCATGTTCAATAGCCTTTCTAATATGCCTTTGGCTACCTGATTTACTAACTGGTTTTATTCCAATTCCAGACCCTTTTGGAATTGACCTATTTTTCAAATTTTTACTATTTGGTATTACGACTTTATTTAAGTGATTAATTAATTCAAGACAATTATGGTCTTCGGCTTCCCATTCAATTCCCATGTATATGTCCTCAGTATTTTCTCTATAAACAATCACGTCCAAATTTTGAGGGTTTTTGTGAGGGCTTGGAGTTCCTGAATAATATCTGCATGGTCTAACACAGCTGTATAAATCAAATATTTGTCTTAATGCAACATTAAGCGATCTAATACCTCCCCCGATGGGAGTTGTTAAAGGACCTTTGATTGCTACACCGAAGTGTTTAATTGCTTCAATAGTATCTTGAGGTAAATAGTTATATGTGCCATAAATTTCACATGCTTCATCTCCTGCATAGACTTTAAACCAATTAATTTTTCTTTCATCTCCATAGCTTTTTTTAATTGCTGCATCAAGAACAATTTGAGTTGCTGGCCATATATCAACTCCAGTTCCATCACCCCTAATAAATGGCACGATTGGATTATTGGGAACTTTCGGCTTGCCCTGATCAAAAGTTATTATCTCTCCTTCAGTAGGTAAATTTAATTTTTCAAAATTTGGCATAGTATTTAATAAAAACGAAGATAACTCATTGAAGTTTTTCGTATTGTAATTTGCGATGAGTTATTTTCTTTAAAAGCTAGAAATTTATTATTCAAATGTGAATAGAGAATACTTTCTTGATCAGCATTTCAACATCTTTATTAAAAGAAAAAGTAGTTAATAAGCAAGCTATGGGAAATTATGTCATTTTCAAAAAAATACTCAGCTATTTATGAATGCGAGTTCAAATGTAAGTAATGTTGAAATAGCTAATAAAATTGCTTCTACTGCATCTTTGTTTCGGAAATATTTTCCAGATGCCAGCGTTAACTTTAGTCCCTGGGAAAATTCAAATAATGAATCCATGCAAGATACTATTGATTTTGCGTTTCATTTCCCTGGTTGGAGTCCTCTTATTGAATGTAGAGCAATACTCTTACAATTAAGAATTGAGAATAATAATGACAGCGTCCCAAAATTGTTAGGAATTATAATGCGAGGGATGATTGTTCCCTCCGAGAGATGGAGAGTTGCTACTGTTGGGGAGTGGGAAATGACTGGTACTCATTTACCTCAAAAGGAACAAAAAGATAATCTTTTTTTGGTTTGTAAAGAACTTTATAAGTTATTCTCTACAACATCCGCCGGTAACAAAAATTAGCTGTTTTATGTATTTTTCTTGTAAATTAAAGACAAATACAAAATTAATTCAAAATATATGGCAGTCGCTCTTGCAGGACAACTAAGAGAAGGGACGAAAAAATCCCACACTATGGCAGAAAATACTGGCTTTGTGGCTTGTTTTTTAAAAGGAGTTGTTGAAAAAAAATCTTATAGAAAATTAATTAGTGATTTATATTTTGTTTATGAGGCTATGGAAGATGAAATTGAAAGATTGGTTAATGAGGAACATCCAGTAATAAAACCTATTGGTTTTAAATCATTATTCAGGAAAGAAACTCTTGAAAATGATCTTAAATTTTATTTTGGTGATAACTGGAAGAATGAAATTAATATTTCTCACTCAGCAAAAGAATACGTTGAAAGAATCCGAGAGGTCGCAAAAAAATCACCAGAGCTATTGGTTGGTCACCACTACACTCGCTATATAGGAGATTTATCTGGGGGACAAATTTTGAAAAGGATCGCTAAAAAAGCATTAAATTTGCAAGGAAATGATGGTTTAAATTTTTATGAGTTTGAATTAATTGCTGACGAAAAGAAATTCAAGGAAGAATATTCCCTAACTTTGAATCAACTTCCAATAAATCAAAAGACTGCTGATCAAATTATTGATGAAGCTAATCAAGCTTTTACTTACAATATGAAAATGTTTAAGGAGCTTGAAGGTAACTTGATTGCAGTTTTAGGCAAGATTGTATTTAACTACATTACAAAAAAAGTAAGGAAAGGAAGCACTGAGACCTAGTAATTTATGTTTGATTCATTAGTTGATTTCCTTAAAACCAATATTGATGAATTAAATGGTAATGAAGTACAAATATCTAGCGAATTCAAAGAACATCGCAATGAAGACTCAAAATATATTATTAAAAATTGGCTTTTTTCATCTCCAGAATATAGAAAGTGGCGAATAACCAGATTAGATGGTGGCAAAAAACTGCAAGTTTTTAATACGGTCGCATATCCAAATTTTGATAGTGAAATTCCTATTTTAGGAGCTGATATTTTATGGTTTGGAACTTCTCAAAAGTTATTAGCAATACTTGATTATCAACCTTTAATTCAAGAAGGCAAGTATCTTGAAAAATATTGTTCAAGTTTAGGTAGTATTAAGAAAAAATATTCTGAATTTGATAATAATAAAATGAAGAATATATATGATTCAAATAAGTATTTTTCCCCTTGGGTGATTATATGTAGAGGAAATAAATTAAATCTTGATAGAGATTTAAATAATATATTCCATACATTTGTAAATAATTATTTGACCATTTATAGATCGAATCCTGTGAATAAATTTTTAAGTGAAGAAGAAATAAAGATTAATCAAATTAAATATGATAAGTACAGTTTTGAAAAAGACCCTGCAGATAAATTGTTTAAATCATTTTTTGGAGAAAAATGGACAAAAAAATTTATCAATAAATTTCTTTTTACATTAAATAATGAGATTATTGATTGAATGTTAATACAAGATACTATTTTTTATAGCCCAGATTGGAGATGGCATAATTTTCTAAAATATTTAACTAATAATTTAAGTAAATATAAATGTTTAGAAAAAATAATACCCTCCGAATATTCTTATAAACAATCAACTTATGGTTCAAAAAAATCAAAAAAAAATGTGAATCTCTCTACTTGGGGTGTAACTCATAAAAAAAGAATTCAATTCGCAAGAGCAGTTTGTATTAATAGTCCAAATTATTCTGTTTTAAATTTTTTAATTATTCCTAATACTATTTATAACGTCCCGTTTTTTGGAGTAGATTTTGTTTCTCTTCCTAATAGTCATTTATTGGTATTAGATTTTCAGCCTTCCTTAAAAATACAAAATCAATACAATAATGAGTTAATAGAAAAACTTATAAAACTTAAAAATGGTTGTCATTCGTCACTCCCATTAGGTGAAAAAATGTCTGAAGATGTAGCTAGATTTTTTTCTCCAGGATTAATCTGGTCAAAATTACCAAAAGAAGAAAGAAGTGATTTTTTAATTGCTAATCAGCTTTATACTTCATTTAAGGAATATCTTAATTTGTATTTGGAAATTCTTTTCGAATGTAAGGAAGCCAATATGGAACTGCAAAAAGAATTAATAGATGGTCAAAATAATTATTTGAAATATAGAAGAGATAACGATCCAGCAAGGCCAATGTTGTCGAGTTTGTTTGGCAAAGAATTTACTGAATCTTTAATTAAAGAAGTTTTATTTACTACTTAAAAGTCTTATAATTCATTTAAATTTGAGATCATATGAAAAAAATTTCTGTTCTTTTTGTATGTCTGGGAAATATTTGTAGGTCTCCTGCAGCAGAAGCTATCTTTATGAGTCTTCTTGAAAAGAAGGGATTAACCGATAACTTTATTGTGGATTCTGCTGGAACTGGGAGTTGGCATATTGGAAAAAAAGCTGACTCTAGGATGAGAATTGCGGCAGAAAGAAGAGATATACATATCTTAAGCAGAGCTCGTCAAATTACTAGCAAAGATTTTGACGAATTTAACTATATTCTTGCGATGGACGACTCAAATTTTAGAAATATACAAGATCTTAAAAATAGAACAGCTTCAACTGATTTTGCAACAATTAAAAAAATACAGGATTTTAGATCAGTTTTTAATGAGCAAGAAGTTCCTGACCCATATTTTGGAGGTGATGAGGGCTTCGATTATGTCCTTGATATTTTAGAAGACTCTGTAAACGGTTTTTTGGAAAGTATTTATTGAATTTATTTGATTTCAGTCTCTTTAGGAATCTTGTCATTATAAAGATCAATAATTTTTTCCACTACCTCATTAATTGAATATCCATCCGTAATAATTTCTATTGCGTCTTTCGCTTTTATTAGAGGTGAAATTTCCCTATTAGAATCTTCAAAATCTCTTTTCTTTATAAGTTCTTTTAGTGTTTTGAGGTCTATTTCTTGTGAGTCTTTACTATTTTTATCAGATTTTCTTCTTTTTGCTCTTTCATCGATGCTAGCAGTTAAAAATATCTTAAGTTCTGCATTAGGAAAAACAGTAGTCCCTATATCTCTTCCCTCAGCTACAAGTCCACCTGATTTTCCAATTTTTCTTTGTTCTTCTACTAAGAATTTTCTTACTTCTTTTATTGAGGAAATCTTAGAAACTATGGAACTTATCTCTTGCGACCTAATTTCTTCAGTAACACAGTAGTTATTGATAAAAACATCCTGATGTGAATTTGTATTTGACTTGAAAAGGATAGATATATCTTTAAAAATATTCTGTAAATTTTTTTCTTTTTTATAGTCAATATTTTCTTTTATCAGCAGCCAACTCAATGCTCTATACATTGCTCCAGTATCTAAATATAAAAGTTTAAGTTTCTTCGCTATTAACTTTGTTACAGTACTTTTACCTGACCCTGCAGGGCCATCAATTGCAATAATCGGCCTTCTTTTCATTAGAAAAACGTGATCAATTAATCTTGTCTCTCCACATCTTATCGCACCAGCCAGTAACGAAATATTATCCTCTAGTCTTGCTTTTTGGAGTGTATAAGGGTGTAAATGTTCTAAATATTCAATTGAAATTTTTTTTGCTGATAGCTTTTTAATTATTTCTTTTAAGTTGATCTTTTTTTCTTGTTTAAAATTGTTTTTTGCTTCTAATAACTCACTTGAAAAAAACCTAATCAATTTCCTTTCGTTTTTTGATAAATGTACATTACGTGAACTTAAAGGTATTCCATCAAAATCTCTTTGTGTAGGAATAGATTTAATAGCAACATTTAATTTCTTTCTTAGGACAAGATTTTTTAAAATTAAAAGTTGTTGCCAATCTTTTTCTCCTAAGTAAAGATTTTTGGGTTTGATGAGATTCAGTAATCTATAAACAACTGTACAAACGCCATCAAAATGTCCAATTCGATTTAATCCACATAATGCAGAAGATAATTCTATTGGAGCTTTTAGGAAATTAATATTTTTATTAGGTGGATATATATCTTCATTACTTGGGATGAAGATAGCATCTGCGCCGTTTGCAAAGGAGATTTTTATATCATTATCAATTGTTTTAGGGTAATTCTCTAAATCTAATTTGTTATCAAATTGAAGTGGATTAATAAAAATACTCACTAAATTAACATTAGAATTGTCATTTTTTGCTGTTGATATTAGTTTTATATGACCATTATGAAGATTACCCATTGTTGGAATGAAGTTAATTTCAGTATTAATATTTTTTCTCCAATTTTCAATTTCTTCAGTTTTCCTTATGATTACTTTCTTCACTTTGTTTTTAAAAAATAAATCTATTTGATAAATAATTACTGGACAAAAGCAATCTTAGGAGGAATATCTATATAGGGAAAGTCTATCATTTTTATTTCATGGATTACAAAACTTCAGGCGTTGATATAGAAGCTGGGCGAGAATTTGTTTCCGAAATTAAACAGGCAGTTGAAGGGACTCATACATCTAATGTGATAGAGGGTATTGGTGGGTTCGGAGGTTTGTTTAGAATTCCTATAGATAGTTTTAAAAACCCAGTTCTTGTCTCAGGTACTGATGGTGTTGGAACAAAATTAGAATTAGCCCAAAGTAAAAACTTTCACTTTGAGGTTGGTATTGATTTGGTTGCTATGTGTATGAATGATATTATTACTAGTGGGGCAAAACCTTTATTTTTTCTGGATTATATTGCTACTGGTAAACTTGATAAGAAACAATTATTGCGAGTTGTTCAGGGCATTTCACATGGCTGCGGAGAAAATAACTGTTCATTACTTGGCGGAGAAACTGCTGAAATGCCTGGATTTTATTCAAAAAATAAATATGATCTTGCAGGATTTTGCGTTGGAATAGTTGATGAGGATAAGCTTATTAATGGCAAAAAAGTATCTGAAAATGATTTAATAATTGCTTTAAAAAGTAATGGAGTTCATAGTAATGGCTTTAGTTTAGTAAGAAAAATTATTCAAAACAATAATCAAATAGATAAAGAATTTGAAAAAGCTTATCACTTAAATTTTTATGATGAGTTATTGAAACCTACAAAAATTTACAATAATGTGATTAACCAAATGTTATCTGAAAATATAGAAATTAAAGCAATGTCTCATATTACTGGTGGAGGAATTCCAGAGAATCTACCAAGATGTATGCCTTCTGATTGTATTCCTTATATAAATACCAGTTCTTGGGAAATACCTATTTTATTTAAATTCCTTAAAGAGAAAGGATCGATTCCTGAAAAAGATTTTTGGAATACTTTTAATCTTGGAGTGGGATTTTGTTTAATTATTGATAAACAATTTAAAGACGCGATATTAAGTATCTGTAAAGATCATGACATAGATAGTTGGGAAATTGGAAAGATAGTTCAAAAAAATGATTCAACAATTGGTAAATTTTTGCCAGAAATTTTAACTTAAATTTTTTTATCTTTTTTAAATGAGTTTTTAAAAAATTATTTTTTATACCCAAATGAAAAAGTAAGGTGTAATATAATAAAATTACCGCCGAATTATATCGGAAGTTTAAGTATTAAGATTTAACCTTTTATTCAATGCCCTTTGCAAATAATCAAAGAATTACACGTAGACGTAGTTCAGCAGGTCCTACACCTCCAAAAAGACCAGTAGGCAATAATTCTGAATCAATTGGTAGACAGGCTCAAGGCCCAAGACCAACTTTTTTGACACTAAGGGATCATGGGAAAGTTTTTGTCGCTGATTTACCTAATTTGTCCGATGGTCAATTAGCGCATATTAGTAAAGAAGCAAATGAAGTTTTAAATAGTTTGGAAAAAAGGCTTAGTGATCTTGAAAATGAACCTAATGTTAGTAATCCTGAAAACGATACGCTGATAAAAGCATCTACTAAAAGAGATGTTACATTGAGATTTATTAAATCAATAGAAGAAGAACAAGAACATAGAAAGAATAATCCTGCTTTACGAGATGCTGCATCTGAATCTTTACCAAGAACTTTTCTTGAGGTTGCTAGACATAGATTGCCAGGAGCAACTTTTGATTCACTACTTCGAGAGGCCCTTGAAGCTTGTGCAGTTGATGAGAGTACTGAAGAAAATATAGTTATTGATGAGCCTAAAGAAACTGTAAAAATAATGGATATACCCTCTTCCAACACAAATGCTTCACTTGTTGTTAGTATCGACTCAAATGAAGATTCCAAGAATGGCTCTATTTGATTCAACAGAAGAGTTGATAAGTTTTAAAAATCAAAATAATTCAAAGATTAACCTTACTTCAGAGAAAGATCCTATTCTATGTAATCATTGCAAAAGGACTTCATCAAATGGGGTTAGATGTTTAGGAATGTGTGTAGCAGATAATGATTACTAAAATAATTCATATTTATATATAAATAATCTGATGAAAATAATTAATAAATCCATTTCATTTAATTTATTAATGAATAAATAAGGTATTATTTATCAATAATAAAAAGATTATTTTCTATATATAAATAAGTAATTGAAACTTTTTACCCTTTATTTCAAATTGAAGTTCTTTGAAAACTTCATAATTAAATGTGTAAAAAAATTAAATAAGGCGGCACCCAGATTCGAACTGGGGATAAAGGATTTGCAATCCTCTGCCTTACCACTTGGCCATGCCGCCGAAAAAGATTCGATTGAGCCTTCTTATGATCTTAACAGTAAGGTGTCTCATTCTTTATTATTTATATGCAATGGTCATGGAGAAGATGTAATTGCATCGGAAATAATAAAAATATTACTAAAAAAAATAAAAAATAAAAATATTGAAGTATTACCTTTAGTTGGTAAAGGAGATGTATTTAATTCCATAAATTCAAAGAATTTTCGAAAAATAGGATATTTAAAAGATCTACCTAGTGGAGGTTTTAGTAATCAAAGTCTGAAGGGATTTTTGCTTGATTTGTTTGCAGGGTTTTTAATATATAATTTAAGAAATTTTTTACTTGTAAAACAAAAGTCAAAACATAACTGCAAAATTATCGCAGTTGGTGATTTCTTGCCATTACTTTACGCTTGGAGTTCAGAATGCCAATTTAGTTTTATTGGAACTCCCAAAAGTGATCATACTTGGAGTAGTGGGCCAGGTTGGGATTTAAGCGATTTTTATCATAAGTTGAAAGGTTCTGAATGGGATCCATGGGAAATGTTTTTAATGACATCTCCAAGGTGTAAAAATTTAATTATGAGAGATAAAATTACAGCTAATAATTTGAATAGAAAAAATATTGACGCAAAATACTTGGGTAATCCAATGATGGATTTTGTTAATGCAACAAACGAGAAGATATCAAATATTATTTCTTTTAAAAGGATTATTTTATTAGTTGGAAGTAGATACCCTGAAGCTCTAAAAAATCTTGATAATTTTCTTAATTGTTTGCAAGATTTTGATTTATCAAAGGATTTGGTAATACTTTTGCCTTTGAGCATTAATTCAAATGTGATTAAAATTCAAAGTTACTTAAATAAATATGGTTTTATAAAACAGAGCAAAGTTAAATTTCTAATTGACGAAGATTCAGTATGGAAAAAGAAAGATCAATATCTAGTGATTGGAAAAGGTAAATTTAATTCATGGGCTAATATGGCGGAAGTTGGCTTGTCTAATGCAGGAACTGCTACAGAGCAAATTGCTGGCCTTGGAATTCCATCTCTTTCTTTACCGGGATCAGGACCACAATTTACACAATCATTTGCAAAAAGGCAATCAAGATTATTGGGAGGAAGTGTTTTAGTTTGCAAGAACAAAAAAATTCTTTTAAAACGTTTAAGTTTACTTTTGAAAGGAAAAGTTAATAGGTTAGAACAAGGAAAAATTGGAAAAGAACGAATGGGGAAATCCGGAGCAAGTAAGAAAATCGTAGATGCCATAAACCTTAATTTGTTATCTTAGTAAATGGCACTAACATATTAATTATTTATTTTTTATGTATCCAATAAATGATCGGCAATATCTAAAAATTTGCGCAGAGATTGCAAAACTTATGAGTATAAGCTTATCTTCTGCCAAGAAAAAAGTAGAAATTCAAATTGCTAAAGAAGGCTCGAAAACTATTCAAGAAAAAATAAAAGTTGCGCAAAATGTTTTAAAAATTTGCGAAAAAAATGATGGAGATAAATTAAGTTCTTCAAGAATACTCGATAAGCTTATGGAAACTCTTGATGGTGAAGATAATTTTTTAACTGAAGATTGATTCTTAATGTTCAAATATATTTGAGAATTTTAGTATGTCTAAATCAGCATAAACAGATACTGTTTCGAAACATTTTTGAGCTAATTCATATCTTTTCTCTCTTTCTAAGATAACTTTTAATTTATGCATAGCTTCAATTAAATATCTAACATCATTTGCTGCATAATCTAATTGATCTTTTGTTAAATCTTCGTTGCTACCCCAATCACTACTTTGCGAGCTTTTGTCCAGTTCTATACCTAATAATTCATTTATTAAATCTTTTAAACCGTGTTTATTTGTATAAGTTCTTGCCAACTTACTCGCAATTTTTGTACAAAAAATATTTTTTGTATTAATTTCAAGATTGCATTTTAATGCTGCTACATCAAATCTCGCATAGTGAAATATTTTAATAATTTTGTCATCTTCAAGAAGTGCTTTTAAATGAGGTGAAGAAGATGTATTAAGTTCGATTTTTATACAGGATGTTCTACCAAATTCATTGCATATTTGTACTAAACAAAGTCTGTCTCTTCCATGAATTAACCCCATTGCTTCGGTATCAATAGCTAGGTAGGATGAGTTTTTATAAAGATTGTATAAATCTGCTGTTAAATCGCTATAAAGAAAATCAATATTTTTATTTTCAATAGTCATTTTTAATAAGTATTTAAAGTAATTTAAGATCTTAGAATATTAATTAAGATTTTATTTAATTAAGAATTTTTGTTCAATAGGATTATTTTACAGAATAAATCTCAAAAATTATAATAAGATGTAATTTTAATTTTTATTCTCTAGTTACTTGAAAAAATTTATTTAATGTCCTATTCCTTAAATTCAACATTATTACTGACAATTCTTTTAGCAATAGGATTATTTTTTTTTCTTAGGGCCTCTAGTAAAGATAGAACTACCATCGTTGAGATTTCATCTTCTCAACAGCCAGTTAAGGTTTTAAATGACGTATGTCAATGGCTGAATTTGAGGGGATGGAAGCAAACGGGAGGGGATTTTGAACAAAGAATTTTAATATTTAAGGGGCAAGTTACTTCTAGTAAATTTTTAGCAATTTTTTTAGGTTTTCTTGGCGGTTTTGGTTCTTGTGCTTTGGGTTTAGTGATTATTCAAATATATCCTGAATTAGGTTGGTGGCCTATTCTTTTAGGATTACTTGGTGGCCCTTTGTCTGGAATTGTTTATTTTAAGAAATCAGCAAGAGAGGAGAAATTTGAATTAAGATTGATCAATGAAAATGAAAAAAATTCAACTTTCATGAGATTAAGAGCGCATAGGGATGAATTAATCTCTTTAGAAAATGAACTTGGAGAAAAACTTCAATTAAAAAGTGACGGTTCTTTATTTAAAACACCTATTTAAGATACTTAAAAAAGTTATTTGATAATTTTAATCAAAAATATTTTTTTCTATACAGAATTTCTCTAACTCTTTATCATTTAACCAATCTTGGGGTTTTGTAAAAATTGATGTGAGAAATTCCTCTCGAGAACCCTTTTTAGCTTTATATCCATATTCCCATCTGGCTAAAGGTGGTAAGGACATTAATATAGATTCAGTTCTGCCGTTTGTTTGTAGTCCAAAAATAGTCCCTCTATCCCAAACTAAATTGAATTCGACATATCTACCTCTTCGATACAGCTGAAATTCTCTTTCCTTCGATGAATATGTTTGAGAAGCTCTTTTTTCAATAATTGGCAAATATGAAGGAAGGAATGCCTGCCCACAGTTTTCCGCTAAAGAAAATAAATCATCCCAATTTAAATTTGATTGGCTAATACTTTGCGAAGCTTTTGATGCCTCTCCATTTTGATTGTTGCCTCTATAAATATTGCCTGAACCATCTTGATAATCATAAAAAATACCTCCTATGCCTCTTGATTCATTCCTATGCTTCAAGAAGAAATATTCATCACACCATGGTTTAAAAACTTTATGCAAATCTTCATCAACTTTCTCACAAGCTTTTTTATGCTCGTTATGAAAATTTCTCACATCAGAAAGATAAGGATAGAAAGGGGTTAAGTCTGCACCTCCTCCAAACCACCAAACAGGACCAGCTTCGAAATATCTATAATTCAGATGAACTGTAGGAATAAAGGGATTCTTAGGATGCAAAACCATAGAAGTTCCTGTAGCAAACCATTCATGACCTTTTGCTTCAGGCCTTTGAGAGATTATAGATGGAGGTAATTCTTTTCCCTGTACTTCAGAGAAATTTACTCCTGCTTGCTCAAAAATAGAACCATTTTTCAATACTCTTGATCTTCCACCACCACCTTCATCTCTTAGCCAGGATTCTTCTATAAATTTCCCTTTGCCATCTACATTTTCAAGCCCTGAACAAATTTTGTCTTGTAGAGTTAATAAGAGATTTTTAGTTTTTTCTCTCGAGTTTTTAGGAGGTTCTCTGAACATATATTTAGTAAATCTTGAAGAAAAAGATTTTTTTGGTTAATTATAAGTTTCCCTTTATAATTTCTCTTAGGGGGACCTTATTGCCTATTATTTGATAGTTCGACATAGTTCTTAATCTTTTAAACAGTCGACTACCTTGTCAAAATATTTAAAAATTTAATGACCACGATAGAAGATGCGAATTTTGCTTTACGAAAAGTTCTAGATGCTGGATCAAAGAAAAATGTAATTGAATTAGCTTGGATTAAAAACGTAAGGATAACTATACCGAGAGTAATATTAACATTATCATTACCATCATTTGCAAATTCTCAGAGAGATAGAATTGTACAAGAGGTTAGAAAAGTACTGCTGGATTTTGAAGATATTGATGATGTTCAAATAGAGATAGATAATAATCCTCCTAAAACAGAATCTACAACTCAAAGTAATGTTCCTGAGTTGCAGAAGATTGATGGAATTCAACACATCATAGCCGTTAGCAGTGGTAAAGGTGGAGTTGGAAAAAGTACCATTGCAGTTAATCTCGCTTGTTCTCTAGCTAAATTAGGTTTAAAAACTGGTTTGCTTGATGCGGATATCTATGGACCTAATACTCCCTCAATGATGGGGGTTGCCGAACAGAATCCAAAGGTTACAGAAGGTAGTGGCAGTGATCAAAGGTTAATACCAATAAATAAATATGGAATTTCATTGGTATCAATGGGTTTCCTCATAGAAGAAGGTCAGCCAGTTATATGGAGAGGACCAATGCTGAATAGTATTATCCGACAATTTTTGTATCAAGTTGAATGGAATAATCTTGATTTTTTGGTTATTGACTTGCCTCCAGGAACAGGAGATGCTCAAATATCCCTTTCTCAATCTGTTCCTATTTCTGGAGCTATTGTTGTCACTACTCCTCAACAAGTATCTTTGCAAGATGCAAGGAGGGGATTAGCAATGTTTAAACAACTCGGAGTGCGTTTACTGGGAATAGTAGAGAATATGTCAGTATTTATTCCGCCGGATATGCCAAGTAAAAAATATGAAATTTTTGGTAAAGGTGGTGGACAAACATTAGCTAAAGAAAATGATTTACCATTATTAGCAAAAATTCCTATTGAAATTCCTCTCGTTGATGAAAGCAATAAAGGTGTACCAATTTCAATAAGCCAGCCCAATAAAAAAAGTTCTATTGAATTTAGTAATTTAGCTCAATTAATTAAGAATCAATTTGTTGATAGATAATTGATGTTTAGGAGAATTTTTTTATTAAATAAGAGAGGATTTTTACCAAAAAAAGAAAACTTTAATAGAGGTTTTTTATTTTCTCCCTTACTTATAATTCCCCTGTTTTTAGTTATTATTTCGGGTTTTTTAATAAAAAGTATTCAGGGTGATTTTTTTGTATCGAATTATTCAAGTCATATCTTAACTGGTTTTTTAGGTTATTTTCTAGCATTTTTTATTTCTTATATACCGTTAGAGAGACTTAAAAAGTATTTGGTCCCATTTTATTTGTGTACATTAATATCCTTACTACTAATTTATTTTTTTGGGATATCAGTTTCTGGAGCTCAAAGATGGTTAAACTTGGGCATCTTTTCTTTTCAGCCTTCAGAAGTAGCTAAATTAAGTACTGTATTAACCCTTGCTTTAGTACTCGAAAAAAAAATAATTTTCACAATAAGGGATTTAGTATTGCCCTTATTAGTAGTACTGTTTCCTTGGTTATTAATTTTTTTTCAGCCGGACTTAGGTACCTCTTTAGTTTTAGTTGTTTTGACAGGTGTGATGCTCTATTGGTCGCAAATGCCCATAGAGTGGATTTTGATATTAGTGTTTTGTCTTGTCACTTCTATATTATATTTAACCTTACCAACTCTTCTTATTTTCTGGATTCCATTTATAGGATATCTTGCTTATAGATCTTCAAAAAAGAAAATTATTTTTTCTGCTATCGCTATTTCTTTCCATTTATTAGTTGCAAAGTTGACACCAATTTTGTGGCAATATGGTTTGAAAGAATATCAAAAAGATAGATTAGTTTTATTTTTAGATCCTAATAGAGATCCATTAGGTGGTGGATATCATTTGATACAGAGTCAAATTGCAATTGGTTCTGGAGGATTATTTGGGAGTGGTTTGCTAAAAGGAAAGCTTACTAATTTGCAATTTATACCAGAACAACATACTGATTTCATATTCAGTGCTTTAGGCGAAGAATTGGGTTTTGTGGGCTGCATAATAGTATTATTTTTGTTCTTTTTTTTGATTAAAAAACTTATTAATACTTCAACAATTGCTAGGACTAACTTTGAATCTCTGATTGTTATTGGAATAGCCGCAACTTTTTTATTCCAAATAATTATTAACCTATTTATGACTATTGGATTAGGACCAGTTACTGGAATACCCCTTCCTTTTATGAGCTATGGTCGAACGTCATTGGTGACTAATTTTATTTCTATTGGATTTGTTTTATCTATATTGAAACGTTCTAGATCACTAAGAAGTTGATGAAATCACAAATAACGATAAAAAAAATTCAAGACCTTTTGATTAAAGGAGTTCAAAGTATATATGTGGATGATGATACATCCAGAAGAATGTGGTGGGCCTCTTTAGAAGTTATTCAAAAAGATTTCCTATCTAATAATTATAAACAGGGGGGGATTTGGGTCGCCTCTCCTTTGCCTGCTTTTAATGATGAAAAATTTTTAAATCAACTTCATGGATGGCTTTGGTCTCCAGAGGGATTTCCATACTTTAAAAATGAGAATGCAGGTTTTTTACCAGTTAATAATTCAGACAAGATAAAAAAAGATTTCGATTTAGTTAGTAATTATAAAGTCTTAAATCTTAGTCAAAAAGATGGTTATGAACCTTTTTTGATGATAATCACCCCAAATTTTCAATGCATATTATCAATTGTTGGAGAAAAAGATAAGAAAATTCTGTTAATTAAGTGTGATGAAGAAAGCCTAAAACTTTCAATTGAATTAATGCATGCAAAATTAAATCAAGAAAATTATGAGGAAGGAGTAAAATTTCGTAATGCAATCAATAATTTGGGTAACCTTAATATTGATAATCAATTTGAACAACTATTTTGGCCAACATTATCGGCAAAATTAGCAAGTATTGCGCCAAACCATAATATACAGAATTATGCAAAAAACGATGAGAAAAATGTGCAAATAACTGAAGCAAAATTATTACGTGCAATATCTCATGAAGTGAGAACCCCTTTGGCAACAATAAGGACGCTGATAAGTTCTACTTTAAAAAAATATAATATGGATGAATCAATGAGAAATCGTTTAATTCAAATAGATAATGAATGTAATGAGCAAATTGATAGGTTCGGTTTAATTTTTAATGCTGCGGAGTTAGTAAATAATGAAGTTCCTTCATTAAATAACTTGGCAAAAATTAATTTAACCGAAATTTTTAAAAAACTTACTCCTATTTGGAATAAACAATTGAATCGACGTGGGATTTCTTTAAAGATTGATATCCCTAATCAACTTCCACAAATTTTGAGTGATTCTGAAAAATTAGAATTAATGCTAAGGGGATTAATTGATAAAAATACTAGAGGATTGCAGGAAGGCAGTACATTAATTTTAGAATTAAGACCAGCTGGCCAAAAACTTAAACTTCAATTAAAGGTCCAAAAATTAGATAGTCATCCAAAAGAAATATTGAAAGGAGAAAATGGTTCTGATATTGGTCCTGTTTTAAATTGGAACCCTCAAACAGGTAGTTTACAATTAAGCCAAAATGCAACTCAGAAGTTGTTAGCTAGTTTAGGAGGACATGTTACTCAAAGGCGTGATACAGGTTTGACGGTATTTTTCCCTATTTCAGATTCAAAATGATATAAAAATAAATCTTACATTTATTAAATAATGTAGAAACTTTCTTATCAATTATGAATTTTGTAAAATATGAATGCTAATTTCTTATTATAAATAACTCAAAATCAAGGATGACGGAAACTCTAGTTGGTCAATTTCCAAAGCATATAGGAAGTACTGGGGGTTTATTAAACTCAGCAGAAACTGAAGAAAAATATGCGATTGTATGGAATAGCTCAAAAGAACAGGCTTTTGAATTACCCACCGGTGGTGCTGCCATTATGCATGAAGGCGATAATTTAATGTACTTTGCAAGAAAAGAGCAATGTCTTGCATTAGGAACACAATTACGTGCTTTCAAACCAAGAATTGAGGATTTCAAAATCTACAGAATTTTCCCAGGTGGTGATATTGAATTCTTACATCCAAAAGATGGTGTGTTCCCTGAGAAAGTTAATGAGGGTAGAGAAAAAGTCGGCCACAACCCAAGGAGAATAGGTGAGAATCCTAATCCAGCTGGGTTGAAATTTACAACAAAGAATACTTTTGATTAATTTTTTTAAAGTTGATATAAAAGAAAAATATAATTATAATTTGGGTTGACATTACTAGTATGATCAGCTCTCAGAAAGATAATTTTTTTACGGCTTATAAAGAAGGTAAAAATTTTATACCTATTACTCAAACTTGGCCAGCTGATTTAGAGACTCCATTATCAACTTGGTTAAAGTTATCCGAAAAAGATTCTCATGGTGTTTTCCTTGAGTCCGTAGAGGGTGGTGAGAGTTTGGGGAGGTGGAGTATTGTCGCTACTAAACCTCTTTGGGAAGCTGTTTGCTACGGAGAAGAAATTGTCAAAACATGGAATAATGGAAAAACTGAAATACACAAAGGGGATCCTTTTAGTATTTTAAGAACTTGGACGAACGAATATAAGTCATTCGTGCTCGAGGATTTGCCATCAATTGGACAGTTATATGGTTCTTGGGGTTATGAATTAATCAATCGTATAGAACCAAGTGTTCCAATCAACGAAATTGAGGAAAACAATATACCTTATGGTTCTTGGATGTTTTTTGATCAATTAGTTGTTTTTGATCAAATAAAAAGATGTATAACCGCGGTAGTTTATGCAGATACAACTTCTTCTAAAGAGTCTTCTATTGAACAAGTTTATCTAAACTCAATTTCTAAAATTACGAAAACTAGAAATTTAATGAAAGTTCCTCTGGCAAAAAACGAGTTTTTAGAATGGAATGAAAATGAAAATTTGAATTTAGAAATTAAAAGTAATTGGAAGAAAAAAGATTTTGAGGATGCTGTTCTCTCCGCAAAAGAATACATAAGAAGAGGAGATATCTTCCAAATTGTTATTAGTCAGAGATTTCATACTCATGTCAATAATGATCCCTTTAATTTATATAGAAGTTTAAGGATGGTTAATCCATCTCCATATATGTCTTTTTTTGATTTTGGCTCATGGTATCTCATAGGTTCCAGTCCTGAAGTCATGGTTAAAGCTGAAAAAAACAAAAATAGTCAGATTGTTGCGAGCTTAAGACCAATAGCTGGTACAAGGCCCAGAGGTAATGATCCTCAAGAAGATCTGGAATTAGAAAAGGATTTGTTAAAAGATCCAAAAGAGATAGCTGAGCATGTAATGCTAATAGATCTTGGAAGAAATGATCTTGGAAGGGTTTGCGAAACTGGAACTGTGGAAGTAAAAGATCTAATGGTTATTGAGAAATATTCACATGTCATGCATATTGTGAGTGAAGTTGAAGGAATTTTAAAAAACAACACAGATGTATGGGATTTGCTAAAGGCATGTTTTCCGGCTGGAACAGTAACTGGCGCACCAAAAATTAGAGCTATGCAATTGATAAAACACTTTGAAAAAGATGCTAGAGGACCTTATGCTGGTGTTTATGGATCTATTGATATTAATGGGGCATTGAATACGGCAATTACAATAAGAACTATGATAGTTAAACCTTCAAAAGATGGAACATATAATGTATCAGTACAGGCAGGTGCAGGAATAGTTGCTGATTCTTCGCCTGAGAATGAATATCAAGAGACTATTAACAAAGCTAAGGGGATACTAAAAGCAATAGCCTGTTTGGATAAATAAATGAGTCAGCTTCAACTTTATAAAGGTTTTGAAGTGGAACTTTTCACAGGTTCTTTTAATTCTCATATTGGTGTTTCAGCAGATGTAGAAAAAAAATTTTCTAATTTTGTGAAAGAGCCTGATAACAGAAATGTTGAATACATAACAACACCTGAGAAAGACTACATGTTGTTACATAGACAATTAATAACTCCAAGGAAAAACCTAAGACAATGGCTAAACAACAAAGGGTTAACAATCATTCCCTCATCCACTCTTTGTTTTAAACATGATATGAAATTTCAAAGATCTGATATTGAAAATGTTTATCATCAATTTATACAAGATAACTATGGGATCTCTATTGCAACTTCAAGTGTCCATATAAACATAGGGATAGAGAACTTAGATAAGCTATTTGCTGCTATTAGATTAATCAGATCTGAGGCTGCTTTGTATCTATCAATAAGCGCTAGCTCACCTTTTTTGAATAATAAAATTACGGAAAATCACTCTCAGAGGTGGATTCAGTTTCCTAAAACACCTAATAAAGTACCTTTTTTTGTAAATCATAATTCCTATATCGAATGGATTGAGGAAAATATTGCTAATAAAAACATGCAAAATATAAGGCATTTTTGGTCTTCAATCAGACCAAATGGCCCCCAAAGGCCTTTAATTCTTGATCGTTTGGAATTGAGAATTTGTGATTTTGTTCATGATATTAATTTGCTATTGGGGATAACAGCGATGCTAGAACTGAGGATTTTATATCTTTTTGACAACTTAAATACTCTAGATCCCTTGACTGCGAGTATTTTTTCTCTTGAAGAATTATCAGAAATATGCGATCAAAATGAAATTTATGCTGCTAAAGATAGTCTGAATTCAGAGTTAATTCACTGGCAAGATGGAAAAAAAATTATTTGTAGAGAATGGATTCAAGACTTATTATCAGATTTATCTCTAACCGCAGAAAAATTTAATATGAAACATCTTCTGGAACCTATCCATAGAGTGCTTGAAGAAGGCAATCAAGCTATGAAATGGATAAATCAATATAAAAAAGGTCTCTCTATTGAGCAAATAATGAAACTCACTATCGATGATATGATCATCAATGAACAAGAGATTATTTGATTATTTAAACAAACATTTGATCTGAATATTTTTACTTGTGACATAATAATTATATGGAATCTTCCCAACAGGATAAAAATAATAAAATGGATCTTATAAGTAACAATGATCCACTTGATAAAAATCGTCTTTTAATAGAGGATCTATGGGAAGCTGTTCTTAGAGAAGAATGCCCAGAAGATCAAGCAGTGAGATTGATACAGCTTAAAGAATTAAGTTATTCGAAGCAAATTGATGGTGTTAGTTCAAAAACTTTTAAAAATGAAATAGTTGATATTATTAATTCCATGGATTTGGCAGAATCTATTGCAGCAGCTAGGGCGTTTTCACTATATTTTCAACTAGTTAATATTTTGGAACAAAGAGTTGAGGAAGATAGATATATACAAAGCTTTACCAATATGAATGTTCAAAAATCGCCCGATAATCTTGATCCTTTTGCCCCAGCGTTGGCTAGGCAAAATGCTCCGGTAACTTTTCGAGAATTATTTTATAGGCTTAGGAAACTTAATGTACCACCAGGAAAATTAGAAGAGTTATTGCAGGAAATGGATATTCGTTTAGTTTTTACTGCACATCCGACGGAGATAGTAAGGCATACTATTAGACATAAGCAAACTAGAGTCGCAAATTTGTTGAAAAAAATACAGGTTGCGCAATTTTTAACTAAAGAGGAAATAAATATTCTAAAAACTCAATTAAAAGAGGAAGTCAGACTTTGGTGGAGAACAGATGAATTGCATCAATTTAAGCCTTCCGTTTTAGATGAAGTTGATTATGCTTTGCATTATTTTCAGCAAGTTTTATTTAATGCAATGCCTCAATTGAGAGGTAGAATCTTTGAAGCACTTACCGAAAACTACCCAGATGTTCAGATGCCTTCTGAATCTTTTTGTAACTTTGGTTCTTGGGTAGGATCCGATAGAGATGGGAATCCATCTGTTACCCCTGAGATAACATGGAGAACTGCTTGTTATCAAAGGCAGTTGATGTTGGAAAGATATATTACTGCAACGTCTAACTTAAGAGATCAATTAAGTGTCTCAATGCAATGGAGTCAAGTAAGCTCTTCTTTATTAGAGTCTTTAGAAACAGATAGGGTTAAGTTTCCAGAAATCTATGAAGCTAGGGCTACAAGATACAGATCAGAACCTTACAGATTGAAATTAAGTTACATTTTAGAGAAGTTGAGGCTCACACAAGAAAGGAATAATTTATTAGCTGATAGTGGTTGGAAATCTGATTTAGAAGGGGAAATTGATACTAAAAATATAGATAAAGTTGAAAACTTATATTACAAATCAGTCAGTGAATTTACCTATGATCTCGAACTGATTAAAAATAGTCTGATTAGTACAGATTTAACTTGCGAGGCGGTAAATAACTTGCTTACTCAGGTTCATATTTTTGGATTTTCGCTAGCTAGTTTAGATATTCGTCAAGAAAGCACAAGGCATAGTGACGCTATACAAGAACTTACAAATTATCTTGATTTGTCTGTCCTATATGACCAAATGTCTGAGGAAGAGAAAATTAAATGGCTTGTAGAGGAATTAAATACAAAAAGGCCCTTAATTCCTCCTGACGTCAACTGGACAAAAACTACAGAAGAAACCTTTTCAGTTTTTAAAATGGTTAAAAGACTGCAGCAAGAATTTGGAAGTCGTATTTGTCATTCTTATGTAATTTCAATGAGTCATAGCGCATCTGATTTGCTTGAAGTTCTCTTATTGGCAAAAGAAATGGGACTGCTTGATCAAAAGTCACAAAAGTCAAAATTATTGGTCGTTCCTCTTTTCGAAACTGTTGAAGACCTTAAAAGAGCCCCAGAAGTAATGGAGAAATTGTTTAAATTAGATTTTTACAGATCATTATTGCCAAAAGTTGGAGAATCTTTTAAACCTCTTCAAGAATTAATGCTTGGATATTCTGATAGCAATAAAGATTCAGGGTTTGTTTCCAGTAATTGGGAAATTCATAGAGCCCAAATAGCTCTTCAAAATCTTGCAAGTAGAAATAACATATTGCTAAGACTTTTTCATGGAAGAGGCGGTTCTGTAGGTAGAGGGGGAGGACCAGCTTATCAGGCGATATTGGCACAACCAAGCGGTACTTTAAAAGGGCGAATAAAAATAACAGAACAAGGTGAAGTATTGGCTTCAAAATATAGTCTTCCTGAACTGGCTTTGTATAATCTAGAGA
This sequence comes from Prochlorococcus sp. scB245a_520K10, assembly GCA_000634515.1. GTDB lineage: Bacteria > Cyanobacteriota > Cyanobacteriia > PCC-6307 > Cyanobiaceae > Prochlorococcus_A. Next base: position 141,365 of record JFNU01000202.1, on the reverse strand, counting down.
CAGTTACTACTGCTGTTATTCAAAATAGTTTGGTGAATAATAGGCTTGATGCCACTCCAGAATGGAATCAATTAATGTCAAGGCTTGCAGAAACATCAAGGTCTCACTACAGAAAATTAGTTCATGAAAATCCAGATTTATTAAATTTCTTTCAAGAGGTCACTCCAATAGAAGAAATAAGTAAATTACAAATATCTAGTAGACCTGCCAGAAGAAAAAAAGGTGCTAAAGATTTGTCAAGTTTAAGAGCTATTCCATGGGTATTTGGTTGGACACAAAGTAGATTTCTTTTGCCAAGTTGGTTTGGAGTAGGAACCGCATTATCATCAGAATTAAATTCCGACCCACAACAAATTGAATTATTAAGAGTTCTCCATCAAAGATGGCCATTTTTTAGGATGCTCATATCTAAGGTAGAAATGACATTATCTAAGGTTGATTTGGAAGTTGCCAAATATTATGTTGACACTCTTGGCAGTAAAGAAAATAAAGATTCTTTTGATGTTATTTTTGAAGTAATTTCTAAAGAATATAATCTCACAAAATCTTTAATACTTGAAATTACTGGTAAAAATAAGCTTCTTGAATCTGATAGAGACTTAAAATCATCAGTTAGCTTGAGAAATAAGACAATAATCCCATTGGGATTTTTACAGGTTTCGCTTTTAAGAAGGCTTAGAGATCAAACAAGGCAACCTCCAATTAGCGAATTTATTGTTGAAAAAGATGAATCTAGAAGAGCTTATAGTAGAAGTGAATTATTGAGAGGGGCACTTTTAACTATTAACGGGATAGCAGCAGGTATGAGAAATACAGGTTGATAATTGCAATATTTTTCTAAAAAAAAACTTGTTCTTCCAGAAGGTTATTTTGTTAATTCTTCCCAGATTCCGTTAGCAAAAGAAGTTAACAAACTTTTAGCGAATTGCGGTTGTGAGACATTCCCGATTAAACCCCTTTCTGAGGCTATTCAGAAAAGTAATTTTTTTTTCACAATACAAAGTGAATTAGGAAATAAATTATATGGTTTTGTAAGAGTTACATCAGACAGGGGATTGAATGCTAACTTATGGAATTTAAGTGCAGCAAAAGGTAATAATCAGGAAATTTTTTATTCAATTTTGTTACAAGTAACTCTTGAAAAAATAAATATTGAAATGCCTGGATGTAGTGTTTCTGTTCAGGCTCCAGAGTCTTCTTTTAAAAGTTTAGAAGAAAGCGGATTTATATTAGATCCAAATGGAATAAGAGTAATGGGATATAAACTTTAATAATAAAGTTACGAGCATGGAGGGATTCGAACCCCCGACTCTCAGAACCGGAATCTGATGCTCTATCCAACTGAGCTACATGCCCTTTTATTTTTCAATTTCTTTAAGGAAAATCTAAATATATTAAATTTAGCTAATTTAATTAATGAATGCATCAAGAAAATTTTTTTAAATAAATTAAAAATTAAAAATTTTCGGAACCACAAAAGTTTTGGAATTGACTTACAAGAGCAAAGAGCAATTGTTCTGGGCTGTAATGGCATTGGTAAGTCAAATTTACTTGAATCTATTGAATTTTTAAGTCAATTAAAATCTAATAGAGCATTAAGTGATAAAGATTTAATAGAAAATGATAGTGATATGGCCGAAGTTATAGGACAAATAGATTTTAGAGATGATTTAAAGTTGAATTTATTTAGAAAAGGCTCTAAAAAAATTTATGTCAATGATTCAATCGTGAAAAAGCAGAGCGAAATAAAGAACTATATTAGGAGTGTGTGTTTCTGCTCGAGTGATATAGGTATCGTTAGAAATGAACCTAGTTATCGCAGAATATGGATTGATAAAGTTGTATCTCAGCTTGAACCAGTATATTTAGACTTGATAAGTAGATTTAACAGGCTTTTAAAGCAAAGAAGTCATTATTGGCGTTCAGAAAGCTTTCAAAATGATCAGTCATCAGAAATTGTTGAAAGCTTTGATATTCAAATGTCAATAATAAGTACAAGAATTTTTAGGCGCAGGAGAAGGGCTTTATTAAAAATAAAACCATATGTTGAATATTGGCATAGATATTTAAGTAAATCTAAAGAGCACATAGGCATAAATTATCTTTCAGGGATACAAAATATAAGTCCAGAAGAAGAAGAAGAAGAAGTTATTACTAAGAAAATAATAGAACAACTAATAATCCAGCGTCCTATTGAATCATTGACTGGTAAATGTAATTTTGGGCCTCATCGTGATGATGTTGAGTTTCTCATTAATAATATTTCAGTTAGAAAATATGGTTCATCTGGTCAGCAAAGAACTTTTATCTTAGCTTTAAAAATGGCAGAATTAGACTTATTAACTAAAACATTAAATGTCCCTCCAATACTCATATTGGATGATGTCTTGGCCGAATTAGACATAACAAGACAAAATTTATTATTAAATTCTGTTGGAAAAGATAGTCAATGTTTTATTAGTGCGACACATCTAGATAAATTTAATCAATCTTTCTTAGGCTCTTCACAAATGATTTACTTATAATTTTAAAAATAACAATTTTCTAGCTAATCTTATAGATATAAATTTCTTTGATGGAAGGCCCAAAAAAAAAATCAAATTTTAAGTTCTTTTTGTAATGATGAAAAATTAATTCATCACAGTAAACACCTTTTGTTGGATCTTTATGGATGTGATTACGAAAAATTAAATGATGAATCCTTTTTGCGTTGTTCATTAACTAGAGCTGCAAAATTGGCAAAGGCAACAGTTCTGAATTTAATAAGTAATAAATTTGAACCTCAAGGAGTTACAGCAATTGCATTACTTGCTGAATCCCATATTTCAATTCATTCTTGGCCAGAATCTAATTATTCTGCAGTCGATATTTTTACATGTGGTCAAAATATGCAACCAGAACTTGCAAGTCAATATTTAATTGAAACTTTGAATGCTGAAGAACATTTCTTACGTGTTCTTAAGCGAAATCCACCTTCAGCAGTTTTAAAAGAGATTAGAACGGTTGTTTAACCTGCTATATTTATCTATTTAATTTTCCGCTAATTAATCCTTCAAGATCTAAACTTGTGCAATTAAATCCTAAATCAGAAAAATATTCAACTAAATCGTCAAAATTAAATTTTTTAAAAAAATGCTTTAATTCCTCTTGGGGGATTTCTATTCTTGCGGTGGATCCTTGGCATCTAACTCTTACCTCGGATAAACCGCCTTTTTTTAAGTATTCTTCAGCTTTTTCAACCATCTTTAGCCTTTCACTAGTTATTTCATGGCCATAAGGAAATCTTGAAGATAAGCAAGGTTGAGCAGGTTTATCCCACCATGGGAAACCTAATGCTCTAGATATATCCCTAATATCTTTTTTTGAAAATTTAAATTTTGCGAGGGGAGAAATAACTCCTGCTTGTTTAGCAGCTTTTATACCAGGCCTAAAGTCTTTTAGATCGTCAAGATTGACACCATCTAAAACAATCTTGTAGTTCAGTTTTTTAGACAAGTATGTTGTATGTTTGTGAAGCTCTTTTTTGCACGCAAAGCACCTGTCTTGCGGATTTTTGCTATAACTTGACTCTTCTAATTCAGATGTTTGAATTTCTAAATGCTTAACTCCAATCCATTTTGCTTGACTTCTTGCTTCTTCACGCAGTGTATTGGCTAAGGCAGGAGAAATACCAGTAATTGCAATTGCTTGACTACCTAGTTGCTCAAACGCTAATGAGGCCACTAGTGTACTATCTACTCCTCCTGAATAAGCGATACAAACACTATTGAGGTTCTTAATGTATCTTCTGATTGTAAATAGCTTTTCATTTTGTTCATCAGACAGAATTTCTAGTTGATTGAACATGCTAATTACTTTAAAATTCAAATTACCTATGCATAGGTTGAATTTATTATTAAATTTTTAATAATATTCTTAACTATATCTTAGATTAAATTTATTCACCTTGTTCAATTGACAAATTCAAGAAGAAATAGAGGTATTGGAATTGTTACTGCAAGTGACAGTCAAGAAAGATCACAAGGTCAACTACATATTTATGATGGGGAAGGGAAGGGTAAAAGTCAGGCTGCTTTAGGGGTTGTGTTAAGGACAATTGGATTAGGAATATGCGAAAAAAGACAGTCGAGAGTACTCCTTCTCAGATTTTTAAAGGGACCTGAGAGGTCATATGATGAGGATGCAGCTATAGAGGCCCTGCAAAGGGGATTCCCACACTTAATTGACCATGTAAGGACAGGAAGGTCGGAATTCTTTGCTGAAGACCAGGTGACTAAATTTGATATTGGTGAGGCTGAGAGAGGTTGGAATATTGCAAAAGGAGCAATTGCTAGTTCTCTTTATTCTGTTGTTGTACTAGATGAGCTGAATCCAGTTCTTGATTTAGGAATGCTTGATATCAAGGAAGTTGTTGATTCTCTTCAAAATCGTCCTGATGGACTGGAAATAATTATTACTGGAAGGGCAGCCCCTCCTTCTTTGGTGAGAATATCTCAACTTCATTCAGAAATGAGATCACGTTTAAAAGGAGATTTATCAAAACTAATAGGACAAAAGAGATGTATTGGTGGAATTGAGATATACACAGGCGAGGGGAAAGGTAAATCTACAAGTGCACTTGGTAAGGCTCTTCAAGCTATTGGTAAAGGAATATCTCAAGATAAAAGTCATAGAGTTTTAATTTTACAGTGGTTAAAAGGCGGAACTGGCTACACCGAAGATGCTGCTATAGAAGCATTGAGAGAAAGTTACCCACATTTGGTAGATCATTTGCGCTCAGGAAGAGATGCGATCGTGTGGAGAGGCCAGCAAAAACCAATTGATTATGTCGAGGCTGAAAGAGCATGGGAAATAGCTAAAGCTGCTATTTTGAGTGGTTTGTATAAAACAATTATTTTGGATGAATTGAACCCAACTGTTGATTTAGAGCTGCTACCTGTGGAATCAATACATCAAACTCTCTTAAAGAAACCAGCAGAAACAGAAGTAATTATTACTGGTAGATGTAAAAATGAACCTTCATATTTTGAACTCGCTGATATTTACTCTGAAATGGTCTGTCATAAGCATTATGCGAATGTTGGAGTTGATTTGAAAAGAGGCGTAGATTACTAAATATTCATTTTTAAAATATTAATCTCTTAATAATCTTTTTACCTTTTCAATGCCACCCTCAATAGATTTCGATTGAATTTTGAATTTAGACAAGATTTTTGAAGCTTTTTCAGAACGTTTCCCTGTTTTACATATGGTGAAAACCTCTTTAATTAAACTTTCTTTTCGAATAAATTCCAAGTCAGGATTTTGGTTCAAATGACTCAGGGGGAGTGATATAGAGCCCTCGATTGCAGATGCAGAAAATTCTTCATTTTCCCTTACATCAATTAAAAGAATTTTGTCAGGTTTTATTTTATATAAGCTATTAAAATCATAAGCATTAATTCTGTTGATTTTTCTATTTTTCGTAGAACATTCATCGTCAGTATAGTAGTCCATAAACTTAGAAAGATTTTTTATTTTTTTATTTACTTGATCACTTTTTAGTTTCAATTTTTTCGTATTCATATTCAACAGATCAAAAACCATAATTTTTCCATCTAAAACCTCACCTTTTTTTAAAATAATTTTGATAATTTCATTCACCTGAATAATTCCTATCAGACCTGTTGATACACCCACAACCCCATATTCTGCACAACTAGGGACGGCATTTTTTGAAGGTGATTCTGGTAGTAAGTCTCTTAAATTTGGACTAGTTTTATTTAAGTTAAACACACTTACTTGTCCTTCAAATCCCTGAACACTTCCAAAGACTAAAGGTTTATTTAGTATCAAGCATGCATCATTTATCAAATATCTTGTGCCAAAATTATCTGAGCAATCGCAAATAATATCAAATTTTTGAATTATTTCTAGAGCATTTTTAGGATTAATTCTCTCAGCAAATGTCAATAATTCAGAATTAGGATTAAATTTTTTTATTCTTTCCTGGGCAGAATCAATTTTTAGACTACCTATAGTATTCGTTTCATGAATTATCTGTCTTTGGAGATTAGACTTTTCAACGTAATCATTATCAACGATTCCAATTTTTCCTATTCCTGCTGCAGCTAAATAAAGCAAAACAGAAGAACCAAGGCCACCTGCTCCAATACATAACACTGAGCTGTTTTTTAGACTTAGTTGACCTTCATAACCTATCTCTTTGAGTGTTAAATGTTTTTGATATCTTTCTTTTTCATCTTTAGTTAAGAAATTATATTTAAAATTTTTGGACATACCGATTCTTTAACTTTCAAAAATTAAACTATGAAAATATAATAATTAAAATAAAAATTTTAGCCTTTTAAAAATTTCCTATTACTTAATTTTATTAATGTTTTTGTTAGAACTAGATGATAATGTGAAGTTTTTATAAATCAATTTTAAGTTTAAATATCTCCAGAAACTTTATATACCAACCTCTCTAAAAAATACAAAATGTTTCGGTTCGGAATTTTGCACAACAAAAAGGTAGTCAACAGGCGTTTTTTCCGATACTGTCTGGTTCATATATTAAGTTTACTGAATTCATGAGTGATAACACTCCAGGGTCAAATCAAGACTCCGGCTCCGATACAAGCTCAGAAACCAAAAGCTTTTCAGAGAAGTACTCTGATGTCATGGGAAAAGTCAACGAAACCCTTGGTAATGTTGATTGGACTCAAATGGGTAAGTATGGCAAAGCGGCAGGCATAATAGCCGTTGTAGTCATAGCTCAGATAATAATAAAAGTTGTCATTGACACGATTAACTTCTTCCCAATTCTTCCCGGTTTGCTAGAACTGCTAGGAGTAATAGTAGTTGGCCAATGGAGTTGGCAGAATCTTCGCACCAGTGAAAATCGTGAAGCTGTTTTAGATAAGGTACAAAATCTTAAAAAGACTTATTTAGGATAGTTCAAGATTACATATTAAGTATTGCTTTTACGTAATCTTTGACTTGATTTAAATATGATCCTCCGAACATATTGGCATGATTCAATATGTGATAAAAATTATAAATAATAATTCTATTTTCAAAATTTTTCTTTAAAGGGAAAATTTTATAATATTCTTCATAAAAATCGTTTCCAAAACCTCCAAAAAGTTTAGTCATGGCTATATCTACTTCATTATCTGCCCACCATGATGCTGGGTCAAATATAACGCCTTTACCACTTTGCTCCATTCCTGCATTTCCTGACCACAAATCACCATGAACTAGAACATTTATTGGTTTATGATTAAGCAATTCTGATTTAATTTTTTCTTTAATTTTATTTATTGTCCCTTGATCTACAATATTTGATTTGAGAATTGATAATTGTGGCATTAACCGTAAGTTTAAAAAACAATCTAACCAATTATCTTCCCAGCCTTTCTTCTGATCTGTGGTTCCAATAAATCCCTCAATCGGAAATCCAAACATTTTTGGATTAGATTCAGCTGATTTCAAATGCATTTCTCCTAAACCTTTTCCGAGCTTTTTTTGGTCAAAGTTTTGCATATCTATCCATTCAATTAAAAGAAACTCTATATTTTTGATATTTTTATATGTAATAACTTCAGGAATAACTAAGTTTTCTTGATTAATATACTTTCTTAAATTTTGAAGACAATATTTTTCAAATTCCAGAAATTTTTTGTTTCTATCATTTCTTTTGAGGAAAAATTTTTTTTGGTTTGAGAATTCTATTTGCCAGGCACTATGTATATCGCCCCCATGTACTGGTTCAATACTTTTTGGATATGTTTCACCTAATTCAGAACAAATTTCGTTAACTTCAATATGTGATAATTTTTGCATTTTCAATGAGAAATTCCGAAATTGTTGTTGTTGGCGCTGGTATAGCAGGACTAACTTCTGCAGCAATTTTATCAAAACAAGGTTTATCAGTGACTTTAATTGAATCTCATACTCAATCAGGAGGATGTGCCGGTACTTTTAAAAGAAAGAATTATATATTTGATGTTGGTGCAACCCAGGTTGCGGGTTTAGAGAAAGGAGGAATACATTCTAAAATTTTTGATTTTTTAGATATCCCATTACCTGAAGCTACAATTTTAAATCCTGCTTGCATTGTTGATTTAAATGATGGTGGTAAGCCTATACCTATTTGGTATGAAAAAAATAAATGGATCGCTGAACAAGAAATACAGTTTCCTGGGAGTCATAGATTTTGGAAACTTTGTACCCTGATACATCAAAGTAATTGGATATTTGCTAATAATAATCCTGTATTACCAATAAGTAATTTTTGGGATTTTTCTCAACTTTTTAAAGCATTAGTACCCTCAAATATTGTCACAGGTATCTTAGTTAAATCTACTATTTTTGATTTATTGAGGATTTGTGGATTATCCAAGGATGAGCGCTTGATAAAATTCTTAAATCTTCAACTAAAACTTTATTCTCAAGAGGACGTTTATAATACTGCAGCATTATATGGATCTACTGTTCTTCAGATGTGTCAACAGCCACATGGTCTTTGGCATCTTAAAAAATCTATGCAGTCTTTAAGTGAAGCATTAGAAAGTTCATTGAGAAAAACTGGAGTTAAAATAATTTTTGGACAAAAAGTTAATTCTTTAAATTTTGACGACGCAAATATGTGCTGGGAAATATCTGCTAATTCAAAAAAAAATTCTTTTACTTACCATGCAAAAGATTTGATTTATACCGCGCCTCCTCAATCTTTGCTCAAGCATCTGAAAGATCCTTTAAAAAGAAAAAAAAGTTATAAAAATCGACTTAAAAATTTGCCTGATCCAAGTGGTGCTTTAGTTTTTTATTCAGCATTAAAAAAAGAAAATATTAAACAAACTTCCTCAAATCATTATCAATTTGTTTCGAATGAATTTGGCTCATTATTTGTCTCAATTAGTGATGATGGTGATGGAAGAGCACCAAAAGGTGAGGTTACTTTAATAGCTAGTATTTTTACTAAGACAAAAGATTGGTTTGATCTAGATAAAAAAAATTATATAAAGAAGAAAAAGGATTTTATGAAAAAAATATCACTTGAACTGGAAAGTCAATTTGATATTGATCCGGAAAATTGGCTACATAGGGAATTAGCAACTCCTTTGGGATTTCAAAAATGGACTAATAGACCTAACGGAATAGTAGGTGGGCTTGGTCAAAATCCAGATATTTTTGGTTTATTTGGATTATCAAGTAGGACGCCTTTTAAAGGTTTATGGTTATGTGGAGACTCAATTTATCCAGGGGAGGGAACCGCAGGTGTTAGCCAGTCTGCATTAATGGTTTCAAGACAAATTCTAGCTTCTAAAGGTATAGGTAATTTTAATTTATAAATTTCTTTCTGATCTCTTTTGCTTCAGAAAGTTTCTTAGAGAGTAACTCCCAATTTTCTTCTTTTATAAGAGATTCCAATGTATTCAGCTTATTTTTAAAATTATTAATGGCATTTAAAACATTAATCTGATTATTCATAGCTAAATCTAAGCCTAGTTTTTCATTGCCGCCACCAACTCTCGAAGTGTCAGCAAATCCTGTAGCAGCAAGCTTTTGTGTGAGATCTAATAAAGCTGGATTATTTTTTGTATGGGCAGTTTGAATTAGGGTAGAAGCTAAAAATATAGGCAAATGAGAAATCAGAGATACTGCTTCATCATGCTCTTTTGGCGAAGCTTGACAAATTTCACAATCCATTGATTTTATTAGCTCGGAAATAGTTCTAACTGCATTTGAATCACTATTTTGTGTGGGTGTAATAATCCATTTTGCACTTTTAAAAAGATCTTCAAAACCTGAATCAACCCCTTTCTTTTCTGTTCCCGCCATTGGATGTGATCCAATAAATAGAGGATGTAAATTTTCCCATGTATTTACAATTGGCTCTTTAATAGAGCCTACATCAGTTACTATTGTTTCTTGCGGTATAGATGCTACTAATCGTTGAGATGGAATTATTAAATCTTTGATAGGCAATGCCAAAATTATCAGCTCACATTTTTTTAATAAGCTAAGATCACAGCTAACAAAATTTGCAAGCTTTTTTTTCTTAGCTTTTTTCTCATTTAATTCATTATTCGCTATTCCAAAAATTGTATGGTTTAGACTTTGGAGTTTTAATCCTAAAGAACCGCCAATTAAACCTAATCCTACTATTCCAATTTTCATAGATTTATTAATTCAATACTTTCTTATATTCATACCAATTTTTTGTATATTAGGTTCATAAATTTTTGAATGTTTCTTAAATTAAATTAATTATAAATGCTTGAAATTTTAAGTCATCAATATTTGAAAAATTTTTTGAGAGATCAAAGTATTAATTGGGAACACATATATTCTTTTGGGAGGATAATTTCCAAGTGTATTGCCAATGATTCTACCTATCTAATTAATTCAGAAATTTTCTTGAGCCATGATTGGTTACCTCCAATTTTGATTTCTTTATCTTTAAAGGAAGAAGATTCAACTTTTATTTTATCCGAAGAAAAAATTCAATTTATAAAAAAATTTCAGATAAATTCATTAAAAAATCTAGGTTTAAATTTTATTTTAAAAAATGATCAACTAATTTTTGCAAATCATCATGTTCGCTTGATAACAATTGAAGATTTACTTAAAAATAACAATTCTCTTAATCTTAAAAATCATCGAATAGTTTATTTTGGTGTTGAAAATATAAAACAGGATTTAAAAAATCATTTTAGAATTTCTTTACTTAAAAAGGATTGGACAAAAAATTCTAAAGAATTTGAATTTATCAATCAAGACTTTAATAAAGTATATGATTCATTGAAGAAAAAGTTCTTTAAGAGAAAGGTCTTAGGAAATAGTTATATCAACTTAGAAGAAAAAGAAATTAGTTTTTTGTCACACTTTTTCCATGAAAATTCTTTTTTTTCTGATAAATTTTTAAGCGTTTACAAAGCATTAGCTCAAGGTTGGGCATGCTGGGTAAAATTAAATAATATAAATTTAGATTGGAATTTGTATTTGCAGCCAATAGATGAACTTGCTCAAATTAAGGAATTTTTTTCAAATAATAAATTTGTTTTTTTATCAGCTTTGAGAAAAGATAATTTTTTTCAAATTTATCTTAAAAAGCACAGTTTAGATATTGATTTAGTTATTAATTTTAAAAGTAATTTTGAAGAGAAAAAGATCTCATTATATATACCCTCTAAGCAGTTGCTTCCTAATAATCCTCTTTTTACGAATTCAATATTGGATAAATGCAAAAAGTTAATACTTTTTAGAAAGGGTTTAACTTTAATTTTGTCTGACGATATTGATTTGAAAACTAACGTTGCTACAGAATTAGCCTCCACGTACGGAAAGAGGGTTTTGCTAGAGACAATTCCTATTTATAGGAATGAAATTCTTTGCTCTAGTTATGATTGGTGGATTATGAATTCTTATTTAATACAAATTCCAGAACAAATTATTATTCCTTTGTTTCCGATTCCGAATATGTCAGAACCTATAAATGTAATAACAGTTTCTCATAAAAAAAAGCTTTCTCAAGATTGGTTTAGAGACTTCCTACTTCCTCATGCCAGAATCAAACTTGAGAGATCTATTTCCCCTTTAAGAAGAAATTCAGGTAAGTTAATAATTCTAGATGGAAGAGCGAATAAAAGAAACTGGGGAAGATTACTTTTGCAAAACATTCAACCATCACAACAAATTAACTATATGCTACCTTTTGATTAGGTTATGATTTTATAAATAACTTAAAGAAATATGGGTGAAGCAAAAAGACGAAAAACACTTGGGTTACCTCCAAAAAAAAGTATTACTAAAACTAAATATGATGAGTCTCCAAGATTAGTCGAATGGCTCCCCTTTACAATCAATCAAAGAGATAATCTAATTAAATTAAGTATTAAGGCCAGCTGGTTTGGAATCGGAGGCTTAATAATCTTATGGATTGTAGTGAGATTTGTAGGCCCTGCTGCTGGGTGGTGGACTTTGGCCGGTTTTTTATAAATCTAAGCTACTGTTTTTATATCATTAACAGCGATTGTATTAGCAGGATTGCTATTTAATGCTTTCATTGAATTAGAACTGACTTCAGTACCTTCTGTTAATTTCTCTTTAACAATAGATTCTACTTTATTCCTAATTTCTAAATTTTGATCAAGCCAAATAATTGTATTATCTCTTCCTTGTCCAATATTTTCTCCTTCATAGCTATACCAAGCACCTCTCCTTATTATGATATTAGTCTCTTCTGCTAAATCTAATAAACATCCTGTCGTACTAATACCTTTTCCGAAGAGAATATCAAACTCTGCAATCCTAAATGGTGGTGCAACTTTGTTTTTTGCTACTTTTACTTTTGCTCTTATGCCGTATTCTTCAGTTCCTCTTTTAAGAGTTTGAATTCTTCTGATATCAAGTCTCACTGAGGCATAAAATTTTAATGCATTTCCTCCTGTGGTTGTTTCTGGATTGCCGTATGTAACGCCAATCTTTAAGCGTAATTGATTCAGGAATATTACCGTGCAACCAGATTTTCCAATATTTCCTGTTATTTTTCTCATTGCTTGACTCATTAGCCTTGCTTGGCTTCCAATTACGTGATCTCCCATCTCTCCTTCTATCTCGGCTCTTGGAGTTAATGCTGCGACCGAGTCAACAACTACAAGATCTACCGCACTCGATCTTATAAGTTGGTCAACTATTTCTAGCGCCATTTCCCCAGTATCCGGTTGTGAAACTAATAAATTTTCAACATCAACTCCTAAAGAGGCTGCATAAACTGGATCGAGTGCATGCTCAGCATCAACAAATGCAGCCACTCCTCCATTTTTTTGGACTTCCGCAATCGCATGAAGCGTTAATGTAGTTTTTCCTGAACTTTCTGGTCCGTAAACTTCTACCACTCTTCCTTTTGGATAACCTCCTCCTAATGCTAAATCTAAGGTGAGCGCTCCAGTAGATATTGTTTCTACTTTCATTCTTGAAGCGTCACCAAGTCTCATTATTGATCCTCGTCCAAAATTTCTTTCTATTTGACCTAAGACGAGACTTAATGCCTTGTCTTTTTCTTTTGATTCAGTTTTTTTCTTTTCTTCGAGGCTCATTGTTTTATTTATCGGTTAAAGTTCTTGTAATTATTCTAAATTTGGAATTTTTTATTTAAACCAAACTTCATAAATACAAACTATAGTACATCTGTACTCTAGCTGATTATCTTTAAATTGCAACTAATTCCTCAAGATTACTTAATTTTAATAATGTGATTTCATTACTTAAATTATATCTATCTGAGTCTTTTAAATATCCCCAATCAGCCAAGAAGCAAGGAATATGAGAGGTTCCTGCATTTTTTTTAATATCAATAAGAGTTTTTTTCCTATCTTCTATAAAACCTAAAATTTCATAGGTTTGTGTAAGCTTTTCTGCTATTTTAATTTTTGTTCCGGATTCATATCCAAAAATAAATTCTGGAAAAATATTTAATTGTTTAAGTATCTTTTCTGCAAATTTTTTTCCTTTTGTTGTTATGATTCCGGTTTTAATATCTCTCTTTCTTAACTCTTTTAAGAAATTTATAACTTCAAAAAATGGATCGTGTAAATCAACCCAAGATTTAAAATCTTTGTCAATTTGGTACTCACGAGACTTATCTAGTATTTTTTGTAAATCTTGGGCAATCCAGGAATTATCTTTTAGTATTTTCTGGCAATTTTGATGATAATTATTAATGAAATCATTTTTATTATGATTTTCTATTGGATTTTCTTTTTTTATAATTTCGTGCACAATTAGAACCATTTCCCAACCATATTTCACCCATGGCCTAATTTCTTTGAAAGTATTTGGTACTCTTTTATAAAGTATTGGGTCAAAAAAGATGTACGGTGAATTTAAATATTTTTCACAGGCTAGAAGAGAACTATACCAATATTCATACATTCCATCGACTATAACTCCATCAAAATCAAATAGAAATATTTTTTGAGAAGACACTAATTAAATATTAGAACTGGGCCGCTAGGATTCGAACCTAGGAATGTCGAGACCAAAACCCGATGCCTTACCACTTGGCGACGGCCCATTGAAATTTTATTTTAATACATCAAAAGATTTTTTTCTATCAAAAAAATACAAAGTTTTTATAAATTATGGAGCATGTTTTAAAAAATAAAAAAATTATTTGACTGATTTAGATTTCCATGGCTCTAAAAATTTCTGAGCTTTTTTGATTGCTAATGCCATTCTTTCAGGATACTCATAGAGCCTTTTGTTATTTGTGTGCGCAAATTCAATAAGGGGCTGCATAATTTTTCTTGCAGCACTTCCAAATGCTATGCCATCCGGTAAATTGTTTGACTTCAAAAATTCATGAGTTTTTTCATTTGTTCCTCCTGCCAATTGAATTAATCCTGGTGGAAGATCTGAACCGATTTTTTCAAATAACTTAACTGTATCTCTACTTGTTGTTGGAGCAAGATCACCAGACATTGGCCTTCCATCTAGCTGCCAAATAAGGGGAATATTTAGTTCTTCGAGAATATCATATCTTTCCCAGAGAGCTTTCAAAAGATCTTCGGGCTCTTGTAATTTTTTGAAAGATTGATTTAATCCACAACTGATAGATATCTTATCTAATTTCGTTTCAGAACTTTTAAGGATACTTACAACTTTTGTAAAAGAATCTAAGCGATTGATTCTTGTATGAATTTCTACTGCATTAGGCTTCGTTTTTTGGAGTGTTGTTGCTAAATCATATTTTGACAAATTGTATTCATATTCACTAATTAGATTTAGGGGACAACTATTTATACACCTTCCACATCCATAACATTTACTCTCTTTGATCCCAGAAATATCAATGGCAAAGGTGGGGCATACTTTTTCGCAAGGTCTTGAACAATTAGAAGGACATCTTAATGGATCAAATTTTGCTTTACGAAAGTGGATATCATTACCATCACTGATGCTTATCATTAGTCCAGGGGAGTTGTTATAGATTTTTTGCGCCCACTCGATTCCTTTTTTTGCTGCATTAACTATAGATTCTTCAGCGGCAACATCTATGTAGTCAACACCTGCAGCAGTATAAATTGCACATAAATCTTCAATAGCAACTATATCTTCATTACTGGCGCCACAAATCAACTTAATCCATTTATCTTTTTTATTCTTGTTTTTATTCAAACAATTTAAATTTCAAATTCATCCAAAATATAATCATTTAATGGTTTCCATTCAAGTTTTCTTGAACCCCCCATTTCAACAACAATTGTTAGTTTATTATCTTTTGTACAAATCTCTATTAGGCTCTCTAATTCAGATTGAGACAACACTTGACCTTCTAACAACCAAAGTAATTTATTTTTATCATTTTCATTAAATAACTCAGCAGCCATTGGGATTACTTGTTGAACTTCACCAAGCGCTCCATTTCTCCCTACGCTTTGATGACCTAGATGGGGTGGCCTAATGCCATGTAATTTGAGCAAAAAGACTTCTGGATCTCCAAGTCCTCTTGCTGAGGTTATAAAAGTTTTAAAGCCCTTGGCTCTCATTCTCCTCAAAAGACGAGTTTCATAACCACCTTCAAGAGGAGCAAAGATTGCAAGACATTTGTTAGTTTTTAGATCGTTATGAAATTTTTTCCCTGTGAGAATTAATGGCATAAAAATTTCCTTTATTTCTATTTTATTTTATTTTATGGTACTTGATGATGTACAATTGTAATTCAGTGAATTTTTATGCTCGCAAGCTAGCCGAGCCTCTACAAAATTTCACATTTTTTAGCGTTTCGTTAAAAAAGATCAGGTGGGTTTATCCCTGGAGAAACTATCTAAGTTTTTAGATAAGTCTCAACCTTATTAATTGTTTTTCTTTAACCACACCTTCTTAATGTAAGGTTTTTGATAACTGAAAAATCATTACGAGCTAGCCTACTTTAGTCTTATGTCTATAGGAATTCTAGGAAAAAAATTGGGCATGTCCCAACTTTTTGACGACAAAGGTAATGCAGTACCAGTTACTCTTATTGAGGCTGGCCCATGCCGTGTCACGCAATTGAAAACTACCGCTTTGGATGGTTACACAGCCGTTCAGATAGGTTATGGCTTGTCTAAAGAGAAGCATATTAGTAAACCTGCAAAGGGACATTTGCTGAAATCAGGTGAAGAACTTTTAAAGCATTTAAAAGAATACAGGGTTGAAGAAACTTCATCTTATGAAATAGGAAATCAAATAACTGTAAAAAACTTTGAGGTTGGCCAAAAAGTTGATATCAGTGGCAAATCTATGGGTAGAGGTTTTGCTGGTTACCAGAAAAGACATGGGTTTAGCAGAGGCCCAATGAGTCATGGTTCAAAAAACCATAGAGCTCCAGGTTCTACAGGAGCAGGAACAACTCCAGGCAGAATTTATCCTGGAAAAAGAATGGCAGGTAGATATGGAGGAAAACAGATAACTACTAAAGGTTTGTTAGTTCTAAAAATTGATGACCAGAAAAATTTGCTTGTAGTAAAAGGCTCTGTCCCAGGTAAGCCTGGCTCAATCGTCAATATTAAGCCAAACAATGTTGTAGGAAATAAAGGAGGAGCAAAATCATGACAACACTCGAAACTCTTAAATGGGATGGTAAAAAATCAGGAAAAGTTACTCTTGATTTAGCAGTTGCTAAGGAAACTTCTTCGGCAGACCTAATCCATAGAGCAGTTCTTAGGCAACTAGCAAACAAAAGACAAGGAACTGCATCAACTTTGACAAGATCTGAAGTTCGAGGTGGCGGTAGAAAGCCTTACAAACAGAAAGGCACAGGAAGAGCACGTCAAGGATCAATAAGAACACCCTTAAGACCTGGGGGTGGAAT
Source organism: Prochlorococcus sp. scB245a_520K10 (assembly GCA_000634515.1). Classification (GTDB taxonomy): domain Bacteria; phylum Cyanobacteriota; class Cyanobacteriia; order PCC-6307; family Cyanobiaceae; genus Prochlorococcus_A. Next base: position 124,522 of record JFNU01000202.1, on the reverse strand, counting down.
TATTTTTGGGCCAAAGCCACGTTCTTACAATCTTGATATGAATCGTAAGGAACGTAGATTAGCTCTCCGAACAGCACTTATGTCTAGAGTATCTGATATGAAGGCTGTTGAAGATTTTGGTTCTACCCTAAAGCAACCTAAAACAAGTGACATCATCAATGGCCTTGCTCGATTAGGTATACAAAAAACTGAAAAAGTTTTAGTTATCCTTGATAGTCCTTCCGATGTAATAAAAAAATCCATTAATAATATTGAAAAGGTAAAATTAATCGCAGCCGATCAATTAAATGTATTTGATATTCTCAATGCTAATAAGTTGGTTATAGGTCAATCAGCAATAAATAAAATTCAGGAGGTTTATGCATCATGAGTAAATTATTCGATTCTCGTTTAGCTGATGTAATACGAAAGCCAGTTATTACTGAGAAAGCTACAAACGCACTAGATCTTAATCAATATACTTTTGAGGTAGATCATAGAGCGGCAAAGCCACAAATAAAGGCAGCTATTGAAGCCTTGTTTAGTGTTAAAGTCATAGGAGTTAATACTATGAATCCTCCTAGGAGAACAAGAAGAGTCGGGAAATTTTCCGGTAAACGTTCTCAGGTCAAGAAAGCAATTGTACGTCTTGCTGAAGGAGACAAAATCCAACTTTTTCCAGAATCTTAAGGAGTTTTAATCATGGCAATTCGTAAATTTAAACCTTATACACCTGGTACTAGACAGAGAGTAGTTACTGATTTTAGTGAAATAACAAGTGCAAAACCTGAGAGATCACTAATAGTTCCGAAACATAGAGTTAAAGGTAGAAATAATCGTGGAGTTATTACTTGCCGTCATCGTGGAGGTGGTCACAAAAGGCAGTATAGATTGGTCGATTTTAGAAGAGATAAGAGAAATATTAATGCTAAAGTTGCAGCTATCCACTACGATCCTCATAGAAATGCGAGGCTTGCACTTTTATTTTATGAAGATGGAGAGAAAAGATACATTATCGCTCCAGCCGGAGTAAAAGTTGGCCAAAATGTAATATCTGGAGAAAGTGTCCCAATTGAAGATGGAAATGCAATGCCACTTTCTGTTATGCCATTAGGATCTAGTGTTCATTGTGTCGAGTTATATGCAGGAAGAGGTGCACAAATGGTTAGATCAGCTGGAGCTAGTGCTCAAGTTATGGCAAAAGAGGGAGATTATGTTGCTTTAAAACTGCCTTCTACCGAGGTAAGACTTGTTAGAAAGGAATGCTATGCAACTCTTGGAGAAGTTGGTAATTCTGAAATAAGAAATACTAGCTTAGGTAAAGCAGGAAGAAGAAGATGGCTTGGAAGAAGGCCACAAGTAAGAGGAAGTGTAATGAACCCATGTGATCATCCACATGGAGGAGGAGAGGGAAAAGCACCAATTGGTAGAGCAGGCCCTGTTACGCCATGGGGTAAGCCAGCTCTTGGGTTAAAGACACGTAAAAAGAACAAACCAAGTAATAAATTAGTAGTTCGAAGACGTCGTCGCGTTTCTAAGAGGAGTAGAGGAGGAAGAGACTCTTGATTACTTCATTTATGACTTTAATTTCTATTTTATAAACATGGGACGATCACTAAAAAAAGGACCTTTTATAGCAGATAGCCTGCTCAAAAAGGTAGAAAAACAAAACACTGATAATGACAAGTCTGTTATCAAAACTTGGTCTAGAGCCTCTACGATTTTACCTGTAATGATTGGCCATACAATCGCGGTACATAATGGCAAGACCCATATTCCTGTATTTATAACCGAACAAATGATCGGTCATAAACTCGGAGAATTTGCTCCCACACGCACATACCGGGGTCACATAAGAGATAAGAAAGGAGCAAAATCATGACAAAAACACCTGAAACAACAAAAACGGCTATTGCTCATGGAAACTATGTTCGAGGATCAGCCTCTAAAGTCAGAAGAGTTCTTGATCAAATAAGGGGTCGTTCATATAGAGACGCATTAATCATGTTGGAATTTATGCCTTACAGATCTACTGATCCAATTACTAAAGTTCTTAGATCTGCAGTTGCTAATGCAGAGCACAATCTTGGAATGGATCCATCTACCCTAGTTATTTCCTCTGCATGGGCTAATAGTGGTCCTGTAATGAAAAGGTATAGGCCTAGAGCTCAAGGTAGAGCTTTTTCAATCAAAAAACAGACTTGCCATATTAGTATTTCTGTTGAATCTGCTCCTACTCAAACTAATGCGGAGGTACAAAACTAATGGGACATAAAATACATCCTTCTGGACTAAGGTTAGGAATTACGCAAGAGCATCGCTCCAAATGGTTTGCTACTTCTAAAACATATCCAATTCTTCTTCAAGAGGATTTTAAAATTCGTACTTTTATACAGAAAAAATATGGTGCAGCAGGAATTAGCGATGTATTGATAGCAAGGAAAGCTGATCAACTGGAACTTGAATTAAAAACAGCAAGACCAGGAGTGATAGTTGGAAGACAAGGAAGTGGTATTGAAGAATTAAGATCTGGAATTCAAAAAACTATTGGTGATAGAACAAGGCAAGTCAGAATAAATGTTGTTGAAGTTGAGCGAGTTGACGCAGATGCTTTTTTACTTGCCGAATATATTGCGCAACAACTTGAAAAAAGAGTCGCCTTTAGAAGAACTATTAGGATGGCATTGCAGAGGGCTCAAAGGGCTGGAGTCCTAGGACTTAAAATACAAGTAGGGGGAAGGTTGAACGGTGCTGAAATCGCTAGAACAGAATGGACGAGAGAAGGTAGAGTTCCTTTACATACTTTAAGAGCTGAAATTGACTATGCAACACGTGAAGCTAATACGACTTACGGCGTTTTAGGTATTAAAGTTTGGGTTTTCAAAGGAGAAGTTCTTCCTAAAGAAGAACAAACAATTCCAGTGGGTGCAAACCCTAAGAGGAAAGCTAGTAGAAGACCTCAACAATTTGAGGACCGTTCAAATGAGAATTCATAGGAGGTATAAAAATGCTTAGTCCAAAACGCACAAAATTTCGTAAACAACATAGAGGCAGAATGAGGGGGGTGGCCTCTAAAGGTAATACAATTGCTTTCGGTCAATTTGCTCTCCAAGCTCAAGACTGCGGATGGGTCACTGCACGCCAGATTGAGGCAAGTAGACGAGCTATGACAAGATATATCAAACGTGGAGGCCAAATCTGGATAAGAATTTTTCCTGATAAACCTGTAACCATGAGACCTGCTGAAACTAGAATGGGTTCTGGTAAAGGTAATCCAGAGTTTTGGGTTGCAGTCGTGAAACCTGGAAGAATACTTTTTGAAATGGGTGGTGAGGATATCACTGAGGAAATTGCAAAAGAAGCTATGCGTCTAGCTCAATATAAACTCCCTGTAAAAACAAAATTCATTTCGATTGATAAAAATCTAGAAGCTCCCTCTCAAGAAAAGATAAAAAATAATAAAGAATCTCAAGAGGAGGTTAAACAATGAAAAACTCAGAGTCTCTTAAAGAATTTAAAAAATTAAATTCTGCTCAAATTACTGAAAAAATTGACCAACTACGAAAAGATCTTTTTGATTTGAGATTCAAACAAGCTACTAGACAGCTCAATGAAACTCATAAATTTAAAATTATAAAGAAACAAGTTGCTCAATTACTTACTATCAGTAAGAGTCAATCTGCTTCTCAAACAACTTCAGATTAATTATTAGTTATGGCACTTAAAGAAAGAATTGGTACTGTTGTCAGCGACAAAATGGACAAAACAGTTGTTGTTGCTGTCATTAACAGATATCCACATCCCACTTATAAAAAAATTGTGAGTAGGACTACGAGATACAAGGCGCATGATCCTGAAAATACATGTGCTTTAGGTGATCGAGTCAAGATTAGAGAAACGAGACCACTTAGTGCTCATAAAAGATGGGCAATAGAAGAGATCCTTAATAAAACTATTAAGTCAGAGGAGGTCAAAAAATGATTCAACAAGAAACTTATTTAACAGTTGCAGATAACAGTGGTGCCAAAAGACTCCAGTGTATTAGAGTTTTGGGTTCAAATAGAAGATATGCACATGTTGGGGATGTAATTGTAGCAACTGTTAAAGATGCTCTTCCGAATATGGGAGTTAAGAAATCTGAGGTTGTGAAAGCCGTCATCGTTAGAACAAAAGCAACATTAAGAAGAAATACTGGTAATTCAATAAGATTTGATGATAATGCTGCTGTTTTGATTAATGAGGATAAGAATCCAAAAGGAACTAGAGTTTTTGGTCCTGTAGCGAGAGAACTGCGGGATAAAAATTACACTAAAATTGTTTCTCTTGCTCCGGAGGTGATTTAAATGTTGGATTCATTAAAACAAAAGAAGAATTTCCAAAGAATAAAAATGAGAATCAAAACTGGAGATTTAGTAAAGGTAATTAACGGAAAGGAAAAAGGTAAAACTGGAGAGGTTTTAAAAACTATCCCTCTTGAAAATAGAGTTGTAGTTAAAGGAATTAACCTTAGGACTAAACATGTAAAACCAACTCAGGAAGGAGAAACTGGAAGAATACTTACTGAAGAAGCATCTTTACATGCATCAAATGTAATGTTTTTTTCAAAGGATAAAAATCTTACAAGTAAGATTGAATATTTTATTGATAAAGAGGGAGTTAAGAAAAGAAGATTGAAGAAAACTGGTGAAGTAATTGATTAATTTTTCATCAGAAACCAGATTTCAACTTTTTTTAATTTATCAATTCTGACAAAGACCAGAATTAACAAAAAATTATGACTCTAAAAAATCGCTACAAAGAATCAATTAGACCAAAACTTTTAAAGGATCTTGGTCTCAAAAATATTCATCAAGTACCTAAAGTTGTCAAAGTCAACGTAAATAGAGGTCTTGGTGAAGCTGCTTCAAATTCAAAAGCTCTTGAAGCTTCGTTAAATGAAATGGCAACAATTACAGGACAAAAAGCCTTAGTAACTAGGGCTAAAAAAGCTATCGCTGGTTTTAAAATTCGTGAAGGTATGCCGATTGGTTGTACTGTAACTTTGAGAGGGGACAGGATGTATTCCTTTTTGGAGAGATTTATAAATCTTGCTTTACCAAGGATAAGAGACTTTAGAGGAGTTAATCCAAAAAGTTTTGATGGGAGAGGGAATTACACCGTTGGAGTCAAAGAGCAACTGATTTTTCCTGAAATCTCTTTTGATAAAATAGATTCAATAAGAGGTATGGATATAACTATTGTCACTAGCGCAAAATCAGATCAAGAAGGTAAAGCTCTTTTGCAAGAGTTAGGAATGCCTTTTAGTAAGAATTAAATTAAAATTATGTCAAATCACGATCCTATTTCAGATATGCTTACTCGAATTAGAAATGCGAGTCAAAAAAAGCATAAAACTACAACAATCCCAGGTTCAAAAATGTCCTTAAGTATTGCCAAAGTGCTTCAAAAAGAGGGGTTCATTTCTGATATTAATGAGGAAGGTGAAGGTTATAAATCACAAATAATACTCGGTCTAAAATATAGTGGTAAAAATAAATTCCCTACTATTAGATCTATGCAAAGAGTTAGTAAACCTGGTTTGAGAATTTATAAAAATACTAGAGGCTTACCAAAAGTTCTTGGAGGTCTTGGAGTTGCCATCATCTCAACATCTAAAGGTGTCATGAGTGATCGCGATGCCAGGAAACAAGGCATTGGCGGCGAAGTCCTTTGTTATGTTTATTAAGGAGAATTAATCATGTCAAGAATTGGAAAAACACCAGTACTTATTCCAGAAAAAGTAACAGTTGATTTTGATGGATTAACAGTAACAGTCAAAGGCCCAAAGGGTGAGCTAAGACGTCTTATGCCTGAAGGCGTTAGTTTTGATAAAAAAGATAATACTGTTGTCGTGAGTCCTACAACAACAAAAATACAATCTAGGCAAAGACATGGTTTATGTCGAGCTTTAATTGCAAATATGATTGAAGGGGTCAGTCAAGGTTTTTCAAAGAAACTTGAAATTGTAGGAGTTGGATCCAGAGCACAAGTAAAAGGTAAAAATCTAGTTGTAAGTGCAGGATATAGTCATCCAGTAGAAATGATCCCCCCTGATGGTATAACATACAAGGTTGAGAGTAATACAAACGTTACCGTATCTGGAATTGATAAGGAAATTGTTGGCAATGAAGCAGCAAAAATCAGATCAATTAGACCTCCAGAACCATATAAAGGAAAAGGAATTAAATATCATGATGAGAGAATTCTCAGAAAAGCTGGTAAATCTGGCAAAAAATAATTTCACTTAAAAAAAATGACCAAACTTTCCAGGAAATTACAAACACAAAAAAGACACAGAAGATTAAGAAGATTCTTAATTGGAGATTCAACTCGTCCAAGATTGTCTGTTTTTCGCTCTAATAATCACATTTACGCTCAGGTTATAGACGATAGTGCTCAAAAAACTATTTGTTGTGCTTCTACTGTAGATAAAGAACTAAGAGAAAAATCAGAGAAATTACCTTCTGATTGTAATTCTTCTTCTATTGTTGGAAAATTATTAGCAAGTAGAGCAATAAAAAAAGGTATTAAGCAAGTGATTTTCGACCGTGGAGGTAATTTATATCACGGGAGAGTTAAGGCTCTTGCGGATGCTGCTCGTGAAGCTGGCTTAGAATTCTAACTTTTAATTTTTACTATGACTGACACTCCAACAAAACAAGAAACTCAATCCAAGAATGATAACGTTCCAGCAGCTATGCCTAGCGAACAAAAAAAGAATAATCGTAACAACGATCGAAAAAGAAATAGAAGAGGCGATTCGAAAAATCTAGAGAGGGATTCTGATTGGCAAGAAAGGGTTGTTCAAATAAGACGTGTATCTAAAACTGTTAAAGGTGGAAAAAAAATGAGTTTTAGAGCAATCGTTGTTGTTGGTAATGAGAAAGGTCAAGTCGGAGTTGGAGTTGGAAAAGCTGGAGATGTCATTGGTGCGGTTAGAAAGGGAGTTTCAGATGGTAAAAAGAATCTTGTTAGGGTTCCATTAACTCCAAATAATTCAATACCAACTTTATCTATAGGTAGAGACGGTGCTGCTAATGTACTTATTAGACCAGCCGCTCCAGGTACAGGTGTAATTGCTGGTGGTTCAATTAGAACAGTCTTAGAATTAGCAGGGATAAAAAATGTCTTAGCAAAAAGATTGGGTAGTAAAACACCTTTAAATAATGCAAGAGCTGCTATGGTAGCTCTCTCACAATTAAGAACACACAAATCTGCCTCAAGGGAGAGAGGCATCTCACTTGAACAGCTTTATTCTTGAAAATTATGACTTCAACATTAAATACACTTAAATCAAACTCAGGCTCTAGGAAGAAAAAATTAAGAAAGGGTAGAGGTATTGCTGCCGGCCAGGGAGCTTCATGCGGTTTTGGAATGAGAGGGCAAAAGTCACGTTCAGGAAGACCCACCCGTCCAGGTTTTGAAGGTGGCCAAATGCCTTTGTATAGAAGAGTTCCAAAATTAAAGCACTTTGAAATAATTAATCAGAAGAACTTTTCCATAATAAATTTAGATAAATTAAATGATTTTAAAGAAAATGATATTGTTAATTTAGATTCACTAGTTAAGAAAGGATTGCTTTTTAAGCCAAAATTCCCTTTAAAAATTCTTGGTAACGGAAAAGTTAATGTAAAGTTAACAGTCCAGGCGCATGCATTCACAAAAGTTGCAAAACAAAAAATTGAGGACGCAGGTGGATCTTGCGAGATTATAAATAATAAATAAATTTACTAAAAATTTAGGTAAGCTTTAAAATGTTTGTCAACAAAAGTAGAAATCCTAGCGCTTCTGAAATACTGTCCCAATTATTTTTAAATAAAGAGCTAAGGGGAAGAGTTTTAACAACTTTAGGTCTTCTTCTTTTAGTAAGACTTGGTATCTATATCCCCATGCCAGGTATTGATAGGGTTGCTTTTAAAAGTTTTATAGATCAAGGAGGTCAATTAATAGGTTTTTTAGATATTTTTACTGGCGGAGGGATTTCAACCCTGGGAATATTTGCATTAGGTATACTTCCCTTTATAAACGCATCAATTATTATTCAGCTTCTTACAGCTTCATTGCCTGTTCTTGAAGATTTACAAAAAAATGAAGGGGAAGCTGGTAGAAGAAAAATTGCTCAAATAACTAGGTATGTTTCTTTGGGTTGGGGGTTTTTGCAGAGTATTATTTTTTCTTTAATTCTCAGACAATATGCAATTCAAGGTATAAGTGAAACTACATTTGTCTTGCAAACCTCCATAGCATTAGTTACCGGCTCGATGTTAGTTATGTGGTTTAGTGAAATTATTACTGAGAAGGGAATTGGACAAGGAGCTTCATTGGTAATTTTTTTAAATATCGTTTCGACTTTACCAAAGGCTCTTAGTTCAACCATCGAAAAAGCTCAAACTGGTGATCGAGGAGATGTATTAGGTATAGCAGTTTTACTTGGAGTATTTTTATTGACAATTGTTGGGATAATTTTTGTCCAAGAGGGTGCAAGACGTATTCCTATTGTTAGTGCAAAAAGGCAAATAGGAAATACAACATTACTTCCTACTAGACAAAGTTATTTGCCCTTAAAATTAAATGCAGGGGGAGTCATGCCTATCATATTTGCATCTGCTTTAATCTTTTTACCTATAACTATTGCAAATGTTACTGGCAATCCAGTCTTAATCAAATTAGCGAGTAGTTTAAATCCTGGATCTTCTAATCCATGGCCATATGCTCTTACATTCTTCTCATTAATTTTGGGATTCTCTTATTTTTATGCATCTCTTACAATTAATCCAGTTGATGTGGCTTCCAATTTAAAAAAAGGCGGAGTAGCAATACCTGGAGTTAGACCAGGAACTAATACGGCAAACTATTTATCAGGGATACAAAATAGGTTGACATTATTAGGAGGATTATTCCTTGGTTCAGTAGCTATAATCCCAGCCGCAGTAGAAAGAGCTACAAATGTGCAGACTTTTCAGGGTTTAGGAGCAACTTCATTACTTATTCTTGTTGGTGTTGCTATTGATACTGCTAAGCAAATTCAGACATATGTCATTTCTCAAAGGTACGAGGGACTAATTAACAATTAATGAAAAAACATTTATTATTTTTAGGAGCACCTGGCGCAGGGAAAGGGACCCAGGCGGAATTACTAAGCAAAACTAATTCTTACTTGCACCTTTCCACAGGTGAATTATTAAGAAAAGAAATTGAAATGAATACTATCCTTGGAAGACAGGTAAAGGATATTATTAATCGTGGAGAACTTGTAAGTGATGAACTTGTATTAAAAATAGTAAGGCATAATTTAGATAAGGATAATGATGGTTGGATACTAGATGGCTACCCGAGAAATTTATCGCAAGCAAATTCCTTGAATGAGGTTTTAATTGAAATAAATCAACCTTTAGAAATAGTTTTTTACTTAGATATTCCAGAAGAAGTTCTAATTAAGCGTTTGCTCTTGAGAGGGAGAAAAGATGATACTGAAGATACTATTAGAACAAGAGTTGACATTTATAAGAAAACTACAGAACCATTGATTCAATATTTTAAAGATCTTTCTTTACTAGAGTATATTGATGCTGATAGAGATTTAAAAACCATTTCCTCTGATATCAAACAAAAAATGGCTTGATGATGATGTAGAATATAGTATTAACGTTTTATTTGTAAAACCCCTATGAAGGTCAGATCTTCAGTCAAAAAAATTAGTCCTGACGATCAGATCGTGAGGCGAAGAGGTAAAATCTATGTTATTAACAAGAAAAGACCTCGCAATAAACAGCGTCAGGGTTAAATTTCAACCCTTTAATTCAAACTTTTATTTATTCAAAACACGTGGCCAGGATTGCAGGAATTGACATACCTCGCGAAAAGCGAGTTGAAATTGCACTTACATACGTCTATGGAATTGGCTTAACAAGATCAAAGCTAATTCTTGCAAATACGGGCGTAAACCCAGATATTCGTGTAAAAGATCTTTCAGATTCTGATGTGCAAAAACTTAGAGGTGCTACAGAGGAATTCACTTTAGAAGGAGATTTGAGAAGAAAAGAGGGAATGGCCTTAAAGCGTTTACAAGATATAGGTTGTGTTAGAGGAAGAAGGCATAGAATGAGTCTTCCAGTCAGAGGCCAAAGAACTAGAACTAATGCAAGAACAAGACGGGGTTCAAGGAAAACAGTTGCTGGAAGAAAAAAATAATTAACTAAACCTATTTACAAATCCTAATATTAAATTAAAACATCATGGCAGCTACAGCAAAAAAATCAGGCTCAAAGAAATCCAAACGTAATGTACCGAATGGTGTGGTACATATTCAAAGCACATTTAATAACACTATAGTCTCAATTACTGACACTTCTGGCCATGTAATTTCTTGGTCTTCTGCTGGTGCCAGTGGATTTAAAGGGGCTAGGAAAGGTACGCCATTTGCTGCTCAAACAGCTGCTGAAGCTGCAGCTAGGAGAGCACTTGATCAAGGTATGAGACAAATAGAAGTATTAGTTAGAGGACCTGGCTCAGGTAGGGAAACGGCCATAAGAGCTTTACAAGTGGCCGGTTTAGAAATAACTCTAATAAGAGATGTAACTCCATTACCTCATAATGGATGTAGAAGGCCTAAAAGGAGACGCGTTTAGGTCTTAACCATTCTCCAACCCCCCCAAAAAAACTTTTAATCTTATTTTTTCCGTGTTGCAATACCAGATTGACAGAATCGACCATCAAATATCAGATGATCGCTCCCAAGCAGGGACTTTTTTAATTGGACCTCTAGAAAGGGGACAAGCTACAACTTTAGGCAACTCGCTTAGAAGAGTCCTTATGGGTGGACTTGAAGGAAGTGCAGTAACTGCAGTAAGAATAGCAGGAATTAATCACGAATATGCAACTATTCCTGGAGTTAGAGAAGACGTTCTAGATATTCTTCTCAATTGTAAGCAACTTTCAATTAATAGTTCTAATCCAGAGCTCGAAATCGGTAGGTTAGTAGCTAGTGGTCCAATGGAGGTGAAGGCAAATGATATTCAATTTTCATCTCAAGTTGAAATTGTTGATGGTGAAAAACCAATTGCAACTATTCAGGAGGGCCATAACTTAGAGTTAGAAATCCATGTTGAAAGAGGTGTTGGATATAGACCAGTTGATCGTAAGAATGAAGAAACAACTGCAATCGATTTACTTCAAATAGATGCTGTATTTATGCCTGTGAAGAGAGTTAATTTTACAATTGATGAAACTGCTGTAGCAGAGGGGGGAACAGGTAGAGAAAGATTAAAAATGGAAGTAGTAACAGATGGCTCTACAACTCCTGATGATGCAATTGCTGAAGCTGCAAACCAGTTAATAGAACTCTTTCAACCTCTTGCTACTGTTACAATGGTTGAAGAAATACCTGAAGAACCTGAACCATCTCCTGAAGCTCAAATTCCTCTTGAGGAACTAAACTTGTCCGTTAGAGCATATAATTGTTTAAAAAGAGCGCAAGTTAACTCGGTTTCTGATTTAATGGGCTTTAGCTATGAAGATCTTCTTGAAATTAAGAACTTTGGCTCTAAATCTGCAGATGAGGTTATTGAAGCTCTAGAGCGCATCGGAATTTCTATTCCACAAAGCAGAACCTCAGTTTAACATTTTTTAAGATTATGAGACACCAACTTAGAATTCCATTATTAAGTAAACCTGCTGACCAGAGGAAAGCACTTTTAAGAGGTTTAACTACACAATTAATTAAGGAAGGTAGAGTAACAACAACAAAAGCTAGGGCAAAAGCTTTAAGAAACGAAGCCGAAAGGATGATTTCTCTTGCTAAAGATGGTAGTTTGTCCGCTAGGAGAAGGGCCATAGGATACATTTATGATAAGAAATTAGTCCATTCATTATTTGAAAAAGCAAAAGAAAGATATGGAGATAGAGAAGGTGGTTATACCCGCATAGTCAGAACGGTATCAAGAAAAGGTGATAATGCTCAGATGGCTATAATTGAGCTTGTTTGAGTAGGTTAAGAAAGGGGATTTTACTAGAATATAACTTTTGAAAAGGGTAGCTTTACTAGTCCAATATGACGGATCTAGTTATTCAGGTTGGCAAAGACAAAAAAATGCAACTGCTGTTCAGGAAATTCTGGAAAAGGCTCTTTTAAAAATTACCAATAATGCCGTAAAGACTTTTGCGGCGGGAAGAACTGATGCTGGAGTTCATGCATCAGGTCAAGTAGTGCATTTTGATGTTGATTGTGTTATTCCAGGAAATCGTTTTTCGGATGTACTAAATAGTTATTTACCTTCAACAATTAGAATTTTGGAATCGGTTGAGGTTAAAGATGGTTGGCATGCATGTTATTCAGCAATCTATAGACACTATCGATATGTCATCAATAACAGTAAATTACCTAACTTGTTTATAAATAATTGGGCATGGCATAGGTACCAAAAAAATCTAGATGAAGTTTTAATGTCAAATGCTTCAAAGAGTATGGAAGGAGAACATGATTTTTTTGCTTTTCAGAAAAGTGGAAGTACTAGAAAAACTTCTATTACTGAAATCAAAAATATACATATTAAAAGAGTAGAGGATTTAATTTTAATTGATATTAAGGCTACTGGTTTTCTCTATGGAATGGTACGTTTAATAGTTGGTCAACTGGTGTTAGTTGGAGAAAAAAAAATATCACCAGAAATTTTTACAGATAGATGGGTTAATAAAAAGAAAAATGATGTTAAGGAGTCTGCTCCAGCTAAAGGTTTATGTTTTGTAAATGCTGTATATGAAAAAAATGTTTTTAAAAAGATCAATAACAACGATTTTTTTCCAGTTTTTTTAGTTAAGGGTTTTTCTTAAGTAAATTTGATTAAAGCGAGTTATTTGTTTAAATAACCTAAAATGTTTGTTGAATACTACTTCAATAAGGTAGAATTTAGTACTGAATTAAAGTTTATCTGCATAAATTTGGTAAATGAATAAAACAATGACTCCGTCTTTAGAAACCATTGAAAGAAATTGGTTTCTAGTTGACGCAAAAGATAAGACACTTGGGAGACTTGCTACAGAAATTGCAACTGTTTTAAGAGGAAAAAATAAACCAACATTTACACCTCATTTAGATACAGGTGATTTTGTAATTGTTGTAAATGCTGAAAAAGTTGAGGTAACGGGAAAAAAAGCATCACAAAAGTTTTATAGAAGACATTCTGGCAGACCAGGTGGAATGAAAGTTGAAAAATTTGAGTCTCTTCAAGAAAGAATTCCTGAAAGAATCATCGAGCAGGCTGTTAAAGGTATGCTCCCACATAACTCTTTAGGAAGACAGCAATTTAAAAAATTAAAAGTTTATAAAGGTGCTGATCATCCTCATGCTGCCCAGAATCCTGTATTATTAAATAGTTAATTTACTAATAATGAATAGTCAAATAAAAAACAAAGCTGTTTATTGGGGAACTGGAAGAAGAAAAACTTCAGTAGCTAGAGTTCGTTTGATTCCTGGTGATGGACAAATCAAAATTAATGGACGTTCAGGAGATGATTACTTAAACTTCAATCCTCTGCACCTAAATTCAATAAAAGCACCTTTGCAAACTTTAGGCCTAGAAAATTCTTATGATATTTTGGTCAATGTATTTGGGGGTGGATTGACTGGCCAAGCAGATGCTATTAAGCAAGGCGCAGCAAGAGCACTTTGCGAATTATCTCAAGATAACAGGAAACCTTTAAAAACTGAAGGACACCTCAGTAGAGATCCTAGAGCTAAGGAAAGAAGAAAATATGGTCTTAAAAAAGCAAGAAAAGCTCCACAATTCTCCAAGCGTTAAAGGAATTTTAATTATGCCAAAATCAGAAATTCATCCAAAATGGTATCCAGATGCAAAAGTTATTTGTAATGGAGAAGTTGTAATGACGACAGGTTCAACTCAGCCTGAATTACATGTTGATGTATGGAGTGGTAATCATCCTTTCTTTACTGGAACTCAGAAAATTCTGGATACAGAAGGTAGAGTTGATAGGTTTATGAAAAAATATGGAATGGGTTCAGCTAATTCAGCCACATCAAAAGAGGAAAAAGAAGAAAAAGATTCTAATAAATAGAATTTTCAAACTTTAGCAAAATTTCAATTGGAATACTCAACACTAATTGCAAGGTTGAAGACTGCTTCAGAAAGTTTTGAAAATTTGGAAGTGCAACTTGCAGATCCTGACGTAGCAAATGATCCTAAGAAATTAGAGTCAATAGCAAGAGAAAGGTCAAAATTGGAACCTTTAGTTATTGACTTTAAAAAGTTACTTGAAACTGATAAGGAAATTGAAGATTCAAAAAATCTATTAAAAGAGAGTAGAAATGATAAAGAGATGGAATCTTTAATATATGAGGAATTAATTAACTTGGAGGAATGTAAGAATGAACTTATTCAAAAAGCTACAATCGCATTATTACCCAAAGATCCAAGGGATGAGAGAAGTGTAATGTTAGAGATCAGAGCAGGTGCTGGAGGAAACGAGGCTTGTATATGGGCAGGCGATTTAGCAAGAATGTATGAAAGATATGGACAAAAAATTGGATGGTCTGTAAAACCCGTTAGTGCTTCAGAGTCAGATATGGGTGGATTTAAAGAGTTAGTTATCTCTGTCAAGGGAGATTCAGTATATAGTCAACTTAAATTCGAGGCTGGTGTACATAGAGTTCAAAGAGTTCCAGCTACTGAATCTCAAGGCAGAGTACACACCTCTACTGCTACTGTTGCTGTTATGCCTGAGGCTGATCCCGTTGAGGTTAAGATTGACCCGACTGATATAGAGGTTGGCACAGCAAGATCAGGAGGTGCAGGGGGACAAAATGTTAATAAAGTAGAGACTGCTATTGATCTTCTTCACAAGCCCACAGGGATAAGAGTTTTTTGCACTCAAGAGAGATCACAATTGCAAAATCGTGAACGAGCAATGGAAATTTTAAGAGCCAAATTATATGAAATTCAATTAAAAGAAGCTAATGCGCAAGAAAGATCTCAGAGGCTTTCACAGGTGGGTACAGGAGATAGAAGTGAAAAAATTAGAACTTATAACTTCAAAGATAACAGGACAACTGATCATAGATTGGGTTCCAATTTTTCACTAGAGCCAATTCTCGCTGGTCAATTGGATGAAGTAATTGATGCATGCATAGCACAAGAACAAAAGAGAATGATGGAAGATTTTAATAACGAAGTAAATTAAATTTTATTTTTATTAGATTGCAACACCTATTACATATTTACTCCATTCTTTATGCCTGCCTGAATCAATTTGCCTTGTAGCCTCAAAATTGAGATTACTAAGTGGACGGTACGGTTTTCTTTTTAAAGGCATATTTGCTTCTTCTGGGGTTCTGTTACCTTTTTGAACATTACATCTAAGACAAGCTGTAGTAACATTTTCCCAGTTATCAGTTCCTCCTCTACTTCTAGGTAATACATGATCTATTGATAAATCACCGCCCCTATAGTTACAGTATTGGCAAGCATTATTATCTCTTAGAAGAATATTTTTTCTTGTTAAAGAAACCTCTCTAAAGGGTACCTTTACGTAATAACGAAGTCTTATAACTGTAGGTAATTTTCTACCGCAATGTATCGAATATGATTTATCTTCCTCTAAGCTTTCTGCTTTACCTTTGATCATCAAAATAACAGCTCTTCGCCAAGAAGTGATGTTCAAAGGTTCATAAGAAGCATTTAAAACTAGAGTCTGGCCCATGCCAAAATACAATTTACATGTCATGCTAACTGTATATTTCAATAAGCGCATATATATTGTGCAAACTTAATGCAAATTCGGCACACAAATCAAGGATTTAATTTTTATAAATATCCAACTTATGAAAATGATATAGATCCAAAACAAAGAGCATGGATTGAAGTCAGAGGTAAAGCACTAGAAACAAATGTAAGGGAGTTAAGATCAAAATTAAGTAAAAATTGTCAATTTATGGCAGTTGTTAAAGCTGATGGATATGGTCATGATGCAAAATTAGTCTCTGAATACGCTATCAAAGGTGGAGCTTCGCAACTAGGAGTTGCCACTTTAAAAGAAGGTATAAAGCTTCGTTCTTCTGGAATTAAACAACCAATTCTTATCCTTGGAAATCTTTATACGAAAAAGGATTTAATAATATCTTTTAAAAATGATCTTATGCCAACTATAAGCAATATAAGAGAATGTTTAATTTGCAATAATATTGGAAAGCACTTTGGATTAAAATTTTCTTTACATCTTAAGGTTGATACTGGAATGTCAAGATTAGGATTTGAATACAATAGATTTGTTCAGCAATTTGAAAAAATAAAGTCTTTTGAAAATATTTCTATTGAAGGCATATACAGTCATTTATCATCTGCGGATGAATATGATTCATTAGATCCTAAAAGTACAACACAAATTCAAAGGAAGAAATTTCAGGAATTATTAAAGCAAATTAACGTTGATAGAAATCACAATATTAAGATTCATTTGGCTAATTCTGCAGGCATGCTCATTAATAAAGATTTTCATTTTCAAATGGTGCGTGTAGGACTCTCTATGTATGGATATAGTCCTCTAGCAAAAATAGATAAAAAATTATCGCTTAAACCAGCTTTATTTTTGAAGGTCAAAGTAGCTTTTATAAGAATTATTGATCAAGGTGTAAGTGTAAGTTACGGAGGGAAATTTGTAAGTAGTAAAAAAACTAAATTAGCTGTATTGAGTATTGGTTATGCAGATGGTGTCCCAAGAAATCTTTCAGGCAAGATAAATGTTATCTACAAAAATAAACTTTATCCTCAAGTTGGATCTATAACTATGGATCAAATGATGGTAGACATAACAGATTCAAATGAAATTAAAATTGGTAGTACTATGATATTACTAGGATCTGATGGAGATAAAACTATTTCTCCTCTTGATTGGGCAAGAGAATCTAATACTATTCCATGGGAAATTCTTTGTTCTTTTAAAAATAGATTACCGAGAGTTCAAGTTGATTAGACATTTCGATTAAATAAAAAATTTTGAATGTTTGCATAAAAATTGATAATGTATAGGAACTGGAGAGGTGGCTGAGTGGTTGAAAGCGGCTCCCTGCTAAGGAGTTACAGGAGGTAACTTTTGTCGAGGGTTCGAATCCCTCCCTCTCCGTAAATAATTAAGAATTTTTTTAATTTTGTAAAATTTTAAAATTTTTCAAGATTAATATCTTTTAGGTCATTTATAGAATTTAAAATCAAGTCAGCACCTGCATTTCTTAGATTTAATTCGTATGAAATACGCTCTTTTATTCGAGAATTTAAATGTAAATGAGGGGGGGCTAGCCCAATACTTATAAATTTCTGAGATGGTATTACTTTTCTAGCATTGATAACTGTATTTATATCTGCAATAGTATCTCCTACATATGCAATGGGTATATTTGATGAGCCAATTTTATCTCCAAGAAGCTTTTTTGATAAGTAAATAAAACCTTTAGGATCAGGCTTGTCAGGAGCATCTCCCATACATATTAATGGAGGCGATTTTAGCCCAAGTCTTTTTTCTAAAACAAATTTTGCAGAAGCAGATTCTGCACCACTCACAAAACCCCAAACTATTCCATTGCTTTTTAATAAATCAAAAAACTTTTTATCAACTAATAACTCTTCATTTGTTATAAATCCAGACCAATACTTACTATCTTTATTAGGATCTCCACCAAAGTAAAACTCTTCAAAACATTTAACTATTTCATCTCTTGAAGGAATTTTAAGTTTTAAGTTTTCTTTTTTTATAAATCTTTTTATGAGCTCTAAACTTAAATCCCAATCATTATTCCAGATTCCTTCATTTTTTGCACAATCAATATCTTGATAACTTGGCTCCCATCCTGAAAATTTGAAAACTGTTTTTTTGAGTGAAAGCCTGTAACTATTTTCTACGCTACGTATAACACCATCTATATCAAATAAAATTAAACCAATATTTTTCAATGAATTTTTAATGCTTTTTATAAAAGATTAGTATTCTTATTAAAAAAAAGCAAAGAAAAATATTTTTAATTAGTTATGCATTATCTAACCTTAATTTTGTAAATATCCTCTGGGAGTGAGAAATATTTCGTCAACTAAGGTTGTTTGAGAATTGCCAATAATAATGATTGATAACATATCAATCTCTTTAAAAGGAATGGCGTTTAAAGTAAAAAATTTTTTGGTTTGATTTTCTCTCCCTACTTGTCTAGCTATTAAAACTGGAGTATCGCCATGCCTAGATTGTAAACATATATCTATTACACTTTTTAGCTGCCAATTTCTTTCAATGGATTGAGGATTAAATAAAGCTATTACAAAGTCACCCACAATAGCTCCTTCAATTCTTTTTTCTATTAAAGACCATGGAGTTAATTTATCGCTTAAGCTTACTGAACAAAAGTCATTCATTAGTGGTGCTCCACTAATCGCAGCAGCTAATTGAACACTACTTATACCTGGATGTACTTCAAAATAAGGTCTATATTTTTTTTTGATTTTTTGAAGTAATTCTAAAAGTAAACCTGCCATGCCATAAAATCCAGATTCACCTGAAGAAATTAAAGCCACTTTTATTCCTTCCTCAGCAAGTTTAATTGCTTTACTGCATCTCTCTTTTTCTTCAGTAAGTTTACTTTCAATTAAAACTTGGTCACTCCTTTTTAAGGATTTAATTAAATCTAAATACATTTTGTATCCGATCCAAACAGTACATCTTGAAAGTGCTTTTTTTGCATTACTGGTTAGGAAGGAGATATCACCAGGCCCACTTCCAATAATATGTATTTCGCCATGGGTTGGATTATATTGGTTTTTTGATTCTGCTACAGCGATAGTTAATGCCCCAGATTGATTTTTAAAAATTCTTTTTTCTTCTAATAATTTTGATTCTTCTCCAGCTGCGAGTAAACAAGAGGCTTCCGCTACAGAAGGGGTGCCAATTTCCTTTTCTACAACACTTGAAGGATTTGGAACAATTATTGTTGAAAGATCTTCTTTACTAAAAAACTTTATAGGCAAGTTGTTTTCTTCAGCAAGTTCTAAAATTCCTTTCTCATCTTTTTTTATATCAACCGTTGCCAGTCCCGCAATTGAATACTTGGATAAATTTCTTGACTCCAATAAATTATTTAAAGAATTTGATATTAATTCTTTGCATGTATTTCTTTCACATCCAATGCCAATCCATAATACGGGCGGGTGCCAAGTTGTTTCATGATTTTCGAATATACTCACATGAAATGTTGAATCTGGTTTTTCAATTTCTTTTTCATTAATTTGATTAATAATCTCCCCTGATTCTGAATTTTTCCATAAGCTATTACCAGATAATTGTTTGCAAAATATTTCTTCGTTCTTAGCTTGTTTAATTACTAGTTTTGACCAATCCTTTATGTTGCCAGATCTTTCCCAACCCCATTGATTCCCAAATACATCAAGATTTAAGAAGCTTTGATCATTGGAATTATTAGTTTCTATTATTTCGCCACCAAGTAAATTAGCAATTTGACATGCAATATTTTGAGTATTTGACTGATGTAAGCCAATTAAAGGAACTATCTTGGAACATTTGTTATCTATAACTATTACACTAGGATCTTGATCTTTAGAGGTTAAAAAAGAATTTATTATGCGTATTGATGCAGCAATTGAGCCTATAAAAATTATTAAATCTATCTCCTGCCATTTTTGAAGTAAGATTTCTCTAGGTTTTTGTATTTGAAATTGCTCATTTTCCTTTCCATCATCTTTTGAAGAACTAGGAATATATATATCTTTGACAAATTCGGTTTTTTTAAGCCTTTTTAAAATTTCTTTTGAATTATTAGATAGACCTATAGCAATTCCTTTCAAATCAGAAACTATTGATAGTTACTATGAAATTATATCCTGTTGCTTGATTTAAAAATTTTCTTTGAAATATAAAAAAAAATTTAAGAAATTTATATAAAATTTGAGTAAATATACCCATAATTATTTCATAGACTAGAATTTAACAAAATATTCATATAGTAACAATCATTAGAACATTTGTTACGTTAATGCATAACGAAAGAATCTTTGCCTTATTATTTTTGAAACGAATATCTAAAGTTCCGAGGGATTCGTTTTCTTGAACATTATCATTAAAAATAAGTTCAAGATCCGATCAATCGGCTTTAATGTCAATTATTTTCGAGGTGCTAGATGACCATCAGCCCACCAGAAAGTGGAGAAAAAAACAAAAAAGTTTTGGAAGATCCTGTAAAGGCCGACCCAAGACCTATTGATTTTGCCAAATTAGATAAGCCAGGTTTCTGGTCAAGTAAATTATCTAAAGGTCCAAAAACTACAACTTGGATCTGGAATTTGCATGCTGACGCACATGATTTCGATGTGCATACAGGCGATGCTGAAGAAGCAACAAGAAAAATCTTTTCAGCTCATTTTGGACATCTTGCAGTCATTTTTATATGGATGAGTGCTGCATTTTTCCATGGAGCAAGATTTTCTAATTATTCAGGTTGGTTAGCTGATCCAACTCATGTAAAACCAGGAGCTCAGCAAGTTTGGGCAATTGTTGGTCAAGAAATGCTTAATGCTGATCTTGGTGCTAACTACAACGGAATTCAAATCAGTTCAGGAATATTCCACATGTGGCGAGCATGGGGAATAACTAATGAAAGTGAACTTATGGCTTTGGCAATAGGTGCTGTAGTAATGGCTGCACTAATGCTTCATGCTGGAATTTTTCATTATCATAAAGCAGCCCCAAAAATGGAGTGGTTTCAAGATATAGAGTCTATGCTTAATCACCATATAGCTGGTTTAGTAGGACTAGGATCATTGGCATGGGCTGGCCATTGTATTCATATTGGAGCTCCTACTGCAGCACTCTTAGATGCAATTGATGCAGGAAATCCGCTAATAATTAATGGCAAAGAAATAGCAACTATTGCAGATATGCCTATGCCTCATCAACTCTGTGATCCACAAATTATCGGTCAAATATTTCCAGGATTAGCAAGTGGTACAGGTAATTTCTTTAGTTTAAATTGGTTCGCTTTCTCAGACTTCCTTACTTTCAAAGGTGGACTTAACCCCGTGACAGGTAGCTTATGGATGACTGATGTTTCACATCATCATTTAGCTTTTGGAGTAATTGCAATTATTGGTGGTCATATGTATAGAACCAATTACGGTATTGGTCATAGTATGAAAGAAATATTAGATTCACAGCAAGGAGACCCAATATTGTTCCCTGCTCCTAAAGGTCATCAAGGTCTTTTTGAGTTCATGGCAGAAAGTAGACATGCTCAGCTTGCGGTAAACCTAGCAATGCTTGGATCAATAAGCATACTTGTTTCTCATCACATGTATGCGATGCCTCCATATCCATATATAGCTACTGATTACATGACAGTTCTTGGATTATTTACACATCACATGTGGATAGGTGGATTGTTCATAGTAGGAGCAGGAGCGCATGCTGGAATTGCAATGGTTAGAGATTACGATCCAGCAAAACATATTGATAATGTATTAGACAGAATTCTAAAGGCAAGAGACGCTTTAATCAGTCACTTGAACTGGGTATGTATGTGGCTAGGATTCCATAGTTTTGGACTTTATATTCACAACGATACTATGAGAGCTTTGGGTAGACCCCAAGATATGTTTAGTGATTCTGCAATCCAACTTCAACCAATTTTTGCGCAATGGGTACAGAGTATTCAGGCATCTGCCGTTGGAACTTCTCTTTTAGCAGGTACTGCAGAAGCTTTACCTCACAAAGCTTTAAGTGAAGTTTTTAATGGAAGTTTAGTAGAAGTTGGTGGAAAGGTTGCTATAGCTCCAATTCCATTAGGGACAGCTGATTTAATGATTCATCATATTCATGCTTTCCAAATCCACGTAACTGTTTTGATACTTCTCAAAGGGGTACTTTATGCAAGAAGTTCAAGGTTGATCCCTGACAAAGCTTCTTTAGGATTTAGATTCCCTTGCGATGGTCCTGGAAGAGGTGGTACATGTCAAGTTTCTTCATGGGATCACGTGTTCTTAGCCCTGTTCTGGATGTATAACTGTTTATCAATAGTTATTTTCCACTTCTCTTGGAAAATGCAGAGTGATGTTTGGGGACTTACTGGTGGTAATTTCGCACAAAGTTCCATTACTATTAATGGTTGGTTAAGAGATTTTCTTTGGGCGCAAGCTTCTCAAGTATTAACAAGTTATGGTCAATCCATAAGTATGTATGGTTTGATGTTCTTAGGAGCTCACTTCATTTGGGCATTTAGTTTAATGTTCCTCTTCAGTGGACGAGGATATTGGCAAGAATTATTCGAATCAATTGTTTGGGCACATAACAAACTTAAAGTTGCTCCAACCATTCAACCAAGAGCTCTATCTATAACTCAGGGTAGAGCAGTAGGTGTAACACACTTCCTTGTTGGTGGTATTGCTACCACATGGGCTTTCTTCCATGCTCGCCTTTTCGGCCTAGGCTAATTACCTGAACTTCACCTTTTTAATTCAATGGCAACAAAATTTCCATCATTTAACCAGGGTCTAGCTCAGGACCCTACAACCCGACGAATATGGTACGGAATAGCTACCGCTCACGACTTTGAAAGTCATGATGGTATGACCGAAGAAAAGCTTTATCAGAAGCTTTTCTCTACTCATTTTGGTCACCTAGCAATTATCGCCCTCTGGGTAGCTGGTAACTTATTTCATATTGCTTGGCAAGGTAACTTCGAGCAATTTGTACTTGATCCAACTCACGTTCGTCCCATTGCTCATGCTATTTGGGATCCCCATTTTGGATCTGGTATCACAGAAGCAATGACACAAGCTGGAGCTAGTGGTCCAGTAAACATAGCTTACTCAGGTCTCTACCATTGGTGGTACACAATTGGAATGAGAACTAATGAGCAACTCTTCCAAGCTTCAATTTTCATGAGTATTTTGGCTTGTTGGACTCTATTTGCAGGTTGGTTACACTTACAGCCAAAATTCAGACCTTCTCTAGCTTGGTTTAAAAATGCAGAGTCAAGATTAAATCATCATTTAGCTGTCTTATTTGGTTTTAGTAGTATCGCTTGGACAGGTCATTTGGTTCATGTTGCTATACCTGAATCAAGAGGACAGCACGTAGGTTGGGATAACTGGTTAACAGTGCTTCCACACCCTGCAGGATTAGCTCCTTTCTTTACTTTAAACTGGGGAGCTTATGCCCAAAATCCTGACTCTTTAGATCAAGTATTTGGAACAGCTGAAGGAGCTGGAACAGCAATCTTTACTTTCTTAGGTGGTCTTCATCCCCAAAGTGAAGCATTATGGCTTACCGATATTGCGCATCACCATATTGCGATTGGAACAGTTTTTGTAATTGCTGGTCATATGTATAGAAATACTTTTGGTATTGGTCATAGCCTCAAAGAAATTACAGAAGCTCATAATACAAGACACCCTAATGATCCTCATAAAGGTAGTTTTGGAATCAACCATGATGGAATATATGAAACAGTAAATAATTCATTACATTTCCAACTTGGACTAGCATTAGCATCTCTTGGTGTAGCAACTTCTCTTGTAGCTCAACATATGGGTGCACTTCCCTCTTACGCCTTTATTGCCAGGGACTACACTACACAATCTGCTTTATATAGTCATCATCAGTACATAGCAATGTTCTTGATGGTTGGTGCATTTGCACATGGAGCCATTTTCTTTGTAAGAGATTACGATCCTGAATTAAATAAAGACAACGTATTAGCGAGAGTTCTTGGAACAAAGGAAGCTTTGATAAGCCACCTTAGTTGGGTAACAATGTTGCTTGGATTCCATACTCTAGGAATTTATGTTCATAACGATGTTGTTGTAGCTTTTGGTAATCCCGAAAAGCAAATTCTAATTGAGCCAGTATTTGCTCAATTTGTTCAAGCTGCTCAAGGTAAGATGATGTACGGCTTTAACGCTCTATTATCTGATCCTACAAGTTCAGCAAGTCTCGCTGCTAATTCATTACCAGGTAATCATTACTGGATGGATCTGATCAATAGACAAGATGCATTAAGTGCTTTCTTACCTATCGGTCCTGCAGATTTCTTAGTTCACCATGCTATTGCTCTAGGTCTTCATACAACCGCTTTAATCCTTATAAAAGGTGCACTTGATGCTAGAGGCACAAAACTAATTCCTGATAAGAAAGATTTAGGTTACGCATTTCCTTGCGATGGACCTGGACGTGGAGGTACTTGTGATAGTTCATCTTGGGATGCTATGTACCTAGCTATGTTCTGGGCATTAAATTTACTTGCATGGGTAACTTTCTATTGGCATTGGAAACACCTAGCAATATGGCAGGGTAATGTAGCACAATTTAATGAATCAGGAACTTATCTAATGGGTTGGTTCAGAGATTATCTCTGGTTAAACTCTGCTCAACTTATTAACGGATATAATCCATTCGGAGTAAACTCTTTATCTCCTTGGGCTTGGATGTTCCTATTCGGTCACTTAGTTTGGGCTACTGGCTTCATGTTCCTAATATCATGGCGTGGTTACTGGCAAGAATTAATTGAAACATTAGTTTGGGCACATCAGCGTACTCCAATAGCTAATCTTGTTGGCTGGAGAGACAAGCCAGTTGCACTCTCAATTGTTCAAGCTAGATTAGTTGGACTAGCACATTTCACGATTGGAAACATTCTTACATTCGGTGCATTTGTTATTGCATCAACTTCAGGTAAGTTTGGTTAAATTTTTCTTAAATAATTAAAATCACCACATTTGTGGTGATTTTTTTTTGTTTAATTTTAATGTTCTAAATTAAGTTAAAATTATATAAATATTATCAAATATAAATGTCAGATATAAAACAATTAATTTCTATTATTATCCCTGTTTACAACGAAAGTGAGAGTATTGGTTTTTTATTGGATGAAGTTATAAATGTAATGTCATTGCATGAATTTAATTTTGAATTGATTGTTATCAATGATGGCTCTAAAGATAATACTTTTCAAGTATTGAAAGAACTAACTCTCAAAATTCAGGAATTGTCAGTAATTTCCCTTCGCAAAAATTATGGGCAAACTGCAGCAATGTCAGCTGGATTTGATAATTCTAAAGGTGATATTATCATTACTTTGGATGGTGATTTACAGAATGATCCAAATGATATTCCAACATTAATTTCAGAAATTAATGATGGGTATGATTTGATTTGTGGGTGGAGGTTTGATAGAAAAGATAAATTAATTAATAGAAAGATACCATCAAAAATAGCTAATAAATTAATAGCTCACGTAACAGGTTTGAAGTTGCATGACTATGGCTGCTCATTAAAAGCTTTTAAGAAAGAAATAATAGATGATATTAAGTTGTATGGTGAACTTCACAGGTTTCTGCCCGTTTTAGCAAATATTGAAGGTGCAAGAATCAAAGAAATTAAAGTAAATCATAGAAGCAGGCAATATGGATCTAGTAAATATGGAATTGATAGAACTTTTAGAGTTTTAATGGATTTACTAACTGTTTGGTTTATGACTAAATTTTTAACAAGACCAATGTATGGATTTGGTTTTGTTGGAATTATAAGTATTTTCATTAGCCTTGTGATGAGTTCTTATTTGATAGTTTTAAAAATAATGGGTCAGGATATTGGAAATCGTCCGTTGCTAATGTTTGCATTAATATTAGGAATTGCTGGGGTTCAATTATTTAGCTTTGGATTATTGAGCGAACTTACAATTAGGACATATCATGAAAGTCAAAGTCGTCCAATTTACAGAATTAGATCAATAAGCAGTACTAAGCAAAATTGATTATTTACTTAAACTTTCTTATTAATAAAGCTGAAATTTCAACGACTTCAGGAGAAATATCTCTTAAGCCTTTTCGTAAAATTGGTAATGTTGATTTATCGGCCAATTCTTCCGCAATTTTTAACGCCTTTAATTTATTTTCTGTATTACCCTGAAAGAGATTAAACATTCTATTTCTTTGAGAATTTTTATAAAATACTGAGTACTTTTTTTCTTCGTGATTGTATAAAAAACTATTTTTATTAGATGAAAATTTATTATTTTTGTTTAATTTAATAGAATATAAATTGCTTTTATTTAAAAACTTTTTAAAGATTCTTTTTTTAAAAACTAGAAGTAATATTCCTATAAAAATAATAAGTACAATCGCGAAAAATTTTATCATGTAAAAAGTTAATAATTTTTATATCATCCAGTAATAAAATTAACACTATTTAGCAGATAAATACTAAAGTGTTTAAAGATGTTTAAAGAACTATGCCATCTGATTTACCAAGTCTTTTACCCTCAATTTTTGTTCCATTAATTGGTATAGCAATGCCTGCTGTTTTTATCGTATTGATTGGAAGATTAATTACAGCAACTGAATAAATTATCAAACACAAAACTATTAAAAAAATGAGCGACTTTCAAAAATCATTCTCAGAATCAACAAGTTCTATTAAGTTTGATGAGAAATACATAGATACTTCTGTACAACCAAATGATATTGGAGTAGCAGAACAATGGGCAGTAAAAACAGTTACTGATCCTTGTGTTGGTAATTTAGCTACGCCAGTTAATAGTGGTTATTTTACAAAAGCCTTTATAAATAATTTACCTTTTTACAGAGAAGGTATTTCCCCTAATTTTAGAGGTTTAGAAACTGGAGCAGCTTTTGGATATCTTCTATACGGACCTTTCACTATGACTGGCCCATTAAGAAATTCTGAATTTGCTCTAACAGCTGGACTTCTCGCTACTATTGGAGCTGTTCATATTTTGACAGCACTTTTTGTTCTATATAATGCACCTGGTAAAGCACCTAATGTTCAACCTCCAGATGCGACTGTTAATAATCCGCCAAAGGACTTATTTACAAGAGCTGGTTGGGCTGATTTTACAAGTGGATTTTGGTTAGGAGGCTGTGGAGGAGCTGTTTTTGCTTGGTTACTTGTTGGGACATTACACTTAGATACCATAATGCCAATCATTAAAAATATTTGGACTGCTGGTTAATTCCTAAATAAAAGAATAGGTATTATTTAAATTTAATTTAAAATTAAAAGGTGAGCCCTATTAATTAACGTAAAGTTCTGTCCCATCTATAATTTCTAACTACTCTTCCTGCTGACATAAGTTTGGATTTATAATGCAATGAGATTTTGTCATTAGACTTTTTTAGGGTATCTAATCCTATCCCATTTCTGCCAAAATCTTTTCCAGAGCTATGGTAATACAATCCTTCTCCTTTGTATATTCCAATATGATCACATTTTTCTTCATTTCCAAAAAATAAAAGATCGCCAGGTCGTAGAGCCGCATAGGATTCTTTGTAATAAAAAATGTGTTTACAAAAACTTTTTATTTGAAAAGAGTCTCGAGGTATATGAATTTGATGCTTTAAAAAAGCAGTCTGAATTAACCCAGAACAATCAAAATTGGGTCCTAATGTACCTCCCCAAAGGTATTCATTATTTAACTCAGATTGATCCTTGATCCATTCTAAAATTGAGTTAACTTTATCTTTTATAAAGAAGTGTTCTTTTTTTGAATTTTCAGGTTTTTCTAATACGTATTTCTCAATAATTAATCCATCTAAATTTATCCAACAGACATAGCCATCTTCATATAGTTGAACTAGTATTCTTGAAAATTTATGGTTGTTTTGATAAATATTTGGATAAATAACCCTAAAAATCCTATTTTTAAATATTTCAGTAACTAATTTATTTTCTGTTTCATTTTGATATCCAGAAATATTAACTTTTAATTTCCACCAAATAGTTTTTGAAAAATTAGTTTGTTTAAATAGTGAGATAGGATTTTTATAACTTTCCATACAATGTCCTTTTACTATTTAAGTAAAGAGATGGGTCTAGCCTTAAATGATATTTTAGGGAGAGCATGCTCTTATAATAAAGATTTTTCAAGAGAAGATATTTCGATAACTTGGATTAATTATAAATGTGAAAATAAAAGTGTATTTAAAGGTTTTGGAACTGGTATTAATAATAAAAAAATGGGCTACCCTGCCAGCATAGTCAAGTTGGTTTATGGCCTTGCTGTATTTAGTTGGATTAAAAAAGGAAGTTTATTATTATCTGATGAAATTAATGATGCTGTAAGGAAAATGTTGTCTTTCTCCAGTAATAATGCAACAAGCTTTTTAATTGATTTACTTACTGGAACAACAAGTGGACCTTGTATTGAAGGCGAACTATGGGAAAATTGGAAATACCAAAGAAGTATAATAAATGATTGGATACATGATTTAAATTGGGAAGAATTGGTTGGTATAAATTGTTGTCAGAAGACTTGGGATGATGGACCATTTGGTCGTGAGAAAGAATTTTATGGACATGATAATAAAAATAGGAATGCTATGAATTCTGATTCAGTCGCAAGGGTTTTGGAGGAAATTATGATTCATATTGACTATCAAGAAAATGATTTAAATTTGCGAAGTTTTTTAAAAAGAAATTTAAATAAATTTGTTCTTAAAAACGATTCTCTTAATCAAATAGATGGTTTTTTGGGTGCGGGATTACCAGAAAGCATTAATCTTTGGAGTAAAGCAGGCTTGATGTCCGAAGTTAGACATGATTCTGCTTGGTGGGTTAATAGTCAATCTCTACAAACTTTATTAGTCGTTTTTTGTAATGGGGAAGTATATTCCAAAGATACTTCTTTCTTACCATCAATAGCAAAGGAAGTATATGAATTTAATAAGACATATATTATTGACGACTAAAGTGTATCGTCTATGAAATTAGAGTCTAATTTGTCCGTATAGGCTTCATAAGGTAGCATCATTACTTCTACAGAATCTAAATCATTCATAATCCATTCTCTATATTCTGCTAACAAACTTTTTCTATCTTCATTATCTAATTCATAAATACGCAATGCAGTATCTTTAATATTTTCTTTTATTAAATTTTCAATTTCTGTCTTTCTCATTTTATGTTAATTCTCCTTCCAAAATCACTCTTCTTATTGTTGACAATGCAATCCCTGTTTGGGATCTGATTGATCTATATGAATATCCCTCATTACGCAATCTGATTACTAAAGATTCTTTTAAAGGACTGATTTTAGGCCTCCCTCCAAGATTATTTCCAGATAATTTTCTGCGTAAAAGTTGTTCTCTTTTTCTTTCACCTAAACTTTTGTCTTCTAGATTATCTAATTCATATAAAATCTTAAAAATTGAAGAATTCTCTTTTGGGGATTCATTAGCCGCAAAAAAACCAGTCAAAGTTCGCAATTTAATATCCTTATTAATAAGTTTATTTATTGTCATCAAACATTCTTTTTTATTTTTAAATGCTCGATCAAGCTGAGTAATTACTAATTGATCACCTTTAGTTAAGTAATTTATAGCTTTATTGAGTTGGGGTTTGACTTCTGCATCTAAACTTATAAATTCAGAGAAAACTAAACTGCAACCTTCTTCCTTTAAATTTTTTATTTGCTCTTCTAAATTTTTAAATTCATTTTGAGTAGCTCTAGCATAACCTATTGCTTTAGAGCTTTTATTTTTTTCAGATAGTAAAATACGTTTTCTTTTGAATTTAAAAGTCAATGTTTTATTACATATATTTTTTACTGTATCAGTAAATTAGTAAAAAAACACTTTTTAGTACAAAAGATCTAAATAATATCTAACTAAAAATAGTCTAGTATGTAAATAAAAAGTGCTGATTACTGTATTAAAAATAACGTTCTATATACTGTTCTATTTTTAGTTGATGAAACAAAAATATAGTGTAACTATTAATTTGAATAAGGATCTTTAAAATTTTCGATGGATTAATTAAATTCATTTATTTTTGACCTTCATTGAGTAGTATTCATCTTTTAAATTATTAATAGTTAATTCAAAATGTTTTTAGTAAAATAAGAATATAGGTTAGAAAAAATTAATTTGACTAATAATTCCAATAGTTTAATTTCAAAACCTGATTGGTTAAGAGTAAAAGCTCCGCAAGTTGAGAGAATTGGGAATACTGCAAATTTGTTAAATGATTTAAATCTTAATACTGTATGTCAAGAG
Source organism: Prochlorococcus sp. scB245a_520K10 (assembly GCA_000634515.1). Lineage (GTDB taxonomy): Bacteria > Cyanobacteriota > Cyanobacteriia > PCC-6307 > Cyanobiaceae > Prochlorococcus_A. The sequence continues at coordinate 94,439 of JFNU01000202.1, read as the reverse complement.
GCAAGTTGTCCAAATATTGGTGAATGTTTTGCAAGTGGAACTGCCACGTTCCTCATAATGGGCCCTGGCTGTACTAGGGCATGTCCTTATTGCGATATTGATTTTGATAGATCTAAAAGAGAATTAGATCCAACAGAACCATATCGTTTAGCCGAAGCTGTTTATAGAATGCAACTTAAACATGTTGTAATCACTTCAGTTAATAGAGACGATCTTGAGGATGGCGGCGCATCTCAATTTTTTGAATGTGTTTCTCAAGTAAGAAAAAAATCTCCTGAAACTACTATTGAGCTTTTAATACCTGATCTTTGTGGTAACTGGAAAGCGCTTGAAAAAGTTCTTGATTCAAATCCAAATGTTTTAAACCATAATATTGAGACTGTGTCTTCCCTATATAAAAAAGTAAGACCTCAGGGTAAATATGAGAGAACTCTTGAGTTGCTTAATAGGACCAGAGAATATTCTCCCAAAGTTTATACAAAATCAGGCTTTATGCTTGGTTTAGGGGAAAAAGAAGAGGAAGTCTTAAGTCTTCTTAAGGATTTAAAAAGTAATTTCGTTGATATTGTTACTATTGGCCAATACTTATCTCCTGGCCCTAATCATCTACCTGTTCAAAGATTTGTGAGTCCCTCAAAATTTAATTACTATAAAGTTTTCGGGGAAAAAGATTTGGACTTTATGCAAGTAGTTAGTTCTCCTTTAACTCGTAGTAGTTACCATGCTGAAGAAATTCAAAAACTTATGAAAAAGTATCCAAGATAGTCATTTTCATTTATTTGAATCTACCCACTCATTTAATTTCCATTCAACTAGATCATTTTTAATCATTGGATCATTCTTAATGATATTTAGTGCATTTTTATAATTATTCATCTCAAGAATGAGTAATCCGCCGTCACCTGGCCTCTTTAACTCATCTACTAAAAAACCACTTTTTATATTAATTCCTTCTTTTTTTAATTTTTTTATCCAATTAATATGTTCGTTAATTATTTTTTGTTTTAAATCATGATTAATTAAGTATTCTTTTTTTATAATTTCAGTTTTTACAAAGAAAGGCATTTACATTTTCTTTATGCCAAGCATTTCTTCTTCGCTTGGGGGAACTATTAATTTGAAAGTACTTTTGTAATAAGACCAATTTTCAATTATTTTGGCGGCCTTTAAGCTATTTGTTTTTGCTCGATATTCTCTAATAATTTCCAATAAGATATTTTCCTGCTTTGATGTAGTTATTTTATGAATGCTAACTATTTCTTTATTAACTTTGTTACTTAAATCATTATTCTCATCGATTATAAAAGCTATTCCACCAGTCATGCCCGCACCAATATTCCTTCCTGTGGAACCTAGAATAACTACTTTCCCACCAGTCATGTATTCACAACAATGATCACCTGCTCCTTCTGTTACCGCTGTAGCACCACTATTTCTTACTGCAAATCTTTCGCCTGATTTTCCTAATGAAAATAATTTCCCACCTGTTGCTCCGTAAAGACAGGTATTTCCTAAAATAACCTGTTCGGAGGAAGTTTGATCTATTTTTGGTGGAATTATTGTGAGTATTCCTCCATTCATTCCTTTACAAACATAATCATTAGCTTCTCCGATTAATTTAACATTCATTCCCTTCAATAAAAAGGCACCAAAGCTTTGTCCTGCATACCCTTTGAAATTTAGGTTGATTTGGCCATTGAAGCCAGTGTTACCGTGAAGTTCTGCGATTTCGCCTGATATTTTCGCACAAACACTTCTATCTGTATTTTTTATCTCAATTTCTTTGGTTAATATTTCGTGATTTTTAATTGAATATATAAATTCAGTATCAGACAAAAACTCATCTTCTAATACAGAACCATTATTATGGGCATTCTTTGAATGTTTTAACCATGATCTCTCATTGGTTGATTGTTTATTTACTAAAGAAGAAAGATCAATATTAGAAGTTTTTGGAAGATCAATATTTCTTGCAGAAAGAAATTCTTGATTACCAATCAGTTCTTCCATATTAAAGACGCCGATACTGCTCATTATCTGTCTTACTTCTTCAGCAATATATAAGAAAAAATTGACAACATTTTCTGGAATACCTTTAAATCTTTTTCTTAATTCTTCTTTTTGAGTGGCAACTCCAACAGGACACTTGTTTGTATGACAAACACGAGCCATTATGCATCCTTCAGCAATCATCGCTACAGAACCAAAACCGTATTCTTCAGCACCCAGCAAAGCTGCAATAACCACATCCCAGCCTGTTTTAAGACCTCCATCAGTTCTCAAAATTACTCTTTCACGTAAGTTATTATCTAAGAGAGATTTATGAACCTCAGCAACACCAAGTTCCCATGGTAAACCTGCATGTTTAATAGAACTCAGGGGCGAAGCACCTGTACCCCCATCATGGCCTGATATTTGAATTACATCTGCATTAGCTTTGCTTACTCCAGCAGCAATAGTGCCTATACCAATTTCAGAAACAAGCTTAACGCTTACTTTCGCTTTTGGATGAACTTGGTGTAAGTCATGGATAAGTTGAGCTAAATCTTCAATTGAATAAATATCATGATGCGGGGGAGGAGATATTAAAGCTACTCCAGGTTTACTATTTCTTAGTTTTGCGATGTAAGAATCAACTTTTGGACCAGGTAATTGTCCCCCTTCTCCGGGTTTTGCACCTTGAGCCATTTTTATTTCGAGTTGTTTACCACTTCTTAGATATTCAGGTGTAACTCCAAATCTTCCTGATGCTATTTGTTTAATAGCTGAGCATGCTGTGTCTCCATTCTCTAGACCTTTAATAAATGGCAACGTCGCTGATTGAGTATTTTCATCGATATCATTTAAAACATTAAAACGAGCTGGATCTTCTCCCCCTTCTCCACTATTACTTTTTCCACCAATTCTATTCATTGCAACTGCTAAAACTTCATGTGCTTCTCTGGATAAAGCACCTAAACTCATACCTCCTGTACAGAACCTTTTGCAAATTGATTCAACACTTTCAACTTCCTCTAATGGAATACTTTTTCTTTGTGAATTAATTGTTAGTAAATCTCTTAGAGATGTTGTCGGTCTATTACTAATAAGTTTTTTGTAAGTTTCAAAATGATCGTATCCTGGTCCTTGTTTTACCGCTGAATGTAAAACTTTGGACATCTCAGGATTATTAGAGTGATATTCTCCATTATTTCTAAATTGGACAAATCCTAAAAATTCTAGTTTCTTTAAATCTATCTCTGGATAGGCTTTCGTATGTATTGAAAGTGTTTCATTAGTCAATTCTTTTAATGTTATGCCAGCGATACGGCTTGTTGTACCATCAAAAGCAATTTTTATTAAGTCAGAACCAAGGCCTACAGCTTCAAAAATTTGTGCACCATGGTAACTAGATAAAAGTGAGATGCCTATTTTCGAGAGAATTTTTCTTAGACCGTCTTCTAGAGCTTTTTTGATATTTTCTTGAACATCAATTATTGATAATGGATTTATTTTTTTGCTATCAATCAGTTTTTGTGTTTTTGGATGTTTTAACCAGTGTCTACCTGCTTCGAAGGTCAACCAAGGGGAAACCGCGCTTGCACCATAACCAATCAAGCAAGCCAGGTGATGAGTGCTCCAACATTGACCTGTTTCAATAATTAGAGAAGCTTTTAGCCTGATTTCTTTTTTTAGTAGGTAATGATGAATTGCTCCAATAGCAAGTAAAGGAGGAATAAAAGTCTTTGTAGGATTAATACCCTTATCAGAAATAATAATTAAAGAGCAACCTTCTTTTATGGAGAGCTCACTCTGTTTACAAATTGCTTTTAATTGGTTCTCTAAGCCTTGAATACCTTCCTCAATATCAAACAAACTTGAAATTGTTTGAGATTTAATTTTTGATTTTTTAATGGAAATGAGTTCTTCCTCATTGAGAATTGGACTTTGTAAATGAACAAAAGGTTTAGGATCTTTAATCTCAAATGGTGTGCATCTTTCTCCAAGATGCATTTCTAAACTCATTACCAGTTTTTCTCTTAAAGGATCAATAGGAGGATTTGTAACTTGTGCAAATCTTTGCTTGAAATAGTCATACAAAATATGTGGCTTTGAAGAAAGCACTGCTAATGGGATATCGTCGCCCATGCAATAGGTAGGTTCTTTAGCTAATGAAGCCATTGAATCCAAGATAAGATCATTATCTTCTGCTGAAAAACCGTACGCAGTTTGTTGTTGTAATAGCTCAAGGTCTTTTAGCTTGCAGTCTTTAAACCATTCACTATTATCAATTTTGATAGTTCTATTACTTAGGAGGTTTTTGTAATCATGCCTTTGCGCGGCTTCAGATTTTACCTCCCAATTTCTGAGGATTCTATTTTGATGAAAATCAACCGCCAACATTTGTCCAGGTCCTAATCTACCTTTTTCAATTACTCTTTCCTCTTCAAGATCTACTACTCCTGTTTCGGAACCCATTATTACAAAACCATCATTTGTTATTGAATATCTTGCTGGTCTCAGACCATTTCTATCAAGTGTTGCTCCAACAAAATTACCATCTGCAAATACAAGGAGAGCAGGCCCATCCCAAGCTTCTTGTAGGCTCGCAGAATACTCATAAAATGCTTTTATATCTTCTCTTTGTTCGAGTTCTGGTTGATCTCTAAATGCTTCAGGAACAAGTTTTAATAATGAGTCAGTGATGGGCTGACCTGAACGAATATTAATTTCAAGTGTTGCATCAAGATTTGATGAATCACTTTTATTTACATCTACAATCGGCTTAATTTCATTAGATAAATCTCCCCAAAAGTCATCTATGTGAGTTTCTGAAGCTTTAGCCCAGTTGATATTACCTAAGAGAGTATTTATTTCGCCGTTGTGACCTAAAAATCTCATGGGCTGAGCAAGAGGCCATTTTGGAAGTGTATTAGTGCTAAACCTCCTATGGTAAACAGAAAATGAGACTTTAAAACTCTCTTCTTTTAGGTCTTGATAAAACTCAGATAATATTTCTGAACGAACCATACCTTTGTATACAACAGTTTGAGAACTTAGTGAGGCAAAATAAAATTCACAATCTCCAACGTGGTTTTTTAAAGTTTCTCTTATTTTTTTTTCAATTCTTTTCCTTAATTGGAATAAAAGCCTTTCAATATCCTGATTATCTTTTTTATCTATATGTAGAATCCACTGGCTTATGAATGGGGCATTTGCTTTAGCTAAAGGACCTAATATTTCATTATTAACAGGTACTGTTCTCCAAGATGTGTTGTAGATTCTTAATTTTTCTGCTTCCTGATCACATATTGATTTACATTCTTCAATTTTCTCTTTTTTATTAGGCATAAAAATCATGCCTAGACCTCTATCAAAATCCTCTTCATATTTTAGATTCATTTTTTCATCTAAGTATTTCCATGGAATTGAACATAATATGCCTGCTCCATCCCCTGAATCACTATCTCCTCCACAACCTCCTCTATGCTCCATACAGTTAAGGCCTTTCAGGGATTGTTTAAGGATCCAATTGCTTTCTGTTCCTTTAATATTTGCTATAAAACCAACCCCACAAGCATCCTTTTCACCGATTATTCCATTTGGGGAATAACTATCTTGATATGGTCCAACGATTCTTTTGATACTCTCTCCCATGGATTATTTAATTCTATTTAGTTATTTATGTATTTCCATTATAAAAATAAATTTGAAAATAAATCTAAAAATAATGAATATTTACCAAACAATTTTCATTTCACAAATTTTTAAAAAAATATCATCAAAAACTTTTAGTTGGTGCTCGTTAAAGGTTATGATAGTTAAATGTTTATTTTTATCTAAATATATTAGATGCCTACCATCTCACAATTAATAGGTTCAGAAAGGAAACGTCTGACTAGAAAAACAAAATCTCCTGCATTAAAAGCTTGTCCTGAAAGAAGAGGGGTATGTACAAGAGTTTATACATCAACACCAAAAAAACCTAATTCAGCTCTAAGAAAAGTTGCAAGGGTGAGATTAACTTCTGGTTTCGAAGTAACAGCTTATATTCCAGGTATTGGACATAACTTGCAAGAACATTCAGTAGTACTTCTTAGGGGTGGAAGAGTTAAGGATTTACCTGGAGTTAGATATCATATAATAAGAGGAACTTTAGATACGGCTGGAGTCAAAGATAGACGTCAATCGAGATCTAAATATGGAGCCAAAGCTCCAAAAGATTAATTTGTAAACAGTACTTTTTAAAAACATGTCACGTCGTAATGCAGCAGTAAAAAGACCAGTTCTTCCAGATCCTCAGTTTAATAGTCGTCTAGCATCAATGATGATCTCAAGATTGATGAAGCACGGAAAAAAATCTACAGCTCAAAGAATTTTGTCTGATGCTTTTTCTTTAATAAGTGAGAGAACTGGCGGGAATGCAGTCGAATTATTTGAAACAGCTGTGAAAAATGCTACACCACTTGTTGAAGTTAGAGCTAGAAGAGTTGGCGGTGCCACATATCAAGTTCCTATGGAAGTTCGTCAGGAAAGGGGAACAGCTATGGCTTTAAGATGGCTTGTCACATTTTCACGTGCAAGAAATGGTAAGAGTATGTCCCAAAAACTTGCTGGCGAATTGATGGATGCTGCTAATGAAACTGGTAGTGCGGTTAAAAAAAGAGAAGATACTCACAAAATGGCTGAAGCCAATAAAGCTTTTGCACATTACAGATATTAATTTCGTCAAAAAGGTACTTAAGTAGTTTATTATGTTAAGAGTTTGCTTTTAGGGTGAACTATATTTTTTAAAATCATTTTATTTGGAGCTTTAAAATTGGCACGCGACTTTCCCCTAGAACGAGTAAGGAACATAGGTATAGCCGCTCATATTGATGCAGGGAAGACAACTACAACAGAGAGAATCTTGTTTTATTCAGGTGTAGTCCACAAGATAGGAGAGGTTCATGATGGTGCCGCAGTAACAGATTGGATGGCTCAAGAAAGAGAAAGAGGAATAACTATTACTGCTGCTGCAATATCTACAAGTTGGCAAGATCATAGAATTAATATTATTGATACTCCGGGACACGTTGACTTCACTATTGAAGTAGAAAGATCAATGAGAGTTTTGGATGGTGTAATAGCAGTATTTTGCGCTGTTGGCGGAGTTCAGCCTCAATCTGAAACAGTTTGGCGTCAAGCTGATAGATACTCTGTTCCTAGAATGGTTTTTGTAAACAAAATGGATAGAACTGGCGCAGATTTCTTAAAAGTTAATAAGCAGATTAAAGATCGACTAAAGGCAAATGCACTTCCTATTCAGCTACCAATTGGAGCTGAAGGAGATCTTACTGGCATCATTGATTTAGTTGCTAACAAAGCCTATCTTTATAAAAATGACTTAGGTACCGATATTGAAGAAGCACCAATTCCATCTGAAATGAAGGAAGAGGCTGCTGAGTGGAGAAATAAGTTGATGGAGAGTGTTGCAGAAAATGATGAAGAGTTAATTGAAATATTCCTTGATACAGGTGAATTATCTGAAGAACATCTTAAAAAGGGTATTAGGGAAGGGGTTTTAAAACATGGATTAGTTCCTGTACTTTGTGGGTCAGCTTTTAAGAATAAAGGTGTCCAACTTGTACTAGACGCTGTAGTTGATTACTTGCCAGCTCCAGTTGATGTGAAACCAATACAAGGTGTTTTACCAAGTGGTAAAGAAGATATTAGACCTTCAGATGATAATGCTCCATTTAGCGCATTAGCTTTCAAAGTGATGTCAGATCCATATGGCAAATTAACCTTTGTGAGGATGTATTCAGGCGTTCTTTCGAAAGGAAGTTACGTCATGAATTCTACTAAGGATTCTAAAGAAAGAATTTCTAGATTAGTAATCCTTAAGGCTGATGAAAGAGAGGAGGTTGATGAATTGAGGGCTGGGGATTTAGGCGCTGTATTAGGTCTTAAGAACACAACTACTGGTGACACCTTATGTACTACAGAAGATCCTATAGTTTTAGAGACATTATTTATCCCCGAACCTGTTATTTCAGTGGCCGTTGAACCAAAAACTAAAGGGGATATGGAAAAATTATCAAAAGCCTTAACTGCTTTGTCTGAAGAGGATCCAACATTTAGGGTAAGTACAGATCCTGAGACAAATCAAACTGTAATTGCAGGTATGGGTGAGCTGCACTTGGAAATTCTTGTAGATAGAATGTTAAGAGAATTTAAAGTTGAAGCCAATATTGGAGCCCCTCAGGTTTCATACAGGGAGACCATTAGGTCTAGTTCTAAAGGTGAGGGTAAATATGCAAGACAGACTGGAGGAAAAGGTCAATATGGTCATGTAATAATTGAAATGGAACCTGCTGAAGTTGGTAAAGGCTTTGAGTTCGTCAACAAAATTGTAGGCGGAGCTGTACCAAAAGAGTACATTGGTCCAGCATCTAATGGAATGAAAGAAACCTGTGAGTCTGGTGTTCTTGCCGGTTATCCACTCATTGATGTAAAAGTAACACTAGTCGATGGTTCATTCCACGATGTAGACTCATCTGAAATGGCCTTCAAAATTGCAGGTTCCATGGCTTTTAAAGATGGGGTTAAAAAATGCAATCCTGTCCTATTAGAGCCTATGATGAAAGTTGAGGTCGAAAGTCCTGACGACTTTCTTGGATCTGTAATTGGTGATCTCTCTTCCAGAAGAGGTCAAGTAGAAGGACAATCTGTTGATGATGGATTGTCTAAGGTACAGGCCAAAGTGCCCTTAGCCGAAATGTTCGGTTATGCTACTCAACTCCGATCAATGACTCAAGGTCGGGGTATATTTTCTATGGAGTTCGCAAATTATGAGGAAGTTCCTCGTAATGTTGCTGAAGCTATCATTTCCAAGAATCAGGGCAACTCCTGATCTCTAAACTAAAACACTCTTAAACCCTCGATTCTTTAATTCAAAATGGCTCGCGAGAAGTTCGAAAGGAACAAACCACATGTCAACATAGGTACTATTGGCCATGTTGATCATGGAAAAACAACACTAACTGCTGCTATTACAAATGTATTAGCTAAAAAAGGTCAAGCACAAGCTCAAGACTATGGAGACATTGATGGTGCTCCTGAAGAAAGAGAGCGCGGCATTACTATTAATACTGCGCACGTCGAATATGAAACTGAAGGCAGACATTATGCTCATGTCGATTGTCCTGGACATGCTGATTATGTAAAAAACATGATTACAGGTGCCGCCCAAATGGACGGAGCTATCCTAGTTTGCGCAGCTACAGATGGTCCTATGGCTCAAACAAAAGAGCATATTCTTTTAGCCAAACAGGTTGGAGTTCCTGCTCTTGTAGTTGCTCTAAATAAGTGCGATATGGTCGATGATGAAGAAATCATTGAACTTGTTGAAATGGAAATTAGAGAACTGCTAGATAGTTATGATTTCCCTGGAGATGATATTCCTATAGTTCAAGTTTCTGGTTTAAAAGCTCTTGAAGGTGATTCAAATTGGGAATCAAAGATTGAAGAATTAATGAAAGCAGTCGATGCTAGTATTCCTGAACCAGAAAGAGAAGTTGATAAACCGTTTTTGATGGCAGTTGAAGATGTTTTCTCAATTACTGGTAGAGGAACTGTCGCTACCGGAAGAATTGAGAGAGGTAAAGTTAAGGTTGGAGAAGAAGTTGAAATAGTTGGAATAAGAGACACAAGAGTAACAACAGTTACTGGAGTTGAAATGTTCCGTAAACTTCTTGATGAAGGTATGGCTGGAGACAATGTTGGTTTACTTTTACGTGGAGTTCAAAAAGAGGATATTGAGAGAGGAATGGTACTTGTTAAGAAAGGGTCCATTACTCCCCATACTCAATTTGAAGGGGAAGTTTATGTTCTAAAAAAAGAGGAGGGCGGCAGACATACTCCTTTCTTCGCAGGATATAGACCACAGTTTTACATCAGAACAACTGATGTAACAGGTCAAATAACAGCATTTACCTCTGATGATGGTTCTAACGTAGAAATGGTAATGCCAGGAGACAGAATCAAGATGACTGGAGAATTAATTTGTCCAGTTGCTATCGAACAAGGTATGCGATTTGCAATCCGTGAAGGTGGACGTACTATTGGTGCTGGTGTTGTTTCTAAAATTCTCAAATAATACATTTGAATTTTAAGAATTTAACCTTAATCATTTAATATAAGTAGATGGATAGGGACTTTTGTTAATCAATGTCCCTATCATTTAAATTAATTTTTAATTATGACTGCATCAATTGCTCAACAAAAAATAAGAATAAGACTAAAAGCTTTTGATAGAAGAATGCTTGATTTGTCTTGCGATAAAATAATCCAAACTGCTGATACTACTTCTGCCTCAGCAATAGGTCCAATACCTTTACCTACAAAAAGGAAAATCTATTGTGTTTTAAGGTCACCACATGTTGATAAAGATTCTAGAGAGCATTTTGAGACGAGAACTCATCGAAGAATAATCGATATCTATAGTCCTTCTGCAAAAACAATTGATGCTTTAATGAAGTTGGATCTTCCAAGTGGTGTAGATATAGAAGTTAAACTGTAAGAAATCCCGAATAAGACATTAATTGTTTAAAATAGAAAAATATTAATGAGGTTTAAATGGGAGAGCTCTCAGTAAGGGAATTACCTTTATTTCCTTTGCCAGAGGTAGTTCTTTTTCCTCAAGAAGTTTTACCTTTACATATTTTTGAATCGAGATACAGAATCATGCTTCAATCTGTACTCGAAAGTGACTCTATGTTTGGAGTCATAAAGTGGGACCCAAACACTAAAAGCATGGCTAATATTGGATGTTGCGCACAAATTATAAAACATCAAACTGCAGAGGATGGGAGAAGTAACATTATCACTCTTGGACAGCAAAGATTTCAAGTTTTAGAAATCATTCGTTCAACTCCATTTTGCTCAGCGATGGTAAGCTGGGTTAGTGATGATAATATTGATAACCTCCAAAAATTAGATTCTCTAAAAGATTCAGTCACCGAAGCACTTAATGATGTTATTAATCTAACAAGTAAGTTGACAAATACTAATAAAAATCTACCCGAAAAATTACCAAAGAATCCTATGGAATTATCATTTTGGATTGCTGCTCATTTAGGTGGTCCTGTTGCAGAAGAGCAGCAAAGACTTCTAGAGGAAAGAAATACTTACACTCGTTTGCAAAGAGAATATGAAATGCTTGATCATACAAGAAAACAACTTGCAGCTAGAACAGCTTTGAAAGAAAGTTTTCCTGATATAAAAGAAAATTAAATGTTTGAATTATTTATACTTTTTTTTTTACTACTTTTATTTATTTTAGGCATTATTTGGAGAATTAATGCCAGAAAATACATTTCTTCTGGTACAGTAGCCTCTGCATATGATGCTTGGACCCAAGATAAATTACTTGAGAGGTTGTGGGGAGAACATATCCACTTGGGTTTTTATCCCTCCGGAAATAAAAATATTGATTTTAGAAAGGCTAAAGTTCAGTTTGTACATCAGTTAGTAAAGTGGAGTGATTTAGATAAATTGCCAAAAGGTTCCAGAATTCTGGATGTGGGTTGTGGAATAGGAGGAAGTTCAAGGATTCTTGCAAAATATTATGGTTTTAATGTTACTGGAATCACAATTAGTCCTGCTCAAGTAAAAAGAGCGAGAGAACTTACCCCTTCAGGACTAAATTGCAACTTCCAAGTTATGGATGCATTGAATTTAAAATTTGACGATGGAGCATTTGATGCCGTTTGGAGTGTTGAGGCCGGTGCACACATGAATGATAAAACTAAGTTTGCAGATGAAATGCTTAGAACTTTGAGACCTGGCGGGTATTTGGCATTGGCTGATTGGAACTCAAGGGATCTCAAGGCATATCCTCCATCTTTTATTGAGAGGTTGGTACTTAAACAATTACTTGAACAATGGGTACATCCTAATTTTATTAGCATTAATGAATTCGGTAATATTCTGAAGACTAATAAAAATAGTGCAGGAAGAGTTATTTCTGAAAATTGGAATTCTTATACAAACCCTTCATGGTACGATTCGATTATTGAAGGCATACGCAGGCCTTTTGCAATTTTGTCACTTGGACCTTCAGCATTAGTAAAGTCAATTAGAGAGATCCCAACTATACTCCTTATGAATTGGGCATTTAGAAAAGGTTTAATGGAGTTTGGAGTCTATAAATGCAGAGGATAAATTAATTTAGTTCAACATTTTCAGAAAAATAATTTCCAAAATCAACGAAGTTATTGCAAAGTGGTTTTAGATGATTTTTTAATTCGCGAAGATTTTCAATATTATTTTGATTATTTATTTCTAAATCAATATAAATTATATATTCGCCTAACTCTCTTTTAGAAGGTCTTGATTCTATTTTACTCATATTAAATCCATAATTTGCAATATGATTTATTGCTTCTAACAAAGCACCAGGTTTATTTGAGATTAAAGAGAAAGCAAAACTGGCAATATTTGCTGAATCAGAACTTAATTCTTTGCTCAATAAGACAAATCTTGTGCAATTCCCTTGGACATCATTTATAGGAAAGGCTAATTCTTTAAGTCCTTCAATTTGAATTAAAGATTTCGAACCAATAGCTGCTCTAAATTTACTTCCTTTAACCATATTGACAGCCTCTGATGTTGAATTTGTTGGAAGAGGGATTGCATTTGGAAGATTTTCAGATAACCATTCTGAACATTGAGCTAATGCTTGAGGATGAGATAGTACTTCTGAGATAATTGAAAGCTCTCCATCACTAATTAATGCATGTTTTATAGGCAAAACAATTGCTTTATTGATAAAAATATCAGGAAACTTCCAAAGGGCATCTAAGGTAGCTGTAACTCCGCCTTCTACAGAATTTTCAATAGGAACTACAGCAGCATCACAATTGTTGTACGCTATTGATTTAATGACCGAATGTAACCCATTACATGGTACAAATATAGGTGAATCAAAATTGGCAAGCTTTGATAAAATATGAGCTGCTTTTTCTGCGTATGTCCCTTTAGGGCCTAAATATGCAACTTGTTTGCGCATGATTAATTGTAAGAAAAAAAGAGATCAAATAAGCATTGGAGGGATATAGAAAATGCTATTGTCTTTTGATGCTAAACAGAAACTAAAGCTTTCTGTAACAAGAAATAAAGAATATCTTTCTAAGTATCTTTTGGAAGAAGAAAGAGTTGTTGGAGCAATGCTAGACTCCAAAAAATTATTACCTGAAGGGGAAGGTAGGTACAAGTATACAGTAACAAGTTTTAAGGTTTTCCAATTAGATATTAACCCTGTTGTTTCAATTGCGGTAGAAAATAAAGATGGAATTTTAAAAATGAGTGCTCTTGAGAGTACATTGGATGGTTTGGGAATAATAGATGACTTCAATCTTATTTTGAAAGCGAATTTGGAAGCAACTGATATTGGATTAGAAGGGGAGGCGCTTCTAGGGGTATCTGTAAGTCAACCCCCATTATTAAAACTAGTACCAAAGAAAATTTTAGAATCTACTGGTCATTCGGTATTAAATGGAATTTTATTGGGAATAAAGACAAGAGTTCAACAGCAATTAGTTAAAGATTTTTTGGAATGGTGTGAATTAAATAAGATTTGATTTCTTTAAAAAACTTTTCCTATGAAGATTAGTTATTCCATTTTCTTTGATACTTGAAATATGCGCTTTCGTACCATATCCTTTATTTTTAAATATTAAGTATCCTGAGTATTTTTTTTCTAAACTTTTCATTAGATTATCGCGAGATACTTTTGCAACTATGCTCGCTGCAGATATTGAGGTAAATTTCGAGTCTCCTGAAACTATATTTTTTTGAATTCCGTTCCATGGTCTTAACAACAATGGTCCATCAATTAATAGTTCAGATGGTTTCTCTTTTAATTTTTTTAAAGCTCTTAACATTGAGAGTTCAGTTGCAACTCTGATGCCGAGCTTATCTATTTCTCTAACAGAGGATTGTCCAATTCCATAATCTGTAGAAAGTAATAAAATTTTTGGAAAAAGAAAGTTTCTTTTTTCGGGTGTTAATTTTTTGCTATCCATTACCCCAAATTTTTTTAGAGTAAACTTATTTTCTTCAGTTAATACCACAACTGCTGAAAAAACTGGACCAAAAATTGATCCCCTTCCAACTTCATCCATTCCAACTTCATATACTTTATTCAATACTTGCCGAAGATCTTCTTCTTTTTTTTCTTGCATTGTTTATCTCATCTGTTAGTTCAATTTCATCCTTCTGATTTAAAGATAAAACTTCTTCATTCTCATTAGTTTTGTTTGTTGCTTCATCATTGGAATTTGTATTTTCTTCGATAGTAATCGCTATTCCTTCAAGTTCTCTAGATTTTGACGTTTTTTTGACTCGTTTTCCTGTTGTTGTTTTTTTATTATCTATAGTTTTTTCTTTTTCCTTACTATTACTATTTTCCTTCAAATTCACAAAACTATTACTAGTTAGATATTCTTTCCCTAACTTTATTAGTGGATTAATACCTAAGTGACTGAAAACAATTTTTTCATCATTAGTAAGATCAACAGTTACTATATTTTTTTCTTTCGAATTTGATGTATTCAATTCATCATTATCATTTTCTTTTTTAATAGAAGAATCCTCTTTACTTAAAATCTTGGTGTTAAGTAATTCCTTTTCATCTATTTTTTCCTGCTTGACATTTGATTTAGAAGAACTTACATCTACAGATTTAATATTATTTGATTTAGAGGGCTTTTCTTCAATATTTTTAAGTTGCAGATTAGAAATTTCAAAATTCAATTGATTTTCTACATGGCCTGTACCATTGCAGGAAGAACATTTTTTTCCGAATAATTCATATATATTTTGACCTTGTCTTTTCCTTGTTAACTCAACTAAACCTAATTCAGTAAGCTGAGCTATCTGAGGCCTAGCAGAATCATCTTTTATTGCTGAAGTAAAATGTTCAAGTAACTGAAATTGATCTCGTCTCGATTCCATATCAATAAAATCTACTACGATAACTCCGCCAATATTTCTTAATTTCATTTGTCTTGATATTTCAATAGCTGCTTCGCAATTCGTCCACAAAACAGTCTGTCTTGAGTTAGCAGATCTTGTAAATGATCCAGAGTTTACATCAATTACTGTTAAAGCTTCTGTTGGTTCAATGATTATATAGCCTCCTGAAGGAAGATCCACCCGCGGTTGAAGAGCTTTTTGAATTGTTTTCTTAATTTCGTATTTTTCTAAAATATGTTGGTTTAAATCTTTATCATGAAATTCAATATCCACATTAGATTCATAATTTGTTAAAAAATCTTTTGCCCTCTCAACTGACAATTTACTATCAATAACTACGGTTTTAGTGGATGATTTAATATGATCTCTTAAGATCTTAAGAGCGAAATTATCATCTCTTTTGATTAAATTTGGTGGATTAAAAGTCTCAGAAACTTGTAAGATATTATCCCATTCTTGAATTAAATTTTCTAAATCTTCAATAAGTAGTTCTTCTTTAATCTTTTCTGCTTCTGTTCTAAATAGTAAACCTGTGCTAGTTGGTTTAATTAAAACTCCTAAAGCTTTTAAACGGTTTCGTTCTGTTTCTGTATTGATTTTTCTGGAAATATTTACTCCCTGGCCATATGGCTGAAATATTAAGTACTTCCCAGGTATTGAAATGTTACCGGTAAGTCTAGGACCTTTAGATCCTGTAGGCTCCTTAATTACCTGTACAAGAACTTTTTGTTTAGGTTCTAGTAGTTCAGTTATTCCTAATGTTCCCTTCTTGAGTTTTAGTGGACCTAAATCTGATACATGGATGAATCCATTTTTATCACTCTCACCAATATTTATGAAAGCGGCATCAATGCCAGGGAGAACATTTTCAACTGTTCCTAAAAAAATATCACCAATTTGAAATTGGCCTTGTGCGACGATTAATTCATCAACTCGATCATCTGTGAGTAGTGCTGCAATTCGAGACTGCTCAGCGATGATAATTTGCTGAGACATATAATTGATTCTGAATGATTTGGATTTTGAAAATCATCTAAAGTAAAGAATTAGATTTTTATCTTTAAATAATTCAAATTTTTATAGCTAGTATTATGTACTTTTTTAAATTAATAAAATTAATAGGGATTGAATCCTACTATTTATAAAGCTTTAAACGATTTTCGAAATAATTGAAATTGAATTCATAGCTATGATTATCTCTAAAATTAACCATAACTAAGATAATTTTACCATCTAATCACCACTTAAGCACGTTAATCAATTATTCTAATAATGGTGAGATTTTTTTCTAACGTGGTTCAAGTAAACGAAAATTATTTAAAACTCAAAGCAGGCTATTTATTCCCTGAAATTGCTAAAAGGGTAAAAATATATTCTCAATCAAATAAGAGTGCTGAAATTATTAAACTTGGCATAGGAGATGTTACAGAACCATTACCTAGAGCATGCATAGAGGCTATGGGCAAAGCTCTAAATGATATGGGCACAATAGAAGGTTTTAGAGGTTATGGACCAGAACAAGGTTATTCTTGGCTCAGAGAAAAAATATCTGAGCATGATTTTATTTCGAGAGGCTGTCAAATATTACCTGAAGAAATCTTTGTTTCAGATGGATCTAAATGCGATAGTAGCAATATATTAGATATTCTTGGCAAAGATAATTCAATTGCTGTAACAGATCCTGTTTACCCTGTTTATGTGGATAGTAATGTTATGACGGGCAGAACTGGGGATGCGCTTGAAAATGGTACTTATCAAGGATTGACATATCTTGCAATAAACGAGGGGAATAACTTTCTTCCAGAACTACCTGAAAAAAAAGTTGATATTTTATATCTTTGTTTTCCTAATAATCCAACTGGAGCAACTATTACTAAAGAAGAATTAAAAAAGTGGGTTGACTATGCTCTTGAAAACAAATCTCTAATACTTTTTGATGCAGCTTATGAAGCATTTATTCAAGATAATGATATTCCACATTCAATATATGAGATTCAGGGAGCAAAGGATTGTGCTATTGAATTTAGATCCTTTTCAAAGAATGCAGGGTTCACTGGAGTTAGATGTGCCTTTACAGTAATACCTAAAAACCTTAAAGGTTTGAGCTCAACAAATGAAGAAATAGACTTATGGCCTCTATGGAATAGGCGACAATCTACAAAGTTTAATGGAGTAAGTTATGTGGTTCAGAAAGGAGCAGAGGCTGTTTATTCTCTTGAAGGGAAGAAAGAAGTAAGAGGTTTAATTGATTTTTATATGGAAAATGCAAAAATCATGAAAAATAAACTTCAGACTGCAGGCTATAAAGTTTATGGTGGGGACAATGCTCCTTATATCTGGATTAAAGTTCCTGATCAAATGTCATCTTGGGATTTTTTTGATTTCCTTCTCCAAAAAGTTAGTGTCGTTGGCACACCTGGAAGTGGATTTGGATTATCAGGAGAAGGTTATTTCCGCTTGTCAGCATTTAACTCAAGATCAAACGTCATTGATGCAATGCAAAGAATAATTCATATATAATCGTAAGTATCATTTAGTTCCAAAAAAATTAATGCTATCTATAAAGCTAGAACAAAGTGTAAGTAATAATTCGGCAGTGCTTGAAAAGAAACCTGCTGAATTAAAAAATAAATCTCCAAAATATAAGGTTTTACTTCATAATGACCCAGTTAATTCTATGGAGTATGTCGCTATTTCACTACGAGAAGTTGTGCCGCAATTAAGCGAACAAGATGCTATCGCCATAATGCTAGAGGCACACAATACTGGAGTAGGTTTGGTAATTGTTTGTGATTTAGAGCCGGCAGAATTCTACTCAGAATCATTAAAATCGAAAGGAATTTCTAGTTCAATTGAAAAAGAAGATTAAAAACAAATGAATTTATTATTTAGAGTGAGCTAATTTCCTTTCTGATAAGGGGCTGACTTTTAATGACTCTTTTAAGGAAGACTTTCCATATTCTCTCTCAAGAATGTTGATAACTGTTTTACCGAATTCATCTTCTTGATTATCAAAAGCTTCTAAGCAAACCTGACCAAGTTTTTTGCCTAATGAGCCTGGATTCCATAGAAGTTTTCGCGCTGTCCAGGGCATCATGCTCATTGGATTATAATTCGGCTTCAAAATTTTATGATCTAAGGCATACTGCTCAAGAAGAGTGTGAGGCTGCAAACCTATAAAGAATATAGCAGGATCAACTAAGCCTTCACCAAAAATATTTTCTAATTCTCTATGGTAAGCAATTGTTTGTCTTATGGTGCTTGGCGTTTCATCAAAAACATTAAATGAATAATTGACTGAAACATGGTTCTTAAAACCCGATTGAACTAGCATTCTGCAATTATTTAATACAGTTTCAAGGTCATAAGCTAATCTCATTTTTCTAACAAGTTCTTGAGAGCCCGAAGTGATACCGATTTCAAAATAGCTCATACCTGTATCAACCATAAGCTGAGCTAGCTCAGCATCAATATTATCTGCTCTGATGTATGCAGCCCAATTAATATCGTCCCAGCCTTGATCCTTGATAGCTTGCAAAAGTGTCTTTGCATCTTCGATGTGTTTTTTTGCTGGAATAAACTGCGCATCTGTAAACCAAAATCCTCTAACTCCAAGATCATATAACTGCTTCATTTCCTTGATTACTTCGTTAACAGGATTAACGCGAACCTGCTTCCCTTCCACAACTGTATAAACACAGAAACAACAATTATGTGGACAACCTCTTTTTGTTTGAACCCCTACATAGTAATCGCCACCATCTATATACCAATTAAATTCTGGCCATATTGATTTAATGTATTTATAGTTGCAGGCTGTTTTAAGAGTGCCTGAAGGTTGCTCATGTATTAATTTGTTCCGAGGTTTTTGTCCAGCTAAATAACATCTTTCTTCCTCAATAGAATCACCCCTAATAATTTTCTCTATGAGATTTTCTCCCTCTCCAACAGAAATAATAGTTCCTTTTGGAAGCAGACTTCCTAATTGTTCATAAAAGACACTAACAGCTCCACCTCCTAAAATTACTTTTACATCTTTGTTGTATTTTTGTGCTCTTTTGAGTCCCATCTTAACTAAAGAGGTATTTCTATATATCTCTCCATAATGAGATGCAATTAATTTTAATCCTCCCCAAGATCCTCTAATTTTTTTAAAGATATTTTTTGAGTAAAAAACCTCAAAAGAGTTTTGTAGGGGATTTCCGCTTCTGCCATCGACCGGTGCATAAATTTGTATGTCTCTCCATGAAAATATTATTAGGTGAGGTCTAAATTGATCAATTTTTCTAGTTAAATATTTGGTGATTTTATTAGATGGGATTATTGCTAAATCAATAAATTGTTGTTCAATATTTGGGAAACATTTATGGACATGGTCTGCTAAGTAAATAGGTCCTATAGGAAATATTGGATTGCATGGAAGTCTTACAATAAGAATTTTTCCATAGTTCTCCCTTTGGAATTTTTCTTTATTTATTTTTGTGAAACCAAAATTTAAATTCATGCTATGAAATTCAGATGAATCTGTCACTTTAAGAATCTAACTACTTTATTACTAATTTGTCGAAATTTAAAATATTAAAAAAATACTAATAAAAATTTTTCAAATTTCAAATATTAGAAATCACATAAGGACTTTGATTGTTAGTAGTTGTAACTTGTCAATCCATTTAGCTGGCAAGACATAAACTCTTTATCAAAAAAATGTAAATACTTTTATAAAACAGAATTTCTGAGATACTAAAAAATCTTTAAATAATATTTTAGTTGCGAAACTCTAGAAATAATTCTTGTTTTTAATATGCTTTTGAAATGCCGATAATTGGAATTGAACCAACGACCTACTGTTTACGAGACAGTTGCTCTACCGCTGAGCTATACCGGCAATATAAAAATATTGATATTTTCATATAGACTTATTGTTATAAATGAAAGAATTCATGTCAAAAATAGATCCTGAATTAAAAAAGAAACTATTAAAGGAATCACAAGCTCCTTTTAAGGGATTAAGGAAAATATTATGGATAGCTTTTAGTGGTTCGGCTTTTTTAGGACTTTTAATAATGCTTTCAAAAATTGCGAGTGGAAGTGAATTACAGCTAAATAATCTCCTTATACAAATTGGTGCTTGTATATTATTTCCTACTTTATTATTCCTTGACCGGAATAAAGATCTATAAGTTAATTATTTAATTATTTAGTTAAAGTCCTCTTTTGAGTGACAAATTTAAATGCTTCGATTATGTCTCCTTCATTCCAAGACGAGAATTTATCGCAGCCAACCCCACATTCAAACCCTGTATTTACTTCTTTCACATCATCTTTAGACCTTTTAAGAGAGTCTAGATTACCTTCAAAAATTACTTTATCTGATCTTATAACTCTAAGAGAACAATTTCGTTGTAATTTGCCAGTTTGTATATAACAGCCTGCAATTGCACCTTTACCAACTGCGAAGGTTGCTCGAACTTCAGCTTTACCTAATGATTCTTCGACAAGATCGGGTTCAAGAAGACCTTCCATAGCCAACTGAATATCTTCAAGAAGTTTATAGATTACTTCATATTCTCTTATATCAACGTCATTTGCATCAGCTGCTCTCTTTGCTCCAGATGCTAATGAAGTATTAAACCCAATTATTACAGATCCTGAAGCAGCTGCGAGGTCTATATCTGTCTCAGTTATTTCTCCAGGAGCAGAGAGTAAAACTCTTACTTGAACTTCATTTTTCGGTAATTGTTCTAGTGATCCCAATATCGCTTCAACGCTACCTTGAACATCAGCTTTAAGAATTAAGTTTAACTCTTTTAATTCGCCATCATTTGCTTGATTTGATAAGGAGGATAAGCTTACTCTTCTGGAGGCCATTTGCTGAGCTAATTTTGTGGCTCTAGCATCTGTTGCTCTATCTCCAACAATAGCTCGAGCAGTTTTTTCATCAAAGTAGACTTCAAATTCATCGCCTGCTGTAGGTACTTCACTGAATCCTAATGCTTCCACTGGGAAGGAAGGTCCTGCTTCTTTGATTCTATTACCATGTTCATCAACCATTGCTCTAATTTTTCCAAGGACTGAACCTGCAGCTAAAACATCTCCAGATTTTAATGTGCCATTTTGTACTAACAGAGTAGCTACAGGACCTTTGGCTTTATCTAAGTGGGCTTCAATGACAGTACCTTTAGCCAATCTGTGGGGGTTAGCTTGTAGATCTTCAACTTCTGACACTAACAAAATCATTTCTAGCAATTTTTCGATATTTTGTTTTTTAATTGCGCTCACTGGAACCATAACAGTATCTCCTCCCCAATCTTCAGCAATTAAGTCTTTTTCTGATAGTTCTTGCTTTACTCTCTCTGGAGATGCTCCTTCCTTATCAATTTTATTTATTGCAACAACTATTGGGACTTTTGCTGCTCTTGCATGACTAATGGCCTCAAGCGTTTGAGGTCTGCAACCATCATCTGCCGCTACCACAAGAACAGCTACGTCAGTGACTTTTGTGCCTCTTGCTCTCATTGCTGTAAAGGCTTCATGCCCGGGGGTATCAAGAAAAGTTAATTTTTTCTTTTTAGATTCATGTTCAAATTCAACTTGATAAGCTCCTATATGTTGAGTAATTCCTCCCGCTTCTCCTGAAGCTACTCTTGATTCTCTAATGGAATCTAAAAGACTAGTTTTACCATGATCTACATGACCCATTACTGTGATAACGGGTGGTCTTTTTATTAGGCTATCAAGATCATCCGACTCAATCATATCTACTGTTTTTTCAGCAGCTTCTTGAATATCATCTTGCAAAACAGGAACTCCAAATTCTTCAGCTACTGTTTCGATAGTTGTTAAGTCAAGTGATTGAGTAACTGTTGCTGTTATTCCTTTAAAGAAAAGAGATTTGATTATTTCAGAACTTTCAAGACTTAATTTATCAGCTAATTCTTGGACTGTTAAATTATCTTCGGGGACTATTATCATTTCAGGCCTAACTTGTTTAGCCTCTTTAGCAGCCTTTAATTCCATAGCTCTTCTTTTCTGTCTTTGCCTTGTAGTCTCTTTTTTCTTCTTCTTAAATTGTTTTATAGATTTTTGAGATTTAGGCTCATCAGACTTTTCTTTCTTTGGGCGTGCCAAACTAGCTGATAATATTGAAATTTTTTCACCTGAATACCCACTAGTCTCAGATGTTAATGAATCATCATTTTCTCCAATAATATGAACTTTTTGTCTTTGTTTCTGGGGATTTTTATTTCTTAGTGCTTCTAGTTTTGCACTATCATCCCAGTCAGTCTTTCCAGGCTTTTTTGAACTATTCGAAAATGTTCTATGAGGCGGTTTTTTGGAACTCGGGGCAGTGTTTAGTCGACTATTAGGAGCTTTAACCTTCTCTTTAGGTGACACTATATTTTGTTTTTCGTTAATATTTATACCTTTTTTATCCTTCTCCGATTTATTAGTTTTTTGTAGTTGCAAAAGTTCATTAGGTGATACTGGTTTCCTAATTCCCGAGGACTTCTGGCCATTGAACTTAGAACCAGACCTATTTGGCATGCCAGGTCTGCTGGGAGCACCTGGTCTATTGGGATTAACTTGCCTATTAAAGGAACCAGATCTACCTTGATCTGACGGTTGGTTTCTAAATCCAGGCCTGCTGGGAGCACCTGGTCTATTGGAATTAACTGGTCTATTGGAATTAACTTGTCTATTAAAGGAGCCAGATCTACCTTGATCTGATGGTTTGTTTCTTAACCCAGGCCTATTTGGCATGCCGGGTCTGTTAGGCGCGCCAGGTCTGTTAGGCGCGCCAGGTCTGTTGGCGGGAGTTTGCTTAAAAGAAATGTTTTGCTTATTATTTTGATTATTATTTTGCTTAAGAGAGTCTCTTCTTATCGGAGCGCCTACGAGCTCAGGGGTATTTGATCTATTATTATTTTTTAATTTAGGTTTGTTAGTATTTTGATTAGGTTTGTTTGATAGTTTTCTTTTGTCCCCAGGATTGTAGATGTTTCTGGAAGATTCATTAGATTTAATATTATTATTTATATTTTTAGGCTTTGCAATTAGTTGAATAGGAGGTTTTGCCGGACTTTTGATGGGTGGGGTTGTGCTGTTTAGTAAAGTTTTTTTATCTTGGTTTAAATTCTGTAAAGGATTACTCTTAATATTTTGATTCTTAAGGTTTGATTGAGATTGTGAACTATTAATAATATTGGGTTTATTGGCAGTTATAGATTGATTTGAAATTTTTTTAAGACTTTCTGGCTTATTAAGAGGTTTTATCAATAATGGCTTTTTGTTTGAATTATCTTTAATTTGATCACCTTTTTTAGTGGAGACAAAAGGAGATTTATCTTCTTTGTTTTGTTTGTGATTATCTTTTTTGATTGAAGGCTTATTAATTGAAAGTATCTTTTTATCTGTATTTTTTTTATTAATAAGATTTTTTATTTTTTTGGCGTCTTCTGTACTTATAGAGCTGCTATGGCTTTTTACTGAAATTGAAAGTTTTTGAGCTGCATCCAATATATCTTTATTTTCTAGATTTAAGTCTCTAGAAAGTTCGTAAATTCTGATTTTATCGCTGATAGTCATTTAATCTGATTTGTACTCTTTTTATAAGAGGATTTATTTTAATTATATTCCTTTATTGGGATGGTCATTGTAGCTTGTAATTTCTTTTTCAAAAATTTCAATAAATTCAGGTTCTAAAAATGTTTTTAAAGCTTTTTGAAGCTTTTTTTTGATCTTGGAATCTGAGTAACATTTTGTAGACTTGCATATGTAAGCTGATCTCCCTATTCCCTTTTGAAACATAATGCCTTGCTTATGATCTTTGGTAATCTTTAAAAGATCTTTCCTGTCATATGTTTTTTTACATGAAATGCATATACGCATAACAGGGGCTTGTTGTGTCACCGTTTTTTCTCCTCTTTGGATGATAGTTCACTATTTTGATGAGTCTCTAATTGATCATTATCTGAAAAGGCAACTTCTTCGTATTGTTCTTCTCCATATTCTTGATCATCTTCAGGAAGCGGATAAAGCTCTCTTAATCTTGCATCTTCTGCAGCGCGCTCAGCTTGTTCTGCTTCTAATCTTTGCTCAGCTTCTCTCTGAAGATTCTCTTCATCCTCTCTTTGAATGATTAATTCAGAGACTGCAGCATCTTCTGCTTCCTGATCATATTCATGTGAGTTTTTAACATCAATCTTCCAACCAGTTAATCTTGCGGCAAGTCTTACATTTTGACCTTCTCTCCCAATTGCAAGACTCAATTGATCAGGAGGCACTAATACATGAGCATGTTGCCCTGCAGGGTCCACTAGTCTTACTAGATCGACTTTCGCAGGACTTAAAGAGTTTAAAATATACTGTATTGGATCTGAAGACCATTTAATAACGTCAATTTTTTCTCCTCTTAATTCATTAACCACCTGTTGAATCCTTGCTCCTCTAGCTCCAATACAGGCACCTACAGGGTCAACTTCTTGTTCGACACTATCGACAGCTACTTTGGTTCTTGGACCAACTGCTCTAGAAGGAGGGTTTGCTTCTCTTGAAACAGCAACAATTTTTACTGTACCCTCTTGAATTTCCGGTACTTCATTTTCAAATAGATAAACTACTAAACCAGCATTTGCTCTACTAACAAAAAGTTGTGGCCCTTTTCTGGCTATTTCGCTAACTTCTTTCAAAAATACTTTGAAAGTTGCATTTGCTCTGTAATTATCATTTGGTAATTGATCTCTCTTGGGGAGTTCCGCCTCTACTTCAGGTCTACCAATACCCGAACTAACTCCCATAATGACTGATTGCCTTTCAAATCTTATGACTCTTGCAGTTAAAACAGGATCTTCCAAATCCGCAAATTCTTCCTGAATCATTTTTCTTTGTTGGTCTCTTAATTTTTGGGCTAGAACTTGCTTTGTTGTTGAAGCAGCCATTCGCCCAAAATCCTCTTTTTCTGGAGTAACGTCTAAAACAACTGTGTCCCCTATTTGAGCATCTTCAGCAACTTGTTTAACTTCTACTAGAGATATTTGATGATCTTCGCTCTCAACTTCTTCAACAATTATCTTACTGGATAATATCCTGTAACCCTCTTCATCAAGATCAAGTCCAACATCAAAATTACTAAAATATTCTTCATCAAATGGATCTTCATTTATTCCAATGTAAAAAGTTTTTCTATATTTTTCGTATCCTTTTAATAATGCTTCGCGTAAGGCTACTTCCACGATATTAGGAGGTAACTTTTTTTCCTCACTAATATCTTCAATGAGATTGTTTAAACCTGGGAGAATAACTAATGCCATCTATGATGGGGAAATTGAATAATGGTTGAAAATAATTAGTCTTTTAATGTACAAAGACTGATCTTTAGTACTTCGTCAAAAGGGATTTTTTTAATCTTACCTTTTATGTTAATGGCTAAATAATCTTTAGACTTTTCATAAAGTAAACCATTCAGAAATTTTATTTTTGAATTCTTTTGGTTTAACTGAACATTAACTGGAAAACCCTTAAAGGTTTTGAAGTCTCTTTCTGAGGTTAATTCATCACTGACCCCTTGACTACTAATTTCTAACACATAAGAACAATTTAAAAGATTTGAATTTTCTATTTTTGCAGATGCTGGGGTACTAAACAGTGCACAGTCATCAAGTGAAATATCATCACCAGTAGTTTTTTTTATAATGACTTCAATAATTATTGGATTTTGATTAGTTTGTATTTTTAAGCTACAGATTTCGAAGTTCCATTCATCGGCAACTTTTTTCAAGATATATTCTAGTTTACTTTTATTGTCTTTATTCAAAATTTATATATACAAATTTATTTAAAATAATTTTCGCACATATAATTTTTTTTCTATAAAAAATTTAAAAATTCGTATTTTATGGATGTAAACAAAAAAACAACAATAACATAATTCTTCAATTAGATTTATTTAATAAATCCAAAAATTTTTAAATAAATGAAATTTCTCAAGATTAAATTTATTAATTTAATCCAAGTATTAATTATTGTTTGTTTTTGTTTGGTTAATTTTTCTCAGAAAACTGAAGTCTTAGCTTTGACTTCTTCTGCAGATCACAATTTTGTTTCCTCTGCAGTGAAAAATGTTGGACCTGCTGTTGTAAAAATTGATACAGAGCGACTGGTAGAGAGACAACAATTTGACCCCACCTTACTCGACCCTTTATTGAGAGATTTACTTGGGGAACAAGGAATTACACCTGAGAGAGAAAGAGGTCAAGGTTCTGGGGTCATCATTAATGAAAATGGTTTGGTACTTACAAATGCTCATGTAGTAGAAAGAGTTGATGATGTTTCAGTAACTTTGGCAGATGGAACTATTCTAGACGGCCAAGTTTTGGGAACAGATGTAGTTACTGACCTAGCTTTAGTAAAAATTAAAGAATCTACTTATTCTAGTTTTGCTCCACTTGGGAATTCTGAAGATCTTGAAGTTGGAGATTGGGCAATAGCTTTAGGAACTCCCTACGGCCTAGAAAAAACAGTTACCCTAGGGATAGTCAGTAGCCTACATAGAGATATTAATAGTCTAGGGTTTTCAGATAAAAGGCTTGATCTTATTCAGACTGATGCAGCAATAAATCCAGGAAATTCAGGAGGTCCGCTTATCAACTCTAATGGTGAAGTAATTGGAATAAATACACTTGTAAGAAGTGGTCCCGGAGCAGGCCTAGGTTTCGCAATACCCATAAATCTGGCCAAAAGTGTTTCTGATCAGCTTCTTAAAAATGGGGAAGTTATTCATCCATATTTAGGGGTCCAATTGATTTCTTTAAATCCCAGAATTGCCAAAGAACATAATCAAGATCCCAATTCACTAGTCCAATTACCTGAAAGAAATGGAGCTTTAATTCAATCCGTTATACCTAATAGCCCTGCTGAAAAAGCTGGCTTAAGAAGAGGAGATTTGGTAATAGCCACCGAAAATATATCTATAAAAGAACCTAAAGCTCTGTTAGATGAAGTTGAAAAAGCTCAGATAGGCAAAGTATTCCTCCTAAATGTTTTAAGAGATAATAAAGAGATACAGATAAATATCAAACCAGAACCTCTCCCAGGTTTGACATAAACCACCCATTGAAATTTAATAACTTATAACCTCAAAAAAAAAGATTTTGGATTCACAAACTCAAATGAAGCAAATAGTTGCTGATGCAGCAATTAAGGAAGTAAAGAGTGACATGATTCTCGGATTAGGATCAGGATCTACAGCAGCTCTTATGATAAGAAGCCTCGCTCAAGAAATTCGTTCTGGAAAATTGCAAAACATAAGGGGTGTTGCAACTTCCTTTCAATCAGAAGTTTTAGCGCTTGAACTCGATATACCGCTTATCGATTTAGCATCTGTTTCTCAAATTGATTTAGCTATTGATGGAGCAGATGAAGTTGATCCCGGATTTCAATTAATAAAGGGAGGAGGAGCATGCCATGTTAGAGAAAAGTTAGTAGCATCTAAAGCTAACCAATTGTTGATTGTTGTTGACGAAACGAAACTCGTCCAAAACTTAAATCTATCTTTTCCTTTACCTGTAGAAGTCCTCCCAAATGCTTGGAAGCAAGTTCAGGATATAATCTCAGAAATGAATGGCAGTTCTAATTTAAGAATGGCTACAAAAAAAGCTGGCCCAGTGGTTACTGACCAAGGTAATTTAATTTTAGACGTAATGTTCAATGATGGAATCAGAAATCCAAAAGACATTGAAATGAGCATCAACAATATTCCGGGAGTATTAGAAAACGGGTTATTTGTTGATCTTACAGACAAAGTATTGGTTGGTAAAATCGAAAAAAATATTCCAGTTGTTTACTCTCCCTCAAAGGTTGGCTAATCTTGAAATCTTATTTGTACTGAATTAGCGTGACTATGTAAACCTTCACTTTTAGCAAGATTAATAATATCAAGACTGTTAACTCTTAAACTTTCTTCAGTAAATTCTATTATTGAAGTGTTTTTCATAAAAGTTTCAACACCTAAGGAACCGCTAAACCTAGAATTTCCTGATGTGGGTAAAGTATGATTTGGTCCAGCTAGATAATCTCCAACTGCTTCTGGCGTCCAGTTCCCTAAAAATATTGCTCCTGCATTATCAATACCTTCAAGAATCTTTTTTGGATCAAAAGTTAAAATTTCTAAGTGCTCTGGAGCAAAGTCATTGCTTAGCTCAATGCATGAATCATAATTTTCGCAAATAACAATTAATCCCCAATTTTTTATTGATTGCATACAAATTTCTTTTCTTGGATGATCATCTATTTTTTTATAAAGTTCTTCAAAAACTTTTTTTGCCTGTTCCATTGATGTAGTGAGAAGTATAGAAGAAGCTAAAGGATCATGTTCTGCTTGCGCTAGTAAATCAGATGCTATATGAGTGCTTTGAGCTGTTTCATCTGCAATGATTAATATTTCACTTGGACCAGCTAATGAATCAATTCCTGTGGAGCCATAAATGAGTTTTTTAGCAGTAGTTACATAGATATTTCCTGGACCTGAAATAACATCAACTTTATCTATTTGATTTGTACCAAATGCTAAAGCACCAATTGCTTGCGCTCCTCCAATTCTGAAAACTTTATTGATTCCTGATAGATGAGCTGCAGCTAAAACAGTTTTATTGATAGTCCCTTCTCTATTCCCAGGAGATACCATTATTATTTCTTGTACTCCTGCTACTTTTGCAGGTATAGCATTCATTAATACAGTACTGGGATAGGCTGCTCTACCTCCAGGGATATAAATACCCGCATTTTTTACTGGTTTCCACCTCCTTTGGACTGTATCACCATGTTCACCTTTTAAAGTGAAGGATGATGGAATTTCTTTTTCATGAAATTTTTTAATCCTTTTATGAGCCAACTCAAGTGATCGCTTCAAATCTCCATCAATTTCGTCCCATGCATCTTTTAAATCACTTGCGCTAACTTGCATAGGGTTAGGATTAAAACCATCAAATTTTTTTGTATATTTTTCTACAGCAATATCTCCATAAGTTTTTACCTCTCGTAGTATTTCTTCGACAATTGCATTTATCTTATTATTGTTTTCAAAATTGGTTCGGCTTGAAATCCTTTTTAATTCTTTGATCGCGTCTTGCTTATTATTTAAGATCTTCATATACTTAATTTTTCAAATTTAAAGGCTCAAGAACCTATTTTATTTCCTATTTAAATTATATATGATTGATTAGTAGTCGATTTATTTGTTATGATAAAAGTCTTATATTTATATATCATCTGTGGCCAATAACAAATCAGCAAAAAAGAGAATACAAATTGCCGAAAGAAATCGTTTAATTAATAAATCATACAAATCTACAGTAAGAACTTTGACAAAGAAAACTCTAGAAAATTGTGAAAAATATACAAAAGACCCTAATGAGGATAATAAAAATTTAGTGACAACAAGCCTTAATAAAGCTTTTAGTTTGATCGATAAAGCAGTTAAAAAAAATGTTCTTCACAAGAATACAGGGGCTAATAAAAAATCAAAAATCAACAATTTTGTAAAAAATACTCTCACCACTAAGTAAAAAGACAGATCATAATTATGAGCGATATTGAACTCATAGACTCTCACTGTCATTTAATATTTGAAAATTTTGAGAAAGATCTAGATGACGTTGTTCTAAGATTGCGTTCAAGAGGTGTAAAAAAATTAGTTCATGCTTGTTGTGAATTAGAAGAAATTCCTAAGTTAAAAAAAATATCCCATGAATTTAGTGAAATTTATTATTCAGTTGGTTTACATCCGCTAGAAGCAAATAAATGGGACCCAAGTTCTAAATCTCTTTTAAGAAGATCAGCTCAAGAAGATAGGAGAGTTGTTGCTATAGGTGAATTAGGCTTGGATTTTTTTAAAAGTAAAAATAAGACTCAGCAAATTGATGCTCTTATTCCCCAAATGGAGTTAGCTAGTGAACTTGAATTACCTGTAATTATACATTGCAGAGATGCTGCTAATGAAATGATCGAAATATGTGATGATCTTTCTAAAAAAGGTAAATGTCCTAAAGGTGTTCTTCATTGTTGGACAGGAACCCCAAAAGAAATGATGGAGTTCTTAGATCTTGGTTTTTATATCAGTTTTAGTGGAATAGTGACTTTCCCAAAAGCACAAGAAATTCATGAGTGCGCCAAACTAGTCCCTAGTGATAAATATTTAATTGAAACTGACTCACCATTTTTAGCCCCAGTACCTCATAGGGGAAAAAGAAATGAACCTTCATTTGTCGAAAATGTAGCTAATTTTATGGCACAATTAAGATCTACGGAATTAATTACAATTGCGAAAGAGTCATCTAAGAATGCTGAAGATTTGTTTAAATTTGACTTGTAACATTAACACTGGAGCTGCTAATATAAGGAATTACTGGAAATTTTCTTAAATTTTTTGTTTTAACTTTTTCAGTTAATGGTTTTCAAAACTATTAGCACAATTTTAATAGCTTTTATATTGAATTGAATTTTTGTTGAAATCCAGATCTTATGCTTGGTTTCGTATAAAAATAAAAGTTAAACAGTTAATTTTTGAGTAAGTTTAAAGTAAATAGTAAATCTCACATAATCTCAGGTTTTCTTGGATGAGCAGTAGCGCTTTACAGGTAGCAAAAACAGCTACTTATCTACCAGATTTAGTTGAAGTACAAAGAGCAAGCTTTAAATGGTTTTTGGAAAAGGGTTTGATAGAGGAATTACAAAACTTTTCCCCCATTTCTGATTACACAGGTAAATTAGAATTACATTTTATTGGTGAAGAATACCGGTTAAAAAGACCTAGGCATGACGTTGAAGAAGCTAAAAGAAGAGATGCTACATTTGCTTCTCAAATGTATGTAACTTGCAGATTAATAAATAAAGAGACAGGAGAAATTAAAGAACAAGAAGTATTTATTGGGGAATTACCATTAATGACTGAAAGAGGAACTTTCATAATTAATGGTGCTGAAAGAGTAATTGTTAATCAAATTGTTCGAAGTCCGGGAGTCTATTTTAAAGATGAGCAGGATAAAAATGGTAGAAGAACTTATAATGCAAGTGTTATTCCTAATAGAGGAGCATGGTTAAAATTTGAGACTGACAAAAATAATTTACTTTATGTAAGGGTTGATAAAACTAGAAAAATTAATGCTCATGTCCTTATGAGAGCGATGGGTCTTTCTGATAATGATGTGGTCGATAAACTTAGACATCCTGAGTTTTATCAAAGCTCTATTGATTCAGCCAATGACGAGGGTATAAATTCAGAAGATCAGGCTTTACTTGAGCTTTACAAGAAGCTACGTCCTGGTGAACCACCCTCTGTTTCTGGCGGACAACAACTATTACACAGCAGATTTTTTGATCCAAAAAGATATGATTTAGGCCGAGTTGGTAGATATAAAATTAATAAAAAATTGAGGCTTACAGTACCAGATGAAGTGAGAACTCTTACACATGAAGATGTTCTTTCAACTATTGATTATTTAATTAACCTAGAATTGGATATTGGTGGTGCGAGTTTGGATGATATTGACCACCTTGGTAATCGAAGGGTTAGATCTGTAGGAGAACTTCTACAAAATCAAGTAAGGGTTGGACTTAATCGTTTAGAAAGGATTATTAAGGAAAGAATGACTGTTGGGGAAACAGATTCTCTGACTCCCGCTCAACTAGTCAACCCTAAGCCTTTGGTTGCTGCCATAAAGGAGTTTTTTGGTTCAAGTCAATTAAGTCAATTTATGGATCAAACTAATCCTTTGGCTGAATTAACACATAAAAGAAGAATTTCTGCTTTAGGCCCTGGAGGTTTAACGAGAGAAAGAGCAGGCTTTGCGGTAAGAGATATTCATCCTTCACATTATGGAAGATTATGTCCTATTGAGACTCCTGAAGGTCCTAATGCAGGACTAATAAATTCTTTAGCTACCCATGCGAGAGTTAATGAGTATGGTTTTATCGAAACACCTTTTTGGGAAGTTGATAACGGTAAAGTTAACAAAGAAGGAAATCCTGTCTATTTATCTGCTGATTTAGAAGATGAGTGCAGGGTAGCTCCTGGAGATGTGGCAACTGATAAGGATGGAAATATACTTGCAAATCTAATACCAGTAAGATACAGACAAGATTTTGAGAAAGTACCGCCACATCAAGTTGATTATGTTCAGCTTTCCCCCGTTCAAGTAATCTCAGTAGCGACTTCACTAATTCCTTTTTTGGAACATGATGATGCGAATAGAGCTCTCATGGGTTCTAATATGCAACGCCAAGCTGTTCCATTGCTCAGGCCAGAACGTCCTTTAGTCGGGACAGGTTTAGAATCTCAAGTTGCTAGAGATTCGGGGATGGTTCCCATAACAAAAGTTAATGGGACTGTATCTTATGTAGACGCTAATGAGATAGTTGTTAAGGATAAGGATGGTAATGAACATTTTCATTATCTTCAAAAATATCAAAGATCTAATCAAGATACCTGCTTAAATCAAAGACCTATAGTAAAAATTGGAGATCAAGTTATATCTGGGCAAGTGTTAGCAGATGGATCGGCATGTGAAGGTGGAGAAATAGCACTAGGCCAGAATGTCCTAATTGCATATATGCCATGGGAGGGTTACAACTACGAAGATGCAATTCTAGTAAGCGAAAGGATGGTAACTGATGATTTATATACATCAGTCCATATTGAAAAATATGAAATTGAGGCAAGACAAACAAAGTTAGGACCTGAAGAAATCACAAGAGAGATTCCCAATATCTCTGAAGAAAGCTTGAACAATCTTGATGAAATGGGAATAATTAGAATTGGCGCTTTTGTCGAGAGTGGAGATATTCTTGTTGGGAAAGTTACTCCAAAAGGTGAATCAGACCAACCTCCTGAAGAAAAACTTTTGAGAGCTATTTTTGGCGAAAAGGCTCGAGATGTTAGAGATAACTCCCTAAGGGTTCCTAAAACTGAAAAGGGAAGGGTTTTAGATGTACGCATTTATACCCGAGAACAAGGTGATGAGTTACCTCCAGGGGCGAATATGGTTGTTAGAGTTTATGTGGCCCAGAGAAGGAAAATCCAAGTCGGAGACAAAATGGCTGGAAGGCACGGAAATAAGGGAATTATAAGCAGAATCTTACCAAGAGAAGATATGCCTTATTTGCCTGATGGAACACCTGTAGACATAGTACTTAATCCTCTAGGAGTTCCAAGTAGGATGAATGTAGGCCAAGTTTTTGAACTATTAATGGGCTGGGCAGCCTCTAATTTAAATTGCAGGGTTAAAGTCGTCCCATTTGATGAAATGTACGGTGCTGAAAAATCACATCAGACTGTCCAAGCATTTTTAGAGGAGGCTTCAAAACAACCCGGCAAATCTTGGGTTTATAATCCTAAAGATCCTGGAAAGTTATTACTCAAGGATGGTAGAACAGGTGAACCATTTGATCAGCCAGTTGCGGTTGGATACTCTCACTTTCTTAAATTAGTACATTTGGTAGATGACAAAATTCATGCAAGATCTACTGGACCTTACTCTTTAGTTACCCAACAACCATTGGGTGGAAAAGCTCAGCAAGGCGGACAAAGGCTTGGAGAAATGGAAGTTTGGGCTCTTGAAGCTTATGGAGCAGCCTATACCCTTCAAGAATTATTAACAGTTAAATCTGATGATATGCAAGGAAGAAATGAAGCTCTTAATGCAATAGTAAAAGGTAAACCTATCCCTAGGCCCGGTACACCTGAGTCATTTAAAGTTCTTATGAGAGAATTACAATCTCTAGGTCTTGATATTGGGGTTTATACAGACGAAGGTAAAGAGGTGGATTTAATGCAAGATATAAATCCGAGAAGAAATACTCCTTCGAGGCCAACGTATGAATCACTTGGAACCTCTGAATATGAGGAAGATTAAATACTCAATTAAAAATTTTTAATTTAAATTTCCCAAAAATGACTAACAGCAACTTAAGAACTGAAAATCACTTTGATTACGTCAAAATTTCAATAGCTTCTCCCCAAAGAATAATGGATTGGGGGCAGAGAACATTACCTAATGGACAAGTGGTGGGAGAAGTTACTAAACCTGAAACCATCAATTACAGGACACTTAAACCAGAAATGGATGGATTGTTTTGTGAAAAGATTTTTGGGCCTTCCAAAGATTGGGAATGTCATTGTGGTAAGTATAAAAGAGTTAGACATAGGGGTATTGTTTGCGAAAGATGTGGTGTTGAGGTAACTGAAAGTAGAGTTAGAAGACATAGGATGGGATACATAAAACTTGCTGCGCCAGTATCCCATGTTTGGTATCTGAAAGGAATTCCTAGTTACGTCGCAATTCTTTTGGATATTCCACTAAGAGATGTAGAACAAATAGTTTATTTTAATTGTTATGTTGTTTTAGATCCTGGAGATCATAAAGAACTCAAATATAAGCAATTACTTACAGAGGATGAATGGCTGGAAATTGAAGATGAGATCTATGCTGAAGATTCAACAATTGAAAATGAACCTTTTGTTGGTATTGGCGCTGAGGCCTTGAAGCAATTACTTGAGGATCTTGATTTAAATCAGGTTGCTGAGGAGCTCAGAGAGGAAATTATTCATAGTAAGGGGCAGAAAAGGGCAAAACTCATAAAAAGGATAAGAGTTATTGATAATTTCATTGCAACTAATGCACAACCAGAATGGATGGTCTTAGATGCAATTCCCGTTATACCTCCAGACCTTAGACCTATGGTTCAGCTTGATGGGGGAAGATTCGCAACTTCTGATTTAAACGATCTTTATAGAAGAGTCATAAATAGAAATAACAGATTAGCTAGGCTACAAGAAATTTTGGCGCCTGAAATTATTGTAAGAAATGAAAAAAGAATGCTTCAGGAGGCAGTTGATGCTCTTATAGATAATGGAAGGAGGGGAAGGACCGTCGTTGGTGCAAATAATAGAGCGCTTAAGTCTCTTAGTGACATTATTGAAGGAAAACAAGGAAGATTTAGACAAAATCTGCTTGGTAAGCGCGTTGACTATTCAGGACGTTCTGTAATAGTTGTAGGCCCCAAGTTAAAAATGCATCAGTGTGGTCTACCCAAGGAAATGGCAATTGAGCTCTTTCAACCTTTTGTTATTCATAGATTAATACGTCAAAATATTGTAAATAATATTAAAGCTGCAAAAAAATTAATACAAAAAGCTGATGATGAAGTAATGCAGGTGCTTCAGGAAGTTATAGAAGGTCACCCAATTCTTTTAAATAGAGCACCTACGTTACATCGGTTGGGAATTCAAGCTTTCGAACCAAAACTTGTTGGCGGAAGAGCTATACAACTGCATCCTTTAGTATGTCCTGCATTTAATGCTGATTTTGATGGAGATCAAATGGCAGTTCATGTTCCTTTAGCTTTAGAGGCACAAACCGAGGCACGAATGCTCATGTTGGCTAGTAACAATATTCTTTCTCCTGCTACAGGTGAACCAATTGTTACTCCATCACAAGATATGGTTTTGGGATCTTATTATTTGACGGCTTTGCAACCTAATTATCAAAAACCTGATTTTGGAGAAAATAAAACTACTTTTGCTTCACTAGAAGATGTCATTTTTGCTTTTGAAGATAGGAGACTTAGCCTACATGAATGGATATGGGTTAGATTTAATGGAGAAGTCGAAGATGAAGATGAAATGAGTGCCCCACAAAAAACTGAAGAGCTAGAGGATGGCTCTAGATTAGAAATTTGGAATTTACGAAGAGACAGATTTGACTCTCAAAATAATTTAATAAGTAGATTTGTTTTGACGACTGTCGGGAGAGTTGTGATGAACTATACCATCATAGATTCTGTATCAAAAACGTAATCTCTAAAAACTATTTTTCATTAATCTAAAAATCATGACATCATCTAAACCAAAAAAAACTTCCAGAGTACGTAAAACTACTAAAAACTCAAAAAAGAATAATCCAGTTACAATGCCTGCTTTAGCTAAAACACCGGCATCATTCAAGAATAAAGTAATTGATAAAAAAGCCTTAAAAAATTTAGTTTCTTGGGCTTATAAAACCCATGGGACTGCAATAACAGCAGCTATGGCTGATAACTTAAAGGACTTAGGATTTAAATACGCTACACAAGCTGCTGTTTCTATTTCAGTAGATGATTTAAAAGTTCCTGAAGCTAAACAAGATTTGATAGGACAAGCTGAAGAGCAAATATCTGCTACAGAGGAATGTTACAGACTCGGAGAAATTACAGAAGTTGAAAGACATACAAAAGTTATTGATACCTGGACTGAAACAAATGAAAGATTAGTTGATGCTGTTAAAAATAATTTCAATCAAAATGATCCTCTAAATTCTGTTTGGATGATGGCCAATTCAGGAGCTAGGGGTAATATGTCCCAAGTAAGACAACTTGTTGGTATGAGAGGATTAATGGCTAATCCTCAAGGAGAAATTATTGACCTTCCAATCAGAACAAACTTTAGAGAGGGACTGACTGTTACTGAATATGTAATTTCTTCTTATGGAGCAAGAAAAGGTTTAGTGGATACTGCTTTAAGAACAGCTGATTCAGGTTATTTAACCAGAAGATTAGTTGACGTTGCTCAAGATGTAATTGTTAGAGAAGAAGATTGCGGAACGGAACGATCAATAGTTGTTGAAGCTGAAGATGGTAAATTTGGAGCAAGACTCCTTGGCAGACTTACTGCAGAGGATATTTTAGATTCCGAAGACAATTTAATTATTCCTCAAAATACTGCAATAGATCCATTATTGTCGCAAAAAATTGAGGCAGCATCCATTGTAAAGGTAAACATAAGATCTCCATTAACATGTGAAGCCAATAGGTCGGTTTGTAGAAGATGTTATGGATGGGCTTTGGCTCATAATCATCTTGTTGACTTAGGCGAAGCAGTAGGAATCATTGCTGCTCAATCTATAGGAGAACCGGGAACACAATTAACAATGAGAACTTTCCATACTGGAGGTGTATCAACTGCTGAAAGTGGAGTAGTAAGATCAAAAATTTCCGGTAAAGTTGAATTTAGTTCAAAAGCAAAGATTAGAGGTTATAGAACTCCACATGGCGTAGAAGCTAAACAAGCGGAAGTTGATTTCATTTTAAAGATAGTTCCCCAAGGAAATAATTCCAACAAAGCTCAAAAAATTGAAGTCTCTAGTGGATCGCTTTTATTCGTTGATGACGGTGAAAAAATAAATTCTGACATAACAGTTGCACAGATCACCGCTGGAGCTGTGAAAAAAAGCGTTGAAAAAGCAACAAAGGATGTTATTTGCGACTTAGCTGGTCAAGTTAGGTACGACAAGGTCATTCAACCTAAGGAAGTTACAGATAGACAGGGAAATATTACTTTAAAAGCCCAAAGATTAGGCAGATTGTGGGTTCTAGCTGGAGACGTTTATAATTTACCACCTAATGCGAGACCAGTTGTCTTGACTGGAAAGTCTGTAGATGAAGGAACTGTTTTAGCAGAGGCAAGTCAATCAAGTGAATTCGGAGGACAAGTTAGATTAAGGGAATCAATTGGAGATTCAAGGGAAGTTCAAATTGTTACTACAGCAATGTCTTTAAGCAATTTTAAATTGATTGAAGAATCTACTCATTCAGGTCAAATATATAATTTGGAATCTAGTGATGGAACCTCCTATCGTTTGAATACTTCTCCAGGTAGCAAAATTAGTAATGGTGAGGTTATAGCAGAATTAACGGATGAAAGATTCCGTACAAAAACTGGTGGTTTAGTCAAATACTCACCAGGATTAAGTGTTAAAAAAGCAAGATCATCTAAAAATGGTTTTGAAGTTAGTCAAGGGGGAACATTACTTTGGATTCCCCAAGAGACACATGAAATAAACAAGGATATATCTCTTTTGATGATTGAAGATATGAAATGGATTGAGGCAGGAACAGAAGTAGTAAAAGATATCTTCAGTCAAACTTCAGGAATTGTTACTGTTACTCAGAAAAATGATATTCTCCGTGAAATAACTGTAAGAAATGGAACTTTTCATGAGTGCGAAGATGAAGAAGTTTTGAATAGATTTACAGAAGAAGGTATTTTAGTTAATCCCGGCGAAAAGATTTTGGATGGTATCGATAATAAAGAAATTCTATTTGTTCAGAAATTGGAAACCTCCAAATGTAGAGGCTTGCTTTTAAGAACTGTAGAAGAATTTACTATTCCAGATCAAGCAGAATTACCTCAATTATCTCATGTTAAGCAGGAAAAAGGACCGCATTTAGGCTTAAAAGCTATTCAAAGGCTTACTTACAAAGATGGTGAATTAATCAAATCAGTTGAAGGAGTTGAATTACTTAGAACAAATTTAAGTATTGAAAGTTTTGATGCTACTCCTCAGATGACTATTGATGTCGAGTCGATTGAAGATGAAAATGATTCATCAATTAAGCGATTAAGTTTAGTAATATTAGAATCAATTCTTGTAAGAAGAGATACTATATCCGACTCAAGTCATGGCTCGACACATACAGAATTGCAAGTCGATAATAATCAAATAGTTAAAGCTGGAGATGTAATAGCTACTACTCAAATTCTTTGTAAAGAAAAGGGATTAGTTCAATTGCCAAATGTTGTAGATGATGAGCCCATAAGAAGGTTAATTGTTGAAAGAGAACAAGACAAAATTGAAATTAAGATTAGCAATAATGCAGTCGTGAAAATAGGTGATCGTGTAGTTGATGGTGATTTTATTAGTAAATCTGAAAAGTCTACTTCTTGTGGAGAAATCGAAAAAGTTTCTAGTAGTTCAGTAACCTTAAGACTTGGCAGGCCTTATATGGTTTCTCCCGATTCGGTTTTACATGTTAAAGATGGAGATTTAGTTCTAAGGGGTGATGGATTAGCTTTACTTGTTTTTGAGAGACAGAAAACTGGGGATATTGTTCAAGGATTGCCTCGAATTGAAGAGTTATTAGAAGCTAGGAGACCAAGAGATTCTGCAATTTTGTGTAAAAAATCTGGAATTGTTCAGATTAAACAAGGTAATGATGAAGAGTCAGTGTCTTTATCGGTTATTGAAAAAGATGATTCAGTTAACGAATATCAACTACTTCTTGGGAAAAATATAATGGTGAGTGATGGACAACAGGTTAAAGGTGGAGAAATTTTAACTGATGGTCCGATTAATCCTCATGAATTATTAGATTGTTACTTCAGCGATTTAAAGGATCAAAAACCTCTACTAGATGCAGCACGAGAATCTATATCAAAACTACAAAGAAGTATGGTAAATGAAGTCCAAAATGTCTATAAATCTCAAGGAGTAGCTATCGATGATAAGCATATAGAGGTTATTGTCAGACAAATGACCAGTAAAGTCCGCATAGAAGATGCTGGAGATACTACTCTCTTGCCTGGTGAACTTATAGAATTGAGACAAGTGGAAGATACAAATCAAGCAATGGGAATTACTGGGGGTGCTCCAGCTGAGTTCACTCCAGTTTTGTTAGGTATTACTAAAGCCTCCCTTAACACAGATAGCTTTATATCAGCAGCTTCATTCCAAGAAACTACAAGGGTTCTTACAGAGGCTGCAATTGAAGGTAAATCAGATTGGTTAAGAGGTTTAAAAGAAAATGTTATTATCGGTAGACTAATACCTGCAGGTACTGGTTTTAGCGGATTTGTAGAGGAATTAGCCTCAGAGGCTGGACCTCATCCTGACATACTAGCTGAAGAGTCTGGTGGATATAGAAGAGCACAGAACTTAAGACCAGATTACACGGTCGATATGCCCCAAACACCTACTGTAAGCTCTACTGCAATACTTGATGATCCGAGTGATGAAGATTTGGAGACTACGCGGAATCGACATGGAATCGATCCTTCATCAAGTAATTTTGCTGCATTTGCAAGACCTAGTGCTGAAAATCAATTTTCTGAAGATCAATTACCTGATCCTGCTGCATTAGAGGGATTACAAGAGGAAGGTCTTCTTTCAGATGAATAAATATTATCTAATATTATTTTTAGTTACTAGAATGTTTTCTTTATACAGCAATTGATGATTAAGCCCGAGATTATCCCAAAAAGAAAATTACCTCGATATGGTTTTCATAATTATAATGAAAGACTTAATGGCAGAATGGCCATGATTGGGTTCATTGCGTTAATCCTTACAGAATTCTTTTTAAAACACGGTTTGCTGTTATGGTGAAAATAGTTTTGAAATAAAGAATCAATAATTTGAAAAATCTTCTTGGAAGTAGTATTAAAGACTTAGAAAATGTAGCTCTAAACTATGGTCAGGCTGCTTTTAGAGGTCGTCAAATTTATAAGTGGATATATAACTATAGAAATAAAAAGAAAAATATTGATCAAATAGAAGTCTTACCTCAAGATTTTAGGAACAAATTAAGAAATGACGGTTTTAAAGTAAGCGAACTTAGATTGCAAGAAAAAAACTTGGCTAGTGATGGCACCTTAAAGCTTTTACTTGCTACAGAGGACAATGAAAGTATAGAGTGCGTTGGCATACCAACTGAAAAAAGACTTACTGCATGTCTTTCTAGTCAAGTAGGCTGTCCTATGGACTGCAAATTTTGTGCAACTGGGAAAGAAGGTCTGAAGAGATCTTTGAAAGCAAGTGAAATATTAGATCAAATTTTGTTTATTGAAAATGAAATGAATAGAAAAGTGACTAATATTGTTTTCATGGGTATGGGTGAGCCTTTATTGAATATTGACGACTTGCTGTTGTCAATTAGATCAATAAATGATGATTTTCAAATTAGTCAAAGAAAAATAACTGTGAGCACTGTTGCTGTTCCAAAAATGATAAATAAATTATCAAAAAAATCTTTTCAAATTTTAGGTAATTGTCAATTTACATTAGCAATAAGCCTACATGCTTCAAACCAAAAAACAAGAGAAAAGATAATACCTAGTGCAAAAAATTATGAGATCAAAAAAATAATTGAAGACAGTAAGCAATTCGTAAGAGATACTGGTCGAAGGGTAAGTTTTGAATATTTAATGCTAAGTGGAGTTAATGACAAATTAGAACACGCCATTGAATTGAGTAATTTGCTAAAAGGTTTTCAATGCCACGTAAATTTAATACAGTACAATCAAATTGATGACGTCGAATTTAAAAGAGCTTCTTTAAAAAATCTTCAATTATTTCAATCTAGACTTTCTAATAATGGTATAGCTGTTAGCTTACGAAAAAGTAGAGGCTTAGATAAAAATGCTGCATGTGGGCAGCTGAGACAAAATGCAAGAAAAAAATAATATTTTCTAAGAAAAATTTTTTAAAAGTCTATTAAACAGGTTATTATTGTGTTAATTAATTTAGAATCTTTGGGTTTTATCAAGACGAAAATTTTACCTTTCGCTATCGTCGCACTTTTTGGGATTGCCTTTTTAGCAGTCAGTGCAAGAATTTGGTTGCCAGGAGATATGATGTCGCCAGCCCCTATGAATTAATATTTTTAGTTTTAGAAAATGACAAAAAATAAGGATCCTAACAAAGAAAGCTTAGCTGAAATTGCAGTTGACCCAGATGTTTTGGCCAGAGAATTGGCTTTAGAGATTGAAATAGATCCTTTAGAGCAAATTGATGAAGATAATTTTTCAAAAGGTTTAAATATAACTCAAGAGTGCAATGCGGCTTTAAAAATGCTAGAAGGTAACAGAGAAGAAAGAATACAGGGCTTAAGAATATTTTGTGAATATAGAGATCAAAGATCTTTCCCTCTTTTATTACCATTACTTGATCAACCTTGTCCTGTTGAAAGAATGAGTGCTGTATATGCTTTAGGACGTAATCCATGCCCTAGTGCAGTCCAGAAACTTGTCAGTCTTTTGGAGACTGATGATAATGCGTATGTCAGAAGGGCTACTGCATGGAGCTTAGCTAATTATGATAACCAAATTGTTTTAAAGCCATTAATAAATGCTTTAAAAAATGATGTAGCTGCTGTAAGGCTATGGTCATCTAGTTCTTTAGCTGAAATTGGAAATGTTTCTTCCGAAAATGCTGAATTAGCAGCAGAACAGCTTTTAGTAAGTTTAAAAATAGATAATGAATCTGGTGTTAGAAGTAATTGCATTTGGTCATTGTGTAGGTTGTTTGAAAAATTAGATAATACATTTCAAGAATGTTTCGTTGATGAATGTACCAAAATAGCTCTTTTCGATAAAGAGCCATCAGTTATGGAAGAAGCAAAAACCGCTCTAGATTCAATGGGGATGCAAGGTTTTTATAATTAAATAGCTTTAATTTTTTTTTCAGGAAGCTATCAAAAAAATTTATTTATCAGATATTCAATATAAAAATTAAAATTAATTAACTTGTACCAACTGAAACAAAAATTTTTCGTTATTCTATATAAAGTAAAAAGTACCTAGTACTTGAGTTTAATGCCTCAAAAAACATTGAGATTCAAAATTCATCAAGACGGTAGAGTTGAAG
This sequence comes from Prochlorococcus sp. scB245a_520K10, assembly GCA_000634515.1. Lineage (GTDB taxonomy): Bacteria > Cyanobacteriota > Cyanobacteriia > PCC-6307 > Cyanobiaceae > Prochlorococcus_A. The sequence goes on along the minus strand of JFNU01000202.1, from coordinate 51,990 downwards.
AGACTGTTGAGGGATTTACAGGTGATTCATGTAATGAAGCTACAAGAAATCTCGAAGATGCACTTGGTAAAGTAACAGTTAAGGCTAAAACATCTGATGCTTTCATCTCTAATCAAAATGAAAACTTAAAACAATTTAACAAAGAATCTAATGTCACATTTTAGTACTATTAAAACCCAGCTTAAAGAAGCAGAGCCATTAATTAAGGCTTTAAATAACTTAGGTTATATCATCAATCAAGAAGAAAAGTTTGTTAAAGGCTATAGAGGTAAGTTTACAGCTGTGGATATAAGCATGAATTTACCTGGTGACACTAAAGTCGGATTTAAATGGGACAATAATTCAAGTACTTATGAATTAGTCACTGATCTTGATTTATGGAAATTTGAGCTTCCGGTAGAAAGATTTATTTCTAAAGTTACTCAAATGTATGCTTATCAAACAATTATTTCTAAGACAAAAGAGGATGGTTATCAAATAGTAGAACAAAAAAACCAAAATGATGGTTCAATTGAATTGGTCTTAACCAAGTGGGATAATTAATGTCGAATTATGGATTTTACCGATCCATTTGATAATTTTGAAAAAAATATAGAAATTACAGGCTGGGAGCCTGTATTAGGAGGTCAATTAGCTGAAAAAGCTGTATGGGTTGATGAAGCTAAGTGTATTGGTTGTCAATACTGTGTACACGTGGCTTCAAATACTTTCTTAGTTGATGAATTTCATGGTAGAAGCCGAGCAATAAGACAAGATGGAGATAGTGTTGATTTGATACAAGAAGCGATAGATACCTGCCCTGTTGATTGTATTCATTGGGTTAAGTTTGAAGAATTGGATGATTTAGAGAATAGTCTTGATAGGGATATGTTTCAATCATTTGGAAAACCACCCAGAATGAATAAGCATTAATTCCAAAAAGATGCAATATCGTAGGTTTGGCCGAACCAATCTTAAGATTCCTATTTTATCTTTGGGCGGTATGAGATTTCAAAAAAGTTGGGATCAATTAGATTTTTCTAAGATTTCATATCAAGAACAAAATAAAGTAGAAAATATATTAAATCTGGCAAACAAATATGGCTTAAATCATGTAGAAACAGCTAAGTACTATGGAACTTCTGAGGTGCAATTAGGAATGGGTTTTAAAAATTCTAACAATATCCCTAAAATAATTCAAACAAAGATTCCTCCAAACAGTGATCCAAAAATATTCGAGAGAGATGTTATGTCAAGTATTGAAAAATTGAAAGTTAAAAAAATTGATTTACTAGCAATACATGGCATTAACACATTTGAACATTTACATCAGGCCATTAGAAATGGGGGTTGTATTGACATTTTGAGGAATTTGCAAAAAGAAAATATAATTGGATCTATTGGATTTTCAACCCATGGAAAATCTTCGCTCATAGAGAAGGCTATTTCAACAAACTTATTTGATTATGTAAATTTGCACTGGTATTTCATTAATCAAGAAAATACAAAGGTTATAAATTTAGCAAATAAATATGATCTTGGGGTTTTTATAATAAGCCCAACTGATAAAGGGGGACATCTTCATACTCCCTCAAACAAAATGTTGGAACTTTGTAGACCACTTCATCCCATAGTTTTTAATGATCTTTTTTGTTTAAGAAATAAAAATGTCCATACCCTTAGTGTGGGTATTGCAAAAGAGGCAGATTTTGAACTGCATTTGGAAGCTGTTTCATTGTTATCAGAATCCGAGAAGTATATTCCAAAGATAATAAATAGATTAAGGCAGGAATCGATTAATGTTTTAGGTTTAGAGTGGTATCAAAATTGGAATAGAAATCTACCGAGTTGGGAATATACTCCTGGGAATATTAATATTCCCGTTTTACTATGGCTTTCAAATTTAATAGATTGGTTGGATATGGAGGGATTTGCAAGAGCTAGATATCAACTGCTTGGTAATGGAAGTCATTGGTTTCCAGGATCTAACGCTAATTTACTCGATGTGGATGTTTCTGAAGGCCAATTATTAAAAGTTTTAGAAGGCCATATAAATCCAAAAAAAGTTATAAATAAATTAAGAACTTTAAAAGAAAAGTTTGGAGATAAAGTTTCTAAAAGATTATCAAAAAAATAATTTCATAATGGATCTTTCTCGGGTTTGCCAACTTTTCTAGGGTAAATTTCAGGGCAAAAATTTTTAGGTTGAATAAGAATAATATTCCTGGTGCCTTTATGTTTTGGTAATAAAATCTTATTTTTCTCTTTAAATTTTCCTTCTAATATTTCTAAAGTTTTTTCTAGATTTTTACTTTCTAAATCAGTCCATTTCCCACAATATAAGACTCCTAATCCTTCTTTTTTTAGCATTGGTAATATATATTCTGAAACTGTTGATGGATTACTCACCGCTCTAGTAGTAGCTATATCGAAACTATTTCTCATTGACGATTGATGGGCTAAATTTTCAATACGAGCATTGATTACATGAATATTGTTTTTGAAATTGATCTCCTTAATTACGCTTTTTAAAGCATCTGTTTTCTTTTTGGAAGAATCAACTAGGTATATTTCTGAAGTAGGATGAGTTATGGCATAAGCTAAACCAGGGAAGCCACATCCAGATCCAATATCTAAAAATTTTTTATTATCAAAATTAATATTCTGGAAAGTTTTAAATGGCCAAATGCTGTCAAATACTTGAGTTATCCAATAATCATCACCATCAATTAATCTCGTTAGATTAGTTTTATTATTTAATTCTTTTATTTTAATTTGCAATTCTTGAAACATAATTATTTCTTCTTGAGTTATTAGGGCAGATATTTCTTCCAGGATGTTTTGTTTTTTCATTTCGTTTTAAATATAAATTTTTACCATTTATTAATCACATTCTATTTATTAAAAATTTATTAGAATTACAATATTAATAAAAGAGTATTTTGAAAGGGAAAATTTCTTATTACAAAATTTTAGGTGTCGATGAAAATGCCTCAAATCATGAATTAAGAAAGGCATTTTGCAAACTTTCCATTGAGTTGCATCCTGATACAACTTCTTTAGAAATAGAAGAAGCTAAAAGTAAATTCCAAGAAGTTTTGGAAGCTTATGAAAATTTGAATAATAGTAATTTGAGGAAAATATATGATGAAAAACTAAAGGAAAAATCTATAAGCAAGCATAATACTAAAGTTTTAAACAATTTAATAATTGATTCAAATAATCAAAATTTAATAGGGAATAGAAGACCTTTTTCAAATGGGGAATTGTTTTCTTTATTTCTTTTATTTATGATCATTGCAATTAGTTTGATTTGTTCAATTTTTATTGCCTCTTTTACTGGTAAAGAATTAGATACAATACCTATCTGGTTAGTAAAATGATACTAAAAAAGTCTGTGAATCTCTCTAAAAAACCTATCAACCAAAATTCACTTCAATCATTGGAATTGTGGCTAACTGATTTAGGTGCAGTGAAGGATGTTAATAATCCATCTAAATGGTACCTGTTACTTTCTAATTGGAATGCCACTATTATTTTTGAACAAGAAGATTTAAGTGTTATTTGGGAAAGTGAAGGACAAGAAACTAAAAGACTATTTTCCTATTGCATTAATAGAGAAGATGTGGAAAATGCAATACTACAGGGACCTTAAATTTCTTTCTACAGAGTGTCTAAGATTTGCCTTATTGTCCAGTAACTTTTTTCTAATTGATCATCGGTTATACAGAGAGGCGGCAAGAGGTAAATAACATTCCCGAGGGGCCTAATAAATAAACCTTGCTCCATTGCACGACTCTTTATCTCTTTCCCAATATTGTTAAAATAACCTTTTTTGTTCCCAATATCTAAATCGAAGGCAGCAATTGTGCCGGATACCCTTATCTTTTTTATATAAGGTAATTTTTCAAATTTAATTAAATGAGATAAATGTTTTTCTTTAAATGAAAGGTATTTTTTTGGTTCTTTTTCAAGTAAATCAAGACTAGCGTTTGCTGCAGCACAACCTAAAGGATTAGCAGTAAAACTATGTCCATGCCAAAAAGTTTTTCTTGGAGAATCATCAATGAAGGATTGAAAAATTTTTTCTTTACATAAGGTTATTCCCATCGGTAAAAATCCACCAGTTAAGCCTTTTGAAATACTTATTAAATCAGGAATGATTTTGGCTTGTTGAAATGCAAAAAGGCTTCCACATCTTCCAAAACCAGTTAAAACTTCATCTGCAATTAACAAAGAATTATTATTTTTTATAGTCTCTGAAACTTTTTTTATAAACTGAGGCCTAACCATATTCATTCCTCCTGCCCCTTGAACAAGTGGCTCAATGATTACTGCAACTGTGGGAGTTTTAAGTAGGGTTTCTAATTTTTTGATCGCCTCATTTTCTTTTTTTTCTACTTCTTCGTCGTTTATCCAAGTTGAAGGCCATGGGACTCTCCTAACTGGGAACATAAGATTATTGAAATTCTCATTAAAAATATTTCTTTCACCTAAAGCCATTGCTCCAAATGTATCGCCATGGTAGGCGCCATCAAAAGCTACTATTTGAGATCTTGTTTCTCCTCTATTTTGCCATGATTGGAAGGCAATCTTTAAAGCAACCTCAACCGCAGTAGAACCGTTATCAGAAAAGAATAATCTTTCTAGTTTTGTTAATTCACTAAGTCTTTCTGCCAATTTTTTTGCCTGTGGGTGTAAGAAATCAGCAAATATAACTTGCTCAAGTTTTTTTGATTGATTGAAAATGGCATCGGCAATATATTCGTTACTATGACCATGAAGAGTTACCCACCAACTACTAATTGCATCTATTAGCTCTTTTTTAGGGTCTTTAGTAAATAGGAGGGCATCTTTACCATGCGTTACTTCTATTTGCGGTTTGCTGTTATTGATTTGTGTAAAAGGTGGCCAAATATTTGGGTGCCAATCTTGATTTGGAGTTTTTGAATCCAAAGATTTCATTTAACTTATTTTTGAGTTTAAAAGTGAGATCAACTTATTTTTGATGTCTAGTTCTTTCCATAGTATATCTAAATTATTTGAGTCCATTTTCTTGATGTAAGGAAATTCAGTAATTAACGGAATACCAGTAAAATCAACTAGAGTTTTTGGGTTGTCTAGGTGTTTTTCGCCATTGACTACTAAACCTAAAATCTCAATATTTCTTTGTTTTAAGGCCTCAATACTAAGCAGAGTGTGGTTTAGGGTTCCAAGTGAGCTCTTACATACAAGTATTACCGGAAGATTCCATTTTTTTATTTGATCTATTTGCAAAAAATTACGTGTTATTGGAACCATTAATCCACCTGCAGTTTCTACAATTAATGAACCTTTTACTTTTGGCAATCTCAACGTGTCAAAGTTAATAGTTTTTTGATCTATTTCAGCAGCCCAATGAGGAGAAAGAGGTTTTGTAAAGACATAAGCTTCTTTAATTATTTTCTCTTTATTTGCTTGAGCAAGCTTTTCAACAGTTTGACTATCAGTTTGCGATTCAATACCACTTTGAATAGGCTTCCAATAGAAGGAATTTAATCCTCTAACGAAAAAAGAGCTTATTAAAGTTTTTCCAATATCAGTATCTGTTCCACAAATTATAAATTTGAAAATACTATTCCTAATACTCATAATTTTTTTATGATTTGAATCTCAATTTGCCAAGAAAGGTTCACTGTATTATTGTAATTCTTTGGCCAAAACTTTTGAATTTCTTTTAACTCTTTCACTGTTTTGCGTTTAGAGTTTGTTGATTGTGCTCCTACATTTTTAATGCTTCTAAAAAGCTTATATACATCTTCAAAATTTTCAAGATATTTAAACTTTTCTGAGTAATGAATTTCTGTTGAGTTGAAATCTTTTAATAATTCATTAGAGCAAAGGAAATTAAGACCACTATATTCAATATTAATTTTTCTACAAGTATCTTTCCATTCAGGAAAACAATCTTTTGTTGGATATGAAATGATTAAAAAACCTCCGGGTATTAATTTACTAAACCAATTTTTTATTATCTTTTCTGGGTTGTTTAACCAATGTATACAAAAGTTAGATGTTAATAGAGAACAGTCATTGATTTCATGAGGTAAATCATTATTCAAATCCCATATAATTTTTTTACTAGATAATTTATTCTCAAGAAGCATTTTTTTGCTGAAATCAATTCTGGATACTTTTTGGGAAGAAAATTTTTTTTCTATTTCATCAGCTAATAGTCCTGGGCCCGATCCTAGATCTATCCATTCACCTTTTTTTTGGGGATTTAATTCCTTGATAAATTGAACAATCTTTTTCGCAAAAAATTTTTGAATATTTGAATATTCTAAATACCGATATGCAGCATCATTGAAATTATTTTTTATTTTTTCATTCCACTGTTTATTATCCATTTCAATCATTAAATGTATTAAGTAAAATCTCGTATAAATTTAAATTATTCAAGCAATGCCCTTGCTGAGCTAATTTAATTAAAATTGGCTTTCTATCAAGTGTTTTATTTAAGAAATCTAAAAAGTTATTATTTGATTCGTTGTCAAGAATCAAATCATTTTCTGATTTTATAAAAATAATTTTGCAATCTTTTTTAAGAAATACTGGAAAATCTCTATATTTGTAAAGTTCTTTTAAATCACTTAAAAGAAGATTTTTATTTGAACTCTCTAAACTTTTATAAAAGATATTTTTAAAACTATTATTTATAGTATTTGGCATAAATGATCTATGTATAAATTCTTTCAACAAATCCTTAGGTTTATCTTTTATGATTTTTGTTTCCATTCTTTTTAAAGACCTCAAAATAAAGTTTCTCTTGTTACTCACAGGAAGAAAATTATTAAAAGAATTGATAAGAACAATATGAGTTGCTTCTTCTAAAATTTTTTTTTGCATTAAATGAAAACCATATGAGTGGCATAAAGTCATTCTGATTTCTTTTTTAGAGTCGCTTTTAATCCATTTTGCTTGATAATTATTTGTCGAAAAATAGCCTCTTTCATTATCTTGCCAATGCCAATTATTATTTAAAAAATCAACTTTGTAATCATCCCAGAAATGTTTGTTTAGTCCCCACCCATGTTGAGTAATAATTTGTTTCATTTAAAATCTTTTAATACAGCAATGAAATTCTTTAGCAGATTAAAATCTAAGTCTCTCCTTATTGTTATTCTTATTCTTGATTGCCCAACTGGGACAGTTGGAGGTCTTATCGCAATTGCTAAAAACCCATTTTTTTCGAGATATTTTTGTAGATAAATTGCCTTTTCTTCTTGTCCAACAATAATTGATAAAATGTGAGAATCTCCTTGAACTGGAAAACTAAAATTTTTAATAACTTCATCTTTCCATAGCTTTGCGGAAGATAACAAATCATTACCCCATTCTTTATTTTCTAAAATTTTTTTTAAACCTTCTAGTGCCCCAGCAGCTAAAGATGGAGCAAGCGCTGTTGTGTACCTAAATGCACCACTAGTTTGGATAAGATATTCACCAATTTCTGAATTGGAAGCTATAAAAGCTCCACCGCTTCCAAATGCTTTTCCAAAAGTTCCAGTGATCATAGTTATATCAGAACGGCAATTAAAACTTAAACCCCTACCTTCAGACCCCAATATCCCAATTGCATGAGCTTCGTCTACTAATAATTGAACACTATTTTTTTTGCAAATTTCCGTTATTTCTCTGAGCGGAGCAATTGATCCCTCCATGCTATAAAGAGATTCAACAACAACTAAAATAGAATTTTTTGTAGGGTTAGAATTAATAATCTTATCTTCTAAATCCTTTAAATTATTGTGTGAAAATCGAACCAGTTTTGCCTGAGCAGCTTTGACTCCAACTAATAAAGAGTTATGGATCAATTTATCTGCTATTACGATACTATTTCTGTTTGCTAGAGCCCCGATTGCTGCTATATTTGCTTGAAATCCGCTTGGGAAAAGTAATACTTTTTCTTGATCAAGCCACTTGGCAAGTTTTGTTTCCAATAATTTATGTATTGGTCTTGAACCTGTAATAAACCTAGAGCTTCCTGAACCAATACCTTCTAAAAGGCTTATTTCGTAAGCAGCTTTTATTAAATCCTTATCCCTACTTAATCCAAAATAATCATTACTGCATAAGTCTATAAGTTTTTTATTTTGCGAATTTAAACTTATAAGTTCGAATGGTTTTTTACCTAATGAAAATGTTTTTAATTTACGGAGTCTATTTTTTGGAATTTTTATTTTTTTCATTTTGGCAAAATATAATTGATTTAATTAAAAAGATTTAGATTTATTATTAAAGTTTGCAAGGTATTTTTTGTTTATTAATATCTATATAGATCATATATTAAGAAGTTAACTCATCCTCTCTTCAATCACAATTATTGCTTAATTTAGAGGAATATTTCCCCTTTCCTCTTGATGATTTCCAATTAGAGGCAATACGAGCTATAAATAGCGGAAATTCTGTTGTTTTAACGGCACCAACAGGTTCGGGTAAAACATTGATAGGTGAATTTGCTATATATAGAGGTTTATCTCATGACAGCAGAGTTTTTTATACAACACCTTTAAAAGCCCTATCAAACCAAAAGTTTAGAGATTTTGCTAATCAATATGGTGAGAATAAGGTTGGTCTTTTAACTGGAGATATAAGTATAAATAGAGAAGCACCAATCTTAGTCATGACGACTGAGATTTTTAGGAACATGCTTTATGGCGAATTTGATGAATTTGATGATCCCTTAGAAAATTTAGAATCTGTGATTCTTGATGAATGTCATTACATGAATGACCCCCAAAGAGGCACAGTTTGGGAGGAAACAATAATCCATTGTCCTACTAGAACTCAAATAATAGCTTTATCAGCAACAATTGCTAATGCAGATCAACTACAAAATTGGATAGAAAAAGTTCATGGCCCCACAGTACTAATTAATAGTGATAAAAGACCAGTCCCACTTGATTTTATTTTTTGTAGTGTTAAGGGCCTCCATCCACTTTTAAATAATAAGGGTAATGGAATTCATCCAAACTGTAAGATTTGGAGAGCTCCTAAAGGGCAGAAAATGAGAGGGAAAGTGGGGAGGATAATGCAACCAAAATCTCCCTCAATTGCCTTTGTGATCTCAAAACTGGCTGAACGAAATATGTTGCCAGCTATTTATTTTATTTTTAGTAGAAGAGGATGTGACAAGGCTATTGAGAATATAAAAGATTTAACTTTAGTAAGTTATTCAGAAGCAAATATGATATCCCAAAAATTAGATGTTTATCTTAAAAATAATCAAGAGGCAATTAAAGATAAATCTCAATGCGAGGCATTAAAACGCGGTATTGCATCTCATCATGCTGGATTATTGCCTGCATGGAAAGAATTGGTTGAGGAACTATTTCAGCAAGGTTTGATAAAAGTTGTTTTTGCAACCGAAACTCTAGCTGCAGGAATTAATATGCCCGCAAGAACAACTGTTATTTCTTCTTTATCAAAAAGGACAGAAGATGGGCATAGATTATTATTTAGCAGTGAATTTTTGCAAATGTCAGGAAGAGCCGGAAGAAGAGGAAAAGATACCCAAGGTTATGTTGTTACATTACAAACAAGATTCGAAGGTGCCAAAGAAGCAAGTGCACTGGCTATAAGCAAACCAAATTCTTTAGAGAGTCAATTCACTCCTAGCTATGGAATGGTACTTAATCTTTTACAAAGTTATACTTTAGAGAAGTCTAAAGAATTAATTAAAAGAAGTTTTGGTAGTTTTTTATATTTAGGTGAATCCTCTGGTGAGAATATGATTCTTGAAAATTTAGATAAAGATTTAATTGAATTAAAAAAAATTACATCTAACGTTTCATGGAAAGATTTTGATGCCTACGAAAAGTTAAAAAATCGTCTTAAAGAAGAGAGAAGGCTCTTGAAAATTTTAGAAAAACAAGCAGCAGAAAAATTATCAGAAGAGATCACTAATGCACTCCCATATATAAAAGATGGAAGCTTAATTTCAATCAAAGCTCCACAAATTAAAAGAAAAATTGTTCCAGGATTAATTTGTAAGAAAATATATGAATCTCAAAAAATTAAAAGTTTATTGTGTTTGACAATTGATAATTTATTTATCCTTATAAAACCATCATACATAGTCAGTATTTTTAATGATTTGGATGCAATTGATGTTTTAGGACTTGAAGCACCAAAGATGTATTTTTCTGGAGAGGTATTTAGGGGAGATGATGTGTCGCAGTGTTTTGCAGATCGAATTTTAGAAGTTTCTAAAAAAAATGATTTACAAACTCCACAATATGATCTGACAACGGAAGTTTTGGCACAACAGCAACAAATAAATAATTTAGAAGAAACAATCACTGATCATCCCGCCCATACATTTGGAGACTCCAAGAAGTTAAAGAAATATAGAAAAAGAATTGTTGATGTTGAACAAGAAATAAATATGAGAAAAAAACTTCTTGAGGGTAAAGAAAATCATAACTGGAGAACTTTTACCGATTTGATTAAAATTTTGAATCATTTTGGTTGTTTAAATGATTTGGAATTGACAGAAGTTGGACAAACAGTTGGTGCAATAAGAAGTGAAAATGAATTATGGATTGGTCTTGTTTTAGTTAGTGGTTATTTGGACGATTTAGATCCTCCTGAGTTAGCTGCCATTATTCAAGCTATATGTGTTGATGTAAGAAGGCCAAATCTTTGGTGTAATTTCAAGCCTTCTTTAAAGGTAATAGATGTTTTTAATGAATTAGATGGTTTAAGAAAATTAGTAACTTCGCAACAGAATAAGCTTCATATTGAAATTCCTATCTATCTAGAAACAGAGTTGACTGGAATTATTACTGAATGGGCAAAGGGAAAAAAATGGAAAGATTTGGTTTTTAATACTTCATTAGACGAAGGTGATGTAGTGAGGATTATTAGAAGATCAATTGATGTCCTTTCTCAAGTGCAATACTGTATTGGTGTTAGTAATAAATTAAAAACCAAAGCAAAGCTAGCATTAAAAGCTATTAATCGTTTTCCTGTTTCTGAATCTAATGATCTTATAAAAGTCTCTGAAGATATTAATCCTGCAACAAAAAGAATTGACAATAATTCTTAAATTTTTTATCAAATCATTGAATTTATATTCATTGCTTTATCAAATTCATCTTCGTTTAAATAACCAAGTTTAAGTGTTGCCTCTTTTAAATTTAATGATTCTTTGAAAGCAAGGTTTGCAATTTCAGCTGCCTTTTCATAACCAACTTTTGGCACTATGGCTGTAACCAACATTAGTGAATTTTCTAAATTTAACTTCATTTTTTTTTGATTAGGTTCCATCCCATCAACTAATTTTATTCTGAAGTTTTCTATTGCATTTTTAAGTAATTTTAAACTTGTAAGAATATTAAATCCAATAAGAGGCTTATATTCATTCATCTGTAATGTGCCGCTAGAATTTGCCATTGAAACTGCATATTCAAGACCCATTATCTGAGTACAAACCATTGATAAGGCTTCACATTGCGTCGGATTCACTTTACCCGGCATGATAGAACTTCCAGGTTCATTTTGAGGGATAATTAATTCATATATTCCTGATCTTGGACCAGAAGATAGAATTTTTATATCATTTGAAATTTTAAACAATGCACCTGCAAATATTTTTATCTGACTCATTACTTGAGCTAGACGATCATGCGAGGCCATGATAGAAAAATTATTTTTTGATTTATAGAACATTAGATTTGTATAATCGGAAATTGATTTTATGGACTCTTCACAAAATCCTTTTGGACAATTAATCCCTGTACCAACTGCAGTTCCTCCAAGAGGTAAGAAATATAATTCATTCAGACTCATAATAATTGCATTTTCAGCATCTTTAAGTTGCTCTGACCAACCTGATATTTCTTGCCCAAAAGTAAGGGGCACTGCATCTTGAAAATGGGTTCTTCCTATCTTTATTAGGTCTTTCCATTCTTCACTTTTTTTATCAAGGATCTTCGTAAGTTCTCTTATTGTTGGAACTAAATTTTTGATTATTTCATTAACAACAGATATTTGAATAGCAGCAGGAAAAGTATCATTAGTTGACTGAGATTTATTTACATCATCATTCGGATGAATTGGTTGATGACTACCAAGCTCTGAATTTGTTTTTAATGCTGCAATATTTGAAATTACCTCATTTACATTCATATTTGTTTGTGTGCCACTACCTGTTTGCCAAACCTTTAAGGGAAACTGTGAATCATGAAGCCCATCAAGTATTTCTGTACATGCCTCAACAATCAAATCTTTTTTTCTTTTATCTATTAACCCTAAATTGAAATTCGCAATTGAAGCAGCTTTTTTTATGAGGGTGAGTGAATAAATTAACTCAATTGGAATTAATTCTTCTCCAATAGAAAAATTTATTATTGATCTTTGTGTTTGAGCACCCCATAAAGCTTCCATGGGAACCTCTATTGTTCCCATACTATCTTTTTCAATCCTAAAGTTTTTTGTCATTATTCTTCTGAAAACACTGATTAAAATGAGATAAGGTTTTCAGTAATCTAGATACCGAGCTTCTCCCATATTACACTTAAATTATTCAGATGAATTGAAGGATTAAAACATTCTTCTAAATCACTTTGATCAATAAAATCCATAATTTCATTATCTCTCTCTATATTTTCTCTGAAATTCCCATTCTCAGTATTCCAGGCCTGATGCGCATTTTTTTGTACTAAGCTATACGCCTTTTCTCTAGAAATACCCCTCTCTACAAGCAAAAGTAAAACTTTCTGACTAAAAATCACGCCGCCATATATATTTAAATTTTTGAGCATATTTTTTGGATAAACTTCCAAATTGCTTACTATGTCTTTCATTTCTCTAAGCATAAAATGCAAACAGATTGATACGTCAGGTAACATAATGCGCTCATTTGAACTATGGCTAATATCTCTTTCATGCCAAAGTGGGACATTTTCCAGAGCTGTTAAGACGTAACTCCTCAAAATTCTCGCTAAACCGCTTACTCTTTCACTCCGAATAGGATTTCTTTTATGAGGCATTGCTGAACTTCCTTTTTGCCCTTTTGTGAATCCTTCCTCAACTTCTAAAACGTCAGTTCTCTGTAAATTTCTTATTTCAGTCGCGAATCTATCTAGTGAAGCACCAACGAGAGCAATTGTTTGAACATATTCTGCATGTCTGTCTCTTGATATAACCTGGGTACTTGCTGTATCTGGTTTTAAGCCGAGTAAATCACAAGTTATTTGTTCAACTTCAGGGTTTGTATTGGCGTAAGTTCCCATTGCACCACTTATTTGTCCTATTGCTACGGATTCTTTAAGTGTTAATAATCTTTTTTTGTTCCTTATTATTTCTGCTAACCATCCTGCAAGTTTAAAACCAAAGGAAATTGGCTCCCCATGAATAGCATGTGACCTGCCAATCATTAATGTATTTTTATGCTTTCTTGCTAATAATCTGACTTCATTTTCTAGTTTCTCAATTTCTTTTAGTAATAATTCACTAGAATCTTTCAACTGAAGAGATAATCCGGTATCAAGTACATCACTACTAGTCATTCCAACATGTATGTATCTACCAGAGTCTCCTACAAATTCATTGACGCTTGTAAGAAATGCTATTACATCATGTTTAACTTCTTTCTCAATTTCTTTAATTCTGGATTCATCAAACTTTGCATTTGAACGAATATCTTTCATGGCATTCTCAGGAATTTTTCCGAGAGAACAATTTGCTTCACATGCAGCTATTTCAACCTTAAGCCAACTATGGAATTTTGCACTTTCAGTCCAGATTTGCCCCATTTCGGGTAATGTGTAACGCTCGATCACAATTTTTAATAATCACCATCTTAAACTTTATAACCAAAATCGAATAATTGCCCTATACCTTAAAGATGTACTTGCCATTGCACATATTTGCCTGTTAATTATTTTTTTTGTAACAGATTTTTTAACTGTTTAAAGAAAGTTTAAATATTAAAATATTTTTACAAATTGCCTTCGTTAATAATGGGTAATTATTTAGTTCGCATTTAAAATTAGAAGGTATTAAAGAATTTGGATCTTAATCTTGTGGAAGTTCATTATTCAGTCTTTTTTTGCATGAATAGATGATTGAAAAAAGTAGATTAGACCTTTATCTTCTCAACAAAGGTTTATGTGAAACTCGTCAAAAAGCCCAAGGTTTAATTCTTGCAGGCAAGGTAAGAGATAGTAATGGCAAAGTATTCGATAAACCTGGACAGCAAGTATTAGTTGGTTCTGAATTGTTTATCGATTCCGAACCTATGTTTGTATCAAGGGGAGGCGAAAAATTATTAGAGGCATTTAAAAAACTTGAAATCAATGTAAAAGATAAAATATGTGTTGACGCGGGAATCTCAACTGGGGGATTTACTGATTGCTTATTGCAACAAGGCGCAAAGTTAGTTTATGGAATAGATGTAGGTTATGGACAGACTGCATGGAAGATTAGAAAAAATCCAAAAGTTATACTTTTTGAACGAACAAATATTCGAAATTTAAAACCTAATGATCTTTTATCTAGAAGTGTTGAATTGCCAAATTTTGTGGTTGCTGATTTATCTTTTATTTCATTAAGGTTAGTTTTTAATTCTATTAGTAATTTATTAGTAGGTGATTCTATAGAGGGAATATTTTTAATTAAACCCCAATTTGAGGTTGGTAAAGATAAAGTCAGTAAAGGTGGCGTTGTTCGTAATCCTAAATTCCACATTGAGGCTATAGAGTCCGTTATTGAGGCTGCTAAGAATTTTCAATGGAATATAAAGAATTTGATAGCTTCCCCTTTAGTAGGTCCAGCTGGAAATCATGAATATCTAGCTTGGATGTGCTTAAGAAGTGAACCAAATCCAAGAATTAATAGTGAATATATACAAAATTTAGTAAATAAAACTCTTTGAATTAGAGAGCTTCTTCATCTTTGTCACCAGTTCTAATTCTCACAACAGAATCAATTGATGTGATGAATATTTTCCCGTCGCCGATCTCCCCAGTTTTTGCTGCTTCAGCAATTGCATCTATGACTGAATTAACTCTTTCATTCTCCACTACAACTTCTACTTTGAGTTTTTGAAGGAATTCAACAGTAAATTCTGAACCTCTATATCTTTCAACTTGTCCTTTTTGTCTTCCAAAACCTCTGACTTCACTCACAGTCATTCCAACAATACCAGAGTTTACTAATGCAATTTTTACATCCTCCAGTTTAAATGGACGTATGATTGCCTCAATTTTCTTCATGATTAGACTTTGAATATTATTATTTTAATTGTTTTTTGGGAAAACATCCATCATTGAAATATCAGAAAAACATTTAATATCAAGGCCTGCATTTATGGCATCTTCTATTAATAATTTGGAGTTTTTCTCAGAAATGATTACTGTGCTATTTGATAATGCTTCCCACTGATCATTCTCAAAGTGTGTTTGAAGCCATAACATTCCATTTGCACTCTTTGGTTGAAGGGATTTATTTAAGTTGTTATCGATAGTTATCAAACAAATGTCCATTAATTTTGTCTTTGAACTAAACACATATAACCCCTTTGAATGGCATTATGATTGTTACTATTGATACAAAAATAAGATTTCACAGGTTTTGACTTAGTCAATTGTAATACTTAGGCTTGTTGAGAATTTTGCGAATTTTGATCTTTTTATATAGGTTTAGTAAATAAGTTCTACTAAAAATGAGTACTGCTAAATTAAATGATTCGACAAAAAGTCCACTATATGGTGAAAGAATTATTGAAGAATCAAAAATAATTTGTTTTGAGAATCCAAATAAAAAAAGAATTTATGAAATTTCTATCCAGTTACCTGAATTTACATGTAAGTGCCCCTTTTCTGGTTATCCAGATTTTGCAAAGCTAAATATTATTTATCAACCAAATTTGAGAGTCTATGAGTTGAAATCTCTAAAGCTTTATATTAATAATTTCAGAGATATGAAAATATCACATGAGGAAGTTGTTAATAGAATTATGGATGATTTAGTGAATGCAGGCTCACCTTACTGGATACATCTAAATGCTGCATTTAACCCCAGAGGAAATGTTTCTATGCAATTAGATATTTTTAGTGGACAGAAAAAAAATTAAAAACTTTTTATTTCTTCTGATAATTTAAAAAATTCTTTTTTAAAACCAACTAAATTTTTATTGCTTAGACCTCCGATGGATAACTTTTGTGATTCCATATTTACAAGAATCCATAATTGTTTAGTAGGTATAAGACTTATTATTGTTCCAAAAATTATTAAGATAAAAGAAAAGTAAATAAACGGAATAGACGGATCATTTTTAATTATTAATCCACTGCTGGGGATTATTTTTTTCAGAGCTACTTTTGAAGAGTTAATTTCAGTGGGTTCTTCATTGATATAGAGATTATTTCCGGAAAAATTTTCTATATTGGAAATTTTTAGTGGACCATTCTCATTATCTATTGTTAAAAGGAAATTTTTTTTATTCTCTGAACCTAATTCAACCAAAACTCCCCAAACTTGATTTCCGATTTCAGGAATCTCCTTTAAATGTAATTGATAAAGTATATTATCTATTTCTAAAACAATATTTGATATTGACCAATCAGCTTGATAAATAGTTAATCCTTGAAACCTTATTGGGTGATTAACTTTGGCAGTTTTTATTTCATTTAATTTTAAGTCTTCAGAAGAAAAATCTAACTTTGAAATAAACTGTTTGGGTATACCATCACTTTCTCGTTCTATAGAAAAATCAACTAACTTTATATTGGCTTTTGAGTTCGTGCTCTCATTAATAAGATCCAAGCTTTCCCCAGGCAACAAATATTGTTCTTTTGATTGATTGGTAAAACTTCCATATGCTGACCCTATAAGTAATATTATCAATCCAATATGTACAACTAAAGGACCGATTTTCCCAATTAACCCCCTTCTTGCAGAAATATGACTTTTAAATTTGTATGTTTGCCATCCTTGTTTTTTAAGTAATAAATCTGCTTTTGATATATAGTCTGCATCTTCATTGATTTGGTGACTAGACGTTAATTGCAGTTTGCTAAATTTTTTTTCATTCTTATATTCGATCCATTTTAGTGAAGCTTTTAAGGAAGGGATTTGCCTCCTGAAACTACAAGCTGCTAGAGAAATGCAAAGAAGAATTAATGCAAATAAAAACCAAAAGCTTGTATATATATGATCCAATTGAAGTTTTAAGACTTTTTCGCCATTTAAAAATCCCAAAATAGGAGCATTATCGAAAATATCAATATAGAATTTTTTATTACTACCTTGAGGTATGAAAGTTCCTATGCCACTTGAAATGGCTATGAAAATTATGAGTGATATAGCGAATCTTAAACTTGATATTTTTAAAATTAAATTCTTAAAAATAATCATTTAAATCCAATTTGAAAATAAATTTAATAATCCAAGGGAAACTAAAAATATCCCACTTAAGGTAGGAATTATTTGACTAAATTTTCTGAGCTCTAAAAATTTTTTTAAGTTTTCTGCTGTAGCTCCAGCAATGATTAGAGGAATTACCTGGCCAACTCCAAAGAAAAATAAAAAAATAATTGAGATTGTAGGGTTTTTAGCTTGCGATACCCAAGCTAAAAGGGTTGCTAGTACTGGAGTAATGCAAGGTGAAGAGGCTAGTCCAAAGGTGGCCCCTATTGCAAAAGGTGCAAAAAAGGATGGTATTTTATCTTCAATTATTTTTAAATCAGGTCCATTAGGGAATTGAAACTTTAGAATTCCTAGTAAATTTAAACCCATAATAATTGCTATCAATGCAACTACCGAGGTGTAATAAGTTGGTATTTGCCCGTAGATTTTCCCTAATAATCCACTAGCAGCACCCAATGAGACGAGAGAAAAAACTACTCCTCCTGAAAAACTAATAAGTTTAAATTTATTTTTGCCTGTTCCTCCTATATAAGCAATTGTGATTGGTAGTAATGATATCGAGCATGGCCCCAGACTAGTTAAAAGTCCTGCAATGAAAACCAAAAATATAGTAAATGGGCCTGGATTATTAAGACCATTTTCCATAAGCAGATTACCATTTTGAGATAATTCTGAAATAACTAAATTAAATGATTCGATAGCTTGACTTAAATCCTCTAAATTCTAACTAATTAAGAGTCTTTCGTGTATGAACCATACCTATGAACCCTGTTGATTCTAATGAACATCTCAGTAACATTCCTGCAATAAAAAAAGATGCTAATAATGAATTTCCGCCATAACTTATAAAAGGTAGTGGTAAGCCTGTGGTAGGCATTGAACCTGTTGCTACAGCAATATGCATTATTGATTGACCTGTTAATAATACGCCACATCCGATAGCAACCAACTTTGTATAGTTATTCCTGCACTTAAGAGCAATTCTGAGACATATATAAGAGAAAATTGCTAAAAATCCCAAGAAAACAGTACATCCTAACAAACCAAATTCTTCTGCAAAGATGGCAAAAATAAAATCTGTGTACATAAATGGTAGGTACTGTAATTTTTGTATAGAAAGCCCAAAACCTTGTCCGAATAGACCGCCTGAACCAATGGCTAATAAACTCTGAACCAATTGAAATCCGCTTTCTTGTTGATCTTTCCAAGGATTAATAAATGAAGTAACCCTAAGTTTTTGATATTCGTTAATAAGGATACTAAAACAACCAGTTATGAATCCTAATGAGGCAAATGAGCAAAGAGAGCTAATTTTTACTCCTCCGCATAAACCCATTACCCAAAAAAGAATTCCAGTTAATGATGCAGTACTTAAATTAGGCTGTTTTAGTATTAATAAAATTAATAAACCAAAGGACATGATTGAAATTAATTTTTTATCATTCTTTATCAGATTCCAATGAGCGAAAAGGTTTGATGCTTCTAAAATCAAAAAAGGTTTAATTAATTCAGATGGTTGCAGACGTAAATTGCCTAGCACTAGCCATCTTGAAGACCCATTTACTGTAATTCCAGTAATATTAGTTAGGAAAATTAAAAAGAATAAAATATAAAAAATAATCCTTGAAAACTTTAAAAGATTTCTAATGTTTGTATTAAGAATAAAATAAAATAGACCAATACCTGGAATTGTCCAAATAATTTGTTTTTTTAAAAAGTAAGCCCAATTTCCCATTTCCCTACTGGCTACCCACCAACTTGATGATCCTAGAATGAGGATGCCAAATATTGACCATATTCCAACGAGGATAAGGAGGATTTTAGCCTCATAAGGCCATACTGTCCAAGGTAAGGGAAAAATAGACTCTATTAAATTGCTTAAATTTTTTTTGTAATTAGAACTAAAGGTTTTTTTTCTTTTAGAAATTCTTTTATATTTTATTGTTTCTTGACTTATCTCCAATTTTTTAGATGTATATGTACTATTGAGACGTTTAATTGAGATTTTGCCAAGTCTTTTATTAACGTTTTAAAGTGTTAAAGCAATTAAAAAGATGACTTTTCATAAATTTTATTTTTGAAGAACAAAGTAAAAATTTGTCTACAGATTCATAAAAAATCTTAAGAATTAATTTTTTATAAAAAAAAACTAGCTAAAAGGCACCTCTCCGTGATAGATTCCGTGAGTTTATATACTTACTTCAAACCATTCAGAGGGGTTTCTAAACTATGTTCACATCAGTGGACTCAAATAGAAAAAAACTTGAGCATCTTTCTAATGAGAATGTTCAATTTCCTCAATCCCTGAATAATTCGATCATCAAAGAAAGTAAATCTGGCATTGCCAATCAAATAGATCATTTGCTTTCTCAAAATGATGAATACACAAAATTGCAATTATCAATTTTTGGAATTACTTTTATTGTTTCTATTTTATTAGCATCAATAACTGGAATTTTTCTAGGCTATACTTTTGGTTTTAGTATTTTTATAGGTGCAATTGCCGGCATTTTTTACTTACGTTTGCTTGCCAAAAGTATAGGGAAACTTGGTAAAGAATCATCAGGTGTATCAAAATTGCAACTATTAGTTCCAGTTTGCCTCTTTATTTTTGCGAGCAAGCTAGGATCTTTGGATATTTTTCCTGCGATGATAGGTTTTTTCATTTATAAGCCTTCACTCATTCTTTATTTTTCACGTTCTTAAGTAAATTTTTTTATTCAAAACAAATGTTTTTTAATTCCTTGCTAACAAATTTTGCAGCATTAGAAGTTGGTCAACATCTTTATTGGCAAATTGGAAATATCAGACTTCATGGGCAGGTATTTTTAACATCTTGGATTTTATTAGGAGCGTTATTAGTTTTTATTTCTTTAGGAACTAAAAAAATGGAAAATGATCCAAAAGGCCTTCAAAACTTGCTTGAGTTCCTCTGGGATTACATAAGAGATCTTGCTAGGACGCAAATAGGTGAAAAAGTATATAGAGATTGGATGCCATTTATAGGTACTTTATTTTTATTCGTCTTTGTTAGTAATTGGGGAGGAGCTTTAATTCCTTGGAGATTGATTAAGTTACCAAGTGGAGAATTAGGAGCACCTACTGCAGATATCAATACAACTATAGCCTTGGCTTTATTGGTTTCACTTTCTTATTTCTATGCAGGTTTAAGCAATAAGGGTTGGAGATACTTCGAATATTATGTTCACCCAACTCCTATTATGCTTCCTTTCAAAATTCTAGAGGACTTTACGAAACCTTTATCACTCTCTTTCAGGCTATTCGGAAATATTTTGGCTGATGAACTTGTTGTTGGTGTTCTAGTCTTTTTAGTTCCGCTAATTCTCCCAATACCTGTTATGTTCCTAGGATTATTTACTAGTGCAATTCAGGCATTGATTTTCGCAACTTTAGCGGCCTACTACATTGGAGAAGCTGTTGAAGAACATCATTAGCTGTCTTCTAATACATTCAGATGCTTTTACAAAGGGTCTGTAATCTGGCAAAATATCTAATCGCGTAGGTCTGAAAATATCAGACCCATTCTTAAGATAAAGGATGTCCAAGCGTGTATGACAACAAAGATTATCACAAGCATTAAGCTCTTTATTTCAAAATTATGGATTCGATTACTTCCGCTGCATCAGTTGTAGCTGCTGGTTTAGCAGTTGGTCTAGGTGCTATTGGCCCAGGTCTTGGACAAGGTAACGCAGCTCAAGGTGCTGTTGAGGGTATTGCCCGTCAACCAGAAGCTGAAGGTAAAATCAGGGGAACTCTTCTTTTATCTTTCGCTTTCATGGAGTCATTAACAATTTACGGATTAGTTGTGGCTTTGGTACTACTTTTTGCGAATCCTTTTTCCTAAAAGTTAATATTGCTTCTAATCATTATTAGCAGTATTTAAATTTAATTTTTTAACTTCAACTGAATCATATGTTGGCCTTTAATTTTTTTGGTGCTACAGAAGGTGGATTATTTGACATAAATGCCACTTTGCCACTAATGGCGATACAAGTAGTTGCGCTTACTTACATATTAAATTCTCTCTTTTTTAAGCCTGTAGGCAATGTTGTAGAAAAAAGAGAAAAGTTTGTAAGTAATAATATTATTGAGGCCAAAAATAAACTTTCTGAGGTTGAAAAATTAGAAGCTGATTTATTAACTCAGCTTCAAAGTGCTCGTACAGAAGCCCAAAGAATTGTGAGCGAAGCTGAGGATGAGTCTGACAAGCTCTATAAGGAAGCACTAGAACTTGCTAACAATGAAGCAAATGCTTCAAAAGAAAAAGCAAGACTAGAAATTGAAAGTCAGACATCTGCTGCTCGTGATCAACTTTCTAAACAGGCTGATGATTTAAGCGAACTTATTGTTAATAGATTGATTCTAGAAAAATGAATTTAACTCTTTTAGCTACAGAAGGTTTTGGATTGAATTTCAATTTATTCGAAACTAATATCCTTAATTGGGCTGTAGTAGTTTTCGGTCTTTATAAATTTTTGCCTGGTTTCCTGGGTAAAATGCTTCAAAAAAGGAGAGAAGGAATCCTTCTTGAATTAAAAGATGCTGAAGATAGACTCCTAAATGCAACTCAAGCTTTAGAAAAGGCGAAGAAAGATTTATCTTCAGCAGAAGAAAAAGCTTCTCAAATAAAAGCAGATTCCCTTAAAAGATCTGAATCAATCAGAATGGAAAGTGAGAAAAAAGCGATAGAGGAGATGGCACGAATCAAACAAAGTGCAATCTCTGATGAGAGCTCTGAAGCATCCAGAGCAATTTCTCAACTTCGAAAAGAAGCTGTTGAACTAGCAATTAAGAAAGCCTTAGATTCTCTCCCAAATCGACTTGATAAAACAAAACAAGAAAATTTGGTAACTCAATCAATTAATAATATTGAGGTGAACTAATGCCACTTTTAAATTCAGTTACTACACCATACGCAGAGGCATTACTTCAAGTTGTGAATGAAAATTCGCAAACTGAAGAGATGGTTTCTGAGGTTAAACAACTCTTGGAATTAATAAATGATTCCCCTGAATTGGAGAAGGCACTATCCTCTCCCATTTTAGAGACAGATGCTAAGAAGAAAATCATTATTGAAATTTTTTCAAATAAGGTTAATTCTTCTTTACTTAATTTCTTAAAATTATTGGCCGATAGGCAAAGAATTGGTATCCTTACCTCAATTCTTGATAGGTTTTTAGAGATTTACCGAGAAAATAGTAATATTGCTTTGGCAACTGTTACTTCTGCCGTCGAGCTTACTGATGAACAGAAAGGTTTAATTACCAAAAAGATCATCAACATTGCTGGAACAGAAAAATTAGAACTTGTAACTAAAATCGACCCATCTCTTATTGGTGGTTTCGTCGCCAGTGTAGGATCAAAAGTAATTGATGCTTCCCTTGCTTCACAAATTAGAAAACTTGGCTTAACTCTTTCCAAGTAACTTTTAAATCAACCTTAAATTCTTAAATCCATGGTATCTATACGCCCCGATGAAATCAGTTCAATCTTAAAACAACAAATAACTGATTATGACCAATCTGTAAGTGTTAGCAATGTAGGAACTGTTCTGCAAATCGGTGATGGCATTGCAAGAATATATGGCTTAGATCAGGTCATGGCAGGTGAGCTGTTGGAATTTGAGGATGGTACCGAAGGTATAGCTTTAAATCTTGAAGATGATAATGTTGGAGCCGTTTTAATGGGAGAGGCACTTGGTGTCCAAGAAGGAAGTAACGTTAAATCCACAGGTAAAATCGCATCTGTTCCAGTTGGTGAAGCAATGCAGGGGAGAGTTGTTAACCCTCTTGGACAACCAATAGATGGGAAAGGGGAAATTCCAACAAGTGATACTAGGTTGATTGAAGAAATGGCCCCTGGAATAATCAAGAGAAGATCAGTTCATGAACCAATGCAAACAGGTATCACATCTATTGATGCAATGATTCCTGTTGGAAGAGGTCAAAGAGAATTAATTATTGGTGATAGACAAACTGGAAAATCTGCGATTGCTATTGACACAATAATCAACCAAAAAGGTCAAGACGTAGTTTGTGTTTACGTAGCTATTGGTCAGAAGTCAGCATCAGTAGCAAACATCGTAGAGGTCTTAAGAGAGAGAGGAGCCTTAGATTATACAGTCGTAGTTAGTGCAGGAGCTTCAGAACCAGCTGCTTTACAATACTTAGCACCTTATACTGGTGCAGCAATTGCTGAACATTTTATGTATCAGGGTAAAGCAACAC
This sequence comes from Prochlorococcus sp. scB245a_520K10, assembly GCA_000634515.1. Lineage (GTDB taxonomy): Bacteria > Cyanobacteriota > Cyanobacteriia > PCC-6307 > Cyanobiaceae > Prochlorococcus_A. The sequence continues at coordinate 28,345 of JFNU01000202.1, read as the reverse complement.
TTGTTATTTATGATGATCTAACAAAACAAGCTCAGGCTTATAGACAAATGTCTCTTCTTTTAAAAAGACCACCAGGAAGGGAGGCTTACCCTGGAGATGTGTTCTACTTACACAGTAGATTACTAGAAAGAGCTGCAAAACTTTCTGATGCAATGGGAGGGGGTTCTATGACAGCTCTCCCAATTATTGAAACTCAGGCAGGGGACGTTTCGGCTTATATTCCAACCAATGTTATTTCAATTACAGATGGACAAATATTCTTGAGTGCAGATTTATTTAACTCAGGATTAAGACCAGCTATTAATGTTGGTATTTCTGTTAGCCGTGTTGGAGGAGCCGCTCAGACAAAAGCAATTAAAAAAATTGCAGGAACTTTAAAATTAGAACTCGCACAGTTTGACGAACTAGCTGCCTTTTCTCAGTTTGCATCTGATCTTGATGAAGCAACTCAGCAACAACTTGAAAGAGGCAAAAGACTAAGAGAGTTATTAAAGCAACCTCAATTTTCTCCGCTAAATCTTGCAGAACAAGTTGCAGTTGTTTATGCAGGAGTTAAAGGTCTTATTGATGAGGTTCCTGTTGAAGATGTTACTAAATTTGCAACTGAACTTAGGGAATACCTAAAGTTAAATAAAGCAGAATTTATAGAAGAGATTCTTAAAGAAAAGAAATTAAATGATGGATTAGAAGCGACACTAAAAGAGGTGATAAATGAAGTTAAATCATCAATGCTTGCCACAGTTTAAATTTATTTAGGAGATACCATGGCAAATCTTAAAGAGATTAGAGATCGAATTGTTTCCGTTAAAAATACAAGAAAAATAACGGAGGCCATGAGACTTGTTGCAGCTGCAAAAGTTAGGAGAGCTCAAGATCAAGTTCTTAAGAGTAGACCATTTGCAGATAAACTTGCACGGGTCTTAGAAAATATTCAATCTAGAGTACAATTTGAGGCTGTAGATTCTCCTCTATTATCCAAGAGAGAAGTAAAGAGCATCAGCTTGGTTTGCATAACTGCGGATAGAGGTTTATGCGGTGGTTACAACACAAATATAATAAAAAAGGTAGAAATAAGATATGCAGAATTAGTCAAACAAGGGTATCAGCCAAATTTAATTTTGGTAGGGAAGAAAGCTATTGGATATTTTCAAAATAGAAAGGATAGATATGTAATTAAAAGTTCTTTCAAAGAACTAGAACAGGTACCTACAGTTAAGGACTCCGAAGGCGTTACAAATGAGATTTTAGCTGAATTTCTTTCAGAAAATTCTGATAGGGTGGAAATTATTTACACGAAATTCATCACTCTAGTTAGCTGCGCCCCTGTCGTACAAACACTATTGCCACTTGACCCTCAAGGAATTGCTGAGGAAAACGATGAAATTTTTAGGTTGACTACAAAAGATAGTAAGTTACTTGTTGAAAAATCAAATATTGAAAAAAGTGATTCAGAGAAGTTGCCATCAGATATTGTTTTTGAACAAAGTCCTGATCAACTATTAGATTCGTTATTACCCTTATATTTACAGAATCAGGTACTAAGAGCTCTTCAAGAGTCGGCAGCTTCAGAACTCGCTTGCAGGATGACTGCGATGAATAATGCGAGTGATAATGCTAAAGAATTAGCAAGTACTTTGAATCTAACCTATAACAAAGCCAGACAAGCAGCTATTACTCAAGAAATATTAGAAGTTGTAGGAGGTTCATCAGTTTAGCAAAAAGATTTAGGGTATGCCTGAATTCAATATCAAAGTTCAATTTGAGCAAAAGACTTTTAGTTTTTTATGTTCTCAAGATCAAGATATTATTTCAGCGGCAAAAATGAATGGAATAGACTTGCCAAGTAGTTGTTGTTCAGGAGTTTGTACAGATTGTGCATCCATGATATTGGAAGGATCTGTAGATCAAGATGATGCTATGGGATTAAATGATGATTTGAGGGAAAAGGGCTTTGCACTTTTATGTGTGGCATATCCCAAGTCAGATTTGAATATTGTTATTGGTAAAGAAGTCGAAGATGATTTATATAATGATCAATTTGGTAAATATCAAAAATGAAATTAAGTTCAGTTGATTATTATTTAGATTGGCCAGATTCAATAAAATTAAAAAATTTAAGGGGATTTATCATTGCAAATTTAGAAAAAAAAGGTGATTTAATTCGATGGTCAATTGTTGATATTCAAAATTCTATTGACTCTTTTGGAACAAAAAAACTTAAAATTAAAGCTGTCCTAGCTAATTAAAAAATAAAAATTGAAATATTTTTGATAATGGAAAATTCACCAACAATATTCATTGTTCCAACTGGTATTGGTTGTGAAGTGGGAGGTTTCGCTGGGGATGCACTTCCTACAGCTAAACTATTAGCATCGGCAAGTGGATGTTTAATTACTCATCCAAATGTCATGAATGGAGGTACTCTTTCTGAAAAAGATAAAAATATTTTTTATGTTGAGGGTTATAGTTTAGACCGACTTGCTAAAGGAGAAATCGCTTTAAAAAGGGTAAAGCAACAAAAAATTGGGATAATTTTTGATTCAGCCATTGAAAAAGAAATATTAATGAGACATGTACAAGTTGCTGATGCATGTGTTTCTACTTTAGGGATTAATGTTCATTCTTATGTGATTACAAAAAAGCCATTAAACATAGTTATTGATTCTGATTCTTCAAAAATCAGTGGTGGCATAATTGAAAATCCTGATTCTCTAATTGATGCTGGAAAATTTTTAATAGAAAAAGGAGTTACGGCAATAGCAATTGTGGCAAAATTTCCAGATGATTCAGATTCTTTAGAAACAAATATCTATCGAGAGGGGAAAGGGGTTGATCCTATTTCTGGAGTTGAAGCAGTCATAAGTCATTTAATTAGCAAATTTTTAAAAGTTCCCTGTGCTCACGCACCTGCTTTAAATCCAATTGAATTGAATGAAAATTTAGATCCTCGTGCAGCTGCAGAAGAAATAGGATTTACTTTTTTACCCTCAGTACTGATTGGGTTAAGCAATGCACCTGACATTGTTGAATTGCCCGCTAAAAATGAATCAATCTCACTACACCCTGATCAGATTGAATCTATTGTTGTTCCTAATGGGGCACTAGGTGGAGAAGCAGTACTAGCAGGGATTGAAAAAGGTTTAAATATTATCTCTGTAAAAAATCAAAATACATTAAAAGTGACAAATGAGTTTTATGATTATCCTAATCTTTTTGAAGTAGATAATTATTTAGAAGCTGCAGGTATAATTCTTGCGATCAAAAAAGGTATCAACCTTGATTCAGTTAAACGGCCTTTAAAAAAAATCCAACATTATTCTTATAGTGATTAATAAGATATTGCTATGGGAACTCTCCAGTCACTTCCTAATGATTGACTGCTTAGTTTTAGGATAGGGGGAGCCTGCTTTCTTTTAAATTCCGCTTTTTTTATAAGTGAGATTATTTTTAAAATTAAATCTTTTTTATAACCATCTTCTTCTAATTGTAGTAAATCTTTTTTCTCTTCAATAATTCCTTTGAGAATATCATCTAGAATTGAATATGGTGGGAGAGAATCAGTATCTAATTGATCAGGACCTAATTCGGCACTTGGAGCTTTCGTCCGTATATTTTCTCCAATTAAATCTACACTTGTATTTAACATATATGATTTTCTATGGTTAATTGAATCTTCGCTATCAAGCCAATTGCATAATTTAAAAACATTAGTTTTATATAAATCCCCAATTACCGATAATCCCCCATTCATATCACCATAAAGTGTGCAATATCCTACAGCTAGCTCTGATTTATTTCCTGTTGAAAGTAATAAATGCTTTTCTTGATTTGCTAAAGCCATCAGAAGCGTTCCTCTTATTCTTGATTGAATATTTTGATTTGTTATTTCAGCCATCTCGAAAGATGTGGTATTAATAAAAGATTCTTCAAAAGAGCTCATCAAATTTTCAATTGGGATGCTATTGAAATTTATTTTTAATCTGCTCGCTAAATCTTTCGCATCACTTTTTGAATGGGAGGAGCTCCATTTGGAGGGCATTGAGACACAATAAATATTTTTGCTGCCAAGAGCTGCTGTCGCAATAGCTGATACAAGTGCTGAATCAATACCACCACTAAGGCCAATTAAAGCTGTTTTAAAACCGCATTTTTGAGCATAATCCCTAACACCAAGGACTAATGCATCAAAAATTGATGACATCTCAGACTTTTCAAATTTATTTTTTTGAGGTTTTGTTTGCTCAATGTCCCAACTGAAGAGGTCTTCTGAAAAAGATTTTAATTGTTTAATTTTAGATCCATTCTTATCAAGAATAAAACTATTTCCATCAAAAATTAAATTATCATTTGCTCCAATCTGGTTTACATATATTAGAGGTACTTGAAGATATTGAGCAGCAAAACTGGAAACTTTGGATCTTAGCTCTAACTTTTTAAAGGTATATGGGGAGGCCGATAAGTTCACTAAAATATCAACTTTTTTTTTCTTTAAATCAAAAATAGGATTCTTTTTATGAATTCCTCTACCTTCTATATTTTTGTTGACCCATAAATCCTCACATATAGTAAAGCCAAGTCGCCAAGTTTTATTATTAATTTCTTTTGTTAATACGGAAACTTTTTCTTCTGATCTAAAGTATCTTTTCTCATCAAATACTTCATAGGTCGGAAGAATAATTTTACGAGCAATTATTTTCCACTCACCGCGCTCAAGCAATGCAATAGAATTATAAAGATTCGGGAAAAAAGAATCATTTATTATCTCAGCTATCCCTACTGTGATACTCAAGTTTCCATATTTTTTATTAATATCTAAGGCTAATTGGTCAAGAATTTGATATTGATTTTTGATTAAATTTTTTTTAAGAAGGAGGTCGTTTGCTGGATATCCCCATAGTGATAATTCTGGAGTAAGAACTAAATCAGCAGAATTTGAGATAGCTTTCGAAGCAGTACAAAGTATTTTTTTTGCATTACCCTCTAAATCACCAACAACTGGATTAATTTGAGCAAGTAAAAACTTCATTCAACTAATTTAGTGGATTCATATAAATTATTCTTTTTAACAAAATCTATTAATGAAGTTGGTAAATTAGAATAATTCAAATTTGATCTGAGCTTAGAACTTGAAATGTTTGGGATTTTTATGGTTGAAATCTTAAATTTCACTTTATAAGTTTCTAACATCTTAAGAGTATTTGATTCAACAGGATATCCTTCTCTTAAAATTACTAAAAAACTTACCTCATCAGTAATTTTATCAAAATTTTTCCAGTAGAAAATATCTTTAATTAAATCGCTCCCAATAACAAAATCTAGATTATTTAATCCATAAATTCTTTTACATTTTTTAATTGACTCTACTGCCCATTGGCTACTAACACTTTGATTAAATAAAATTTTAGGATTATCTAAATCATCAATTAAAGTTTTTAACAAATGGCTACGAATTGAGATATCCTCTTTGTGATTTTTGTTGGGGTTGTTACTAACATAACCAATTGTAAAAGCATATATTTTGGATAATTCTTCAAGTATTTTTTTATGTCCAATGGTAGGTGGATCTGCACTGGTACCAAATAATGCAATGCTTTTTCCCATTTAAGTTTTAAGGTAGAATGCTAACAAAATTATTATTTAAATTTCTATTTGAAAAATAAATATTGATGTGGTTAAAAATATCTGGGTCATTAAAAGTCATATTTTGGATCATAAAAGCGGGTTCTATAAAAGAAGCTTTGCTTCTTATAAATATCTCTTTTGCTGCTAATTTCCCTAGGATTTTTGTAGAATGCACCGCGATTGCTGCTTGAATAATTGCTATGGGTCCATAGGGTAATAATGAGAGCCCATTAGTGAAAGGTGCCGATAATAAAATTACTTTCTTCATAAGGTTGAAAGAGGTATTTAAGCCGACTTGAGCGACTCCCAAGTATAAATTATTAATGGATATATTTTTAAATATTTTTCTTGTAGATTCACCTTTTAACTTTAAGCCGTAAATCTTACTTAATTCGCTAATCAATGCAGTATCAAGTACATAACTGCCAGCAACATCAAATAAAATAAAAGGATTAAGAGCTACTGCAGATGCCTTTATAGTCGAAAATTTACCAATAGTTGATTGAGCTAATTTCTGCCTCCTTTTCAATCTTTGCTCTTTTATCTGCAAAAACAATTTGTCAGCTAGTTGAAGTGAATTAAGTGTTAAAAATATCTCACCGTATTGATTTATTATTTTTGTTAGATAATTTTTAAGATTTATTCCATTATTAAGAATGATTGGAATATTTAAGTCTTTTGGAAGCTTAGATTTGATATTTTCCTTAATTTCTTTTAAGTCATTTTTATTAAAAAGATCGATTTTATTTAAAATTATAATTATTTTTTTCCCATCTTTAATTAAGGAGCTGATTTTGTTTAATTCATTTCTATTTATATCTCCTGCAACTACAAATAAGATAAGATCTAAATGATTTATACGGGAGTATATTTTTTCCGGGAATTTAATATTGCAAAAATCAAATCCCGGGGAATCTAGCATTTCTACGCTACTGAGCGTTTGATCTTTTAGGGTCCAAAGTTCCGATTGTGTTTCTCTTGTAGAGCCGTTTATAATATCAGTTTTAAAAATGTCTTTATCTAATAAAGAATTTAAAACAGAGGATTTCCCAACTCCTGATTTACCATATGTGCCAATTCTTATTTTTTTTTCTTTGAGCCTAAAAAGTTGTTGATTAAAAGAAATTATTTCTCTATTAAAAAAACTTTTTTCATAGTTGGTAAGATCTATACTCTCCCACCAATTTTTTAAAAGTAAATAATTTTTACTAATTCTCAACTGTTTCATAATTTATTTTTTCCACCAACCAGCTAATACAGATAAAACTGCTTCTGCTCCAATAATTCCCACGAATCCTCCGAATTCATCTACTACCACTTTCACTCCTTTATGATTCTTGTCAAATCTTGTTAATAATTGATCTGCCCTAATCATTTCAGGAATGTATTCTACAGGTTCGCATATTTCTGATAATAATTTTTTATTTCCCCCCTTGATTAATTCTGATAGGATATTTTCACGCTTGACTATGCCTTGAATTTTATCAACTTTATCACCTAAAATAACCCACCATTGTGAATTATCTGACATTATTAGTTTTGAAATTTCTTCAAGATTTGAAGACCCATCAAGACAAGGTGCCGATACCCTTGGGATCATCAAATCTTTAGCTTTTAAATCATTTAATTGAAAAACCTTAAATATCATTGCTGCCTCATCGGCTTCTATTAAACCTTTCTGACTCCCAATTTTTGCCATTTGTCTAATTTCCTCTTCGTCAGTTGAAATTTCATTTTCTGCAGTAATAACTGGAAATATTTGTTCGATTAATATTAAGAATGGCCTCATTAAAATATTTAATATTCTCAGTATTGGAACGGATAATAATGCGATTTGTACTGAAAATCTTGTTCCGAGAGCTTTGGGCAGTACTTCTCCAACTAATACAACTAATATATAAAAAGCAATCGAAAACAGAGTTAAGCCATAACTATTATTAATTACTAATGCTCCATATACCCCCAAAATAAGGCTTCCAATTATATTAAATCCATTATTAGTAATTGTAATGACAGTTAATGTTCTCCCAAGATGCTTCCTAAGTTTAAGAAGTTGATTCGCAGTACTTTTTGGCTTTTGTTTTGAGGCTATTTCTAAAATTCTAATTGAATTTACAGCTAAAAAAGCTGCTTCTACTCCCGAACAACATGCTGACCCAATTAAAATGATAATAATAAGAAAAACTAAACCGTAAACACTTGGTTCCATTAAAATAGATAAAATATTAAATCTGTTTTAATTCATTCTTCCATTTTTTTTTAAAACACGCCAATACACAATTTATGTCTAAAACTAATAATAAGGTTTTTGAAGAAAGAAGAGAAATTTTCCTAGACAAGTTAGATGGAAAAGCTGCTATTATTCCTGGAGCTAAACTTGTAAAGCATCATGCAGATTGCGAGTATCCTTTTAGACAAGATAGTAATTTTTGGTATTTGACAGGTTTTGATGAGCCAGATGCAATTGCTCTTTTTTTATCTCATAAACCAAAGGGAGAGAGATTTATTTTGTTTGTTGCTCCTAAAGATGTCATTAGTGAAGTTTGGCAAGGCTTTAGATGGGGTTTAGAAGGGGCCGAAAAAGAGTTTAAGGCTGATAAGGCTCATTCAATAAATGAAATTAGTGATTTGCTCCCAGGTTATTTAAATGGAGCTGAAGAACTTGTTTTTTCAATCGGTAAGCATCCATCTATCGAGAAAATTGTACTTGAGATATTTACGCAACAACTTGAAAATCGCTCAAGATTAGGGATTGGTGCAAATTCTATTAAATCTCCAGAAATTTATTTAAATGAGATGAGAATAATTAAAAGTGAATTTGAAATTAAGAGAATGAGAGAGGCTATACAAATATCAGCAGAGGCTCATGAATTAGTTAGAGAGTCTATTGCATCCAAGAACAATGAAAGACAGGTTCAGGGTATTTTAGAAGGATTCTTTTTGGAAAAAGGGGCAAGAGGACCTGCTTATAATTCTATTGTCGCCTCAGGAGATAATGCATGCATTTTGCACTACACTTCAAATAACTCGCCATTGAATAAAGGAGAGTTATTATTGGTAGATGCTGGCTGCTCATTAACTGATTATTACAATGGAGACATAACCCGAACTATCCCAATAGGAGGGAAATTTTCTGATGAGCAAAAAGTTATCTATGAAATTGTATTGAGTGCTCAGAAAACTGCTATTCAAAGCGCCATAATTGGATCCAATTCTAGTACTGTTCATAATGTAGCTTTGACAATTCTTATTGAGGGATTAAGAGAAATTGGTTTATTGTCTGGCAGTACTGAAGAGATAATTGAAAACAAATCCTATAAACATCTTTACATGCATAGAACAGGACATTGGCTTGGCTTAGATGTTCATGATGTTGGGGCATATAGGATGGGAGATTATGAAGTACCATTAAAAAATGGAATGATTCTTACTGTAGAACCTGGCATTTATATAAGTGATAGAATTCCAGTCCCTGCAGGACAACCTCATATTGATGAAAAATGGAAAGGCATTGGAATAAGAATTGAGGATGATGTTCTAGTTAAAGATACAAACCCAGAAATACTTAGTATTGCAGCACTTAAAGAAATTTCCGATTTAGAATTTTAAAATTTGACTTATCTAGTTAATAGATTTATTTTTTATAAAGTTTAAATTTCAAAAATGGTTAAATCAAATTCATATGATTCGAAACTTTCTCAAGCAAGAGGTTTGGCTAGTCAACTTGGAATGTTTGCAGAGGAGAATGATATCCCTAAGGATCTATGGGATTCATTGGAAGCTACAATTTATGATTTTTATCAAGTTTCACATGATAGATAAAATTCTTTTTAGAAACTATCAATAAATAAAATCAAGAAATTTTAGATAAATTAATCAAAATGTGACCATAAACTGATAAATTATTATTTAAACATATATAAATGAATGACCTCATCAGATAAGTTAAATCAAAATTCGATGGAAAAAAAAGAAAATAATAGTGATCACCCAAAATCTAAAAATTCCTCTCCTAATTCAGGAATGATGGGTGCTACAGCTGTATTAGCTGCTGCCACAATTGATGAAGATGGAGTCCCCACTGGTTATACCCCTAAGCCTGACGAAGGAAGGTTCATAATTAAAGTATTGTGGTTACCCGATAATGTGGCTTTAGCAGTTGATCAAATAGTAGGGGGAGGACCAAGTCCACTTACTGCTTATTATTTTTGGCCAAGAGATGATGCGTGGGAAAAATTAAAAAGTGAACTAGAGAATAAAGGTTGGATTACAGATAATGAACGAGTTGAAATATTGAATAAAGCTACAGAAGTAATTAATTATTGGCAAGAAGAGGGTAAAACAAAAAAATTAGAAGAAGCCAAGTTAAAGTTTCCTGAAGTAACTTTTTGTGGAACTGCTTAAAAATTAGTTTTTTGCAGCTTGAATCCTTGCCTCAGCTTTTGAAATTTCTTTCAAAGCTTTAATTTTGTCTGGATTTTTTTCATTTTCAGAAAATTTACTTATTGCTAGTTTTGCTTCTTTGAGGTCTTGTTCAGCATTTTGGACATTAATTTCAGATCCAATTTCTGCATTGTTTACTAAAACTATGACCTCATCTGATTCAATTTCAGCAAAGCCCCCCATTAATGCTATTGATTGCCATTGAGAATTCATTCTTAGCCTTAAAACGCCTATATCAATGGCCGTAACTAAAGAAATATGTCCTGGAAGCACGCCTAGTTGTCCTGTTGTGCTGGGAAGAATTACTTCTTCAGCTTCGCCTTGATAAACATTTTTATTAGGAGCTAAAACTTTTAGAGAAATTGCCATTAATTTAATTTATTGAAGGATTTATAGTATGTAAATTTTGGTATTTATTTTTCTGACTTGATTTTTTCAGCCTTTGCTTTGACTTCATCAATATTACCAACTAAGTAAAATGCCTGTTCAGGTAAATCATCTAATTCGCCTGACAAAATCATATTGAAACCAGCTATGGTATCTTCTAATTTGACATATTTACCAGACATTCCTGTAAATATTTCTGCTACGAAGAAAGGCTGGGAAAGGAATTTTTCAATTTTTCTAGCCCTATCAACTGTTAATCTATCTTCTTCAGAAAGTTCATCTAAACCAAGAATTGCAATAATATCTTGAAGTTCTTTGTATCTCTGCAATGTTGATTGAACAGCTCTTGCAGTTTTGTAATGCTCATCTCCAACAACTGATGGTTGAAGCATAGTACTTGTTGAATCTAATGGGTCAACTGCTGGATAAATTCCCTTAGCTGCAAGAGCTCTTGCAAGCACAGTAGTAGCATCTAGGTGAGCAAAAGTTGTTGCTGGAGCGGGGTCAGTCAGGTCGTCCGCAGGAACATAAACAGCTTGAATTGATGTTATAGAACCTTCTAATGTAGATGTAATTCTTTCTTGTAATTCACCAACATCAGTTCCAAGGGTTGGTTGGTATCCAACCGCTGAAGGCATTCTTCCTAGTAAAGCTGATACTTCAGAGCCAGCTTGAACGAATCTAAAAATATTATCAACAAAAAGAAGAACGTCTTGTTTGTTAACGTCTCTAAAATGTTCAGCCATTGTTAATGCCGATAAGCCAACTCTCATCCTTGCACCAGGTGGCTCATTCATTTGTCCAAAGCATAATGCAACTTTTGATTGAGTTAAATCATCAGCATTAATGACTCCTGATTCTTTAAATTCTTCATATAAGTCATTTCCCTCTCTGGTTCTCTCACCTACACCTCCAAAAACAGAAACCCCACCATGTTCCTTAGCAATGTTGTTTATTAATTCTTGGATAAGAACTGTCTTCCCAACACCAGCTCCTCCAAATAATCCAACTTTACCTCCTTGTCTATAGGGAGCTAAAAGGTCAATCACTTTAATGCCTGTTTCAAAAACTTTTGGCTTAGTTTCTAGGTCAGTTAATTTTGGTGCAGATCTATGAATTGGGGCAGTATCTTTAGTCTTAACTGGTCCTTGCTCGTCTACTGGCTCTCCTAAAACATTAAATATTCTCCCTAAAGTTGCTTCTCCTACAGGAACAGAAATTGGTGCGCCTGTGTCAATTGCCTCCATCCCTCTTACAAGGCCGTCTGTACCACTCATTGCTACTGCTCTTACTCTATGGTCACCTAGAAGCTGTTGGACCTCTGCAGTAAGCGCTATATCTTGTCCTGCAGGATTTTTTGCCTCTATTCGCAAAGCATTTAATATTTTGGGTAATTTTCCGGCGGGGAATTCTACATCAAGAACTGGGCCAATTACCTGACGAACTACGCCTTTTGTTTGTGAAGAAGTTGATGGGGTTGCTACCATTTTTATTGTTTGGTGATGATTAGCTGATTTTTTAACAGCTTATAATCCGAAAATACTACCATCTCATGGGTAGATTCGTTAAATGGGTTCGGCCACCCGCACAGTTGAAGTATGGTTTAATTGCCGCTTCGCAGATTATGTTGTTGAAGATACGGATCGAGAGTTTCTCTTTCCATTTTTATGACGCAAAGCGTCTCAATCATGATCCTCCATTAATCTATGGCAGCTGTTTCACTTACAGTCTCTACAGTAAAACCACTGGGAGATAGAATATTTATTAAAGTTTCCGCATCTGAGGAAAAAACTGCTGGGGGCATTCTTTTGCCTGATTCAGCTAAAGAAAAACCACAGGTAGGAGAGGTTGCCCAGGTAGGTCCTGGGAAGCTTAATGACGATGGTTCTCGTCAAACTCCAGAGGTGAGTATTGGCGATAAAGTTTTGTACAGCAAATATGCTGGAACAGACATTAAATTGGGAGGAGATGAATATGTCTTGCTCTCTGAAAAAGATATTTTAGCTGTAGTTGGCTAAGATATTTGTTTCAAAAATTATTAAAACTTATTACTAAATTGCTGCCTAAACATGGCTAAAAGAATTATTTACAATGAGCAAGCTCGCAGAGCGCTCGAGAGAGGAATCGATATCCTTGCAGAGTCTGTAGCTGTAACGCTCGGACCAAAAGGAAGAAATGTTGTCTTAGAGAAAAAATTTGGTGCTCCACAAATCATCAATGATGGTGTCACAATCGCTAAAGAGATTGAATTAGAGGATCACATTGAAAACACTGGCGTTGCATTAATCAGACAAGCTGCATCAAAAACTAATGATGCAGCTGGAGATGGAACGACCACAGCTACTGTTTTAGCGCATGCAATGGTTAAAGCAGGTTTGAGAAACGTAGCTGCGGGAGCTAATGCAATTACCCTGAAAAAAGGAATAGATAAGGCTACTGAATTTCTTGTAGGTAAAATCCAAGAAAATTCAAAACCTATTAGCGATAGTAATGCTATTGCCCAATGTGGAACTATTGCTGCTGGAAATGACGAAGAAGTAGGTCAAATGATAGCCAATGCAATGGATAAAGTTGGTAAAGAAGGTGTTATTTCTCTAGAAGAAGGAAAATCAATGACTACCGAATTAGAAGTCACTGAGGGGATGCGTTTTGATAAAGGCTACATATCACCTTATTTCGCAACAGATACAGAGAGAATGGAGGCTGTTCTAGATGAACCCTATATTCTTTTGACTGATAAAAAAATTGCCCTAGTACAAGATTTAGTCCCGGTTCTGGAACAAATAGCTAAAACTGGTAAGCCGTTAGTCATTATTGCTGAAGATATAGAAAAAGAAGCTTTAGCTACTCTTGTTGTTAATAGATTAAGAGGTGTGTTAAATGTTGCGGCAGTAAAAGCCCCAGGATTTGGTGATAGAAGAAAAGCCATGCTTGAAGATATGGCTGTTCTAACTAATGGTCAACTCATTACTGAGGATGCAGGACTGAAATTAGAGAATGCTACTTTAGAAATGCTTGGAACCGGTAGAAGAATCACAATCAATAAAGAGACAACAACTATTGTAGCTGAGGGGAATGAGGAAGCAGTTAAATCTAGATGTGATCAAATCAAAAAGCAGATGGATGAAACAGACTCCTCATACGATAAAGAAAAGCTCCAAGAACGTCTTGCAAAATTAGCTGGGGGTGTAGCAGTTATTAAAGTTGGAGCTGCAACTGAAACTGAGATGAAGGATAAAAAGCTTCGTCTTGAGGACGCTATCAATGCTACAAAAGCTGCTGTTGAAGAAGGAATCGTCCCAGGAGGAGGAACAACCCTTGCTCATTTATCTCCGATTCTTAAAGATTGGGCTGATAAAAATTTAGAAGGTGAGGAGTTGATTGGGGCTAATATTGTAGAAGCTTCACTTACTGCTCCGCTTATGAGGATTGCAGAGAATGCAGGCTCTAATGGTGCTGTGATTGCTGAAAATGTAAAATCTAAGCCATTTAATGATGGATTTAACGCAGCTACTGGAGAATATGTAGATATGTCTTCTGCTGGTATAGTAGATCCTGCAAAAGTTACTCGATCAGGATTACAAAATGCGGCTTCAATAGCTGGAATGGTCCTTACTACTGAATGTATTGTTGCAGATTTACCTGAGAAAAAAGATTCATCTGCTCCAGCAGGAGCTCCAGGTATGGGCGGTGACTTTGATTATTAACTAAAAAAATAGTTAATAAATATACTTTTTAAAAGGGGTTATCATAGATAATCCCTTTTTTAAACCCTAAGATATCCAACCAGCGCTGAGAATTATTGCTAGTGAAAGAAATATAACTAAAAAAGTCCAAGTTATTTTATTCAAAGATGCTTCTGCACTGCTTGCACTATTAAACATTGAACTTCCACTTGCAGCTATTCCTCCCATTCCATCACCTTTGGGACTGTGAAGTAAAACTAAAATTATTAAAAGTAATCCAGAAATTACCCATATCCAACTAAAAATTTGAATCATTGTTAGGGCCTTTATTAGTTTTAAACGTGTTGCACGACTTTATTATAACCTTTCAATTCGATTTCTTTAATAAGAGATTTTCCTGTCATTTCTTTTGGAATGGGTAGATTTAATAATTGCAATAAAGTTGGAGCAATGTCTGCCAATCCAGCATTATCTCTCAAGTAGATTTCATTCCCCATATTTGGGATTTTTCTTTTTTCACCCTCAATGAAAATTAATGGGACTTTATTTACGGTATGAGCAGTCCATGGTTCTCCTGCAGGACCTTTCATTACCTCTGCATTTCCATGATCTGCAGTTATGAGAATGCTTCCTCCCATTTCTCCAGTAGCATTAACTATTTGACCGATACATTTATCGACTGTTTCTATAGCTTTAATAGTCGCATCCATATTGCCTGTATGACCCACCATATCAGGATTAGCAAAATTGATTACAACAAAAGCATAGTTTCCACTTTTGATTGCTTTAGCACAACTAATAGTTAATTCTTCCGCAGACATTTCAGGTTCCATATCGTAGGTTGCAACTCTTGGAGATGGAACTAAATGTCTCTCTTCTCCAGGTAAAGGAATTTCTACTCCTCCATTAAAAAAATATGTTACGTGAGGATATTTTTCTGTTTCAGCTGTTCTGTATTGCTTGAGTCCGTTTTCTGAAACTATTTGACCGATAAAATTATTGAGAGATTCAGGAGGAAATGCAACTTTAACTGGGAAGTTTGCGTCATATTGTGTGAAAGTAACTAATTCTAGATTTGGAAAAATTTTTCTTTCAAAGTCTGAGAATTCTTTATCTGAAAGGGATTTTATTATTTGTCTAGCTCTGTCAGGACGGAAATTAAAGCAAATCATACTATCTCCATCTTTTAGATAGTTATCAGATAATCGAATTGGCTCTATAAATTCATCAGTTATATTCTGATCATAACTTTTTTGAATATAATCCTGCGGAGATATATTCGTTACTTTAATGTCTTTATCTGTCAAATTGACATAAGCTTTTTCGGTTCTATCCCATAAAAGATTTCTATCCATTATCCAGTATCTTCCGCATATAGAGGCAATTTCGCCTGTATTA
The DNA here is from genome assembly GCA_000634515.1 of Prochlorococcus sp. scB245a_520K10. GTDB lineage: Bacteria > Cyanobacteriota > Cyanobacteriia > PCC-6307 > Cyanobiaceae > Prochlorococcus_A. The sequence goes on along the minus strand of JFNU01000202.1, from coordinate 12,809 downwards.
TATTTTTTTATGCAAGACTGTATTTGATTTAGATATTTAGTTGCACTTTTTGCGGGAGTATCTCTCCCATCAGTAATTATATGAATTGCAACTTTTTTGATGTCATTCTCAGATGCCCATTTTATTAACCCTAATAAATGATCAATATGACTATGCACTCCTCCATCAGAACATAATCCGGTGATATGCAAAGTAGAATTGTTCTTCTTTAGTGAATCAGCTATCTCCTTTAACTCATTAACCAAGCCTAATTTATTATTTTTTACAATATTTGAAATCCTTACAAGTTCTTGTTGGATTATTCTTCCAGAACCAATAGTAAGGTGACCAACCTCAGAATTACCCATTTGACCATCTGGGAGACCGACATCAGAACCACTAGCACTTATCAGAGTATTAGGGTATGCATGCCACAATGAATCCATAATAGGTGTAGAGGCACTTTTTATAGCATTGTCAGATATGTCTTCTCGATATCCCCATCCATCGAGAATTGCAAGAACTACAGGACTCTGAGGAACATTTAATCTGTTTATATTTTTGCTGCTAATCTTTGACATATTTAGATCAAATTCGTTTTTAAGTGATCCAACCTTAAATTTAGCTTCAAACGCTACTCTTTAACAATTTATATTTAATATAGTTAGCTTTTGCTAATTTATGAAAATATCGAACGAATTATTTTATTTATAAATCATGTCCAACAAAAAAAAAAGGATCGTAATACTTACTGAAAATGAGCTTAGAAAAACCCTTTCACGTTTAACTTCAGAAATTATTGAAAAAGTACAAAACTTAGACAACCTTCTTTTGGTTGGTATTCCTACTAGAGGAGTTGATCTTGCCGAAGTTCTAGAAAAAGAATTATTTTATAAGACAGGTGTAAAAATAAGAAGAGGAGTAATTGATCCAACTTTTTATAGAGATGATCAAAATAGAGTTGGAACTCGATTAATAAAAGCAACTGATATTCCAACACCAATTGAGAAACAAGAAATTCTCTTGATAGATGATGTAATTTATACTGGAAGAACAATTAGAGCTGCAATGGATGCTCTATGTTCTTGGGGCAGACCTAAGAGAGTGATGTTATTAGTAATGGTAGATAGAGGTCACAGAGAATTGCCTATTCAACCAGATTTTTATGGTAAAAGAGTTCCAACTAATAAAAATGAAAGTATTAGTTTACGTTTAAATAATATTGATAATGAAGAAGGAGTTTTTCTTGAGTAGCTTTATTTCAGAAGATATTGCCTAAATTATATTCACCTAAAAATTTATCTTTTATATCGAAATACTTTACTAATAAATCAGCTTTTTCATTGATTTTGAAGAAAAGTGTCAAGTTGTCCACTCCAATATTAGATTTATTTTCTAAGACGATCTTAAATGGTTTTTTGTCCCATTTGATAATTTCTTCTTCATTTTGTACTTCTGATAATTTTGGTAATCCATTTTCAAAAATCACATCATATTCTCTTTCTTTTTTTGTTTCTCCAATGATTATTTCAAATATTTTCTGATTATCTTTACTGGCTTGAAGGATGAGTTTTAAAGGGTTTTCAGTTGGCCATGTTTGACCTTTGCAAAAAATTGGATGCCAGAAGTGCTTTTGTTCTCTTCTATTAAACAATCTTATAGATAATCCTTTGTTTAATATGTCTTTAATTTTTACGCCTGGAGTCATTGCTAAAGCTCCTAAAGCAATTGATTCAATAGGAGGAGGTGACTTTATTTGAATTTTTGAAATCTTTTTTGTTATCCATTCTTTAATTAATGGTATTTGAGTTCCCCCTCCAACCAAGATAATTGCACTTAAGTCATCTACTGAGCAAAATTTGCCTCTTGCTTCATTTAATAAATCTTTAAGTAGTGAGTTAAGGTGATTAAGTAGATTATTCTCAACAATAATTTTCTCAAACATTTCTTTGCTTAGGTAAAAATCTTTTTCTTGATAATCTTCAGTTAACAATTTTATTGGAAATTTATTTTCATAATTTATTTGAGGCGAGCTTAGTTTACATTTTATTTCTTCAGCCTTTTGAAGATTTACCGCATATTTATTATTTGGAATAAAATTATCAACTATCCATTGATCAATATCTTTACCACCAATTTTTGAGCCTGTTTTACTTATAATTTCAGCACATCTTACTTTTTGTTTTGAAATTGAGCTAACATCATTTCCCCCAAATTTTAATAATTCAGCTATCGGTCCAGATTTTCCTTCTCCTCCTTCAATTTTGACTATATTCATATCGATTGTGCTTCCTCCAATATCCAATGTCATAATTTTGGAACCAAATGGTACATTAATTCCTAAACTTGCCGCAGTAGGCTCATCAACTAGTGCTATTTCATCCACAGATATATCTCCACAAAGGTTTACTAACCATTCTCTATACCCCTTATACGTATCAATAGGAGCAGTTAAAACAAGCCTCTTAATTTCATATTTTTGAGGAATGTTCGCCCACAAAAATTTAAAAAATTTTTCACCACATTCAGCAGGATTTAAGATTTTTGTTTGGTTAATTTTTTCATTAGGATTTCCAATTAATCTTTTAAAATTTGAATGAAAAAATAAGTCTGAATTAGAGTTATCTCTCATCTTTATTGCACTAATACCAATATTCAACATTTTTGAAGGCTCTTCGAACCAAACTGCTGTAGGTATAACTCCTGGAGATGATGTAATATTTGGTATCTCAACTAAAACAGAATTTATATCTTTTTGATCTTGAAAAGCTACTACAGTATTAGTATTCCCTAAATCTATAGCAAGTGTTCCAGATAAAATTTTTTCCATATGAAATGTTTTATGAATCAATTAAGTTCGTTTTGTAATTAATGTTTTGAATCTGTCCAATAAATTGTAAAATATATATAAGATAATAAAAAAATTTAATGAACATATCAAATAACGCGGGAATTGATTCTAATGATCTTGCCAAAAGAGGTGAAAGCTTAATAAGGCAATCAACTAATAGATACTTAACTACAGTTAGAATTGCTTTTAGAGCAAAACAAAGACGTTTTGATGATTTTGATGGACTTCTAGAAGAATCAACTGTTAAACCTGTTCAAAGATCAATTATTGAACTAAGCGATGAACAAGACCAACCAGATTTACTCCCTGGTTAGTTTTGTTAGAAGACAAAAAAAGATGGAGATTACGTAGAGATTTAAAAAAAGGTAAATTTTGTTTTTTGATAGGAATTGATAATTGGTCAATTGAGCTCCAAAAAAGTGAGTTTGAATCGCTTTATTTTCTACTTTTAAAAATAAATGCACAACTTTTAGGTATCAAGAACGAATTAATGGCTGAAGAGTCTATCACTTTAGTTTTAGAACAATTACCTTGGTTTATTGAGTTAGAAGGAAAAAAGAATGAATGGAGCTTAAGGTTTGTTTTTGAAAGTCAAGACCAAACAAGATCCTTCGAAATGTATTGGCCGATACCAATAGCACAATATTTATTTTATGAAATAAAAAACATGTGGGAATCAATGGAATAAAAGATAAATAAAATTGGAAATTTTGCCAAATATTTCCCCGCGCTCAAAAAATTTTTTCACAACTTTTCCACAACTATTTAAAAAAAAATATCTAATGACCTAATGTATGTGGAAAACTTCTAATTTTATAAAATTCTTTATATTTCAGAGATATTTATTATTCGAAAATTAATTTCCATGAACTCCCCTTTTATGACTAGATTCTCATGATTCTATTGCCTGAGACTATTTTATATTGATACTTGTTGACGAATTTTTATTTTTGAAGAAAACTAGAATTTGTAAGTTTAAATTCCAATCAATTTATTAATATGCACGAGTTAAATTACGATTCAAATTCAATAGTTTTCAACAAGAATGATGAAGTAATTAGTTTTAAATGTGAACTACAAGAAAATCTTCAAAAGGCTATGAAAAAATTTGTTGAGGAACATCCTAATTGGGATCAATACAGGATCCTACAAGCTGCTATTGCAGGATTTTTAATGCAAAAAGGATTTCAAAATAGAGATTTAACAAGACTCTATGTTGGAAATATGTTTTCAATGAATTTTGAGGATTAAAAATTTTTTATATTTTTTCTAATAGTATTTTCGCAATATCATCACGCACAGGTAAAATTGATAACCTATTTCCTTTTTTTACAACTAATAACTCATCTTCACTGAATAAAATCTTTAACTCAGGTAAACTTAAAATTTTATTTGACTTAGATATGAACTTTACTTTTACACAATCCCATCTGGGATTTTCAGGTTTAGATTTCGGATCATAATACTTTGAATCTTTATCAAATTGCGTAGGATCAACAATATTAAGATCTGTCACTTCCATAAGTCCAACAATTCCCGGAGGCTTGCAGTTTGAATGATAGAAAAAAACTTTATCTCCTACATGCATATTTCTCATGAAATTTCGAGCTTGATAATTTCTTATGCCATCCCATAAAGTTACCCTATCATTTTTTAAAGTATCTATGCTGTAGGCATCAGGCTCACTTTTCATTAGCCAAAACTTTTCTTCAGTCATGTCAAGGGATCTCAGCGAATTTTAAAGCTTCGAGTAGGTGTTACTCAAACTTTTTTGGGTATAAATTCATTATCTATCAAAGTTCTTATTTAGGAAAGTGAGGGGTGTTATGGGGTAATTAATTCTCTAAAAAATATTATTTTTAGCATCAAGTACCCACTTCAATATTTAAGTATGTTTGAAGTAATGCGAAAAAGAAAATAAAAAAGAGGATTATTTGCCCTTCTTAGCAATCGACTGTCAATCAATTAATAATTAACTAATTTTCTCTTACCATCTCTAGTTTCTACTCTATTTATTCTTAACCCAATAAACAGAGCCCATATAAGTGCAAAGATAATTGGTAAGAAAATGATCGCAAGTTTCATCATTTTTTTAATCCTGTTATTTTCAAAAATAATAACTTTTAAATCAATAAGAAAATATAGGTACTTTATCTAAAAAAGTAGGGTCGAGCTTAGATCGACTGTCAATGAATTATTTCTCCTAATATCAACTTAATATAAGTAATTATCAAATTAAATTTATGCTTAAATGTTTAAGTTCTCCTTAACTTATAAATGTATTATTCAGAAACTAAAGTGATAATGGGTGGTCTCGCCCATGTTCCAATATTAATCTTCATAGTAAATTTTGTTAAAGGTAAGTTTGAATCTATAGCTGCAAAAGTAGTTGAAGTTAAAAAAGAGGAAGTTAAAGCGGAAGAGGTAAACGAAAGTGAAGTTAAAGAGGAAGCAGAATAACGGTAAGAAAAAGTTAAAAAAAGAGGTTTTTATTTCTCTAGTTCTAGATCGACTGTCAATCAATAACAGACTACATCATCTCGTAGCTATCAAATTTAGTTTTTAACTTTGCTGCCTTATGTAATAGTCCAACAGCTTCCTTTCTTCCAGTAGCTTGTTGTGCCTGGTGCATTAACTCAGCATATTTTTTTTCGATTTTCTTTTGCATGGTTTAGATTGAATGAAGACCGTTTTTAAATCTGTTAGGAGTAGGAGATCTACTGCTTGAGATAAGGAATCAACGGTAAAACCTCAGAGTCAACAAATTGGAACGGGTTAACTCATGTGTTTTATATATAATCAGTTAGCAAATTTCCAGTTGGTATATGTGATTACATTGTTTTCAAATCCTGATTTAATTCAGTTTTATCTATAGTGAAAATTATTTCTTTTTAAATATTGCTAAAGGTCATTGGTTATCAACAGGTTCTATCAAAGACGTTATAGGAATGCAGTCTTATCTAAAAGCGTTAAAAGATTGGTTACCTTCTGTAAATGGAAAATTTTTTGTTAGAGATTTAATTAATCAAAAGTAAAAATTTTTTTAAATTACCTTTTATAGATAAATTTTTGTATGTCTTCGAATAGATTATATTTTGATTTAAAAAATCCATTACTTTTTAAATAAGATTTTCCTTTCTCTATATTTTCAATTCTTTTTTTATAAGAATTTTCATCTAAATCTTTTTGCATAAAAAAATAGTCGGACTCTTATTCTGAATAATGCTCACAAAAAAGCGGTTACCTTAAATACAAAATTCAGATCTTTTTTGAATTGTTTCTTAATTAAACTAAAGAACTAATAAAAAAGTTTCTTTCTTAAATTTCTAAGAATCTTTTGATATCTTGTTCTTCATTTTCTCAATATTATTAATTAATTTGTCTAACCATTCTGTATTGACTTCTGGTTTTAGATATTTAATTTTTGGTTGATTAATTTCAAGAGTCTCGAAATCTCCACTCATAAATTCTCCTTTTTAATTTCGTCTTTTATATATTTTCTAATTGATTTGAACTAAACAATGCGTATCTAATGTGTGCGGTTTGAGGAACATTTAGGTACGGGAAGAGGTATGTTTTTTTAGCCATTTAAATCTATTGCTAACCTAGATTAGAAACATGGTTGTCATGAGTCGGTTGCGTTGCTGCAAATGAAATCAACCATAAACTTTAAATTACATTTAAGAAAATGACTTACTACAGTTGCTTTGATCAAAACGGAAACATAATCGCTCGCTGTCAGACTAAAGAAGATATAAATGTTTTAAAGAAAATGGGCAGACCAATAGAGGAAATAAAAGAAATGAAAAAAGAGGAATCAGTTGTTTGTTCTTTAACTGGTAGTCCATCCGATTACAACGAAGATTATTAAGTGTATGACTGAAAGATTACTTCAATTAAATCAACGTGGAAGATCAGTATTTCTTCTGTTGGTTGCGTTGAATAGCATTTATACTTTCTTTTCTACTTTTGAAAAAGCATTAACTGATTGCGATTGAACGAGATAAATATATTTAGGTATTTGTGGGTTATCGGTCAATCAATAAAATTTAAGACAAAAAAAAGACCCAGGTTAGGGTCTTTTTTATTGGTGACGACAGAGAGGAGATCTATTTGATAATCAGATTAAGAATTTTCTTAGAAATTAGTTTTGGAAGTAAAAGTGAGTACTCACTTCTTCATGCTTTACAAACGACTTTATTTTTAAGATAGTTCAGAATTAATCCCGAAAGTTTAATTTCTGATTAATTAACTTTCTTTACCGAAAGGTCAGTTAAGTTAAATTACCTTGGTGTTTCAGACCATGGATTAGTGAAGATCTAGTTGGTCAACCTTGGTCGAGTCAATCACCAGAACTGTCGTATATATAAAGTAATCGGTTTCAAATATTCTGCATGAATCCTTAATATTGATTTAATCATGATTAATTAAATCTTTAATCCTGGGACCATATCATCCAACAAGCTCAATCGAATAGACGGTATCCTTGCAATTATTTTTTTTATCCCATTCCTTTGCAAAAGGTGATTCCATCTCTTAACCTAATTTTTCTAAGTTTTAGTTCTATCTTAAACACTAAAAAAAAGTACCTATTGCTGTTGTTGATTTTGCATCTTCTTTAGTCTTTCGTATTCAACGTGAAGAACACCCAAACGCCAAGCATCTTTTAGTCCTTTTACACCTCCCATTAAAAGTTTTGCATCTGAAGGTGAATGTGACTTCATGTTCAAGAATTCTTTTTGCCAAGAAGTTTCGTCCCATTTAGTACTCATTTAATAATTCCTCTATTTAATAACCGTTTCATCTTCTGTCTATTTCTATTATTTCGGTGGACTCAGAACAGACATTAACGCTGAACCATTCCATAGCTGACCAAGTATATTCTTGGTGAGTACCAGCAGCAACACTTACAAAACAATCATTTTCATACCAACTACGATAACTAGGTTTTAATCCAGTTCCTTTTAATCTATTTTCTAATCCTTTCCCATACTTCTGAATTACAATATTAATAGCTTCGTACTCTATTTCTCGTTGCCTTTCATCTGCAAAAACTGTTGGTAATAAAATAAGTAAAAGCGGTGCAAGTAGTAAACTTTTCATTTGTTAATCACAACAATCGTCCTTTGTTATTGAAGCAGTCCAAGAGGATTCCTCCATTGTTGATAAGTCAACTCTATGAGTTGCCATCCAATCACCATTTGCTTCCACAAACTTTTGAACATTACCTTCTGGAGCTTGATGAATAACAATTATTCTTTGAGGATCTTCCTTCCTTACTCCTCTGAAAAGCGGCTTAATATCAAATTCTGAATGCCTTTTATCTGCTTCTGCACTATCAAATATTGCAGCCCATTCATCGAAAGTGCTTTCAATTTTAAAAGTAAACACGGAGGTAATAGAACAAGACATAAAAAAAGGTGCTATTTGCCAATTATTCTAGATCGACTGTCAATAGTTAAAAGTTTGGGCAAAAAATTATGATTCCTTACGATCAAAGTAATAGCGAGAGGGGCTCACTTTTCATAAGCCAGATAGAAGCAAGTACAGGTTTTCTTTCTAGCCAAAATTAATAACGCAAAAAGGGATAGTACTTGTATTAAAAATTAAGTTCTAAAACTCTAAAAATAAGGGGTGTAAGGAACTTCTGTGTTCATCGAATCGCCATAGTAACTTTCAGCTGATTTTACTAAGATCCAATAAATGAAATTTAGAAGTGATTTTTCCATAGGAATATCTATAGCTTTTATAATTCAAAACAATATCTTAAATAAAGACAACGTAGAAAATACTTAATAGAAGTGATTTTGATTATTATGAAATTAATCCTTTTAAAATAAATATACAAATAAGTAAACTTTAATAGAAATAGAATTTTTAACCCTATTCAGAATATTAGTAGGTAATACCCCTTTTCTTAAAGTAAAAAATTAGGTATAAGTAGTGTAAGGACTTGTCCTTTTAGTAAGGACTTGAGCCTAGCGGTTTCAAGGTTAACTCCGCACTCCTACACATGAGTACAAAAACCTTTTTAATTTATGAGGATCTCTTCTAAGTCACTTAGCTTGCTGCTTAATGTAGTTTTTGTGCTTTTTGTCTTTGTCATTTAAAAAAAATAATATTGAATTCACTTTGTGATTTATTAATTGAATTCTTTCATTAATAAATTCCAACCAATTAATGATGCAGCTTCATTGAAGGAATCTCTTTCCTCGCACATAAATCCGTGATCAGCGCTTTCAATTTCAACATAACTAAATCTTTTTCCGAATGGATCTAATTTTTTAAATCTTTTTTTAATTTCTAATCTATCTTGTAAAGGAATTAAATCATCTGAAGAACCACAAATAAAATTTAATTTTCCAGAAATTTTTTCAAGTAAATCTATAGGTGCAGAATTAGTATCTTTTCGAAGTGATACTACCCCTGCTCCATAAAAACAAAATGAACTTTCTATTCCTTTTAATGAAGAAGCAATAAGTGCTGCATGACCCCCAAAACAAAATCCAATAATAGAAATTTTCTTTAATGGATATTTTTCTTTAACCCAATTTATAGCTGCAGAAACATCTTCAATAATGTTTCTTAAGGTGGTTAAATTTTTATGATGTCTGCCTAATTTTAAATCTTCTTCACTGTATTCTAAATCCAAGTTTGGAGCTGTTCTGCCGTAAAGAGGTAATGCTAATACCGCTACATTTTGTTGAGCTAATTTCTCAGAAAAATTTCTTATCCAATTATTTATTCCAAATACTTCTGGTAAAACAATGGATACATATTTACAATCATTAACTGAATCCACCCACCAAGATCTAAGAGCTAAATCGCCGCTATAAATATTTGTCCATTGACCTTGCATAATTTCTTATTTCAAAAGTTTGAGCTTTTTTTATTTTTCTTTTTAGTTACTTTAGATAAAAAATAAATTAAAAATAAAATTTTAAAAGAAAAATTAATTTAGGTATGAAAAACTACACCAATTGCCTTTAGAAAATAATTAATGTGTATGTATAAATCTATTTCACATCATTATGGAATTCGTTAAAAAATTTATGACCGAAAAGGCTGAAAAGCTTAATGGCAAAGCTGCAATGCTTGGTATGTTTGCTCTTGTTGGGGCTTACTATTTTACTGGCCAAATTGTTCCAGGTATCTTCTAAAAATTTATCTGAAAGTTTTTTAGGGCTTTTTTGAGCCCTTTTTTTATTTGATAAAAAATTTCTTTTTTTAATTTTCTAATAATTCAAATAATTTACTTATTAGGAGCTTTCTTTTTAGAAAAGTTTTATCACTATATTTTCTATTTTCTTCTCTTAAAATTTCCTGACCATTTGAACCCAATCCTTTAAAGATAAAATCTTTATCTTCCTTGATCCATTTATCTATCATTGATTCAGTTGTCTCTATATGAAATTGCAACCCATAAGCAAATTTACCAATCCTAAAAAACTGTTCCTTACAACGCTGACTACTAGCAATAAGTACTGCCTTATTAGGTAATGAAATCCTATCTCCATGCCAATGCAGTACGTGAAAAGACTCTTCAAAAAGTTCTTTAAAGTCCTTATTTGATTTATTTAAAAAAATTTGAGACCACCCAATTTCTGGTAATGCTTTTGGAGTAGATCCATATTTTAAAATTTCTACATCTCCTCCAGCAGCACTTGCTAGTAATTGAGCTCCTAAGCAAACACCAATGATAGGCGTCTTATTTTCTAATTCTCTTTTTATAAATTCTCTTTCTATCTTAAGCCATGGATATCTTTCACTACCAATATCTTTAACTCCCATTGGTCCACCCATAATTAAAATTAAGTCACCTTTTTTTGTTTTAGGAAGAGTATCCTTTTTATCTAAACGAATAATTTTTATTTTTAAATCTTTTTCTTTAGCAAATTGTTCAAAAAGACCTGGTCCCTCTATTTCTAAATGCTGCAAAACTAATAGGCGTTTCATTTAAACCATCAAAAAGATAAGAAAAGTCATTATTTTTTTTGCTATAAATCTTTTAATCATAATAAGAAATAATTGCTTATCATTTTTGAATGAGAGCTAGTTAATTAAGCAGTTTGAAGGTGTTGAATCAATAACTAAGTATTTGATTTAAATCATAAAAATCTATTATTAAATTATAGATGCATAAAAATGGAAATAACTTTAAACAAAGAAACCTTATTAGGTTTAGAAACCTACGATAACTTAGGTTTTAATTCCGAAGAGGAACTTGAATTAGAAATTTCAAAGCTTATTAAAATTAGACCTGAATTTGAAAACAATATAAAATAAATTTTTATAGTTTCAAAAACTAAGCCTCCTAACTAATCGGAAATCCAACTTGTGATTTTTGTTGTGCTGTAAATATGACCTCCAGATTCTATATTCTTTATGGTTTCTGGATCTAAAAATACATGCTTAGCTACTCCTTCTTCAGCTTGATTAATAACAATAACTTCTTTAGGATCAATTAAACTTTTTCCGCGATAAAGAGGATTAAGCCCCGCTGTTTTATGAAATGCATCTATCTCAGGACTATCAAACATTTTTACCCACTCTTCAAATGTGTTTGAAAGTTTAAAGGTGAAAACAGTGGTTTCTATAGTCATAAAAGAAGAGGCTAATTGCACCTTATTGTAGATCGACTGTCAATCAAAAATAATTGATTTAAAGTTAAAAATTATCCTTCGGCGGGAATAAGTATTGGGACATCTTTTGCTCCTATTGCTGCAAACCAAACTACTGCGTTATCTTTTTTTGCATTGCCCATTGTATGTTTTGGTGTCTTTGGGCCAACTATAAAAGAATCACCTGCTTTATAGGTAAGATCTTCCATTCCTTGTCTTTTAACAACAATCGTACCTTGCTCAACATTTCCTAATAATGGAATTGGATGAGAGTGCAATGGGACTATTCCTCCTTCAGTTAATTCGACTCTTTGCAATCTTATTTCGGCTTTCCCTTTTGGATATTTAAGAGCATCCCCATCCATAGTCTCAGAACCAACAAAAACTTCTTGAACATCAACAGGAGATTCTGCAGCTATAGAGATGCTTGGGTTGATAAGCATCAATGCAAAAGCTAGCGCTATAAAAAAATTCTTTATCATTGATTTGAATTTATAGAAAAATACTTAAAATCATATTATTTATTTTTTTAATATTTGTCAGTGCGAAATTTAACTTTTTAAGTTTTTTAATGATCTTTCTTAAACTAAAAAAAGTTTATTACTCATAAAATTATCTAACCAGTAGAAAGAGACCTCTCATTAATTTAATTTATTACGACTATTTAAATTAGTAAAGTTATGAAGCTGATGTTTTTTAATTAATTTATGGTTCATTTTTATTTTTATTGACAATATTAAATTAGGTGAACATAAAAAAGAATTTAAAAATTGTGACTACTGAACCATCTCAAAATCCAGATTTTATAAGGAAGCATCCCAAAGAAGGAATGGAGGCTTTAGAAAAAGAATCAAAATTACCTTTGAAAGGATGGGAAAATGAAGTCGCGCGGGCAAAGGAATTTGGTTTAGAAGCTGCTAAAAGTATTGTTGATAGAAAAATATCTACATTTTCAAGAGGAGAATTGCCTCATTTTGCCGGTATAAATACCTTCATGAAAGCTCCATATGTTGAAAATGTAAATGATGTTGGAAATTATGATGTTGCGATCGTTGGAGTCCCTCATGATTCTGGAACTACTTATAGACCTGGGACAAGATTTGGACCGCAAGGTATCAGAAAGATTTCTGCTCTTTATACTCCTTATAATTACGAAATGGGCGTCGATCTTAGAGAGCAAATTTCAATATGTGATCTAGGCGATATTTTTACAATTCCAGCAAATAATGAAAAAAGTTTTGACCAAATTTCAAAGGGAGTAGCCCATATTTTTGCTAGTGGTGCATTTCCAATAATTTTAGGAGGAGATCATTCAATAGGTTTTCCTACAGTTAGAGGAGTTTGCCGCCATTTAGGTG
>JFNU01000201.1 GCA_000634515.1 Prochlorococcus sp. scB245a_520K10 | reverse complement strand
TTGAGACTGCAGCGGCTGTTCTTATCGTAATTATTTCTATCGTGATGATTGTTGAATATACATCTAGTCATCTCAGGAAATTAATAAAGTAATGCCAATAATAAAACAAAAGGATTACAAAACCTGGAAAAAATTTGATCGAAAAAGAGATTTACAAAACTGGCTTTGTTGGTTCTTAGGTACTTTAATTTTTAGCTTTTGTTTCGGTCTGATTAGTAGTAAAACAATCTGGTTTTATGTATTTGATTCACATAATGAGGCTTTAGATCTTTTAGGTAGGATGTTTCCTCCAGAAACTAATTATTTCTTAACTTTAATAAAACCTATTTGGGATACTTTAAATATCGCGACTATTGGTACAACGATTGGAACTTTAATTGCAATACCATTAGCTTTTTTATCCGCAAACAATACTACCCCAAGTAAAAAGTTTTTAAGACCTTTAGCCTTATTTTGCATAGTTTCAAGCAGATCAATTAATTCAGTAATCTGGGCATTACTTCTTGTTGCAGTTGTCGGTCCGGGAGTCTTGGCTGGCATAATTGCTATCGGATTAAGATCGATTGGATTTTGTGGAAAATTACTTTATGAAGATATAGAGGAAATTGATGAAAACCAAATTGAAGCTATTGAGGCAACAGGGGCAAATAAAGCACAAATTATGACCTTTGGCATAGTGCCTCAAATTCTCCCAGCATTTACGAGTATTTCTATTTATAGGTGGGATATAAATATTAGAGAAGCAACTGTTGTTGGCTTAGTTGGAGCAGGAGGTATAGGGATAGAATTAGATGCTCAAATAGGAGACTTAGCTTGGGCTAAGGTATCAGTTATTTTATTAGCAATAGTAGTAGCGGTTGTTTTTAGTGAATGGATTACAGCAAAAATAAGGAGATTTATTCTATAGAATAGATTCAATACTATTTTGTTTAATGGAGTTAAATGCTAATTATGGGAGATCGACTGTCAATCGTGATATCCAACTTTAGAAACAATATTTCCTGAAACAGGGTCAGTAACTCCAAGTTCTGGAGACAACTCTTCCATAAATCCTCTAACCTCATCAAGGTGAGCAATCATAGCTGGTCTTTGAGCTGCAATAGCTTCTGCACTTTTCCAGATCCCAACAAAACAGTAATCATAATCTCCAGTTTTAGCGATATATCTTTGAGTCATCCCCTCAAAACTTGTTTTATCTATTACTTCGAAATACTTATCTACACAATCAGACTTTAATTTAAATCGAACAACATTCATAAAATTTTGAGCAGTCATAAAAAAAGAGGGTTTTTATACCCTCCAATTTTAGATCGACTGTCAATCAATAAGCAGTTCCTCCTAATTTCTCAAGTAATTCATACTTATCTCTTTTCTCATACCACTTATTTAAATCTTCTTCACTTACTGTTTTAAATAAAAATACGGATATCTTTTCTAAATAATCAGCAATATAAATTCTTGAAATTGGGTTTAGAGAAACATAAATTATGGTAATTAAAACTAATAAAAGTTCAACTAGGAGTATGCGTTTCTTTCAGAAATTTAAATTGAAGTTCCTTTTTTGAGCTTTGACGAGGAATCATTTTCTGGAAAAATCTGTTTTATATTTTCTGGAAAGAAAAACTCTAATTGCCTCCTTAAATCACCTTCATATAAATAGTCTTTTGTTGAGACTTTAAAAGTATCTCTTACTAATCGAACATTTATTTTTTCCTTTTTACCTGCCTCATTAATTCTTGATAAAACTAATTTAATTGGCTTATCTTTTGGTCCTTTTATGAGAGAAACAGCTTCATTTATACCCATTCCTTTAGTTGATTTGCCATCTATTTTTATGATTAAATCATTTGGTTTAATGTCAGCTGAAGCAGCAGGTGAATCATTTATTACAGATTGAATAGTTAATTCAGCAGTGTCACTATTGAGAAAAAGCCTTATTCCAATCCCTGATATTTCCTTATCTTTTTTATGAGATAGTTTTTTATTAGTTTTCACACATCCTGCATAATCTCGTGCTTCTAAACATTTTTTATGTAATTCATCAGATATTTCAGCATTAACAGCAGTTGGTAAAGCGAGGGCAGCTAGTAATGAGAGTAGTAAGCGTTTCATTTATTTATTCAACAATAATTGAGCCTCCCATCCCAAAAGGTGCATGAGGAGAACAAACATAATAGTATTTCCCAGCTGATACATCCGTTGTGTTCCATGATAGTTTTCCATCTTGAGTTCCAGGGGT
>JFNU01000200.1 GCA_000634515.1 Prochlorococcus sp. scB245a_520K10 | reverse complement strand
AGTATCAGTCATTACAACTTTAGGTCTACTTTTTCTTAAGTATTGATAGTACGTAGATTTTTTTTAAACAAAAAATGTTGAAAAAATTAAAAGTCTTTGCCGCTTCTTAGCTTGCTTTAGTACTTGCAGTTTCGCTTAGTACACTCTCAAGTACAGCCGCTCCGAAAGGAGAACCTATTACTCTTGGATACAGTAACTGGGCAGGATGGTGGCCATGGGCGATAGCAGTTGACCAGAAAATGTTTGAGAAAAATGGAGTTAATGTTCAGATGAAATGGTTTGATGGATATGTTCAATCCATGGAAACTTTTGCTGCAGGAAAAATTGATGGAAATTCTCAAACTCTTAATGACACCATTTCGTTTTTACCTGGAGAGAATGGAGGGGAGGTAGTTGTTTTAGTTAACGATAATTCTGCAGGAAATGACCAAATAATTGCAGATAAGTCAATTAAAAGTGTTTCTGATTTAAAAGGTAAAACAGTAGCGGTTGAAGAGGGAGTTGTGGATGATTTTTTACTTGTTTTAGCTTTGAATGATGTTGGATTAACAAGAGATGATGTAATTATTAAAGGTCTTCCAACTGATCAGGCTGCAACTGCATTTGCAGCAGGAAAAGTAGATGCTGTTGGTGCATTCCCTCCATTTACTGGTACTGCAATGAAGAGACCTGGAGCAAGAGTTATTGCTAGTTCGAAAGAGTATCCCGGTGCAATTCCTGATTTATTAGCTGTAAGCGGAGATTTGATTTCTGAAAGACCAGATGATGTTCAAAAAATTGTTAAAACTTGGTGGGATGTAAGAGAATTTATGGAAAAAAATCCAAGAAAATCTGAAAAGATTATGGCAAAGCGAGCTGGGATCCCAACGCGCGAATACAAACAATATAAGGGTGGAACTAGGTTCTTTTCTTTGGAAGAAAATCTAGAAGCTTTTAGTAATGGGTTCGGTATGAAACATATGCCTTATGCAGCGAAACAAATGGCAGACTTTATGGTGAAAGTAGGATTTATTCCTGAAAAACCAGATATGAGTGAATTATTTAATTCTTCTTTTGTTGAAAATATTAGTTAATTAAAAAAAAATAAAATGGTCAGTTCAAAATTAATCAAGAGGGATAAATATTTTTTATCCCTCTTTTCATTTGGTAGTGAATCGAAAAAATTAAATAAAGTATTTCTTCAAATAGCTTCACTTTTGATTCCCCTTTTAATTTGGACAATAGTTTGTCAATTAAAACTTGTGAGTGAAATGTTTTTACCATCACCGTTAGCGGTCTTTTATTCTCTTTTAGATATGGCTGAAAGTGGAATATTATTTGAAGATATTTTTGCAAGTACTGGTAGGGTATTTGCTGGTTTTATAATTGCGACAATTTTTTCAGTTCCTTTAGGAATTTTAATGGGTTCTTTCCCTTCTTTTTGTGCTTTATGTGAACCATTAATTGCAATGCTTAGATATATGCCTGCCGCTGCTTTTTCTCCTTTGCTTATTATTTATTTGGGAATTGAAGAAGCTCCAAAAATTGCATTAATTTTCATTGGCACAGTTTATTTTAATATTCTAATGGTAATGGATTCAGTAAAATTCGTACCTAAAGAACTGATAGAAACAACACTTACTTTAGGAGGAAATACGAGAGATTTATTGATCAAAGTAATAGCAAGATATTCTTTGCCAAGCATCATTGATACTTTAAGAATAAATATTGCAACTTCATGGAATTTAGTTATTGTTGCAGAATTAATAGCAGCGGAAGTTGGCTTGGGTAAAAGGATACAACTAGCTCAAAGATTTTTTCGTACAGACCAAATTTTTGCAGAATTAATTGTTCTTGGATTAATTGGATTTGCTTTGGATATGAGTTTCAGATATTTACTAAGAAGAACATGTAAATGGGCTGTTTAAATGAAATTAGATGTAAATAAAATTTCAAAATATTATGGGGAAGGTTCAAGCAAAAAAAAGGCTATTGAGGGAATAAGTTTTTCAATAAGTTCTGGCGAATTTAAAACTCTTGTTGGGAGCTCTGGATCAGGTAAAAGTACTATATTGAGGATTATTGCCGGGCTAGAAAATCCATCTTCAGGGAATGTAAAAGTTGATGGAAAAATAGTTAGCGGTCCAGGATTGGATAGGGGAATGGTTTTTCAGAAATATAGTCTTTTCCCTTGGCTAACTGCATCTGAGAATATCGCATTTGGAATGAATTTAAATTCTTTTAAATTAAAAGAAATAAAATATAGAACATCTTATTTACTAGAGGTAGTAGGTCTTCAGGATTCGGCAAACAAGTATCCAAAAGAATTATCTGGAGGGATGCAACAAAGGATAGCAATTGCAAGAGCTTTAGCTACTAACCCAAAAATTCTACTTTTAGATGAACCCTTCGGAGCCTTGGACTTGCAGATAAGAGAATCTATGCAGAAATTTCTATATGAATTATGGAAAAAAACTTCTTTGACAGTTCTACTCATAACCCATGATATTGAAGAAGCATTAGCCCTCTCTCAGCAAATATGTATTTTGGCTCCTAATCCTGGAAGAATCATAAAAGAAGTTAATGTAAATCTACAAAAAAATGATTTAGATAAATTGAGACTTGATTCGGAGTTTTCAAAATTAAGATATGAATTGTCTGATTTTTTGAGAAGCCTCCAAAAAAACTAAATAATGTCAGATAATTTTTTGCCTACTTGGCTTTATAATGATGAAAAAATATTTGAATTTGAATTAGATAAATATTCAAAAAATTATTGGCACCCATTGATTTTTGTTGGAGAAATTAAACCTGGGGAAATACTAGAAAGAAAATTCTTTAATCAATCACTATTTATTTCATGTCTAGAAAATAATTCAATAGCTGTTTTTAAAAATAGATGCCCGCATCGTGGGTCAGAATTATGTTTGCCAAAAACAAAATTAAATCCTTCTAAAAGTATATTTTGTCCCTACCATGGTTGGACTTTTGATGGGTATGGCAAACTTAAAACTTTGCCATTAAAGGATGATTTTGAAATAAAAATAGAATTGGGAGATTATTTTTTAGAAGAAGTAAATTCTTTGGTAAATGGACCTTTGATTTGGATTAACCTTAGCAAAAAACCAATATCTTTAAATGATCAAATTGAACTGGTTGCCAGAAAATGCACCTATGAATGGCAAAAAAATTATAGTATTTTTTCTGAATTTTCTAATACTTTAAATTGCAATTGGAAAATAGCTCATGACAATACATTGGATGATTATCATGTCGCAGTTGCTCATAAAGATACCTTGCATAAAGAACAAGGTCCAATTAAAAATTACAAATATTTCTTTAGTGAATTTTGTAATGTTCTTGTTACTCCACTTAGTAGCGAAGATTATTTGTATACCTTTGGATTACTTCCATGGACTCATCTAATAATTTGGCCAGGTAAAGGTATTTTGTTAATAAGTTATCTTCCAGAAAATATTAATCATTGTACTTTAGAAATTAAATTAGCTTCTGCGTCTTTGAGCATAAAAGATTTAGAAATTTGGAAACGCAGTATATTAAAGTTCCTTGAGGAAGATAAAGTTATTGTCGAATCCGTTCATAAGTCATATATGGAAAAATTCAAAATTGGACCACCTAATAAACTTGAAAAGAGGATTATTCACTGGCAAAAAATTTATAAAAAATTTCTTCATGCATCGGGTATTTCTTTTTAATTTTATTTTCCTCTTTTAAAAGAACATTATTAATCTAATTTAATGTTTAATTTGATAAACAATTTAAGTAATAATTAATAGAGCTTGTTGATAATGAATTTAAGTATAAAAAAATG
This sequence comes from Prochlorococcus sp. scB245a_520K10, assembly GCA_000634515.1. GTDB lineage: Bacteria > Cyanobacteriota > Cyanobacteriia > PCC-6307 > Cyanobiaceae > Prochlorococcus_A. Next base: position 2,236 of record JFNU01000200.1, on the reverse strand, counting down.
ACGATTATGAAAATTTTTATTCCAATAATTGTATCTTTATCTTTCCTTTCTTCTTGTAGTAGTGACAAAGATTTTTCTCTTACAGAGGGAAACGCATTAATAAATTGCGGAGGCAGATCTCGTATTTTAGAAAATGACAATGAAGAGATAGTCAATACAAAAGTAAAAGATTTAAGCGATGGAATAGGAAAATATGTTGAATTTACTGTTGTAGAAACTGATAAAAAAGGCGGCAAATATAGGATTATTCATTGTTTCCCAAGTGAAGAACCACAAGATTCAATAATAAAAACTGTTAAAACAAATTATAAATTAAGCAATTAAAACTTATTTAGAAATAACTATTTTACACTTGATAAAAGTTTTGGATTTAGGATTAAGTAGTAAGCGTTTCATAAAAAATATAGCTTTGGAAAATAGATTTTTTTAAGATTATATTAATAAAATTTAGGGAGAATAAAATGTCAATCATTACCGACAACACAGTGCTCGTTCATATTTATAGCGGTTTAGAATCCATAAATAAAATAACTTTAGGTTTATTAGTTGCCCTTAAAGCAGAAAAAAACGATCATAAAGTAACTCTTTTTCTTGCTGGGGACGGAGTACACATACTAAATTGCAAAAAAGCTGGTGAAATAGTTGGTCAAGGTACCGGAGATTTATACGAACATCTTGAAAATTTAAAGAATTCAAAAGTTACTATATACGTCTCAGGACTTTCAGCTAGATCAAGGGGTTATGATGAGAAGCTTTTAGAAGGATATAATGCTGAGTTTGCTATGCCCGATGTACTTGTTGATGAGTCAATAAAAGCGGATAGCATACTTTGTTATTAAGTCTTTAATTAAAACAGAAATTTTAAACTGAGATTTTTGATGATTTGATAATTTCCCATGCTTCTGATGCAGAATCTGCATATTCAAATAAATTTAAATGTTCATCTTCAATTAATCCTTGATCAGCTAAATACTCAAAGTTAATTATCTTATTCCAATATTCCTTACCAAAAAGTATGATTGGGATTTTAGTTTTCATGCCAGTTTGCCGGAGTGTCAATAGTTCAAACAATTCATCTAGAGTTCCAAAGCCCCCTGGGAAAAATACAGCAGCTATTGATCGCATTACAAAATGAATCTTTCTTAATGCAAAATAATTAAATTTAAAGCAAAGACCTGGAGTTATAAAAGCATTTGGGATTTGTTCATTAGGGAGACTGATATTCAACCCTATGGATCTACAATTTGCTTCAAATGCTCCTCTATTAGCAGCTTCCATAATTCCTGGTCCACCACCTGTCACAATCACATCAGAATTATAGTTTTTATTTTGATTACAGATTGAAGCAAGTTTAGAAAACTCCATTGCGGATTGATAATAGTGACTCATCGATAACAAATTTTCTAACCTATTTAAATTTCGTTTAAGCAAAATCGATGTAGGATTTTTTTTAATCAACCCTTTTATATTCTTAACTCTCTTTTTTGTAATTGATTCTTCTGTGATACTTGCGCCTCCAAAAATAATTATGGTTGAAAGAATTTTATTTGCCTCAAGGATGAGATCTGGTTTAGTAATTTCAAGAAGCATTCTTACCCCACGCATTTCATCTCGACTAAGAAAACCAATATCTTCGTGAGCCAATTTATAACTATCAGAATTAATAATTAAATTCAGATTTTTTAAATTATTAATTTTGGGTGAAATATGTTTTTTCATTTCAAACAAGGGGTTTTAATTTTTCTTTCTAGCGGATTAAAAAGAAATCTTTTAATTTGATTATTTTCGTAAATCCAAAAAACAGGTTTACTATTTCTTGCCTTAACTAAACTTTTTTTGTCTAATTTTTGTGGGATAAATTCTTTAGCTGAATCAAAAAAATCATCCCTTTTGGGTTGATTTAAAACAATACTTCCTTCTTTGCTTGATATTGATCTGTGATAAGTTCCAATAGGAATTTCTAATGCTCCCATAGATCTATTTAGAAAAATCACATGATGAGGTTCATCCCATGAAGGATTTATCAAAACAAATCTCCTTTCCCCTTTAATAACTAAATTGTGATCAATTTGATGATAATGAACATAATATTGCTCATTTTGAAGATCATCTGGAGGAGATATGGCTTCTCCAGAATGGATCACAACGTCAGAACCATTTGATGTATCTATACCTGCATCGAAAAATGTAACTTTTGGAGTCTGTCTAAATAAAGTTATAGGGAAGAATCTTAATT
>JFNU01000199.1 GCA_000634515.1 Prochlorococcus sp. scB245a_520K10 | reverse complement strand
TTACCCCCTTTTGAGTGAATTTACAAATAGGATTAGAATTTATTTTTTTAAAAAAAAACTATTAATATCCGATTTTTAATTGCAACAAACTAAGCAATCTTCCTCATTTGGATAATCTCTACATTCTTTTTTTAAAGTTTCTTCTAAAAAATCGACTTTCTTGACATAATCAAGATCTTTTAATTCTTTGTTAGGAACTGTGAATTGTGTTTCTAGTTTCATTTTTTTCTCCTAATTAATACTGTTTTTTGAATCCATTCCAAGTTTGAGAAAACCTCAATCCCATATAAGAAATTAAAATTGTCCAAAATAAAATTTCTATTCCTAAATTAGTCATTTGCTTTTCCTCCTTTCTATCTGAGTATTCTTTAGTACAGGTATTATGCAAAAATCAAGCGTAAGAATACCTAAAAAAATAAAGTATTAATCACAAAAAATTTTGCAATGGTTGTTACTAGGATGTTCTGCGCATTCGTTATACCAATAAGTTTCAAGTTCTTTTGGCTTAATATCATATGAAAGGCTTTTAGTGTCTAAATTTATCTCTTGGATGGTAAATGTGTCGTTTAGTGCCATAAGACTTACCTCTTGACTACAACTATGTTCTAATTCATTTGAGTAGTAAATTTCAAGTTTTATGTGTGCGGTTAGAGGAACAAAATTGTACGGATTAAGGATCAAAAAAAACTCTCAAATTAAAAATCACTATAAGGAAAACATCTTCAAAAAATTTATTTTTAGTTTAAAAAAATTTGGATAAAACTTGCTTAGAAATTATTATCCTTAAACTTACTCAGATCAGCCAGTATTCTTCATCCATCTAATCTATCTGCATATTCTCTTAAAATTTCAGCCATCTTTTGAGCTGGGATTTCTTGTTGATAATCTCTACATAAATCAAAAAATTTATCCAGGAAATCTTTCATTGAAGAGGAGATTGAAATTAGCGTTTCATTTTAAAAGTAATGTATGCAAACCCACCAAGCAATAAAAGACTCATAACTCCATAAAAAATCGCTATTCCGTACATGTGCGTCATTTATTTATAAAGATATAAGCGGAATATAGATAAACTAAGAAAACTCCAATAGCAAAAAAACTTCCATAAATAAGAAAGTTCCAAATTTTATATAATTTAGGTTTTTTAAATTCTTGTTCTTCTTTTTTAGTAATCATTTAGTTTCTTTTTCATTTCTGGCAGCATTACCTTTTGCTCTTAATACCAAAGTTATTGTAAGGGCAGCACTTAGTATCGCAGCATCAATTAATAAGTGTGGGGAGATATTCATCAGCTGATAAGAGAAATAAGAAGAGTCATTATCTTTTCAGCAATAAATCTATTAGCCATAAAAAAGAAGGGTTTAACCCTCCAATTTTAGATCGACTGTCAATCAATGTCTATTTTAGCTTATTAGCCTTTCTTATAAAAAGTATTTTATTTAGTTGGAGCAAGAGAACGCACCTGAAACAATATTTTTAAAAATTGGTGCTTGTGCCAATGCATACAAGAAGAAAGTAGATGAAGAGAGAGTAATAGCTATTTTAGAAACTCTATTAACTTTTAAATTTGATACTTTTGATAATGCAGAGTTCATTTATTCATTAAGGTAATTAAATTAATTTTAGCTGCAAAAATTAAATATTTAGAATCAAAATTTACCAAAAATTAATTTTATTGCTCCTTTTTCTCAGCCTGCATTTTTACTAGTTCAAATTCTTTTTTAGAAACCACTCTAATTTTGTATTCCGGATATCTTGTCTTCCACCATTTATTGATCGAAATAGCTACTCCTTTTAAATCTTGGGCACAAATATTGACCCATAGAATCTTATTCTCAACTTCTTTATAGAATTCCCAACTTGTAGGTGAAGCCATTAAAAATCGCAAATGAAAAATTTTAAAATTGTTGAAAAAAAGTCTATAAATTTTGATATATGGTTAACTAGCCAAAACTTTTCTTTTTACATATCATTCGATTTTGGCGAAAATATAGGGTTTGCAAAAAGTGATAATAAATATCTTGAAATAAGTAGATTTTTTATCACTTTTACCTTCAAGGAAGGTATTATTTCTATTTTAAAACGACTTTAAATGAAAAATATATAGGTGAAGAAGGGGCCAAAATTTGACCCCTCTGGGTGAAACTCTTCCAAAGAAAC
>JFNU01000198.1 GCA_000634515.1 Prochlorococcus sp. scB245a_520K10 | reverse complement strand
TCTTAAAAAAATTATTACTTTTGTGGGCACTCATTTTTCTATATCTTTGATTTATCTCCAAGATATATTTTCTGGCTTTTTTATCGCTTTCGATTTTCTTTTTTCGAAGACGTAAAGCTTTTAATTCCTCTATTGACATAAGGCCATTATCTTGGTTGGAATTAAAAAGATCAAATTGCATCAGTTTAAGAAATTAACTATCTTCTTTAAATGCCACAGTAACAATCTCATGGTTATTTGCACTAGAGATAATTAACCAATTTAATTTAA
>JFNU01000197.1 GCA_000634515.1 Prochlorococcus sp. scB245a_520K10 | reverse complement strand
ACTTCCTCTGGCACCAATGATTCGCCGTAATGTATTTCCGCTGATAACATTAGTAACCAGTAAAAAAAGTTAACTAAAGCTTTCTCCACGAGGATTTAGTAACTATTCTAAAAAACCTCATAAATTTTGTAAAAGCAATATACAAAATAAATATATCAAGCAATCAAGATATTTATATACAAAAGCATAGATCCAAAAGAACTTGGAAAGTTTTGCACTTTCAAGCTTTAGGCAGCGGACTAAATCCTCGTGGAGTATTGGACTTTAGCCCGCTCTATATTTTTAGCAAAGGAAAAATTGCTCTGCAAGGTAGATCTAAATCTTAAACCTCTATCGTTGTATTCGAATAAATTATTTTTGTTACTAAGAACTAGGCTAATTAAGCATAAATTAGTGTTATTTATCTTATATATTTGCTATAGGGCTTAAGTCATGCCAGTTGATTCAGTATTTTTGCTCATTGATATATTCATTCTAAGAATAATATTATTATCAATACCAAAGAAGGTACACTTTTTGAAAAAAATAATTAAATTTCTTAAATCAATTAAGAGAAGAATTGATATCCTCAGCGCAGAGACTCAATTAAAATTTATACTGGAAAATTAATAATGGGATTCCCACATTGTCCTATTTGTGTCGTCCTAGCATTTGTTTCCTTA
>JFNU01000196.1 GCA_000634515.1 Prochlorococcus sp. scB245a_520K10 | reverse complement strand
AAAATCCAAGTTTAAATTTCAGTTTATTTTCAATTAAGGGTTGACATCTAAGTATAAATACTTTATAAATAAATTGTAGTAAATACTACAAAATCGTCCGATCTACCATCTGATAGACCGCAGTACGACTCAAGCCATAGGACGGGGACTTGAGCAAGCTCAGGAGCTGCATCATGGTAAACATGTATTTCAATGGAAATACATTACGGCGAATCATTGGTGCCAGAGGAAGT
>JFNU01000195.1 GCA_000634515.1 Prochlorococcus sp. scB245a_520K10 | reverse complement strand
TGAGCAAGCTCAGGAGCTGCATCATGGTAAACATGTATTTCAATGGAAAGTCATTCGTATATTGTAGAAAACAAGAAGAAAAAGCAATAAAGCTTACCTACAGAGGATCTAGTTACTTAAAATAAGTTTTCTAATTTCTTTTTAAATATCTAAAAATATTTATTTAAGAAGTTCTATAAAATTTGATAATTCTCCTTTTGCCATACAAGAAAAGAGAATTAACTCATTAGAAAAAAAAGCAATCTTATTTATGAGGAATTTTGGAGAATAAATAGAGATAATCAGAGCACTCTTAATAAATCTATCTAGTAAGTCTTTTAACAATGGTGGGTTTTAAAAGTTGGCTTAATAAAATCTTTGCTGTTAATTAAATTAGAGATTTTTATTACTAACGCCATTAGAAGTTTTTAATGAATATTTGCTTTTTTCTTATTACTATCAAATTATTTTTTAAAAAAGTTTGGATATTTATTGAATTTTTTTGCATAGTATTTATTGATACTTTATAAGAAAAACTTATTATGAAGATATTTTTTGCCTATCTAAAAAATCATTTATTCGTATATTTCGTAACGAGAAATTAATTTAGAAATAACTAATTTGTAATCAGATTTTTAAAAAGGTAATGCAACCTATTTCTGAAGAGCTTTACAAAAAAATAGTTGAGACTTCTAAAAAATGAGTAAATTACTAATTGCTTTATTAGCTTTAGATATAGGCGTTAGTCTTTCTAAAGTTTATATTTTTACTTGAAAATCAAATTAATTAGCAAAAAGAATTAATTTTTTTCAAAAAAAAGATATAAGGTATTTTTTAGGAATCCTATTTTATAAAATAAATAATTAAACCAACAAAAGAACTACCTACAAGTAGTAGGACCATTAAAAGGGCTATTAACTTAGCTAATCCCATAAAGATAAATCGGCATTTCCTGTAGAT
>JFNU01000194.1 GCA_000634515.1 Prochlorococcus sp. scB245a_520K10 | reverse complement strand
GAATTTTCCAAACATTATTTACTTTTTTGAAAATAGAAGTAACTGTTGGTAAGTCATCATTAGGTGTACCTTTATAAGTAAATTTTGAACCTAGTGTAAAAATGCACATTATTATATTTTCACTTAAAACTTCTAATCGGTGAATTTTGGTTATTTCTGCCTTTTCTTGAACTATATCAGCAGAAATCATTTGTTCGAACCCTTTTGCATCTATAGGATTACCACTAGGTCTTATGAATAAAAAATCTGTAGTGGCATTATTAAGAAAAAAAGAAGCCATTTTTTTGGGATTGGCAAACTCATTTAATAATGAAATTATTGTTTCTTGATCATTCATAAAAAAGTAAGAGAGGTATTCCCTTTAGTTTAGATGTACTTTCAAATATAAAAATCGTTAATGTGATAATTTTAAGAAAAATTCGTTAGTATATCCAAATATTAGTTTTAAAATGCAAGCTATGGTGAATTCATTAAACAAACTATTACCTGTTGGCAAAAAGGTCAAGAAATATTTGCCTTTTTTTATTGGATTTAAATTACTTACATTTACTGGTTTTCTTACTTATATAATGAATCGCTAATTTATATTACCTTCAAAACATATTTTAATTAGGATCTAGTGAACAAGGAAGAACGGATAAAAAGATTCAAGTCTATGTCTAGTATGCAAAGACAGGAATTGATATTGAAGAAGATGAAAGATAGAGGAATAGAAGTTGGGAGCGGGATTCCTAATAAAAAATACGAAAATAGAGAGGTTTATGAATTAATACACATTTCTAAAT
>JFNU01000193.1 GCA_000634515.1 Prochlorococcus sp. scB245a_520K10 | reverse complement strand
AATAAAAAGTAAAAATATATCAAGGAAAGTTAAAACTTATGCAAAAGATATTACTTTAATTGGAACGAGCAAAACTAAGGGAGCTTTGGTGAATAAGATAATTGATCAATATAAAAATTCTAAAAAATCATTAATTATAAGTTTTGTCCCTAATCGAGTTTATTGTTTAACAGGATATTGGATTGAGTATTTAAATCCAGGAAAATTTACATTATTATTTTATGAGAAAACTAAAAGAAGTATTAATAAATATAAGGACGCTAAACAAGAAGTCGATGAATTTATCGGAGATATTAATTCAGAATATAAATCTATAAGAAAAGAAATTAAGGATTTATTTTAAAAAAAATTATGTTCTAGAGTAAAAAGGTTATT
>JFNU01000192.1 GCA_000634515.1 Prochlorococcus sp. scB245a_520K10 | reverse complement strand
TTACTAAAATAGGTATAACTATCACTCCAACTGTAAAAAGACAGATTGGAGCAACTACCATCAATATAGATTCTAATGACATGAAATAATTTTGAATTTATTAATAAATAGCAGGATTTTTTTCAAAAGTCATGCGTATTTATATCTATTTAGCGATCATTGCTTTTAAACATCCATAAATTATTAAGTAAAAGAGAAAAAAAGATTAAAAAAATTCATTTTTCAAAATTCATCCTGTTTAATTATTCA
>JFNU01000191.1 GCA_000634515.1 Prochlorococcus sp. scB245a_520K10 | reverse complement strand
TTTGAAAAATCGCTTAATCGCAAAAACTTTGAATGATGAAGCAAATGAATATTTGCTTTATGACAAGCCCTTAAGTTGTAATTTGGTATTCTCTCAGAGAGATGATGAATGCTGTGGAAGGATATGTCAGCTAAAAACCAATTTAGCCAATTAGGTATATCTAAATTGCTACTACCCAAAATCGCTCCATCGACGATATTCCAATTTTTCGTCTTTTTAGCATATGCATTTTCATAGTTATGTTGTACAAAAAAAAC
>JFNU01000190.1 GCA_000634515.1 Prochlorococcus sp. scB245a_520K10 | reverse complement strand
TGAAGCTGATAGGGTTAATACCACAGAATAAAATGATAAGAAAAAAACTAACCCGAACCATTTGCACATAAAAATCCACCCTATTATTACTACTATGTTATTTATTACTAACTCAAATAGTTCACTAAAATTATCTCCATAATCAGAAAAGGGTGGTTTAACTCTCGAATTTATAGCTAAAAGTTTAGAAATTTCTCTATTTTTTATTTTGATAAAAGTCTC
>JFNU01000189.1 GCA_000634515.1 Prochlorococcus sp. scB245a_520K10 | reverse complement strand
TTAGAAATTAAATCAATAAGATGATCTTTATCCATAACCCCTTATAGACCATAATTACTGTTTAAAAAATTAAGGTCTTGAATTCGAGATCATTAACCAATCTCTATAAGAGTAATTTTTTTATAAATTTTTTAAATCTTGTTCTATTTTTTCTAATCTTTCATTTAATTCTTTTTGTTCCTTAATTAAGGCTTTTTTCTTTTCTG
>JFNU01000188.1 GCA_000634515.1 Prochlorococcus sp. scB245a_520K10 | reverse complement strand
GCTATCTTCTAATAATAAATGAGGTTTATCTTTAGTTAAATTTTAAAAATAGGTAATTGTACAGCTGTCAAAGAATGTATAACTAATAATGATTAAATTAGTAAAAAATTTTTCATGAAGAAAATCATAAATAAAAAGCATAATAAAAATGAACCATGGTTTAAATGGTTAACGAGAGAACTTAATTCTGATGAAGCTTTTCAGGATTTCGAATCAGGAAAGAATCCAAGAGATGTTGCAGAGGATTTTATTTCTAGAAATAGTATTGCTATTTCAGAAGTTTTCGAAGATTTTGACGAAGAAGATAAAGATGCACTTGATCAGTTTCTTAAATTAACCGAATGCGAGATGCATGTGTTTAGAATTCTTGAAAAACAAATAGAGTTAAGAAATAAGATAAGATTTGTAGATTTTAAAAAAAGAAAAAAAATAAAGAGTTAATTTCTATAGAAGTTTATTTTTCCCATTACCGGTCTTACCAAAGCCTAACCAGATGAACCACAAGATCCATCCGAAGATAGGAATTAAATTAATAAAGATCCATTTCCAATTTTTCCC
>JFNU01000187.1 GCA_000634515.1 Prochlorococcus sp. scB245a_520K10 | reverse complement strand
CAATTTTTCCCAAAGTCTCTGATTCTTCTTATATCAATAGCTATTTGAGGAATGATACAAACTATTCCATAAACATTGAAACCAAACGTTTTTAAAAATATTGGAAAAGTAAAGAAAGAAATTAATAAATTCGCTAATTGGACTAACCACCAGTTCGATCGAGATGTGAATCCTTTGAATTCTGTAGCTTTAATCCAAAACTCTTTATATGCATTTAAAAGGTCATTAAGCATATATTAAAAATTCAAAGAATTTAAAATTATCAATTTAATCTTCAATTTATCAAAATGTTATTTATTTACTAAATAGGATCAAATAAATTCATATCATTCGAATCTTGTTTTAGGATCTCATCTTGATTTGGTAATGAACAGAATCCGTCTTTGCAAATCATCTTTTCTTTTGCAATACTTTTAGTTTCTGAGAATATGTTTTTGTTTTTAGAAGATGCTTTCAGCATTTATAAAAAAAATTAAATCCAATATTAAATTAATAACTCAATTTATTTCGATAAGCAACAAAATTAAT
>JFNU01000186.1 GCA_000634515.1 Prochlorococcus sp. scB245a_520K10 | reverse complement strand
ACTAAGAGAAGGCCTTTCAAAAAAGTGATATCAATGGATTGGTAATTTGGAAATAGTTTACTTAAATAACTAACAAATTCTAGTATTTATTTCAGTTTTTTATGATTTCCCAAACCTTCATAAGGAAAAGTTTTTAAATATTACGAATATATTTTTTAGTTATTAAAAACTTATAAATCTAAAGGCTTTAATAAATCAAGTGAATTTCTATATTTTTAAATGTTAATTGTGATATTTAGGATTTATCCTTATTTATTTCTGTTAAAGCTTTTCTACCTTCTTTAAGGGTTCTTAAGATAAGCCAGGATAGAGAGGAAATAATTAAAATGGAAAGTGTAATTAGGGAAAAAAGGGTAATATCAATATTTTTAGTCAATTTTCTCACATTTTTTTAAAGTATGTAATTTAAAATTCAATATAAATTCAAATGTTAGATCTAGAGTAAGCAGGTATAAGCATTCCACCATCTTGATCGTCATTATTATCATCATCAAACCCACCTCCAAGGAGTAACTCAATTATCACAAGTACAGATATAGGGTAAAGACAC
>JFNU01000185.1 GCA_000634515.1 Prochlorococcus sp. scB245a_520K10 | reverse complement strand
GGGTAAAGACACCATAATATTGCTGTTAAAGGACTTACTGAGGTAGAAGCTGAGTATAATTCTGTCATAAATTAATATTAATCAAAAGAAACAACAATTGTGGATCCTCTGGGTAGTGTTATTCTATATTTCTCAAAAATTTTTTTTTAAACTTTTTTCTGTCATATTAATAAATCTCAAGTATTTATTGATATTTTTATTCTCAATATGGATTTGAATAATAATTTCTTCTATCTACTAAGAAACTAATAATGACATAATGAATCATGCAATTGTTATTTTTTATACTTAACAATAATTGTATAATTTTGATTCAAAAACTATTATTTATCTTGATTTTATAAATTCTATGTTTTCTTTCACTTTTGATCCTTTGGCTGCGATATTTGGTATATCAGGAATTGTAGGCTTCTTTTTCTTCGTT
>JFNU01000184.1 GCA_000634515.1 Prochlorococcus sp. scB245a_520K10 | reverse complement strand
AACTTCCAGTATCAATACAAAACCAAAAAAGGAATTAGATTAATACTTATTCAGTCAGACAACTAAATTGTGATTTTAAATCTAGTATTTTTAAAAGTCTTGTAAATTATTACTTATTCCATTGTTTAGAAATAAACTCAAGAAAATCTTTTAGGTCCTCTTCAGGATAATTTGTTTGTTTTTGTAATTCAATACAAATTTGCTTAATATTTTCAAAGGCCTTTTTTACTATTTCGTTTTTTTCGATAACCTCAAAATATTCTTGATCAGTAAAAGGCATAATATTAGTTTCCCTTTTTAAAATTATTTATAAACCATATTTTATCTTCATTGACTTAACAGTAAAGAAAGAAAAAATCTTTTTTCTTATATTTAGCTGCCCAATCGATAATGTTTTTTAATACTTTTGGTTACTTCCCACTCGCAGTAAAGCCCAACAGGAAACTCAACTAGATCTCCAGCTTTAATAAGGTAAATGTCACCGTTTTTCGTACTTATTTTCGCTTGGCCTTCAA
>JFNU01000183.1 GCA_000634515.1 Prochlorococcus sp. scB245a_520K10 | reverse complement strand
TTTATGGATGAACTTTCTGTATTGTCTATTTCTTTATCTATAGCTTCTCTAGGAATATTTTTTTTATTTTTTGCTTCAAATGATGATGATGACCAAGATGGAGGTAAGTTGAATAAATCAGTCCAAAAAATTAATTAATTTCAAGTGAATAAAACGTTTAATAGAGATTTATAGCCTATAAAGCCTGCATAAATGCAGCTTAGAAAAATAAAATAT
>JFNU01000182.1 GCA_000634515.1 Prochlorococcus sp. scB245a_520K10 | reverse complement strand
GAATTATTAATGTCAAGCCAAAAAATAAAAAACAAGTACAAAATATTATTTTTTTGGTAATTTCTCTTTCCTCATTCCTAGCAAAGAATAGAGAAATTACTGGAGATGAACTTAATAAAGCCCATCCTATTCCTATGGGAAGAGTTTTAAATACAATTTGTTGAAGCAATATTCCTATATTGGTTCCAAGAAATATTGAGAGCAAAAATTTTTTTTTATGTTTTTTTTCTAAATTTTTTAAGAAAAAATTAATCTTAAATCTTTTTAGAGTAATCAAAAAAATTATTGCGCCTAATAATCTAATCTCAGTCGTAAGAAAAGGAGAT
>JFNU01000181.1 GCA_000634515.1 Prochlorococcus sp. scB245a_520K10 | reverse complement strand
TTCCTCTTTAAAATCACTCCCTTTTTTTAGGATTATGAAAAGCGAAATAGTTACTATGATTATTCCAATCCATGACTTGGGTGCTAAATTTTCATTAATAAAAATTTCCCCTGACAAAGCAGCCATTAAAGGAGAAAGAGTTTCTACAGATAGAGTTTTTCTTGTGCCTACTTTTTGTAATGACTTTAGGTAGAAGGTATCACCCAAACCGATACCTATTATTCCACTAAATAGTAGGATAAATATGTATTTAAATTCAGTTGCAGAACTAAGATTTATAAAGGCAGGTGTAAAAACTAAAAAAGCTATTATATTTTTTATTAAATTAATATCTATCGATTTATATTTTTGAGTTTGCTTACGCCAAATAAAGCATGCATAAGTCCAAGATATGGCAGCGCCAAAAGCAGAAAGGATTCCAATCAAAACGAATAATTTTTAGAAATTTTATTTTATAACTTGGGTAAATGCTAAAAAGAATACATAAACAAGAATCAAGATCCCTGGTAAGTACTGAATTAGTGATTTGAAATTATTTGTTTTCATATTGACTTGAAATTAATTCATTAATTTTAAACAGTTTTTTTATTATTAGGGTATAAACTTTCTAACTTCTTTCTTCTTTGAACTTTCGCATTAATTCTTTCTGCTTTTTCTTTTTTCTTGATCTCATCATTTATCTTATTTTGTCTATATC
>JFNU01000180.1 GCA_000634515.1 Prochlorococcus sp. scB245a_520K10 | reverse complement strand
CTTATTTTGTCTATATCCAAACCAAAGTAGAACCCAAATAACAGAGGTTATTAAAAGAAGAGTGGTATATTGACCAGTCATAGGAAAACTGGCCTCAGAATATTTAACGTAAGAAAATATTAAGCTCATTTAATCAAGTTAAAGCATAAAAATAAGGACTGCGTTGATTTTTTTAGAAATTTAAAAATTAGTGAATTGTAGCTATTTATTATATAGTTTTAAAGTTTTTTATTTATTTTTTTATGGTTTTTGGAGTAATTTTTCTTTGTAACTCCCTGCTATTATCAGATTGAAGCATATTAAATAATAAGTTTTTGGAACCTTTTGATTTAGCAATTGTAGGAGGCGGTGCAGCCGGTTTTATGGCTGCAATAACTGCTGCTGAAAATGGAGTAAAAAGAATAATAATTCTTGAAGGTACTTCAAAACTAATGGAGAAAGTAAGGATTAGTGGAGGGGGAAGATGTAATGTCACTAATGCGACATGGATACCGAATGAACTAGTTGAGAATTACCCCAGGGGTGGAATTCAGCTCTTGGAATCATTTAATCGTTTTGCTGCTGGAGATGTATATGATTGGTTTGAGAAAAAAGGGTTAAAATTAAAGAATGAGGAAGATCTAAGAGTATTCCCAGTGTCTAATTCTTCTTCGGATGTTATTGATTGTTTGAGAAAAAGTGCTTTATCAAAAAACGTAGAGATATCAACAAAATTCTTTGTAAAAGAAATTTCAAAAACTCCAGATAATCTATTCAATATTTTTAGTCTTAAAAAAGCAAAGGTAACTTCAAAAAATATTATTCTTTCAACTGGAGGTAATCCAAGCGGATATAAATTAGCTCAAAATCTTGGACACAACATTGTTAAACCTGTACCATCACTTTTTACTTTTTCTACAAAAGAACCAAATTTGGATGAATGTAGTGGCGTATCGATAAAGGGCATAGATATAGAAATTAAATTAAAAAATAAGAATTTTCAAAATAGAGGCGATTTACTAATAACTCATTGGGGTTTTAGTGGGCCAGCAGTATTAAAACTTTCATCAATTGCAGCAAGAGAACTTTATAGCCAAAAATATAAATTTAATCTAATCATTAAATGGTCTGGTTTAAGTTATAAGGAGTTAAAAGAAAAAGTTAACTATTTAAGATTAAGTAAAGGTAAGGTGAATCTAA
>JFNU01000179.1 GCA_000634515.1 Prochlorococcus sp. scB245a_520K10 | reverse complement strand
CAAGGTGAATCTAATTAACAGTAGACCTGTTTCACTATTAACAAAAAGATTATGGATTTTTTTATTAAATAAAATAGGTATTGATAAAGAGAAAAAGTGGGCTGATCTAATGGCGAATGAAAGAGAGAAAATGATAAATATTCTAATGCGGGATAAATATATAATTTCAGGCAAAGGACCATTTGGAGAGGAATTTGTTACTTCTGGAGGCGTAAATATTAATGAAGTTAATTTTAAAAGTATGGAGAGCTTAATTTGTACAAGATTGTTTTTTTCTGGAGAAGTTTTAGATGTTGATGGAATAACAGGTGGATTTAATTTTCAACATTGTTGGACAAGTGGATGGATTGCTGGGATAGCAGTCTCAAAATTAAATCATTAAGTAACAAATCAATAAGTTTATCTTTTTTTTATTAAGTATTAGACGGAAAAAGTTTTTTGAAGAAACTTTAATTTTAAAGTTTTAATTAATTGGTGAAGATTAATGCAGAATCTTGTATCAAAAAAAGAAGAAGAGGAAAGAAGATTAAAAGCTTTAGCAGAATATAGGATTTTGGGAACTAAGCCAGAATCCTGCTACGACGATATTACAAAAATTGCTGCTTCAACCTGTAATGTGCCTATTTCTTTGATGACTTTGGTAGATAAAGATAAACAATGGTTTAAATCTAAAGTAGGGCTTCAAATATCAGAAACTAGAAGAGATTGGTCTTTTTGTACCCATGCAATAAAAGAAAATAGTCCATTAATTATTCATGATGCTTTCCAAGATGAAAGATTTATAAATAATCCATTGGTAACTGGAGATCCAAAGATTCGTTTTTATGCAGGTTTTCCCCTTAGAAATAGTGATGGTAATAAGCTTGGAACTCTTTGTGTAATAGACAGAAAGCCAGGAAATCTAACTACACAACAATTCAATATTATGGAATTATTATCCAAGCAAATAGTTTCATTTTTAGAACTGAGAAAAAAGTCATTAAACTTACTAGAAGCATTGTCTAATTTGCATAAACAGGAAGGTATTTTATCTGTATGTTCATATTGCAGAGAAGTGAAAAATAAGGAGGGCGATTGGATGCATTTAGAAAAATATCTTTCGAAAATTAGTGATATTAGATTCAGTCATGGGGTTTGTGATAATTGTATGGAAAAACATTTCCCAGATGTAATCGAAGTATGGAATAAAAAGGATTTTTTTGAAGATGGTCAAAAAAGGTTTTTAGAGTCCTAGATTCAATACCTTACTTTTTATTGTTTAAGCTATTTTCTAAACAAATTCTTTATTTGGTGGTTAGTATTGTATAAATTTTAACTAGAACATGTTATTAGGAACTTTGTTAACAGGTGAAATTGCTAAAAGTGCATTAGTAGCATATGTTCATTATTTAGGAATTATATTATGTTTCGGTTCTCTTTTGTTTGAAAGATTGACTCTCAAAGTAGGTCTTAATAGAAATGAAACGATCTCAATGATAATTGCAGATGTGATTTATGGTTTGGCAGGAGTTGCAATATTAGTTACTGGGATTTTGCGTGTTAAGTATTTTGGTCAAGGAGGTGATTTCTATACAGGTAATCCTGTGTTTTGGATTAAGGTTTCTCTTTACATTCTGGTGGGATTACTTTCTTTATACCCAACAACAACCTATATCTTATGGGCTATTCCACTAAGTAAGAATAAATTACCTGAAATATCTGAGAGTCTCGTTAACAGGTTCAGACTCATCATTACTACTGAATTAGTGGGCTTTGCAACAATACCTTTATTCGCCACTCTTATGGCTAGAGGTGTAGGTTTAGGTTGAAAAATTTATTTCTAGAAAGAAATTGTTTAATAAGTGCTAACAAACTATATAGATGGAGTTTAAGTTATAAGATTTCTGAATCTACAAAGGAAATAATTTTTATTGGTTTAAATCCCTCATTATCGGATAAAGTATTTTTAGATAATACAACAAAAAAGATTATCAAAATTTCGAAAAACAATAATTATGGCAAAGTAAAATTAATCAATCTATTTGCTCTAATTTCAAGTAATCCATCGAGACTTTTTAATCACAAAAACCCTGTTGGATATCTAAACAATAATCATATTTATAAAAACTTAAAACACTGGTCTGAAAATAAAAATTGTGATTTATGGTTAGGTTGGGGTAATAAAGGGAAATTTCTAAATAGAAATAAAAAAATAGCAAAAAAAATAATGCAATATAATTTAATTAGGAAAAATAATTTTGGTAAACCTCTTGGACCGCTTTTTATTAAAAAAACAATCAAAGATAATCCAATACATCCTCTATACTGTTCCGATAATTCTATCCTCCAGCCTTATATTTAGTTAGGAAGGCTCAAATGCAAACCAGTATTTTTAGCTATTCCATTAAATATGTGTTAATTTCTACTTGGTAATTCAAACTTATATGAAAATTTCAAAGCAATTAAATAAACTAAAAAACTTAAATGTTGAGGCGGAAAAATGTTCTACAAGAGAAGAAGCAAAAAAAATAATTAATAAAGCAAATAAAGCACAAAGTAAAATTAATAAATAAATAAAAAGTAATTTATCTTATTCATAATTTATAATTCTCAAACATATTAAATTTACACAAATTCACTATATTTATTTCTAAGAATTTATGTCTTTGAAAATAATTAAAATAAGGAAATCGCACGAAAGATTTAGATCAAATAGAGAATGGCTAAATTCGATGCATTCATTTTCTTTTGCGGAGCATAGAGATCCAAAATGGGATAATTTTGGGAAAATAAGAGTTATAAACGAAGATATTATTTCTCCTAATGCAGGATTTGATACGCATTCTCATGCAAATATGGAAATAATTACTGTCGTAACAAAAGGAGCAATAACTCATAGAGACTCGTTAAACAACCTTGGAAAAATTTATAAAGATGAAGTTCAAGTTATGTCTGCAGGTACTGGAATCTCTCATAGCGAGAAGAATGAAGAAGATGAGACCTGTAAGTTGTTCCAGATTTGGATATACCCTCAAAAAGAAAATATCAAACCTCGATATGATCAAATTTCATTAAATGAAAAGTTGTGGGACAATCTTATTTTTAATTACAAAAACGGTCAAAATAATAAGCTTTTTCTAAATCAAAATATCTCTTTATGGCGTTGTAAATATAAACCTATTAAAGAAAAAAAATTTCCATTAAAAATCGATAAATATAATTGGATACAAATAATAGAAGGTAATCTTTTATTAAAAAGTAAAGACTCTCATTCAAATATATGTCTCGAGTCTGGAGATGGCTTGGGATTTGAAGTTAATGATTATGATGATGTCTCTATAGATACTGAAAAAGATCTAGATTTTCTATTATTTTCGATGCCTTCTTTATAGTTAATCTATTACTTTTGCCCATCAACTCCTTTATTAAATGCATTTAAGGCTTGCAAAGCCATGTTGAGGTGAACTTCCATAGCACCAAGAGCAATTAACGAATTTGGTGATTTATCTTTTAGTAAATTCTCTTTTCTTTTTGATAACTCATTAACTACTTTTTTAGTTGAAGCTTCCCAATTATTTATTAACTCTTCAAATTCTCTTTTTTCAGGGCTTTCTATTTCTGCTAATTCATCAGAAAAATGAGAATCCTTTTGTGCCTTAAGCATCAAGTAACTTAATTTTTTATGACTTATTGCTTGAGGTAAATTGTTAGATTCACTCATTGCTAGTAGTTAATTTATAATCAAAATCTAACTAATTAAGTGATTTTTTGCTAGTGGGAAGGGGGTTGTGATGACCGACCTGAAAATTACGAAATGATATTTGAATAAAAAATGGATTTATTAACCTTTAATTTTTCATTTATTAGTTTCTTGAAATAATCTCCACGCTCTTCATAATTTTTAAATTGATCAAAACTTGAGCATGAAGGTGAGAATAGTAATGTTCCAACCCTATTATTTTGTAAATAATGAAAAACAAAATTTAAAAGCTCTTTGAGTTCTGAAAATTCAAAAATATCTTTTTTAAATCCTTCATTAATAAGTGCCATTTTTAGGACTTTTGAGCTTTCTCCAAAAAGGAAAACAGATTTAACTTTTTTCTTTAAAACTTTTATCCACTTACTATATTCATTGCCTTTTAATCTACCCCCAGCAATAATTATTATTTGACCTTCAATTGAATTTATTCCTGCAATAGATGAATCAAAATTTGTAGCTTTACTATCATTAATTATTTCTAGATCATTATTTTTATAAATTGTTTCCATCCTATGGGGTAATTGTTTGTAATTAGATAAAGAATCTTTAATCTTCTTTCCAGATAATCCAACTTTTCTTGCTGCTGCTATTACCAATAAAAGATTTTGAAGATTATGCACTCCTTTTAGAGAAAAATCTTCAAGTTTGAATAGTCTCTTTCCTCTCTCAAAAATGTATGCTTGATCATCTATCCAATAATCGCATTGAATAAAATTTGATTTATTGAAACTAGTTGTTATCCAAACCCCTTTTGATAATGAACTGTAGTGATTTCTTAGGTTTTTATCGTCATAATTATAAATTTTAAAATCTGATTTTTCTAGCAAGCTTTTTTTTATGTTGAAATAGTTTTCAAGTGTTTTATGTCTTTCAAGATGATCTTCTGTGAAGGTTGTCCAGATTCCAATTTTAGGTTTTACTTCTGGAGATATTTCTATTTGATAACTGCTTAATTCAGCTACAACCCAATCAATTTTTTCGTGTTTTTTGGAGTAAGCATATTTACATAAAGGTGTACCAATATTTCCAGCAAAAGGAGCATACAATCCAGTATCGCAGAGTATATGGCTTAGTAAATGAGTAACAGTAGTTTTCCCATTAGTGCCAGTAATACCTATCCAATTTGTGTCTTTTAAAATTTCCCATGCAACGTTAATTTCTCCAATTACTTTAATTCCCTTTTTTTTTAATTCAATAATAGTTTTATGGTCATAAGGTATTGATGGACTTACAACAACAGATTCAATCTCTTTCAAAAAAGGTTTAATTTCTTCAAATGCAAATTTTTTATTCAGATAAACAAGTATATCTAGTTCCTCCAATTCTGTTTTTCTTTCTAAGAATTCCATCCCATCTTTACTTTCCCAAACAATGACTCTCTTATTGATGCTTTTCAAATACTTTGCAGCCCAAAATCCAGATTTACCTAATCCAATTACAAGATTAATATTTTTTCTTTTACTTGAATGATTATTATCTATCATTAAATTTATAATTGCATTTATATTAATTGTGTTTAAGGGTTAATTCAATCATGAGATCTTTCTTCATTATTTATATAATTCGCCAAAGAAAAGTTAATTAATGGAAGATAATACTGCAAAATATTGGTTCTCTTGGTTTTATGAAAAGTGGGAGAAAAATGCTCCAGGTGAATTAATTGAACAAGGTTTAACTCCGTCTCAGATTGCGGAGCGTTTTGTTAATGAAAACCATGATAGTTTTATTCAGCTGTCCAAAAAAATTGATGAAAAAAATTATGATGCCTTAACAGAATTTATGAAACTCTCAGAGAGTGAATTACATATCTTGAAGTATTTTCTAAAGTTAGTAAAAACGAAAAATTTATAAAAAGATACTAAGTATTTCAAGGCTTTTTACCCATAAATTTTTTCTTTCTTTTTTATTAATGGCGAAAGGAGAAGTGGGGGATAGTTTTGGATGACCTCTGAAATTAAATTTAGGGCCATAGTGTTCACCGCCCCTTGCATCTGGTGAAGTAGCTGCAAAAAGTTGAGGTAAAGCGCCCATCTCAGCAGATTGAAAAATAGGGCTAAATAATTCCAAGGAGAATGTTTCTATTGGACTAGGTTTAGGTTTTTGAGCAGTAAAGAGATTTGTTTTTGCAATTCCTGGGTGAGCAGCTAAAGAAAATATATTTTTGTGTTTTAATTGCTCATTTAGTTCCAAAGCAAACATTACATTTGCCAATTTGCTATTTGAGTAAGATTCCCATTTGTTGTAATAGTTCTCGGCTTTAAGATTATTCCAACCAACTTTGCCAAAAAATTGTGCTCCAGAAGTAACAGTCACTATTCTCGATTCTTCTTTTTTTTCAATAATTGGAAGAAGCTTTAGGGTCAAAAGCATGTGTGCTAAATGATTAACTGCAAATTGTATTTCATATCCCTGGGCACTAAGTGTTTTAGGCGGATGCATAATGCCTGCATTATTGATTAGTAAATCCAAATTTTCAAAATCATCAAAAATTTTGGACTGAACTTCAACAACATTTTTTAAATCTGATAAATCTAATTCTAAAGGCGTAAATATTCCTTCAGGATGAAGACCTTTAAGTTTTATGATGGTTTGATTAGCTTTTTCAAGCGATCTACAAGCTATGACAACATGAGCATTTTTTTCGACTAAGGCCTTTGCGGTGTAGTATCCAAGACCACTATTAGCACCAGTAATTAATGCTGTTTTGCCTGTAAGGTTTGGAATATTAGATGTTCCCCAGTTAGAGATTTTAGGTCTTGAAATAGTGGCAGTCATTTAGGAATCTTGCAAATTGCTTTGGAATTTAACCAAAATTTATTTACTTACCCAATCTAAATACTGGAAGTCAGTATCGTGAGCTCTTTTTGAAGGTACTATTTAATATTATTTTTCAATTGCATATTGCCATTCTTTATTTTGAGATGAACTTTTCTCTCTAAGTAACTGTAGTTTCCTACTATTTATTTTAATGACTATCCCATTAGTTGGATATTTCGCAAATATTTTTCTCTCTAACCAATTTTTTTTATATATTTGGATTTCGCTTGTATTATTTGTGAAGTAACTGTCAGGGGTGCTGAAGCCACATTTTTTAAGATAGTTAAGGGTTTCGTATTGATTAAGTCTTCCATTAAGTATTTGGAAACAGCAAAAGCGGAGACTTTCTCCAATCCCTTTCTTATCATTGAGGTATTTTCTTGTAATTCTTTGGGAAATGCCGGCAACTTGGTTTGTAGCGTATAGTTCACCTCTAATTTGAAAATCTCGTTTGATAGGAATACAATCGGGGACATTTTTAATTTGTTTAATTTTGCTTGAGACATCTAATCCTTTTTTTGTAATAGCTTTATTAAAATTGCCATCTTTATATCTAATTGCAATAGCACAGCCATCAATTTTTGGTTGAATGCTTAATCTTGTTTTTATTAATAAACTTTTCAAAAATTTTTTATAGTTTTCTTTAGCTAATTTTGGCAAAAGTTTATTATTTTTTTGATTAAAGAAGTCAGGTTCTGGATCAACAGGAATAAAGAGCTTTTCAAGTTGCTTAAATGCACCATCCGAAATTATGCCTTTACCTATTCTGTATTGTTCATCTAGATACTTAACATCTCTCACTAATAAATTATTCATAATAATTTTGATAAATATTTAAAAACCTTTTAGAAAAAAACATTTAAATAAAGAGTTGAAAATTAAAATTAGATTTAATAAGTAATTGGCCACTAAATATCCTCCTACGCAGAGAGCGATTTAAGAGTATAAAATGTACGGATTAGGAGTTTAAATTAAATACTTCAATCAAACATATTTACTTAAAAGTGAAATAGAAAATTTTAAGGATTAATTTGCAGGCAAATTTTTGAAATTTCTATCAATACAAAAAAAAATTTTTTACAGTTATCATAAAATGTCATTTTTATTAAAAGCTCAAAATACTTGGGAAAATTTTGCGAAATACAAAATTAATGATTATGCAAAATTAAGAAATTTTGATTTTGGGCCAAATAACGAAAGTTCAGTTTCAAAATTATCGCCTTTCATTACTCATAGAATTTTATCGGAATATGATCTGATTCATGATATTAAAAGTAAGTACAAAATCAAAAATTCAACAAAATTTGTTGAAGAAATATTTTGGAGAGTTTACTGGAAAGGGTGGATGGAAAATAGACCTAAAGTTTGGAGAAATTTTATTTCAGCAAACAATCTCGATTTTGATTATGAGCTATATGAAAGTGCAATTAATGGCAATACAGAATTAGATTTTTTTAATTCTTGGGTCCATGAATTAAAGCAGTACAACTATTTGCATAACCATACAAGAATGTGGTTTGCGAGTACTTGGATATTTAATTTAGGCCTTCCATGGCAATTGGGAGCAAAGTTTTTCTTTAAATATCTTTTTGATGGTGATGCTGCATCTAATCTCCTTAGCTGGAGATGGGTCGGAGGATTGCAAACGAAGGGAAAACAATATCTTTTTTCATCATCAAATCTCAGAAAATTTTCAAATAATAGATTTAATGCAGAAAAAATCAGTAATCAACAAATTTTTCTTGAAGAATCTAATCAAATACCATTAGAAGATGAGATTTATAAAAATGATATGTATCCTAAATCAGATAATCTGATTATGTTTGAAAATGATCTGCACCTTGCAACCCTTAAAAATTTACTTACAAGCTATAAAAAAGTATTTATTATCCTTTTAAAAAATGAACAAAGACAAATTAAATTGTCTGAATCTGTTTTGAAATTTAAACAAGATTTGGTCTCTGAATTTGTTGAGGATTTTGATAATGTTGAACAGATTGATCCTTATTCACTGGAAAATAATTTTAAAAATACCAACGAAATAGACATTATTTATCCTGGAGTAGGAGAAAATTATGATTTCATAACTGAGTTTAAAAATTTACACAATAAAAAAATTTTTAAGCTTGTTAGAGATGAAGATTTATTTGCTTGGAAATTCGCCAAAAAAGGGTTTTTCAAATTTAAAGAAAATATTCCGAAAATCAATCAGAGAATATTAGAAAATTATTCAAAAAATTTTTTTTAACTTAGTTGAATTCCTAATCAGAAAAAGAATTTCTTAGAGCACTAAGTATAAATACTTAATTAGATGCGACTTTTGCGGTTTAATCCACGATGGACACTGTGACTAGTTATTTTTACTTAAGGATAATTTTTTTATAGTGCTTTCAACAATTCTTACCAAGTCGTTTAGCAAAGATACTGCTTTATTAATTCTTAGAGTTATAACTGGAACTGTTCTTATTCATCACGGTTATGAGAAATTAGCAAATATAGAAAATTTCGCTGATGCTTTTGTCAGACCTTTACATCTTCCATTCCCAATATTTTTATCATACATAGCAGCATTCTCTGAAATAGGTGGTAGTTGGCTACTAATTATCGGCTTAGCTACAAGATTCGGGGCTTTGGCAATTGTGGGAACAATTTCTGTGGCGATATATCATGCACTTGTTACTTCAGGTTTTAATATTTTCTTACTAGAGCTTTTACTTTTGTATTTCGCTTCAGCAACTTCAATTGCATTAACAGGACCTGGTAATTTCTCCTTAGATGAAGTCATTATCAGAATTTTGAAATCAGAAGTTGAAGAGGAAATCATTCCTTCAGCAAAATCAAAAAATACTAAGGAAGTCGAAGTTAAAGAAGAAACAAGTAAAGGTGGGTTATTTCAATTTCTGCAAGAGAACATACTCTCAGATACTTCAAGCTAATTTTTTTGGATAAAGGTTATTTATTAGTTCTAACCTTTTCTTATAACTGTTTCTCTTCTCAATTTTTATCTTAATTGTTGCTTCAGAAAGACTTATAAATAGCCCTATAGCAGTAACCCAAGATAAAAAAATAAAAGGGTTTTCTGGAATTTCTGAGAAATTCATATTAATAATACTTCTTTTTTAAAACTGACTGATCACTATATGTTTTTCAACCTAAATATACAATTTAGAAATATTTAAGGATTAATTTCAACTTTTTCCCATTTCTTACTCTTTTCCCAAAGATATCTTTTATGAACAGGCTGTTCTAATTTAAGAAGATCTACTGAAACGATTTCAAAAATTAGAACTACAAAATTTTCTGACTTGGTAAAATTGGATAATATTTCATATTCAGATTGGACTTTTGGCTTTATTTTCTCTCCAGGAGATCCCCAAAACCAAGAAGATTTTGATTTTTCTGATAATAAATCCCAATAATTTTTATTATCAATTAATTCATATATTTTTCCTTTGAATCTATATTGTGATTTGGTTTTCAAAAAGAACCATAATATTTCTGCATTAGGGTTGGATTTTAAATGCCCAATTTTTTCACTTCTTCTATCTGTAAAAATAATCATTGAACTATCTTTATGCCATCCTCTGAAAACAACTGTTCTTAATCTTGGCTCATTTTCTTCGCTGACTGTTGCAAGCTGTATCCATCTATTAGAGGATGATTTGCCCTCTTTTTTTCTAGAAGATTTTAAATCTTGCCTCCAACTGGGTAAGTTGTTATCAGGCATTTAATTTAGGCAATATAAGACCACTTTTCTTTTTGTATTCTTCGAATGAATCATATTTTGAGAGAGATTTATCTTTTTTTATCATTCTTGGTAGAAAAACTATAGAGAAAAATATTGCAAGAATTACTAATGGTATGAAACTCATTGAAAGTATGGCGAATGATAGATAAATTAGTATTTCTCCTAGATAATTTGTATTCCTTATATTTTTGAAAAATCCTTCTTTAATTAGATCTTTTTTTAATTTAAGAGAAAAATATTTTTGGGCATCACTAGCAAAGTGTAGAAACACACCAATTATATTTATAGATACAGATGCAGCTATTACGATATTTGGAACAGATTTCTGAGATGAGATAAGAATGTAGGGAGCTACCCAGTAACTTCCAAGGAAAATAAAACCAGTAACTGAAGTTAAAAAATTGATTTTTTCTTTAAAATAAGGATCTGGGAATATCTTTTCTTTTAGAAGCCAAAGTAATCCATAAGTACCATGCAGAGCTAAATAAACGTAAGGAGCGATCGTAAAATTATCAAAAAAAATCATAAGACCTAACACTACAAATGCAGTGAGCCCCTTGTGTAGATTAATTATTTGATTAAGTTTCATCTTTTTTAATAATCTAAAAAATGAAATTATTTTCTGTGGATATAACCTAGGTAGTCAATAGTTTTAATGGGCGATACTGGATTCGAACCAGTGGCCACTACCGTGTCGAGGTAGTGCTCTACCACTGAGCTAATCGCCCCAATTGAGGAATTTTTAATCCCCCTTATAAGAAAATAGCAGGTTGCGTTTCATTTTCTAAGTAATTTAACTTTCCATCGTTCTCTTTTGGTTATTTCTAAATTTAGAATTTCAATAAATCCTTTATTTTCAAGTTCTAGTTTGTCGCCAATTTTTAGATTAATTGTTGGCTTATTAACTTTGCTTCCATTTAATCTGAGCATTCCATTTTCTATCCTTTCAATGATTTTGTTTCGTGATACCCTAAAGCCAGCTGAAGCTATAGCATCTAATCTTGTTGAAGCTTCTACTGTATTGACAAGTTTTTTTGATCTTCCAGAAGGTATTTGTAATTCATCTATACCTACTACATTAACTTTTACTTTTACGTCTCTTAAATAAAAAATCTTTTCATCTAGATGCTTAATATTTGAATTATCAATTATCCCTTGTGCTCCCCTATCGCCAATAGTCCAAATATCTCCAACTTTTATTTGATTAACCCCATATTCAATTAAGAGGGATCTAAAGTCGTCTTGTGTAGCATTATCAAATAAAAAATTTCCATTAATTTTTATTCCTTGAGCTGGAAAATTACTTTTTAGCGTATCCTCTTCAGGAATATTATCTCCTCTAAAGCAAGCTATCCTAGATCTTTGAGAAGAGGAGAATCCTCCATAAATAAAAAATTTGAAATCATTTAAATTTTCAAAATCTTTTAAAATCTCTTCGCAAACATAAGTTGAATTAAAACCAGTCCAATAAGTTTCCCAGTGTTTGTAGGCTAAGTTAGCAATATTTATTAATTCCTCAGTTTCTTTTTTGTATTTTGAATTTATTAAGATCTCTTTTAAGTTAATCATTTAGCCTTCTAAAAAAATTATATCTTTTGCTTCTGATTGTTTTATCAAAGCCCATGGTAATTCAGCTCCAATTTGATTTTCAAGTAGAACAAGCCATTTACCCTCTTTATTAAAATTAATGATCGATCTTAACTCTTTATTTCTATTAATGTTGATACTTGCAGAAGAAACAATGCTTCCTAAATATCCTGAACCCATTCCTAAAAGACCTCCAATTAATGATTCCCCGATGTTATTTAAACCAAGAAAGCTGAAGGTAGATAAATTTGTCATATTAGAAAAAGCTATTCCAGCTATAAACCCAAATGGCATTAGCCATCTACTCATATCTTGTTGTCTGATCTTTCTATCAAGTTTAGGATTTAAGATTCTTATATCTTCAAAATTTTGAGATTTGAATAAGATATTTGCTTTCGCATTGAGTAATTCTGTTTGGTCTGATGATATTTTCTCACTTATTGGTGGGATCAAAATAGCTTCAGAGAGCATTACTGATTTTTCTTTGAAATCATCAAATAACTGAATACATTTATCAATGTCTTCATATATCACAATACTTTTAGTCAAATTTCAATCCTCAAATGTTTGTGTGTTATTCAAATTAATAAAATAAGATACATACACTATAGATTAAGTTAAAGTAAAAGATTAAAGAACCAATCTTAAATGACAAAAGTTCTAATTACAGATCCAATTGATCAAACAGGAATCGATATTCTTTCACAAGTTGCTCAGGTTGATCAGAAGATAGGAATCTCAGACTCTGAGTTAGCTTCCATTATTAAAGATTATGATGCTTTAATGATTCGCTCTGGCACTCAAGTGACTGAAGAGATTATTAACTCTTCAAGTAAACTGAGAATCATTGGGAGAGCAGGAGTTGGAGTCGATAATGTAGATGTTAAGTCTGCTACGCAAAAAGGAGTCCTTGTTGTTAATTCTCCGGGGGGTAACACGATAGCTGCGGCTGAACATACAATAGCAATGATGTTGGCCTTATCTAGACATATTCCAGTTGCTAATAGTAGTACTTTGTTAGGCAAATGGGAAAGAAAGAAATTTGTTGGGAATGAGCTTTATAAGAAAAAATTAGGTGTAGTAGGTTTAGGGAAAATTGGTGCTCATGTAGCGAAAGTTGCTAATGCATTAGGAATGGAAGTTTACGGATATGATCCCTTTGTCTCAACTGAAAGAGCTCAACAAATACAAGTTAAACTATCTGAACTAGAGGATTTATTCCAACAATCAGATTATGTAACTTTGCATTTACCTCGCACACCAGAGACAGAGAATTTAGTAAATATGGAGGTGCTTAAAAGTATGAAAAATAGCGCAAAATTAATTAATTGTGCTCGAGGAGGTTTAATTGATGAAGAAGCATTATCAGAAGCTTTAAATAAATCATTGATTGGAGGGGCTGCAATAGATGTCTTTTCAAAAGAACCTTTGGAATCTAATTCACCACTTTTGAAGGTTGAGAAGAATCTTATTCTTACCCCTCACTTAGGAGCATCTACTAGGGAAGCACAAGAAAATGTAGCTGTTGACGTTGCAGAACAAATCAGAGATGTCTTGCTTGGCTTATCTGCGAGAACCGCAGTAAATATACCAGGTTTGAACCCTGATATCATGGATAGTCTAAAACCTCATTTGCAGTTAGCTGAAACAATGGGTCTGCTTATAAGCCAGCTTTCAGGTGGACAGATACAGAAACTAGAGGTTAAGCTGCAAGGCGAATTTGTTCAACATCCATCACAGCCATTAATAATAGCTAGTCTAAAAGGGCTTCTAAGTAAAGCTTTGGGAGATAGGATCAATTATGTTAATGCTTCTCTAGAAGCAGATTCAAGAGGCATTTCAGTAGTAGAGAGTAAAGATGAGGCAAGACCTGAATTTGCTAGTGGATCGCTTCAGTTAACCACTTATGGAGATAATGGAGACCATAGCGTGGCAGGAAGCATTTTTGCTGATGGGGAATTAAGAATTATTAGTATTGATCAATATCCTGTTAATGTATCGCCAAGTAGATACATGCTGGTTACTAGGCACAGGGACATGCCTGGTATTATTGGTAAGCTTGGTTCTTTGTTGGGTAGCAACAATGTAAATATTGCCTCAATGCAAGTTGGGCGCAAAATTGTTAGAGGAGAAGCTGTTATGGTGCTGAGTATTGATGATCCAATGCCTAATAAGTTGCTTGACACCATTATTAAAGTAGAGGGAATAACTAGCGCAAATCCAGTTACTTTATAAAAAAGTCTTAGTAAATAATGGCAATTAAAGATTGGTATAAAGTAACTTTTCTGATAGAAAGTGATTCAGAAGAAATTATTATTTGGAAATTAAATGAGCTTGGAATATTTAGTTTTTCATTTGAATATTTAATTAAAAATCAAAATAAAAAAGAGGTGCACATATGGCTTCCAATTGATAATTGGGGCGAGAGCGCTAGAAATAGTTTTGAAAAAATAATCAGCAAACTTCTAAACATTAATGACCCGCTGAATCAATTTTTTGACTGGAGTACTATTAAAGAGGAAGATTGGTTGACAAGCTGGAAGAAATATTGGAAGCCTGAATTAGTGGGAAATTATTTTTTAATATTGCCTTGTTGGATAAATCTAGATAAAAAATTTAAAGATAAACGAATCATAAAAATTGATCCTGGAGCAGCCTTTGGTACAGGAAGTCACCCTTCGACTTATCTTTGTTTGGAAAAAATGGAGAATAGTTTATTTTTTGATAAAAAGGTATTAGATATTGGTAGTGGTAGCGGGATTTTGAGTGTCGCTGCAAGATTGCTTGGAGCTAAAGAGGTTTGTGCAGTGGATAATGATTATTTAGCTATAAATTCCACTAACTCAAATTTTCAACTAAATTTTGGTAATTTAAAAAACTTAAATACATATTTAGGATCTTTTAATGAGATAATTTTAAAAAATCAACTAAAACAATTTGATGTTGTTTTATGCAATATTCTTGCTGAAGTAATAAAAGAAATGATTCCAAATATTTATAATTGCTTGAGAAACAATGGAGAAGTGATTTTCAGTGGAATTCTGAATTCACAAAAAGATGAAATAATAAAAATATTAATTCAGAATGACTTGAAATTATTGGATGTATCAACTAGAAAAGATTGGGCTTGCATCTCTGCGCAAAAAGCTGGCGATCAAACCTAAGTATAAGTTTTTCTTATAGATACTCTTTAATACATTTTATTGTGTCATTTTTTACTTCAAAATCTCACATATCGACTGAATCGATGTTAAAAATGTAATTGATAGGTATTAATTACCAACAATTTTTTATTTAAATGGCTTCTTACAAAGTTACACTCATCAGCGAAGGCGAAGGTCTTAATTCAACTATTGAAGTACCTGATGATCAGTACATCCTTGATGCTGCCGAAGAACAAGGTATCGACCTTCCATATTCTTGCAGAGCTGGAGCATGTTCAACATGTGCAGGAAAAGTTACCTCAGGTAGTGTTGATCAATCAGATCAAAGTTTCTTAGATGATGACCAATTAGAAGCTGGTTTTGTACTTACATGTGTTGCTTACCCAACATCTGACGTAACAATTACAACTCATGCTGAGGAAGAATTGTATTAATTATAAAATATTAATTTTTCTAAGTTGATTATTCATTATTTCTCTGCCACCCTCTGTGAAGGTGGCTTTTTTTGTAAATGAATAAATTTGAATTTTTCAAATCTGGCAGTGTTCAATCAAGTTATGGAGGTCAGTACAGTTATAGGGTTATTGGACCATGTTGCAGGCTTTATGATAGGGAAGAGTTACCCTGGCCCTGTTCCAGGCTTGCTTGGAGAAGTAAGGAACCTAGTTGGAGAAGAATAGGTTCTAGGTTCGTTGCTGATATGGCTTCAAGAAAATGCCCATCTTACTCGGTTCAGATTTTGGAACCTGGATCAAAACCGGTTGAAACAGTTATAACCCTTTTTTCAAAGAAATTTTCTTCTGACATACAAGAATGGTGGTATAGCAAAAAACCAGGCTCAAAAGAGCCTGGTAATGTTTTCCCTTATTAAAGGAGCTTTGGATATTATGCTTTTGGCTTTGGAGGCATATATCCTTTTAAACCAGTGCATTCAAGACTATCGATTGTATTAACTCCAGTTTGCGTGTTAGTGCCACTAGCTCTCTCACATAATGATTTTCTTTGAGAAAGGTCAAGATTTGCATCAGTAAAGTCTGCTCCATCAATAATTGCTCCATCAAAAACACTTTTCATGAGCTCACCATTGGTAAGATTTGCATCTGTAAAATCGGCGTTATCAAACCTTGTTGCATATGCAATAAGGTCAGTCATATTGGCTCCTTTAAAACTAGAGTTTTTTGCAGTTGTTACACTCATGTAAGCGCCTTGAAGATTAGCTTCACCTAAATCTTGATTAGATAAATCATATTTAACATATTCAGTATTATGAAGGTCAGCACCGTGAAGATCATCTTTTAGTACGTCAACTGATGAAGGATCACTAGGATAAAGAGCGTTCGCTGAGATTGGATTAATAAGTAAACCAATAACTAACGGAAGAAAAATAAATAGTCTTTTACAAGACTTGAGTAGTGATGAAAAAATAGAAACCATTTCGATCAACATCAATATAGAAAAACCTATGACTATTATTCCATGGGTTGGTCATTTACGACCCTTCTTCTCACGAACTGTTGCAGTTTATTTTATTTCTGCTGTTAGAAAATCTTTTGCAAGCTGAGTATTTGGAAAAACTTTTTGAGCCTCTTTAAGCAAATCGCTTGGAGTAATTGCATTTTTATTATTATATCTTGGACTTAAATGAGTAATAATTAATTTTTTTGTATTAGATAATAATGCTGTTTTAGCTGCCATGATTGTTGTGGAATGTAATTTTTCGTAGGCCATGCTTTCATCCTCCTCTGAAAAAGTCGATTCATGTACAAGTAAATCGGCATTTTTCGATAAAGTAACAGCCGATTCGCTGAAGAAAGTATCTGTGCAATAAACAAAACTTTCGCCCTTTCTAGGAGGTCCACAGAATTCTTTTCCATCAAATGTTCTACCATCCTCTAACATAACTTTTTTACCTTGTTGCAGTTCTGAATAAATTGGTCCTGGTGCTATTTTTAGAGACTCAGCTTTTTTGATATCAAATATACCTGGTTTATCTTTTTCACTCACTCGATAACCATAAGCAGGTATTTTATGTTTAAGACAGGCGCAGTTTACTTTTATGTTGTTGTTTTCAAATAGGATTTTATTCTCTGATGCAAAATTTTCAACTTCCACAAAATGCAATGGGAACGACAATTTGCAAAAACTACTTTTAAGTGCAGAATTTATATAACTTCTCAACTCTGAAGGACCATAAATTTCGATACCCTTACTATTTCCTGATAGACCTAAGGTAGCCAAAAGTCCAGGCAAACCATAAATATGATCTCCATGCATATGCGTAATAAATATTTTCTTGATTTGTGAAGATTTAATATTGCTTTTCATTATTTGATGTTGGGTTCCCTCTCCACAATCAAAAAGCCAAACTTCTGATGATTGTGATAATTTTAGTGCTAGTGAAGAAACATTTCTCGTTAAGGATGGGACTCCTGAGCTTGTTCCTAGGAATGTGATATTCACTTATTTATGATATTTTTATTTTTATATATGGATTAAATCTAGACTTTTAGTCAAAATTAGGCAAATTAAGCTTTTGTTTTTTAAACATAGTGATACTTAAATTTAAAAATTTTTATAGTAAATATTGCCTGATTAGTATTTTATTTATTTTTGTTTTTCAGAGTGAAAGTGTTTTTGCATCAAGAGAGCCAATAATTAGAGTTTTAATATCAAAAAATAACAATTTAAGGATTAGATCAGATAGATCAATTCCTTTAACCATAGAGGGCAAATTTTTTTCAAGTAAAAAAATAAAAGGCCTAACTTTGAAAAATGAGAAAAATAGAAAAATTTTATATTTTGATAAAAATAAACAAAAAAAATATGACTTAAAAAGTAATCAAAAATTGCAAGTTAGATCTTCTGATGGAAGAGGTATATGGGTAGGTCAGAAGAGATTTTCTGGTAAGCTTAATCTCTTTGTACTTGATACTGAAATATTGGTGGTAAATGTTTTAGAAATAGAAAAATATCTCAGTAGTGTAGTGGGTTCAGAGATGCCAACAAAATGGCCTATTGAAGCATTAAAAGCACAAGCAATTGCATCTAGAACTTATGCTTTAAAGCAAAAGGGAAATAATTTATTTGATATTGATTCAACTCAGAACAACCAAGTTTATAATGGCTTGGAGTCAAGAACTTATAAAACTAATAGAGCGGTTAAAAGTACAAGATCTTTGGTTTTGACGTATAAAAATAAATTAATTAATGCTTTATTCCATAGCAGTTCAGGTGGAATGACAGAAAACAGTCAAGATGTATGGAAGAATAAATTTCCATATTTATCAAGTGTAAAAGATTTTGATAAAAATAATCCAAAATTTAGATGGCAAAAAAAATTTTCGAGTAATGATTTAACTGATTTATTTCCCAAGATTGGAGGTTTAAGAAATATAGAGATTCTAGATATTACAAGCACGGGGAGGGTAAAAAATGTAAAACTTATTGGAGCTGATGGTTCTGATCAAATTTCTGGTGTAGTTTTAAGAAAAAGATTAGGCCTCAATAGTAATTTTGTGAGATTTAAATTTTTTGAGGAAAAATTAAACAATAAATTTCCTACAAAACAAGGTTTGTTAGTTTTTGGACAAGGATCAGGTCATGGAGTAGGAATGAGTCAATGGGGTGCTAAATATATGGCGTCTAGAGGTCAAAAAGCTGAGAGAATATTAAAGCATTTTTATAGGGGTGTGCAGATTAAACCTTTTAAAAAAGATTACCTATAGAAGTTATTTAGCATTAAGGACTAATTTTGGATTTATACTATGTTGCTCTTTATTTAAGAAGCCTATGCCAAGAAGTGTTTGTTTGTTATCTATTACTTTTAAGGGTTTTTTATAGTCAAAAGAGTTACTTTCTTGTAAGTAATTAATATCAACTTTAATAGCTCTTCCTGTTTGCCAAAAATTGATTTGTTCTTCATTTCTTAAAACAAATGTTGAAATGTGATTAAGAGCAGAAATTGTTGGAATAATAAAATTTTTCGAGTTTTTTTTCACTTTTTCTTTTTCGATGTCAGATATTTTTATCGAGTTTTTTTCATCAAAGCCACAAGCTGAAATCCTTTTTAGTTGTAGAAGGCAACCTTCGGAATCAAGAATTTCTCCTATATCTCTTGCGATTGATCTTATATATGTGCCAGCTGAACATTTGATTTTTATTTCTATGATTCCTTTTATTTGGTCCCATCTCATTAAAATAAGTTCGTCTATTTTTACTTCTCTTGGCGCTAATTCAAAAATTTCATTCCTGAAAGATTTTTTATAAGCTCTTTCTCCATTAACATGCACACTTGATACTTTCGGCGGAATTTGTTTAATAATTCCTCTAAATCTATTTAAGTATTGATCTAATTTTTCATGACTGATTTTAGGCCAACTTTTTTGATTAATTATATCTCCGTGAATGTCATCAGTGTTAGTTCTAATCCCTAATTTAATTTGTCCTATATAAGTTTTGCCCTGAGGAAGATATTGAATAAATCTTGTTGCACTGCCTATCGCGATTGGTAATGTTCCTATAACTTCTGGGTCAAGAGTTCCTGTGTGTCCGACCCTTTTTGTATTTAATAACTTCCTTATTTGTTTAACACAATCATGAGAGGTACAGCCTTTATCTTTATTAATTACTAAGAATCCATCTTTATTTTCCATTTTTAATATTAAGAATACTTTGAGAAAGATTTATTGCCATTCTATGATTTTGGTATTGGGAACTTAGAGTAAGAAATTGAAAAATAATGATTTTATTTTAAAAGAGTTTTTAGAAAATGCTTTCAATTTGAAATCACATTTAATGGAATTCTTATCTATTGAAGAATGTGATTTAGATGGATTCCTTGCAAATGCAAAGATAAATTTGGCAAATTTACACCCTGGTGATGCTTTAAGTGATGTTTCAGATTTTTATACTAAGATCGTTGGAGATAGACATTTAGCTGATTTAGCTGCTTGGCATATTACAAGCAAGGATTACATTAGTGATACTTTAAAACTTCAGCAGAGATTTTCTAGAGATTTAGTTTTAGATTTCGGTGGAGGGATTGGTACGCATGCATTGGCTAATGCGATGTCTTCAAAAGTTGAGCATGTTTTTTTTGTGGATATTAATGAAACAAATAGAAACTTTGTTGAGTACAGGGCTAAGGAATTAGGAGTCGAAAAAAAGATTACTTTTTTGAAGTCAATTAAAGATACACAAATATCGAAATTTGATACGATAGTTTGTTTTGATGTTTTGGAACATCTTGCCAATCCAGCTTCCCAAATTGAGATTTTCAATGAGATTATGGATTGTAATTCTATTGCTTTATTGAATTGGTATTTTTATAAAGGAGAAAAAAATGAATATCCATTTCATATAGATGATAATCAAATTGTTGAAAACTTTTTTATAACAATTCAATCAAATTTTTTAGAAGTTTTTCATCCTATTCTCATAACTGCAAGAGCTTACAAGAAAATTAGATAACTACGTTAACTCTCTTTCTATTTCTTAGATTTCTTTTTATGCTTTCAAAGTTTACAATTCCTTCTTTAAGTGCAAAAAGAGTATCATCCTTACCTTTACCTACATTTATTCCAGGTAGAAAAGAAGTACCTCTTTGTCGAATCAAAATTGATCCTGCAGATACTTTTTCACCACCATAAGCTTTTACTCCTAATCTTTTAGAGTTTGAATCCCTCCCGTTCCTTGTAGAGCCTGTTCCTTTTTTATGTGCCATTAGTAATGTTTAATTTGTGGATTTTTCAGATTTTGGTTTGGGTTCCTTTTTAACAGCTTCTTTTTTAGAAGAAGACTTAGAGGAACTTTTAACTACTGATATAGATTTTACCATAACTCTTGTGAGTTCTTGTCTGTGGCCCATTTTTCTTCTCGTCTTTTTTTTAGGACGCATTTTGTATACAAGGATTTTTTTATCTCTTTTGTGCGAAACGACTTCTAATTCAATTTTTGCATCTTTAACGTAAGGTTGACCAATAGTAATGGAGTTTTTATCCTTTAACAGTAAAACTTTTTCTAGAGTTATTTTATCTTTTTCTTTTGCATTTAACCTATCAATATCGTAGTATCTGTCAACTTCGAACCAAAATTGTTGGCCTGAAGTTTCTGCTATTGCATACAATTCATTACTTTTAGAAGAATTGTTTGAGGAGTTTTTAGAATTTGTCATGTCTTAGGGACGCTGTTAGGCTCAAATTTATAATTTGATTAAGCCTTAAAAGCAATCATAATAGTTTGTCTATTTTCTTATTTTGTAGTGTAATAAGTCAAGGGTCGTTTTAAATCTTTTATATCAATTTGAGGAATCAAAATAATGGCAGCAAGAAAAACTTATATTTTAAAACTTTATGTTGCTGGAAATACTCCTAATTCAATGAGAGCTTTAAATACACTAAGAGAAATTCTAGAAAATGAATTTAAAGGAGTTTATGCCTTGAAGGTTATAGACGTACTTAAGCAACCACAACTTGCAGAGGAGGATAAGATTCTTGCTACCCCAACTTTATCTAAAATTTTACCTCCACCAGTTAGAAGAATAATTGGTGACCTTTCTGATAGAGAAAAAGTTTTAATCGGTTTAGATTTACTTTTTGATGAATTAACTGAAACTGAATATAGTGGAGATAAGTAATATATAGAAAACTTTTATACTTAGAAAAAACTTTAATGTTTATTTTTAATTAATTTTCTTTAGCACATCACTATGAAAGATAAGAAATTTGGTAAATCAAATAAAATGCAAGTGCAAAAATTACCTACGGGAATTGAAGGCTTCGATGATGTCTGTAGAGGAGGGTTGCCTGTATCACGAAGTACACTCGTTAGTGGTACATCAGGTACTGGTAAAACGGTTTTTTCTCTTCAGTACTTACACCATGGGATTTGTAATTTTGATGAGCCAGGGATATTCATCACATTTGAAGAATCGCCTTTAGACATAATAAGAAATGCTGCTAGCTTCGGATGGGATTTGCAAGAATTAATTGATCAAAATAAGTTATTCATATTAGATGCTTCTCCCGATCCTGATGGTCAAGATGTCGCCGGTAACTTTGACTTATCTGGTCTTATTGAGAGAATTAGTTACGCAATAAGAAAATATAAAGCCAAAAGAGTTGCAATAGACTCAATAACTGCGGTTTTTCAACAATATGATGCTATTTACGTTGTCAGAAGAGAAATATTTAGACTAATAGCAAGATTGAAAGAAATAGGAGTTACAACAGTCATGACTACAGAAAGGGTTGATGATTACGGACCTATCGCTAGATATGGAGTAGAAGAGTTTGTTTCTGATAATGTTGTCCTATTAAGAAATGTTCTAGAGTCAGAGAAGAGAAGAAGAACTTTAGAAGTTTTGAAGTTAAGAGGTACAGTTCATATGAAAGGGGAATATCCCTTCACTATGGGAACTGATGGTATAAGTGTGTTTGCCCTCGGAGCAATGAGACTTACGCAAAGATCTTCTAATATTAGGATTAGTTCAGGAGTTAAAGATCTTGACGAAATGTGTGGAGGAGGTTATTTTCAGGATTCAATCATCCTCGCAACAGGCGCTACTGGTACAGGTAAGACAATGCTTGTATCGAAATTTGTAGAAGACGCGTATAACAACAGTGAAAGAGCAATACTTTTCGCTTATGAGGAATCTAGGGCTCAGTTGCTTAGAAATGCTACTAGTTGGGGAATAGATTTTGAAAAGATGGAAAGTGATGGGTTATTAAAAATTATTTGTGCATATCCTGAATCAACTGGTTTGGAAGATCACTTACAAATCATCAAAACGCAAATTAATCAATTTAAACCAAAGAGAATGGCAATAGATTCTCTCTCAGCATTAGCTCGAGGTGTAAGTTTGAATGCATTCAGACAGTTTGTTATTGCAGTCACTGGCTATACCAAACAAGAAGAAATAGCAGGCTTTTTTACTAATACTGCAGAAGAATTTATGGGAAGTCATTCTATTACTGATTCTCATATCTCAACGATTACAGATACTATATTGTTACTCCAGTATGTCGAAATAAAAGGGGAGATGGCTAGAGCTTTAAATGTTTTTAAGATGAGGGGATCATGGCATGATAAAAGAATAAGAGAATTTATTATCACTAATAATGGACCTGAAATAAAAGATTCATTTTCTAACTTTGAGCAGATATTTAGTGGTGCTCCACATAGGGTTGTTCCTGATCAAAATGTTCAAAATATTTTTAAAGGGGTAGATAATAATTAGATAATTTCTTTAATTTCAGAGCTAGAAAAAGTATCTGTATTATTAATAGCTTGAGTCAATAATTCATCTTTATCAGATTGTGATAATGCTAAATCAAACCAAAAGGTTGTTCCAACTCCCAATTCACTAGCCATACGAATTTCTCCACCATGCTTTTCAATAATACCTCTCACTATAGATAGACCTAAACCTGTTCCTTGCTCAGTATGAACGGAATTCTCTACTCTATAAAAACGGTCAAATATCTTTTCTTGATCCGCTTGAGATATGCCTGATCCTGTATCAGCGATCTCAATTCTTACTTTTGGGAGTGGTGAAACTAACTCACATTGAGGAGCCGCATCTTCGCAGTTACTTGGTGGTAGGGCAGGACAGGAATCTGGCCAAGTATAAGCTCTAATCATTAAGTTGCTGTTTTTAGGACTAAATTTCAATCCATTACCAAGCAAATTATCAAAAACTTGCAGTAGTAAATCAAAATTCCCAAGAATTGGGGGGATAGTTTCTTCTATATCATGTGCCAATGAAACATTTTTTTCTGTAGCGTTAAGTCTGTAATTTCTGAGAGTCTGCTCTATCGCAGCTTTTATATCCATTTCCTCTAGTTGAATTATTTTCCCTGACTCCAATCTTGATAAATCTAATACATCATTCACGAGTCTTGTTAGCCTATCAGTCTCTGAATTTGCGATACCGAGAAATTCGAGTTGTTCTTCATTAGAAAGCTGATCTTTTAAATCATGCAAAGTCTCTACGTAACTCTTAATGTTGAAAAGTGGTGTCCTCAATTCATGTGAAACATTACTAATAAATCTGTTTTGTGCTGCGTTTAGTTCTACCTCTCTCGTCAGATCTTGAATTGTTACTGCAATCCCTTTTAATTCAACTTTGTTTGTATCTAATACTGATTGTAAGACAATTCTTAAAGTTCTAGCCGGCTCACCTAAACTAAACCTTAAATCATCTTTCTCCTTTTCTCTATTTAGTATAGATTCTATATTTGTGTGTAGGTCATTAGATAAAATTTCGGGGATCTCATTTAAAAAAAATTTTCCTTCTAGGAATCTTCCTTCCCAACGAAATAATCTTTTTGCTGTTGGGTTAGTAAGAACAATCTTTCCCTGGGAATCCAATAATATTGCACCATCAGCCATAGTAGCTATAAGTGATTGCTGCTTTATTTGAGCGGCCTTAAGTTCTTCAATATTTGCCTCGTCATAATTTTCTAATTGAGTGGCCATTCGGTTAAATCCATTTAAAAGTTCTCCTAAGTCTCCCGTCATAGGTAAAGAAATTCTTGATTTGAAGTTCCCTTTTGAAATTTCTCTGACACCTCTTACTAACTCCCTTACAGGTCTTGTAATTGTCAGAGCATTGAATACAGCTCCAAGTATTACTAAAACCCAAATAGAGATAAAAACAGCTATCGTAACCTCTCTAGTAAGTGCTGCACTAGCTAAGGCTTTTTTATTAGGTGTAACTCCTAAGGCTAATGTTCCAAGATATTTTCCTTTCCAAAGCATTGGGACAAAAACATCTGTAACTTGACCTTGAGGAGTAACGTGTTGCCTAACTAATGGAAATTGTGGCCTTTTCTTTAATTCCGACGGTAGTTTTAATCTTCTAGTTAGCTGGAACTGACTATCTGAACTTGTAGGAGTAGCACTAATCGGTATACCAAGTTGAACTATGTCTTCGGCATCTGTAAAAAATATGTAACGAAGATTTCGGCTTGATCTCCAAAACTTTTCAGCAACATTTGAGATTTCTTTTTTTTGGTTATTAGCAACTAATTCCGTAACATTCCCCGATAATAATAATCCAAGATCTCGAGCATATCTAGTATCATTCATTCCCGCATCCCTTTGAATACTGTTTAGTGCAAAAAATGTTATTCCTGTCATCAGTAGACTTACAACTAGAGTTGCTATTGCTAATAATTTTGTCCTTAAACTAAACCCACTCCACCAAGTAAGAAGTCTATTCATCCAATAATTATTATCAATATCTTCGTTATTGGCGAAGTTATATTCTCTACCTTCTTGATTATTTGTATCCGCCATAAGCCTAATTCTCCTTAAAAAAGTTTTTTCTCACTTGATGACCGATATCATTTCTAAAGTAAATACCATCAAAATTTATTTCCTTTAAATTTTTGTATGCTTTTTCAAAAACCAAATCGAAATCCTTATCTTGGCAGACAATGCTTAAAACTCTCCCCCCATCAGTTAATAATTCCCCATCTTTACTTAAAGAAGTACCCGAGTCGAAAATTTGACAATCATTAGTATCTATCTTCCCAATTTTAATTGGAAAGCCAGTTTTATATTCGTGTGGATACCCTTTTGAAGTAGCTATTACACAACCACTAACCTTATCAGAAGTATCAATTTTTTCACTACCAGTTAAATTTCCCATTGAGCATTTTTCTAAAAGAAATACAAAACTTTGATCCATCAAAGGCATTATTGTTTGACATTCTGGATCACCAAATCTGCAGTTATATTCTATAACTTTAGGACCAGATTTTGTGATCATTAATCCAAAATAAATTACGCCTTTATAATCAATATTTTTTTTATTGAGTTCATTTATTGTGGGTTCAATTATTTCTTTGATAATTCTTTCAAGATAATTTTTTGTTAATAGTGGGGCAGGAGAATAAGCTCCCATCCCGCCCGTATTAGGACCTTTATCTTCTTCATTAAGTCGTTTATGATCTTGTGCAGAAGGAAGTAAAATATATTTTTTCCCATCACATAGAGCAAAAACTGAAACTTCTGGACCATGAATTTTCTCTTCAAGAACTACAGTATCCCCAGAGTTGCCAAACTTACCATTGAAGATTGATTCTGTTGCTCTAATACATTCTTCTTTTGAATCAGGAATAAAAACACCTTTACCTGAAGCTAAACCATCAGCTTTTACTACTAGAGGAATCGAAGTTGAATGAATAATTTTTTTTGCTTCTTCTGGAGAACTTACTTTCCAAAATTTAGAAGTTGGAATATTTGCATCTTGCATAAATTCTTTTGCCCAAGATTTGCTATATTCTAATTTTGCTCCATCTTTACCAGGACCAAAAACTTTAAAATCTTTTTCGCGAAGAAAGTCTGCTAGTCCATCCGCTAAAGGTATTTCTGGGCCTATGACAATTAAATCTACTTTCAAAAAATCAAGCTTTTCTACTAATTCTTTTTTATTTTTGATATCAATTTTTATTCTTTCACATTTTTTTATTCTTTCTGATCCAGCGTTACCAGGGATTAAAAAAACTTTTTTAACTAATTTATTTTTTTGAATAGTCCAAGCCAAAGAGTTTTCTCTCCCTCCATTTCCAATTATTAAAATATTTTCTAACCTACTGAAGTTTTTAAAATTTTTTGAATTTATACTCATAAATTTGATTTTATAGGTTATGAGGTTTTGATGAATAATCAGTTAAAATGAAATAAACTATTTGAAATTTATCTCTAATAAGTATGTTAATTACAAATCATACTTTTAGTAATCAAATGAGGTCTGAAATTTAATGAATAATAAACATGAATTAATCTATGAAGGCAAAGCTAAAAAAGTATTTTCTCATGATGATGCTAATAGAGTAATAATTGAATTTAAAGATGATGCTACAGCTTTTAATGCTTTGAAAAAAGCTAAATTTAAAGGGAAGGGCAAACTTAATTGCCTAATAAGTGCAAGAATCTTTGAAATTCTTATAAATAAAAATATCCCAACTCATTTTATTGAACTCAAAAATGAAAATACAATGATTGCACAAAAAATAAAAGTAATCCCCTTAGAAATTGTTTTAAGAAATACTGCTTATGGCTCTTTATGTAAACAAACTACTATTGAATCTGGTACTAACTTGGTAAAACCATTAATAGATATTTATCTTAAAAATGACGAACTTAATGATCCGCTAATTACAAAAGATAGAATTGAACTAATGAATATAATAAGCTCCAAAGAGCTAGATCTAATAATTGATTTAACTTTGAAAATTAATTTAATCTTGAAAAATTTTTTTAAAAATATTCAACTTAAACTCGTGGATTTTAAATTGGAATTTGGTTATGACTCAAAAAACAATATAGTACTTGGGGATGAAATAAGTCCTGATAATTGTAGATTGTGGGATCTTAATCAGAATAATGATACAATTATAAGTCTAGACAAAGACAGATTTAGAAATGATTTAGGTGGTCTAATTGAAGCTTATAGTGAAATTAACCGAAGAATAAACGATTTCATTTAACTCAATTCAATAAATAATGTTTTATTTATCTTAAGCAAAAATACTATGCAAAAACAATTTTTAAATTTTAGAAAAGTTTTCACAAACATTGCTTGTTCTCCCTTGATTTTAATATCAAATAATTCAGAATTAGCTGCTAAGTATTTGCCAAATGACTTTGAGCAAAAAATTATAACTTCAGAAAAAAATGACAAATACAATAGCTTATTTCAAGTAATATATACTAATCAGGAAAAAAATTTATTTATCGCAGAAAATAATGAAAATATTGAGAAAGAGAGTGTTCTTATTTCAGAAATAATTATCGAAGGTTGGGAAAATCATCCCGAGGGTAGAAAACTTGAATTGGCTGCATATGATTCAATGAGTATAAAGCCAGGCAGTATTGTTGATAATCAAATTTTAAAACAAGATCTTAATGCAATATATGCTAGTGGTTGGTTTTCAGGAGTTAAAATAAACCCTCAAAATGGCCCATTAGGAGTAAGGCTAATTGTAAATGTAATTCCTAATCCAATTTTAAAGAAAGTTGAACTAAACTCAAAAAACTCTATAATCTCTGATCAATATGTAGATGATATTTTTAAGAATTATTATGGAACAACACTTAATTTAAATGAATTTCAAAATAAAATTGACACAATAAAGAAGCGATATGAAAGTGAGGGTTATTCTTTAGCTAGAATTAAAGGACCAGATAGAATAAATGAAAACGGAATAGTCACGTTAAATGTCACTGAAGGCATTGTATCTGATGTGCAGTTAAGATTTTTAGGAACTGATGGTGAATCTTCTATTGATGGGGAACCTAGGAAAGGGAAAACAAAAGACTGGGTCATAAAAAGAGAATTGAAAACACAACCAGGTTCAATATTTAACAGAAAAATTTTAGAAGCAGATATTAGAAGACTTTATGCCACTAGTTTATTTGATGATGTGAAGGTTTCCCTTGGCCCTGATAGTTCAAATCCTGGTCGAGTAATAATCTTTTTAGACTTAAGTGAACAAAGAACAGGATCATTGACAGGTGGTCTAGGTTATAGCAATAGTTCAGGGATCTTTGCCACACTTGGTTTGCAAGAAACAAATGCACTTGGTAGAGCATGGTCTACAAATATAAATCTAAATTTTGGAGAATATTCAACTACCTATAATTTCTCTTTATCTGACCCATGGATTAAGGGGGATAAACATAAAACTTCTTTTAAAACAAATTTATTTTTGAGTAGAGATTATCCTCAAGAATTTAAAAGTGAAACTAATGGACGTATATACGCTGTAGATGATACAAACACTTCAACCTCTGATACTTTTTCATCAATAGTTTTAGAAAAAACTGGAGGTGGATTTTCTTTCTCTAGGCCTCTAAACGGTGGAGATCCTTTTAAGCTTGCTAAGTGGAGAATTCTAGCTGGAATGAATTTTAAGAAAGTAAAGATGATTGATGGTGACGGTAATCAAAAACCTTATGGAGATATGACGCCAACTACAGGAAATATAAGCGATATTATATGTATTGGATTTACTCCAAATGATGGTTCATGTCCTGCTGAAAATACATTAGTAAGTGTTATCGCCACTACTTCTAGAAATAATTTGAACAACTCCGTTAACCCAACTTCAGGAAATAAATTTAGTTTTGGTACTGAACAGTTTGTTTCGATGGGAGAAAACTCTCCAACTTTTAATAGAATGAAAGCCTCTTATTCATTTTTTATACCAACAAAATTAATAAATTTAACTAAAGCATGTAAGTCTGATAATTCTGATAGTGAAGACTGTCCCCAAGCGATTGGATTTCAATTTAAAGCAGGAACTATTCTTGGAGAATTGCCTCCTTATGAAGCATTTTGTATGGGCGGAACATCATCTGTTAGAGGTTGGGGATCTTGTGATTTAGCTGTCAGTAAAAGTTTTGTTGAGGGGACAGTTGAATATAGATTCCCTGTTTGGAGAATGATATCGGGAGCTTTATTTGTAGATGCAGGAAGTGATTTAGGATCTCAAAATGATATCCCTGGTAAGCCTGGTAAATTATTACAGAAGTCAGGTTCAGGTTTTTCACTAGGAGGGGGAGTTGGAGTGAAAACACCAATTGGTCCATTAAGATTAGACGTTGCAAGTAAGGATCTAAGTGGAGATTGGAGATATACACTTGGAGTAGGATGGAAGTTTTAAGTGTTTTCTTGGCCTACGAATTATGATTGTTGCTATACCTTAGCTGGGGTTATATCCAGAGAAGGTATTGGCCTACATAGTGGAGAAAAAACAAGAGTTAAAATTTCTTCTTATGATAAAGAAGGCTACCATGTTTCTTTTAGGGATAAACCAAACGAGATTTTTAAGCTTACCCAAGATTTAATTGGAAGTACGATGCTTTGTACGGCGGTTAAAATAGGAGGGAGAAATTTATATACTATTGAACATTTATTATCTTCAATGGCTGGGTGTGGGTTAAGTTATATACATATTGAGGTTGATGGTAAAGAGATCCCGCTTTTAGATGGATCGGCAATTCAGTGGGTTAGAGATTTTGAAGAAGTAGGTATAAAAAAAGCCCCCAAACCTGATAATTTTTTTCGAGAGATT
The DNA here is from genome assembly GCA_000634515.1 of Prochlorococcus sp. scB245a_520K10. GTDB lineage: Bacteria > Cyanobacteriota > Cyanobacteriia > PCC-6307 > Cyanobiaceae > Prochlorococcus_A. Next base: position 28,822 of record JFNU01000179.1, on the reverse strand, counting down.
AATAAATCAATTATTTTAAACAAAGAAGGCTCAGTTATAGCAGCTACCCCGTCTGAAAAAACTACAATTATTTCCACTATAAGTTTTTCCTATAAAGCAATTGGTAATCAAACTTTTGTAGTTGATTTAAATCCAAAAAGTTTCGTTGAAATGATTGCTCCAGCAAGGACATTTGGATTTAAGGATCAATTTCAAGAATTAAGTGAACTTGGATTAATCAAAGGGGGAAGTTTGGAAAATGCTCTTGTTTGTGATGGTGATGAATGGGTTAATCCACCATTAAGATTTGATAATGAACCAATAAGACATAAAATTTTAGACCTTATTGGGGACTTAGCTTTGGTAGGGTTACCTAAGGCACAAATTTTAGTTTATAAAGGATCACATTCTTTGAATGCTTTGTTTGCCTCATCACTAAAAAATTAACTTTATCTTTAATTGTTTTGGAAAAGAAATTATCCAGTGAAAATAATCAACTCTCCTCTGAGAAAATATTAGGTTTATTACCGCATAGGTATCCATTTGCTCTCGTGGATAAAGTCTTAGAGCATATTCCTGGGGTACGCGCTGTCGCTGTAAAAAATATAACTATAAACGAGCCTCAATTTCAAGGACACTTTCCCGAAAGACCCTTGATGCCAGGAGTACTTATTGTTGAATCAATGGCTCAAGTTGGGGGAATAATAGTAACGCAAATGCCTGATCTCCCTAAAGGACTTTTTGTTTTTGCAGGAATCAACAATGTTAAATTTAGAAAACCTGTTGTACCTGGTGATCAATTAATAATTACTTGTGAGTTATTGAGTATTAAAAGAAAAAGATTTGGCAAGGTGAAAGGAGAGGCACATGTTGATGGAAAGTTGGTTTGTGCAGGCGAATTAATGTTTTCATTAGTTGATTAGAAATATGAAGAACAAAAATGCTGAATTAAAGGAAACCTTTAAGGGTGTAAAAGTTCACCCAAACGCTTTTGTTGACTCAAGTGCCGAATTGCATGATGGCGTTATCATTTCTCAAGGAGCTATCGTTGGTCCTGATGTGAGTATCGGTAAAGGAACTGAAATAGGTCCAAATGCTGTTATTACAGGAAGAACTCAAATTGGTAGAAACAATAAAGTTTTCCCAAATGTATTTATAGGTCTGGATCCCCAAGATCTCAAATATAAAGGTGCATCTACTGAAGTAATTATTGGCGATAATAACACTTTTAGAGAATGTGTAACTATTAATAAAGCGACTGATGAAGGAGAAAAAACTATTATTGGCAATAATAATCTGTTAATGGCCTACACTCACATAGGCCATAATTGTGTACTTGGGAATAGGATAGTTTTATCAAATAGTGTTCAAGTTGCAGGCCATGTAAAGGTTGAAGATAAAGCAATTATTGGCGGCTGTTTAGGTATTCATCAATTTGTACATATTGGATATTTAGCAATGATAGGAGGCATGACTAGAGTAGATAGAGATGTACCTCCTTTTTGTTTGGCCGAAGGTCATCCAGGAAGATTGAGAGGTTTGAATAGGATTGGAATTAAAAGAAGTGGATTACTGGAAAATAAGGATTTTGATTTAAAACTTTTGCAAAGCACTTGGAATTTACTTTTTAAGTCCAATTATGTAATGTCTGACGCTTTGGAAATGGCATCAAAAGGCAAATTAGATATTTCTTCAACAAAATTATGTGATTTTTTAAAAGATTCAATATCAAAAGAAAGACGTGGTCCAATGCCTTTAGTGAATTAATGAATAAAAAGATATTTATAAGTACCGGAGAAGTATCTGGAGATTTGCACGGAAGTTTGTTATCAAAAGCATTATTAGATGAAGCAAAAGAAAAATCTATTGATTTAGAAATTTGCGGATTAGGTGGGGAAAGGATGAAGAATGAAGGGGTGAAAATTCTTCAAGATACTACTTCAATTAGTGCAATAGGAATTTGGGAGGCTTTACCTCTTATTATCCCAACAATAATAATTCAAAAAAGATTTTATAAATTATTAAAAAAATATCCTCCAGATTGCTTAATTTTGATTGACTATATGGGTCCCAATATAAAAATTGGAACCAAATTAAAAAGATCGAGGACTAAAATCCCAATTTTCTACTATATTGCTCCTCAAGAATGGGCTTGGAGGGTTGGAAATAATACTACGACAAATTTAATAAATTTTTCTGATAAAATTTTTGCGATTTTTAAGAAAGAAGCAGCATTCTATAAAAAGAGGGGTGGAAATGTTTTGTGGGTTGGACATCCAATGATTGATTTGACAAAAAAACTTCCCCTAAAGAAAGATGCCCGAACAATTCTAAGTCTTCGCTCAGATGAAAACATTCTACTTTTAATGCCAGCATCAAGACCTCAAGAATTGAAGTATATATTACCTACATTTATGATGGCGGCAAGAAAATTACAACAAAAATATCCAAGCTTAGTTGTCTATATACCCTCCTGTAGGAAAGTTTTTGATGAAAAATTCAATGAAGCCTTTAGAAAATATCAAGTTAAAGGAAAAGTTATTTCTCAAAAAGATAACGCAAGATTAAAGCCTTATATTTATTCGCTTACAAAAATTGCTTTTTGCAAATCTGGGACAGTTAATATGGAATTAGCTTTATATGGAATACCACAGATTGTTGGTTATAGAGTAAGTAGGATAACAGCTTTTATTGCTAAAAAAATTCTCAATTTCAAAGTAAGATTTATTTCTCCTGTAAATTTGTTAGTTAATAAGTTAATAATCCCTGAATTTGTACAGAGAGAGTTTGACGAAAAGAAAATCTTTTATAAATCTTGTAAAATTCTCGAAAGGAAGTCAGAAAAAATAAAAATTAAAAAAGGTTATGCTTTTTTAAAAAAAGAATTAGGCGAAGAAGGTGTAGTACAACGAGCTGCTAAAGAGATTATTAATTCAATTATTTAAACTCTATAATAAAAAAATGAATTATTTTTTACCTTTAATAATTGCTTTTTCAATATTAATTAGCCCTATAAATACTCTGGCAGAGGAATTGATTCTTGCAGGAGGTTGTTTTTGGTGTTTAGAACATGATTTAGAGTCTCTAGAGGGGATAAATTTTGTACAAAGTGGCTATTCAGGAGGGGATTTACAAAATCCAACCTACGAAAATCATGAAGAGCATCAGGAAGTGGTTTTGGTTAATTATGATTCCAAACTAGTTAGTTTATCTGAGATTCTTAGGCTCTATTTGAGGAATATTGATCCTCTTGACGGTAAAGGACAATTTTGTGATCGTGGAGACTCTTATAGGCCAGTGATCTTTTTCAAGGATTCAACTGAGGAAAGTGATGCAAAAAATGCACTTATTTCGGCTTCTCATGAATTGAAAGTGCCATTAGAAAAAATATCTGTAGAACTAAAATCAAAAGGTAAATTTTGGTTAGCTGAAGAATATCATCAAGATTTTGCTGAGAGAAATGAATTAAAATATAAATTTTATAGATTCTCCTGTAGGAGAGATCAGAAATTGGATAAGTTGTGGGGGGATAATGCTAGATCAACAAATCTGTGGTCAGAATAATTCTAAATATAATTATTTGTTTTTAATCCATTGAACAAGAGTTTTAACTCCAAAACCGGTTGCACCTGATGGATTAATCCCCTTATTCTTATCAGTCCAACAAGTGCCTGCAATATCAATATGAGCCCATTTTATATCTTCATGAAAGAATTCCTCTAGAAACAAAGCAGCGGTTATTGATCCGCCTGCTCTAGGACCTGTATTTTTCATATCAGCTATATGAGACTTTAACCCTTCTTTATAAGATTTTTGTAAAGGCATTTGCCATAATTCTTCTCCAGCCTCAGCTGATGCAGCTTTTAGATCATTTGCTAAATCATTATTATTGCTCCAGAATCCAGCTACATCATTTCCTAAAGCAACAACAATCGCACCTGTTAAAGTGGCGAGATCTATTATTGAATCCGGTTTTAAATTTGATGCGTAAGTTAAAGCATCAGCTAATGTGAGTCTACCCTCTGCATCAGTGTTATTTATTTCAATTGTCTTCCCATTAGAGGCCTTAACTACATCTCCAGGATGTACTGCAGATCCATTTATCATGTTTTCGCAAGCTGCCACAATAAAATGTATTTCTAGTCCCTTTGGTTTTATTGCTCCAAGTGCTTTTGCTGCTCCTAAAACTGCAGCGCTTCCGCCCATATCATATTTCATCATTTCAATTTGAGATGCTCCTACTTTAAGGTTGTATCCTCCAGAATCAAAGGTTAAACCCTTCCCTACTAGAGCAATCTTTTCTTTTATAGGCCCCTCTGGCTTCAAAGTAAGATGTATAAATTTAGGATCTAGATCAGAACCTTTTGCTACAGCTAAATATGCACCCATTCCTAAGTCTTGACAGTCTTTTGCCTCTAAAATTTTTACTTGCAATCCATGATCTTTTGCTATTTGCGAAGCTTGCATAGACATTTCCTGGGGCGTAAGACTATTTGGAGGGGCGGCTACAAGTCTTCTGGCTAGTTCTACACCTTCACATATTTTTTGTGTCTCTTCAAAGTTAATATTCTCAAATTTTTTAAAATTCAAAAACTCTATTTCTTTAAGAACTTTCTTTTCGTCTTTTTTCTTATTAAATCTATTGTCCTTATAAGCGGATAATCTGATTGACTCTGCTAATTTATTTATTTCTAGTTGTGAATTTATTAAATCCCAAGGTAGCAATATGCTGATTCTTTCATTTGTGTCAACAGTTTTCCTAATTAGATTTCCTATTGAGTTTTCTATATCACTTTTATTTAGATCTTTTGATTTACCAAGACCAACTATTATTAAAGTTTCTAATTTTTGATCTAGAAGTTCAAAGCTTAAAGTTTTCCCTTTTTCTCCTTTGAATTTTTTTTGAGAAACTTTTTTTTGTAATAATTTTGGGTCAACAACAAATTTTATTTTTTCAAGTTGGCTTGCAATTTCTTCCTCTAAAACTCCAAAAATTAATGAAGCCCCCTGCCAGTTTTCGAGATTTTTTTGGAATGTGGAAAATTGCATTTTAAAATTGATTTAATTAACTTTTAATCGTTTGTGAAAGTAGTTGCCCACCTACCTCTAGTTTCTTTATTAAAAGGTGGTAACCATAAATATATCAGTTGCTGTTCTAATTTACGTCTTAATTTTACTTCTTTAGGTACATCTAAGAAGAAACGAATATCTTGATGGCTTGAGAGATTGTTCTGAGCTAGGGCTTCTTTATAGTTCATGAGGTAATTTTTACAGTCATGTTCTCCCTTCCATCTTTTATTCGCTGAATTTGTTTCTCCTATATATAGAATTATTTTAGAACTCTCCATCGAGTCAATTACAAAATACATTGCTGGACCATTGTGTATATATTGATTGGTTCTCCAAAAGTTCAATGATAATGGCTGCAGAGAAAACGGATCAATTTTTCTTTCATTGGAAATTGTATTTATAGGAAGACTTGTTTGGTGCAAAGTTTTATTGTAAGTATCTCTTGAAATTTTGAATTGGTGATTATGGATTCTGTCTCTCCATCCAGTCAAGGTTTCACATTTGATTTTTAAATTATTTGGGTTTTGAAAATTAATTGATGTATTTAAATTTGAACCAAATAATTCAAATTGTCTATTTTGGGTTGAATTATTATTTACGTTGAATTTTTCCAATATTTATAATACATGTCTACTAAATTTAATTCTGAAAAAATATAAATCAAAGAATTATTTATAAACTAAAATTTATTAATGTTCTAATCAATTTAAAAGATTCTTGTTATCTTGTAATTGAGCCTTAATATTGCGAAGTAAAAAAATAGAAATGGGATTTTTTGAGTCAGACATCGTTCAGGAAGAAGCTAAAAAGCTTTTTACTGATTACCAAGAACTTATGAAACTTGGCTCTGATTATGGAAAATTTGACAGGGAAGGTAAAAAAATGTTCATAAAAAAAATGGAAACTCTAATGGATCGTTATAAGGTTTTTATGAAAAGATTTGAATTGTCTGAAGATTTTCAAGCAAAAATGACAGTAGAACAATTAAAAACACAGTTAAGCCAATTTGGTATTACTCCCGATCAAATGTTTGAACAGATGAATAAAACCTTAATAAGAATGAAGGATGAACTTGATAAAACTTCTTAAATTTAACGGTTAAAGCTATATGTCAGATCAATTAATATTGCCATCATGGCTGTCAAGAGGAATAGAGGAATACTTTCCAATTAAAGGTACAGATTATGATTTTTCGGAGATAATAGAAAATGCGAAAAAAAATAATAAAAAATTAAGAGTTAAACTCGGAATTGATCCAACTGGAACCGACATACACCTCGGTCATAGTATATTGTTTAAAAAACTTAGGGCATTTCAAGATAATGGACATATTGCAGTTTTAATTATTGGGGATTTTACTGCTCAAATAGGCGACCCAACTGGGAAAAATAAAACAAGAGTGCAGTTATCAGAAAAACAAGTTAAGGATAATGCAAAAACATACTTGACCCAACTTGGAATGGGTAAGCCAGCTAATGAATCTATTTTAGATTTTGATTCAAAAGATAAAATAGAAATTAGATACAACAGTGAATGGTTAAAAGGTTTAAATCTTAATTCGATAATTGAATTAATGGGGAGTGCAACAGTTAGTCAAATGCTAGCTAAGGAGGAATTTAATAAAAGGTACACTTCACAAGTTCCAATTGCTTTGCATGAATTTTTATATCCACTACTACAAGGTTACGATTCGGTAATTGTTCAATCAGATATTGAGCTGGGAGGTACAGATCAGAAATTTAATATTGCAATAGGAAGGGATCTCCAAAGGCATTTTAATCAAGAACCTCAATTTGGTGTTCTGTTACCAATTTTGACAGGTTTAGATGGAGTTAAGAAGATGAGCAAATCTGAATTTAACACTGTAGGTTTGACTGATGATCCTCTTTCAATGTATTCAAAGTTAGAAAAAGTACCCGACAATATAATACCTACTTATTTTGAATTACTTACTGAATTAGATTTAAGTTTTCTTGAAAACTCAGATCCTCGTGAATTACAGAGAAGAATGGCTTTAGAAGTTACTACAATATTCCATGGGGCTGAAGAAGCATTAAAGGCGCAATCAAACTGTGAAAAATTATTCCTTGGACACAAAGAAAAAGTTGGAGAAATTCCGGAGATTTCATTAAAAGAAATAGTTTTTCCAGTTAAGTTTTTTTACTTGCTAAGTGCTCTAAAACTTTTCAAATCTAGTAGTGAATCCAAAAGATCTATTAAAGGTGGGGGCGTAAAAATTGATAGTCAGAAAGTAATAAATCCTGATTTAGTTTTTGATTCAAAAAATGATTTGGAAGGGAAAATTTTGCAAATTGGGAAAAAAATAATTAAGAGGTTTGAAAACTGAAAATTGATGAATAACATATTTAATTCAGAAGATAAAATAATATTGGCAATTGATGGACTAGATTTAGGTCAAGCAAAATTACTTCTAGAAAAATGTCCTAATATTAAGTGGGTGAAAGTTGGTCTAGAGCTTTTTGTTAGGGAAGGTCCAAGAGTTATTGAAATATTAAAAAGCTTAAATAAAAAAATTTTTTTAGACTTAAAATTTCATGATATTCCAAATACCATGAGTGCAGCATGTTTCCAAGTTTCTAAATTAGGGGTTGATATAATTTCTATTCATGCTTCAGCAGGTCTAAAAGCTCTTAAGGATTCAAAAAAAGCATCTTTAGAAGGAGCCACCTCAGTTAGTGTAAAACCCCCATTTGTTGTAGGGATAACTGTTTTAACAAGCTTTTCTCTTAAAGATTTTCAAACTGATCTTGATAGAAATAATTCAATTGAAGAAAATGTATTGAGACTTGCAAAGTTATCTTTTGATGCCGGATTAGATGGATGTGTTTGTTCCCCTTGGGAGGTAAAAACATTGAGATCTATTTATAATGATAATTTTGAACTAATTACACCAGGCATCAGGTTAAAGATTGAAAATAAAGATGATCAAAATAGAATTATGACTCCTCATGAAGCTATAGATAATGGCGCTTCTAAATTAGTCATTGGTAGATCAATATCAAAAGCTATAGATCCTAATAAAGCTCTAATAGAAATATTTAAATCTATTAATTCTGGTTAATTTTAGATTCTTCTCCCTTGAACAATCTTGTTATGTTTGTTCTATGTTTCCAGATTACTAATACAGCCACAATTAAACTGATAAAAAAGTACGAGTGTATAAAATTACCAAGGTAAAAAAACATAAAAACAGGAAGTAAGATTGCAGCTGAAATACTGGATAAAGAAACAAATTTAGTTTTTGTTAGCACTATTAAAAAAATGCCAAGAGATGCTAATCCAACTTTCCAAGAAAGAGCTAAAAACATGCCTAATCCAGTCGCGACAGCTTTCCCTCCTTTCCCTTTAAGCCATATTGGCCAAATATGGCCCGAGATAGCGGATATGCCTGCTAGAACTTCTATTAATCCTTGAGCTGTGTAATATTGAGCAATTTTTACTGCAATAAGGCCTTTCCCAACGTCAATGATAAATACAAAAAGTGCTGGCCATTTCCCAACATTTCTTAAGACATTTGTGGCCCCTGTAGATCCAGAACCTATAGTTCTTAGATCTATATTTTTGAGATATTTCCCAATTAAAAAACCTGTCGGAAGTGATCCTAAAAGATAACTTATAAAAATTATTAATATATTCATACAAATTAGTTTAGTTCAAGATCATCGTAAATTTCATTATCTGAACCAGCAAATGCAACCCATAATGGGAATTGAAGTATTGGAATTTCAACAGAGGTTTCTGCTGCATCAATGATAATAAATGGTAATTCTTCATTAGCTTCTAATCTGTCAGCTCTTTCGATGACACCTTCAGGCCTTTCAAAAAGAACAATCCCACTATTAGGTCCAAAGTCATCCCTTGTAAGACCAAGTGAATCTTGCAGAATTCTTCTCCATTCCCCTAATCGTTCAGGCTGCGAAGCTAAAATAAGAGTCTGAAACTGATCTCCATATAATTCTCCAAGAACAGATATTAAACCCGCTGATAACAAGGCATTTTTTTGTCGAGATCCTCTACTTTCAAGAGAACCTCTGCCGCCCATATTAAAGAACCATTCATCCATAATTTCTATATCTGATGAATCAAGACTCCGTCTTAATTTCCAAGGTTCAGCATAAAAATCAGGTTGTTCTGTGAAACTTGAAAATAAACTTTTTATAATCTCTTGATCTGGCTTAAATGTTTCAGAAAGAGCAGGTACATTAACTACATTATTAGTGCTATTGTCTTGCTTTTTCTCATCAAGGGGAGATGGCTTTACGATTATTGGTTGAGAAACTAATTCAAGTTTCTCTACGTTTTGTGAAAGATTCTGTAAAGCTCCAGTTAAATACTCTTGAAAGCCTTTAACTCTCTTGGCGATATTATCTGACTGTCCTTTGAAATTTAAATCAATTTCTTTTTCTAATTCATCTTTTTTTGTTTCTAACTCTTTTATTTCTTTAACTAAAGAGTCTTTTTTTGAAAAGAGATCTTTAAAGATTTCATTAGAAATTTCATCAAAAGATTTAGTTAATTTGTCGTTTTTTGGTACAGTTTTTTTATTTTGCGTAGTATTTTTTTTATTAATTTGTTTGGTTTTATCTTCTGGAATTGATTTATCTGTTATTAATTCCTTCTCAGGATTATTGTAAGAAATTTCTTTATTGGCCATTTAAATAATTTTGATGTTTAAGCAAATAATGAGTTTTAGGAATTTTTAATTTCCAGGGAGTCAACTTTTTTTATGAGCTCATTTTTTAATTGTTTGGGATTAAATAATATTGGTAATAAATGAGGACTAGATGTTTCTCTGAAATAAAAAATACCTGGGATTATAGGGAAAAAGAATTTCCATGATATCCAGTTCTTGAATGGAAAGGTTCTAATCTCTTTTCCTAATTGTAAAACGATAAAATCATCATTTGTTATTTTTATTCTTAAGGTAAATGACTGAAGTAATAAAAAAAAGCTAAAAGAAGCAAAAACTATTGTTGGCAAAGAACCAATATTTAAAAATAAAAGCATAAAACTTAAAACTATTAGAATAATTGGTAACTGAAATGATGGTGATATTATGACTGGGTCTTCTTTTTTTGATTTAGTGTTGAACATAGAATCATCCAAATAAAATTTGTGTTAGTAATACATCCATTAAAGATACAGTAACGAGAGTCATTACAACCGCACCTGTTGTACTTGTTCCAACTTCTTTTGGACCACCTTTAGTGGTGAGTCCATATCCACAAGCGATAATTGCAATAAGTAATCCGAAGACTACAGATTTTATTAACATTGAAGTTAAGTCTGTACTGGTTAAACTCACATTACCTGATCTTACAGATGTCCAAAAAACTACTGGAGGAACTTTATAAAAAATTGTGCTCCAAATTTGTCCACTCCATAAAGCTACAGATAAAAACAAAATACACTGTATTGGAGACATTATTACCATCGAGAGTAACCTTGGGACAACCAAATATTGGACTGGTTGGGTCCTTAACATGGTTATTGCTTCAATTTGTTCTGTAACTTTCATAGTGCCCAGTTGAGCAGCATAGGCAGTGGCAACCTTTCCAGTCATTAAAGTAGCAGTTAGAAGAGGAGCCATTTCTCTCGCCATGCCTACTGCTAATAAACCTCCAATTTCACTTGAAACTCCCATACTTGTAAGTTGTGATGCAACTTGAATATTAAAAACTGTGCCAGCAGCAATTCCTGTAATTAATACAATTAACAAACTTCCAGGACCTGACTCCATAAGTTGGTCAAAGAGATCATTTTTGGAAATTTTACCTCTAAAGATAAAATTAATTGCTTGCCCGCCAATGATTAAGCTGCTTAGAAGTCTTTTAAAAAAATTAGGGTAATACATATTTTTATATTAGTTTGTAATTAATTTTTGATCCCATTTTCTCATGATTAAAAGACCGATCATTACCAATATTGAGGGTATAAAACCAATACATAATCTAATGGTCAATTGTGCTGAGTAGCATTGTTCAATAATATTTAAACTATCTTTATCAACAAAGCATGATTGATAACCAGATAAATACAACAAAAATCCTAATAATTGAACACTAATCGCGATACCAATCTTCTGAATAAGTACCATCCAAGCAGTATATAATCCTGCTGGTTTCTCTGGATCTTCGTCTATTGCATCAGGAAGTAGTGACCAAGGGATAAGAAAAGCGGTTGAAGCTCCAATACCAATAAGACAGATTATGAAAATTAAAAGAATGAACAGAAATATGTTTCCAGGATTTAGGAATAGACTATCCTCAACTCCTGAAATTTTTGATAATGAAGGTAAGAATAAAGCTGCCGTACATGAAATAATCCACATAATCGCTCCATAGTTTAAAGCTGAAATCCTATTCAATTTATTAGATACTCTGGTCCATATTTGTAAACCTACTAAAGCGCTTATTTGGAAAGGTATCGGGATCCACTTCGCAATATATGTTGGTACATTCAGTACATCCTCTACATAGATTAACGCTACTGTTTGCATCAATTGTAAGGCGCACCAGAGAAGAATATAAAGAGTAATAACTTTTAGAAATTTTTTATTTCTGAAGATCCTTTTGAATTGTAATGTTATAGCTTCAACTTTTCCTGAAGGCCTTCTTGCTTTTTTCGCGAATGGAGCCAAACCCCAACAAGAAATTAATGTTGCAGCAACTGCTATACATCCACTTATTTTACCCATTAAAAAATATTCATTACTTGCTGATTCTTCAGAACCTAATACAACCCCAGCAATGATTAAACCAGTTAGTCCTGCAATTATTGAGCCAGTAAATCTAGATGCATTTAGTCTTGTTCTTATTACTGTTTTTTCAGAAATTTCAGTAGATAGAGCTGCAAAAGGAAGGTTAATACTTGTATAAGCAGTCATTACGACTATTGAAATTATGGCATAGTAAATAGTCTTGGTTAGCACGGAACCAGTGGGTGTCCACCATATCGCAGCTAAAGAGAAACCAAGAGGAACAGATGCTGCTACCATCCATGGGATTCTAGGCCCCCATCTTGATTTGGTACGATCACTTAACCATCCAATTAACGGATCATTAACTGCGTCCCATATCTTGATTAACATTAATAATGAACCTGCAATTATTACTGGTAAACCAGCAGAAATAAAGAATTTGAACAGAAAAAAACCAAATTGGGTTGCAACTAAACCTGTTCCTGCATCTCCCAGTCCATAAGAGAACATTAATCTTGTTGTTGAACTAGTAATATTTTTTTTCGAGTGTGAATTTTCCAATCTTTTTACTTTGTTGATTGTTTGATAATGTATTATTGCAATGGTAATTCTATTACTTAACGCGGGCGTGGTTTAGTGGTAAAACCTCAGCCTTCCAAGCTGAAGATGCGGGTTCGATTCCCGCCGCCCGCTTTTAGAATATATTATTTTTTGCCCCAAATACTTCTTCTGAAATGATTAATAAAGAGCTTCTACTCTTTATTGATACAGATTTTTCATTAATAGTTAAGGGTTCAAAAATCCCGGGCATGTTAGTGTCAATAACTTTTAACCAATTATATTTACATTTCGGCAAGTGGAAATCGATACTTTTTGAATATGCATTTAAACCAATCCATACCAGCGGGTTAGTATTCCCTTTGTTAATGCTAAAGGCAACTGTGTGAGACCAACTACTCCAATCGGGGCTATCTAACTTTGTTCCATGCCAATGATATTTTGGGATATTTTCATTGGTTTGTTTGTTAAGGAAGGATGATGGATTAAAAATGTTTATTAGTTTTTTTCGTATTTTGATAACGTATTTAAAATATTCTAATAATTCCAAATCTTGTTGACTATGTTCCCAATTCATCCAGCCCAATAAATTATTTTGGCACCAAGAATTATTGTTACCGCCTTGTGACCTTCCTATCTCATCGCCCATAAGTATCATTGGAACACCTTTAGAGATAAGTAAACTAAGAATAAGATTTTTTTGTTGTCTTTTTCTTAAATCATTGATTAATAAGTTTGTAGTTGGTCCCTCTTTACCATGATTCCAAGAATTGTTGTGGTTATCACCATCTCTATTTTGTTCTCTATTGGCAAAATTATGCTTTCTATTGAAAGTTACTAAATCTTTAAGAGTAAATCCATCATGTGAAGTAATAAAATTTATTGATTTTGGGAAAATATTATCTTCTTTATAAATCGATGGAGAACCTTTTATTTTATCGCTCATATTCCAAGCTGTATCTTTATCCCCCTTCCAAAATCTCCGCAAGTCATCTCTAAAATGACCATTCCAAGTGAAAGTATTCTTAGATGGGAAATCACCTAATTTATATAAACCACCACAATCCCATGGTTCACTTATAAATTTGATATCGATAAGTTCTGGTTCACATTCAATATCTTCAAAAATTGGAGGATTTTCTAGTGGCGAAAGATTTTCTCCTCTTGATAGGGCAATTCCCAAATCAAATCTAAAACCATCTACTCCAAATTCACTCGCCCAACACTTTAATGATTCAATTATTAGTTTTCTAACTAATCCTCTGTTTGCTGCAATAGTATTACCACATCCGGAGACGTCCTGATAATTTTTATCTTTTCCAATAAAGTAATAAAGATTTTCATCGATACCTTTCCAAGATATTGCTGGCCCTTTTGAATCCCCTTCGGAAGTGTGATTGTATACAACATCTAAGATGACTTCAATTTCTGCCTTATGACATTCCTCGACAAATCTTCTAAATTCCTCTCTATTCTTTGCGGCGGATTCATTCGAAAGATATTCAAAATGAGGGGTAAACCAATTGATTGGACTATAACCCCAAAAATTTTCTAAACCGTTTGGAGCATCAGTTGGATCAAAACAAAAAATTGGAAGTAATTCAATTGTTGTAATACCAAGCTCTTTGAGATACGGAATTTTTTTTAAAAAATTCTTGAAGCAACTTTGATCTTTATCAGTTGATTCAGTGAAGGATTTGATATGGAGTTCATAAATAATTGTTTCTTCCCAAGAATGTTTTGGTCTTGGATAATCTTTAAAATTAAATAATTTCCTATCGCAGACTACGCTTTTAAGACAAGAATTAGTATTTTCTTGAGTTTTTAGGGCATTTTCTCTTTTGTAAACTTCCCATCCAGTAATACCTCTTGAACATGGATCAAGTAAAACTTTTTTTTCATAGTTATTATTAATCCCATTATTTTTTTGTTTTATTCTAAAAGCATAAATACAACCTTCAAATAGATTTTTTATTTCTGCATGCCAGTAAGGACCAGTATTATGGTTCTGATCAAGTTTCAATATAGTTTTTGGGGAAATAGAGTCTTCTTTTTCAAACAATAGAATTTCTACATATTCTGCATTCGTGGCTATTAGGGAAAAATTAACCCCTTGTGAAGTTAGAGAACTTCCTAAAGGAAATGGGTTACCTTTATTAATATGATTCACTTTCTCTTTATCATTGATTAGTTAAATATTGAGATAATTTATTTAAATTACTGATATTTGAATAATAGATACAAAATTAAAAAAAAAACTCAAATTTAAGGCTTCACTAATCAACTTTATTAGATCTCGGAGAGTATTATTTTTTTAATTAATTACAATTTCTTCATCCATCTGCTCAGTGTATAGAACGATTTAGAGAGAAAGTTTATTAATAAGAAACCCAGATTTTTCTTGATTTCAAAATACAAATTATGCTTTTTCATGTGATGAGAAGGAAATATATCTGAAAATTAATAAAACATAATAAATAGCTCAAATTCTTAAATTCATCCCACTTTGACATTCTCCCCCTTTGCTAAATGTAGGTAGATTTTTTAAGGCTAAATCCAGTGACACCAATGCTTTTAGTTGTTCTTTAGTTAAAGATGTTCTTTTTCATATAAGAAAAATGTGTGGCTATAAAATGAAATAATGTTGCTAAAAATGTCTCTAAAATTTGTATAAAGCTTTGCGCCGCCGGCATTTTCGGTTGCCCTATTTGTATTTGCTCCATATGATGTGGAAGTTCGAGGTTGAAAACTCGATTTAAATCTTTTTTTTAAACCTTTGCATTAATTTAAATTTCAATGAACAAAGCTGATTTAGTAAATCTTGTTGCAGCTCGTACAGAGCTCACAAAAACTGATGTTTCTTTAGTTGTTGATGCAGCTATTGAAACTATTGTTGATTCAGTAGTGGAAGGCAAAAAAGTCTCTATACTAGGATTTGGTTCTTTCGAACCAAGAGATCGTTCTGCAAGACAGGGATTAAACCCTAAGACAGGCGAAAAAATAGCAATACCCGCTAAAAGAGTTCCAACATTCTCTGCAGGTAAACTTTTTAAGGATAGAGTTCAAGGCTAAACTTTTTTAACCTATTTCCTTCTTTAATACCAAGGTGCTCTTTTAGAGCATCTTTTTTTTTAATTTCAATAAAAACCCTTTAGCTTAATGACCAAAACTCTTAACAATGTATCTCAAATTTTAAAGTCTTAAGAAGTAATGAAATGTTTAACTTTTTTATTCCTAAAATTTTTGTTGTTATCTAATTTTGTTATGGCAGAAACAATACCAACAAAGTCTAAGATTTTAAAACAATCTAGTGATTGTATCAAAGATTCTCAAACCAAAGTTTGTAAAGAGTTAGTTTCTGAAATAGAAAAACTTCAATTAGTAGTATTTGACCAAAATAGATTCAAATGTCAATCTAGTTTATTAGGGCTACAAACGGAAATTATTGAAGCTTATTTTTTTAATAATTCCTCAAAAGAGAAAAATTCATTAATGATTCCATATGTGATTAAAAATTGTTAATTATTAAAATAATTTATTTTTTTGGAATATTATAAATCTGTTATTAAATTTGTAATGGTAAAAGGTTTTTCTGATAATGAAGTTAAGAATAATACTCAAAATACTCAACTAAAAGAAACAAAAAAAGAAAAAAAAGGCTTAGCTGGTTTTCTTAAAGGTAAGAAATTTACTTACACTTTGCCAGGTAAAAAACAAATAAATATTTTTGGATCAATAGTAATAGGTTTAAATTTGATTTTAGTATTGCTAGTCATCCTGTATTTAAAGAATCAAGCATTCCATGACTTTGTATTTAATGTTGGTCGTTAGCTATAATTTTAGATCGAAAAATTTTATTTGATGATATATTTAAATTTTAGAATATCTTATGAAGGTAGTTAATTTAGTTTCTCAAGTATTTTTTTTGTTAATAACTATTCTATTTTTGATATATTTTCTAACAGGTTATGACTCTGCTTTTGAGGCAGACCAAGATTGCCACTCAAATCTATCGAGTTATGATAATTTTTCTGGAAATTATGGTTGTGATCATGATACTGAGACACATCAGTGGATACTTTACGAGTCCAATGAAAGTAAAGAACCAGCAAAAATTATTAAGAAATTTAGGTACAAGTTTTTATAAATCAATTTTCTTATAAAAAAACTTTGCAGATATAATTGAAATAATCGCTGTAACGGAGAAAGTAAGATATTGGTATATGCTTCCTTCCAAGTAGATTTTATTTTTATATAGAGGAAAATCGATCAAAGATCCTAAAGTGCCCCAAATAATTACCCATACAGATATGTATAAGAATACTTTTATTGGATTAGATTTTTTTGCTTCCATTTTTAATTAATACCAAAAATTGAAGAAGTAACAGGTCTGCCGCTAAAAACTAACTCGGTTAATATGAGCATTAAGAATCCGATCATTGCTGCTCTTCCATTTACAAGTTCAGCACTGCTATTAAATCCAAAAACATTCTTTACTTCATCCCCCTGATTATCTACCCATTTTGAGTATTCATTATCGGTAGATGGCTTATCAGTAAAATCATCATTTTGATTTTCTATTGGAGAGCTGTTTTCTTGCATAGAATTTTTAAGTGTATTTTAGTAATTTTAAAACTAATTTATTATTAAATTAAAGTCGAAATTATAAAAAATATTAAGACAAAAATTATTATCCATAAAAATTGTAATCTCAAAATCAATTGACAAATTAAGTTTATTTTTTTTCTAGTGCAAATATCTCCATTCGCATTGATTATTGGTTTTTCAATAATTTCATTTTTATATTTACTTTTTCCTCCCAATTTAACACCAGAAATATAAGCAAATATAGCTTCTGAAATCCCAGCATTAGGCGAATCATATTTTTTACCATCAAGATAACTTTTTTTTATAATTGATCCATACTCATTAATTTTGGGACTAACTAAAGGTAATGTGATTAAAACTAATCTTGAAGGAACAAACGTAAAAATATCTTCGATTTTTGCACTGAAAAAACCTAAATATCTAAAATAATCATATTTGTAACCTATCATTGAATCTAAGGTACTTATGGCTTTATAAGAAAAACCAAGTGATAAAGGCCCTGGCAGAAAAATTGAAAATTTCATAAAAAAAATACCAATAAAAATCCAAAATAATGGCCCAAATATTCCATCAACAGAATTTTCGGTAAGACTCTCTGTACTTGATCTCAAAAGATGTTCTAAAGAAGATGAACTTACATCCCTACTTACTATCCTTTGTACCTTCTCTTTGATTATTCTTTTATTTTGGTCATTAATTTCTTCGCGTTCTATTAGCTCTGCAATCTCTTTCACACTTGAAATAAGTCCTTTGGTCGCAATACAACTTGAAAGTCCAAAAAGAATTAACAATCCACCAAAAAAATTATTTCTTGATTGCACATAACTGAGTTCTATCAATTTTCCTAAACCAAAACTCATTCCAATGGTGGATATAGCTACGCTTAAACCTCCCCAAAACAATATATTTTTATTTTTCCCAAAATTTTTTATGAGGTAATCAGATATTTTTTTTATGTAAAAGCCAATTACTTGAACAGGGTGGATTAAGAATCTTGGATCGCCGATCAATAAGTCAAAACCAATCGATCCAAGGAATATTAAAAATAAATTTATTTCAGCCAACTGAACATCGAGCGCAGACCTTTTCCTACTTTCTCAATTTCATGTTCTGAGTTCTCTTCTCTTAATTTTGTCATTAAGGGTTTGTTTTTATCGCATTCTTCCACAAAATTCTTAGCGAAAGTTCCATCTTGAATATCTTTTAGAATTTTCTGCATTTCTTTCTTTGTATTACTATTGATAAGTCTTTTACCACTTACATAATCTCCATATTCTGCAGTATTTGAAATGGAATCTCTCATTTGAGATAAGCCTCCCTTCACCATTAAATCAACAATAAGTTTGACTTCATGTAAGCATTCGAAGTAAGCGAGTTCGGGCTGATATCCCGCCTCTACAAGAGTTTCGAAGCCTGATTTGACGAGTTCTGATAATCCTCCGCACAAAACCGCTTGTTCGCCAAATAAATCAGTTTCTGTTTCTTCTTTAAAGTTTGTTTCAAGAATCCCGGCTCTCGTTCCGCCAATCCCTTTAGCGTAAGCCATTGCCAATGATCTTGCATTCCCAGAAGAATCCTGCTCAACTGCAAACAATGCTGGAACTCCTTGACCATTCTGATATTCCCAACGAACAGTGTGTCCAGGTCCTTTTGGGGCGATCATAACAACATCTACAAAACTAGGAGGTTTGATAAGCCCGAATCTTATATTAAAGCCATGAGCAAAACTTAATATCTTACCTTCTTTTAAGTTTGGTTCTATTTCTTTAAGGTAAACATCTTTCTGAAACTCATCTGGAAGTAGTATCATTATCCAGTCTGCTTTTTCGCAAGCTTCAGAAACACTAAAAACTTGTAGACCATCGCTAATAGCTTTACTTTCAGACTTACTTCCTTTATATAATCCGACAATCACATCCATGCCGCTATCTTTAAGGTTTAGGGCATGTGCATGACCTTGTGAACCATATCCGATTATCGCTATTGTTTTGTTATTTAAAAGGCTTAGATCTGCATCTGTGTCGTAAAAGAGTTGTGTCATTAGTTGTAGCTTCTTTGCATTTGATAGTTAATATTTTAGACATTAAAGGTGTAAATAAACCAATAAATTATTAATTTAAAAATTAAAATTAAAATATCAATTTAGAAAATTTAGGCCTGATTTGCCTCACTTGGATGTGTGATTACTCTGTCAATTAGGCCATAGTTTTTTGCCTCTTCTGCGCTTAGAAAATAATCTCTATCTGTATCCTTTTCAATTTTCTCAAATGATTGACCTGTCATATCGGCCATAGACATGTTTAACATGTCTTTAATTCTTAAAATTTCCTTAGCTTCTATTTCAATATCACTTGCTTGACGTTGAGATGTTCCTCCAAGGGGTTGATGAATCATTATTCTACTGTGGGGTAAGGCAACTCTTTTACCTTTTGTGCCAGCGGCCAATAAGAACGCACCCATGGAGGCTGCCAGTCCAACGCATATTGTAACTACATCACTTTTTACATATTTAATTGTGTCGTATATAGCCAAGCCTGCGGTTACTGAACCTCCTGGGCTATTTATATATAGGTAGATAGGTTTGGAATTGTCATCAGAATCAAGATAAAGCATTTGTGCTACAAGGCTGTTAGCAATACCATCGTTAACTTCTTGACCAAGAAAAAGAATCCTTTCAACACCTAGTCTTGTATATATGTCAACCCATCTTTCGTATTGACTTCCGGGAAGTCTGTAGGGCACGCTTGGAGTTCCTATTGGCATGTTTTTAAATTAGTTTTTTGTGAGAGTTAAATTTTTTTTGGTAAATCTTTTTGACTTGTGAGTATTCTATCGATAACTCCATAATCTAAGGCTTCTTGAGGATTAAGATAACTCATCCTGTCTGAGTCTTTAGATAGTTCTTCGATAGTCTTACCAGTATTACGGGATAAAATTTCGAGCATTGATTTTTTATTTTTCAGAACTTCCTCAGCCCTTATTTGGATATCTGTTGCTTGACCTCTTGCTCCACTTATAGGTTGATGCAAAACAATAGAGGCGTGCGGTAGGGCAGCTCTTTGCCCCTTTGTGCCAGATGAAAGGATAACTGCGGCAGTTCCCATCGCTTGTCCGATACAGATTGTATGGACTGGTGGCTTGATATAACTTATGGTATCGCAGATAGCGAAAGCTTCTGTTTCGAAACCAACTGCGTCACCAGTGTACCAACTTGTCCCTGTTGAGTTTATATAAAAATAGATAGGTTTTTCTGGATCCTCAAACTCTAGATATAGAAGTTGAGCAATGATTAACTCAGTAACATCCATTCCTAATTGTCTTTTGGCATCATCATCTGAAAATAATGGTAAACCAAGATAGACAATTCTCTCTTTAAGTAAAAGAGATGGTAGATCAGGGGGTGGGGTCCTCATAACGGTGTTTTCGCCGTAATAAGGAGCAGATACAGTCATTTGTATCACAAAATTAAGATTGATTTGATTCTAGCTACATTTAGCCCTGTGTCGCTGGTGATTTAAAAGATTTGTTTGACTCAGGATTATTTATAAGCTTTCCAAAGACCATTCTTCCAGTAGGAGTTTGTAGTGCTCCTGTGATTACAATATCTAATCTGCTTCCCACAAAATTCTTTGCTTCATCAATAACAACCATTGTTCCATCATCTAGATAGCCAATACCTTGCATTTTTTCTTTTCCTTCTCTCACGATTTTTATATTAAGTGATTCTCCTGGCTGTACTTCTGGTCTTAAAGCAATAACCAAATCACTCAAATTCATAACTTTTAATTCTTTAACTTCCGCAATCTGAGAAAGATTATAGTCTGCCGTAATCAGAGTTCCTGTCATATCTTCAGTAATTTTCAAGAGTTTTTCATCTACCCCGTTCCCTTCATACTTTGTTGGATTTATTACAAGTCTTCTTCCATATAAATCTCTTAATTCTTTCAATAATTTTAGCCCCCTTCTGCCTTTAGACCTTTTTTCATTGCTGCTTGAGTCTGCTAAAGTTTGTAATTCATCAATTACACTTTGAGCAACAATTAATTGACCTTCTAACAAGCCGCAACTCAATAGGCCATTTATTCTTCCATCAATAATTACACTGGTATCAAGAATTTTTGGACTTGCAGCAGGGAGTATTCCTTCGTTAACAAGATATGCATCCGTATTATTGGGGTTAAATAATCTCAATAATGTTCTGCCATGCGTATCTGCTAACTTGTAACCAAGTACACCAAAGAAAATATTGCTTAATATAGCTGCTAAAGGTTTTGCAAAAAAGACTTCCCTTGGAAAAGGAATTAACAGTATTGGAGCAAGAAGGAGATTCGCAACAAGTAATCCTAAAATTAAGCCAACGGATCTACTAATTAGTAAATCTGTAGGCATTGTCCTTATTTGATCAAGGAAAGTCTTTCTAAGTTGTAAGAATACAAAACCAGCAGCTAAACCAATGAATAAACCAATTATTGCTAAAACGATTCTAAAACCCTCTACATTAGATACCTGTTTGAGTATGTCTACTGGCAATAAATCAACCCCAAGCCATCCTGAAGCAGCTCCAGACAATACAAATAAAATTAATACTAAGATATCTGACATATACCTAATCTACAAGGATTTATTAATTGAGTAAATAAGGATTTTATTTTTTTCGATCCTTATTAGATTTTTGGAGCTTTAAAAATGTATCGAAATTATGAATAAGTTTCCAAGAAGTGCTTACGTACACATCCCTTTTTGCCATAGAAGGTGCTTTTATTGTGATTTTGCTGTTATTCCATTAGGAAACAATGTTGAAACTTTGCAAGGTTATGGAAGCAAAACTGTTAAAGAATATTTGCACTTTTTATACAAAGAAATATTGTCGATTAAGCATAAATCATCTCTTTCGACAATTTATGTTGGTGGTGGTACACCATCAATACTGGATCCTCAACAAATTAAACAATTAATTGATCTTTTTAAAGAAAATTATGGTGTTGACTATGGTGCAGAAATCACTATGGAAGTTGACCCAGCAAGTTTTAATCTTGACGATCTCCATGGATTTATAAATGCTGGGATAAATAGATTTAGTCTTGGAGTACAAAGTTTTAATAATCAAATTCTTCAAAAGTCTGGAAGGAGACATTTGAGAGAAGATGCTGAAAAATCTTGTTTGTGGTTGAAAAAAGTATATAGTGCTGGGTTAATAAAAAGCTGGAGCTTAGATTTAATTCAGAACTTGCCGCTTAGTGGATTTAGAGAATGGAAAGAGGACTTAAAAAAAGCAATTACATTTTCACCACCTCATATTTCCATATACGATTTAAATATAGAAAATGGAACTGTTTTTAAGAAACTAGTTAATTTAGGAAAATTACAACTTCCAAGTGATGAAGAGGCTTTCAGAAATAGTGAAACAACTCATTTAATTTTAAAAAACTCAGGATACTCAAGATATGAAATTTCAAACTATTGTCTGCCTAGGCATCAATCCAGACATAATAGAGTTTATTGGAGTGGTTTGGGTTGGTGGAGTTTTGGTCAAGGTTCCACTAGTTCACCCTGGGGGCAAAAGCTAACTAGACCTAGAGTTAGTAAAGAATATAAAGAATGGGTAATAGGGCAACACAAACTTAGTTTAGATTCATCTCTTAATAATATTGATTATGTTTATAAAGAATTGGATGAGAAAATAATGTTGGGTTTGAGATTAAAAGATGGTATAGATATTTACAAATTATTTGAAGAACAAAACTGGGAAAATAAAAAATTGGAAAGTAATTTTAGAAAATTGCTCTCTAAATGGGAAAGATTTCTTGAAAGTGGACTACTAGTGAAAAAGGGTAATAGATTCTTTTTAAGTGATCCCCAAGGTATGGAGCTTAGCAATCAAATTCTTATCTCCATGTTTGAATGGTGGGATGAAATTAATTAAGTCTTTCTGACGCTACCCATTCTTTTAATTTATCTTTAAGTAATTTCTTCCCTTGAATGATTGGTTGGCAAAATGGTGGTTGATCATCATTAAGGCCTAATAAATCTGCAGTCACTCTTACTTGCCCATCGCAATAATTACCTGCACCAATCCCTATTGTGGGTATTGTTAAGCTATTTTGTATCTCTTTAGCAAGTGACTCAGGAATATGTTCAAGAACTATTGAAAAACATCCTAATTTTTCGAGTATGGAAGCTTCTCTTTTTATTTTTTCTTGGCTTTCTAAACTTTTGCCTTGCTTCTTTAATCCAAGATTTAGATAGCTTTGTGGTGTAAGCCCTATATGACCCATCACTGGGATCCCCATTCTTATTAACCTTGAAATAACCTTTTGTATTTCTGGTTCAGCCCCTTCAACCTTCACCGCTTTTGCGAATGTGCTTTGAATAATTTTCCCCGCATACTCTACAGCTTTATCCTCTCCACATTGATAAGTGAGAAAAGGCATATCGGAAACTACCAAAGGTTGTTCTTCAATTTTCTTTTTAAAACCCCTTGAAACAGCATTAGTATGATGAATTATGTTTTCTAAAGTTAACGGTAATGTGGATTTGTATCCTAAACAGACCATCGCTAATGAATCTCCTACTAATACAAGATCAACATTTGCTTGTTCTGCAATAGAACCGGATATAGAGTCCCATGCAGTTAATGCAATAATTTTTTGAGATTTTTTTTTATATTGAACGAGGTCTGAAGGTAACATAAGAAATTTATGTATCTTTTTTAATCAAGAATTGCTAGTATATCCTTGACTCGGCCTTTCGCGGTTTTAACGCCTAAACCTGGTCAGGACCGGAAGGTAGCAGCCACAAGGGATGCTTGAGGCAGGCGAGATAACCGAGTCACTCTATTTTACCTTTTAGTCTATATCTTTTTTATTTTGTCTTAACCTTAAAAATTCAGGAATAGAAGCACCGGAATCTTTGTTCTCGGACATATTGTATAAAGGTTGATTTGACAATCTGTTTTTAATTCGTTGTTGTTTTAAAGGTTGATTTGTTTCAAATCCGGTAGCGATTACAGTGACTTGTATTTCCCCTTCCATTGCTTCATCAACAACTGCACCAACAATAATATTAGCTTCTTGATCAACAACATCATAGATAATTTCAGATGCTGAGGTCATGTCTTCTAAAGTCATGTCTTTCCCACCAGTTATATTTATAACGCACCCTTTAGCTCCATCAATTCTAGCTGCCTCTAGTAAAGGACTATTCATCGCTGCTTGTGCCGCTTCTAATGCTCTTGATCTTCCTGAACCTATTCCTATACCGAGAAGAGCAGTTCCCGCTTCAGTCATAACAGATCTTATATCTGCGAAGTCAACATTAACTAACCCTGGGCAAGTAATTATGTCACTTATACCTTTGACTCCCATTCTTAAAACATCATCTGCATTCCTAAATGCCTCTTGGAGGGGGGCTCCCGCAATAACATCTTTTAACCGGTCATTTGGAATGACTATGAGAGTATCTACATTTTCTGCAAGTCTTGCAATACCTTCTTCTGCTTGACGCATTCTTCTTTTGCCTTCAAAAGAAAATGGTTTTGTGACAATACCCACTGTTAGGGCCCCACTTTGTTTGGCAACTTCTGCTACTACAGGAGCTGCTCCCGTTCCTGTTCCACCGCCCATTCCAGCTGCTATAAAAACTAAATCAGAGCCCTCTAGAGCTTGTTGAAGTTCTTCTTTGGATTCTTCTGCAGCTTTTTGCCCAATACTTGGATTTCCTCCAGCTCCTAGCCCTCTTGTAAGGTTTTGACCTAGTTGAACTCTACTCTCTGCAGCAGATTGTAGAAGTGCTTGTGCATCAGTATTGAGGACTCGAAATGATACACCATCTAAATCACTATTTATCATTCTGTTAACTGCGTTACTTCCACCACCACCAACGCCAATAACTTCTATTTTGGCGTTTTGACTTGGAAGGATTTCTCTCGATTGATCAAAGTTTGGATTGTTACCGAAGCTCATCTCTAATTAGGGATCTATTACTAGTATTGGGTGCATTATGAACTCACTAAGCTCATCTGTATGAATTTGTTGAGAAAAATCCTTAAAATATTTATTTAATAAATATTTTGCTAAAAATGCTAAACCCTTATCAACACTACAATAATTAAAAAATAAATTTTTAAATTAGTTCCCAAATATTAGGGTTTGAACACTTTTATTTTTGGTTTGTTTGGATCGGTAATATCAATATTATCTATTTTTTCAGAAAAGTTATTTTTCGTAAATTCGTTTTTTAGGTTGTTGATTATTAGTAATTGATAGTTGATTAAATTTGGATTAAATCCAAGAAATATCGTTTTTAAATCTTTTTCCTCAACAGTTAGAAATCCATTTGGTGAGAAAGTAATTTTTACTAACTCGTATTCATAATTCTCTTGAGCATTTAAAATTTCAGATAATATTTTTTTAAATTCTTCTTTCCAACCAAAAACTTGAATGGCAAGTTTGCTCAAACTTTTTTCGTCTACATTATCTTTATTTATAAAAATCCCATCTTTATCAAGATAACCTAATATTTTTTCGTCATTTACTATTCTCTCGCCGTAGGCTATTGGGGTTCTTGTATTAACCTCAATTTTCAATCCAAAAGGAAATATTTGTCTGATTACTGAAACATTCTTCAGCGATAAATTTTGCTTTAACTCTTTTTCTAAAAAATTGGTTTCAATAAAAATTAATCTTATTGGAAAATTTAAAGATGAATTTTTTATCACATCATTTTGCGAAAATAATTCACTACCAGAAATTCTAATGTCCTGTTTATTTACTTTTTTGAGAGTTTTTAGGCTTAATAAGCTTGTTAAAAATAAAAATGAAATTAGAAAAAAAAAGCTTCTATTTTTTATTCTTTTTAGGTTTTTCACAAATCACATCGAGCTTTTTCCATAAGTTGGTCCATCCATTCTCTAGCTTGATCTGCATCTGAAAATGGAACATCCATCTCTTTACCATCCCCTACTAATCTCAACCTGCACTTACCTTGAGAATCACTTGTTAAAGGAGCTTCTCCTGAAGTTAGTGCCATTAATTCAACTAATTCTAGTTTCTTGATTTTAAAACAATCTTTTTCTTCAAATTTACCAGCTTCAAATGCGCTCCACTTTAACTCCCCATTTTTTAAAGACGCTGCACCTGAACTATCTAACTTGCACAGTTCAGAATCACTCGCCCAACTTCTAAAAAGATTTTGCCTTCTTCTTTCTAACCATCCAAGTGCAGTTAATAAAATGAAGATTAAAAGTAATGGTAACCAAAGCAGTCCATGCAACATTTGATTTAAATTACAAATCTAAAGATATATCTACCAGTTTAGCCACAAGTTGTTCAATTTTTAAACCTGAAGCTTCCCAAAGCATTGGAAACATACTGTTTTTTGTAAAACCAGGAATTGTATTTATTTCATTTAGCAAAATTTTATTTGAAGATTTTTCTAAAAAGAAATCTACTCTTGCAAAACCGAAAATATTTAGTGCTCTACAACTTTTAATAGCAATTTCTTTAATTTCTTTTGTGATTTTAGAATCTATTTCGGCTGGGATAATTATTTTATTATTTGAGTGATATTTTGAATCGTAATCATACCAATCACTTTCGTAATTTACCTCGCCTATCTCAGAGGTTAAGAGTTTTGAATTCCCAATTATTCCGCATTCAATCTCCCTTATCTCTAAACCTTCCTCTACTAAGATTCTTGAATCTATTCCCCGAGCCTTTTCTAATGCTTGTAATATTTCTGATTCATTTTTGACTTTTGAGATGCCAAGAGATGATCCAGAGTTCGATGGTTTAACAAAAACAGGAAATTTTAATTTTTTTAAAATTTCATTAATTATTTTATTTTTTACTTGCTTATCGTCGAGATCTTCATTTTGAAAAACTAGATAATTAACTTGTGGAAGTTTAAGATTTGAGAAAATTGTTTTCATCAATATTTTATCCATTCCAAGTGCAGAGCCAATAATTCCACATCCGACTAAAGGTTTCTTTGTAAATCTAAGTAAGCCATGAATTGATCCGTCTTCACCATTAAATCCATGTAAAAGAGGAAACCAAACATCAACATTTTGAAATTCAATTCCGTCAAGGAAGTTAATTTTTTTTGGATTAAAAATTTCTTTTTTATTTGTTTTATTGTTTTCAATTCCACCAATCAGTATCTTTTCTGAGAGATGACTATCAAGCCAATCTCCATATTTGTTTATGTAAAAGGTTTTAACTGTATAGCGTTCTTTGTTTATTTCTGAGTTAAATGCTTGAAAAACTGTTTTTGCAGAGGATATTGATACTTCATGTTCATTGGAATTCCCACCAAATATTAAACCAATACATTTTTTTTTACCCCCTATCATTTAAAAAGTTTATAAGTAAAGTTCGCCTGTTAAAGAAAAAGGTCTTGCTTCGTTTATTTTGACATCTATCTCATCTCCCAATGAAAAATTAAAATTAATGTTTTTGGGAATCTCTACGAAAGTTAATCTATTTGTTCTAGTTCTACCCATAATTTGCGAGGAATTTTTTGGATTTAAACCCTCAATTAAAACGCTTTCAATATTGTTAATGTATCTTTGATTTCTGCTCCTAGCAGTTTTTTCGACTAAATCATTAATTTCTTGTAATCTGGCTTTTTTTACTTCTTCCGAAAGTTGATTTGACCAAACTGCTGCAGGCGTATTTGGTCTTGGAGAATATGCTGCCGTATTTACTTGATCAAAACCAATTTCTGATATTAGTTTTAATGTATCTTGATATTGTTGTTCGGTTTCTCCTGGGAAAGCAACTATTGCGTCAGCAGTGATTGATGCATCTGGCATTAATGACCTTATATTCTCGATAATATTTTTATACTTTTTAATAGAGTATCCTCTTGACATTTGTTTTAAGATTTCATCATTTCCACTTTGGAAGGGAATATGGAAATGTTCACAGACTTTATCAAGTTCATAACAAGCTTGAATCAACCTTTTTGAAAAATATCTTGGATGACTAGTAGCAAATCTTATCCTACGAATTCCTTTAACATCATGAATATAATATAAAAGATCAGTTAGAGTATTCTCTTTTCTCCCCTCTTTTGTAGTTCCTGGAAGGTCTCTACCATAAGCATCAATGTTCTGACCCAAAAGAGTAATTTCTTTAAAATTATCATCAGCTAATTTTTGGATCTCACTTTTTATCGCATTTGGATATCTTGATTGCTCTTTCCCTCTAACAGAGGGGACTACACAATATGAACATCTTTCATTACATCCATAAATGATATTAACCCAGCCACAAATAGAGCTTTCTCTTCTAGCACTTGTTATGTCTTCAGAAATGAAGGTTTCTTCTGTAGCAGCAACTTGATTTCCTAAATCAACTTTCCCCAGAAGATTCTCAAGATTATTTACGTGTTGAGGCCCCATAACCAGATCAAGTTCTGGGACTCTTCTTAATAAAGACTCTCCCTCTTGCTGAGCAAGGCAACCTGCAACAACAAGTTTCAAGTTAGGTGTTTTGTGCTTTCTTTTTGCTTGTCTTCCTAGAAAGCTATAAACTTTTTGCTCCGCATTATCTCTGATTGTGCATGTATTGTACAAGACCAAATCGGCATTTAATTCATTATCCGCTCTGGTATATCCCATCTTCTCTAATGTCCCAGCCATTCTCTCAGAATCAGCCTTGTTCATTTGGCATCCAAATGTTGTTATCCAATAACTGCCAGTAGTTGAATTCTTTTGAGATTTTTTTTCGTCTGATTTTGTTTTTGTTAGCACTTCGCTAGGGATTTTTTATGATTCTTTAATTCAAAATTACAAGTTAAATAATTTTGCTGCAATATTTTTGAGGGCGAGCGAGGGGATTCGAACCCCCGAATAGCGGCGCCACAAGCCGCTGCCTTAACCAC
>JFNU01000178.1 GCA_000634515.1 Prochlorococcus sp. scB245a_520K10 | reverse complement strand
CTGCCTTAACCACTTGGCGACGCCCGCCTCACATCTATAAATTTAACAACTAAAGGGTAATTTTCATACTTATTTTTATCTTTTAGCGAAATTTGAATTATTTTCTAATTCAGTAAAGTTTTCTTATGATTTAAAATAAAAGAAAATTTAAAAATTTGAGTAATTCCGGCAAAGCTGAGGTTCTTATTCCCAGAAGCCTTTGTTTAATAGAAGATATAGATAACCTCATTATCGATGTAGAGGATTTATGCTCAGTTTCCATTGGTTGGGAGGAAGGATTTGTTTCTGAGTTAAAGCCTTTAGAAAATAAAGTTACAAAACCAAAAAATATTTTATTCCCAAGATTTGTTGAAACGCATTCGCATTTTGATAAATCTTTTACATGGGCAGATTTTCCTAATCTGGAATCAAACTATGGAGGAGCATTATCAGTAAATCTTGAAGAACATAAAACTAGAACTACAGAAAAGGTTCTTGAAAGAGTTGAGAAATCATTAAAACTTGCCATACAAAATGGATACCGAGCAATTAGAAGTCATATTGATACATACGAAGGTCAATCTATTGATATTTGGATTGAACTTTTTAAATTACAAAAAAAATTTTCATCTGAGTTGACTTTACAATACGTTGCTCTAGCTCCATTGGAATTCTGGGATACAACTGATGGAGAAGATTTGGCAAAATTATTTTCTTCTAATGGAGGCATTTTAGGAGGTGTTATTGTACCCCCTTTCAATAAAAAAAATACAAGCAAATTTCTAGCAAAGATGCTTCTTCTTGCGAGTAAATATAAATTAGAAATTGATTTGCATATAGATGAATCAATTATTGAACCTGGAGCGGGAATAAAAGTTTTATTAGAAACAATCGAAAATTTAAAAATTAGTAGTATTCCGATCACTTGTAGTCATTTGAGTAGTCTTATTTCTCTAACAAATAGAGAGATCTTAAATTTAGGAGAAAAAATGGCTGAGAAAAATATCAAGGTTATTGCCTTACCCCTAACAAATTTTTGGCTGCTCAATCGAAGTAATAAAACAACTTCATTAAAAAGACCAGTTGCACCAATAAAGCAATTACAAAAATCACATGTGGATGTATCTCTTGGTAGTGATAATGTTCAAGACCCTTGGTATCCATTTGGTAATTTTGACCCTTTTTATATGTTGTCTTGCTCGATTCCTATGCTTCAACTAAATCCCTGGGAGAGAATGACTCTATCTTCTATTTTTTTAGCTCCAAGCAGATTATTAAATTTAAAATGGGATGGTTTAATTAAAAAAGGTTGTCCTGCTGATTTTGTGATTTTAGATGCACAAAGATGGGCAGATGTTTTTTCGAGTAATTTAAAGAGAAAAGTATTTATAAACGGCGATTTATATTGCTAATTGGCTAATTTATATACAAAGCATAAAAAATTTTATTAATGATATCAAAACTTAAATTTATAGACAAATTTAGAGAAGTCAAAAACTTAGAGATTATTGAAAATAAATCCGATGTAAAAAGACTTTCAAAAGATTTTTATAACTACTCTCCAATCCTTACTGAAAAATTAGACGAATGTATTGCTGATTTGGTGGTAAGACCTAGTGATCACAATGCGGTAAAGGAAGTAGCAGAAATTTGTTGGGAATTATCTATCCCACTTACTTTAAGGGGTTCAGGTACAGGTAATTATGGACAAGCTGTCCCATTATTTAAAGGAGTTGTAATGCAGATGAGTCAATTTAATAAGTTAGAAGAATTTGATCCAGATACAGGCTTTGTAAAAGTACAGTCTGGCTGTGTTATGGGAGATTTGAATAAACAACTAGAGAAATATGGGAGGGAATTGAGGTTACTTCCTAGTACTTGGAAAACTGCAACAATTGGAGGTTTTATTGCAGGTGGATCAGGAGGTATTGGTTCCATTAGGTGGGGATTTTTAAGAGATCCAGGAAATCTTATAGGTTTAGAGGCAGTAACGATGAATGAAAAACCTGCATTATTAAAATTTGATGCTGAAGAATCCGAACCTCTAAATCATGCTTATGGGACGAATGGAATAATTACTTCTTTATTACTAGCTACTGATATCAAACGTAAGTGGTACTCATTAGTTATCGACTGTATTGAATTTGAAAAAACAATAGAAATATTGAAAACTCTTACTAGCGCAGCAATTAATCTGAAATTAGGAGCAATTCTTGAAGAAGAAATTGTAGATCAAATGCCAAAATGGTTTAAGAGTAAATCTAGAAGACACAAGATATTAATTCAATCTACTCTTGGAGGAATAAAAACCATCGAGCTAATTTGTAAAAAATTTAAAGTTGAATCTACCCTACTTGGGGAAGAAGAAAAGCTCGTTAATGGAATTTCTGAAGTCGTATGGAATCATACAACTCTTCATATGAGGTCTAGGGATAAAAATTGGACGTATTTACAGATGCTTTTGCCACTTAATAATGAACTAAAATTAATTAATTTTATGAGAAAAAAATGGGGTAAAAAAATTCTTTGGCATTTAGAGGCAGTTTCTCAACAAGGATCACCTCGATTAGCGGCTTTGCCTTTAATAAAGTGGAATGGGGAAGAAGAATTACATGAAATAATTGAAGATTGCAAGAAACTTGGTGCGTTTATTTTTAATCCTCATGTTTTAACAGTTGAAGGCGGAGGCCTCGGAGTGGTGGATGCAGATCAAGTAAAAGCGAAATTAAGATTTGATCCTAAAGGGCTATTAAATCCAGGAAAATTGGAAGGTTGGGAAGTAAAAGAACAATTTAAAATCTAATATTTCTGTTTATTCGCAAATTTAATAAATTCAGCAACTAAAAAAATAGAACCTGTTAGAACAGGATGATTAGGTGGCCATTTTTCTAGGGAAAATAAATACTCAATCGCAAGTTCAAATGTTTTAAATTCAATTGTTTTTTGAAAGTCAATTTCTTTAATCTGAGAGAGATCATTTAATTGCCAACTAGGTTGGTTTGGAACTGGCACAAGTAATAAGCGATCATTTTTCTTTAAAAGTGTTTTTAATATTGCATAAATATCTTTTTGTCTTTGGACACCTAAAATCCAATAAATTCCTTTATCTTCATTCTCCCAATTGATTCGCTCATTAGAGAGTGCTTTAGCAGCAGGATAATTATGCGCACAATCTACAAGAATTTCTTTGTTGAAATAATTTATTATTTCTAGCCTTCCGTTCCAAGTTGTCTTTTTAAGACCTTCAGATATGTTTTTTTCCTTTATATTAAATCCCAAATTATTCAGCGCTTCAATTGCTCCAATAGCTACTGAAGCATTTTGCTTTTGAAAAATTCCTTTTAATCCAAGCTCATAGCTGTTTGAAATTGAATCTTTCCAGATAATTTCTGCTCCTACCTCTTTAACTTTTTTGGTTATTAAATTTTCAACTTGACTATTTTGATTGCATGAGATGACAATTGCGTTTTTTTCAATTACTGCTAATTTTTCTTTGGCAATTTTTTCAATCGTATCTCCAAGAAATTCTTTATGGTCTAATCCAATATTCCCAATAGCAATGATTGGTCTAGATTTATGAGCTGTTGTCGCGTCTAATCGTCCCCCTAAGCCAGCTTCAAGAATGAGTAATTCAACTTTTTTATGGTCAAAAAAATTTAGTGCGCAGCAAATGATTTTTTCAAAAGGAGTTAATTCAAATGTTGAAAATTTTTTTTCTATTAATCTATAGATTTTTTCAAAATCAGTTTTATTAATATTTTTTTTATTGACTCTAATCCTCTCGCATACATCCAAAAGATGAGGAGATGTCGTTACACCGAAATTCCTTTTAGCTTCAAAAAGTATACTTTCTAAATATGCAGCGATTGATCCTTTCCCATTAGTTCCAATAATCTGTATCGCAGGGATATTCTTGCAAGGATAACCAAGTTCTTGAAGTGCTTTTTTAATTCTTGATAAACCTAATTTGATATTATCCCTTTCATATTTAGGAGATAATAATTCAAAAATTTTTAAATTTGCATTTTTCAAAATTTAAATTGCTATAACTCTTCAAAAATTGAATTTAGCTTATCCAAAAGAATATTAATTTCTCTTCGAGATATAACTAATGGTGGGACAATCCTTACAACATTTCCTCCTGCAGGAACTACCAGCAATCCTTTATCAAAAGCTTTTAATGTAATTTTTTTTGCATCAGCATAATCATCATTGATCAAAAGACCTTGTATTAAACCTAAACCTCTTTTACCACTAATAATATTTGGAAATTTTTTTGACAATTCTTCAAACCCAGCACTTAATTGTTCCCCTCTTTGATAAACATTATGGATAATATTTCTTCTATTTATTTCTTCTAATACAGTTAGGGCAGCCTTACAGGCGAATGGGTTCCCTCCAAAAGTGCTTGCATGATCTCCTGGAGAAAAAATGTTGGCTTTTTCTTTTACCAATAATGCTCCAATTGCATGACCTCCTCCTAATCCTTTAGCTAGGGTGAATCCATCAGGTTCAATTCCTAAATTCTCATAACCCCACATTTTCCCAGTTCGACCTACTCCACTTTGGACCTCATCTAAAATGAGAAGAGAATTATATTTATCACATATATCTCTTAGGCTTTTAAAAAATATTTTACTTCCAGGAATTACTCCGCCTTCTCCTTGTATTGGTTCAACTAAAACGCCGGAAATTTTTTGATCATTATTTTCACACTCTTCAAATAATTTTTTTACCGAATCAAAGTTGTTAAATTTAAAAAATTTGAACCCTTGAATCATTGGTTCGAAACCTTTTTGATATTTGGGCTGTCCAGTGGCACTCAAGGCTGCAAGCGTCCTTCCATGAAAGCTGGATTCTGCTGCGAGAATAATTGATTCTTTACCTTTATTTGTTGTATTACCATATTTTTTAATTAATTTAATTGCTGATTCATTTGCTTCCGCACCACTATTGCAGAAGAAGACGCTTTTAGCACAACTCATATTCGTTAAAGTTCTGCTTAATTGTTCTTGTTCTTCAATGTTGTATAGATTAGAAATGTGCTGAATCTTTTTTAGTTGAGTTGATAACCTTCTTCTTAAAACTCTGTCGCTATGTCCAAGACTACAAGTTGCTATACCAGCGACTGCATCAAGATACTTTTTACCTGTTTTGTCCCATAGCCAACAACCTTTTCCTTTTTTGAAAGATATATCGAATCGACTATAGGTATTCATCAAAGTGGGAGCGGTCGGACTTGAACCGACATACCCGAAGGTGCCGCATTTTGAGTGCGGTGCGTCTACCAATTCCACCACGCTCCCAAGGCTTTTGCAAAAATGAACTTTTTTATTATAACAAAAATCAACTTATTGACTATTGTTTTGTTCAAGGAAAAGTTATCAAGATAACGTTTGTTAATAGTTAATCTTTTCGATAAAAACATAGAATTATTTATTGCATTTGCTGACAAGAAATAAGATAAAAAAAGAAAATTTAAACATTTGTGATACATTTTTGTGATTAAGTACGCTTAAAAGTCTTTTTTAAAAGGAAATAGCTTCATGATTAGTAACATTGTGTTATATTTAATAAAAAAAACAAATGTCTAAAACTCAAGCTAAAAAATTATCCTTTAAATTTGTCCCTTATCTATTTGTTGCAGTGACTATACTGACAACATTCGGATCTAATAGCGGAACTTGGGCATGAATGAATTCAACTTTAATGGTTTAAATAAAATTTGGTCTAACCGCTTTCTAGTTTTGTTTATATTATTTTTGGGTTGTATTTCACTAATCAATATTGCTTACGTTTGAATTTTCTTGGTTCTAAAATATTTTTTGAAAAAGACTAAGCTGCTTCGAGTTTTGAAGGATTCTCAGATTTAGGTTCAATTTTATATCTATTCTCCTCAAAAGTACTTTTACTGATCTCTCTAATTATTTTTACACCTAAATTTTTTAGTTTTAATTCAAAATTTTCATAACCTCTATCTAAATGTTCTAATCCATAGATCTTACTGCTACCTTTTGCGATGATTCCTGCAATTATTAATGCAGCTGATGACCTTAAATCTGAGCCAACTAGATTCATCCCATTAATTTTTTTAACACCTTTGATGTGAGCTACGTTTTTGTTTAGTTTTATACGGGCGCCCATTTCATTAAGTAAATAAATATGATTCATTCTGTTTTCGAAAATTCTTTCAGTTATCTTTGATTCACCATTTGCGATTGTCATTAGAGTTGTAAATGGTGCCTGCAAATCAGTAGGAAAGCCTGGAAAAGGAGCTGTTTCAATATCTACTCCTTTAATCTCTTTACTCTTGATAGAAATCGAATTACCTTTAATCGTAATTTTACTCCCACTCTCTTGAAGCTTATTAGTAACAGCTTCAAGATGATGAGGGATTACTGGAGAGATTGTTATTGAAGAGGAAGTTGCAGCAGCAGCTATTAGAAAAGTCCCAGCTTCTATTCGGTCTGGAATTACTTTATGGGTACATCCGCCAAGATTATTAACACCATCAATAATAATTGTTTCTTTACCGGAGTCATAAATTTTTGCCCCCATTTTATTAAGCATTTGGCATAAATCTTGAACTTCAGGCTCTCTAGCAGCATTTTCAATAGTAGTTCTTCCTTTAGCTAAAGATGCTGCCATTATTAAAGTTTCAGTCGCACCTACACTTGGACAATTTAATTTAATATGAGTGCCATGAAGTCTATTTTTGTTCCCCCTTGTTTTTGCCTTGACAATTCCCTCTTCAATAATAATGTCTGCTCCTAATGCGATTAGTCCATTAATGTGCTCGTCTATTGGCCTTGAGCCAATATTGCATCCACCTGGTAAGGGCACTTGAGCTTCTCCAAATTTAGTTAATAGTGCACCTATACAAAAGAAACTAGCTCTTAATCCTTTAACAAGTTCATATGGAAGTTCTTTAATCGAAATAGTTGTTGGATCTATTTCTAGTTGGTTGTTTTTACGAACTAAATTCACTCCTAAATTCTTTAAGATATTCCCCATCTTTTCAATATCAGTGAGAAAAGGTACATTTTCAAGAATTATTTTTTCATTAGTTAGCAATGATGAGGCTAATAAAACTAAGGCGGAATTCTTCGCACCACTTATTTCAACTATTCCATTTAACTTGCCTTGGCCAAGAATCTTTAAATTTTGCGATTTAAGATATGACTTCGTTTTGCTTCCGCAAATCATTAAGACTTAATTTATTAGATTCATCATGACAAACTAATAATATTAAGTCCACCCTATGTAACGTCATGAATATTAATTAAAAGTGAAAATGTATTTTTTGATCTCCTGGGAAATAAAAATTTAATAAATAATTGATCAAAATATTTATGTAATTAAAATATAATTGATAACAAATTTTTCAAATTAATCATAGAAAATACTTTTTTAAAAATAACTAGTAAAAACAATAATCTAGTTAAAAGATTTAGATCATTTAAAAGAGGATCATCTCAAAAAGATCAAGACTTTTTTTGCATAGAGGGTACACATCTCATTGAAGAATTGCTGAAGTCTGGAAAAAATCCCTCTAAGATTTTAGTTACCGAAAAATGGCTAAGAAAGAATCAAAATCTAAGCAAAAAATTTCATGAGTCATTAATAAATATTGTCTCAGAGGAAGTCTTGGCATCTGCGATTTCAACAATTAATCCAGATGGGATAGCAGCTTTAGTAGAGATTTCAGCAATACCTAATTATCAATTTAATATGAAAGATGATTTTGTTCTTGTTCTCGACAGAATTCAAGATCCTGGGAATATGGGTAATCTATTTAGAACCGCTTTAGCTGCGGGTGTTAATGCAATTTTTTTAGCTGGAGGTGCGCACCCATTAGGCCAAAAGGTATTAAGAGCATCCTCAGGTGCAGTTTTTCATCTGCCATTTTTAAGATTTGATGGAATTGAAGAAGAAATATTAAATTCTTTACTTAAGTCTTTGTCTGAATTATCAAATGTAGGATTTAAGATTTTCTCTACTAGTAGCCATAATGAGAGTTCAAAAAAACCTTCAAAACCTTACTGGGAAATTGATTGGTCCAAACGTACCGTATTAATTTTGGGTAATGAAGGTCAAGGTATTCATAAAAAAATTCAAGAAGCTTTTAATGAAACAATTACAATTCCGCATAGTGAGCTTGTAGAATCATTGAATGTGGCTTGCGTTGCAGTTCCATTATTACTAGAACGAAAAAGAGTCGCATACACCTCTAATAAGTAAATAAAAAAGTGACTGATTCAAGTTTTGATTTTGATTTAATCGTAATAGGAGCAGGATATGGAGGTTTTGATGCCGCTAAACATGCTGCTGGTAAGGGACTGAAAGTAGCAATAGTAGAATCTTCTGATATGGGAGGCACATGTGTAAACAAGGGTTGTGTCCCCTCTAAAGCTCTTTTGGCTGCAAGTGGAAAAGTCAGAGAAATAGCTGATTATGAACATTTAGCTAAATTTGGAATTCATGCTTCCCCAGTAAGGTTCGAGAGATCAAAAATTGCAGATCATGCAAATAATTTAGTGTTAAATGTTAGAGAAAATTTAACAAAAACTCTAAAAAGGAGTGGAGTTGAAATTATTTTGGGTATTGGCAGAATTGAAGGAAATCAAAAAGTAGGTGTAAGAGATAAAAACGGAATTGATAAAATCTTCACATGCAAGGATATTGTTATAGCAACTGGTTCTTCCCCATTTGTCCCCCGTGGAATAACTTTGGATAATAGGACCGTATTTACTAGTGATGATGCGGTTAAACTTGAATGGCTTCCAAGATGGATAGCTATTATTGGAAGCGGATATATAGGATTGGAATTTGCTGATGTTTATACCGCGCTAGGTTGTGAAGTTACCATGATCGAGGCTTTGGAAAATATTATGCCAACATTTGATCCAGATATTACAAAAATTGCTAAAAAGAACCTTATTCAAGCAAGAGATATAGATACAAAATCAAATGTCTTTGCGACAAAAATAACACCTGGATGTCCAGTAAAAATAGAACTGACAGATGCAAAATCTAAAGAAGTTGTTGAAACTTTAGAAGTTGACGCTGTATTAGTTGCAACTGGCAGAAGTCCTAATAGTAATAACTTAAATCTTGAGTCGGTTGGTATCGAAACAGTAAGAGGTTTCATTCCTATAGATGATCAAATGAGGGTTAAGAATGGTGGTGAAATAGTACCCAACATTTGGGCTGTTGGAGATGTAACAGGAAAACTGATGCTTGCACATACAGCTGCTGCGCAAGGTACTATTGCTGTTGATAATATTTGCGGTGGCAACGTCGAAATTAACTATAAAAGTATCCCAGCAGCAACCTTTACTCACCCTGAGATAAGTTCAGTTGGTCTCTCTGAAGTAGAAGCCAAAGAGATATCTGCAAAAGAAAATTTTACTTTGGGGGTTGTCAAAAGTTTCTTTAAAGCTAATTCAAAAGCATTAGCTGAATTAGAGAGTGATGGATTGCTAAAGTTGATTTTTAATAAAGATAATGGGAAAGTATTAGGTGCTCATATTTTTGGGTTACATGCAGCTGATTTGATTCAAGAAATTTCTAATGCTATTTCAAGGAACCAAGGTGTAATTGAATTATCTAAAGAAGTTCATACTCATCCCACTCTTAGTGAAGTAGTTGAAGTCGCATATAAACAAGCTGCTTCTCAAATAAAGTAATATCTAAAATAATGGAGATAAGACGCAGGCCACCAAATCCAACAGTAAGGGTAGAAAATTTAGAATATGCTGTGCCTCATAGGGAATCACAAGCAAAAAATATTCTAGAAGAAATTGTATGGCACAAGGACATTGAAATTAAAAATTTTAAAAAAATTTTTTCTTTAGAAGATCTAATAAAAAAGATTGAAAAACTTCCTGCCCCCAAAGATTTTTATAAAAGTATCTTGGAGTCAAAAATAAAACCAGGAGTAATTGCTGAAGTAAAAAAAGCTAGTCCGAGCAAAGGAGTTATTAGAAAAGATTTCAACCCTGAAGAAATAGCAATTTGTTATGAAGGATTAGGTGCATCATGTATTTCAGTACTTACCGACAAAAGGTTTTTTCAAGGTAGTTATGAAATACTCGAAACTGTAAGGAAATCAACTAATTTACCTCTCCTCTGCAAAGATTTTATTATTTCTGCTTATCAGATTTATAAAGCAAGGGTATCTGGTGCTGATGCAATATTATTAATCGCTGCGATTTTAAGTGATGACGATTTAATTTATCTAAAGAAAATAGCTGATAATTTAAAGATGAGTGTTCTAGTTGAAGTCCATAACGATAATGAATTAGAAAGGATACTTAAGTTAAAATCATTTAATTTAATTGGAATAAATAATAGGGACTTAAAGACTTTTAAAACGAATTTAAAAACATCAATAGAATTGATGGAAACATATGCTGATATATTTTTAAAACAAAATATTCTTCCCATTAGTGAATCCGGAATTAATTGTGCTGAAGATTTAGAATTGCTCAGATCTATTGGAATTAAGGGGGTATTAATTGGTGAAACTTTTATGAGAGAAAGTGATATTCAACAATCTTTCAAGAAATTATTTAACTCACTTTAATTTTGACTTCATATCGTGCTATAAAATTTAATAAACAGAGTTGTACTGAATATATATGCAGGCTGTAATTTTAACCGGTGTAGTTGCAGGATTTGTACATGTTGTTAGTGGCGCTGATCATCTAATTGCAATGGCACCAGCAGCGATTAATAATCCCCAAAAAGCTCTTAAAAATAGTTTCTCATGGGGCTTAGGACACTCTTCAGGTGTCCTCTTGTTAGCTTTCCTAGCGATTTTTATTAAGGATATTACGCCATTAAACAATTTTTCCAGTATAGCCGAATTCCTAGTTGGAATTTCTCTTCTAATTGTTGGAGTATTTGCTATAAAAAATTCTTTTCAACTAAGTATCCACTCGCATTCCCATAAGCATGAGAATGGGATTGCCCATAGTCACTTTCACTTTCATGTTAAGGAACAAAAAAATAATAATAAGCACTCACATGCTTTGACAGGTTTAGGCTTGCTACATGGTATAGCTGGCGGTTCGCATTTTCTTGCAGTTCTTCCTGCTTTAGCACTACCTTTAACAAGTGCTTGCTTATATTTGATTTCATATTTGTTTGGTTCACTAATTAGTATGAATCTTTTTACTTGTTTAATATCTTTTACCACCTTTAAAGCAAGTCACAAATTTATTAAAAGATTAATAGCTGTAGCAGGAGGGCTTTCCTTTTCTTTGGGATTATTTTGGATTCAAAGAAGTGCTTCTGTTTTTTTGAATTAAAAAATTTTTTAATTTAGGAAAAATTAATTTAGAAGTGACAATCCCAATTATTTTTTCGTTATTGATTAATCCAAATTTATTACTATCTTCGCTAAATTCAATATTGTCGCCAAGAACCTCAATATTATTTTGATTCACTGAATTTATCCTTTTTATTAGGTTTTTATTTTTTAGTGGATGATTAAAAATAACTATTTGTTGATTTTTAAGTATTGATTTATTCTTTTTATATTTTTTAAAAAAAACAATATCTCCTGCTTTTAGTGTTGGCAACATAGAGTCACCATTAACAAAAGCCGTTTTTCTTAAACCTAAGAAAAACAAAATAAAATCAAAAATACTTTTGAAAATAATTCTGATTAACTAGCTTTTACGAAAGCGTCTGATCTTCCTTTTGATGCCCAGAAAATATTATGAATCTTTTCAACATAAGTCATTAGTTCTTCAGCTTGAGCTAAATCAATATTAACTTTGCATGCACTGCATAATTTGGCTGCCTTCCAAATTGTTTCATGTAAGTCTGGATAAGTTTCTAAGTGAACTGGTTTAAAGTAATCTGTCCACAGAATTAGAATTTCTTTCTTTGTTTCTTTTGCTTGCTCTTCTTT
Source organism: Prochlorococcus sp. scB245a_520K10 (assembly GCA_000634515.1). GTDB lineage: Bacteria > Cyanobacteriota > Cyanobacteriia > PCC-6307 > Cyanobiaceae > Prochlorococcus_A. The sequence continues at coordinate 11,023 of JFNU01000178.1, read as the reverse complement.
AACTGCAACATATCTAGAAAATGTATTACTGTAGGTAGCCCACTCTGCTGAATCAGTGCTAGAAGGAGCTTCTAGTGCAATAAGTTTTTTTGTCATTGATAAAACTGCTTCTGCTGCAACTCTCGTAGATGCTGGATCATAAACACCACAAGGACCATCACAGTGAGCATGGACAATCATTGGGGATTTTTTATCTAGAAAAGAATTGATGAATTTAATTAACATTTCAAATAATTTGTGATGTATATATATTACTTGGAGATTAACTAAATTGAAAAGTATTAGATATTTTTCTTACTTAATTTAATTGACTTTTAATAATTCAACTTCAAATATCAAAGTAGCATTAGCAGGTATTACATTTCCTGCTCCTCTTGATCCGTAACCAAGTTCAGGAGGAATTGTTAATTTTCTTTTCCCTCCAACTTTCATACCTGCAACACCTTCGTCCCAACCTTTTATTACTCGTCCGGCGCCCAATGGAAAGCTGAATGGAGCTCTACCTATACTTGTATCGAATTGTGTTCCGTCTTCTAAGGTTCCAGTGTAGTTTACAGTTACTATTTGTCCAGCGCTGGCCTCATCTCCTTCCCCATTTAGGATTTCCGCAATAATTAGACCACTTTCTGTAGTCCTTGAATTAGTATCTGATTGTGTTTCTTCTGCCATAGCGAAAAGTATAGGATTTGGATCTGATGGGTCTAATTCAAATAAATTGTTATTTGAAACATTTGTTGGTTTTGCTTGAGGTGTTTGTTGAACTAATTGAGGTTCTGATTCAGCAGCATTAACAACTTGGGGGGAATTAAATTGACTGAAAATAGTTAATGAAACACAAATAACAAAAACTGCAAAACTGATAAAGACTTCTTTCACCTAAATTTTGAAAGTTACTAGAACTAATACTACAGAATAAAGGTACAATATATGGGTGATTATAAATTTAATTTCGTAATTTTAGATTGTTAATCCCGACTCAAATCAAAAGTTTAAGACAATATTTTTTCCCTTGTTTAGGAGGAATTTTAGGAGGAATTTCTGTTTCAACTAATTTTTGGCTGATTTTTATGCCGATATCTTTATTTATTTTATGGAAGGGAAGTGAGAGAAAAATAGCAAATTTTTGGTGGGGTTTTTTCTTCGTTTTGATCAGTCATTCATGGTTATATGATCTTCATCCTTTAACGTGGCTTGGTTTTTCATGGCTTGCAAGTTTAATAATCGCCATTTCAATATTATTATTTTGTGCTTTTTTGGGTGGGATATTAGTTTATTTATGGGGATTTTTAGCTGAAATTATTCTCTGGAAGGAGGATGTTTTTAAAATGAAAATATTACCTTTAACAGTAAAAGTAACTTTTTTATCTTTGACTTGGGGAATTGGCGAATTAATACTTTCTCAAACACCTTTTTTTTGGATAGGTTTAGGCGAGAGTCTTGTTCCGGGGGATATTTATCTTGCTGGTTTGGCAAGATGGATTGGCGCAAGTGGTTTATGCGTAATACAAATATTGATTGGATTTTGGATTTTTTTTAGTCACGGTAGATTGAAAAGAAAACTTCACTTTAAAAAAATATTTCTTTTAGGACTTTTTATTATTTTTTTCTTGCATTTATTTGGAGGTTTAATAACTCCAATTAAAAGAAATTATGAATATCCTGTAGCTATTTGGCAAACCAATATACCAACAAGAGAAAAATTAAAAATAGATGATGAATTTATTAAAGAAAAACAATCTATCGCTCAAAAGTATGCTTTAGACAATCAAGCGAAACTTCTTGTTGCTCCTGAAGGAACTCTATATAATAATTTTTATTTATCTAAAGGCTTTAAGGTTAATACCTTGGCAGGAGGTTTCAGAAATTCTAATAATGAGTTAAGAAGTTCTTTACTCGGATTTCAAATTGGAGATCAATTTTTTACCTCATTTATAGATAAAAATAGACTTGTTCCATTAGGTGAAAAAATACCTAGATTTTTAGATAGTTTTTCAAGAGGATTATCTGCAGTAGGAGGAATTCAACCAGGCTCTGATTCAAGATTTTTTGATCCTAAATTTACAGAACCTCTAGCAGTGGCTATCTGTTATGAAATTAGTGATGGATTGGAAATAAGAAAGGCTATTAATAGCGGTGCAAAACTAATAATAACTGCAGCAAATTTAGATCCCTATCCAACTAAGCTTTATAATCAATTCCTGTCTTTGGCAAGATTGAGAAGTATTGAAAATAAAAAAGATAATCTACTTGTATCAAACACCGGCCCTTCGGGTTTAGTAAAAGATAATGGAAAAATTATTCAACTTCTAGATTTAAATTTGGAGCAAAATAAAATAGTATTCCCTAATTTTTCATCCGAAAAGACCTTCTATACAAAATTTGGAGATAAACCTATCTTGTTATTGTTTATATTTTGTATGGGATTAAATTTCTTTTGGAAAATTAATTAATTAATCCGCCACCTAATAATATTTCTCCTTTATAAAAAACTGCAGCTTGTCCGGGCGTTACTGAACTTTGACTTTCTTCAAAAATTAATTTAAATGTTCTAGTTGGATTATCTAAATTTTTCAAAGGTATTAAAGTTCCTTTTACTGGATGACTTCTATATCTGATTTGTGCTTCTACTTCAATCTCTTGCTTAGGTTCTTCGATTGAAACCCAGTTAACCTTATTTATGGTTGCTTCTTTCTTAAATAGATCACTTTTATCTGCTACATAAACTATGTTTTTTACGCTGTCTAAACTTTTTACATACAATGGTTCTGGCCAAGCAATGCCCAAACCTTTTCTTTGACCTACCGTAAAGTGCTGAATTCCATTGTGCTTTCCTAGGATTTTCCCATTCACATGCACAATTTCTCCTTCTTTGGGTTCAATATGTTTGTCGATAAATCTCTGCATTGATCCGTAATGCTCAACTAAACATAAATCTTGACTTTCTGGTTTTTGAGCAGTTCTAAGGCCTAATCTCAGGGCTTCCTTTCTTGTTTCTTCTTTTTTCATTTCACCAAGAGGAAATATCAATCTGCTTAGTAATTCTTGTCGAAGAGAATAAAGAAAATAACTTTGGTCTTTGTTTTCGTCAGCACCTCTGAGAAGAAGGAAGTCCTTAAATACAAAGCTCTTACAATCAAGTGTTTCAGCATAAGATGATTTTTTTATCCTTGCGTAATGTCCGGTCGCAATATGAGTAAAGTCTTTTTTGTTTATTGCGTAATTAAGCATCTCTTCAAACTTCACATTCTTGTTGCACATAGAACATGGAAGTGGAGTAAATCCTTTCTCATAGCTTTCAGTAGTTTTTTTTATTACCTCTCTTTCGAAAATTTCTCTTGAGTCAATTATTTTATGATTAATTCCCAAATCTTCACAAAGGCCAGCAGCATCTACTAATCCTTCAGAACAACATGAGCCTTGTCCTTTCATTAGCCAAAGAGTTAGTCCCTCAACATTCCAGCCCCTTTCTACAAGAAGAGCAGCAGAAAGGGAACTATCTACCCCACCAGAAAGACCTACAATAATATTTTTCTTCTTTTTAGTTTTATTATTAGAAGAAAAAAAGTTCTCTAATTTTTTATCCTTTTGTGTCTTTAACATGAAAGTTTAAATTTTTAAACGGGAATTCAATTGCTTTGTATTCATTATGAACGAAATTGTATGGCCAACAATTGACTCTGAACATTTAATTGTTGATTCAAAGCAAATGTTGATATTAGAGAAAGAAATGTTTTCTGATGGAATGCCACAAGAAGCATTGATGGAAAAAGCTGGTATCCAAATTAGTAAATGGCTCTTAAAAAAGAAACCTCTTCTCAAGAATGGAATAACTGTTTTTATAGGCCCTGGCCATAATGGTGGGGATGGTGCCGTAATTGCTAGAGAGCTTTTTTTGAAAGGTTTTTATGTTCAGGTATGGTGTCCATTCCCGATAAAAAAAACATTAACAAATAACCACCTTAATTATCTTACATCTCTTGGTGTCACAAAATTACTAGAGCCCCCTGATGCAAATGGGAAAGACCTTTGGATCGATGCAGTTTTTGGTAATAATCAATCAAGAAAAGTTGATAATAAATTAATTAAACTATTTAATCAAAAATTTCATAACAAATATGGCAAGGTAATAAGTATTGATATTCCAACAGGATTATGTCCAAATTCAGGAGAGCCTTTTTTAGAAAACGCAGTGAAGGCAGACTACACTTTGACCATTGGTCTTAATAAGATTGGGTTGACCCAAGATTCTGCTTTACCTTTTATTGGAGAATTGCACCATGTCGATATTGGGGTGCCTATTTATAAGTTACTTAAGATTGAAAAAAAAGTTTTTAAGGTTACCTACAAAGATTTAAAAAATATTGATTTCCCTTCTTTACCAAAAAATTCCAACAAATATAAAAGAGGAAGAACATTATTAATAGCCGGAAGTGAAAAATATCCCGGCGCTGCATACTTAGCAGTAAAAGGTGCCATATCAAGTGGAGCAGGCTATATCTCGGCGGTCTTGCCTGAGTTAGTTGCTGAATCTATTTGGCAAGTAGCTCCAGAAATAGTTTTAAAAGAAACTATGCAATCTAATCAAAATGGAAATGCATCTTTATTTAATGCATTAAAAAATATTGATTTAAGTGCATTTGATTCAGTAATTGTCGGCCCAGGAATAGGAATTGATAATGATGATTGGCAAAAATCAAAAGACTATCTTATTGGTTTTGAAGGATTATTGATCTTGGATGCAGATGCACTTAATAGAATTTCGGAATCTAAGTTAGGGGCAAATTTCTTTTTGGAGAGAAAATTGAAAACATGGATCACACCTCATCATAAAGAATTTGTAAGGTTATTCCCTAATATCAAATGCGAAACTAATGTTGGATTAGCACTTAAAGCAGCAAATAAATTTAATATTAGTATTTTGTTGAAAGGGGCTAATAGCATAATTGCTGACAATAAAAATGCATGGCAAATTTTTGGGACAGATTCTCAGACAGCTAGAGCTGGATTGGGTGATCTTTTATCTGGATTTGTAGCTGGAAGTTCTGCGATAGATCTAACCTTTTGTAAAAATATAACAACTGATTTTTTTGCTAAGTACGTACTTTTGCATTCATTTGCTGCATCAAAATGCAAAATTGGCTCTAATGCATCTGCTATTGGTGATGAATTATCGAAAATTATGAGAAAAAGAAAAACGAGACAAATATCTTGAAAGAAACAATTTAAGAGAGTTATTTATAGTTTTTAACACATAAATATACAAATATTACTTGAAATCTGAAGCGCGCATTAAATATTGGGCTATTTCAGCAAAAGTATAGGAGAGTTTTAATACCTTATTAGGTCCAGAATATGGTTTCATCAATACCAGCACAAGCAGAACCACAAAAAAGAAGGGGCAATGATCCTATTAGTTGGTATTTGCAGAACATCGGAAGAGTACCTTTGCTTACACCTGCTGAGGAGATTGAACTTGGCAATCAAGTTCAGAGAATGATGATTCTTACAGAAGATGGCCAATTAAATGAAAAGATTAAAGAATTTACAACACAGCAAAAGAGAACAATAAAAATCGGCAGAAGAGCCAAGGAGAGAATGATGAAAGCTAATTTAAGACTAGTCGTAAGTGTGGCAAAAAAATACCAAGGTAAAGGACTAGAACTCCTTGATCTAGTTCAAGAAGGTTCTCTAGGTTTAGAGAGAGCTGTTGAAAAATTTGATCCTACAAGAGGATATAAATTTTCAACATATGCTTTTTGGTGGATTAGACAAAGTATGACAAGAGCAATAGCTTGCCAATCACGAACAATACGTTTACCAGTTCATTTAAGTGAAAGATTAGCATCTATAAGAAAAGTCAGTAGGGATTTAGCACATAAACTTGGCGCTATGCCAAGCAGAATTGAAATTGCAGAAGCAATGGAAATTGATGTCGATGAATTAGATTCAGTTTTAAGACAAGCTTTATCAACAAGTAGTTTAGACGCTCCAGTCAATGGTGATGATGGGAGGAGCTTTTTAGGTGATTTAATTGCAGATAGTAATAATGAAGAGCCTTTAGACCAAGTTGAGCAAAAAATGCATCAAGAGCAACTTGGGAAGTGGTTAAGTCATTTAAGCGAGCAAGAGCAACATGTTCTTAAATTAAGATTTGGACTTGATGGAAACGAGAGACATACACTTGCTGAAATAGGAAGATTATTAGAAGTTTCTAGGGAAAGAGTGAGACAAGTCGAACTTAAGGCATTAAGAAAATTAAGAAATTTAACGAGAAAATTACCAAGCGGTATTTAATCTAATCTTCGGCCCAAATATATTTAGTCAATTCTTTTGAAGGTGGTTCAGGAGCTTCTAAGGCATTTTTAACAGACTCTGATATTTCTGCATCTATTTTCTTTTCAATATTTTTTAATTCTTCTTCAGTTGCGAATTTACCATCAATAATTTCTCGAGCTAATTTCTTAATAGGATCTCTTTTCCCCCAAAACTCCTTCTCTTTCTCAGACCTTAATTCATCAGGATCAGCAAGAGAATGTCCTCTGTATCTATAAGTCAAGCATTCTAAAAGAGTAGGCCCTTCACCTGCTCTTGCTCGCTCAATTGCTCTTTGTGCTGCTCCTCTTACTGCTAATACATCCATCCCATCAACTTCTTCACCATGCATCCCAAAAGCAGAAGCTTTTCTCCAAATTTCAGGATTACTGGTTGCTCTATCGTGTGCCATACCAATAGCCCATTTATTATTCTCAACAACAAAAATTATGGGTAATTTCCATAATTGGGCCATATTTAAGCATTCAAAAAATTGTCCGTTATTGCAAGTTCCATCTCCAAAGAATGCTGCAGTTACAGCATCACTATTATTATTGCCAGCAACTTCTTTTTTATATTTACTTGAAAAGGCTGCTCCTAGAGCAACTGGAATTCCTTCCCCAATAAAAGCATATCCTCCCAATAAGTGATGCTCTCTTGAAAATAAGTGCATGGACCCCCCTCGGCCTTTACTACAGCCTGTAGCTTTTCCAAAAAGCTCACTCATTACTTCAAAAGAAGGAACACCAGCACTTAGTGCATGGACATGATCGCGGTAAGTGCTACAAAACCAATCATGTTTCTTTTTCATTGCACCAATTATTCCAGTACTTATAGCCTCTTGACCGTTATATAAATGAACGAAACCAAACATTTTCCCCCTGTAGTACATTTCTGCACACTTATCTTCGAATCTTCGACCAAGTATCATATCTTCATAAAGAAATAATCCGGTCTCTCGATCTAATTCGGCTTTTTTTATGTCTTGAAGATTTGAGATTCTCTCTACGTGTGTTTCCAAGAAAATACCTTAATGAAGTTTTGATTTGTTAACATTCTAAGCTGTGAAGGTCGATTTTCATGTTTTTTTTTAATAACTCTGTAAGACCTTATGAAAAAATTTTTTAACTTGATAAAATTTATCTAAGAATTTTTCAATAGGATATTTGTTTGGAACTTCCTTTAGACCATTTTCGTTTAATTGGCGTAAGCCCCTCTGCATCTTCTGAGGAAATATTAAGGGCGTTTCAATTGCGGTTGGATAAAACGCCTGATGAAGGTTTTACATATGAAGTTTTAACCCAAAGATCTGAGTTGCTTCGCTTGACTGCTGATTTACTTACAGATCCAGAAAGCAGGAGAGAGTACGAAAATTTGTTATTAAATGGTAGTTCTGGACTAGATTTTTCCTCAAATAGAGAAGTGGCAGGATTAATACTTCTTAGGGAATCGGGTTCCCCAAAAGAAGCTTTTAGAATTACAAGAAAAGCTTTACAGCCTCCACAAACTCCAGCTTTAGGAAGTGGGAGAGAATCCGATCTAACTTTATTAGCTGCTTTAACAGCTAGAGATTCAGCAATTCAAGAACAACAGCTTAGATCCTATTCAACCGCAGCGGACTTTTTATCTGAGGGTATAAAACTCCTTCAAAGAATGGGAAAGCTTTTAGAAATAAGAAAAGAACTTGAAGAAGATTTAGTTGCTCTACTGCCTTATCGAATTCTAGATCTACTTAGTAGGGATTTAAATGATCAGGAGTCTCATAAAAAAGGCTTGAGTATGTTGGAAACTTTAATAATTAAAAGAGGTGGTTTGGAAGGTAATAATAAATCCGAATATGGAGATTATCTAAATCAGCAAGAATTTGAAGCTTTTTTTCAACAAATAAGGCCATTTTTAACCGTGCAAGAACAGATAGATTTGTTTCTTGAATTACAAAAAAGAGGATCATTAGAAGCAGGATTCTTAGCTTTTTTATCCTTAACGGCAATTGGCTTCTCACGAAGAAAGCCAGAAAAATTATTTGAAGCTAGGAGAATTCTAAAGAAACTAAATATATCAGGTCTTGATTCAATGCCTCTTGTTGGTTGTTTAGATCTCCTTTTGGCGGATATTGATCAGGCTTCTGCAAGGTTTTCTAGCAGTTCTGATGAGAATTTACGAGATTGGCTTAATAATTATCCAGGAAATAAGTTAGAAGCGATATGTATTTTTTGTAAAAATTGGTTAGAGAATGATGTTTTAGTTTGTTATAGAGATATTGACTCAACAGAGGTAGATTTGGACTCTTGGTTTGAAGATAGGGAAATCCAAGAATTTATAGAAAAATTAGAAAAGAAATCAAAAAAAATTACAATTAAATCAAATCTTCAAAACCAACTAACAAAAAAAGAATCTTCATCCAACATCACTGAAGATTTTGATAGTTCATCAGCAAATGTTGATGAAAGGAGGTTACCTTGGCCAGGTGGCATTAAACAAGAATTCGAGAACCTTGATATTTATGAAAACAAATTCAGTGAGGAAATATTTAAGAATAAATCTATAGAGGTTTATAAGTACTTGATTGAAAAAATTGCTGAATTAAAGTTTAGTTTTGGGGAATTTTTGGATAATAAAGAAATTTTAAGCCGGTCACCTTATTTAGTTTATCTATATGCATTTATGATTCTATTTATATTTGGCATCGGTATTGGATTTCTAAGGAATAATTTTAAAAAATCAATTCAAAATGAAGTTGTTACAGATAAACCTTTAATAGCAGTTGATAAAATTCAAAAGATTGGTGAAAAAGATATTATTCAAGAAATTAAAAAAAAACCTTCTAATGAATTGCTTTCTACTATTGGGACCTCTGCCGTAAAAAATTCCTTTAAAGTCGAAAAAATTACTAAAGCCTCACCTTCTATCGCAGAGATAAAAAATTTAATTAATGTTTGGCTTTTAAGTAAAAGTAATTATTTAGCTGGAAAAAGTGAAATTAATCTTTCCAAGATTGTCAGTAAAGGTTTGATTGATAGAACAATCGAAGAAAGAGAAAATGATATGAAAAAAGGAATTGTTAAAGAAATTAATTCCCAAATTCAGAAGATAGATCTCGAATCACAAACTTCCTCTAGGATAGTTGTATTAGTAGAATTAAATTATTTAGAGAGGATAATAAAGAGTTCTGGAGAATTTGTTAATGAAACATCATTGACTCCTCTAAAAGTTAAATATATTCTGGGTTTTTCAAATAAATCATGGAAATTAGTTGATTTCGTTAGTGGCTTGTAATTACAAACTTCAAGATCATCTATAATAATTAAAATTACTATTTAATAATGTTTGATGAACTTTCGTCACGCTTTGAAGACGCAGTAAAGGGTTTAAGAGGCGAAGCAAAAATTAGTGAAAGTAATATTAACGACGCCTTGAAGGAGGTAAAAAGAGCACTCCTTGATGCAGATGTTAGTTTGTCAGTAGTTAAAGAGTTTATATCAGATGTCAAAGATAAAGCTATTGGTGAAGAAGTAGTTAGGGGTGTAAACCCTGGTCAAAAATTTATAGAAGTAGTAAACAAAGAATTGATTAATATTATGGGGAATGAAAATTCTCCATTAAACGAGAATGAAAATAGTCCCACAGTTATTTTAATGGCTGGACTTCAGGGGGCGGGTAAAACAACTGCAACAGGAAAATTAGGCCTTTTTTTGAAGGAAAAAGAAAAAAAAGTTCTTTTGGTTGCTGCAGATATTTATCGACCAGCAGCTGTAGAACAGCTTAAAACATTGGGAAGTCAATATAATTTGGAAGTTTTTTCAGCAAAAGATAAAAATAGCAAACCAGAAGAGATAACAAAAGACGCATTAAATTTTGCTAGTGAAAACGATTTTAATTCGATAATTATTGACACCGCAGGAAGATTGCAAATTGATGATTCTATGATGAGTGAAATGGTTCGAATAAAAGAAATTTCTAATCCTGATGAAGTCTTGCTTGTTGTTGATTCTATGATTGGTCAAGAAGCTGCTGACTTGACAAAATCATTTCATGAAAAAGTAGGAATTACAGGCGCGATACTAACTAAGTTGGATGGAGACTCAAGAGGAGGTGCTGCTTTATCAATAAGAAAAATTAGTGGTAAACCGATCAAATTTATCGGAGTAGGTGAAAAAATAGAGGCACTGCAACCATTTCATCCAGAGAGAATGGCGAGCAGAATTTTAGGTATGGGCGATGTGTTGACACTTGTTGAAAAAGCTCAAAAAGAAGTCGAACTTGCTGATGCAGAGGCAATGCAAAAGAAACTTCAGGAAGCAACTTTCGATTTTAATGATTTCGTTAAGCAGATGAGATTAATTAAAAGGATGGGATCACTTGGTGGATTGATTAAATTGATTCCTGGAATGAATAAAATCGATGATGGGATGATAAAAGACGGAGAAGATCAACTTAAGAAAATAGAATCAATGATCTCTTCAATGACTCTTGAGGAAAAACAAAAACCTGAGGTTCTTGCTGCTCAGCCTTCAAGAAGACAAAGAATTGCTCAGGGTAGCGGTTATGAAGCAAAAGATGTAGATAAAGTATTAGCTGATTTTCAAAGAATGAGAGGTTTTATGAAACAAATGTCTAACGGAGGAATGCCAGGAATGGGAGGAATGCCAGGAATGGGAGGAATGCCAGGAATGGGAGGAATGCCAGGAATGGGAGGAATGCCAGGAATGGG
>JFNU01000177.1 GCA_000634515.1 Prochlorococcus sp. scB245a_520K10 | reverse complement strand
GGAATGCCAGGAATGGGAGGAATGCCAGGAATGGGAGGAATGCCAGGAATGGGAGGAATGCCAGGAATGGGAGGAATGCCAGGAATGGGAGGGATGAGTGGTAATAAGCCAATGAAAAAACAAAAAAATAATAAAAAGAAAAAAGGTTTTGCCGATTTATAGTTTCTATTTTTTTACCTTTAAATGATATTATTATTAAAAACGCATTAATTTAAAATGATTAAATTGCGCCTTAAGCGCTTTGGAAAGAAAAAAGAGGCAAGTTTCAGAATTGTTGCATGCAATAGTACTTCCAGAAGAGATGGTAGACCCCTACAAGAACTAGGTTTTTATAATCCAAGAACTAAGGAAACCAGGCTTGACACAGAAGCTTTAAGAACAAGACTTACTCAAGGTGCTCAGCCAACTGATGTTGTGAGAACTTTATTAGAAAAGGGAGGGTTATTAGAAAAAACAGAAAGATCCTCTATCGCTATTGGTAAAGCAAAGTTAGAGAAGCAAAAATTAGCTAAAGCTAAAACTAAAGATGAAGAAAATGATAGTAGTAAAGCTGAAAGCGAGAGTAATGAAGCTGAAAGCTAGTGATTTGATAAATTTTTATTCTTATTCAATAACTAGATGACGGAAGTTTCCAAAACTGGTCACTTCAAAATAGATTTGCCAAGCTCTGATGCTGCTACAGCATTGTCAGGTCCCGGTAATTCTTTCTTAAAAAAATTTGAGTCTCTTACTGGAGTTTCTTTAACTATAAGAGGCTTGCAACTTGAGATGAATGGCGTCATATCTAAAATTGAGAAAGCTTCAGCATTAGTAGAGCTGACAAGACCAATTTGGGAACAAGGGTTAGAAGTCCCAGAGGTAGATCTCAAAGCGGCTTTAAGCTCTTTAAATATGGGAGAGTCATCTTCACATGCAGAACTTGGGAAGAAAGTCCTAGCGCGTTCAAAAGAAGGAAGATATTTAAGACCTAGAACTATAAGGCAAAAAGAATATGTTGAATCAATTGAAAACTTTGATCTTACTTTTGCAATTGGTCCAGCTGGAACAGGAAAGACATTTTTGGCAACTGTATGTGCAGCAAGACTATTAAACGAGAAAAAGATAGAAAAAATTGTTCTAACAAGACCAGCAGTAGAAGCTGGAGAAAGTTTGGGATTTCTGCCCGGTGATTTACAACAGAAAGTAGATCCATATTTAAGACCCCTTTTTGACTCTTTACATAGTATTTTTGGTTTTGATAGAACAAATTCTTTAATCGATAAAGGAATTATTGAAGTAGCACCCCTAGCATTTATGAGAGGCAGAACCTTGGATAACTCCATGGTTATCTTAGATGAAGCTCAAAACACAACTTGCTCTCAAATGAGAATGTTTTTAACCAGATTAGGTGAGAGATCAAAAATGGTAGTAAACGGAGATATTACACAAATTGATTTGAAAAAAGATCAGGAAAGCGGCCTCATTGAAGCATCAAGAATTTTCTCTAATACTGAAGGAATAAAATTTTGTTTTTTAACTGTTGAAGATGTAGTTCGTCATCCTTTAGTTCAGAAAATAATTGAGGCTTATCAATAACCATAAAACTCTGGTGATCCGTACCC
>JFNU01000176.1 GCA_000634515.1 Prochlorococcus sp. scB245a_520K10 | reverse complement strand
AACTCTGGTGATCCGTACCCTGAAATTTTAAAAATCAAGTAGAATAAAACATATATTAAAAAAAAAATGCCAGCAAGTAGTAATTTCAATCAAGCTATTCGTGAAGCACAAACAAGTTCAATTGTTGGACCTAATGTTGTTCAAAAAGCTCTACCTTACGTAGGTGGTGGTATGGTTCTAACTTCTTTAGGTGTTTTAGCAGGTGTCTCACTCATAGCAACAAACCCAGCGCTTTTTCAGCCTCTCTCAATAGTTGCTTTAATTGCAGAATTGGTTTTGTTTTTTATAGCCACAAGCGCTGCAAATAATGCAAATAATGCAAAGGCCTTGCCTTTACTTACAGGATTTAGTTTATTAACTGGATTCACCTTAAGTGGAATAGTTGCTTTAGCAATAGGAACAATTGGTATTGGTTCAGTAGGAACTGCTGCTTTAGCTACAGGTATAACTTTTGTTATTGCCTCTTATACCGGTCAGAGAATGAGTGATAGTGTTGGCCAGGCACTGAGTGGTGTTGTGGGTCTTGGGTTGATAGGACTTCTTATAGCAATGTTCGTTCAATTAATCGGAGGATTCTTTGCCCCAGGTGTTTTTGGAGGTTCAGGGCTTGAGTTGATTATCGCAGGATTTGGAACAGTTTTATTTGTCGCAATGTCTTTTGTGGATTTTTATACAATGCCAAGAAGATATAGTGACGATCAATACTTGGCAGGGGCTTTAGGTATGTATCTAACCTATATTAATCTTTTCGTTTTCATATTAAGATTAATGATTGCACTCCAAGGCGGTGGAAGAAGAGACTAAACAAATTACGTAAAAATCTAATCCAAAGCGTAGATATATTTCTACGCTTTTTTATTGGGCGATATCAAGAATTTGTTTTTTTATGAATTCCTTTTGCTCGGAGTCATATTTTACTGAATTATCAAAACTATTGCCCATATCATCTAAGTCTCCAAGGACTTGATTGACAGACTTTGTAACTGACTTAGTATCTAGCAGTCTTAGAATAGCCTTACATCTTTCTGAAATGTTTTCAGATGTTATCTCATATTCACGATTATTATCTCTTCGATGAATAATAATTTGAGCGGAACTCATTATTAAATTTTTTACTACTATGTCTGTTACCGCATCACCACATTCGTTCAGTTTGTAAATTAGTGAAAAAGGCAGTTTATCTAACAAAAAACAATCTTTATCTGATAAAGCGTATGCAAAAAATCCTCTGAGTCCATTTCTTGTTTTAGTTAGCTCTGCGATTCTATCTGCTAAAACCTCTTCGCTGAGTAAATCTTCACCCCACTCTTTGCACCATTGTGCGGATATATTTATTGCTTGCGTGAACGAAGCTTCTTTTAAATTTATGGTTTTTTTTTCCATTTTTGATCAGAATTTTATTATTGATGCATTAAAAGTCTTTGGCCAATTATAGATCTGGGTTTGTAACTTTACTAGGAAGGCCAAATGTGGGTAAATCTACTTTAATAAATAAATTGATTGGAGAAAAGATAACAATTACTTCTCCAATAGCGCAAACTACTAGAAATAAATTAAAAGGAATACTTACTACAGACAGTGGGCAAATAATTTTTGTTGATACGCCAGGTGTTCATAAACCTCATCATCGACTTGGAGAGATATTAGTAAAAAACGCAAAATCTGCAATTAATGGAGTTGATATGGTAATTTTTGTAATTGATTCAAGTGAAGAACCTGGTAGAGGTGATGAATATATTTTGAACTTTCTAATCGCAAATAAAACTGAGTTTATTGTGGCATTAAATAAGTGGGATTTGGTAAATAAAGAATTTAGGAATTTACGATTAGATCAATATAGGAGATTTTTTGGAATTAATAGAAACTTTCAAATTGTAAGTGCATCTCAAGGAGAGGGATGTTCTGAACTAGTCGATATGGCACTTAATTTTCTCCCAGAGGGACCAAAACTTTATGGTGAAGAGACGATTTGCGACCAACCATTAGATAACTTATTATCTGATTTAGTTAGAGAGCAGGTATTAAAAAATACAAGAGAAGAGGTACCTCATAGTGTCGCAGTAAAGATAGAAAAGATAGAGGAAATGAAAAGAAAAAATGGCAAAGATTTTACAGCTATTTTGGCTACTATTATTGTTGAAAGATCAACTCAAAAAGGCATTCTTATTGGAAAGAAAGGTTCAATGTTAAAAATGATTGGTCAGTCAGCAAGATCAAATATGTCAAAATTAATTGATGGTCCAGTTCACCTAGAGTTGTTTGTGAAAGTTGTTCCAAATTGGAGAAAAAAAGAATCAAGATTAATTGAGTTTGGTTATGAGGAAGATTTCTAGATGAGTGGTTTTAATTTTGATGTAATTACATTATTCCCTAAAGCTTTTGAATTAATAAATAATTTAGGGGTCATAACAAAAGCTCTAGATAAGAATTTGATCAATGTAAATTTACATGATTTGAGAGAATATGGAGAAGGTTCTTACAGACAAGTAGACGATAAGCCGTATGGAGGAGGAGCAGGTATGGTATTAAAACCTGAACCTATTTATAAGGCATATGAATCAATTAGAAAACTACCCAAAAGTAAAACTTTGCTTATGACCCCACAGGGTAAAGTCCTAAAGCAAAAGGATCTTGCGAGATGGTCCTCTTTGGATCAAATAATAATTATTTGTGGTCAATATGAAGGTTTTGATGAAAGGATTAGATGTTTAGCAGATGAAGAGATATCTATAGGCGATTATGTACTTTCTGGAGGTGAAATACCTGCTATATCAATAATTAACGGTTTGACAAGATTATTACCAGGAACTCTTGGTGATCCTGAGTCCTTAGTAGATGAGAGTCATAATTCTTCTTTATTAGAATATCCTCACTACACGAGGCCATTAATTTTTAAAGATATGAAAGTGCCAGAAATCTTAGTTAGTGGTAACCACAAAGAGATTAATTCGTGGAGAAGGCAAAAAAGTATTGAAAGAACATTAGAAAGAAGAAGTGACTTGATTTCAAATGAAAACTATAAAAAATCACCAGAAAGCGAATGGATAAATAAAAACTTTTATCAACTTATAAATGTTCAAAAAGGAAATGATTTCCACTATTATCCCGACTGGTAGTTACAAATACTTTTTTGAAAAAGATTTAATTAAAGAGGGTATGAATATTAAGTCTCTTCAAACAAGTCAGATATATGTCAAATTAAATTTGATTTTATTAAAAATTCAAAAGATTTATTTATTAGGTAAGAAAAAAGCCAAAAACTTCATTTTGTAAAATAATTATTTACGCAGATAAAAAGTAATTTTTATAAGCTATGGATCAAGAAAAATTTCCTGTAAATATTACTTAAGTTTTTTTGAAGCAAAAAATAAACTAATGTTTTGTTCGTTGGATTAAAAAATTAGAGTGTTATAGATTTTTTTTCGGTGTTTGCCAAAATGATTTCATTCTTAATAACATTGAAATGTAATGAAAATCATAAGTAAATCCTTCAGGTGTAATCCCTTTTTGAAAAGCTGTTTTTGGTGAACCTCTATAGCTATATGATGTTCCTCCTTTTAAAAGGGACTCCATTATTTCATTTCTAATACCCTCATTAATTGAAAGACTTTTGGTATGTAAAACATCAAATATTTGACTAAATGAGAAGGTCCCTTGGCGCACAACGTCTTTTTTTAAAAAAGGGTAATTCATAAACAAAATGTTCAAAAGCCCAAAAACATGAGAAGGATTGTAATTTTCTAAAGAATCTATTATTGTTTTTGTTTCGTATTCAATTTTTTCTGAATCTTCAAAAGATAAACTTAAGTAAAAAAGGACTTTAGGTAAATTATCTACTAAATATTTTTGATCTTTTAGATTAACATTTAAAGATGCGCATAATTCATGACTCGTAAACATAATTTTAGCTTTATATTTTGATAAAACTTTTTTAGTTAATTGTTTTTCGCCTTGCTCAATTGCATGATATCTATGATTTAAAGGGATGTAATTTTTCCAAAAATTTTTAAACTTTTTGTTTTTAAATACAATGCTCGAAAAGCATAAAAAATAAGATTGATGATGTAAATCTTTATCATAATTACAATTTAGGCTTATAAAATCTGGTTTCTCATTGACGTCTTTTTCTAGAATATTTGAAAACCGATTTGCAAATGTTTCTGCATTATTTCCACCGATGCAAAAATTACTATCATTGCAGATTAAAATCCAATCAAGTTTATCAGTTAATTTATGATTTTCTAAAAGAATCATTACGTCTTTATATGCTCCCATATCCTGCCCTACATTATCTCTACAAATCACGTAATGTCCCATATCAGCAAGCAATTTTTTAATTTTTTGGTCTAAATTACCGTTGTGGACATATATGATTTCAAAATTAGTTTTTCTAAGAATATTAAGGTAATTTAGATTGCTTCCCGGAATTTCATTTGAATTATGGTATCCAATAAAAATAGCCAACCTTCTAGAATCATTTTTGGCTAAACGATTTTTCAGAAAATTAATATTACCTCTATCTCTTAATCTTTTGTTGGGTGTACTTCCTTTTAACTTAATTATCAAAAATAAAAATATAGCTTCTAAATAGTAGTTTGTGCCAAAAAAAAGTTTTGGAAGTAATATCTTACAAAAATGATTCCACATACAAAATCTATTTTAGTTATCGGAATAAATCCTATATCAAATAGTTGACCAATATCAAATTACTGATTTTAAATTTTATCCTAATCTTATTACTTTTCATAGTGAAAAACTATATTGAATTTTAGAAGGTTTTAACATAATATTTTGACCGAATTAATGAACTTTTTATAGAAATATAAGTTAATTTGTCTTTGTCTTTACCTAATAGGAAAGTAAATAAAAATATAGAGTTAAGTATTAATTCATTTTCTTGGTAATATTTATAAAGGAGGAAAATTATCAATTCTTATTATTTAAGATATCCATTTGGAATAACAGAATAGTTAAAGATGGTTTTATGATACTCCAAAACAATTGATATGACTAAATCCTCACCACAATTCCGTATCGGTAATGGATATGATATTCATCGATTAGTAGAGGGTAGAAATCTAATCATTGGTGGCATAAAATTGCATCATCCCAATAATTTAGGATTGGATGGTCATAGCGATGCAGATGTTTTAAGTCACTCAATAATGGATGCTCTATTGGGAGCACTTTCTCTGGGTGATATTGGAAAATATTTCCCTCCAACTGATGACAAGTGGAAAAATGCTGATAGTTTGTTTTTGTTATCAAAAGTAATAGATTTGATAAGACAAGAGGGTTGGGAAGTAAATAATATTGATAGCGTTATTGTTGCTGAAAGACCAAAATTCAAGCCTCATATTGAATTAATGAAAAAAAATATTTCTGAGATTTTAAATATTGATGGAAATCTGATAGGAATAAAAGCAACTACAAATGAAAAATTAGGCCCCGAAGGAAGAGAAGAAGGCATAAGCTGTCACTCTGTGGTGCTACTTGAAAAAAAATGAAGAAAATTTTAGTTCTGAATAAAAAATTGAAAAGAGTATGGTTATTATTAACTCTTTTAATCGTATTACTCTTTCAAACTAATTACCAAAAAGCTACTGCATTAACTATGGAAAACTATCAAAGTGGTCAGATTGTCGAAGAATTAAGACTTAGTGTTCCTTCTGAGTTGAAAGAGACATGGCTTAAGGCTGAAAAAACATTTTGGGAGCCATGGTTATCTAAACAGAAAGGTTTTATGGGGAGACAAATTTTTTG
The DNA here is from genome assembly GCA_000634515.1 of Prochlorococcus sp. scB245a_520K10. Taxonomy (GTDB): domain Bacteria; phylum Cyanobacteriota; class Cyanobacteriia; order PCC-6307; family Cyanobiaceae; genus Prochlorococcus_A. Next base: position 3,387 of record JFNU01000176.1, on the reverse strand, counting down.
GGATAAACAAAAACAAGAGGCTTTAATATTAGTAAATTGGGAAAGTAAAAAATTGTGGAAGAGTATACCAATGTCAGAGGTAAATGTAATCCAAAAAAAATTTGAAGATAATGTTAAAACTACTTTAAATGTAAGTCAAAATCCTTTTGAATTGATTTATGAGGGAGAGTTAGATAAGCAAAAATGAATTTAGATATCAGGTTTGACTTCCAAAGAAGAGAGAGGCTCGGACTTATTGAAGCAATTTGGGGGCAAGACAAAAGTATCGATCAATTAAAAAGATTATCTGAAAATGTTTTAAGTAAAAATGAGGTAGTTTTTATCACTAGGATTAATACTTTAAAAGCTAATAATCTTTTAGATTTGTATGATGATGCAAGGTTTTACGAAGAAGCAAAATGCTTAATAATTGGGGAGAATTTTAATAAATTGAATACAAATAAAAAAGTGGCCATAATTTCTGGAGGCTCAAGTGATTTGGCAGTTACACTTGAAGCTCAATTAGCTCTTGAAATTTATGGAGTTAATTGTCAATCTTTTATAGATGTTGGCGTGGCAGGACTTCATCGGTTAATCAGTCAGTTAGAAGAAATTAATAAATATGATGTATTGATAGTTTGTGCTGGCATGGAAGGTGCTTTGGCAACTGTTGTTGGAGGATTGTTGCCGCAACCCATAATTGCAGTACCTGTTTCAGTTGGCTACGGAGTCAGCAAAAATGGCGAAACTGCCTTAAATAGTATGTTGTCAAGTTGTTCTCCAGGTATCACAGTTATGAATATAGATAACGGATATGGAGCCGCAATGGCAGCCCTGAGAATTATTAAAAGTATTTCCTAAATACTTACTTTTTTTCTATTTCTAATAGATTTTCTATCCATAAATTAAGTTGTTTTGAAAGCATTCCTTCTTCTCGCATTTTGATTGCCTTAATCACGACTTCTGTGTTTACCCACTCTGGAAATCTTTTCGGCATTTAATTTTATATTCTGTATTTATAATTTGGTACAAATTTTTATAAAATCAAGATCTAAGTAACAAATTTAATCTTTAATGTTTGATTTTGTACCTAATCTAGACAACTCAGAAGAGGCATGATCACTTTCCACATTTTTTAATCTTTCTATTAACTCAGAAAGATCTTTATGAGCTAACTCTCCATTTTGCTCCCATTTTAAGGATCTTGAATTATTTTCTATTTTGTCTTTCATTTTTTTATATGAGTAATAAGAATATAAAACGAAAATGGAAAAATTTTGGTTATTGTATCAGCCTTAAACTTAAAAAATTATGAAGATTTTCAATATACAAAGATCTTTTCTTTTAACCACCACCAACTATTGAAACGATTTCTAGATTATCCCCATCTTTAAGTTTCACTTTTTCCCATTTTATTGAATTAATAATTAAATTATTTAACTCGACAACAATTGTGTTGGGTTTATATCCCATGGAATTAAGCGCTGTGGATAATAGAGCATTTTCTTGATCAAGTTCTATTTTTTTTTCCTCACCATTTACTTTAATTTTCATTAGACAGCTCTTTTAAAATCATAATAGCGTCTTCTTTGGGATCTTCAGAATTCATTAATTGCGAAACTAAGGCAACCTTTTTGATACCATTGCTTTTTAAATATGAAATACTATTTGTTTTAATGCCTCCAATAGCAAACCAAGGAATATTTAAATCTTTTGTTAATGTTTTGATCCTTTCAATACCTATAGGTTTTTTATTTTTTTTCGTTGCAGTTTCAAATACCGGTCCAATTCCTATGTAATCACAACCCTCTTTAATAGCATTAGAAATATCAATTTCATTATTTGCACTTACACCAATTATTTTTGAATGGCCTACTAATTTTCTTGCGGTTTTCAAGTCTAAATCATCTTGACCGAGATGAATGCCATCTGCATTTGATGCCAAAGCTATATCAAGTCTGTCGTTAACTATGAACAAAGAATTATATCTTTTACATAGATTTTTAATCTGAATTGCTTCTTGAAGATGATCTTTATCAGTTCCCGTTTTAAATCTATACTGAATAATTCTTACTCCCGCAATTAAAATCTCTTCTATTATTTCTAATAAATTATCTTTTTGATCTGTGATTACATATAAGTGATTTTCTTTTAATATTTCCTCCGACTTCTTAAACTTGCTTAAATTTAATAAGTCAATTTCTATAGTATAAATTTCATATCTAATTCGCGAAGCGATTTTTGCAAGCTCATTATTATTTAGCCTTGAGAATTCTTCTATGACTCTTAATGCTTCTTGAACTCTGCCCGAATTAGAACTTATAATTTGCTCAGAGGTCTTTCTGTTGATTTGCTCTTGATGAGTCAATCCTTTACACTTGTCCTCGATGTGATTTCTAGATTTTTTATAAACTTCTAAGTGATTTTTCCCTAAAATTTGTCTAAAATTTTTAATCCTTTCAACATATTTTTCTTGACCTAGACCAAATCTAGCCCAATCCTCTAATACTCTTAGTCCTTCTCTAGCTCTATCTAGATTAGCGTCAATAATTTGATAAATCCTTAAATCATCAGCGTTCGTAGTATTGGAATTCAGCATTTGTAATTTATTTTTTATAGTTTTTAAAAATTCTTAGGGCATTATCTCTATCTTTATTAATTTGATTAGAAAGTTGATCTATATTCTTGAACTTTATTTGAGATCTAAGCTTTTCAACTGGTTCTACAGATAGGTTTAAACCATATAGATCAATATCTTTATTTATTAAATGAACTTCAACAGCAGATGGCAATAAAGGATTTATAGTTGGTTGAGAGCCAAGATTCATAACAGATTCAATCTTTTGGTTGGAATTTTCTATAGTTGTCCAAGATGCGTAGACTCCTTCTCCAGGTAAAAATTTTCTGCCATCTATTTCAAGATTTGCAGTGGGCCATCCTATACTTTTTCCAATCCCTTTACCTTTAACAACCTTTCCATTAAAACTATAGGGCCTATTAAGAATTTTGAAAGCATTTTTCAGATCACTTTTCTCCAATAAATCTCTTATCCTGCTGCTGCTGATTCTACCTTCTTTGTCTTCTAAAATTGGAGTAATTTTTAGTTTAATATCAGTATCTTTTAGCGTTTTTTTTATAGTATTTATGTCTCCACTTCTTCTGAAACCAAATTTAAAATTAGCGCCTACAGAAATGTTTTTTGCTTGTAATTGATTTATCAAAATATCTCTTACGAATCTTTCTGCACTTAATTTAGATAGTTCCTTATCAAAAGGAATCAAAACTAATTGCTCAATCCCAAGATCTTCAAGAATAGGTAGTTTTTCATAAGGGAGATCAAGTCTAAGACGTGTCTCTTTGTATAAAACCTCTCTGGGATGAGGCCAGAAGCTCGCAATTGTTGGGGTA
>JFNU01000175.1 GCA_000634515.1 Prochlorococcus sp. scB245a_520K10 | reverse complement strand
TTGCTGCTCATTTTTTTTGGACTCTGCTTTTCTTTATGGCTTTTAAGAAGGATTTATAAATGAATTATTAATTTTAGGTAATTTGTCTAAATTACCCCTCCAAAATAAATCTGGCTCAACGGGTGTGAGAGATATTTTGTTTTCTTGTATTTGTGATACGTCACTTGGCCATTTCTTTGGACCATAACCTTTTGATTTAAGATCTAAAACTACCTCACCGGCGAGCCAATAATAATCGTCACCCCTTGGATCTTCTCTTTT
>JFNU01000174.1 GCA_000634515.1 Prochlorococcus sp. scB245a_520K10 | reverse complement strand
TAAAGTGCCTTCCATAGCTGCAGCGACTGTGCCTGAACAAAAAATATCTGTCCCTAAATTAGGCCCGTGATTTATTCCAGATAGTACTAAATCAGGTTTATGATCCAATAGTTCAGATAGTGCTAATTTGACGCAATCAGCAGGTGTGCCAGAACATCCCCAAGCTTCAATTCCTTTCCCAAATAATTCGTCAGCTTTTTCCACTCTTTATGGAGATTGTAAAGTAAGACCATGACCAGTAGCTGATCTTTCTTGGTCAGGACATACTACTTTTACCTTATGTCCTCTTTTTTGAGCTGATTTTGCTAACGCTCTTTTCCCCGCTGCAAAAACACCATCATCATTGCTAATTAATATATTTAACGGTTTCATTAATCAATACATTTTATTTATGGACGATAT
>JFNU01000173.1 GCA_000634515.1 Prochlorococcus sp. scB245a_520K10 | reverse complement strand
TCATTAATCAAGACATTTTATTTATGGACGATATTTAAGTAAGATAAGGCAATACTTATTTTTACTATATCAGTGAGTCAAATTGAATCATTAAGTCAAATTGAGGAAAAACTAAATAATCTTTCTCTAAAAGCAAAAAATAATATAGATAATTCTAATACTCATGAAGAACTGGATAAACTGAGAGTATCTTTATTAGGAAAAAAAGGTGATTTGTCAATTATCTTGAAAACAATGGGTCAATTATCTGCGACTGATAGACCAATTATTGGCCAGAAGGCAAATTTAATAAAGATAAATTTACAAGAACTTAT
>JFNU01000172.1 GCA_000634515.1 Prochlorococcus sp. scB245a_520K10 | reverse complement strand
AAATTTAATAAGGATAAATTTACAAGAACTTATAACTGAAAGAAAAAATCAACTTAATAATCAAGCCCTAAACCAAAAGATTAAAAACGAAAAAATTGATGTAACTATCCCTTCAATTGGAATACCCCCTGGAAATAAACATCCTTTAATTTCAACTCAAGACGAAATAATAGATATTTTTTGTGGTTTAGGATACTCAGTTGAAAGTGGTCCTGAAATAGAAACTGATTTTTATAATTTTGAGTCTCTAAATATACCCAAAAATCATCCCGCAAGAGATATGCAGGATACTTTCTACTTAGATGAAAATCGACTCTTAAGGACCCATACTTCTCCA
>JFNU01000171.1 GCA_000634515.1 Prochlorococcus sp. scB245a_520K10 | reverse complement strand
GGACCCATACTTCTCCAGTTCAGATTAGATATTTAGAGAAAAATCCTCCTCCAGTAAGAATTATTGCGCCCGGAAGAGTATAAAGGAGAGATGCTGTAGATGCTACTCATTCCCCTGTATTTAATCAGGTTGAGGTTTTATGTATCGATCAAGATATTAATTTTAGTCATTTAAGAGGAACAGTTCTTACTTTTTTAAAGACCTTTTTTGGAGATATTCCTGTAAGATTTCGAGCTAGTTATTTCCCATTTACTGAACCTTCTGCAGAAGTAGATGTTCAATGGAAAGGTAAATGGCTAGAAGTAATGGGCTGTGGAATGGTAGATCCGATGGTCTTAGAAAAATTAGGAATAGATTCTGAGAAATGGACTGGATTCGCAGCTGGATTAGGTGTTGAAAGGTTTTGTATGGTTAGACATCAGATTGACGACATCAGAAAATTTTATACAAATGATCTTAGATTCTTAGAACAGTTCTGATAAAATTGAAATTTTAAATTAGGATTGTCCAGCAAATTAGTTTAAGATGGTTATAGTTTTAGTTTTTTGATTGGTACGTAAAGCAGGGCTAATAGTTAATGATGGAAAAGAACTTGCTGTTCAAACTGCAAGTTCTGTTCAGAAAAAATTGGAAAATTCTAATTATGAAGTTCTAAGAGTTAGTAGCTCGGGTGGAATGGTAGGATTCGCCAATCCTGATCAACATGTTCGTCCTTTGGGATATACGAATTGTGTCCCGGAGGGGTTTGACTCGTCAATGGAATTTGCAATAGTTCTTGGCGGAGATGGAACCGTTCTTTCTGCAGCAAGGCAAACAGCACCTGCTAAAATTCCAATACTTACAATAAATACTGGTCATTTAGGTTTTCTTGCAGAAGCTTATTTAGCTAATCTTGATGAGGCAATAGATAAAATAATCGCTGGTAATTGGGATATTGAAGAAAGAACTTGCTTAATTATTAGTGTAATGAGGAATGATCAGAGGAGATGGGAGTCTCTCTGTCTTAATGAGATGGCTCTTCATAGAGAACCTCTGACGAGTATGTGTCATTTTGAGATTTCTATAGGGCGACATGCTCCAGTGGATATTTCAGCTGATGGAGTAATTTTATCTACTCCAACTGGATCTACTGCCTACTCTCTAAGTGCTGGAGGACCAGTTATTACACCTGATTGCCCAGTAGTGCAATTAACTCCAATCGCTCCACATTCATTGGCATCTAGGGCATTGGTTTTTAATGATTCAGAGCCAGTAACTGTTTTCCCTGCAACTCCTGAAAGATTGGTAATGGTTGTTGATGGAAATGCTGGTTGTTATGTTTGGCCTGAAGATAGAGTTTTAATAAGAAAAAGTAAACACTCAGTAAAGTTTATTAGACTTGAAGATCATGAATTTTTCCAGGTTTTAAGAAATAAACTAGGTTGGGGTTTACCCCATGTGGCTAAACCTAACAAATAACAACTATTTAAATTTGTTTTTTCCCTTTCAATAAAAAAACAGGATTATTTGGATCTAATCGCATTCCCCTAGCAATACTTAAGCTTTTATAGGTCTGAATCAAATTTAAATTTGTTTTGAAATTTTTATATTCTAATTCTTCTTTCAACTCTTCAATAGTTTGAATGTCAATTATTGGGATTACGATGATATCTCCAATACTCATACCCGGAGCCAGTGTATTAATAATTTCAAGTTTAGTTTTTTTATCACATCCACCAATTAATAATCTATTAGGTTTTTCAAAAGAACTTAAATTTCTCGTTTTCAAGGTATTAATTATGTTCTCCTCAAAAATAAATTTTGGTTTAACGCCAAGCCTTTTTGAGTTTTCTAGTATTAAAGCTTTTGATCCAATCCTTTTATCGATACAAAACAAATCTAAATTGGGCCTTAATTTTAATGCCTCTAAACCAATTGATCCACAACCTGCGCCTATATCCCAAATAACTCCATTTTTCGGAAGCTCTAAATCAGCTAAAATTTGAACGCGAACCTCCCTTTTAGTTAATAAATTTGGTCTATCGTTAAAAGTTTTAAAAACACTGTCTTTGATTCCGAAAAGAGGGAGATTATTATTTGAATAATTTTTCTCTGTTTTTATCAGAACAGCAATGTTTAAACTTGATATATCAGTGGGTAATGACTCTTTAAGATTTAATTTTCTTATATTTTCATTGGCGAAGCCTATTTCTTCACAGAGCCAAAAATCGTAGAAGTCAATAAGATTTAATTCTAATAAGTTTTTTTTGATTATTTCTAAACTTTTGTTATCTGAGTCTGTAATAATAGCCAAACTTGAAGGCCTTGCTTTAAGAGCTTCAACTAACTTAGTGGAATCTCTCCCGTGAATACTTAAATTAACAGTATCTTGCCATGGGATCTTTAACTTGCTAAATGCTAATTGAATACAAGTATTTGAAGGATAAAAACTTAATTCATCTTTTGAAAAATTTTCTAGTAATATCCTCCCAATACCAAACCATAGTGGATCTCCTCTCGAAATTAAAATAACATCAGTTTTTTGAAATCTAAGCCAGTT
>JFNU01000170.1 GCA_000634515.1 Prochlorococcus sp. scB245a_520K10 | reverse complement strand
CTAAGCCAGTTAACAAGTTCGTGATTACTGTTGCTCGAAAAAAATGACTTCTTTTTTTCTAAATCATTTTCGCTCCATGATTTAATTTCTACAAAATATGAATTTGGAACTGCAATATTTTCTGTATTAACAAATAAATCTTGTAATTTGGAAGGTAAATCATCAAATACATATGAATTAATACCTACCACGTGTATTTTTCTATTAACTTCAGTCATCAATATCTAATGAAAAAGAACTAAGCTGTTTGAATGTTTTATTAAATTATCTTATTATTGTTCGAGCTATCATAGTAAATTAATTGTCTGAAAGAAGAAAGAGATTACATGATTTATTGTTAACTCTTATTAATAAAGATACTGAATTTGAGTTTATTGAAGAAGATTCTAATGATTTAACATCTAGCTATTCTGAAAAAGACACTTTGAATTTATCTCGAGTTATAGAAAAAAATCGTAAAATAATCAAAAGATACCAAGCTATTGTAAGAACAGCTGTAACACTTGATGCTCTGATGGATTCTGAAAATGAAGAAAATTACAAAATCAAATAAAAATATTTTTTTAAAAAGAATATTACCTTTACTTTTACTACTATCTTTTATTTTCAACCCATTAAAAGTATCTGCAGAAGTTGCAGAAACAGAAATAAATGGGGAATTAATAAATGCTAGTAGTGAGTTTTTAAGGGACTTGGACTTTGAAACTTGGCAATTAGTAGCATATAAATCACCTCTTCTTGAAGATAAGTTAATTTTAAGAGTTATAGGTTATCCAGGAAATCTTAGGATTGACCATCCCACTGGACTAAGGGTTGAATCTGGAAGAAAACAGTGGTTATTAAACGATAAAACATTGTCCAATGTAGAGTTAGCAAATGATGGTAGGCAGGCTGCTGCTGAATTTGATCTTGATGAGCTGATTCAAAATATCGATAAAAATAGGCCATTGAGACTATCTTTATCAGGTGTTTTTTCAGAGTTACCTGTCCCACCTTTCGTGGTTAAAGAATGGAGGTCACTAAATTGATTTTTAAAAGATGAGATGTCTGAAAAAAAAGTAAACCATATTAAATGGATGAAAAGGGCAATTCATTTAGCTTCTCTTGGCGATGGGAAAACAAGTCCTAATCCTATGGTTGGAGCAGTAATTCTTGATAAAAATGGAAATATAATTTCAGAAGGATTTCATTACAAGGCAGGTATGCCTCATGCCGAAGCAATGGCTTTTAATAATTTAAAAAAAGATGCTAGGGGAGGGTCAATGTATGTAAATCTTGAACCTTGCTGTCACCAAGGTAAAACACCTCCATGTGTAGATAAAGTCATATCGTCAGGGATAAAAAAGATATATGTTTCTATTAAGGATCCTGATAAAAGAGTCTCTGGTAAAGGTATAAAATTGCTCAAAGAAGCTGGAATTCAAGTTCACTTAGGATTATGTGAAAAAGAATCTTTAGAGTTAAATAAGGCTTTCGTTTATAGAAATATTACTGATAAGGCATATGGGGTTCTCAAATGGGCAATGAGTATTGATGGAAGAATAGGGTTAAAAAATGGCAAAAGTAAATGGATTACTAATGAGGAATCAAGATCTCTAGTACATTCTTTTCGAGCAGAATTTGACGCAATAATTATTGGTGGTAATACATTAAGAAAAGACAACCCAATTTTGACTACAAGAGGTTCAAAGTCTCCCGAACCGTTGAGAGTTATTTTTACAAAAACATTAGATCTCCCTTCAAAATCTAATCTTTGGAATTCTAATGAGGCAAAAACTTTAGTTATTTATGATTCTTCAACAGCTAATGAACAATTTCTTTCCAGGATTCCACAATGTGTTGAGGTTGAAAAGGTATCAACTGATAATCCAGAGTTAATTTCAAGATTATTAGCCAAAAGAGGATGTAATAAAGTTTTGTGGGAATGTGGTCCGAGATTGGCGACTTCGGCGGTTAAATCAGGTTGTATCAACGAAATAATATCTTTTATTGCTCCAAAAATTCTGGGAGGAGAAAATAGTATGAATCCCTTTGGAGATTTTGAATTTCAAGAAATGCATGAAATTTTAGAATTAAATGAATCGAATATTAGTTTTATTGGTAATGATATATGTGTAAAAAGTTCATTAAAAAATTGATCTTTACTGCTAAAATAATGAGTTAAACTACCGTACGGTTCTTACCCAAAAGAAATTTTACGGATACGGAAACTTTTCGTTTAGTTTATAATAAGTTCAAAATTCTCCACAACTATGCCAATAAGACAAGACGATAATCAACCTAATAGGAGATTTGGAATAATAAATATCATTTTAATTGGAGTTGGTGCATTACTTTTATTTAGTAGCCTTTTCCCTAATCAAAATATGCAGATTCCGAGAGTTCCATATTCTCTTTTTATTGATCAGGTAAATGATGGGGAAGTAAAGAGAGCATACATTACACAAGAACAAATTAGATATGAACTTAATGGAGCTGAAGAAGGCGCCCCTTCGGTTCTAGCAACCACCCCAATCTTTGATATGGATCTACCACAAAGGTTAGAAAGCAAAGGGGTAGAATTCGCTGCTGCTCCGCCAAAGAAACCTAATTTCTTTTCAACAATATTGAGCTGGGTTGTTCCTCCCTTGATTTTTATTCTTGTCTTACAGTTTTTTGCAAGAAGAAGCATGGGAGGCGGTGGAGCTCAAGGAGCTTTAAGTTTTACAAAAAGCAAAGCAAAAGTTTATGTGCCTGATGATGAATCAAAAGTTACATTTGCAGATGTAGCAGGCGTTGATGAAGCTAAAGATGAATTAACTGAAATAGTTGATTTTTTAAAGAAGCCAGAAAGATATACAGATATTGGAGCCCGAATTCCTAAAGGTGTTCTTCTTGTTGGACCTCCAGGAACAGGAAAAACTCTCCTTTCTAAAGCTGTTGCTGGTGAAGCTGAAGTACCTTTCTTTATTATTTCTGGTTCTGAATTTGTAGAACTTTTTGTAGGTGCAGGTGCAGCAAGAGTTAGAGACTTATTTGAACAAGCTAAGAAAAAAGCCCCTTGCATTATTTTTATTGATGAATTAGATGCAATTGGGAAAAGTCGTTCAGGGTCAATGGGTGTTGTTGGTGGGAATGACGAGAGGGAGCAAACTTTAAATCAGCTCTTAACTGAAATGGATGGATTTGCCTCTGCTGATAAGCCAGTAATAGTTCTTGCTGCCACTAACCAACCAGAAGTTCTTGATGCAGCACTCTTAAGACCTGGTAGATTTGATAGGCAAGTCTTGGTTGATAGACCTGACTTGTCTGGTAGAAAGACAATTCTTGAAATTTATACCAAAAAAGTTAAGTTAGCGGACTCAATAGATTTAGATTCTATCGCCCAAGCTACTAGTGGATTCGCTGGGGCCGATTTGGCTAATATGGTAAATGAGGCTGCATTACTTGCAGCTAGAGCTAAAAGGAAAAGTGTAGAACAACAAGACTTAAGTGAAGCAATAGAGAGAGTTGTTGCAGGTTTGGAAAAGAAGAGTCGTGTTCTGCAAGATGATGAAAAGAAAGTCGTTGCTTATCACGAAGTAGGTCATGCAATCGTTGGTCACCTTATGCCTGGTGGTTCAAAAGTTGCGAAGATTTCAATTGTACCTAGAGGTATGAGTGCTCTTGGTTATACATTACAATTACCTACCGAAGAAAGATTCCTTAATTCTAAAGATGAATTAAAGGGACAAATAGCTACACTTCTTGGTGGAAGATCTGCAGAAGAAGTTGTCTTTGGCAAGATTACTACAGGAGCATCAAATGATCTACAAAGAGCAACTGATATAGCAGAACAAATGGTGGGCACATTTGGAATGAGTGATATTCTTGGCCCTCTTGCTTATGACAAACAGGGAGGAGGTCAGTTTTTAGGAAATGGAAATAACCCTAGAAGATCCGTTAGTGATGCCACGGCGCAAGCAATAGATAAAGAGGTTAGAGAATTAGTTGATGATGCGCATGAAACAGCACTTAATATTTTGAGGAACAATTTACCTCTTCTTGAATCGATATCTCAAAAAATCCTTCAAGAAGAGGTAATAGAAGGAGATGATTTAAAAACCTTACTTGCTGAATCAAAAATGCCAGCATAGTAAAATTAATTAAAATTTGATTTTTTAATGCTAAAACCTAAAAGGCTTGTTAACAAAAACTTCTTATCAAGCTTAGATATATCTAAGGAGGAAATTTTAGATATCTTAGATTTAGCGAAGAATTTTAAAAATAAGTCTTTAGAAATACAATTTAAAGATAAAGTTTTAGGTTTAATTTTTGACAAGTCTTCAACTAGAACAAGGGTTAGTTTTCAAGTCGCAATGTCTAGGCTTGGTGGAGCAACAATTGATTTAAACCCTAATTCTTCGCAAATTGGGAGAGGAGAACCCATCAAGGACACAGCGAGAGTCCTTAGTAGATATTGTGATGTATTAGCAATTAGAACTTTTAAACAATCTGTTATAGAAGAATATGCAAAATGGTCGTCAAAACCAGTTATCAATGCCCTAACTGACATGGAACATCCATGTCAAGCTCTAGCAGATTTTCTTACCATTAAGGAGGAATTTGGAAATTTTAAAAACGTAGTTTTGACTTTTGTTGGTGATGGCAATAATGTTGCTAATTCATTGATTTTATGCAGTGCATTATTGAATTTAGAAATCAGAATTGCTTGCCCACGAGGTTATGAACCTAATCAGGATATTATTCAAAAAGCACTACAAATATACGAAGATAAGAGCTTATTAAAAATAAATAATGATCCAGAATTATCTGTTTTGGGAGCTAATGTTATTTATACCGATGTATGGTCCTCTATGGGTGAGGAAAATCAAAAAGAAGAAAAGGATAAAGATTTTTTGGGATTTTCAATTAATAAAAATTTAGTAAATAAAGCTGATAAAGATGCTATTGTTTTACACTGCTTACCTGCATACAGAGATAAAGAAATCACTGATGAAATAATTGAAAGCGACAAAAGCAGGATTTTTGAACAGGCAGAGAATAGGCTCCATGCTCAACAAGCACTCTTAGCTTGCCTTTTCTCCTGAAGATACTTGCACCCTTTTATCTTAATAGGTACATTTGTATTAGAGTACATTTGTTTTACATGAAAAGCTTTTCAGACTGTGATCTTACTGATGCTCAAAGTGAGCTTTATTCTTGGATAAGGGATTATATGAGAGAATTCCAGCATAGCCCCTCAATAAGACAAATGATGCAAGCTATGGGATTAAAGTCACCAGCTCCAATTCAAAGTCGCTTAAAGCATTTGCAAGAAAAGGGTTTCATTTCTTGGCAAGAAGGGAAAGCTAGAACACTTCAAATAGTTGATGAGATTCTAGAAGGTGTTCCCATAATGGGTTCAGTAGCTGCTGGAGGTTTAATAGAGACTTTTAATGACACTAACGAAAATTTGGATATTACAGATGTTTTGAAGAAGAAGAATGTTTTTGCACTAACAGTTAATGGAGATTCAATGATTGATGCATGTATAGCAGATGGAGATATGGTGTTAATGGAACCTATTAATGATTCTTTTTCTCTCAGAAATGGAGATATCGTAAGTGCCCTGGTACCTGGTATGGGCACCACTTTGAAATATTTTTTCAAGAAAGGTGGAAAAATATTTTTGGAAGCAGCTAATTCAAATTATGATCCTATAGAATTAAATTTAAATGAAGTCGTTTTTCAAGGAAAACTTTTAGCAGTTTGGCGAAAGGTTTAATTTTTTTTTGAGTTATCTGTATTTATTTAAAATAAAATTTTTAATTAAAATAGGTTTATGTGGAATCTTTTTTTAGGTTTTTTATATTTTTTTTCAAATAACTTTTAAGAGATGCTCTTTTGCCTCTTAATCGTAATACATCATCATTTACGATCGCTTTTTTACCTGTAATCAACCTTTTCCCTAAAAGATTTGAAGATATCTTTTTCTTCTTAATTATGCATATAGAGTTCCTAAATTCAATGCTATGTACTTGAGATGTTATCAGGAAAAAATCATCTATATGCATTTTTTTTATTACCGGAAAATCTTCAAAATGTGAATGCAAATCTTCTTTTTGATTTATCCAATGCTCCATATTTACAACATCAGATAATTTTTTAAAAAAATTATTTGCGCTATCTTTTTTATCTAAGCCACCTTCGTAATCTTGCCAGTAAGAACAATGCAAATCTTCCGCAATATATAAACCATCATTTTTAATGTATTTAAATAGATTCAAAAAAGTAATTATAATATCTGAGGACAAATGTGATCCATCGTCAATAATAATATCAAATTTTTTTTCGATTTTTGTAATTTTTTCTATTGTTAAATCTTCATTAATATCTCCTATAACTAATTCAACCTTTTTTGATTTATATTTTAATTTAGAGCATTTCGGATCAATATCAGTTCCGATCAATTTTTTAATTTTTGTGAAGAAAGTTAACCAGGTTTGAAGAGATCCTCCATTTTGTATACCTACTTCAAGGAGAGTCAACCCCTCCTTATCCCTTTTATTAGCAAATATTTCGCTGTAAACATCTAAATAAGATGCCCATTTATCAGATACATATCCTTTGTTTCTAATGTGAATTTCTTTTAAATCTAAGAGCTTTTTATTCTGGGTTGATTTAAAAGTTCTAAAAAAATTTGAAAATTTTTTAATGCTCATTAAATCTATATTTATTAGAGAAATAATAACATTAGGACATATTGTTTTAATGTTAATAAGATTTTAATATGATTTTTGGGGTTATATATGCCTAATTTTTTTTAAATTTTAGATGTAAAAATAAACTTTTTAAAAGCTTATAAAAATATTTTTAGTAAAATTTAATTAGTTAAATCCTAATGGAGCCAAGCGGACTCGAACCGCTGACCCCCTGCATGCCATGCAGGTGCTCTACCAGCTGAGCTATGGCCCCGTATCCAGAAACAACAGTTTTATCAATCAATCTTAAGATTTCTTTCGTAACTGCCATAATTCCTATATTACTTTATTGCGTTTGATTGATGGATTCTGTACCTTAAAACGCACCTAGAGATTCACAAGTTGTAGCATGCTTTTGAATAAGTTTCGTCTTAAATATGATTAAGATTTTTACTGTTCAAATAACAATAAGCAGATCTGTCTATAAGACAAGTTCTATCTAAAAACTTGTTAGTTGAATTTGATAAAACCTTTATAGGAAACTTGTCTTCCATTAATAATAAAATTTAAATCACTATTTATTTATTAAAACCGACTATATGATTAATAATACTTGGCATTGGTAGGTATTTCATAATAATATTATTCGAATTCTTATTTAATGAGGTTCATTTACTTGGGCTCTTTTTATTAGGTTCATAATCTTCTTTACTTATGATCTTTGTAAAACAAAATCTTAATAAGATAATTCTCATCGCTGACTAAAACAACAATGACCTCATCTTTTTTTTCACAGATTGGGAATGACATTAATGGAGAAGCTGCTAATGATAATTCAGGATGGTCAGTTAGTCTCTCTGCAGATGGTACTGTAGTCGCAATTGGCGCTACAAATAACAACGATAATGGAAATAATAGTGGAAGTGTACGTGTCTATAAAAAAGTCAATAATACTTGGACTCAGGTAGGTAGTGATATAGATGGAGAAGCTGCTGAAGATGAATTCGGTTATTCAGTCAGTCTTTCATCTGATGGAAATACAGTCGCAGTAGGTGCTCACCAGAATTTGACCGGTAATGGATATGTAAGAATCTATCAAAATGTCAATAATAATTGGGTTCAAGTAGGTAGTGATATTGATGGAGAAGCTACTGGTGATAATTCAGGTAGGTCAGTAAGTCTCTCTTCAGATGGAAATGTAGTTGCTATTGGATCCCTTCTTGCTAGTGAGGATTCTAGTGGTCATGTAAGAATCTTTCAAAACGTCAATAATACTTGGGTTCAAGTAGGTAGTGATATTGACGGAGAAGATGCTAATAGTTTTTCAGGTAGGTCAGTTAGTCTTTCTTCAGATGGAAATTTAGTTGCTATTGGAGCTGATTGGAATGATGGTAATGATGGGACTGAAACTGATATTGGACATGTAAGAATCTATCAAAACGTTAATAATATTTGGACTAAAGTAGGAAGTGATATAGATGGAGAAGCTGCTGGTGATCGATCAGGTTGGACATTAAGTCTTTCTGGGGATGGCTCTATTCTTGCGATTGGTGCTACACATAATGATAGTAATGGAACTGATAGTGGACATGTAAGAATCTATCAAAACGTCAATAATAATTGGGTTCAAGTAGGTAGTGATATAGATGGAGAAACTGACGGTGATCTATCAGGTACCTCAGTCAGTCTTTCTGAGGATGGCTCTGTTGTTGCTATTGGAGCTTATACAAATGATGGCAGTGGAAGTGATAGTGGACATGTAAGAATCTATCAAAACGTTAATAATATTTGGACTAAAGTAGGAAGTGATATAGATGGAGAAGCTGCTGAAGATTCATCTGGTATTTCAGTTAGTCTTTCTGCAGATGGTTCTATAGTTGCTATTGGAGCACCCGGAAACGATGGCAATGGAAGTAACAGTGGTCATACACGAGTTTATCAACTTGATATAGACATCACAGCACCAAGTGCTCCAACTTCTTTATCCACTTCTTCACTTGCAAATGATAATACTCCAATAATTACTGGTATTGCAGAAGCTGGAAGTACAGTAAAGCTTTATAACGGATCTATACTTTTAGGTTCTACCACAGCTGATACTGATGGTGCTTTTTCAATAACATCATCTGCCCTCAATGACTCAACCTATTCCTTAACAGCCAATGCAACAGACGCTGCAGGAAATACATCTTCGTTATCTTCAGCATTATCAATAGAAGTAAATAAAAATTTAATTATTGGTGATTTTGAATGGGCAAAACTGTATGGTTCCACTGCTGGTGAAGAATCTAATGGCGGCATCTCAATTGATAATGAAGGAAATATTTTTTTTACTGGAGCAACCCAGGGAAACTTAAACGGAGAAATACATAATGGTAATCAAGATATTTTCTTATTGAAATTAGATTCTAATGGTAATGAAATATGGACTAAACTATATGGTTCTGTTGATAATGAAATACCTTATAGCATTTCTATTGATAATGAAAATAATATTTTTATAACTGGAACAGCAACTGGCAATTTAAACGGACAGATAAACAAAGGGGATATGGATGCCTTTGTTATTAAATTAGATTCTAATGGCAATGAAGTATGGACTAAATTATTTGGTACAGAACTATCAGATATTGCATGGGGAGGTACTTTTGATGAAAACGTTTATTTATGGGGAGAAACGCATGGAAATCTCAATGGGGAGGTTAATAATTCTCTAGGAAATGAGGATGCTTATTTAATAAAACTAGATTCAAATGGTAATGAAACTTGGACTACTCTCATAGGAACTGAATTAAACGAAGAGGCATGGGATATTTCTATTGGTAGTGATGGTTCAGTTTACCTAGTGGGAGAAACCCAGGATTCAAGTAACTCTAATACTGATGATATTTTAGTCTCTAAAATTGATCAGCAAGGTAACCTTCTTTGGTCTAAAAGTTTTGGTGACAATAACAAACTTGACTATGCTATGTCTGTTGAAATTAGTACTGAAGGTGATTTATTTGTTTCGGGAATTACCGAAAGTGATTTAAATGGACAAATCTGTAATGGAGGTACTGATTCTTTTCTAATGAAATTAGATAAGGATGGTAATGAGATATGGACAAAACTTTATGGAACAGCAAACAGTGAAAATGCTTTTGACATGGGACTTAGAAATGACGGATATATTTATTTAACTGGCATAGCTGATCCCGATGACAAAGGATTCCTTAAAAAAATAGATTTTTATGGTAATGAGATGTGGACAAAATATTTTGGAAATTCTAATTGGGATCTCTATGGAAATCTTCATATAGAAGATAATGGGTCAGCAATATATATTTCTGGAGAGACAAGAGGAGATTTAGAAAACAACCTATCAAATGGAGAGACAGATGCGATTCTTTATAAATTTTCTGATCCCTTTACATTAAGTGAATCACGTGCGTTAAATTATATCGCCAGTCATCCTGACTTGATATCTGCTTTTGGAACAGATACTTCAGTAGCAAAATCTCACTATACAAATTACGGAATTTCAGAAGGAAGAAGTTTAACTACATTTAGCGCTACTAATTATTTAGCAAAATACAG
>JFNU01000169.1 GCA_000634515.1 Prochlorococcus sp. scB245a_520K10 | reverse complement strand
AGTCAATCAAAATATAGAGGGAGAGTTATTCAATATATATAGAGTGAAGTCAATCAAAATATAGAGGGAGAGTTATTCAATATATATAGAGTGAAGTCAATCAAAATATAGAGGGAGAGTTATTCAATATATATACAGGGAAAATCATATATATGAATGAAACATACTAGACGGATAGAATTTAATTAATAGCTATAAACATTAGATAAATAAAGTAGGTATAAAATGTAAGTTAATAAATATAATGTCGACTTTTAGAAAATATATTAGGAGCATATAGTAATTTTGAGTTTGATACTTTTATAGTTCTCTGAAAGTACTAAGAAATTCAGTTTAAAATTAGTTTAATAATAAAGCTGTTTTTATAAATCTTTAATACTCACAAATAAGAACTGCCAATCAAAATTCTGTCCACTTCAAAAGATTTTTTTTAAAAGGCCTTGGAATGAGTATATTTTTGTCAAATTGGTTACTATAACAAGAATAAATTTGATAGCCAGTTTTTTTTAGCATTCTGTTGATATTTTCATTTTTTGTTATTAAAACAGCATATTTACCTCAAATTTACAAATGTACTATTGGATTTATAGGTAAATATGCTATATTCGATTTAATTTATTTTTTGAATTTAAGGTGTCTTTAACAATTAGTGCTGCCCAAGTAGCTTCTTTTATTGCTAATCCAAGTTCATTTACTGGTTACAGTTCTGGAAGTCATGTGATTATAAGTGGTGCTATATCACATACGCAGGCAACTGCTCTTGACGCAGTCAGTGCAACATATATACAAGCAACAGTTTCTGAAACAACTATTGCTAATTTGTCTGCAATATCTGCAAGTAACACAACAAGATCCTCACTTAATAAATATTCTTTTGTTGTAAGTGACACATCAGCTACTGCAGCTGAATTAACCGCTGTTCAAGCTTTGACATCAGTAGCAGTTGACGCAAGCAATATCACATCTATTGAATCCTCTTCAGCTTCAGATATAACAACTCTTATTGCATTAACTACCGCACCAACAGGAATAAGTGCTGATCCTGTAACTGTAAGCGATACAACAGTTAGTGCAACTACATTAAATACTATAGATACATTCTTCTCAAGTACTGTTACTGCAACAGCAGCAACAACCATTACTGGCCCACTTGCAGATATAGAAACAGCGATGTCATCAGGTGGCATTACTGATAGTGCTTCCGTAGCTGTAACTGTTACTGATACATCCGTTGCTGCTGCATCTCTAAATACTGTTAATGGTTTAACTACTGGTGTAGTTACTTGTAGTAATGCAACTACAGTTACAGGAACTGTTACTACAGTTCAAACTGCTATGACTGCAAACAATGCAGGAACCATTGCAGGTATAGGCGCTGCTAATGTTACTTTAGATGATCCAGATACAACAGGAACTCAATCTTATGCCGTTGCAGATATACATGCTCTTATAGATACTGCTGGCTTTACAGGTAAAGTTACTGCAACTGTTACTGAAGTTACAGCTGATGCACTTACAAATGCTACTACTGGTGTCACTGGAACAGGTCATTCTTTAACAATTACGATGACTGATGCTTCTGCAACAGCCACCGAACTTACTACTATTTCCGCAGCGACAATATTACCTGTAACTCTTGACCCAGCAGGTGATGCTATAACTTCAGTTGAATCAAGTACTTACGCTACCGCATTAGCATTATTCCAGGAAGGTACAGCTGGTTTCACAGGACTTTCTGCTTCTGCAGTCATAGTTAGTGATTCAATAACAGTTGCACAAGCAAATGCACTTGATGCGCTTACTACTGGAGTTATCACAGCGACAATTAGTGATCAAGCTCTCTCTGTTCTTGGTGGATTAACCGGTACAGGTAATGCTTATACAACTGTTGTTCAAGATACGACTGTTGCAGCCTCTGATATAAACGCTTTAATTGCAAAAACAACTGTTGCAGTTGATGATAGTGCTGCTACAACTGTCACTGGAAACTTAACTGACTTAAATGCCTTTTATGTAACCAATGCTGCTGGACACTCTGGTGAAGCTAATGAAGCAGTTACTGTCTCAGATACAACTCTTGATGCAGCTCTTTTAACAGCTGTTAATGGTTTAACTACTGGTGTAATAACTGTAGATGCAACAAGCATCACAGGTCAAGGAGACCAAATTGTTGCTCTTTATGATGCTGATGCAGCTGCTGGTCATTTAACTGGTCTTGATGGAGCAGAAACATTAACTATAACTGGTGATTCTGGGTCAACTACAGTTATTCAAGCTGATGATCTTGTTGCTCTTAATGCTGATACATCTGGGTTGATAACCATTGACTCAACAGCGACAGCAATAACAGGTACATATGCAAACATAGAAGCTTGTCTTACTCAAAATAAATTAGCCGCTGGAGTAGTAACTGTTGATAATGAAAGTGCTGCTGATGCATCTAGAACAGCAGGTACTTATACAATTGGTGCAAGTGACTATACCGCAACAGGATCAGGAACAGGTGCAACATTCACAGCTACAGTTGCTTCAAACGGTGCTGTAACCATTGCAGTTAATGCTGCTGGTACTTCATATGCAGTTGATAATACCTTCACTATTGCTGACGCAAAGCTTGGTGGTGGTGGTGGTGCTGCATTCACATTTGATGTAGCTTCAGTAGATACAACCGGTGTTGCCACACCTACTATCTCTGGATTAGATAATTTAGCTGTAACGTTAAGTGATGCAACCGTTACTTTAACTGAGTACACAGACATTCAAAATAATTACACGACAGGTGTAATTACAGCTACTCTCGCAAATGATGCAATTGCTGATGTAATTAATGAAACTGTTACTGGTACAAATGACCTAGTTTCAGGGAATGCTTTTTCAGTAACGCTAACAGATGGAACTATTGCTGCTGCAGACTTAATTGAGTTATATGGCATGACATCAGGTAAAGTAACTGTGTCTGGAATAACTCTTACTGGAACAGTAGAAGATATAGCAACTGTTTATTCTTATGCTGGAACTACTGGTAACGTAATTGCTGGTCTAGGTGATGGAGCTATGACTCCAACAAATACTGGATCAGTTTCTGCAGCAGATTTGAAAGCTATAAGTGCAGGAACAACTGGAACTTTAAATATTACTAATGTCACGAGAATTACTGGATTATTAGCAGATGTTAATAGTGTTCTTGCAGATGGACAAATTTCCAATAAAACCAAGTTAGTTACTCTTACTGATGCTACAATTTCAGCTACCGATTTAGCGACACTACTAGCTGACGGTGCTCAATTAACCGATAAAAGTGTAACTGTTGTTGCTTCATCTATTGAAGGTGATGCGGCAGCAGTTGCTACTATAATGACCGCTACCACTGGACTTTTAAATCAGCACAATGTTGATAATGGTAATGATGGAAGTACAGTCGTCATCGGAATGGATGGCATTGATGTCACAATAACTGGTACTGCAACAGCAGCACAAATTGGTGCAATTTCAACTCAAACTACTGGAACTGTTACAGCTACTATCCTTGGAACCCAAACGATGACAAATCTTTTGGCAACAGGTGCACTTAGTGAAGCAATATCAAGTTCTTTTGCTGGACATGACTTAACAATAACTCTAGCTGATACGGAAGTTACAGCTGCTAATTTAATCACCCTTGCAACTTTGACAAAGGGAACAATTAGTTTAGATACAGATACAACAACAACAGGTGCTCAGTCTCCAGCCATTTCAGGTTCATATGCTGATTTAAATACGGTTTTTAGTGAATCTAAGATCTCTGGATATGAAGCTTCAGCAATAACCGTTACTGGTGGAGCAACAGTAGCTCAAATAAATACTCTTGGTGGTTACACAACTGGTGTCATAACAGCAACAGTCTCAGACGGTGATATGGCAACTCTTGCAGGTATTACAGAGACAACAAACGCTCTATCAATTGCAGTTACTGATGCTTCAATTTCTGCAACTGCTTTAGATGCACTTGATGCTAAAACCACAGGTTTAGTTAACGTTGCAGCTACTTCAACTCTTACAGGTACACTTGCGGAGGTTACTGCAACTCTAGCCAGGACAACAACTGTATCTGGTGTAGGAGCAATGTTAGTCTCTGTTTCTGATACTAGTATTACTGTTGCTGAAGCAAATGCTCTTGATGCTCTCACTACTGGAGCTATTACAGCGACTATTACTGAAACAGACCTTGACACACTTATTACTCTTGGAACTGGTAATGCTTGGGTAACTACTGTTGATAAGCAGACTGCTGACAACCCTGCAACTACTGGAACTGATGAAACGGTTACAACAATTAATGCGGGAAATCTTGCAACTCTAGACGGATTAACATCTAATGCTGTAACTGTAACAGCGCCAAGTATAACCGGTACATATGCTCAGCTCACTGCTTCTATTGCAGCAAATACTGCAGGAACTGTAACTGGATTAGATTCAAAAGCTATAACGATTTCTGACGCTACTATTACACAAGCCGAAGCAGAAACCGCTCAAGCATGGTCAACGGGTGTTGTAACAGCGACTATTGGTAAAAATGATTTCCTTACAGCAGGAACTGTTACCCAAGGTACGGTTAATTTAATCTCTGCTATTACAGATGTCTCTAATGGTGGTATTGCTGCTAATGAGGTTGGCACATATGTTGTTAAGCATTCCGGTGCTGCCGCAACGCTCTTCCAATCTAATGGTACAACTGCAATTACAGGCGCATCTTATGCAGCATCAACTGGTGCAGCTACAGCCGGTGGTTCAGGAGCTACATTCACTATTAAGATTGCTGCTAATGGTGCAACTGCTATTGACCAAGATGGTTACACTGCCACTACAGCTGGTTCTGCCGCTGATACCACGAGAACAGATGGTACTTATTACATTAGTGAGAGCACAACTGGCATTGCAGTAGCAGCAACTAATGGTGAAGGTGTTGAGGGTGCTGCTAATACTACTGCTAATGGATATAGACTAAAAGTTGTTGTTACCAATGGTGTAGCGGTTACAACTCTTCTTGCCGGTGGTGCTGGTTTTGCAGACAATGATGTAATTATTATCCCTAATGAAATTTTGGGTGGTGATGCCGCTGCAGGAGCTGTTAAGGATCTAAGAGTAGTTGTAGCTGGTTTAAACGCTAAAGGTATGGAAGTAGAAATAACCGACGCTGGAAGCGGTTATACAGTTGGCGATACATTTACTATTAGTGCTGCTTACCTTGATACTGCAGGTACTGCAGGTACTAATGATCTAGTATTTAAAGTTGGTGAACTTAGCGCCTCAAGAACCGCAGGTACTACTAGCGTAACCTCATACACTACAAGTGGAGGTGGAACTGGAGCAACATTCTCTGTTGTAGTTGATGGTGATGGTGATGCCACAGTAACTGGATCTGGTGGTACTGGATTTGAAGTTGGAGATACCGTAACCATTACAGATGCAACTCTTGGTGGTGGTGGTGCTGCTGCCCTAACATTTGCGGTTGGTACTGTTGGTAAAGATAGTATTGCTGACTTCATAGCTCAAACTACTGCTGGTACTTATGACATCGAGTCTGGAAATGCCTTTGCAATTACCTTCGAAGATACGTCAATTGCAGCTGCTGATTTGATTGTTGCTAATTCTTTAACAGATGGATTAATAACTCTAACAGCCGCAGGTGGTGGAGAAACTACACTTACTGGATCTACAGCTGACCTAGTTAGTGCTTATGCAGCAGCAGTAACTACAGGAAACGGAATCCTTACTTCTAGTTACGCCGCTTCTCCACTCACACTTTCAGAGCCAGCTACATTCGGAGGATTACTCGATGCCGCTAGTATTAAAACACTTGACGAAGCTACTACTGGACTGCTCACAGTTACTAGAGGAACAACTATTACTGGAATAAGTGGTTCTTATGCCGATGTTCATTATGTCTTTACACAAGACTCAACTGATGCAACTCACGGTGTAACCACAGCAACTATTACAGGTATAGAGCATGCCAATATGACTGTAACTTTAACCGGTTCATCTACTGTGGCTCAGGTTAATGACATAGTAGGTAACTACACATCTGGAGTTGTTACAGCGACGATATCTGAAGGTGATATGACAACCCTTGCTACTCTTACTACTACAGCAGGAGCATACACAGTCAATATTACTGATACTACTGTTGCAGCAGCTGCGTTAAATACTCTTGATGGTGACACTACTGCAACAATTACCTTAGCCACTGGAACAACCTTGACAGGTGCTTTAGCTAATAACGGAGCAGTCGATACAGCTTTATCTTCAAGTGGAATAACAGGTATTGGTGCTGTAGCTGTTACTTCTGATGATGCAACTAATACAGTGACTGAAGCTAATGATATTTCCAGTCAAACAACTGGTGTTGTAACAGCTACCCTCGCTACTGGAGCTCTATCAACCTTTGCAGCTCTTAATGAAACAGGTAATGCCTTCACCATAAACGTATCTGACACAGGTACCGTTGATGCAGCTACTGTTAATGTTCTGAATGGTAAAACAACCGGAACTGTTAGTTTAGTTGCAACTGGAGTTTCAGGTTCCTTATCAGATATAAAAACACTTTATGAGGCTAATACAGCTAGTGAAGTAACTGGTTTAGGGAACGAAACGGTAACAATTTCAGATACAGGATCCGTTTCAGCCGCAGATCTTAATACTGTTAATGGTTTGACAACTGGGGTTATAACAGCCACTGGAGTCACAACAGTCACAGGTACACTTGCCGAGATAAAAACAGCATATGCAGCTGGTTCAGCCGGAACTATTTCAGGGCTAGGTAATGAGGCCATAACAGTCACAGATTCAGGAGTTATTACTTCTACAGATCTAAGTGATCTTGATGCTCTTACAACTGGTGCTGTAACGGTTTCCCTAAGCGGTTCATCAATTGCTGCAGCCACTCTAAATACACTTGATGCAGATAGCACAACAGTTGTTAGTGCATCTTCAGTAACAACCTTAACCGGATCAGCTGCAGACGTTAATACGGCTTATGCATCATCAGGACTATCTGGACTAGGAGACGAAGCCGTCACACTTACTGATACTTCACTTACTGCATCGACCCTTAATACTCTGAACGGTAATACCACTGGAACAATTGATGCAAGTACAGTTACAACAATAACTGGATCTGTTGCAGACGCTAATACAATGTATGCAACAGCTGGAATAAGTGGTGGTGGAGACGAAGCAGTCACAATAACTGACACCACAATCGTGGCATCAGCTTTAAATACCCTTGATGGAAACACTACAGGAGCAATTGATGCTTCTTCTTTAACTACAATTACAGGTACTGGAGCTGATGCTCAGACTGCATTCGAATCAACTGGAATTTCAGGATTAACATTCGATGCTTCAAGTTACCTTGCTAGTTACTCTGATCTATTAGCAGCATTCGGCACAGACCTAACACTATCGAGAACTCATTACTTCGCTTTTGGTGTTGCTGAAGGTAGAAGCTTTGATTCTTTTGATGAGGCTAGTTATCTTGCAAGTTATACAGATCTATTAGCAGCATTCGGCACAAACACAGATGAAGCTCTTGTTCATTACATCAATCATGGATATAGCGAAGGAAGAGCTGTAGACACGTTTGATGAGAATAGCTACTTGGCTTCAAACTCCAGCTTAATTGGTACTGTCACTGATGCAGCTGCTCACTATGTAAGTACTGGATATGCTGCTGGTTTAGCTCTAGATACATTTGACGAGTTAAGTTACATTGCAAGTTACTCTGACTTAATTAGTGCATTCGGTTCTGATGGAGCGTTAGGTACTAAGCACTTCGTTGAATTCGGATCTGCTGAAGGTAGAACTGATACATTTGACGAGTTAGGCTACATCGCCAGCCATTCAGATCTAATTGCTGCTTACGGTACTGATACAACATCAGCAGCTCTTCACTATATAAGCTACGGATCAACAGAAGGAAGAACCGTTTCGTTTGATGCTTCATCCTATCTTGCTGCTCATGCTGATCTAAGAGCTGCATTCGGTACAGATCAAGAGCTAGCTAAGAAACACTACATTGAATTTGGTAGTGCTGAAGGAAGAGCTTTAACTTAACTTCAGTTTGTTGAGTTATGAGGTGAATAGAATAAAAACTAAACTGTTAAAGAAAGAGATAATTCAAATATTATCTCTTTCTTTTTTTTTGCTTAAATAGTCAAATTTTCTAATAAGTATCAACATGCTAGTTAGTTGATTATTAGCAAAATTCAATGTGTTAAAATTACCTATTAATAAAAAATTAGATTAATTTTAAAACGAAGATCAATATCATGATTAATAAATCTAATTTAAAAGTTGAACCCATTATTGAATTAGAAAACGTTACTCTCCAAATACCCTTGATGTCCAAATCGGACTTTAGTTTAAAAAGAAAAATTATTAAGTCTGTGACTGGCGGCGGTTTTACTAGAAGTAAAGATAATTCATTTGTTACGGCTTTAAATTCAGTTAATTTAAAAGTTTATAAAGGTGAAAAGATAGCTTTAATTGGACATAATGGTTCAGGTAAGACATCATTTATAAGATTAATTTCTGGAATTTATCAACCTACATTAGGATCACTGAAAATCAGCGTAAAAGTTTATCCAATGATTGAGAGATCTTTTATTGTTGAAGAGCAACTTTCAGGAGTAGATTCTGCTAAAGCTCATTATTTAATGATGAATAATTCTCTTAAGGGTTTTCAAGATTTTTTAGAGGACATTACAGAATTTTCTGGTTTAGGAGATTATATATTTTTACCCTTGAAAACTTATAGTGAGGGCATGTCAGCAAGATTGATGTTTTCGTTATTAACGTATAAAAATCACGAGTGCCTTGCTTTGGATGAAGGACTCGGAACAGGTGATAGAGAATTCTATGATAAGGCTCAAGTAAGATTAAATGATTTTCTTGATAGTTCAGGATCTCTTTTTATAGCAAGTCATTCTACTGAATTGTTGAGAAGATTCTGCTTAAGAGGCATTGTCTTCTCTGGTGGTAATCTAATCTTTGATGGGAATATTGAGGAGGCTCTAGATTTTTATGAGAAATACCATTCATAGTGTCCTAAGGTATTCTTTTAAGACAAGAAAAACTTGGTGGTTTACAGCAATAGCGAAAACTAAAGCAAGATACGCTAGAACCGCTTTAGGCAGTTTTTGGCTTGGCATCTCAACACTAATGACTGTTTTATGTTTGGGATTTGTCTATGGAACAGTATTCAATGTTTCCAATTTTAAGGAATATTTTATTTATCTTGGCATTGGATTAGTAATTTGGACACCTATAAGTGAAGCAATAAACCAAGCACCTTTGATTTTCATAACAAACTCTAATAGTTTAAAAAATTCAACTATTAAGCCAATATTTTTCGTTTGCCAGGAGTGGGCTTTTCAAGTTCAGTCTTTTATGCAGGCATTCATCATGGTGTTTATCGTTTTTCTTATATTCTCTCCTGGACTAGTACTCAATTTAGTTGCAGCTCCCTTACATTTTTTTAATCTATTACTATTTATTTTTTGGTTACAGTTGTTGATTTCCTTACTAGGGACAAAATTTACTGATTTATTTCAATTACTGCCAATAATAACTAATTTATTATTTCTTTTATCACCAATACTTTATGTGAAGAAAAGTTTGGGTTCATTTGGATTCATAGCAGATTTCAACCCTATTTATCAGGTCCTGAAATTGCTTAGGAATTCGATTATTTATGGCCTACCTTACTTTCAGCTTGGATTTATTGTCTTAATAGGTAATTTGATAATGCTATTTTTGTCGATCTACGTTTATACAAGAATGGAAAGGAAGGTGATTTTCTATCTTTAATATAGAGTTTTCTATGAATAAAAATAAATAATTTCTAGCTACTTGTTTTTCCTAAACGCTGAAAATTATATACATTTTTGCTTGAGATTTTCTCATACCAATTAATGTTATCTAGATACCAATTCACAGTTTCTTCCAATCCTTCATCAAAGGTATGCTTAGCTTTCCATCCTAGATTTTTAACAATTTTTGATGGATTAATAGAATATCTTTTGTCATGACCGGGTCTATCTTTAACGAATTCAATTAAATTTTTATGAGGTGCTTTTAGAGGAAATTTTTTGTCCATGATTTCACATATTTTCAAGACAACTTCTTTATTACTTTTTTCCCCATTGCCTCCAATACAATAACTCTCGCCGACTATACCTTTTTCTGCAACTAAAAGTAGTGCGTCTACATGATCATCAATAAAAAGCCAATCTCTTGTATTTAAACCATCTCCGTAAATGGGTATTTTTTCGTTTTGAAAGGCCTTGAAAATTACAAGAGGAATTAATTTTTCTGGAAATTGTAATGGGCCATAATTATTTGAACAGTTTGTCAAAACTATGGGTAGTTTATAAGTGTGAAACCAAGCTTTAACTAAATGGTCGCTAGATGCTTTAGATGCTGAGTACGGACTTCTTGGATCGTAAGGAGTCTCTTCGGAAAAACTTCCTAATTCTCCTAAGGAGCCAAAAACTTCATCTGTGCTGATATGGTGAAATCTAAAATTTTTCTTATCATCAGAATTTAGGGTTGACCAAAATTTTCTAGCTGATTCTAGTAAGTTAAAAGTACCTACAATATTACTTTTAATAAATTCTTCGGGACCATCTATGGATCTATCAACATGACTTTCTGCTGCTAAATGCATTATTAAATTTGGTTTAGCTTCCTCTACAGCCCTTTCCGTGTCAGTTTTTGAAGCAAGATCAATATTAAAAAATTTATATTGGTTAGTTGAGATACTACTATTTTGTTTTTTTAAGTCATCAAAGATATAAGGGTTGCTAGCGTAACCCATTTTGTCAATATTAAAAACTATATTTTCCTCTTGTTGGAGGAGCTTTTTTATAACATGACTCCCA
Organism: Prochlorococcus sp. scB245a_520K10; assembly: GCA_000634515.1. Taxonomy (GTDB): domain Bacteria; phylum Cyanobacteriota; class Cyanobacteriia; order PCC-6307; family Cyanobiaceae; genus Prochlorococcus_A. The sequence continues at coordinate 108,069 of JFNU01000169.1, read as the reverse complement.
ATAAAACCTGCTCCTCCAGTAATCAGTATTCTCATTGAAGATTTTATTAATCCTATGATTTTAAAACAAATAGATTATCAAGAATAAATTTTTTATTTTTGTTTGATAATTTGACATTAATTAATTAATTTTATTTGTTCTATAACATTCTCTAATTCAAATCTCCAATGATTCCTTTCTAATTTTAAAAGGTCGCAAGTATCTGAACTATCTAGTAATGAGAAACATGGCCTTTTCGCAGGAGTTGGAAAATTTTTTGACTTTATTGGCAACACTTTAGAATTGTCTTCTAAAAGTCCAAGTTTTAAACCTATTTCTCCTATCGCTACAGCAAAGTCATACCAACTAGCTACTCCAGAGTCTGACCAATGAAAAATTTTTTGCTTGTTTCTGAAGATCTCATTATTAATTATCATTTTCCAACATACATTAGAGAGGCTAAAACAGCTAGTAGGACAGCTTATTTGGTCAGAAACGACTCGCAAAGGGACTTTCTTCTCTAAGCAGCTTTTATGCAAATGAAGCATTGTAAGACAAAAGTTCTTGCCATAGGGACTGTACAACCAGCTAGTTCTTATTGTTTTTGAGTTGTTTAGCTCGAGGAGTAATTTTTCACAAAGGGCTTTTGATTTTCCGTATTCATTGAGAGGAGATAAGTCATCATCAGTTTTATATGGTGATGATTTTAAGCCACTAAAAACAAAATCAGTACTTATTTGAATGAACTTACCCCCTAGGTTTTGAAGTTTATAAGCTATTTTGTAAGGATTTTGTGCATTTATGATTTCTACAATTTCTTTTTCTGTTTCAGCTTTATCAACAGCTGTGTATGCTGCAGCGTTTATTACATAGTTTGGCTTATCTCTATCTATCTTTTGTAAACACTTATCTATATCTAATAGATCAAATTCTTCTTTGGAGTAAGAAATTAAATCTAATTTTTCTGGTTTTGTATCAGATAAACACTTTCCTAATTGTCCATTAGCTCCAATGATTAAAACTCTCATTATTCAGAAAAATATCTTTTATCCTAAGCTATTAAGATATACATTTTAGAAATAGTAAAATTTCACTTCATTAAAGAATTTTTTTAGATTTTTAAAATAGATCTTCATCTTTTAACTCACATAATTTCATTCCTTTTTTATCTTTCTCGCTTAAGAGTATTGATAATGATTTATTGTTTTCTGTTGGCCATTTAATGTTTATATCTTTATCTTCCCAAATTATGCTCCTTTCACAATCTTTATCCCAATAGTTTGTTGTTTTATAGGCAACTTCAGCTGTTTCAGACATAGTGAGAAAGCCATGTGCAAACCCCTCGGGTATCCAGAGTTGATGTTTGTTCTCTGAATTTAAATAAGCAGAAACCCATGATCCGTAAGTTTCTGATTTCTTTCTAATATCTACAGCCACATCAAAAATTTCTCCTTTAATGCAACGGACTAATTTCCCTTGAGGAATAGGATTCCTTTGATAATGTAAACCTCTAAGAACTCCTTTGGTTGATTTTGAGTGATTATCTTGAACGAAAATCGCTTCTTTTTGATCATTGTCTTTAAATACTTCATACAAATTCTTTTTATTCCAACTTTCAAAAAAGAATCCTCTTTCATCCCCAAAAATTTTTGGTTTAAGTAGGATTGGGCCCCTAATGACTCTATTGTTTTCGTTATAAAGTTCAGAATATTGTAAATTCATATCTAATCTTCTAGAAGTGATAATAAATAGCTACCGTATCCACTTTTGAGATAATTTAGAGCAAGTTTTTCAAGTTTTAAATTACTAATCCAACCATTTCTCCATGCAATTTCTTCAGGACAACATATCTTTAATCCTTGCCTATGTTCGATTGTTCTTATAAATGATGAAGCCTCATGTAAAGAATCGACTGTTCCAGTATCTAACCAAGCAATTCCTCTTTCGAAAACTTCTACGCTAAGATTTCCTTCTTTCAAGTAAATATCGTTTATGTCACTTATTTCTAATTCTCCTCTTGGCGAAGAAGATATTTCTTTGGCTTTTTTAACTACTGAATTGTCATAGAAATAAATTCCTGTGATTGCAAATTTGCTTTTAGGATCTTTTGGTTTTTCTTGTATACCTATGGCCTTTCCATCTTTTGAAAACTCTACAACTCCATATCTTTCTGGATCACTGACTTGATAAGCAAAAATTGAAGAGTTTTTCTTTTTATTAGCACCTTTAAGAAGAGAAGAAATTCCTTCTCCATAAAAAATGTTGTCACCTAGTATTAAAGCAACAGGAGAATTTCCAATAAATTTCTCACCTATAATAAAGGCCTGTGCGATACCCTCTGGTTTTGGTTGAATCTCATAGCTAATTTTTACACCAAAGTTATCCCCATTTCCTAAACAAGATTTAAAAATCTTTAAATCCTCTTTTGTAGTAATAATAAGGATATCCTTAATCCCTGCTAACATTAAAGTTGATAAAGGATAAAAAATCATTGGTTTGTCATAAACAGGTATTAATTGCTTGCTTATACCTTTTGTAATTGGGAATAATCTACTACCAGTACCGCCTGCAAGAATTATTCCTTTTCTATCTGAATATGACATAAGATAAATTCATTAACATTCAATTATACCTTATTCTTGTTAACAATAATTAAACTTTTTTAATCACTATTCCAATAAATAAAGCAATATTACCAATAAGAGTTTGCCTATAAACTCCTGATTTTAAAAAGTAAAAAATCCTTTTTAAGAAAAATGATTCTCTCGCCTTTATAAAGTTGGTAAGAGTTTTTCCATTACTTCTAGTTAAGAGATTTTGATTATTAATGATCGCTCTAAGATTATTATCATTTTGAATTTTGAAATTTCCATTTGCCACTTTACAAAATCTCAACCATTTATCTTTTAATGAGATATTTGATCCAATTAAATTAGTATTGTGCTGTCTATATTTTAAGTAAATATTTTTATCATAAAAAACGTTGCCTCCTGCACCACTAATTATTTGGTAACACCACCAATCATGTGCGATTATTTTTTGATTTATTTTAGTTGAGCAGATTAAATCAAATGCAGTTCTGTTAAAGACCATAGTGTTTCCTCCAAAGATGTTTTGAGTTAAAGCATTTTGGAATGAAGGAGATTTTTTGAATTCGATTGATTTCCCAAGCTTTATTTCTTCAGAAGCTCCAATTAGTTCGGTTCTTGAACCATAAAGATTTGCTTGATTATCTGGGTATTCTTCTAGGGATTTTATAGCTTTTTCTAACTTTTCTGGGTACCAAATATCATCTTGATCAGAGAACGCATAATAATCAAAGTAGTCATTGATGGAAACTAAAGCACTTAAAAAATTTTTTGCATATCCAATATTTTTATTTCTAAATTCAACTCTAATTTTTTTTTTGTTTCTTTCATTGATGTTTAATTTTTCAATCGAAAAGTTATCTTTTGAATTATCATCACTTACAAAAATAATAAAGTTCTGGTGAGTTTGATCAAAAATAGATTGTAATTGCTCGTTTATAAATTCATAACCTTCGTAAAATCCTAAGATAATAGCAATTTTTCTAGGTTTAAAGTTGCTATTGAATGCATTTTTATTTAATTCTTTCATACAGTTTGGAATTAAAATTCTTTACCCAACCCATTAAATGGCAGGCCAAATATTGTGAAGTTTAAACCCGCATTTTTAGTATCTTGTTCAAAATATACTTGGAAATTATAAGCTCTTCTATTCCAGTTAAGTGAGTATTTTGTGTTGATAAATTTATTATATTGATCTGAATCTTTATCAATATTAAGATAAGAACTTATACCCAAGCTTAAACTTTTAACTATTTGTTGATTAAGATTTAAATTAATTTTTAAGTCATCATTAATGTCGTCAAATTTAAAAGGAGAAGAACCACTTTTACTTGTTATTTCTAAAAAAGTTCCCAAAGAGGTATAGTCCAAAAAGCTTTTTTTATACTTTCCTATTGTTAAGGCTGGTCCGATAGAAAATCTAATAAAATTTTGAGATCCATAATCACTATAATTATTAATTGCAAGATTAATATCGCTAACCAAATTCAATTCGTTTTTCAAGGTGCTGGGTATAAATTTATAAGAATCATCTATTTCAATATCTTTTAAACTAGACTTCCAAATTGTATATTCATTCCTTATATTTCCTCCTATACTTGTACGCGTATGTGACGCAAGATCACCTTGATGATTGACAGCCTTAAATTTCCCTAATGAAAGATTTTGATTTGATGACCAATTACTTTTTTTGTGAGATTTATTAAATGAATTTTTTAAGTTAATACCGTATCCATTATAAATTTCGTGAATTCCATGATATCCAGTATCTATTTTTTCTCTATATGAGGCAAAATAATTTAATTCTAAATTTTTAAGATTTTTATTCCTTAGGTTTTTTGATAGAGTTATAGATGATCTAAGTGACTCATGTAGTTTATTGATATCAAGAGAATTTATACTGCTGCTTGAATTAATTTTATAAGATGCGATCTCACCATCAATTAAAATCTTCCCTCCAAAATAATCAATAGGCGTGATTTTATTTTTTATCTTTGGACTGGTTATAGATGTTCCTTTTTCTCTAAAACTAGATGTTTCATCATTGAAGATTCTCTGTAAATAAAGCTCCGGTATAAATTGAAAATCTAAACTTTTGAATTTAAATCTATCAGATGTCCTAGATATAAATAATCCATCTTTTTCTTCATTGTCTATCCCTAAACTAAACTTATTAAGATTTTCTCGCTTATCACTTATTCTCCTCCTTCCTAAAGGTAATGAAACTTTTTTATCTAAGACTAGGTTTGTCCAACTGCTTATAAAGATTGTTTTATTTTTTTTATTTTTAGAATATACATTATGTGCAACTAGCTCTAATTGAGGAGGATTAAAGGCATCATTTGTGAATATTATTTTCTTAGAACTTATTAATGAATCGTTTATCTTTATTTTTTGAGATTTAAATCTCCATTTTTCAATACGTTTTTTTGATATATCTAAATTTTTGAAGTTTAAAATACTTGAATTAGCATTTCCGCTTTTGAAACTTAATCCAATAGGATTCCTTTTTTCTAATGTGCTATTCGCTAAACCATCGAGCGGATTTTTTGTAACAGATTTATTATCTTTTCTAAGATTAATATCTTCGCTGAATGTTTCTAAATCAATTACTCCATAAATATTTTCAATAAATCCTGATTTATCTGAAAAATTATATTCAAAATAATCAGAGGTGAATATTTGATTTTTATTTAAAAATTTGATGTTTCCTTCTGACTTTAACAACTTAGTATTTTTGTCATACTCAATATAATCAGTGAGAAGAACAGCACCATTTCTTTTGATAATTACATCTCCCTTCGCTATGAATTTTTCTTTATTTTCTGATTGTTCAATGGCTTCTATTTCGATGCCAATCTTATTAGAGTTTTCATTAGTAAATGCAAAAAATATTTCTAATGGATCTATATGCCTTTTATTAAAAAAATTGTCGAAATTTTTTGAATAGCTTAGGTTTTTTTTAAAACTTATTTCTTTTTTAAATTTCTCATTGTAAAAACATTCTTCTTTTATTTCGCATAATTCGTATCCATAAACTAATTGACTTGGAATTATCGAAGAAACTAATAGATAAGATAACTTTAATAAAAGAATATTTTTTATATTTAATCCAAAAGAATACATGAATATTTAATTTCTCAATATTTTTCTAATTATATATTGTAATGCTTTATATTAAAATTCTATTCTGAAAAGATGATGCAAAATAATGGACCTATCCTTATTACTGGAGCGGCTGGCTTTATAGGGTCATTTTTGGTAAAAAAATTCTTAGGATCAGGTTTTCAAGTTATTGGAATTGATAATATTAATAGTTATTACGACAAAAATTTAAAATTAAAAAGGCTTAAAAATATAAAAGAATATTCAATTAAAAATAACTTTAGTTGGCTTTTTTATAAAAGTAATATCGAAGATAAAAATCATATGAGAAAAATATTTCTAGATTCAAAACCCCAGATTGTTGTTAACTTAGCTGCACAGGCTGGAGTTAGATATTCGATCGTTAATCCATCTTCATACGTTAAATCCAATCTATTGGGATTCTCAAATATTTTGGACCTATGCCAAACCCATGATGTAAGACATTTGGTTTATGCATCTAGTAGTTCAGTTTATGGCGCGAGTAAAGAATATCCTTTTTCTGAGGGACATAAAGTTGATACTCCATTAAGCTTTTATGCCGCAACAAAAATATCCAATGAAATGATGGCTCATGCTTATAGCAATATTTATAATTTACCCATAACAGGACTTAGATTTTTTACTGTTTACGGTCCTTGGGGAAGACCTGATATGGCTCCAATGATTTTTGCTGATAAAATATTGCAGAAAAAACCAATCACAGTTTTTAATCATGGGAACATGAGTAGAGATTTTACTTTTATATCTGACATTATCGAAGGAACCTATTTATGTTCTTTGAAAGTCCCCTCTCCTGATGATGACTATAAATTTGGCAAACCATCAATTCCTCATAGGATATTTAATATTGGCAATGGTAATCCAGTAAAGCTTCTTGATTTTGTTGAATTATTGGAGGAAGCTTTATCTATTAAGGCAACAAAAGTTTTTGAAAATATGCAACCTGGAGATGTCGAATCAACTTATGCATCAACTCAGAGTTTGGAAGACTGGATTAGTTATAGGCCACTAGTCACGATAAAAGAAGGAGTTAATAAATTTGCTAATTGGTATTTGGATTATTATCAATAATATTTTTCGGTTTATAACCTTTTGCATTTAAGACTAATTTAATTGTTTTAAAAAAGATTAAAAGGTCTAGAAAAAATGAAAAATTACTTATGTAATATATGTCGTAACTTAATTTTTGTTTCGTGTCTGAGACGCTTGCCCCATAGTGATAATTTACTTGAGCCCAACCACTTATACCAGGCTTTAAGATATATCTTGATTTGTAATAGGGCACTTTTTTAAAAAGTTTTTTTTCTATTTCTGGCCTTTCTGGTCTTGGTCCAATCAAACTCATACTTCCTAAAAGAACGCAAAAAAGTTGCGGTAACTCGTCAATTCTCACGGCTCTTAATATTCTTCCGATACGTGTAATTCTCTTATCATTGTTTTTAGACCACTGAATTCCCTCAATTTCAGCATCAACGTGCATGCTTCTAAATTTTATGATTTTTATAATTTTCCCATTTAAGCCAGATCTTTTTTGAGTATAAAAAATAGGCCCTTTGTCTTCTAAATAAATCAAACAACTTACTATAAGAATAACCGGTAAAGTTATTAATATTATTATAAGGCTTACAAAAATATCACCTAATCTCTTGATTCTATTATGATAGTTATCTTCAATAGATTTTAATTTTTTTATGAGTTGATAATTACTTTCTATGAAATCAGTTGGGATCCTATGATACTCTTTATCAAACCAATCAATTAGATTTATAACTTCAATACCTGATAATTTTATTTTGTAAAGATTGTCTAGATTATCTAAGTTTATTATATCGTTCTCATTAACTATAATCCCTTTCAAATTCTTAGATTTATTTATTTTTAGAGGCTCAGAAGCTGATATAAAATTTATTTCTGGATGATTTGAATGGTAATTTAATTCTCGCAAAAATTTACTATATTCTTGTTCTTTCCCATAAAAAATCCATAGATTTTTCTTATCATAAATTTTATAATTTAGAATACTAATGAACGATTGGGAAATTAAACTAAGAAAACCTATATTCAAAATTGATTTAATAAATATATCTTTAAGTAATAAATCTTTTTGATCAATTAATAATTGATCAAAAAGAATAATTGAAGAAAACCAATTAATAAATGCGTAAATAAATATACCGAAGATTATCATAGAAAGAATCTTCAATATAGAAAATAAAGAGCTTTGTACGGAAATATTTTTTTGTTTTTTATATCTTCCTAATATGTAACTAAAGATTACCCAAAAGGAACCTATGCTTATAGTCACAACTTGGTTTGGATAAGAATTAAGATCAAGAAAGTAGACATAATTATAAAGTAAGATAGATATCCAAAAATCTATGATAATTGCAATTATCTTTCGTCTTCTTGTATTAATCCAAGTTAGTCTTATTTGCATCTATTATTAAAACTAATTTTATTAATATATCATTTTTTATTTATTTCCCTTTAATAAAATTTATAGGAAGTTTATCTTCGTCAATTATATTTTTTGCTCCAGCAAGAAGGATCCAAAATGTTATACTAATTCTCCCGTCAAAATATTGAACATCTACTAATTGTGAAAATAAAAATAACATGATGGAAATTACCCATGCTTTATCAAATATTGAGATTTTAATTAATTTATTAAAAAAAATTGTTTTAGTGCTAAAGATAAATAAGTAAATAATTGGTAAAAGAATAATTATTCCTGCTGGGATCCCATAACTTAAAAAAAGTTCTAATGGTAAATTATGAGCATGACCCTTCCATAGTCCAGTTTCATACATATAAATATCCGGAAAAGAACCGCCTCCAGTTCCAAAAATTGGAAAATTTATTATGTTTTTTAATGCAGTATTCCAAATATCTAATCTTGAGATTTGAAAATCTGCAAATTCCATCCAAATATTATTTGGAATAATAGACCTAAAGAAAAACTGAATTTTATTGCCAAAAATTGGATATATTGTAGAGCTTATTATTAGACAAATAGATATTATTAAAGGAAATATTAGTTTTAGACCTTTCTTACCAAAAATCACTACACTTCCTAAAAAAATACATATCCATGCTGCTCTTGAATTGGTCAATATAGTACATAAGGCAAAACTAAAAGAAAATATAAAAGTGATAATCCTATCTAATTTATTAGATCTTGAATTTATTGCTTCTGCCAAACAAAATGGCAGAATTAAATTAAGCCATAAACCTGTATAGTTTGGATTATTAAATAAGCCTGTCATTCCAGTAATCCCTTCAATAGGTCTTTGGTACCAAACGATTAATCCATTCAATGTTTGAATGGGCCCATACCACTTGAAAAAAGATTGTCCAATTCCCGTTATTATCACAGGCAGGGTACCTGCAAGCAAAGCAAATGCTGTACTTCTTCTTTTTGTTTTGCTATTTAAATACGGTTGAAATCCCCAAAAACATACGAAAAAAGGAATCCAATTAGCTAATCCAATCCAAGATAATGAATGATTTATATTGTAGTTACTTAGGTAATCGTTAAAGTTTGAATGTATAAAAGCACTAATTATTAGAAAAATACCAGCTATAAAAAAAATTATATTTAATTTGTCTTTTAAATATCCTTTACCGATATAGACGCCATAAATTACGCTAATTAAAAGAAATCCAGTTCCTAATGTGAATGCCGAAGGTAAAAGAAATGAACCTACTAAAAAAATATTATTAAATAATTTTGGTATTTTTTTTTCAACTTTATCTAATTTGACTTCTTGCAAGGAATTTAATTAATTAATTAATTTCTATGGTATCTAAATTTTACAATTAAGCTTCGTTTGAAGATGTTATAAGTTCATTTAAAAAATTAAATTTTTGTCTATAGAGCTTTGATGCAGTTTCTAAATTTTTAATAATATAAATATTAATAGTTGGTAAATAATGTTTAGAGAAGTTAAGTTTCTATTAATCATTGATTTATATATTGATTTAACTTTATAAGCATATCTAATATGATTTAACTCAATCATTTATAATAGAGCTAATTTTTTAAAACCCATTTCAATACCTATAAAGAAAATTTGTTGTATTGGTGCAGGCTATGTTGGAGGTCCGACAATGGCTGTAATTTCTGATCATTGTCCTGACATTGAAGTAACTCTTGTAGATATAAATGAAAACAAAATTGCAGCATGGAATGATTCTGATTTAATGAATTTACCAATATATGAACCAGGACTTAAAGAAGTAGTAAAAAGAAATAGAAATAGAAATTTATTTTTTTCAACCAACATAGAAAAAGCAATAGGTGAAGCAGAAATGATATTTATATCAGTAAATACTCCAACAAAGTTATCAGGACTAGGGGCAGGATATGCCAGTGATTTGAAATGGGTTGAATCTAGTGCAAGACAAGTCGCTAAATATTCGAAAGGCCATACCATAATTGTTGAAAAAAGTACCGTACCAGTTAAGACAGCAGAGTTAATAAAGGATATATTGATGAATTCAGAAAGTGATAGCGATTTTGAAAAAAAATCTTTTTCTGTTTTATCTAGTCCAGAATTTTTAGCTGAAGGAACAGCTATTAAAGATTTGGAAAATCCTGATAGAGTTTTAATAGGTGGAGAGGACTATGGAGCAATAGATATATTGAAAGAAATTTATATAAAATGGATTCCTGAAGAAAAAATTCTTTTAACAAATATCTGGAGTAGTGAACTTTCTAAATTAATCGCGAATGCTTTTCTCGCGCAAAGATTAAGCTCCATTAATTCAATTACGGCATTATGTGAATCAACTGGTGCAGAGATTGATGAAGTAGTAAAAGCAATAGGTCATGATACTAGAATAGGGAAAAAATTCTTATCTCCTAGTCCTGGATTTGGAGGTAGTTGTTTCAAGAAAGATATTTTGAATTTAGTTTATTTGTGTAGGCATTATGGCTTAGACAGTATCGCAAATTATTGGGAACAAGTCCTGACTATAAATCAATGGCAAAAAAAGCGCATCTCTAATTTAGTTGTTGAGAAGTTATTTGGAACAGTTACTGGTAAAAAAATCTTATTATTAGGCTTTGCTTTTAAAGCTAATACTAATGACACAAGAGAATCTCCAGCGATAGAAATATCAAAGAATTTAATAGAAAATGGTGCTCAATTAAAAATAAACGATCCCAAGGTAAATAATATTCAGATTGAACAGGAACTTTCCATAAAAGAATTTGAAGAGAATCCGTTATCTCATGGAAGATGGAATTTTGAGAAAGATATTTATAAATCAGCGATAAATGCAGACGCAATAATTATTATTACTGAGTGGCAGGAATATAAAGAATTAAATTGGCAAAAATTGTCAAGTCTTATGAGAAAACCAGCTTGGATATTTGATACTAGGAAGATAGTTCCTAAAGATGATTTGATTGAACTTGGAATTAATTTTTGGCAAGTTGGATCCCCAAATATGTAAATTAAATAAAAATTTATTCTTGGTTGAACGCTTCCTGCAGGATTCGAACCTGCGGCCCACTGCTTAGAAGGCAGTTGCTCTATCCAGCTGAGCTAAGGAAGCACTTATTCATTATATCTGACAGTAAGGTCTAAAATTTACAAAGATGAGTTGATAACAACTTTTATTTTTAATTTGTTTAAATAACATTCTTTTGTGAGATAATTTCCTAAAATCAAACTTAATGGTTATTTTCGAATTTGGCTAAAAGACTCACTGAAAAACAAAAAGAAGAAATAAAAATTAATTTTTTAGATAATCAATCTGTTGAGTTTTTATCTGAAAAGTTTAACTGCACTAAAATGACGATAATAAGAAATCTAAAAAAAAGTCTCGGAGAAATAAAATATAAAGAAATTCTCAATAGATTAAATGCAACATTCGATATAAAAAATGAAAAATTGCTTGAAAATGATAATCAACAAATTAATGAGAAAAATAAAATAAATAAAACTGATGATACTTCAATATCAATAGGTACATCAAATGAAGATAAAATTAATCCTTTTGAATCCTTCATAGAAATAACTCCTTTGGATCATGACTTTGAAGCTGTTTCTCAGAAAGATATTTCTTCGATACCTCTCTCAGAAATAAAACTGCCTAATATGGTTTTTTTAATTGTCAAAAAAGAAATCGAACTAGAAACTAAGTATTTAAAAGATTATCCTGAATGGCAATTTTTACCTCAAAATGATTTGCAAAGAAAAACTATAGAAATTCATTTTGACTTGAAGACCGCAAAGCGTATTTGTAACAAAGACCAGAAAGTACTAAAAGTTCCTAATACTGATGTATTTAGAATTGTTGCTCCGATATTGATGTCTCGTGGAATATCTAGAATAGTTACTGCTGAAAATTTGATTTCTATTTAACTATCAACCTTTTTGTTTTTAAAAAAAATAGGTAAAAAACTTCCTGTTATTGAACCTGATATGAAACTTACACCAACTATAAAGCTTATTGGTAAGGAAATAGTTTCTTGTTTAAACAAATTAACCTTCCCTTTACTTGAGCTATTTTGTATACCTATTATCAATAATAAAAACAAACAAGAATTGAAGGTAATTGAAAAAATTAACCTTTTAAATGCTTCAGACATATCTTATTTTACTTAATATATCTCTAATATAAATTATAAATTATATTTTTTGGAATACCATTTTTTTTTGCTAGGTATTTAGACGCCGAGGGTAAATTTAAACCTGCATTAATTAATTCATTAAGTTCATTCTTTAAAATTATTAGATTTATATCTTGATCTTTTGAATGGTTTATACCTCTAATTAATATTGTTATCTCTCCAATAATTTCTTTATCTTGAATATTGTCTATAACTTCATTAATGTTATTGCCAATATGCTCCTCAAACTTTTTGGTTAATTCGCGATAAAGTTGAATTTCTCTATCACCTCCGCAAAAATTTTTCAGTTCTAGTAATAATTTATTAATTCTATGAGGTGATTCATAAACTATAGTAGTTTTAGTATTTTTGCTGATATCAAAAAGGATTTTATTTCTTTCACTTTGTTTCTTTGGTAGAAAACCCTCAAAGATAAATTTAGATGATTCTAGTCCACTAGAAACTAAAGCGGTAAGAGCTGCGCAAGGGCCTGGTATACAAATAGTTTTTAATTTATTTAATTTTACTTCTCTAACAAGATTTTCACCTGGATCGCAAATGCTTGGCATCCCTGCATCACTCACTAGTGCAATTGACTCACCTTTCTTGAGTTGATTTATAATTATTGGAATTTTTTTTATTGAGTTGTGCATATTAAAACTTATAAGATTATTTTTTATTGAATATTTATTCATTATTTTTTGTGTCTGTCTAGTATCTTCGCAAGCTATTAGTGAAACATTTTTTAGAGTATTCAAAGCTCTTAAAGAAATATCATATAAATTTCCAATAGGAGTTCCTACTATATATAAAATTCCGCTTTCAGGTTTTTGGTCTATATGAGAAAATAAAGAATCGATATTCATTTATGTGACTAAATTACCTTTTGATTTAGATATTAATAATCTTATCGATGATTTGAGGATTTTAAGCTGGAAAGCAGCAGATATATTGATTTATTATTCTAATCTCATTAGAAATCCAAAAGAAAAAGCTAACATTATTCAAAATAAAACCCCTGAAGATCCCGTAACTCTTGCTGACTTAAAAGTTAATGAGATTATCATAAATGGAATAAATAAAAATTACAAAAATATTGATTGGGATATTTTAAGTGAAGAGAATGTAAAGGATGGGTTAAGTTATTTTGAAGCAAAATCTGACTGGTGTTGGGTTTTAGATCCTTTAGATGGTACAAAGGATTTTATCCAAGGAACGGGTAATTATGCGATGCATCTGGCATTGAATTATAAGCAAAAACCGTTAATTGGAGTTGTTCTTATCCCTGAGAAGAATCAATTATGGATCTCTAATGGAAGAAAAAGTTGGTGTGAATCAAGAGATGGAACTTACTTAAAAACTAATCCTCTGCAAAACAATAGTAGAATTCATGATATGACAATTGTTACAAGTAAAAATCATAGGAATCAAACTCTAAAAAAGGTAATTGAAAAATTAAATTTTAAAGATCAAATTGTTATGGGAAGTGTTGGGTGTAAAATTGCTTCAATTTTAAGAGGAGAGAGTAATATCTATATTTGTTTGAGCCTGCCAGGTAAGAGTTCGCCTAAAGACTGGGACTTCGCTGCGCCAGAAGCTATCTTGAAAACTGCTGGCGGTTCTTTAACCAATCTAAATAATGATGAATTATCCTATGGAGGCTCAAATTTTGAGCAAGGTGGAATAATAATCGCTACAAGTGGTAAATTTTCTCATAAAAGTATATGCTCAGAAATAATGCAAGTTATAAGAAAATTCGATTTATATCCTTTTGATTAATTAAGAGGTGCTACGGGTGTGGGGGTTGGTTCTGGATAGGACATCCCATTATTCTGACCAACACCTCTAAGGGTTAAATTAATCCTGCCTCTACTATCAATTTCCCGAACTCTTACTGTTACCTCGTCACCTTGCCTAACAACGTCCTCTACCCTCTCGACTCTAGCCTCTGATAACTGTGATATGTGAACCATACCCTCTTTACCAGGTAGTATTTCAACGAAGGCTCCTATAGGAATAATTCTAGTAACTACTCCTGAAAAGATTTCACCTTCGTGAACCTTTCTTGTTAGGCCTTCTATTATCTTCTGAGCTTCCTCTGCAGCTGCTCCGTCATGGGAGGCTATAGTAACAATTCCCCCATCTTCGATATCAATTTTGGTATTTGTCCTTTCTGTAATACCTTTGATAGTTCTACCACCTGGACCGATCACAGTACCTATAAGTTCAGGATCAATTCTGAAACTTAAAAGTCTTGGGGCATGAGGAGATAATGATTCTTGAGGTTTTTCAATTGCTTCCTGCATTTTTTCCAATATATGTAATCTTGCGGGACGAGCTTTTTTTATGGCATCGGAAATTACAGAAACTGGTAATCCTTTAATTTTCATATCCATTTGCAATGCTGTTATTCCTTTTTCAGTTCCAGCAACTTTGAAGTCCATATCTCCAAGGAAATCTTCAATTCCTTGAATATCTGTAAGAATTCTAATCTCTTTGCCTTCTTTAATTAGGCCCATCGCAGTTCCGCTTACAGGGGCTTTTAAAGGAACACCAGCATCAAGTAAAGATAGCGTACTTCCACAAACAGATCCCATTGATGTAGATCCATTAGAACTTAAAACTTCACTTACTACTCTTAGAACGTAAGGGAATGTTTCTTTCCCTGGTAAAACAGGTATTATGGCTCTTTCAGCTAGGGCTCCATGACCAATTTCTCTCCTTCCAGGAGTTCTCATTGGCCGGGTCTCACCCACTGAATAAGGAGGAAAGTTATAGTGGTGTAAGTAAGTCTTTTCAGTACTTGGATTAAGATCATCCATCTCTTGAGCATCACTAGGAGTGCCAAGCGTAGTTGTTGATAATACTTGCGTTAAACCTCTTTGAAATAAAGCTGAACCGTGAACTCTTTTTGGGAGTATTCCTGCAGCAGCTGATATTTTTCTTACTTCGTCTAGATCCCTACCATCAACCCTTTTCCCATCATTAATGATTTGTGATCTCATTAATTTCTTGGTTAATTTTTTAAAATCAGAATGTATTAATTTATCATTTTCTGCAGTGATTAATTTCACTTGATTATCATCCTTAAGAGAATCTATTTTATTTTGAGCAACTGCTTTTACTTTCTCAAGTTCTAGATCTCTTTCTTCTTTTGACTGATCAAATTTCTTTAAGATTAAATCAATAGGCTTTGAGCAATTTTTCTCTAAATAACTTATTAAAGAGTTCTCTTGCTCAGGATCTTCAGGTTTTGTTTGCTTGATCCCTAATTCTTCGAGAAGGTTTTCTTGAGATTTAATTAATTCAGTAACAGCTTCATAACCGAAATCTATAGCTTCAATAGTGTCTTGTTCAGAAAGTTGGTTTGCACCAGCCTCAATCATTACAATCCCTTCGTTTGACCCTGCGACAACTATATCAAGATCACCCTTTTCTATTTCGCGGTAACTTGGATTAAGAATAAAATCATCTCCTAAAAGGCCAACTCTTACAGCAGCCATTGGCCCGTAAAAAGGTATCTCTCCCAATAGTGTTGCTATTGATGCTCCAGTCACAGCAAGAACATCTGCAGGCACCCTTTCATCAAGAGAAAGACAAGAAGCTACAATTTGAATCTCATCTCTCATCCAACTAGGGAAAAGTGGTCTCATAGGCCTATCAATTAATCTTGCTATTAATGTGGCTCTTTCTGGAGGACGCCCCTCTCTTCTCATAAATCCACCGGGTATCCTGCCTGCAGCATATAGTTTTTCCTCATAGTCGCAGATTAGAGGCAAAAAGTCTGAAGCTTCTTTTTTTGTGGTTTTTGTTGCAGTAACTAATAAGGAGGTGTCTCCACATTCAATCAATACTGATCCATTTGCCTGAGGAGCATATAGTCCTGTAGTTAGTCGTATCTCTCGTCCGTCAAACGTGATCGACTTATTTTGTCCTTCCACTTTTTAAATTATGAATTCGTATACATAATTTATTCTTACATCTAATAGGGACATATTGAGTATTTATTTAAATATGATTTAATTTTTCTTTGGAGTAAAACATCAAAATTATCTGCAAGACCTTGTCATTGCTTCACTTTAGAAAAATAAGGTAATGGAATCCTAATAATGATAATTTATTACCAACTTGATTTTACAACACCTGGTAATTCACCATTATGAGCTCTTTGTCTTAATTGGTTCCTGCATAATCCAAAATCTCTATAAACTCCTCTGGGCTTGCCAGTTGCCCAACATCTATTCCTAACTCTGTTTGGAGCTGAGTTTCTAGGTAATCCTTGGATCTTTCTATGGATTTCTAATCTTTCCATAGGATCTTTTGCGGCATTAAACTCATCTAATAATGATTTTCTTTTTGCAGCGTATTTCTTTACTAGCCTTTTGCGTTTGACCTCTCTAGCAATCATGGACTTCTTAGCCATTTAACAAAATTTTTATACTTTCTAATATATTAACAGCTTGAATAACTTTTTTTAAAATTTATTTATTGGTTTAATAATCTTTGTACTATTAGAAGCTGACTAGTATCCCTAATAATGAGGAGCACACTTAGTCCAACTAAAAGAAAAAAACTGGATTGAGTAACAAGCATTTGTATCTTAACTGGGACAGGTTTCCCCCTAAACCCCTCAATTAAAGTGAAAACAAGTTGCCCACCATCTAATAGTGGTAAAGGCAATGAATTAAGAACTGCTAAATTTATAGAAATTAAAGCGGCAAATAATAATATCCCTGTTCCACCTTGTTGGGAAAGTTGAGCACCAATTTCAACAATTTTGACTGGACCACTTAATTGTTGAGCTGTTGATGAGAAATTGGTTATCAATCCTTTATAACCTTGAATTGTTTTTACCAAAAGTGATGAAAACTGATTATTAGTGTATTTAAAAAGTTCATAAATATTTTTTGTCTTTTTAGTCTCTTTTCTTATATTGGGCTGTAATTGAGCGCCTATTGTGCCTTTACCATCAACATTTTTTGGTATTAAAGTTAAATCTTTAAAAATTCCATCTCTCTCAATTTTTATTGAAATTGGGTTTTCTGATGAATTTTGAATCTCCTTTACTAAAGTTGAAACAGCTTTATCTCCCGCTCCTAAGGTATTAGTTTCAATTTCTAAGATTTTATCTCCTGGTTCTAATCCTGCAAGAAAAGCAGCTTTTTCAGGCTGAGTAGCTAACACTAAAATACCAGGTTCGGGATCGAAAGGAATTCCTACAGTAGTTACATTTATTATTAATATTGAATAAGCAAGAATTAGGTTAGCGAATACTCCAGCTGAGATCACTATAACTCTCTGAATTATTGGCCTATTTTTTAAAAGATTTGGATCTTTAGAGTCAATATTATTGATTTCTTCATCAGGGAAGGAAACGAAGCCTCCTAGAGGAAAAGCTCTAAATGAATAAGTAATATCTTTATATTTTTTTTGAATTATTGAGGGTCCAAATCCAATTGAGAAGCCATCAACATAGATACCTTGTAAAATTGCTGCAAGAAAATGTCCCATCTCATGAAAAAAAATGAGAAATCCCAGAACTGTTATTGAGGTTAAAACATTCATTATTTTATATTAAGTAGTTTTTAAAAAATTTGACCCAAAATAAGGAACTAAAGCATCTGGAATTTTAACGCTCCCATCAGGTTGTTGACCATTCTCAAGAATCGCAGCCACTGTTCTCCCAATAGCAAGGCCACTGCCATTTAGGGTATGTAAATATGTATTTTTTTTATCAATCTTTGTTCTTATTGATGATCTACGTGCTTGAAAATCCAAGCAATTGCTGCAGCTTGAAATTTCTCTATAACATTTACTACTGGGCAGCCAAACTTCAAGATCAAAAGTTCTGCTGGAAGAGAAGCCTAAGTCTCCAGTGCAAATGTCTACTAATCTGTATGGTAGATTTAGTTTTTTTAAAATGCTTTCAGCATCAGCAGTAATACTTTTATGAGCTTCTAAGGATTTACTTGGGTCACAAAACCAATATAGCTCAACCTTATTAAATTGATGAAGTCTTATTAAACCTTTAGTGTCTCTCCCATAACTTCCAGCTTCCCTTCTAAAACATGGGCTATATG
The DNA here is from genome assembly GCA_000634515.1 of Prochlorococcus sp. scB245a_520K10. GTDB lineage: Bacteria > Cyanobacteriota > Cyanobacteriia > PCC-6307 > Cyanobiaceae > Prochlorococcus_A. Next base: position 89,653 of record JFNU01000169.1, on the reverse strand, counting down.
CAACATACTTAATAGGTAAAAGTTTGGGATCAATAATCTCGTTCTTATGAAAAGCAGTTAGTGGAACTTCAGCTGTGGGAGATAGCCATAAATCATCATTAGAACACTTAAAACTCTCGTTGGAAAATTTAGGTAATTGCCCAGATCCTTGAAGACTTTCTGAATTTATTAAAGCTGGAGGCATTAACTCTAAATAACCGTTTTTAGTATGCATGTCGAGCATGAAATTAATCAATGCCCTCTCTAATCTGGCGCCATTACCAATAAGTGTAATAAAACGACTTTTTGAAATTTTTGTTGATTTTATAGAGTCAAAAAGATTTAAACCTTCCCCTATTTCCCAGTGAGATTTAAGGTTATCTTTCCTCAAAGGATCTCCCCAAGTTTTCACTTGGATATTATTATTCTCATCTTTCCCAATAGGTGCATCTTTGCTCGGAAAATTTGGCAAATTACTAATCTCATTATGTATTTGTTTATCTAATATTCTTTTTTTCTCTTCATATTCAGAAATTCTGGTTCTGTAATAGTTTCCTTTTTTCTTTAAATTACTAAGTTCTGAAGAGTCATTGTCTTGAGATTTGCTAATTTCTTGACCAATTAATTTACTTAATTTTTTGCTTTCGGATTGGAGACTGGATATTTCTATATCAATTTCTTTTTTTTTAACAGTTAATTTGTGAATATGGGATATCTCATAGACTTTTCCTCTTGAGGATAAATTGTCTTCAACAGATGTTGGATTTTCTCTTATTAATTTTTGATCTAACACTCTTTTTTTGTTTTATACCTTAATTAAGATAGTTAATCTAAATTCATTATTAGAGATTTTTGATGAAAAATTAACTAAATTAATGATTCCTAACTTATGCAGTATTTTTAATAATTTAGAATTTTGTTAAGATGCAGAACGAGCTCGCCCTGTAGATGACCATTGTTTTAGTAAATCGATTTGCTCTTTAGCTGTTCTGGATAAAGGAACCAATTCAGAAACTGCCTTTATTAAATCTTTCTCCATAAGCTCTCTATTTTCAGAGAATGAAATGTGCATACCCTCTATTACTGCTTGTTCAAGTTCTGCCCCAGAGAATCCATCTGTTCTGTCAATAATGGTAGAGAGGGGAAAACTATAATTTGGTCTTCTTTTTTTTAGGTGCAAATCAAGAATGCTTGATCTTTCTTCTGAATTTGGTAAATCAAGAAAAAATATCTCATCAAACCTACCTTTTCTTAATAATTCAGCAGGAAGCTTATCTATTGCATTAGCAGTTGCAATTACAAATACGGCAGATTCTTTTTCAGACATCCACGTTAGCAAACTTGCCAATACCCTTTGACTTGTCCCTCCATCGCTTCTAGCATCGCCACCAAAGCCTTTATCAATTTCATCAATCCAAAGAATACAAGGGGACATTGCCTCAGCTCTAGAAATTGTTTCTCTTGTTCTTGCTTCGCTTGAACCAACAAGGCTAGAAAATAGTCTTCCCACATCTAACCTTAGAAGCGGCATAGACCAACTCTTAGAAATTGATTTTGCAGTAAGAGATTTCCCTGTTCCTTGCGCTCCAACAAGTAAGACTCCTTTTGGGATAGGTAGTCCATAGTCTCTAGCTTCTTTAGAAAAGGCCCTATATCTTTGATTAAGCCAAACTTTTAAAACATTTAAACCACCAATATCATCCTGACTTGATTTGGCTTCAAAAAATTCCAAAATTTCACTTCTGGCAATAACTTGTTTTTTCTCTTCAAGAATATCTTTGATATCCTTTTTACTTATTTTTCCTCTTTGAGCAAGTGCCTTTGCAGTTACTTGCTTTACTTTTATTTCTGTTAATCCGCTTGAAGCTATAGAAAGTTCATTTAAGTCTTGTTCATCAAGATTTGAATTAGTGTTGGCAGCAATTTTTTTTATTAGATTTTTTAATTCATTTTGATTAGGTAAAGGTAAGTTTATAATTGTCATTAATTCATCAAGCTCTTCTGATGAAGGAAATAAATGTGAACTAATTATAAGATTATGACTAGTTTCCTTAAGCGCAGAAGATAGTTCTTTGATAGTTCTATTTATAGTTGGATCATCATAAAATTTATGAAAATCTTTAACCAATAATATTGTCGATGCTTCAGGATTTTGTTCCTTAAGCCAATTAAGCACTCCTAATGGATTGTTAGAAAACTTACCTTCTTCATTTATTAATCCTTTAATACCACTAACACAATCCCAAGAAACGAATCTTTTGATATTTAACTTTTCACAAGATAAATTAACCAACTTTTCTAATCTTTCCTCTTCTTTAGTCCTTATCCAAATTAATGAAGTTCTTGATTTTATAAGTAATTCTAAATTTCTACACCAAGAATTCATTATTTAGGACTAAGACTATTTTTTGCTATTTGGTTCAAAAGGTAATCTTTTATCTGAGACAGTTGAAGCTGAGGTTGTTATTACTTCATTTTTGGCTAATAATTGTTGATCCAAAATTTTCTGTAGATTCTCAGGAAGAGCTTCTTTATTAAGAAGAAATGTCTGGAATGCTTGAAATATATTGGCAACAACCATATATAGTAATACACCGGCTGGTAAAGGGAAAAATAGAAACATACCAGTAATCATTACCGGCGTAATTTTGTTAGCTGTTGATTGCTGTGGATTTGCAGGCATACCCTGACTAGACAGAAGTTGAGAGAGAAGTAGTGTTAATCCAAAGGCGCCAACAAGTGCAGCAATATCCCAATTAATAGCCCCGTCTACATAAAAACCAACCTGACCAAGAGCCTTAATAAAAAGAAAACCACTTTTCGCAGCTAAACCAGGAATTTTTGCCTCGATTGTTGCATCTCCTGGTTTAATAGCAGTTACCGTACCATCTTGGGAAACTTTTAGATTTTCGGATCCTTTAGAAACCTTCCAAGTAGGGAGAAACTTTGATCCATTATCGTATTTTGATAAAACTTCTGAATAACTATTTCCATTTGTTGTTTGTAAATTTATTTTGATTGATTCTTCTGTTCCTAATTTTGTTCCATTAGGTATGGTTGCTATTACAGGGAAATGAGATTTTTCTGTAATGAATATAGAGTGCCTTGGGGATTTGTAAGGTTTTGGATCAATAGCTGCAATTTGATCCTGTGGAACCACCTTAAGGTTTATGTTGTAAGGAACATCTGCAAATGGTGATCCCCTTAAAGTAGCAAATAAAGCAAATAATACAGGCATTTGTACGATTAATGGAAGGCAACCGGCGAGAGGGCTGCCAAACTCATTCATTAGTTTTCCTAATTCTTCTTGCTGTTTCTTTGGATCACCTGAAAACTTAGATTTAATTTCTGCTTGCCTTTTTTGCATTACTGGTTGAGCAATCTTCATTCTTCTTGCACTCCTAATGGAACCAGCGCTTAAAGGGAAAAGTGCAATTCTAATTACAACTGTTAATGCAACAATTGCTAAACCATAACTGGGAACTAAACCGTAGAAAAAATCTAGAATCGGGATAAGTAGTTTTTCAGAAATGAACCCTATCACGACATTAAAGAGAGTGTAATTTTACTAGACATTTTATTTTACAGGAAAAAAAGGTTTTTGTAATTAATTTAATTAGGATTTAGTAGCAAATCCTTCTACCTCGTTGAGATTTTGGATTTGTGATCTTTTATTTATATTATCTTCAATAAATTTTTGCTTTTCTCTGAATAAAGGTAATGATTTCATTTCAACTTTTGATTCGTCATTAAGAATAAGAACCATATCACCATATGATCCAAATCCCCTTGGAATAGATCTAATTTCTTGGATATTACTTAATGATACTTGTGTTTTGTTTTTACCAAACCAACCACCATCTATTGTAATTCTTTTGTTTGTAATTTTATATCTCAACCACAATGCTCTAACTATTGCAGCAAAGGTAAATGGCAAACCAAGAATAGTTAGGCCTGCTAGCAGATTTATGATTAAATCACTTTTAGCAGGACCACCTTCATAAAAGGTTTCTTCATTCATGTTAATCATTTGATTAGACGAGACTTGAACATTAAGTTTTGAAATTCCTCCAAAAGTTTAGTTTTATCATTGCAGAAATCTCCAAATTTAAGGTTAACAAGTAACCAATAAGGTTTGTGGTTATTAATTTTTTGAATATTTGTTAATAACCACTCTTGGAGAATTCTTCTTAATTTATTTCTATCTACGGCTTTTTTTGAAACTTTTTTGCTAATAGCAATTGCAACTCTAAAATTGTTTGAGCAATTTGTGAATTTATGAGATATGAGGATTTTTGGATTTGATTTTGCTACCTTAAATGTCATTAATTTTCCATGATATTTTATGGAATTTTTATGAATATAATTAAAAGTCCTATGACCTTTTAAACGCATATCTTTGGGTAAGGCCATCAAGATTTGAAATTAAACAGCTATTCTTTCTCTACCTTTTTGCCTTCTACTTTTAATAACTCTTCTACCAGTGTGAGAACGCATTCTTACTCTAAAACCAGATACACGTTTTCTTTTTCTTGAAGTTCCGCCAAAAGTTCTTTTAGTCATTTTTTTAATTACCCTTAATTAATTTATCATTTAATCGATCACTATGGTCCAGCTTCCTAAATAAGTTGAAACTGATTTCCCCTTAGACTGACCATATGAATGGAATTGATATAGTCCTGTTCTTTTTGGATTAATTACTTTTTTTAATACAATTGCATAACTTTCTTTATCAGAGGGAATTGGACTATAGGGGTAAATGTTTAATGAACGCAAGGATGATTCATCAGTATTGATTTCAATATCGGCTGGAAGATCCTCTAAACATTTAGTGCGACTATCAAAACCACCTATTTTTACCTTGCAAAGACTTATTTTTTCTTTATCTAGAGTTGTTTTAAAAGTCTTAGGGATTGCTAAATTTATTTTTAAAAGGTCAGTTCTTCTGTCAGATGGTCTCAAGAAAAAATAAATCGTATTTCTAAATTTTCTTCTGTTTTCTTTTTGAAACCACTTTAATCGTCTATGCCCAGAGTCTTGATCCCACTGGAATTCCAAACCTGCTTTAGCATCTTGGACTTTATTAAAAAATGGAGTTGAAACTAAAATTGTGGGGATAAGAAAAAATCTTAAAATCTTAAAATTTAAAGCAAGTTTCTTTGTTTTTTTTAACATTGATTAAATAAATTTCTAAAGGATTAATTAGGTCTATCCAAATTTAAAGTGGAAAATTGTTTTAATAAGGTTAACATCTATCTGTCCTTAATTTTGAAGCACCTCTTAAATAAGGATGCTTTATTGGATTATTTGGCGGTAATAAAACTTGTGCCATTATTCTTATACAAAAATCTATATCGTTAGATACGTACATTTGTTGACAGTCAATAAAAGCTACTGAATCAAGCCCGTTACATTTCCTTGCGATTGAAGCAGGGAAACATGCATCTAAATCTTTTGTTGCGGTGAACGTTATTGATAATAAGTTTGTTTTACTTAGATTGTTACGTGAAATTAATTCATCTATTAATTCAACTACGGCATCCTCAATTTCTTTAACAGAATTCCCAGATGCTGTTGTGGCTCCTCGAATAAATGTAATTTTATAATTAGCTTTCATTTTTTCGTACATATAGATCTAGGGCTTATATAACCAAAGTATTTTATTAGATGAATCAATCTCAAAAAAGATATTGTTGATAACTTTTTGAATAATTTTACCTCCTGGAATAAGTCCAAGTATTTTCTTTTTTTTCTTTCCAAATGTTAAGGGCTCAATTTTAGGATCAATATTCACCATTTTTGCAGCAAGTTCCCTGGCAACAAATTCATCTCCAACTTCATCAACAAGACCTAATTCTTTTGCTTGCGTGCCAGTAAAAATTCTTCCATCAGCAAATTTTCTTACTTCTTCAACAGGTAAATTTCTCCCTTCAGCAACAGCTTCTGTAAATTGTCTGTAGCTTTCATCAATAAGGCCTTGAAGTAGTTTTCTACCTTCCTCACTTAAAGGTTTATCTGGAGAAAGTATATCTTTAAATACACCGCTTTTAACAGTCTCAAATTTTATGCCAATTTTGTCTAACAATTCAGATAAATTATTTCCCCTTATAATTACTCCAATAGACCCTGTAATTGTGCCGGGATTTGCAACTATTTTGTCAGATGCAACACCAATGTAAACACCACCAGATGCTGAAATGTTTCCAAAACTAGCTATGACTTTACAGCCCTTATCTTTTAGTCTTTTAATGGCAGAATATATTTCTTGGCTATCCCCAACAGTACCTCCTGGAGAATCAATTCTCACGATTAAAGCAGGAAATTCTCTATCCTCTATTTGTTTAAGAGCTTTAAGGACAGAAACTCTTGTAGAACTTGTAATAGGCTCATTAATTAAAATACGAGCCATTCTTTTTTTTGACTTTCGTCTAAAAGGCCAAATCATTCTTTTTAGGTAAAAACATAAAACTACTTTAAAAAGATTATCAGCAGAACTAATGAATTCAATCCTAAATTGGTTTTTAATGATACTCCCTTTCGCACTTTGGGGGACTTCAATGGCCGCTATGACTCCTTTAGTATCTAGTGCTGGACCTGAGTTAGTGGCTTCTTTGAGATTACTCCCTGCAGGAATTCTTGTTCTAATAACAACATATTTGTTAAAAAGAGATTTAAAAATTTACAAGTGTGATTTGAAGTGGTTTTTTGTTTTTACAATCGTCGATGCTACTTTTTTTCAGTTGTTTTTAACTTATGGGATTGCAGAAACTGGGGCAGGTCTCGGGTCTGTATTAATTGATTCTCAACCCCTTTTGGTGGCAATTTTAGCAAGGGCAATTTTTGGAAATTTAATTAATCCAATAGGTTGGTTAGGTTTACTTTTTGGCTTGGGAGGAATTGTATTTTTAGGTGTTCCTCAAGAATTTTTAGAAAACTGGTGGCTTATGTCTGATAGGGCCATGAGTGATGTGACCTTTAACTTTGGAGAACTTTGGATGCTTGCGGCTTCTCTGGCAATGGCACTAGGAACAATTTTAATAAGGTTCACGTGTACTAAAAGTGATCCAGTTACAGTTACTGGATGGCATATGGTTTTAGGAAGTGTGCCCTTAATTATCAAGCATTGCTTACAATCAAATTTTCAAATAATTCCAAATTGGTCAATATTTGATTGGGGTCTTATGTCATTCGCAAGTATCTTTGGAGGAGCCATAGCTTATGGATTGTTTTTCTACTTTGCAAATAATAAAGAAATAACTGGATTTAGTACCCTTGCTTTTTTAACACCTGTATTTGCTCTTTTAAGTGGAGGCATTTGGTTAGATGAGAGGCTAACTATTATTCAATGGATAGGAGTCGTTTTTGTTCTTATCTCGGTATTTTTTGTTAGCCAGAGAAGGTCATTATGGGAAAATAAATTTACTGACACTACTATTTAGTAAGTCTCTGAGTGTAAAAAGTCTAATAATGCGAATAGTTTTAATTAGTACTCCAATAGGTTTCCTGGGAAGCGGTAAAGGCGGAGGAGTTGAATTAACTTTAAATTCCTTAGTTTCTGGTTTACTTTCTTTAGGTCACTCGGTAGATGTGATTGCTCCTAAAAATTCTAAATTATACGAAAGTAATGAAAAAGCAAAATTACATTTTGTAGAGGGTGAAGATCAAGTGAGTTGGCAGCATCAAAATTACAATTCACCTGTCAGTATTCCTGACAATTCGCTTCTCGCAGGAATGCTTGAAAAAGGATTAGATATTGCCAAAAAAGCAGATGTATTGTTGAACATGTCTTATGATTGGTTACCTATTTGGATGACATTAAATGTAGATATCCCCATTGCCCATCTTATTAGTATGGGTTCTGAAAGCTTAGTAATTAGTAATTTAATCTCAAAGGTATATACAAAATATCCATATAATTTTGCTTTTCATTCTAAAATACAAGCCAATGATTATCCATTCATAAAAAAACCAACAATAATCGGGAATGGTTTTAAATTAGACAATTATATTTTTCAAGAATCTATTAAGGGTCCATTGGGTTGGGTTGGAAGAGTGGCTCCAGAAAAAGGTTTAGAAGATGCAGTTTTTGTGGCAAGCGAACTTGGAGAAAAACTGAAAGTTTGGGGGGTCATAGAAGATGAGAACTACGCCTCAAAAATAGAACAATCATATCCTCGAGGAACTATAGATTGGATGGGGTTTTTATCGACAGATGAATTACAAAAAGAACTTGGTAAATGTAGGGTTTTGCTAAATACCCCGAAATGGAATGAAGCATATGGAAACGTTATTGTAGAAGCTTTAGCCTGTGGGGTACCAGTAATAGCTTACAAAAGAGGAGGGCCTAGTGAAATTATTCAGCATGGTAAAACAGGATATCTTGCGGATCCTGATGATAAAGAAACCATGCTTTCTTATGTAGAGATTATTGAAAAAATAAAGCGTAAAAAATGTAGAGAATGGGTAGAAAAAAATGCTTCTACAGAGATATTTGCTAACAAGGTTGTGAACTGGCTTAATAAGGTAATTAATGAATATAAGTAAAAATAATTTAGTCAATGATTCTTCTTAACTCAAAAAAAAGGCTTGCAACTTTATTGATAGTTTTAATCTTTGGGATCATTATATTTATGCTTGATTTAGGGACAACAGGATTGGTGGATGAAACGCCCCCTTTATTTGCAGCTGCAGCAAGAGCAATGAGTGAATCTGGTGATTGGTTAACTCCAAAAGTTAATGGCATATTTCGTTTTGATAAACCTCCACTAATTTATTGGCTAATGGGTTTTTTTTACTCATTACCGAAAATTGAGATTTGGGATAGTTTAGGGACTCTCTCTGCAAGACTACCTTCATCTTTGGGATCACTATTTTTAATGTTGATGATTGCAGATACGTTGTTTTGTTGGCCGCAGAAAGGTGATAAGCAATTTTTTACTCCAATAGCGGGATCACTAGGCTTCGCTTTATCTCCTTTAATAATTATCTGGAGTCGAACTGCTGTAAGTGATGCTCTTTTGACGGGAACTTTAGGGATCAGTCTCCTTTTATTTTGGAGACGAATGGCAAGTGAAAATAATGATAAATGTATTGCAGCATGGGCATTTTTGGGTTTTGCAATTTTAACTAAGGGACCTGTTGCATTTGTTTTAGCAACATTGACGATCACATTTTTTTTAATTATTCAGAAAGATTGGAGAAGTTTGCTTTACAAGATAAACCCTAAGAAAGGTTTTTTAATAACAATCCTAATAAGTGTTCCATGGTATGTCTTAGAATTATTAAAAGAAGGAAAGCCTTTTTGGGACAATTTTTTTGGCTATCATAATTTCCAAAGATATACATCTGTTGTTAATAATCATTCAGAACCAATATGGTTTTTTCTTTACATAATGATTTTGGCTTCGTTACCATTTACCCCTTTTTTGTATCACGGAATATTTATAACCTTTAGGGAGTTCTTGAAAAGCTTAAAAAAGAGTTGTGGTGTCCCTGATAGCCTTTATACATATTCTCTATGCTGGCTATCAGCAGTTTTAATTTTCTTTAGTATTTCTGCAACGAAACTGCCAAGCTATTGGTTGCCAGGAATTCCAGCAGCGGCGTTATTAATCAGTAATAGCTTTATAAGCTTAAAAAATACAAATAAAACTTATGTATATTTATGGATTTTTAATATTTTTATTTTTTTCGGAGTTTCAATAGCATTCTTTTTTTCAAATATTTGGTTGGGTTCAATAAATGATCCTGAGATGCCTAATCTTGCATCTAAATTATTAAGCTCTGGAATAATTTTTAAAGCCAAATTGTTCTTCTCTTTGTTCACACTTTTTGCAATAATTCTATTTTCTTTAAAATCCAAAAATATATTTCTTTATCTCCAAATTGTACTTATTATTGGTCAATATTTTTTGATGTCTCCAATCAGAAAATTAGCAGATACTTCAAGGCAATTACCTTTAAGGAATATCTCAAAATTAATTTTAGATACTCGCGAAGGGAAGGAAACTTTAGCAATGATTGGGATAAGAAAACCATCTTTACATTATTATTCTCGACAAATAGTTTTTTATGAACCTAACACCCAAGAAGGATTAATTAACCTGAAAGAAAGACTAAATAATGATAGAAGAAAAAATTATAATGATGAGCCTGATTATCAATACAAATCTTTATTGATAGTTATAGATGATTATTCTTCCCAAGAATCGCATTGGTCAAATATTAATCATGAAAAATTGGGAAAATATGGAATCTATAACTTGTGGCGAATAAATAAAAAAGATTTGAACGAATATTCAGAATTTTTAATTAATAATGGGTATAAATCTAACTGGAAGAATAGACAGGTTGAGAAATTTTAACAAAGCCTTTTTTTTAGGAGCTCGTTTTTTAGATCATCAAGGCTGCATTTATTGGGGATTTCAATCCGATTCAAATCTTCGAGTAATTCTAGATCAACGACAGAATCTTCAGCTAAAAAACTAAAAACTTCATTAATGCTTATTCCCATATCTTGCGCCATCTCTGCGATGAGCTTTAAAGTATCTCTCCTCACAGAAATCCTAATATCTAAAGGAATATATTCATTTCCTGGGTTTGCTTGCTTCATAACCTAAATCTTAAGACATTATGTAGTTTTCCGGACATAATGTTTACAATTCAGATTAATCGTGCATGTTTCATTCTTAGTTTGTTTGATTAAATATATTTATAAATACCTTTAAAAGAGGAATTGTAACTATTGAAATTAAAGTTGTAGTAAAAAGTATTTTAGAAGCAATTTTTTGTTTTATTCTATATGCCTCTGCCATTAAAATTGTTGATATTGCTGTTGGTGTACCTGCTTGAAGAATTACTGCTGTTGATTGATTGAAGTCAAAATCTAATAACTTGCTTACTAAAAAAATTATAAAAGGGAGAATAAATAACTTTAATAAAATTGAGAATTTAATTTCTTCATCAAGATCAAAAAATTTACCCTTTTGATTAGTTATTAATCCAAGTCTTGTTCCCACAATAATTATTGCTAGAGCAATAACTATTCTTGCAGGTATCCAAAGAAAATTGCCTAATATCTCATCTATTTGAAAAATGTATGCCAAAAGTACTCCTATGATCCCCCTTGAGGCAGGACTATTTATCAAGGCATTTAGTAATCCTTTGATATGTGGAATATTATTGTCTAAAGATTTTTCTTGAAGAAAAAAAGGCCCAAATATCCAAGCAAATAGTGTTGTTCCCAAGTCAAATCCTATAGTAAAGTTGATTGTTTTAGAAGGGAGAAGTGCCATTGCAATTGGTATCCCAAGAAAAGATGTATTTCCTATTAGTCCAGCCAGCTGCAAGGTGTAATTTGGAAGTCTTTTTTTAAAAATTGGGCATATATTTATTAGAACTATTAAAAATCCAATTATGGAAAATGCTAAGAATGCACTTTTAATGAGGTTTATATCTATACCCTCTTTTAATAAAAGGCCCATTACACTAAGTGGAATGCCAAATCTTATTAGAGGCCTTGCAATATATTCAGAAATTTTTGGGTTTTTTTTTCCAAGAAAAAATCCAAAAATCAAGAAAGGAATAATATTTATAAAAAGGGAGTAGATGTTATTAATTCAATATTTAATAAAGCAATATTAACTTGTTGGGGCGCAGTAAAAAAGTTATTTAATTTTGTATGAAGAATTTAAATTATTTTCCAAATTGCATTATCAGGAATTATCGGAGATTTATTTAAATCTTCTGGTTCTTTAGTTAAGACTCGCCAGTTTGGAACTCTACAAGATACGTAAGCAGGACTTTCTATAAATACTCCTGGTTTCTCATCAAAAGTACAAGTAAAACCTTCTTTCCAATAACCACTGTTATTAAGGCTACCTTTGAACCAAACCCAGCATTTTGAAGTTTTCAAGATAAGAAAAATTTAAACTTATAATAATCAAGATTTAAATAATGTATTGGTAATTTAACACTATTAGAATGATTATCTTTGACTATAGCTTTTTGAAAAATATATTTTTGAAATTAATATCAAAAGATTTAAAATTAATGTTATTAAATTAGCTATTAATATTGGGATTGACGAAATTTTATAACCGTAAATAATCCAACTCAAAACCCCGATAATAAACATAATTAGAGTTATCAAAGACACATCATCTGCCTTTTTTGTTTTTAAAGTTTTGATCAATTGAGGAAGAAATGCAGCTGTTGTTAAAACCGCTGCAATATATCCGAATATTTCTATATTCATAAAATGTTCTAACAATTATTCTTTAACTAAATTAGATAAAAATCCTAAAGGATCTCTCATATTTGAAGAATATCCAAGTACATCACTCGAAAAAAATTTATAAATAACTTGATTTTTATCATTTAATAAAAAAGAAGCCCCTCTTTGAGGAAGGTATTTTTCATGAAGAATGTAATCCTCCCAATTTTGGATTATTTCGTACATATTATTCAATCTAAACGTTGCCAATTCAAATGGTCTTAAATAACCATCCCCGAAAACCTGTTTAAAATTATTTCCTGAAAATTTTACAAATTTAAGAACGTCAATCTTGTCAACTTCTGAATAGATTTGCTTTGCTTTACGGTCTCCTGTATAACCTCTAAAAACTTCTTTTATTGTTTTAAAAGAATTTATTCCAGACAGCATTAATAGCATATTGATCCAACCTCCTAAACCTATATCTAATCCTCTCGAAACTTTTAAATTATTATGAATTTTGTTATCAGAAACAACTATTAAATTGTTTTTACTAAAGCCAGTGAAGTTACAGAACTTTTCTTTTCCATTTTGGTTCCCAATACCAAGGGCAAAAATATCTAAATTTTCAGCTTCATTATTATCGATAAAGTTTTTTAAATTTATTGCATATTCAAAACTATCAAAATCTCCTAATAATCCAAATAAAACAATTAATTTAAATTTTTTCTCACCTTCAAAATTAAATTTCTCAGCAAGATTCTGGATATCTTTTTTTAACTTATCAGTCACGATGTTTTAAATGTTTTTTAGGTAAATTGCTCTCAAAAAATTTTTCTTACTTTATTTAGTATAAAATTTTACATGAAAAAGTTTTTAAAGAAATTAATTTAACGTTTTTAGATTTTATTATTTTAAGGTAAACATTTTGAAGTTATGACTGTAGGAATTTATTACGCAACTACAACAGGAAAAACTGAAGACGTAGCTGATCGTCTTCACAACTTTATCTCTTCAGCAGAAGCACCTAAAGACGTATCTGATGTAGATGATCTGTCAGAATTTGAAGGCCTTGATGGAATTATCTGTGGCATACCTACTTGGAATACCGGAGCAGATGAAGAAAGATCAGGAACTGCATGGGATTCAATCCTGGAGGATATTGGCGAATTAAGTCTATCAGGAAAGAAGGTTGCAATTTTTGGGTTAGGAGATTCTTCCACCTATACAGAAAATTATTGTGATGCCATGGAAGAACTTCATAGCTATTTCACTAAAGCAGGTGCAGAAATGGTTGGTTATGTTGATACATCTTCGTATACATTTGATGAGTCTAAAAGTGTCATTGGAGAAACTTTTTGTGGATTACCTCTAGATGAGGATAGTGAATCTGATTTGACAGATTCACGTCTTGAAACATGGGCTTCTCAACTAAAGGGTGAAATCCCTTCACTGGGGTAAGCTTTCAAAGATATTACTTCCCTGATTTGTAACATTTGTTCTTTCTCAATATGTTTTTTTTACATAAGTAATTAAATCTGTAAACAACATGTAAAAAACCATACTGATTAGCAATATGCTCAACTTGCTGTTTACTTAAATCAAGTGTTACAAACTTACGGAAAATCTGATGTCACCTATGACTGGTACGCAGGAAATTCTGGTGTTGTTGGCCGTTCAGGTAAATTCATAGCAGCTCATGCTGCCCATGCAGGATTAATGATGTTCTGGGCAGGAGCTTTTGGATTATTCGAACTAGCTCGTTACGACGCCAGTATTCCAATGGGTGCACAGAAAGCAATTGTTTTGCCTCACCTAGCGGGTATTGGAATTGGAGGCGTTGAAAATGGTGTAATTACAGAACCATACGGAATTGTTGTAATTTGCACATTACATCTAATTTTTTCAGCAGTATTAGGTGCTGGTGGATTACTGCATTCCAATAAATTTGCAGGCGATCTTGGAGACTATCCAGAAAATAGTAAGCCTCAGAAATTCGATTTTGAGTGGGATGATCCTGATAAATTAACTTTTATTCTTGGCCATCATCTAATTTTTCTTGGCCTTGGAGCAATAATGTTCGTGGAATGGGCGCGCATTCATGGAATTTACGATCCTGCGATAGGATCTACAAGACAAGTTGTCTACAATTTAGATATTGCAGCTATTTGGAATCATCAATTTGATTTTTTAAAAATTGATAGTCTAGAGGATGTCATGGGAGGACACGCTTTTCTCGCTTTCCTTGAAATAATTGGAGGTGTTTTCCATATTTGTACTAAACAATTTGGAGAATATACAGAATTTAAAGGTAAAGGATTACTTGGTGCTGAGGCAATATTGTCTTACTCAGTAGTTGGTGTTTCTTATATGGCTTTTGTAGCTGCCTTTTGGTGTGCTTCAAACACAACTATATATCCAGTTGATTTATATGGAGAGCCTTTAAAGCTTCAATTTGAATTTGCACCTTATTTTACTGATACAGTTGATTTAGGTTCAGGAGCGTACAGCTCAAGAGCTTGGCTTGCGAATACTCATTTCTATTTAGGTTTCTTCTTCTTACAAGGTCATCTTTGGCACGCATTAAGGGCTATGGGATTTGACTTTAAGAAAATTGGCCAAGCATTTGACAACATAGAAAATACAAAAATTACACAAAATTAGTCAAAAATCTAAAAAAACCTCTCTTTATGTATAGAGAGGTTTTTTTTTGTAGAATTATTTTTTACGCGTTTATAAAAATTTATGGAGAATCTAAGAGAAATTAATTGTAAGGAAATTTTTCGAAAGGCTTATGAAAATAGGTACACCTGGAAAAATGATTTTAATGGTTACCAAGGTAAATGCACTTTTATTCATAAAAATAATATTCATGAAGGTAAGTTCTTATTAGGCAAAGACTTTAAACCAAATATTCAAAATATAGATGATGAGAATATTGTTAAAAGCATTGCCTCTCAATTGTTTGAAGTTTCAATTCACAGAGTAAGAAGAGATTTTCATTCTATACATTCAGAGAATAATTTTAATCTAATAAAGAGTTCTGAAAATGGAATAGAAATGAAAGTTTCAGGTAAAAATGATGGAGATAAATATAGGGTCAAAGATCTTGGGATTAATATGGTTTATAGAAAAATCCACGGAACTATAATAGAAATTTTTGTTGAAGAGTTTTTAAACACAGGGGATGGTTTACTTAGTAAAAAATACACCAGTCAACAAGTTGACCCGAATACTCTTAAAACGAATTCTCAAAAATTAGAATATATAGATGAATTTATAAATATAAGTACAAATGATGATTGGATTTTGAATTCAAGAACAATAAAATACTTAAACGACAACCAGGAAGAAGAAATACAGAAGTTTGTTTTTGAAGAACTAAGTTTATTGAATTAGATTACTCTATTCAACCAATCTAAATCCTTTATCAAGTAGTTTTTGATAAAGAAGTCTTGCTCTAAAGGCTAAAATTTGTTCTTCATTTTCATTGCTTATTACATGAAAATAATTATTATCCAATTTGTTTTTACTAAAGCATACGTTTGCTTCTCCTAATCTTAAAGTCCAATTTTCTTCTTTAGCTAAATGTTGATTAGGGCCGAGGTCCCAAGGGCATTTTTCAGGATATTTTTCTCTTTTAGAACCCATAATTATTTATTTTAACTATCCAATAGTAGTAAATATTTGAAAGTATGGCTATGGACTATGATTTATTCCATTAATTATCAATCCGCTCAATTTGATATGGGATTTATCTACTCTTTAGTGGCAATCAAACAATAAAAAGGATCTTTATTTAAAAAATTAAAGATATTAAGGGCCGGTTGATTAAATTTTTTAATAATATTTGGTTCATTAAATCCGTTCGTGATTAACACTCTTCTTACATACTTGATTCTCTCTTCCTCAGTAGAAGTGGTCCATATATTTGGAGCCTTATGCCAAAATGCTCTATTTGAAAAAGCAATTATAAATTTGCCGTGATCATTCAAAATCCGTGCGATTTCTTTAGTTAAATTCTCTGGATATTGTAAATATTGCCAAGCAGCCACCATTAAACAATAATCAAGACTTCCGCTATCAAGAGGAATTTCTTGATTTAAATTGAAATTTTGTATCCAAAAAGAATCAAAAATTTTGTTTTTTTCAAGTTCTTGTTTGTTTAATCCATGCCCAATAACTTTTTTGTATTTTTTTTCTAAAGGTAAATAACTGTCCCAACTGGACATTAAATCAAGGACAGTTGAATAATCTGCAATTTCATTTTTATAAACATTCGATAAATTTTGTCTGAAATTTGCATCCAGATGATAAACAAATTTTGGGTCAGAATAAAATTCTTCATCATTAGTTTCATCAAGTTTTTTTCTTTGATAATTATTTAAAACTTCCAAAACAATTATTAGATGTAACTTAAATTTAGTAAATAGAAATTTATAGTGTGATTTAGATAGGTTTTTTATATCTAATTAATTAAAAATTTTTTAAAAAACCTAGACATATATTCAAAAAAAGTTAAATTATTGGTTAATAATTTAATTAAAAATGATTGAATTCAAAAGGAGCAAAAAAAGTAGATCTAAAAATGCCCTTTTCAATCCCTATAAAAACGGAATAAGCTCATATGATATGACATATTTGTCATCAAAAAAAGTCCAAAAATCTAAAACTGTTAATTTAGAAGGTGATTCCCAAAAAGATTATTTAGCTGCATAATTATGCCTTATATCAATGTTTCTACTTCAGTCAAGGTAGATGATAAGAAGAAATTACTTGAAGAAATTTCAATACTTGTTTCATCACTAACTAATAAATCGAAAAGATTTGTTATGGCTAAATTAGAAGATAATTCCCAAATGTATTTTGAAGATGAAACCCCTTGTTGTTTTTTAGAGATTAAGTCAATAGGCTCTTTAAATCCATCTGAAATGGCAAAGCAAATATCTAATTTTGTATATGAGAAAATGGGAATTCCAATAGATAAAATTTATATTTCTTTTGAGGATGTGCCTGCTTCAATGTGGGCTTGGAATGGAAGAACCTTTGGATAAGAACTATTGTTAAATATAAATTCAATGGAAATAAATAAGTTAGTTGATCTAAACACTTTCAGAGTTGCTCCTAAATTAAACAATAGTCAAATAAAAAAACTTTTTGGAGAATTAGAATCAAATATATCTAAGGCAGATTGGATGACAATAGGAATAATGGCACCTAGTGATATTAAGGCTGTTGAAGCATTGCAATCAATTTCTAAAAAATACTCTTCAATCAAGTTTGGTAATTTAGATTCTCTTTCTGCTAATGGAAGTGTTTTTTTAAAAGCCAATCAAAAAACTAGTAATGTTTTTATTAGATCTGAAAATGGTCTTGGAGAAGGAATTTTAATAACATGTCAGTATGATGAAAATGCTTCAGAGTCAAATACTTTTGGACCATTGCCATTAGATTTTTTTTCATAATTAATTCCTCAGTTATGTCTTAATAAAGAGTTTAATTTTATGAAAGTTTTTACCAGATAATAATCTTCAGAACTCAGAGTTGAAAAATTTTTTGCTTTTAAGCTTTGTTATTATATTTACTGGCATTTATCTAAATTCTCCACTTTTTCAAATTTGATGTTTTTTCAGGATATAATCCAAAGTCTCAATAATTTCTGGTCTAATGAAGGTTGTTTGATTATGCAGCCTTACGATACGGAAAAGGGTGCTGGCACAATGAATCCTCACACTTTCTTGAGGGCTATTGGACCGGAACCTTGGTCCGTTGCATATGCCGAACCATGTAGAAGACCTACAGATGGGAGATTTGGGGAAAATCCGAACCGTGCTCAACATTATTTTCAATATCAGGTAATAATTAAGCCTTCTCCTGATGGGATACAAGAAAAATATTTGAAATCTCTAGAATCTCTTGGAATAAATCCTAAAGATCACGATATTAGATTTGTTGAAGATAATTGGGAGTCGCCAACTCTTGGAGCATGGGGAGTAGGCTGGGAAGTCTGGTTGGATGGTATGGAAGTTACTCAATTTACATATTTTCAACAATGTGGCGGAGTAGATTGTCAACCAATACCAATTGAAATTACATATGGTTTAGAGAGAATTGCAATGTTCTTGCAAGATAAAGAAAGTATTTGGGATTTAAACTGGAATCAAAATCTGAAATATAGCGATATCTGGCTCCAATTTGAGAAAGGGCAATGCTCATATAATTTTTCTGAATCAAATCCTGAAAATCTCAGAAAATTATTTGAAATTTATCAAGAAGAAGCGAATTTATTAATTGAAAAGAAACTTACTTATCCTGCCCTTGATTATGTTTTAAAATGTAGTCACACCTTTAATTTGCTTGATGCTAGAGGTGTAATTTCAGTAACAGATCGTGCCCAATATATAGAAAAAATTAGAAAATTAGCTAGAGAAGTTGCATCTTCTTGGGTAGAGGAAAGAGAATTTATGGGTTTCCCATTAGTAGAAAAAAATAAATAGCAATTTTAAAGATTGAATATTTGTACGATGTAAAAAATTATACATTGATGTGCATCTATTAGTCCTGCTCAAAAAAGTTACCTTCGATACAATTTAATTACCCATTTCTATGGGCATTTTTCGTGTGAGGTAAAATGAAACTCTTCCAAAAACTTTTGGTTGCTAGTACTGCTTTGGGTTTATTAACACCAATCGCAGCACAAGCATCTGAAGCTGTCAATCTTGATGACATGGATAGCTACCGTCGTAGCTCATCTAAAGTTCAAAAATTTGATAGCAATACTTTCGCTAATGAAATTAGTGAAGATGTAGCAACCCTTAACGGTCGCGTTGATGGTCTTGAAGCTAGACAAAATAATTTTGAAGCTGGATCTTTCTCATCTACTACAACTATGGATGGAAAAGCTGTTTTCGCAGTTGGTGGCGTTGATGGCGGTGATACAATAGGCGGTTCAGAAGCTCTCTCTTACGCTTATGTATATAAGATGAACTTGAATACAAGTTTCACTGGTGATGACAATCTTTATGTAAGATTATCTGCTGGTGATTGGGGTTCTAACTTTACTAAAAAACCAGGTAATTACCATATTGAAGCAAAGAATACTAGCAACGAGCTCAGACTTGATAAAATCTGGTACACATTTCCACTAGGAGATAATGCAACTGTTTGGGTTGGCCCTATGATAGAGAACTATTATATGATGGCTGCAACTCCTTCCATTTATAAACCTGGCGTATTAAAGGCATTTAAACTTGGCGGTAATGGTGCAGTTTTCGGTGCTAGTACTGATGGTGGTGCTGGACTTAAGTATGAATTCGGCGATAGTGGCTTTGCAATGAGCACAAACTACGTTGGTAAGGGTAGTGGAACATCTAAAGGGATCTTAACTGATTCTGATAAGAGTAAAATTGATACTATGATTGCTTTTACAAAGCCACAGTATCATGCTTCTTTAACTTACTCTAAGCAACATGCTGGATGGGATGCCCATGAGTATTATTCAACAGAGCTTATTCATGGTAATGTTGGCAGTTCTACCAAATTGAGTTCAGATACTAACGCTGATGCATATGCATTAAGAGCTTACTGGAGACCAGAAGATTCAGGCACTGCTATGCCTGAAATTTCAGTTGGTTATGATTCAATAAGTTTTGATAATCATCCTCTAAATGTATCAGAAGGCTCTGGATATTTTGTTGGACTAGGTTGGCAGGATATGATCCAAGCTGACGATAGAATAGGAATAGCTTTAGGACAACCTGTTAAGGCTACACAAGTTTCTTCTGGAACTTTGAGTGAAGTTGAACCTTTCCTTTGGGAAGCATACTATTCATTCAAGCCTAACGATTCAATTACTATCACCCCTGCTGTATGGGGAGGAACTGATGTTGAGTCCTCAACTGATCAGGATATCTTTGGAGCAATGCTTACCACAGTATTTAAGTTCTAAATAAAAGAAAACCCCTCAAAAAGGGGGGTTTCTTAACTCTAATAATAAAGTCTCATTATATGGGGCTTTTTTTTTACCAGCAATTTTCTCCTTCACCTATTGGAACGCACAAATTAGAATTTTTTGCTTCGTCAGCAATTCTTTGAGCGTCTTCATCAAGGACAAAATCTGCATCAATTGACATATCAGTATTCCATTCCTTAAGTCCACCTAAATCTTGTCCTCCTGCATTTACAGGTGATGAAATTGCTAGTGCACTAGTCGCGGCTATGAATACTGCAATTGAACTTTTTCTTGGCATTTTTTACTGTTAAACATACAAATCATTCTAAATATTTCTAATAACTTTTTCTATTTGATGTATAAAATGATCTATTAATTACCTAGTATTCTTAACAAATTTGAATAGGATTTGAAAATTAAATCAACCTCATCTGATCTCCCATATTTTGCTAAGAGTCCTCTTGCTCCTGCATCAAGATCAAATAAATATTCCCTTTCCTCAGTAG
Organism: Prochlorococcus sp. scB245a_520K10; assembly: GCA_000634515.1. Lineage (GTDB taxonomy): Bacteria > Cyanobacteriota > Cyanobacteriia > PCC-6307 > Cyanobiaceae > Prochlorococcus_A. Next base: position 69,003 of record JFNU01000169.1, on the reverse strand, counting down.
ATTTAACGTAACTTTCTATCCAGCCTACACAAACTAATCTTTCACCATCAGTTATTTCATTTACTGCATGTAAATAAGAACTTGGATAAATAATAATCTCTCCAGCATTTAACTTAAATTTCTCTTCTGAATTCATTGTTTCAATAATTAATTCCCCACCTTTGTATAAATTTTTATTCGTTAATGAAAGAGTAAAAGATAAGTCTGATCTCCCTGAAGACATGTATGGATTATCAATATGTCTTCCATAATGCATATTTTCTGATGATTTTGTAAACATTATTCCATGGATTCTTTTAGGCAAAGAAAAACTTTTTATTAATTGGTTAGAGAGGATTTTTTTATTTACTAATTGAGAATTTTTTTTTGATGCCTCTGAATTTCTATTTAGCTGCAAATTATTTTTTACCATTGAAGCGTGACTGCCTGCTGTTTTTTTTCCATCTTCCCAATCTTGGGGATATTTCTCTAATTCTTTTTTTATTAAATTTATTTCTTCAGTGTTTAATAACTGATGGATTAAATAATTCATATGAAATATAAAAAATGATACACCTTAATGTATAGAAGTTCGCTTTTAAAGTTTGAACTGTTTTTATAGGTATAAAGTAACCATAGATACTATTTTTAAAAAGTGCAAAAACTTAAAAAAGTAATTTATTCGGCATTGGCATGTACATTTTTATTGAACGTTAATATACCGGCTAATTCAACAGAAAAAGAAGTCAAAGTTTTTTCAGGGAGACATTACAACACAGATAGAAGTGTATATAAAAAATTTGCAGAAGAAACTGGGATAAAAGTTCGACTAATTGAGGCTGCTGGTATCTCCTTAATCGAAAGGCTAAAAAGAGAGGGAAAAAATTCGCAAGCCGATCTAATTTTGCTAGTTGATGCGGCAAGAATTACTAATGCTGCAAAATTAGGATTGCTACAAAAGATTGATTCTAATAATTTAGAAAATGATGTTCCTGTTGGATTAAAAGATCCTGATAAGGAATGGTACGCATTAACAAGAAGAGTAAGAGTTATGGTCGCAAATCCAAAGGTGGTAGATGTAAGCAAAATTAATGATTACACTGATTTAGCGGACCCCTCTTTAAAAGGAAAAGTATGTTTGAGGAATAGAAAAAGTCCATATAATCAGTCTTTGGTAGCGAATCAAATAATTAATAAGGGTGAAGAAGCAACTAAAAATTGGCTTAATGGGATGATTTCAAATGTATCAAAACCTTTTTTCCCAGGGGATATTTCTATCGTAAGAGCAGTTTCTAAGAAAAAGTGTGGAGTAGGAATTGTAAACCATTACTATGTTGCAAGAATGCTAGCTGGCGTAAATGGAAGAAGAGATGCGTTATATGCAAAAAAAACAATAGTCCTCACTCCTAATCCTGCACATGTAAATATTAGTGCTGGTGGTGTAGCAAGATACGCAACAAATAAAACTGCAGCTATAAAGCTACTTGAATTTTTAGCTTCTCCTAGTGGAAGTGAGGGGCTAGCAGCTCCTACTTTTGAACATCCATTGAAGGAGGTCAATCAAAATCCTATTGTTAAAGGCTTTGGATCATTTACTCCTGATAAAGTTACAGTAGAAGATCTTGGTGTTAATAATTCTCTTGCAATAAAATTGATGAAAGATGCAGGCTGGGATTAAAGCCGAATAAAAATTTAAGATAGAATTAGAAATATAATCTATATATAAGTAAGGAGAGGTGGCTGAGAGGTCGAAAGCGAACGACTCGAAATCGTTTAATAGGAAACTATTCGTGGGTTCGAATCCCACCCTCTCCGGATTATTTTTAGTGTCTGACAGTGTCTGAAGGATTCTGGTAGTTTCACAATCTTTATAAAAACCAGTATTAGTAAGAGTTTTTTCAATTATCTTCTTAAAAATAGTATCTCATGGTGTCAGGTAGATTCTGTTAATGTCAGATTATTTTTATCTCAAAGTGTTGGGAGAAGTGTTGGGAGAAGTGTTGGGAGAATTTTGAAAGTGTTGGGAGAGTGGGTTCAATCTTGAAATTAATTTTTAAATTATTAAAAAATACTTTTTGCTTAAGAATCTAAAAATTCTTTGGGGATTAAAATGATGCTATCAATAAGAACTGATTTTTTTTAATGCCTGCAAAAAAGAGGAAATGGAGCATTGAAGAATTAAAACAAGAAGCATTGAAATATGATCGCAGAAAAGATTTTCATGAAAACTCTTGTGGAGCATCAACAAAAGCATATCGACTTGGGATTATGGATGAAATTTGTTCCCATATGAAACCAAAACATTCAGAAAAATGGGATTCAGAAAGTATTAAAACTGAAGCATTAAAATATGATGACAGAAAAAAGTTTAGGGTTGGCAGTAGGGGAGCATATAAAGCGGCAAGGAAGTTTGGAATAGTAGAAGAAGTTTGTGCTCATATGAAATCAAAATATTGGACAAAAGAAAAATTATTTGAAAGAGCAAAAAAATATAAATCACTCAAAGAATTCATGAAAAAAGAAAAAGGTGCTTATTTGCATGCGATGCGAAATGGTCTATTGGATGATGCAACCAAGCATATGGAAAGATTACTTTTACCTAGAGGTCATTGGAATAAAGAAAGATGTATAGAGGAGGCGAAGAAATACTCGAGTAGAACTGAGTTTATGAGAAATAGCGGATCAACTTATAATGTTTGTCTTCAAAATAATTGGGTAGAAGAAGTTTGTGCTCATATGGGATTTCCCGCAGATGGTTATAAGCATTGTGTTTATACAATTTTTAATAACAGGAAAAATCTTGCTTATATAGGAGTAACCAGACAATTATTTAATAAAAGAATTAAAGATCATAAAGATAACAGGAATACTACAAACTCAAAAAAGATATCACAACTAAGAGATACTGAATTTATTCAATTAACTGACTATTCGTATGATGCTAAAGATGTAAAAGATGCTGAATCTGAGTGGGTCGAAAAATATAAAGAAAAAGGATTTAAGGTTTTGAATAATATCAAACAACTTGGAAGAACTGGAACAGATAAAAGAATTCATACTGATGAAATTATTTTTAAAGAAGCAAAAAAATATAAAACTAGAGTTGAATTTAAAACGAAAAGTCCAAGGATTTATGATGCTGCATGTTCTCAAAAACTTTTGGATATTGCATGTTCGCATATGAGAGGAATAGCGAGGAAGAACTACTGGACTAAAGAAAGATGTATTGAATTTGCCAAGACTTGCAATGATAGGGCAGAATTTGTCAAAGCAAAAAATGGCGCTTATGAATCTGCATCTGACAATGGATGGTTAAATGAAATCTATTTATTTCTAAGGTCTAGATATGATATGAGTTGGTTATTACATTCCACAAGAAAAGATGTTTGGTCTAAGGCAGATGAATATTATGAATTATGGGTGAGTAATGAAAAATGCGGATATGCAAAATTAAATAAATTAACTGGTCTAAATTTACACAAATTACAAGAGAAATTTTCTAAAGGATGGGTTCCATCAAAAGATAAAGATTGGAAAAAATGGTCAGAAAATGTAAAAAGTAATTTATAAATATTTTTATTGAATTTAATTCTCAAACTCTTTAATTGAAGATCTTAATTGCCCTTTATTTTCTTCTGGACCATGCTTGTCTAAACCCCTGATCTTTCTCCATCTGGAATACATATATCCAAGAAAGATACCTTGCATGAAATCCTTTGCACTATTTTCTAAAACATTTTCAGAAAATTGATCGTTAAATCTTGCACTTTCTGATAATTCTTTGTCCCAATCTATTCCTTTTCTCATTGTTTTTAATAATGTGGCGGTTCTGATTCTTCTGGAGGGAAATAGGTATCCTCAACATTACCTTTTTTCTTCTGTCTGAAATATTCTTCTGATGGATCTAATCCATCATTATCGTAATTCCGTTCCTTTTCCATCAAAGTATTTAATAATTTTTAAAATCTTAATTGATACATAAATGGATCAATAAGGATTTCACCTTTTTCAATTTTTTTAGAAGGATTTTGGATGCTTTTCATGATTTTGGGGTTCTTTAAAACATCGACAACATGATAGATAAAATATTGATCTTTCAATTTTTCTGACGCCTCTACCTCATTTCTACTTATTTCAAAATAACTTTTAACTTCACTCTTCGTTGATTTAACTTCGATGTATATCTCATCACCATTTTTATTAAATGATTTAATGTCATATCCTGGGAAATAGTTAAGAATCTCGTATTGCTTAACTATTTTCAGTGCTAAATCTTGTCTGCCTGCTTTTACTAACTTGTTATATTCAAATTTAAATACATATTCTTCGCCCGCTCTTCCTACTTTTTTACTAGGGACAGAAAAACTATATTTTTTATTATTTTTGCTTTTACTATTTTTCTTATCAAACGCGTCATCAGATTTTTGTAAATTAGGATTAGGAATAAATTCTGGTATCTCATAATCTAGATCAACTTTTTTAGGAAGATCTGTTTTCTCATAAACAGAATCAAGTAAATATTCAATATGAGAAATACCCAATGGGTCATTAATTATTGATTCATAAGTGTTTAAATATTTTTTTAAATCATTTTGTATATCCTCTTTTAAGAAAGAATTATCTAGTGAATATTCTTTAGCGAAGAAGGAACCTGCTATATAGTTATCAATTTTGAAGTTTGGTTTGTTATTTAATTCACCAAATTTTTCTATAAATTTTTTATCTTCGGCATTAACTAGGTTAATTTCACATTCATCGTTGAAAGGAGAATAATGTGAAAAATGATGCTGGAATTTATTCTTTGCCGCTTTTAACCTTTCAGTGCTCTTTGAGTTCTCACCAAATATTCGGTTGAATTGCCCCGCTCCAATTTCCATCGCTGAAAAACATTTTTTTGCATTTCTTGAGAATAAATAGACCAAATAAATTCCTTTTTGTGCTGACTCTGTAATTTCTTTGTGCATAATTCCAATCCAAGGAATTGCGGTTACTCTGCCACTACCTAATGATGATTTAACTTTATAAACTCTTTCATCAACTAATAACTTAAATTTATTTTCTATTTCATAAAAGAATAATTTATATATTTCATCATCTGTTTTATTCCCCCCATTAGTTTTTTGACACTTCTCTAAGTAGGTTTCCCAGTTAATACTAAATCTAAGAATATCTTTTTGAAGTTCTATCATCTATTAAAAATTCTTCCAAATAATTTGAATATTTTATTTATAGCACCGAAAAAAGTGTTGGGAGAAATGTTGGGAGAATTTCCTCTAATTTCTTAAAACCTAGTGTCTTATGGTGTCTGGCAGTGTCTGACAGAAGCAAATCGACTTACACCCTCTCCGTAACGACTTCATTTGCAGACTAAAGTTATGCTGTAATAAGTCCTCCAACTAGACTGCAATCACAGGATAGTTGGATATTTTTCTTATGGTAAGATAACTTTTTGATTTTGAAATATAAGGTATTTCTAGGGAAAATATGGGTAACAAATAAGTGGTACATGTTTTATTTTCATGGGGTATGAAAAGCACCCATGTGGTACATAAAAATACCAGTGCGATTTCAGCAATTTAGGAGATAGTTCAAGTGACACCTTCTTATGATGGGGGACAAGAAATTTTGATGTGGTACAGAATATTTTGATGGGGTTTATTGGTTGACAGTTGATCTAAAATTTAGAATAAACATCTATTTTATATGGTGTATTCAGGTGACATTTAGAGAACGCGAGAATGATATCGACTTTCAGTTACATCAAATTTCAAAATTTTTTTCGGACATGAAAAAACTTGTTATCCTTTTTCTCATATTGATATGTTTTACCAGTGGTAATTCATACTCAAAGGGTCGATCTCCTTGGAATTTCTCTGAGGACTTTGAAAATGAAAAAGAAGGAAGATTGAGAACCAACAAATTTACGACCAACAATAAGGGTACAGGTCGAAAACCATTCAAAATTAGAAAAGATCCTGATGGCAATCAGTATCTTGAAGTGACAGTGAAAGATGGATGGAATGTTGATCAAAAAGGAAGAGAAAAGGAAACAACTGAAAGAGCAGAATTTCAGGTCAAACCCAAAAAAGCATTAGGTAAAGAAATATGGATCAGTTTCAAAAAAAGACTTCCAGAGGATTTTACTCATATCGACGACAGAGTATTATTTTTTCAATTCAAAAACACAATGCATATTGATGATGGAAAAAATGGTCCTCTGATAGGATTACGTTATTATGAAAATGGAAATAGATTGCAAATAGGAGGAGATACCGGAGGAGATGCAGGTCGATCTATAAGTCGAAAGGAAGAGCGCCTTCATCGTATTGAAACAAAGTATAAAAACTATGGAGGAAAATATTGGTTTCAAAAATGGAAAAAGTACCGAAATGAAAGTAAAGACAGAGATGTTGATGGTACAGCGAGTGTCACTCCATTAGGGAAATGGAGTACATATAAGATTGGAATCCATAATACAAAGAATGATGATGGTTTTGTGAAAGTTTATAAAGATGGCGAATTGATGTTTGATTATAATGGTGTCACTTATGATTGGCGTGGACGTTATTATCAAAGTCATATCAGAATCGGTATCTATCGAGATCGAGTATTTGGAGTGAGTTACCCCGATCAAACAATTCACTTTGATGATTTCATTGTTGTTTCAGATGAAAAGACTTTAGATCAGATACTCGCCAGATAGTCTGCGATCTTTTGATGAGCAGGTTCAAGTGGGTGTTTCTCGGTCGTGTTGATAAAGTGTTTTATTGCAGTTCTAATCTGGATTTCTCAGATAGAAATGTTTATATTTTTTGATTGATTTCTTATCTTTACTGTCGGAAAGTAATAGATTATTCTTTGTATAAAGAACTTAAAAATAGTCCGACTTAGATACCAATATTTTAGTATACAAACTCAGTTATATCAAACGAACTGACGGAATTTAGAGTATTATTTTAGCGTTCCTTAACACCTAAAAAAGTGTTATTTTAGGGGGCAGCCAAAATAACACTTACCGATTTCATGTGGTACAAAATGGGGTTATTTTTGTAATTTCTCTATTCTTTCCCTAAGATTAGCGATGTAGACTGGGATGTATTCTGAGTTCAGATTACACCCTCTCCGTTTTTATAAGTCTATTAATTTCCAAGAAGGCAAAAGTTATAAAGTCATTTAATAAGTTATTAAATCTTTAAGCGCTGAGTAGAAATATCTACTATCAACTAGCAGAACACATTTTACAGTGGGGGGGGGTCAAAATTACTTAAATCAATAAACTGGCATTTGTGACATTTAGGTAATATTGTATTCTCCCTTTCCACGTGAAAGAAATAATTTGCCTACCTTATATAAGTAGAGGAGTTGTTTTATTGAATTAGTGGAAACAAGGAAACACTTTATTCAGTAAAACTAAAAAAGATCCCCATAATTAAGGGGTCTTTTTTTATGCCTATTTACTACTGTTGTTGGAATTTTCATATCATTTCAAATTATTCCAGTTCAAATAGTATAAATTTTAAAAATTTCTAGATTAATAGCTATAAGTAAATTTCTACTTTATTGAAATTTAAATTTATTATCTAATTAATAATAAAAGAAGATTTAGTTTTCCCAGAAGGGATCTGTAGTCAAAGAAACCTTTAATATATTTTTTTTATTATTTTTAATATCACTGATACAAGCTCTTACTGTTTCACCATTTACATCTATTTCACAGGCTCCACAACTTCCTGTAAGACAACCAGTTGGAATTTTTAAACCTGCTTTTTCTGCAGTAGAGAACCAATCATCTCCCTCTGAAACAAATGTTTCAATATTGTTTGGCCATAAAATTTTAATGTTTGTTTCTTTCAATTAAAAAATGATGTGAGATTTAGATGTTTATCGAATTCATTCGCAAGATTATTGATAATAGATTCTCTTTTCTTTTTATAAGATATAGATTTTTTATTTAATATTGGTAAGTTTTTTCTTTTCCTTATTAAATTTATATATTGATCTCTCCATATATCATTTTCAAAGATCCCATGAATATATGTTCCTGCAATAGTGCCACCCCCATTATTCTCTTTGTACCAACCTAGATCTATGTCTTTAAAAATAGTTTTAATCTTTAGTGCGCTTTTTATGCCTTCCAATTCAGTTTGACCATTATGAATTTCAAACCCACTAATTTTTGATCTACATGGCCATACAGATTCAGAGTTTATCTGACGTGTTAATTTTTTTTCAGAGAAAGTCGTTTTTAATGGTAGTAATCCAATCCCATTAATTTTTTGTTCAGAATAATTTTTGGAACCCTCTTTAAAATATGGATCCTCAAGTGTTGTCCCTAACATTTGTAAACCTCCACAAATCCCAATAATATTCCCGTTGTTATTTGAATATTCCCTTATGTCGTCAGATAAACCAGACTCTTCAAGAAATATTTGATCTTTAATAGTTTGTTTACTTCCGGGAAGAATAACAAAGTCATACTCGATCAAGTTCTGCGATTCTTTAATCCATTCAATTAATATTGATTCCTCATTTTCTAATGGATCAAAATCTGAGAAGTTACTTATAGATGGTAATTTTATGATTCCAACTTTAATCTCAGGATTTTTAAAACGAGATTTTTTTTCTAATAAGTCTAAAGAATCTTCTGGAGGAAATGAATCATTTAACCATGGAATAATACCAATTACAGGAATTTGAGTTCTATTCTCTATCCAATTTTTCCCTTCTTGAAATAATGAAAGGTCTCCTCTGAATCTATTTATAATAATCCCCTTTATGAGTTTCTTTTCTTCAGGTTTCATTAATTCGAGAGTTCCGATTATTTGAGCAAATACGCCCCCCCTTTCAATATCAGCGACTAAAATGCAGTTGGCCTTTAAATACTTTGCAATTCTTAAATTAGTAAGGTCTCTATGAATTAAGTTCATTTCTACTGGGCTGCCAGCTCCTTCGATAATTAAACGACAATTTGGATTTTCTTTATAAATAAGGTTTAAACTTTTTTTAATTACTTCCCATCCTGGAATAAACCAATCTTTATAGTATTTTTTTGCAGTTGTGACCCCCATACTTTTGCCAAGGTGAATCACCTCACTTATTGAATTCCCTTGTGGTTTTAATAAAACGGGATTCATCTCTGAAGAAGGATTAATACCACATGCGAAGGCTTGAAGTGCTTGTGAATATGCCATTTCTCCACCTTCCCAATCAACCCAAGCGTTGTTACTCATGTTTTGTCCTTTAAAAGGTATTGGTTCTTCTCCTAAATTTTTAAGAATCCTGCAAATAGCAGTAACCGTTAACGATTTCCCTGCTCCACTGGAAGTACCTAAGACCATTATTGGTTTCTTTATTGAATATAATTTCGCTTTTGGCTCCATTCGTAATTTATACTAATTTTAAAATTTATTAATCAGTAAATTGAATTATAATTTGGTAAAAAATTTGTGTTAATTCTAGCCTCTGCTTCTCAATCTAGAAAGAAATTACTAGAAAATTGTCAAATTCAATTTATCCAAATATCAAGTGACTTTGATGAAACTACTATTCAAGAAGAGAATATATTTAATTTAGTTTTGGAATTATCTTTTCAAAAAGCTAATAGTTTATCTGAAAATATTCCTACAACATTATTTCCTAAAGAATTTAATTATGGTCCATTGGAAATACTTGGGTGCGACTCAATTTTTGAATTTAAAGGGGAAGCTTATGGAAAACCATCTAATAAAGAGGAGGCATTTAATAGATGGAAAAAAATGTCTGGAGAATTTGGATTTTTACATACTGGCCATACTCTAATAGTTGGGAATTTTGATTCAACTTCCAAAATTTTTAAAATCACTGAAATAATAAAAAAAACAGTAAGTTCAAGAGTTTATTTTTCTAAGTTGGAAGATTGGGAAATCAAAAGTTATGTAGATACAAACGAACCTTTATACTGCGCAGGTGGATTTGCTTTGGAAGGAATAGGCGGCAAATATATAGAAAAAATAGAGGGTTGCTTCACTAATGTTATGGGGTTGAGTTTGCCATGGCTAAGAAAGAATTTATATAGATAATTAATAAAAAAAAATAAACAAAAAAAACCCTATCTTTCGATAGGGTCTTTTTTATGAAATAGAAATTAATCTAAATCTGGCATTTCTAGAGCTGGTTCACTCTTTCTGTCGATTCCTTTTTCGAAACCAGCAGCGGCTGCTCTAGCACGTCCAGCATGCCAAAGGTGACCGATAAATGTAAACCAACCTAGGAAGAATTGAGCTGCGGCTAACCATTGTCTTAAGTTAACAAAGTTAACAGCGTTTGGCTCAGTAATGATTCCACCAACTGAGTTGATAGAAGCGTTAGGAGCATGAGTCATGTATTCAGCAGCTCTTCTTACTTGCCAAGGCTGAATATCATTTTGGATTTTCTCAAGGCTCAAACCGTTAGGACCTCTTAAAGGCTCTAACCATGGACCCCTGAAGTCCCAAAATCTCATTGTTTCACCACCAAATATAATTTCACCTGTAGGAGATCTCATGAGATACTTACCTAAACCTGTTGGTCCCATTGTTGAACCCACGTTAGCTCCAATTCTTTGGTCTCTCACAAGGAAAGTAAAGCTTTGAGCCTGTGAAGCTTCAGCATTTGTTGGGCCATAAAACTCTGAAGGGTAAGCAGTATTGTTAAACCAGATGAATGTTGAGGCAATAAAACTTGCTACACAAATTCCACCTAGAGCGTAACTTAACAGTCCTTCACCATTCCAGATGAATGCTCTTCTTGCCCATCCAAAAGGTTTGGTAAAGATATGGAATATTCCTCCAATAATTGCAGTAATACCCACATAAACATGTCCACCAACAATATCTTCAATGGAGTTAACACCGATTATTGAACCAGCACCTCCCCATGGGGATCTAAATAGATAACCGAGGATAACTCTTGGGTCTAAGGTTGGATTAACAAGTCTAACTTCTCCACCACCAGGCGCCCATGTGTCATATGCACCGCCAATAAAACACCAGTTAACTGACCATGCTAATGCACCTACACCTAGAACAATCAAATGATATCCGAGGATATTAGTCATTTGATTTTTGTCTCTCCAATCAGTAGAGAAAAATGGAAAATCTTCTTCAAGTTTTTCTGGACCTGCTAGTGAATGGTAAATACCACCAAAACCAAGAACAGCAGAAGCTATCAAGTGAACCACACCTGCTTGGAAGAAAGGCATGATGTCAGTAACTTCACCACCAGGGCCGATTCCGTAACCAAACATCGCAACGTGAGGCATACAGATTAGACCTTGCTCCCACATTGGTTTATCAAAAGTAAAATGATTAACCTCAAAGAGCATCATTGCTCCCGCCCAAAAGACTATTAGTCCAGAGTGAGCAATGTGAGCTCCTAATAAACGTCCAGATAAATTGATTAATCTAGCATTACCTACATACCAGGCATAGCCAGTTTCTTCAATACTTTGGTTTGGAGCTCTTAGTAAATTATTAAAGGGCGTTTCCACGTGGAAGAACCTCCTCAGGGAATACAAAGTTTTCGTGTGGTTGATCCACAGAAGACATCCATGCTCGCATACCTTCGTTCAAAAGTATATTTTTTGTATAGAAAGTTTCAAATTCTGGATCTTCTGCTGCACGTATTTCTTGACTTACGAAATCATAAGCTCTTAAGTTTAGTGCCAAGCCGACAATACCAATTGAAGATGTCCACATACCCATGACAGGTACAAATAGCATTAAGAAGTGTAAGAAACGCTTGTTTGAGAAAGCGATACCGAAGATTTGACTCCAGAATCTATTCGCTGTAATCATTGAATAGGTTTCTTCTTCCTGAGTTGGATCAAAAGCTCTAAATGTTGAACTTTGAACCTTACCATCTGTATAAATACTTGTATCTTCATACAAAGTATTTTGTACTGTAGCTCCATGAATAGCGCAAAGTAGAGCGCCACCAAGAATTCCAGCTACTCCCATCATATGGAATGGATTTAAAGTAATATTGTGAAAACCTTGAATGAACAAGATATAACGGAAGATTGCTGCAACACCGAATGAAGGTGCAAAGAACCAACTGTGCTGTCCTAAAGGATAAATAAGGAAAATACTTGTGAAAACTGCAATTACTGCTGAGAAAGCTAATGCGTTGTATGGTCTAATTCCAACAAGGCCAGCAATTTCAAACTGACGAAGCATAAAGCCAATTAGGCCAAATACTCCATGTAATGCAACGAAGTTCCAAAGACCACCAAGTTGTAGCCATCTTACGAAACTACCTTGGGCTTCAGGACCCCATAAAAATAGAAGACTGTGTCCCATGGCATCACCAGGGGTACTTACAGCTGCTGTTAAAAAGTTACAACCTTCAAGGTATGAGCTTGCAACTCCGTGTGTGTACCAAGAGGTAACAAATGTTGTTCCGACAAACCAACCGCCTATTGCAAGATATGCACAAGGAAGTAGAAGTAGTCCGGACCAACCAATAAATACAAAGCGGTCGCGCTTCAACCAATCATCGAGGATATCAAACCATCCTCTTTGTGGGGCGCTACCAACTGCGATCGTCATGAGAAATCGTTTTTAGCTTCGGGATACGCAGTGACTGTAACAAAGATTGTGAGTAAAGTGGGGAAATATTTGTATATCTGAAATGCCTTGTAAAGCTTTCCTGACTTTTTTATTAAAAATTAGGTAAGAATACTCCCTTACTTTGTTAAATTAACTAAATTAGGCTCTTAAAAAAAGATAAAAATGAATTCAGACCTTACCTCATTCGATAAAATCGAACAAAAAATTGGCGGTTCAAGAAAAATCTCTAATTATATAATTGGTGGAATGTTAACGATTGGTGGTATTGGTTTTCTTTTGGCCTCATTATCAAGTTACACAGGCAGGGATCTATTACCTCTGGGCAATCCGTCAACTTTATTATTCATACCTCAAGGAATAATAATGGGAGCATATGGAATAATAGCCAATTTATTAAATTTTTATTTATGGTATTTGGTCTATATTAATTTTGGTTCTGGAATAAATTCTTTTGATAAATCATCAAAATCTGTTGAAATAAAAAGAAAAGGGTTATTTAAAGATATTGAAGTTAAGTTGAATTTTGATGAAATTAAATCGGTTAAGCTAGATATAAGTGAAGGATTAAATCCTAGAAGAAGAATTGCACTAGTCCTAAAAGGTAGAAAAAAACCACTACCTTTAAGCGGAGCAGGGGAACTTAAACCACTTCTTCAGGTTGAAGAAGAAGGAGCGAGGCTGGCTAAATTTTTGAATGTTAATTTGGAGGGTCTAAAATAAAAAAGGTATTTTCATTTCAAACATTATTTTTAATTCAGATTTTGTTTTTTGTACCAGCTTGTAGTTTCAAAAATGAGATTGATTCAAATTATTATTGCCAAAAACTTAAATTAACTTGTTTAAAAGGAAATAAAATAGTCTATTTTAAAACCTCAAAAGGTGATTTCGAGGTTAAATTATTAGGTAAAGATTACCCTGTCACAGTTTCTAATTTTCTAGAAAACATTGATAATAATATATATAAAAATAAAAAATTTTATAAAATAATTAACTATCCCCAAATAAAATTTATACAAGGAGGAGTTAATCCAGAAAATGAATTTTACATTCAACAAAATCAAACCCTAAATAAGACAAGTGCCTCAATACCCTTAGAAATAAAATTCAAAGAAGAAATTAAACCAAGATATAACTATCAAATAAAAAATCCTAATGAAACTAAAAATTTAATTAATACTTTTGAGAGTGGTTCAATCGCTATGGTTAAGAGCGGTAAGAAAAAGTCTTCATCTACTGAATTTTTTTTTGTAACTAGTAAAATCCCAGAACTTGATGGAAGATACTCTATTTTTGGAAAGATTACTAAAGGATTAGATGTACTCAAAAAAATAAATAAAGAAGACTATATCAAGGCAGTCCAGATATCTAATTAAATTTCTAGAGAATATTTGTTTATTTTTAACATTTCTGTATTAACTCCTGAAGAACGTTTAAGAGCAACCTTACCAGTCCTCGCTATTTCTAGGATGCCGTATGGCTCGAGTAATTTCTCCAAAGCAACTAACTTCCCAGGATCTCCAACCACCTCAAGAGTTAAGGCTATATCTGATACATCAACAACTTTTGCACGGAAAATCTGCACTATATCAAGGATATTACTTCTGGTATCTTCTTTCGATGAAACTTTTAGTAACATCAATTCCCTCTCAACAGCTGCGAGATTAGTAAAATCTACAACTCCCAGAACATTAAATAACTTATTAAGTTGCTTAGTCATTTGTTGAAGAGTTTCATCATCACCCTCTACTACCATTGTTAACCTTGAAATCCCTTTAGATTCTGCAGGTCCTACTGCAAGGCTATCTATGTTGAATCCCCTTCTAGCAAAGAGACCTGAGATTCTACTCAAGGCTCCAGATTCGTCCTCTACAAGAACTGATAATGTATGTTTCATATTTTAAAAGGTTTTTAAATCTCTAATCCATTGATAAGAGATACTATTGAATACTGCAGGATCTTCATCATGTATGCAATGCCCTGAGTTGGATACTATTTTTAATTTTACCCATCTATAGAGATTTGCAATCTTTTTACCAAGAAATAAAGGTATGAAATTATCTTTAGCGCCCCAAATTAATAATAAAGGTACTTTTTTTGAGGCACTAAGTTTTCTTAAAAGGTAAGAGACTTGAAATTTTACATCTCTTGTTGACATTCCAATACACATTGCTCTTAATGATCTGGCTGCAGTCCTCCTTAAAACGGGCTTTGTTACTAAATCTATTAGTTCTGGATCAATATTATCTTTTTTGAAATAGGCAGAATTTAGCCCTATCCTTATAAACCCTAATTTTGCAATTAAAAATAAAATAATCTCTAAAGGGAAAAATATAAAAAATATTGTTATGAATCTATCTTTTAATTTTTTTAAAAATGATTTCTTTTTTTCTTTCTCTTTGTTTTTCTTGATTTGATCTGGTAGAGGAGATGCAATAACTGTTGCAATCTGGTCCTCTAATAAAACAGCACATGTTAAAGCCACTAATGATCCAAGAGAATTGCCAATGAGAATTACTTTCCCAGAATTCTTTGGTCTTATAACCTGTGTAATAAAGTCTTTCACTTGATTGCACCAAATCTCATTATTTAATCTCCCAATTTGTCTTATACCAGGTTGATCTGAATCGCCAAATCCTATTAAATCCAAAGAATAAGAGGCAAAATCCCTTTTTGCAAAATACTCTAAATTGTTTCTCCAATGTTTTCGACTAGCACCAAATCCGTGTAGAAAGATAATTGGAATTTTATTTTGTTCTCCAGTGACACTCCAACAAATTTTAAAACCATTCCAATTCCAGTAATTAGGGGAGTTAATATTTTCTTCTTTAAAATTGGTGTTCATATAGGCAAAATTTTCAAGTTATTTGCATTATCTACTTTTTTAACAAATAAATGTATATTGAATGTAAATTATATTAATTATTAAATTTTACTATGGCTAAAGAAATTTTTAGTATTGCAGCAGTTTTTTGGATACTGATACCAATAGGATTGGTTGGTGGTGCATTACTATTAAAGTTTCAGGGAGATTGATTCTCACGAATACATTACAAATTGAGTTATGGTCTACAGGTTAAGTAAGTCTTAAGTATGAAGATTCTTTTAGTAGGAGCAACAGGGACTCTTGGTAGGCAAATAGCAAAGCAAGCCATAGAAGAGGGGCATGAAGTAAGATGCTTTGTCAGAAACCCAAGAAAAGCTTCTTTTCTACAAGAGTGGGGTTGTGAGCTTACAAAAGGTAATATATTAAATTCTTCAGATATTGAATATGCATTGCAAGATATTGAAGCAGTTATAGATGCGGCAACTAGTAGACCTGATGATCCAAAAAGTATTTATGAAATAGATTGGGATGGAAAACTTAATTTATTCAATGCTTGTGAATCTCTAAATGTAAAAAGGGTGATATTCCTTTCAATACTATTAACAGAAAAATTCAGGAACGTTCCATTGATGGACATCAAACATTGTACTGAAAAACTTCTTGAGAAATCTAATCTAGAATTTACAATCTTCAAATGTGCAGCATTCATGCAAGGAGTTATAGGTCAATTTGCAATCCCAATCTTGGATAGTCAAGCAGTATGGATGAGTGGGACTCCAACAAAAATTGCTTATATGAATACTCAAGATATGGCAAAAGTTATTGTCTCAGCAGTGAATAATCCAAAAACTCATAGAACTTCATTGCCATTGGTTGGCCCCAAAGCATGGAATTCAAACGAAGTCATATCACTATGTGAAAAATTTAGCGAAAAAAAGGCAAAAATTTTTAGAGTTTCTCCTTTTCTGATTAGTATTACTCAGAAAGTAGTTTCTTTTTTCCAGGATTCTTTAAATGTTGCCGAAAGATTGGCTTTCGCTGAAGTAACAAGTAGTGGAGAATCATTAGATGCTGACATGAGCAAAACCTACGAAATATTGGATCTAAAAAAAGAAGATATGACATCACTAGAGAGCTATATCAAAGAATACTATCAACAAATACTTAAGAGACTAAGGGAAATGGAAGCTGATCTAAATATTGAAGAAAAAAAGAGATTGCCTTTTTAACATTGCAATTTTGGACTTATATAGTATATTTGTACTAAATATATTAGTACCTATGTCTGTTTCAAAAGCTAAAAATCTTGAGCGAAAACTAGATAATTTTGCAAAAGAAGCAAAAAATGAATTGAATAATGTATGCGGTTCTTCATTATGGGAAAGCCTAGGATTTGTTTTTTTTGATCAATTGGAAGATTCTGAAAAAATTGCGAAAGCTAATTTTTACTATGGTCAACTTCAAATAATTAATGAAATTAAATTTTCAATTTAAAATAAATTTAATTTTTTTAAGAATGTAATTTTTCTTAAATCAATTTTGGCCAATCTTTTTCTGATATTATTGATGTAGTAAAAAATTAATTAATGATTGAAACTTCAGGTGTAATAGAAAAAGAGCAGGGAAATGGATTTTATTTGGTTACCTTAGAACAACCTGAAGGACATCAATGTTTATGTAGAGCTGCAGGTAAATTAACTAAATTTAGAATTAAATTATTGGCTGGAGACAAAGTGTTAGTTGAGATAAGTCCTTATGACCTTTCTCGAGGGAGGATAACCTATAGAGAAAGAAATGCAGGCGGTGGCGCTAGACCTAGTACTAATAAAAACAATCCTAAGAGGAATAATAAGTAAAAAGTTACTTTAAAGAATATTTTTTATCGCTTCTTTAAACTCACTTCTTTGTTTAACACCCTGCCATTGTTTTTTTAATAATTTTTCTTTAAAAAGCTGAACTGTTGGTGTGCCATTGATACCAGCTTGTTTTGCAATATCTTGATCTTTATCAATATCTATTTCAATGCCAAGCACTGCACCATCAAGTTCTTTAATTACCCTTTTCAACTGTGGTTTCAAAACATGACATGGGCCGCAGCTTGGGGAACTAAAAATTACTAAGATAGGTTTTTTACTCTCGTGATAAAGTTTCCTTAATGCATAACTGCCTTTTTGCCATTCAGAGTTTGAATCGAAGGTATCTTCATTAACTTCTTCTTCATTAAAATCTAATGAATTAAGTTTTTTTTCTGGTTCGGGTGTTTCTCTGACTATAGTTTTTGCTAAGTTTTTCTCGGCTAGCCACCTTTCGGTAGCTAAAGCTGCCATGCATCCAGTTCCTGCAGCTGTAACTCCTTGTCTCCATTCAGAATCAACAACATCACCGGCTGCAAAAATGCCTTCAACAGATGTTTCTGGCCTTCCTGATTTACAGGCAATGTATCCCTTATTATCTAGATCAATTTTGTTATCAAGAAACTTCGTATTTGGTGTGTGCCCTATCGCATAAAAAAGACCCTTTATATTAATTTCACCTTTGCCTTTTTGAGAGTGAATAGTTTGTATTTTCTCGAGCCATTCAGAACCATCAGCTTTATCAACTTTTGTGTTCCAATGGATTTCTATCTTTGGATTAGCTTTTACTCTATCAACCATAGCTGCGCTAGCCCTTAATTTTTCGGATCTAACAATCAAATGCACTTTGCTGCCATACTTTGTGAGGTATGCCGCTTCTTCACATGCAGAATCCCCTCCTCCTATAACAGCTAATTCTTCATCTCTAAATTGTGGGGTTGCTCCGTCACAAATTGCGCAAGCACTTATTCCTTTACTCCAAAATTTATCTTCATTTATCACACCTAATCTATTTGCACTTGCTCCAGTTGCAATAATAATTGAGTTAGCTTTTATAGTTCCATCTAAAGTTTTTAATTCAAAGGGATGTGAATCAGAATTTATTGAGACAACATCACTTTCGTATAAATTAGTACCCCATCTTTCTGCTTGAGCCTTCATTAGATCCATCAATTCAGGGCCTAGCACTCCATCGGGGAAACCTGGATAATTTTCAACAAATGTTGTGGTCATTAATTGCCCACCAGGAATACCACCAGAATTAAATCCTGTTACGAGCAAAGGTTGAAGATTTGCTCTTGCTGCATATATTGCAGCTGTATAACCTGCAGGACCTGAACCTATAATTACAACATTTTCTACGTTAGAATTTTTGTCTTTATCTTCCATTTATTTGCTAATTTCACTACCTATAATAAACAAGAAACCCAAATAATGTAGGACGGATTTCACTCGATATATATTTAATCGTTTACTTTCTGGTCTAATAATTTTTTTAATTCTTTTGGGAAGTTTAAAACAGAATCTTTTAAATTTTCGTTCTTTTCTCCAATATGTAATATCCACTCTCTAAATTCTTCTGCGATTGCATAACTGTCCTCATATCTTTCAAGTGTATCCATTGCAGAAATTCTGTTGGTAGCCCAACAGGTGGCTATGTCGATCCTTTTTCTAACCAAATTGTCCATTTAAACTTAGAAGTTTCATATACATAAACACACGAAAAGGTATAAGTATTGTCTAATAAGTTACAACTTTGTACTTCCAAACAATAATTTAACTTTTAATTTATATTTGAGCTAATTTTTCGATGAATTATAAAGAAAATGTAAAGAAATCTGGTTAAACTGCCTCGCTATGATTTGCAAGTAGTCTTTCGACTTCGTCAAAACCCTCTTTGGCTGAATTTATTGCAAGTTCCTCGCTAACTTTTTCTTCTAATATTAATTTTGCGGATATTTTTCTCAAAAGAGTTTCTTTTTTCTCTCTTAGTGAGCTAACAATTTCCTCCTCAATAATAGATTTTATTGCTTTAGAAATTATCTTTTTATCATTTGCTTCTTCAAATGTACCTTGTACTAATTCCTGAATAAATAATCGATGTACTTCACTACTCCTTAAAAAGCTTTCTGTGGCGTTGATAATTCCTTCTACTAAAGCTTCATCAGGTTCGGAATCATTTTCTGCCAGTTTGAATTCCCAATCTAAATGTCTTCTTTGCCAACCAGCGGAGTGGAGACTGGGCATGACTGTTTGTGAGAAAGTATCAACTGACATTTCATAAATTCTCTCTGCTAATTTCTCACACCAGTCTTTACCATGCTTTTCTAGATTTTTTTGCATAGTTTGTCTTGGGACAGCATGACCACCATGATGGCTGTGACATACTCCATCTGGACATTCGATTGCTTTTATACTCATTGGATTATTAGTGCTTCTATATTCTAGATAGCTATTTTTTACAGAAAAGAAAATATATTTTTAACAAAAATCCAAGACTTTTGACTATCTTCAATTTATATTTAGTATGTCTAAAAAATAAATAAATTGACAAAGATACTTATTCCTTCCGAAACAAGCCCTGGAGAAAGGAGAGTTTCAGCTTCTCCAGAAGTGGTAAAGAAATTAAAAAGCCTTGGTTGTGATGTTTATATTGAAAGTGCAGCAGGAAAATTATCAGGGTTTAGTGACGTATCTTATGAAAAGTCGGGGGGAACAATAATTAGTGATTTAGATCAAAACATTTGGACTGAAGCCGACATAATATTTTGTGTTCAAACCCCATCTGAGGATAATTTAATTAAATTAAAAAAAGGCGCTATTCTCATTGGTCTTCTTAATCCATATGGTAACAAGGATCTTCTAAAGATTATTAATAGTAATAAGATTTCAGCTTTATCTCTAGAGTTGCTTCCAAGAATTAGTAGGGCTCAATCTTCCGATGTTCTTTCTTCACAAGCCAATATCGCTGGTTACAAAGCTGTTCTTTTAGCTGCAAGTGAATTAGATAGATATTTCCCTATGCTTATGACTGCAGCAGGTACGGTTCAACCGGCTAAAGTTGTTGTTCTTGGAGGAGGGGTAGCAGGTTTACAGGCAGTCGCTACAGCAAAAAGGCTCGGTGCAATAGTTTTTGTATCCGATATAAGACCTGCTGTTAAAGAACAAGTAGAGTCACTTGGAGCAAGATTTATAGAGCTTCCTGAAGTTGACGAAAAACCTGGAGAGGCTGGAGGTTATGCGAAAGCTGTAACTCCTGAATTCCTTTTAAAACAGAAGGCTACTTTAACTAAATATTTATCTGAAGCTGATGTTGCTATTTGTACCGCACAAGTTTTGGGTAAAAAGGCACCTGTTTTAATAGATACTCCAATGCTTGAAAAAATGAGACCTGGTTCGGTAGTGATTGATTTGGCAGTTTTGCAAGGAGGTAATTGTGAAGGAACAAAATCAAATGAAACTATTATCAAAGATGGCGTAAAGCTTATAGGGGCTGGTGAATTACCTTCATCAGTTCCTTATGATGCTAGTTCACTTTATGCTAAGAACTTAACATCTTTGATTACACCCTTTATAAAAGATGGTGTAATTAAATTAGATAAAGAGGATGAACTCATTTCTGGATGTTTATTAAGCGATGAAGGAATTATTCTTCAAAAAAAAGTTTTTGAAAATTGAGGTTTTAAAATTATGTCTTTTATAAGTCTTTTGTGGGTCCTATTACTAGGGAGTTTATTAGGCCTTGAGTTAATTGGAAAAGTCCCTCCAACTCTACATACTCCTCTAATGAGTGGAGCTAATGCAATTTCAGGAATAACAATGCTAGCAGCATTGACTCTAATTGTTAAAGCTGACGGTAACTTACCACTTTTAATTATTGGTTCAGTTTCTCTCGGATTTGCTCTTTTCAACGTTGTGGGAGGGTTCTTTGTAACTGATCGAATGCTAGCAATGTTTAGCCGTAAACCATCAAATAAGAAGTAATTTTTAGCATGAATCTACCCGTAATCATTAAATTCATTATTGACCTTCTCGCTGTACTTTTACTGGCTTTGGGAATAAAAGGGTTATCAAAAGTGAAATCAGCAAGAGATGCCAATCGATTAGCTGCGTTTGCAATGTCGCTATCTGTAATAGGATTACTATCCTTTTATTTGGGGACTTCTGGAGTTACTATTCAGTCTTGGATTTGGATAATAATTGGATCAATAATAGGTAGTTTGCTTGGAGCAATCCTTGCAAAGAAAGTACCAATGACTTCTATGCCTGAAACAGTTGCATTGTTTAATGGTTGTGGAGGAATGTCATCACTTTTAGTGGCTTTAGGAGTAGCTATTTTCCCAATATCAAATAGTTTAGAAAATGTTGATTTCTTCAAGTCACTTATTAACGAAGTTTCTATATCTGTTTCTATATTTGTAGGTGCCATTACTTTCACTGGTTCGATTGTTGCTATGGCAAAGTTACAGGGTTGGTTGTCAACTCCAGGATGGACTCAGAGTAAAGGTAGACATTTTGTAAATATTGTTTTTGCTGTTGCTTCCTTGATAGCTTTTTTCGATCTAATTAACGGTAATACAAGTTCTATTTGGCTTTTAGTTGTAGTTTCTTCTCTATTAGGAATTGGAGTTACTTTGCCAATTGGCGGAGCCGATATGCCAGTTGTTATATCTTTATTAAATAGCTACTCAGGAATTGCAGCAGCAGCAGCAGGTTTTGTTGTTGATAGTCAGCTTTTGATAGTGGCAGGTGCAATGGTTGGAGCAGCAGGTCTAATTCTTACTCAAGTAATGTGCAAGGGGATGAATAGATCATTGGTTTCAGTCCTTTTTGGAGGATCTTTATCTGCACAAAGCACGACCTCTTCTGGATCAGGAGAATATACCAATATAACTTCTTGTAGTGTTGAAGAATGTGCATTGACTTTAGAGGCTGCCAACAAGGTAATAATTGTTCCTGGCTATGGACTTGCAGTGGCTCAGGCCCAACATACATTAAGGGAAGTGACAAAAAAACTAGAGCAAAATGGTATTGAAGTTGTTTATGCGATACATCCTGTCGCGGGGAGGATGCCTGGACATATGAATGTTCTTTTAGCAGAAGCAGATGTTCCTTACGAACAACTTAAAGAAATGGATGTTGTAAATCCTGATTTTCCAGCAACGGATGTTGTTTTGGTTTTAGGTGCAAATGATGTAGTGAATCCTCAGGCAAAAAATGATAGTTCCTCACCTTTATATGGCATGCCAGTTCTTGATGTTCAAGAAGCAAGAACTGTATTTGTAATTAAACGAGGTATGAGTGCAGGTTACTCCGGAATTAAAAATGATTTGTTTGATCTTCCCAATACCTCGATGGTATTTGGAGATGCCAAAAAGGTCTTGAATGATCTTATTGGAGAATTAAAGGATCTTGGAGTTGGAGAAAAATAATACTAAATCCTCTCTTTTTACAGATTACTTAAAAAATAAGCCTTTTCTGGAGGTCTTCCCTTGGATAGGTGGTGACTTACAAACTTTGAGAGATACCTTTGTGATTGATTTTGATAAATCAAAAAAAAATAAAAAAATATTATTTCCAATTAATAAAATTCTGTCTGAATATTTTGAATGCGATTATCTTTTAGGATTTTTAGAATTACCAGATAAATTAAATACTCTTAAGGGTTTTGTTATCGTTACGCATGGGTTAGGGGGCTCAACTAGGCGTTTTGGTTTAAGAAGAATCTCTAGAAAATTAGCAAAAAATGGTTTTGGAGTTCTTAAATTAAATCTAAGAGGTGCTGGTCCTGCAAGATATTTAGCTAAAGGGAATTATTGTGCGAGATGCTCTAGTGATGTTATTTCAGCAATTAATTATTTTAAAAAATTAATAAATTTAGAGTTTAAAGATCTTATTAACGTAAAAAATAATCTTCCAATATACGGGGTTGGATTATCTTTAGGCGGAACAATTCTTTTAAATGCATGCTTAGATTACGAAGAAAAGAATGGAGAAATACTTTTAGATGGCTTGGCATGTGTAAGTAGTCCTTTAGATTTGTCATCATGTAGTCTCTGTATTGAAAAACCTAGAAATTCTTTCTATCAAAAATGGTTACTTCACCGATTAAAAAATCAGTTATGGGATGGATTTCATGATGAAGGCAAAATTCTTAATAACGAGAAATTAAGAAAAAATATTATAGGATTAAAAACTATAAGAGAATTTGATGAAAAGTTTACAGCTCCTAGTTGGGGATTTAAGTCTTTAGAAGATTACTATATTAAATCTTCTCCAATATTCAGAATCCATAAATCAATAAAAAAGCTACCTTCAACATTGTTTATTCATGCAAAGGATGATCCCTGGGTTCCACATAAGCCAACATCGGTTTTAAGTAAAGAAGTTATAGATAAATTTACTATTTTAATAACTAAAAAAGGAGGACATAATGGTTTCCACTCTATTTATGGCTGCTGGTCAGACGAAGCCGTAAATAATTGGTTTATGAGTATCTAGGACTATCTGAAAATGGTGTTATTTTAAAAATCCACCTTTCTATTGGTTTACCATTAATAATATGTGAGTAGAAAATTTCTGAAATTCGTTCAGGAGAAACTTTTTCGTACCAGATACCATCAGGCCAAACAAGTAGAATTGGACCGTTTTTACATATTCTTAAACAGTCAGCTTTTGATCTAAGTATATGAATATTTTTTGAAGCAGGATTATTCTCAAATTTTTTTATAGTTTTTTTCAAGCATTGCCATGCCTTTTCACCTTCATTGCCTTTAAAGCATTTCTGTTTAGTGGGTGTCGCACATAGTAAAAGGTGTTTTTGAATACTGTCTGCCATATTTAAAATCCTTTACCATTTTAGAATTAGTGAATATTAAACATTGTATAAAAATTAAGCTATTACTTCTATGACAAATAGTAAATAGACCTCTTTGCTTTTTATTAATTAACTGTTTTTCTACAATAAGAACGTAAGTAATTTAACAATTTTATTTTGGAATTTAGAGTTATCGGGTTAAATATAAACTCTACCCCTCCACCTAAAGTAAATGAATCTAATGCGCGAGCATTAGGAGTAAGTAAAGAATTTTTAGAAAATGAGTTTAAAGATTCAATTAAAAAAATCAATAGAAATTTATCTTTGCAAATTCAGGACCTGTTAAATATTTATGGCCGATATGGATGGGAACATTATTATCAAGGACAAATTGGTAATCTTATAATTCTTTATTTCAGAAGGGATAAAAATTTAAATCAATCAGAAGTTGATATTAAATTATCCCCTGAAGAAAATGCTATTCTACAATCTCTTGATAGGGATCAAATGCCTTAATGTTTAAGTCTTAAAAAAGAAATTAAAATTAACAGCAAAAAATCTTTGTTTGCAAAAAATTTGATTGGTAGTTCTTCTTCTTAGATTTCTATTGAAAGAATATTTCATAATTAATTTAATCTTTTTAATATTCGCTTTTACCCAATACTTACATATTTTTTCCCTTTTTTGATTTCTTGCTTGACAAAAAGTCTGGCCCAATTATCCACTTCAAGAATATCCTCCAATTCTGGACTCAAATTCAAATTCTCCATATGTGATTCACAAGCTTTACTTATAAATGTTGGAATTTCTTGAAAAGAAATTTTTTCTTTAAGAAATTGTTCAACAGCCATTTCATTTGCAGCATTTAACACTGCAGGCATAGTCCCAGAAGATTTTCCTGCGGCATAGGCGAGTCCCATGCATGGATATTTAAACTCGTCTGGCTCTTTAAAAGTTAATTTCCCAATTTCACTTAGGTTTAATCTTTTCCAATTTGTTTTAAATCTTTCAGGCCAACTCATCGCATATAAAATAGGTAGTTTCATATCTGGCCAACCTAATTGAGCTAATACTGAAGAATCTTCCATCTCAATCATTGAATGAATAATACTTTGAGGGTGGATAACTATTTCGATATTTTCGTAAGAGGTACCAAATAAATAATGAGCTTCTATAACTTCTAATCCTTTATTCATAAGAGTTGCAGAATCAACAGTTATTTTTTTTCCCATATCCCAATTAGGATGTGAAGTTGCATCTTCCACTGTGACATGCTTTAGATCCTCAACGGCCCAATCTCTGAAAGCACCACCAGAAGCTGTTAAATGTATGGCTTTTAAACCTTTAGGTATCTCTCCTGTAGAAAAATCTGCATTTTCATAATTGGGTAATCCTTGTAAACATTGAAAGATAGCAGAGTGTTCTGAATCAGCAGGTAAAAGCCTACTATTATTTTTCTTTAATGCAGGAATAACAATTGGCCCTGCCGCAATTAAAGTTTCTTTGTTAGCAAGAGCAATATTTTTCCCCGCATTAATTGCTGACATTGTTGGAATTAAGCCTGCACATCCTACTATCCCTGTAACCACAGTATCTGCCTTATCCCATGCTGCAACAGCGTTAATCCCCTCCTTTCCGCTCAAAACCAAGGGAGCACTATCCAAACCTAAGTTATTAATATTATCTTTTAAATCTTCTATGAGATTTTCATCCTCAATCGCAACTACTTCTGGTTTATGTGTTTTAACTTGTTCTGTTAATAAATTAATATTTCTTCCTGCCGAAAGAGCTACGGCTTTAAACTTATCAGGCTGCTCACTAGCTATTTCGAGAGTTTGAGTCCCAATTGAACCAGTAGAACCGAGCACAGTAATGTATTTCAATTTTCTCTGATATTTCTAATATCTTCCCATTTAAAGGTGTATTTAAAAAACAAAAATTTCAAATTGGTTTTTTTCTTAAAATTTAGATTCTTATCCATGTTGTTATTTCCTTTGATTGATCAATAAGTTCAATACCTTTTTCTTTTAACAAATTCCTAATTTCATCGGCCTTCGTATAATCCTTTTCCTTTTTTGCTTTCAATCTTTCATTAATAAGCGTTGATATCTCTTCTTCTGTTATTTTACTTTCTTTTACTAAAACCTCTTTTTTAAGACCAAGTACCTCAGTCAACTTTTCAAGAGTTTTAAAATTCTCAAGTAGAAAGAATTTTTCATTTAGGTCTATTTTGAAACCTTCGATCCTTTGAAATTGGTTTAAAAAGTTTTTTAATGGTTTTGCTAAATCGTAAATAATCGCAATAGCACCTGCTGTATTAAGGTCATTTCCCAGAGCCTCAGAAAATTTAAGCTTTTTTTTAGATAATTGAAAACTTATTTTCTCTTTATATTCTTCTTCTATAGATTCATTTTTATCAATAAATCTAAAAGTACCCTTTGTAAGGTCCATAAAAGAAAGGGCCACATTAATGTTTTTCCAAGCTTCTGAAGCACTCCTTAAAGCTTCTTCAGTAAAATCAAGTGGTTTTCTATAATTCACAGTCATAACAAAATATCGCAAAGTCATAGGGCTTATACCTGACTTAATTAGCTCTCTGATAGTTTTAAAATTTTTAAGGGATTTACTCATCTTTTGTCCATTTACATTGACCATCCCATTGTGTAACCAATAGTTCGCTAGCTTTTTGCCATTGGCTGCTTCTGATTGGGCGATTTCATTTTCATGATGTGGAAAAATCAAATCAGAACCACCTAAATGGATATCAATAGTATCTCCTAATTCATCTTTAACCATAGCCGAACATTCAATATGCCATCCTGGCCTACCTTTACCCCATGGCGAATCAAAAAATGGTTCATCATCTTTGGCTTTTTTCCATAGTGCAAAATCTTGCGGATTAAGTTTTTTACTATTTTCATCATTAGTCATTCTTCCTTGCTGATTGATATTTTGTTCTTGTATATTTTGATTACTTAGCTTTCCATAATTTTTATTTTTAAAAACAGAATAATAAACATCACCATCCCTAGAGTATGCATAACCTTTGTCCTCAAGGATTGTTATAAAGGAGCAGATATTGCATATATGATTCGTTGCTCTTGGCATACTATCCGGACGCATTATTCCTAAAGAATCCATATCTTTATGAAATTCAATAATATTTTTTTCAGATACTTCCTTCATTGAACTGCTTTCTTCTTTAGCTCTTTTTAAGATCTTGTCATCAATATCTGTAAAATTTTGAACATACTTCACTTTGAAATCACTGTAAATTAAAAATCTTCTCAATACATCCCAGGCTATATAACTTCTGGCATGCCCAAGATGACATAAATCATAAACAGTTACTCCACAACAATAAATTTTTACTACATCATCAATAGGCTTAAAAACCTCAACTCTTTTGCTTAAAGTATTAAAAAGTTTGATCATCTTAAATTAAGTATTTCATAAGGTTTATTTTGTCTCCATCCAATTGTCTCCAATACCAATATCAACTAAAAGAGGCACATTTAATTTTACACAATCTTCCATAGTCTTCTTTACTAATTTCGTCGTAATTTCCAAAGAATCTGGTTCAACTTCAAACAATAATTCATCATGTACTTGTAAAAGCATTTTTGTGGGAACATTCATTTCTATGAATTTCTTATTTAGTTGAACCATTGCAATTTTAATAATGTCTGCACTTGAACCCTGAATTGGTGCATTAGCTGCGGCTCTTAGTGACTGTGCTTCCATGCCAGCCCTTCTTGCAGATTGCAGGTCAATTTCGTAAGGATCTTTCCCTATTAATCTTCCAAGTCCATTTTTATCAAACTTAAATTCTCTTTTTCGACCAAAAATTGTTTTTACATAACCTTTTGATAAGGCAAGCCTTTCTTGGAGTTCAAGAAATTTGAAAATTTTTGAATATCTTTCTTTGTATTTTATCAGGAATTCTTTTGCCTCTGGAGTACTTACTCCTGTGGAACGGGCAAACTTTTTTATACCCATACCATAGATAACTCCAAAATTTATTGTTTTCCCAACTCTCCTTTCGTCGGATGATATTTCTTCTTTCTCGAAAATTAATCTTGCAGTCAAAGAATGAATGTCATCATTTTTATGAAACGCATTAATTAGTATTTCTTCATCCGCTAAGTGAGCTAGTATTCTTAATTCAATCTGAGAATAATCAGCTGATAAAAGTTTCCAATTTTTTTCAGGTAAGAATGCTTTTCTGATTCTTCTACTAAATTCAGTCCTAACCGGGATATTTTGAAGATTAGGATTGCTACTACTTAGTCTCCCAGTCGCTGTAGCAGCTTGATTAAAGTTTGTATGAACTCTTCCTGTCTTTTCGTTTATAAGATTTGGGAGAGCATCAATATAGGTGCTAAGTAATTTGCTAAGAGTTCTGTGTTTTATTAAATGTTGGATTATTTCATGTTCTTCGACTAATCTTTCAAGAACTACTGCATCTGTACTCCATCCTGTTTTTGTTTTCCGTGATTTTTTCTTATCCAAATTTAATTTTTCAAACAAGATCTCACCAAGTTGTTTTGGCGAAGACAGATTAAAAGTCTCCTCTGCTAATTCATAAACTTTACTTTCAATATCTTCCAAGGTACTTTTTAGTTCTTTTGAGAGTTTATCTAAATAAGGGATGTCGATGGTTATTCCATTCATTTCCATTTGAGATAATACCGGCTCTAAGGGGAGCTCGATTTCTTCGAACAATTTAATTAATTCATTTTTTTCTGTTGAAAATCTTTCTTTAAAAATTTTGACAATCTTAAAAGTTAGAAATACATCATAACCGCAGTAAATACTAGCTTCATCAATATCAACAAATGAAAAGTCTTTATTTTTTCCAACTGTTTCCTTAAATGAAGGAGGCTTAAATCCAAATAATCTAAAACTAATTTCACTTAACCCATGCTTCTCCTGATTATTTAGAAGATAGTCTGCTAACAAGGTGTCAAAGGTTACGCCTTTAAGATCAAGTCCGTGATTAAAAAATATTTGCCTGTCAAATTTAGAATTTTGGAGTGCCTTTTCTTTTTTTGGATCTTGTATCCAAGTTCTTAGTTTTGAGAAAACATCTTCAATCGATAATTGATTGGGGGTCTCTTTTTTTGTTTGATGACCAAGAGGTATATAAAATAAATCATCAGTTTCTTCTCCAAGACATAGTCCTATCCCAACAAGTTCCGCATCGATTGGATTTAAACTATTAGTCTCTGTATCTAGAGAAACTATCTCATTGGTCTTTTCTAATCTTTTAATTAATTTATCAAGTAATTCAAAATCATTTACAACAGTTACTTTGATTTTAGGGATTTTATTTTCACTATTTTCTAATTCACTTTTACTAGAGATCTTTGGATCTTTCTCCTCCTCTTTAGCCACGTTATTTTTGTTAAAACCACCTTTACTAAAAGTTGAATTGAAAATATCAATTTGCCGAAGTAGTGTTGATAATTCTAGTTTTTGCAGTGACTCTGATAGAAGTTCTTGATTTATATTTTTTAATTCATAACCATCACTTAATATCAAAGGCACTTCAGTATTTATTTTTGCTAAATCCCTGGAAAGAAAAGCATTATGCTTATCGTTTCTGAGCTTTTCTATAACCGAACCTTTGATGAATCCTTTATATTTTTTATCATTGTTATGCTGAATCTTGTCTAAAGCCCAGTAAATCCCATCAAGTGTATCGTTTTCTTTCAGTAGATTAATTGCAGTTTTTGGACCTACCCCTTTAATACCAGGAATATTATCAGAACTATCACCAGTTAGAGCTTTAAGATCAACTACTCTTTCTGGCGTAACACCTAATTTTTCTTTTACTCGATTTTCATTCATAAGAGTTGGATTACCACTTTTTGCATATGGACCACCACCCATATAAAGTACATAAATATCTTTTTGATCATCTACTAATTGAAATAAGTCCCGATCCCCAGAAAGAATATTCACGCACCATCCTTTAGAAGAAGCATCATTTGCAATTGTGCCTAGGAGATCATCTGCTTCGTAACCAGGAGATTTAAAAATTGGTAAATTAAGGCTTTCTTCTAAAATGATTTCTAGTTGTTCAATATCCTGAAAAAAAACATCTGGTGCTACATCTCTATTGGCCTTATAATTTGGATCTAATTCATGTCTGAAAGTAGGTTTTTCGGTATCAAAAGTAATACAAACACCCTCCGGACTAATATTTTTGCAATTATCAAGAAGGCTTTTTAGAAATCCATAAGTCACACTTGTTGGGAATCCCTCTTTGGTTGTTAAACCTCCATCAATCCCTTTGCTAAATGCATAGAAGCTTCTAAAAGCAAGTGAATGACCATCGACTAAAAGTAAAATTGGTTTTTTAGAGTTTTCAGATTTTAAACTCATTTTCTCTTCTTAGCCCAAGGTGGAATATCAATAAAGATTTGCTCTCCAGGTTCTAATCCATCAATTACTGAAGTTTTATTTCCACTACTAATACCAATTTCAATTTTTTCAAATTTGGGAGAATTGTTTTTATCAACTTTCAAAATTCCCTTTTCACCTTTTTCAGTGACAATAGAAACTGTTGGCACTAAGATTTTTTCTTCATTACCCTCGACTCTAAATTCAAGATCTGCAGTCATTCCAATTTTAATTTCTTCAGAAATATCTTTAAAATTTAAAGTTACTTCGAATGAGGTTACATTATTATCTTTTACAGCTCTTGTAGCTATTTTTTTAACTATGGCACTATATTTTTTTGAGGGATAAGCCTCAATTCTTACTGAGGCTTCTTGACCTATTTTTATTCTGCCAATGTCACTCTCGGGAACTTTAGCAACAATTTCTAGGCCATCTGATAGTTCAAAAATAAAGTTTTTGGTTTTAGGGTCTGAACTTAAGTTTGTACTTGGTGTGACATAAGATCCTATCTCAGCATATTTTGCAGTTATCTTTCCTCCATAAGGAGCTTTAATTAGATAGAAACTTTTTTCAGCATTTGCATCATTAAGTTTGGCGCTACTAATGTTGTAGTTATTTTTATAAGTTTCATAGTCTTCTTTACTTACCGCACCTTCTTGATATAAATATTCCCTTCTCAAAAATTCAGATTTTTGTTTTTCTACATTTAATTCAAGTTCTTCAATTTTATAGATAAAGTCTTCATCATCAAGAGAAGCTAAAACCTGATCTTTTTTAACAAGATCGCCCTCATCTACTTTGATATCTTTTATTAAGCCTTGCTTCCGAGGCCCAATATTGCTTGTCCTTATTGCTTTTACTTCACCACTAGTATTAATTGAATCTGAGAGGATTCCTTTTTCCACTTTAACTACAAAATCAGAAATATCTTTTGACTTATTTTTCTTGAAGGAATTGGTTATAAAAACAAAAAATATAGCTAGAGAAACCAATATAATTCCACTTCTTAGATTTATATTTTTTTTTATTAAATCAAACATTTTTTTTAAAAGCAGAAGTAGAGAATATTTAGGAACAAAATAAATAATCAAGACGATTATAATTAACTTATCCAAGATTGGTTAAGTAAATACTATATTACTAGAAGATGTTTTCTTGATAATTTTTCCATAAGTTTTTTCAAATGTTAAAAGCAGGTATTATTGGATTACCAAATGTTGGAAAATCAACTCTATTTAATGCACTTGTAGAAAATGCTAAGGCCCAAGCGGCTAATTTTCCTTTTTGTACTATAGAACCTAATAAAGGCATAGTTTCAGTCCCAGATCAAAGGTTGCAAGAGTTAGGTAATTTGAGTTCTAGCCAAAATATTATCCCAACGAAAATTGAATTTGTAGATATCGCAGGACTAGTAAAAGGAGCTAGTAAAGGCGAAGGTTTAGGAAATAAATTTTTATCAAATATTAGGGAGGTTGATGCAATTGTTCATGTTGTAAGGTGCTTTGAAGATAGTGATGTAATTCATGTTTCTGGAAAGGTAGATCCCTTGGATGACATTGAGATAATTAATCTCGAATTGAATTTAGCTGATTTATCTCAACTCCAAAAAAGAAGAGAAAGAATTAAAAAACAGGTTAGAACTAGTAAAGAGGCAGCAAAAGAAGACACCTTACTGGAAAAAATTGAAGAAGAGCTAGAGAATGGCCTTTCAGTTAGATCAATATCTTTGAGTGAAGAAGAAAATTTAATAATTAAGCAACTAGGTTTCCTTACTGCTAAACCAATTATTTACGCA
Organism: Prochlorococcus sp. scB245a_520K10; assembly: GCA_000634515.1. Classification (GTDB taxonomy): domain Bacteria; phylum Cyanobacteriota; class Cyanobacteriia; order PCC-6307; family Cyanobiaceae; genus Prochlorococcus_A. The sequence goes on along the minus strand of JFNU01000169.1, from coordinate 36,740 downwards.
ACAAATTTGAATGAGAATGATTTAGCTGAAGGTAATGATTTCTCATTTAAAGTTCAGAGTTTTGCAAGTAATGAAAATACAGAATGTATAAAAATATCAGCGCAAGTCGAATCTGAATTAATAGAGTTAGAACCAGAAGATAAAAAAGACTACCTTATTGGTTTAGGAGTAGAAGAAGGGGGATTAAGTTCTTTAATTAGATCAACATATAAATTATTGGGATTAAAAACTTATTTCACTACCGGTGAAAAGGAGACAAAAGCATGGACAATAAAAGATGGGATGACTGCGCCACAGGCAGCAGGAGTAATTCATACTGATTTTGAAAAAGGATTTATTAGAGCGCAGACTATTTCATATCAAAATTTAATTAATTCAGGTTCAATTGTAAATGCAAAAAATAAAGGTCTTTTAAGAAGTGAAGGTAAGGAATATATTGTTAACGAAGGTGATGTAATGGAGTTCTTATTTAATGTTTAGTAAGTCTCTTAAGGCTTACTATTTTGCTTTTTGAATTTAAATTCAAAAAATGAAATTAATAAAATTAAGATACATCCTAAGCAGCTTCCTATTAACCCAAAAACAATGGTTGTAAAACCATCATCGTAACCATATTGTAAATGTGGTAAGTGAGGGGGTATTGGCATTATTTTTCAACAGAATTTTCAATATCTTCCAGTAAATGTTTAGTTGATCTACTAAAACCATTAGTTTTTAAATAGTTTTGAGCCTCTCTAAATTTTTCAGCTACTCTTTTTGCATAAGGAGTATTCATGGAATTTTGAGTCATGTTGAAAATGCGACTGACTTTATAATCTGATTTAGGTAAACCCTTGATAAGTATTCAAAAATACAAGAATATAAAAATAGGATTTTTTACTTACTAAGAAATTTATTGTGAAAAGTTCTTGATTCTCCAAAATAAAGTTTTTTCAAATTAGAAAAATTGACAATGACAAATATATTATTAATTCTTTTTTTTGTACTTTTATTTTTAATATTTTTTTATTCAAAACGAAATAGAAGGTTAGCCCTAAAAACAACAATTATTCCAACTTATAGACCTTTCTCAAAAGAACAAGAATTTAATCCTGACATAAGTACTGATAATTGGGATTTACACAAACTTAGATTAGATAAATTTAAAAGATCACAATATAAGGGATTAACTTTCTTTGTAAGTTCAGAAAATAGAATTTACTATCTTTCTGAAGAAGGGGATAAAGTTTATTGCTAACAGGTGAAATTAATTTTATAAATAAGAAAAGCCGATAGAAATTAATAATATTAATGAAGTATTTATTTTTATTATCAGAAAAGTTCTATAGGTTTATCGAATGGGAGTTGAATACCTTAAAAAATCTAAGAAGAACAAAAAGAAAGAATTTTTTTCTAAGAGGATCATTTGCTTTATTTAGTTTACTCTCTATTCTTTTTTTAATATTTTCTCCTCCTATCGCTATTGGATTGTTATTTGGAGAGGGATTGAAATTTAGTACTTTTTTTATTTGGATATGGATTTTAAATTTGAAGTTTTTTTGAAAATTTATGATTAATTTCACAAGATTATTTAAAATTAAGAATATAAAAAAATTACCTTATGCCAAAGATATTCAAACAAAATAAGTTCGCTTTGTTGGGAGCAAATATATTAATAATTTTGATCTGGGTAAATATATCTTCTTTTTTGCTAAATTTATTTCAAAGTGAAAATGCCCCATTTTATATTTATAAAATTTCTTTTTTAATCAGATTCCTTCCTCCTATTTGGGTTACATGGTTCCTATGGATAAAAAGAGGTGGTTTAAAAAGATAAATAACAAAAGTATTTTTGCGTATTTACTATATAAATAAATCAGTTAAAATCTGTTAGCTTACTTGAGATTTTCATGTAAGAATTAGGTGATTTAGAGATTGTTTTTAGCTAAGAAACAATCTCTTTTTTTATTTTTTCGCATAAAAAAGTGTCTGTCAGTATCCCTATTGACAAACACTCATGACGATCAATATTTAAAATTAAACAGATAATCTATTATCAATTTCCACCACTCCAGAATCCATAAGACGTCCAATTTTAATAACTAAAGCCATATCTAACCTAGAGAATTCGGATTGATGGTTAGTAATCCAATCAAGTTCTGAAAGAGTTATTACGCCTAAAGTATTTACTTTAAGAAAAAGTAAGCCTAAATTCATTTTAAAAGATCCCTGGGACAATCCAGCCGAATAAGCCATAATTTACAACTAATGCAAATAAGCCCATCATTGCCATTCTTCCATTAGTTCTCTCAGCATTTTGCCAATAAGTTTGTTTTGAATTTTCCATTTTATTTGAGTTGAAGGTTTTTTAAATAGTAAGTTTTAAACGAAACCAGGAATAATTTGACCTGTAGTTAGATATGCTCCAACAGCAGCAATTAATCCAAGCATTGCGAATCTGCCGTTAAGTGTTTCAGCAACAACTTTTTCTTTCTCGATTGTTTTGACTTTTGTGTTTGTGTTTTTCATTTGATTAAAAGATGAATAGTTTAAATTTTCGTTTTGAAATTGTTTTGTTAGATAAGCAACAAGGATAGCTGTAAAGAATACAATTACGGCTAAGAAACCTGAAAGTGGACTCATTAAAAAATGCCAGGAATAATTTGTCCGGTTGAAACGTAGGCACCAACTAACGCAACAAGCCCAATCATTGCCCAACGACCGTTAACTTTTTCTGCATTTTGTGGGTAGCTGTCGTAAGAAACAGACTCATCTATGTAAGGACGTGTCTCGGTAGGAAACATATTCTGTCTTCCACCTGACTCAGTAGTAACGTTTGAATTAGCCATTGAAGTTGTGTAATTGTTAACTAATGTAACACTACTATTAACAAATGTAAAGTAATAGGCCAAAAATAAGTTATTTTCAAGATATATGCTACACTTATGTAGCAATATCGTTACATAAATAGTTAAATATTTGATTTTTTGAGTATTTCCTTAACGAGGCATCCTCATCCGTAATGGTAATAGACCTCCGTCCAGCCATTTTGGTGAAGTTCGTGCCACTTTTCCCAAGCCGCATCTATGTTTAATTTTTCTGAGGATTTGTACCCCCCAGGTTCACCAAGGTGATTTGCGTAAAAAAGATGTGTATAAATTTTTAGATTAGGTTTAAGGGAATTTTTGCATTCTTCGAAAAAGATCATTCTGCTGCCTTCAGGATTTAGTAGGCATCCGTTTGGTTTTCTATTGCTACATCCAAATGAGTACTTAGGCTTCATGCTTTTCTCTTGAAAGGCTAGTTGATTCTTAATACATTTGTACTATAAATTATATTCTTATTGTTTCGCTGTCAATCCTTTTAAGGTTAAGTACTTATTTACTAATAATTATTTTGTTTTTTAATAGAAAAGATAATTTCTCTAAGCTCATGAATTACAGGGAAGATTTAGAAATCAAACTTCAAAAAGTAACACTTGCAATGCAGGAAGTTATAGAGGATATCTATAAAACTGATCATGAGAAACAAAGAATAATTTCCAAACTTATTGAATATAAAGAAGCAATCATTTTAAAGGGTAATGAACTTAATATTGAATTAGAAGCAGCCTAGAAATATTGCAAATCTCATGAATATTTAATAGCTTTTAGAGTATTGGTATTTACAAAGAAGGTAAATTTATTAAATGCAGCCTGGAACTTTTGAATTATTGATTCTTGTATTTATCTTTTTAGGTCTTCAAGCTTGGTGGATTATCCCAATAGTTATTAAGAATAATAAATTAAATAAAAGAGGTAAGGATTTAAGAGAGGAAATTAAGCAATTAGAAAAGTTATATAAAAAATAAATTAGTTTTTTATTTTTGCAAATTACCTATCATTTAGTGAAAGTCAAATATCTAATGAAATTAAAAAAATTTATTCCATTTTGCGTCCTTTTTATTGGAACTTTAGGTCTTCCTCAAACTTCTCCCGCAAAAGAAAAGATTGAGGTAATTCCTATTATTCAAACTTCAAAAGGATTAAGTGGCAAAAACTTTAATTATCAAGAAGGTAAGCCTGAATTAAGACTTTTAAAAGTGAAGATTCCAGCAGGGATAGAAACCCCAATTCATACGCACCCTGCCCCAATGTTGATTCATGTCACAAGAGGGAGATTAAAGCACGTTAGGGGGAAAGAAATTAATTTCTTTAAAGCAGGCGATGCATTTGTGGAAAGTAATAATGGGGGGGCCCACTATGTGGAAAATATTGGGAAGAAGCCGGTTATACTACATGTTGGTGTTGTATCAGTAGTTGGGATGCCTACGACCATAAATAAATAAGATTTTTCTAAAAGTTGTTTAATCTGCATTAGGATTGAACTTCTATGAAGAACAGCTGTAGTGAGAAACGCCTCCATAGTTAAAATACTGGCTTGGCTTTAGTCGATTATATTTTTGATCTATTTCTGAGGATTGTTCTATATATGGATTGCTAAAGACATCCTGTAACTCTTTTATTTTTTTGTAATTTCCTTTTTCAGCTTCTTCATATGCGGGAACGACCATCCATTCGCGCCAAGTATAGACTGGATTAAGAGATTTCATTGATGCCGATTTTGCTTTAATATTTCCCTCTTTTTTCAAGACTGATTGCCAATTTTCAAGCCATACTTCCCACCTATTATTGAGCTCATCATTAATTGGTAAATAAAAACTGTCTTTTAATGAATCTAAGTTATCAGGTATTTCAGAGAGTTTACGGAACAAAATTGTATAGTCTGCTTTTGAAATTACCATAAGATTAAAAAATTCATTTATGAGAGTTTCATTGTAATGTTCTAAACCAAGCTTGTTTGCCCACATTTTCTCTAACTTTTTGTTCATCAATTCTGAAAAATCCTTTTCGATTTGATATAACTTTTCTTGATCTTGTTTACTTCCTGAAAGTAAAGGACTAAGAGAAGAACAGAATGTTTTAAAGTTGATAGCCGCAGCAGAAGGTTGGTTAAAAAATGAGAAATGTTCACCTCCACCTGTCCATGGTTGAAATCTTGGATCAAATAATTCACAGAATCCAAAGGGTCCATAGTCCAAGGTGTAGCCTCCAGCAGCACAATTATCACTGTTGAAGTTGCCCTGGCAATAACCAACTCGCATCCAGTTGGCTATAAGAGATACAAGTCTCGATCTATATAAAGAAGCTAGTTTTACTACCTTACTTTCAAGTGAAATCTCATATTCAATTTCATCTTTATAGTTTCTATCAATAAGATGTTGAACTATCATAATTAGTTCATTAAGTGCCCCATCATGAGCATTATTGCGAACTCGTCTCGCAAAAAGTTCAATCTGGCCAACACGTAAAAAAGATGGAGCGACTCTTGTAGTAATTGCTGCCTGATTATCAATCATGATGTCAGGTTCAAAATACTTAGAACCTCTGGAATACCACGGTCTCCTAACTATTTCTGAACGTGAGACAAAAAGTGTTAACGATCTTGAGGTAGGGATTCCCAATGCATCCATTAATTCCTGTGCAAGAAATTCTCGCACACTAGACCTTAAGACAGCCCTGCCATCTGCTCCCCGACAGTAGGGAGTTTGACCTCCTCCTTTAAGTTGCATTTCCATTCTTTTCCCATTGAATAAACCTTCAAAAACAGAAATTGCTCTACCATCGCCATAACCATTGCCAGTGCCAAAGGGACATTGTTGGGTATATTCAGTCCCGTAAATTGATAATGCATAACCTGTTGCCCAACCAACAGGACTCATTGGATAATCAGCAACAGAAATATCACCTGAGAAAAAACTACAAAATTTCTGGTCTTTTGTAAGATTTGAGCTTAGTCCTAGTTCTTTAAAAAGTTTCTTGCTATGAGAAATATATTCTGATTCTGGAATCGCTGTTGGAACAACTGGTACGTAATGGCCTGAATATACTGAACGAGGTTTATGATCATTTCCATCTTTTGTTGATTGAGGATCTGCTTTAAGAGAATTCATAAACGAATAGTCAGAAAGTTCAGAAAATTCAGAAAAATTTTCCGTAACCTTTTCTTTTAATGAATCAGACTTGGTTGACATTAAATTTGTAATCTATTCTTGATTGCGTTGTAATTTCTTTAAATTCAACACCTAGATATATCTTATATATTTTCTATCAGGGATGGTTTTTACCGATACTTTTGAGATTAAATAGAAGTTAAAATTTAATATTTACTTAAAAAAGGTTCCGCAGTAAAAATTTTCTAACTTACCCAGCCTTTCAGCAAATCAAACACACTAATAAATAGTCCGAAACCAATAATTGGAGGCGCTACCCATCTTGTCATGAATTTCAAATAACCTGTTGTTTTGGCTCCAACTTTAGAAAAATTAAGTTCTTCATTAAACTTTCCAGGGACTACCCATCCCATAAAGAAAGTAACCAAGAATCCACCAAAGATTAGTAATACTCCTCCAAAAATGGAATCAATAGTTCCAAGAATATTTAAATTTAATGCAGAAGGAATGCCTGCTAAGAACAGGAATAGAGTTATCAACCAAACTGATTTTTCTCTTTTAAAGCCAAATTTATCCATTAAAGAGGAAACTGGAACCTCTAATAATGAAACAGATGAAGTTATAGCTGCAATATAAGCTAATGCAAAAAATGCAACAGCTACAATTCTCCCAACCGCTCCATATGAACCTAAGCCCGTAGGAATTGATATGAATAATGCCCCAACGGTTGATTCAGAAATAGCGTCACTTAAACCAAATGTTAAAACAATCGGAAAAGTAATAAGTCCTGCCATAAGACCCACCAAAGTATCTAATGATGCGACTCCAACACTTAGTTTTGGAAGATTACTCTTTTTATTTAAATAGGAAGCGTAAGTCACCATAACTCCAATTCCTAAACTTAAAGAAAAGAAAGCTTGTGTAAAAGCATTTCTTATTGTTTGAGGGTTCCTTAATTCATCAAAGTCAAACTTAAACAAAAATGTCTTATACCCTTCCCATGCACTTGAAAGTGAAGTGGCCCATATTGCTAGAAATAGAAGAATTATAAAAAGTATAGGCATAAAGAATCGTGTTACCTTTTCGATTCCTTTTTTTATACCTGATGAGACTATTATTGCTGTAAGTACAAGACTTAACAGGTGCCCCAACAAAACACTGCTACCACTGCTAATCGAGCCAAAGAAGGTTTCTGCTTCAGTTAAATTTTTAGGTAATCCAAAAAATAAAGAATGGAACAAGGTATCGGCTGTCCATCCCATTATCACTGAATAATATGATGCTATTCCCAGAGGAGCTATAAAAAAAAGAATTCCTAATGGATACCAATTCTTCCCAGCCAGCTTTACAGGTGCAAGTAATGTACTTGCCATTGCGTTTCTACCTAATGCCATTTCAGCAACAAATACTGGAAGACATACAATTAAAACTATCAATATATATAAAAGTACAAAAGCAGCACCTCCACCTTGAGAGGCTCTGTAAGCAAAACCCCAAAGATTGCCAAGACCTACTGCACTACCAGCAGCTGCGAGAATAAATCCTAGCTTACTAGTCCATTGTTCTCTTTGAGAAATTTTTGAGTCCAAAATTAAAATCGTTTTTTTATAGTTGATTTATAACCCATAAATAAAAATTAGTTAATGCTTTGCTTAATAAAAACTAATTTTTTAAGATTAATTTTTTAGAAAGATTTAGAATTAAAAAACTTTTATTATTCTTATGACTATTGAAACAACTATTCTAGAATTTAAGATAAGTAATACTTATGAACAGTATGAAGCATATATGAATGCAAAAGAACAGCAGACAATGTTTAAAGAAATGGGTGTTAAAACTTTTTATATTGGTAAATCATTAGATGACTCTCAAAGAGCAACTGTAATTTTTCAAGGACCAGAAAATACTTTATATGATATTTTTATGAATCCTGAAACAAAACCTATTGTTGAGGCTTCAGGGCATATTTATGAGGGCACAAAAATAACTCGTTGGATTTCTTGAAAAAAAAATTTTATGAATTATCAACTTTTAATTGAATCGTACTCTTTTGGTATAGACCTTTCTGAACAAGAAATAAAGCTCTTAAGCCTCGAACTAGAAACTCAAATCATGAACATTAATATATCTACAGAATTTGGATATTTTAAATCTGCTCCCGATCATATTTGTGAAAGACTTAATTTAAAAAAAAATACATATTGGATAATGTGTCTTGCGGAAATATTAGATTTACACAAGTCAGCAAAATCAGGTAAAACAAAAAGTGTGGAGGTTTTTGATTTGCTTCTTGAAAAAGGACTTGTTATTGGTTAATTAATTATTCAATTATTTGTGAATCAAAGAAGAGTTGTTTTTAATATATGCTGATAGGATTAATTTAAGATCAAATTAATAAAATGAAAGCTGCTAGTGCATTAATATTGAAAAATATCATAGAACTTACAAGATCAAGTGAGGATAAATTTAAGCGGGGAGATTTTAAAGGGGCTATGGAGGATAAAATTAAGGCAAATTCAATCTTGAAATCTAAATCCTGTGATGAAAAAATTATAGAGAAGTTTAGAGAAGAACTATCTAGATTGTATTCCTCAAAATTCGATCTTATATTCGACCATAAACTTAAAATTGACGAAATAAAGAGAAATAAAATAGTAAGTATGTTGAAAAATAAAAGTAAGGAAAAATTAAAAATTCTTGACTATAAAGGTGCAATGAAGGCCTTAAGAAGGGCAGAAAAATATTCATCAAATTAAGAACAAATTAAATATCGATACTAATTAATTTTATTAATTTGAAAATAAAAAATAATTAAAGGGTTGATTTTTCTTCAGAATTCGTTTCTCTAGAAATAGATTATTTTTGCTATTAATTATGGTTATGCCTCAATCTACATTGGAAAGCTTATTATTTTTTTTGATACTTTCTCTTGTTGCAACATATATTGTAAATCTTAAATATGCCTCAAATTTAAAACCGCAAAAATAGGCTTAATTATATTAATCATCTTTTTTAATCAATTTATTTACCTGGATCACTCCAAGTTTCTTGGTATAACCAACTTAAAAAAGTAAGAGTGAGTATATTTCCAAATGCATAGATTAGTCCTAATAATGGGTTATAAATGTTGGCAATATTTGTGGACATTATAAAAACTATTAGCGCTGATACAACCAAATCCTTAATAGGCAAATGGTCTAAATTAATAGAATTTATCATTTGAAAATCGTAGAAAAGTTATTAAAGGATTATAAAGCCACATAAAGAGAAATTTATTTAATATTTTCTATTATCTATTAAAGTTTTTAATAAAGATATAGATTTTTTGTTATTGATATTTCTTTATTAACTAAGAACTTCTGATTAAGTAGGAATTTTAAAACATTTTATACATGATAATGATTTATTTATATCAATTTAAGATTTTTTGATCACAGATTTATTGGTATTTGGGTATTGCCAATTGCTTTAACTGGGATAGTTTTGAAATCCTATTTATAGCCCCTACAAATAACACTTCACCTTTTAATTAATTAATAAATTATTTACTAATATCTAATTTTTCTTTTTTTATATTTTTAATATAATATGTTGCCTTTAAAGGCCCATTTAAACTTTTTAATAAAATATTGGGATGATATTTTGTATCTGAAGTTATTTTTCAAAATTAAATGACACTTATAATTGAGAATATTTTATTTTCCATCTAAAATGAAAATAATTTATTATTCTTTGTGTCTAGAAAAATAACTGCTGTAATTCCTTTTAAGATTGAAAGTTATTTTTATGAATTGGCAAATAAATTCAATAGTAAAGCCCTATATATAAGGCATACTTAATTTGATATTAAGATACTTTCCAAGTGCTTTATTAAGGATGAGCCACAAAAACTTATTTGCATTCAAAAGGCTCTAGGGGAAATTATTCAAAATTTTCTTCAATAAAATAGTAAATGTATCAAAAGCCACATAGTTGATTTCTTAACTATGGAAGAATTTTTATGAATATGAATCGATTTAGGATACCTTCGCTAATTATAGTTTTTTCATCATTATCTTATTTGAGTGTCACTTTTTTAAAAAATTATAATTCTCCAGAAAATATAGAAAAAAGATGTATGTTTAAATTTGAAAAAGATTTTAAAAATTTTTCGGGAATATCTCCAAAAGAATGGGATCTTAATTTAGATTTAGCTGATAAAAATTATCTAAAATGTATGGGTATACCACATTATTAATTATGGGAGAAGCAAAGAGAAGAAAAGATCTAGGAATTCCGCCTAGAGATAAAACTGAAGATATAAAGCTACCTCAACTAGATAAAAAAGCGATACAACAAAAAGTTAGGAACACTTTATATAAATATCCAATTATCCCTTTTCTTTTTTATGGAGCTGCAATAGTGATCTTAGTAGGAGGCTTATTTTATGTGTTTAAATCTTTTGGAATTATCTAACTAAATGGATTTAAAATTTTTAAAAATATTTTTGATGGAATTGGATTGTTTTATCAGCTTTGGAATAATCAATTAATAATATTTTCAAAGTATTATGAAATTTAGAAAAAAAGTGCAAAATTCAATGATCAAGAAGTTGATATGTGAGAATTTTTTACGATTGACGCCGTCTTAAGATGTTGTAATTTTGGGTTAACTTAAAATTCTTTATGCAGAAAAAAAATAAAAAATATGCTGAAATAATGCATCAAGCTGATAAAGCGGTTGGAAGAAAAGAAGTAGTTAGTTTACTAAAAAAAGCTGCAATGATTATGGCAAAATCAGAGGAAAACTTAGCTGCATAAATTAAAAGACTATTTTATTAGAATGAATAAAAATCCATAAAGAATAATAGAGGAAGTTGCAGCCATAAAAAAAAATGGTAATATCATGCCTGAGTTCAACCATCTTAAAAATCTTATTTTTTTGTTAATAACTCTTGTCATTGTTTTACTTTCTCTTTCTTGTAACTTAACAAGTTAATAATAAGGAGTAAATGTTTAACTTAACTTTATTTATAAAATGCTTGAGCAATTTTTAATAATAAATTTTATAAAGAAAAGAAAATTATTTGTGTCTTAGATTTTTTTATTCTGAAATTTTTTAGGTAATTAATACCTTGTATTCTCGAAAATTTTAAAGCAAGATTTAGAAATATAAAGTTTCCCAATAATGATTAAAAATTTCAAAGATAAGAATGAAAATGTAAGAGATTATAATTCGGAATTATTACTTAAGATTCTAAATAAGACCTCTATAGAAGCTAAAAATAATAATGATAAAGAACTATTTGTAGATGAAAATTGGAAAATTAATTCAAAAATTAACAATAATATAATTACTTCGGAAAATGCTAATTTGAAAAGAATTTTATCAGAAATGTTTCCAAATAAAAAAATATCGATTCAGAATAATAATGATGGATCTGAGACAATTTTTATATTCTAATCTACTTACTAAAAAATTTTCTTGAAAGACGAGGCCTCCAGAATTATCATGAAAATCATAATTTTTGATAATTAAGCTTTAAATTTTTTTCTACGTAATAACTCAAATTAAAGAGATTATTTTTTTGCATAAAAAGGCTATTTATTGTTTAGAAAAAAATTAGTTAAAATTATTCTCGCATAAATTTTTTGGAGGTATTATTATTCAATAACGTTCATCCAAGTTTATATATCTGGACGCATGACATGGGAATAGGGAACGGGATTCTCATTAACTGCAAAAGACCATGAATAACCTCTTAAAAATAAGAGAAAAAAAAATCAGAGCTAATAGGCTTTATCAAGCTCAACTTTTAGCAACTAAAAATGGAGAAGTAACTCCATACAAGAGATCAGTCTTCGAAGAAAGAATCAGAAAAACACAAAAAGAAATTGAATTACAGAATTCAAAAAATTAAATTCTCATTTGCAACTGATTAATAAAGAGAGGGATTAAACCCTCTCTTTTTTCCTTTTTATAAACACAACTTAACTGTTAATTTATATTTCCGATTATCGATTATTAAAAGAACATAATTTTGATTCTTTAACTATTGCGTTTAAGTATATGAGTGGCAAATTTAATTTAGGAATTAAAAGAAAAATAATGATGTTTGAAAAGAAAAATAAACAATTTAAAAAATCACCAAATAAATCAAATTTAGATCAATTCTTATGGTTTATAGAAAATTATTTACCACAGAAGAAAGACCGAAGCGTTCAAAAAAAATTGTATATGGATAATCTAGAAGCAGAAACTATTAGACAATTTTCAAAATTAGCTTCTTTACGTTCAAAAACATTATCCCCAACTACAAAAAATACAACGATCTCTTTTACCTTTGGTAATTGGGCCTTACCTTACTTGAAATTGCTTAAGAAAATAGGGATAGCTAAGTAAGAAAATTGTGATAGAACAAGACAACATTTATCGTGAAAAAGAAATAAATAAAGATTATGAAGTTTCACCTAGTGCTTTTAGAAATTTAAGGAGCAAAGTTACTTTACATAAAAAATACAATTGCTAAGTTTAAAATAAGAGTTCTATTCATTATGTTTCTAAATTATCTGCCAAGTGAAATGGTTGAAGTTGTTGGTTTAACAATGATTTTTTCATTTTTAATTGGAACGATATTAATTTTGTTATTTACTTCGGATCAGGCAAATACAAAGAATCTATATCTAAAGAAGGCTAAATAAGTTTTAAATAATTTATCCTTCTAAATTAAGGAATATTTTTTTAAAAAAATTAACTCGCAGGTTTAGAACATATTTTTTAGGATTAATATTTAAAAATTAATGATTATGGGCGAAGCCAAAAGAAGAGCGGAATTAGGATTGCCGCATAGACAAAAAAAGTTTGTATTAAATAAATCTGATAGATACCTTTCATGGCTTCCAATTACCAAATCAAGAATTAAGAAATACCCTTATATGGGTGTAGCAACAATGGCATTAGGAGCGATAATTTTCTTAGTTAGTGGCGGAGCAAATATTATTAATTAATTGGATTTTTGGCCTAGCTTACAATATATCTAAGCTTTTTTTTGTAGTAGTCTTATGCCAGATATTACAGAGATTATTGATGCTATGCCAAGAAATATCGAGTAAAAAGGTTGAAAATCTATAATGCCAAAATTTCCTGTATGCCATTTGATTAACCAAAAAGCATCTACTCCTAATGGTTGAAGAATACTATAAATAGTTCCAGATAGAATGGTTATTAGTAAAGGGATTGCTGAAATTGCAGTTATTTTTCTGTGAATTTTTCTTTTATTAGTTTTTAATTTTTCCATCTATTTCCTCAAATAGATATGTAATTCTTTTTCATTTTTGCATGGCATCCATTTATCTTGGTTCTTATGTATTCCTTCGCAACCAAGTTCTAAAGATCTATTTTCAGCGTCCTCCTCAGAAAGAAATGTACCTCTCATATGTGCATATAAATAACTATTGAAATTTAGAGATAAGAATAACAAAAAAATAAAAAATTTTAAATTTCTAAGAATAATATGCATCATATAAATTTAGTATTTGCATTAAGGAGAGATTTCATCAAATATTTTTGTTTTGCCAGTTTTACTAAATGAAACTATTTTATAGTTCTCATAATCATGAGAATGCGATTCATGTGAATGCATTTCCATGCCAGGAGATCCAATTGGCATACCAGGAACAGCTATACCTTTGATAATTGGTTTTTCTCTAAAAAGTTTATTAATTGATTGAATAGGAACATGTCCTTCAATCGTATAGTTAGCAATTTGTGCAGAATGACATGATCTCAGATTATTGGGGATTTGATATTGGTTTTTTATTGCTGATACATCTTCAACTATGTTATCAACTACTTCTAATCCATTATCTCTTAAATGATTGATCCATTTTTTACAACAACCACATGATGCTGATCTGAAAGAAATAACTTTTGGGATATTTATATTTTCTTGAGTTACTGCACCACTCTTATGAGCGTTAATTGTATTTGCAAAAATAATTCCAGAAAAAATTAGAGAATTTAAGAAGTTCTTTTTAGTAAATATTTTCTTAGATGCCATGCTATTTATTTCTATTATTTTTAAATAATTAAATCTAAGATAATTGAAAATTTAAAAAATTGCTATTTAGTAAGAATCAATACACTCATAATTGACATTAAAAGATTTTCAGTAAAACTAATAATTCCTAATGGAGTTTTTGCATATCCACCGATGCATGCACAATTTAATTTTAATTTATCCAAATAAACAGCTTTAAATACTGAACCCATTCCAGTAATTCCTAAAATTAAAGCAATAAAAATAATTAAAGAGGGTGGAGAAGAAATTAGAAAACTTATACCAATTAATAATTCGCAAAAAGGATAGATATATACCCAGCTATTCAATCGAGAAGATATTAAATCATATTTCTCAAAACTTTTCCCAAAAGCCTCAATATCCATAAGCTTTAGCATCGCTAAAAGACAAATGGATATGCCCATAAAAACTTGGAAATTTTTAATCAAAGTAATAGTTATAAGAAATGAAGTACCAAAGACTGCAATTAAGGGAGTAAATGACTTAATCTTCATTTTTAAATTTTAAGGATAGAGTCACAAATACTTGATGGATTTGCTTGTTTAATTATTTTTAATCTTATGATAAGTTTGTCCCTATCTATTTGATGTTTTAAATATTTAATACATAGATTTTTTTCCTGATATACCTCTGCTATCGGAGCAATCTTTAAAGCAATAGCAAAAGTACCAATAACTAAAAGAATGTTTGTAGCTAGTCGAATGTTTGGTCGAAAATTTGATCTCATTCGTATTCTTTATTTCTGTCTATAACTTCCCTTAAATATGTATCTTTTAGCTCGTCATTATATCCATTTTCTTCTATAAATTTCTCTAGTTCCTTCAACTTTTTTTCTGTCATTAAGCAGATTTGGATATATTGTTTTTCATATCTTCAATTTGGTTGATTAATTCATCTAACCACTCGGTATTATTTTCGGGTCTTTTCTGAAAATATGTGATATTTGGTTGATTGATTTCTAGTGTCTCATAATCTCCACTCATAAATTCCCCCAAATTTATACTCTGCATAATTTATCTAGATAAATTATGCTCATCAATAGGCTCTAATACTTATTTGTAATTTGCCATAGGTAACAAACTACTTTTTTAATAGTATAAATATCAAGGAATTTATCTCACAAAATATGAAAACTAATGAAGAACTAGAAAAAAGAATAGAGACTTTAGAAAAAGAAGTAAAACACTTAAAAGCTATTCTGCAGTATCAAATGAGAAATAAGAAAAAGTGATTTTTCTTATTGCATAGCAATTACTTTTGGTAAATAAGCACTCTACCTAGGTAGTATTGGGTACCTAATGTAAAAGCTAGATATTAAAAGTTAGTCCATAATAAGTTAATTTTAAAAAAATATTTTTAGATCATTGATATTTAGGGCATATTTGTTTTTATATATATAAAAGTTCTTGATATGATTAACTCAATAGCCATTCCATTATTAGTTTTGGGATTTTTATTTGCTTATAAAAGAATCAAGAGAAAGAAAAGGAGATTTCACGCCCCACCTACAAATCAGCTTCCAAGTTGAAGATTAAATTCCGTCTTCGTCTTCTCCAAAAGGGTTGTATCTAATATCCCAGATGAGAACTACTGCTATAGATAAAAGCAATAGGCCAAAAACAACTTGAGGAGGTGGAAATATCATCAAAACAATCTAACAATAATCTATTAGCTTTGTTTATGAAAATTTTAAAGGGTAATCAATATTTTTTGGTTCAAGATGTTTTACATAACAAGCTGTAGTGCAATCCACTCCTTCACTATTGATACTACAAGAAGTTATGCATTCAAAAAAATTTTCCAAAGCGTCGGAATCTTTAGTATTTGAATGAATGTCTTTTTTCATAATTAAGCCTCCGCTTTAGGGCTTTATCTAGCAATTATTTTTTAAAAGTGTCAAATTTTAGGTAAAGTACCTACCTACCCTCTTATAAAAAAATGTTGAATTTATAAGTTTTCCCCATCCTTAATCAATTAGTTTTTATATTCTTTTCTTGATTTCTTAATAGATGCATCCCTTCATCTATTCATTATTGGATTACTTAACTTTTATTAAAACAACAATAAGAAATCAAAATCATTTTAATTATGAAAGAGCGCTTGAAGTATCTCCAAAAACTTCAAATATGTTTCTCATGGATTTATCGTTATTTATTAAGGTGAATTTTTAAATAATAATTTTAAATAATAAAAAGGGGCGTTAGCTTCGCCCCAATCAAAAAGCGGGATAATCCCCATCACCCAGCTTTTTAAAATCCTAGCACTACATATGGTGTTTGTAAGTAATAAAAATTACCTATTGATGGGGTTGTTTGTTTTCGTTTAATTTGTCATTATAGAAGTCCCCATCACCTAGGCTCGTAAGAGTCTTTTTTTTTGCCATTTTGCCTTTTGGGCTTATGCGTTTTTAATTAGTGTTTAAAGACTTTTTATTTAATTTTTAAATTCGATAATTAATAATTAAATAAATAATTTTATTCATGCAAACTTACATCGTACACTGGCAATTTCCAGATCAAGAAAGTCACATGCAAGGGGCCGAAGCTTTTGCGGGTTTTGTGGAAGGAGGATGCGAAGGTGATGAATTTGATGGGTTTAAAGTTCTCAATCGAGTATTAAATCCTGAGGGAGCTAATGGTTGGGCAATAGTTGAATCTTCAAACCATCAGAACATTTGGAAATGGAGTAGTATATGGGTCGATAATTTTGGCGTAGAAATTGAAGTTACTCCAGTTTTAACAGACAAAGAATTTCTCTCCGTCCATAAAGAAATTGCAGCAGCCTCTATTTAATTGTAAATCTTTTAAGTGATTTAAAGTTGATATAAAATATAAGGATAGTATTTATTTTTTATGGAAAAATTTTCTTCTCAAGAAATTGAAAGTCAATACAATTTAATAAAAAAACTTTTAGAGGAACCTGAAAAGTACATAGATGCCATAAACGCAATAAAGAAAGATATTGCATATATGCCTATTGAGCTTAGAAGAAAGCTTGAGGAGGAAAATATTATTTTATGAATGAAACGAATTCAAATTCATAATGATCCTTAATTTTAAGAATTAGATTAGTAAATAGCTATCTTCGTAAACTAACCGAGAGAGTCTAGATCTCTTCTATGGTGAACTGTATTTGCTTCATCAGTAGAAGTATTTTGTTCTCTCATCAAATCGGCAAGAGTTGGGAAATCTGTTGCATTATCAAGATCTCTTTCAGTTTTATCTTGAATCGAGAATGGTGATTTTTTTAAGTTCATAATTAATAACCTCAAAATTTTTGTTGGATCCTGATTACAGAACCTGGATGATCATGTACGTAAGAGTTGAATTCTCTTGCAAGCATTAGGCAATCGTATGCATCGCGTGCATAGAAGCCAACTTCATGTGTGTTATTCAATGAATCTTTGTAACTCAACACATATTTATTACAAGATTTGATCGGTGTTGAAGGCATTTAAACATCTTGTTTCTACATCTAAAGTTCTAACTAGCCGCACTCATCATTCGACTAAGAAGAATGTACGGTTTGAGGTACAAAAATATACGGATATAGGATCAACGATTGAATTTTAAAATGGATAAAATGCGAGAGGTAAATTAAAGTAAATTTTTCCACCTTCAATATTTTTTCTACTTTACAGCTAGATCAAAATTAATCATTAAAGTTTCACATTAACAACCTTCAAAGTAAGGCTATATCCTTGCCTACGGTAAAAACTTTTTTCCAAAAAACACTTCAAGTATTAAATTTTGTACTGATATCTAAGTCGAAAAAACTTTTATTAATAGTAGTACATCTTCATTATGAGGCAAAATTAGCTCCTTCTAACCCAATCTGGAGATCCACTAAACCAATCAGCAATATCATCATTCTTTGGATCAAAGTGATTTTCAGTTTCTAAACCATCAAGACCAAGTGATTGGATCAGTCCATTTATTCCGTCTGAATTTTGTTTACCGTATCTCCTTAAGCTGTTAGCTTTCTTAAGCCATGTCCATATAGTTGAATTATGTTTTGCAAACTTTTCTACATAAATTCTTTCTTCCAGAGAAACCTCCTCGCCTACTGATATTCTCTTAACAATATCCTTAATTTTTAAACGAGTTTTGTTTGTTAGGAACATATGTATAAATGAAGTTAATGTTTTATAGAAGTTTTTTTTATAGTTGTCTTGTCAATCTTTATTTCAAGAAAAAGTACTTTTTAGAGGGTTCCCAACTATAAAAATATTCATTTAAAAACACACAAACTCATTTGGTAATATCTATTACCAAAGACGATTTGAATAACTTATACATAAGCAATATCCATATAAGATTATCTACTAAATTTAAGAATTAATTTTTAAAATAACGCTTAACAAAATTAACATTGACAGTCGAATTAAAATAAGAGGTAATTGATTACTTTTTGTATGAAGTTAAAAAATATTTTAAAAACTACTGGGTCACTTCATATACTGTTGGGAGCATTAATTATTTTTCTACTAATTTTTTCTGTAGAAACTATTGCAGGCAATGCTTCACGTGAAACATTGCTTCTTGTAAGAGGCACTGCTGATGTTGTTGCAGCAAGTAATTTGGGAATTGGTTTTTTATTAATTATTTGTAGTTCTATAAAAGATAAAGTTTCTTTAAGAAAAGTTTTATCAGGTGAGTTAGTTCTAATGTTTTGCTTTTTAGCAGTAGCTCTATTTAATACTTTTAATGCTGGGTCTATTGTTGATGGAGGTCCTCCTCCTCCATTTTGGATTGTTTTGATAGTTAATCCACTTTTATGTATTTATGGATTACTTAACAATAAAAATTGAACTGTTGAATAGATTCTCTAATAACTCTTGAGGCTTTTCGAATTAATTAATTACTTTGCTAAGTTAGCATTCCTGAGCTTATTAAGAATCTTTCTCCATCATCATCATCATCATCATCATCGAAAGAAGAGATTAATACGTATACTCCTCCCAATCCCAAAAACATAGATAAATAAAGAATCGGATCTGTCATAAATTATATTGTGGAACATTAAAATTACGTTTGAGGAAGCTTTTCAATATCTATATTTTCTCTTAATTATTAAATGAATAAATTTCTATGATCAAAAAAAGAGGATTTGTTTTTTATTATTATTGACAGTCAACTTAAAATAATAAGATTAGGTAGTTTTTTGAATGACTTTTAAAAAATGTGTGGAAGATTTGAGCTGAAAACTAAGTTTGCAAAGTTGCCAGAGGTTTTGAAACAAGACTATCCAAGTGGACTTGATGCTAAATACGAGACTCAAAATTTAATTAGACCAACTGATCCTGTTCTTGTAATTAAAAACGAAGGAAGAATTAAAACTACTTTTATGGGATGGGGCTTTATTTCTCCTTGGGCTAAGGATCCATTTGATAAAGAGAGACCAAGACCATTTAATGCAAGATCAGAAACCGTAGAAGAAAAAAAATTATTTAGTGGAAGTTGGAAACACAAAAGATGCTTAATTCCAGCAAGTGGTTTTTTTGAAAAAAAATATCGTATTCGAAAGGAGAATTATGAGACTTTTTGGTTAGGAGGAATCTGGAGTAAGTGGATCTCACCTGATGGCGCTGAACTGGAAAGTTGCTGTGTTTTAACAACTGAACCAAATGCTTTAGTTAAACCTCTACATAATCGTATGCCTGTTGTAGTCCCCGATGGCTATGAGGAACAATGGACAGAACAAGTTAAAGATTATGATGAATTAAAAGGGTTACTTCCAATTTTGATGGGTTGGTCACCCCATGGCTGGCTGGTAGAAGATGTAAAGAAAAAAGAAACTGATCAAATTAGTTTGTTTTAAATTAAAACCAAACTAATGACAGTAATTTTAATAGTAGGAATTATTTATGGCTGTGGATTATTTTGGCTACTTTGGCATTACTAAAGGAGTAAATGCAATGCCTATTAACTCACAGGGGGAGAACTTTATTTTTAGTATTGGGAGAATATTAATTATTTTTTTGATTTGACTAAAGAAATTTTTAATTAATTAGCTGATTAGATTATCGATGCAGATCCAAATTATCCAACATTTGGAGAATGTAAATTATGGATTAAAAGACAAAATCCTCGGTATGTTATTTCTAAAAATGATGAGAAAGAAATTCTAATGTTGTTAACTTATCTTCCTATGAACCAACGCATGAATAGTGTTTTACATTACAAATACCTTAACCAAATACTTTCTAAATAAATGAAAGAGTGTGATTTATGCAATAAAATAGATGTAATCCATTACAGGGTGAAATCTATAAATTACAAAAATTGGATTTTTTGCTGTAAACATTGTTGGGATCTTGTTTCAAGAGAAAGACAATATTCTTATGGAGGAACCAGAAAATCAAAGAGTTAGAGCAAATATAAAATTATGGCTAAATCTCATTGGTTAATTAATTCTAAAAAAACAGAAGTGAAAAGATTTATAAAAAATGATAAGAGTGTGGAGGGGGTTTTCGAGTATATGTTTGTAGATACTGGAAAAATAATTGGCGTATTTGGAAAAGAACCTCCTGTAATGACTACAACTGTTTCTATAGATATAGATTTAGCTAGAGAAATTTATGAAAGATTACTTTCTCAGGGTTGGAGCAAAACTGAAGAAGTTTGGGAAAAAGAGACCTAGACCATAAATTTCAGTCCTTAATTGACAGTCGATCTAAAATAAAAAAGTAATTAGCCTCTTATTTAATGACAAATACTAAATCAATTAAAGATTTAATAGACGGTTACGCAAATAGCGAGGATTCCTCTTTCCTCATACCAAATGCAACTGAAGATTTTTTAGCAGTCAGACCAAGTGGAAATCCAATTTCTGCAAAAGGGTTAGTGGGAATGTTTAATAGTAAAGACTTAGTTGCAGAGTCATCAGAACTAGTAAAAACCCATAAAATTGAAATTTTTGGTGACATAGCTTATGCAGTATTTACCTTAAATGAAATCTTCAGTTATAAAGGAAATCAAAATAAAGATCTTTCAACTTATACTTGCATTTTTAAAAATGAAAATGGCACTTGGAAATATTCTTGGATGCAAAGATCACAAGGTACTACTGACATAAAAACTTGGGAATAAATGAAAAGGTTACTTTTTGGTGAACTTTTGTTAGTTTTAATTACTGTAGTTTTTATTTATCTAAAACCCATTTCTAGAATTTATGTCGCTGATTATTTGGAAAAGATATCTTTATTTTTGTTTAGAACTGTCAGTAATGAAGATTTAAATGAGTGGTATGAGAGAAGAGATAAATATAAATTACTTGAGAAATTAGGAGGGTCTTCTTATTAATTGACAATCTATCTAAAATAGGAAGACATTATTTAAGTATTAGTAAATAAAAAAGAAAATATCTAAAATGGCTACCAGAATAAACAAATATTTAAGCGAAGTCGGTTTTTGTTCTAGAAGAGCAGCAGATAGATTAATTGAAGAGGGAAAAGTAACAATAAATGGTGAAATTACAGAAATTGGTTCCAAGGTGGAAGAGGGTGATCAAGTAGAAGTTGAAGGTCAAAAAATAATTAATCCAACAAAACAAAAAAACATTTACTTAGCCTTTAATAAACCAATTGGGATTGTTTGCACAACTGATAGAAGAGTAGAATCCGACAATATCATAGATTTCATTAAATACCCTAAAAGAATTTTTCCCATTGGAAGATTAGATAAGCAAAGTGAAGGATTAATTTTTTTAACTAATGATGGAGACATAGTAAACAAAATACTTAGAGCAAAAAATAATCATGAAAAAGAATACATCGTAAGCGTTAATAGTCAGATTAATAAAGACTTTATTCAAAGCATGAGTAATGGGGTTGAAATTTTAGACACCATAACTAAAAATTGTTTTGTAAAACAATTAGGTCAAAAAAAATTCAAAATCATACTCACTCAGGGACTTAACCGTCAGATTAGGAGAATGTGTGAGTCCTTAGGCTATAGGGTAAGGTCATTAAAGCGTGTAAGAATTATGAATATTAAGTTAGACGTACCAACAGGAAAATATCGCGAAATTACCAAAGAAGAACTTATCGAATTAAATCGATTACTCGAAAATTCTTCGAAAACATATATCTAGTAAAAACCGCCCCCCTTTTTTTGTTGATATTAATAACCAGACTTAAAAAAAAATAGTAACTAACAAATATAATTTTTTAAAGAATTGCTTATGGTTTTTATGATTTCCATAATTAACCATTTAATTATTTAGTGATTTTTTAGACTCAATTTTTGTGTTTCTAAGTAAGATTTTTAGTACTTACAGGGCGATAGGATTAGAACCTGTGGCCTAATGCTTTCAACTGGAAATTAATTTTAAGTATTTATTTGTTATTTAATTTTTACATATTGACGAAAACTGATCTATTAAACTTGCAAAATTTACAGCAACTTTATGATTTTTAAATCTGACAATTAATCTATCCTTTCTAATACTATTTTCTCTAGGAACTGCGAATAGAAAATCATGATCTATCCCTCTTTCCTTTTTAGTAACTTCCTCTAATTTTGAATTTATAACACTAACTTTCTTGTATGGAGATGAAGGGTTTGATCTGAAGCCAATTTTTGCCTCTTCATGACATAAATTTAATTCACTTAAACCATAAATAGAAATACTGTTCAGCTTATTATTTTCTACAAAGACTGAACAGCCATCAAATATTCCACCATTTGAACAAAGTGCTTTGTATTTATCTTTTTCTTTTTCTTTCGATTCATAAATTGTTGATAGTCTTGCTTCAGATGGTGTAACAACACCAAAAAGTAGTAGTATCGGTGCTATTATTAACGCAATTTTCATTAAAAAAGTGATGTTTATCAAAAAATTCTCTAAGATATTAGCCTCTTTATTACTTATAGGTAATTTCCCTTCATATTTATTAGCTGAAGATAGAATCAATAATGTCACTTTTTCTACAAAATCTTCTGTTGTATTAATGCCATGTATGGACAAAACTGGAACGATGATGGGAGCAGGACCTACTAAAAATGAGTTTTGTACAGAGACCTTAAATCAACTTATTAGAGATGGCGGTGCTAAAACAATTTCATGGTTTAAAGTTAATAGTCAACTTCAAAAAGTTGTGGAACGTTCTTCAAATGCACAGGCTAATCCTTTCTTTGCAGGTTCATCAATGGGGAGTAATTTAAGAATGGACTACACAAATGATATGTATATACCAGAGTTAATTGTTGCTTCAAAGAAACTTGGAGCAAAATATATAGTAAGACCTATTGTATTAAATAAGGAATCTAATACACAAAATCAAAGTGAAATGGGAGGGGTTAACGCTGCAATTTTAGTTCCAGTTGTAGGAGGTTTTTTAGGTCAAAAGAAGGCAAAAAATACAGTTACAAAAAGTTCTAACGTCACAATTAAGTTTGATATCATAAGTGTTCCCGAAGAAGATATAGTTGCAACAAGGTCATTCTCAGGAGATGTCAACACTACTAAAGAAACTAAAGGTTACAGCTATGATATGAGTGCTTTTGGAGCAGCCTCTGGGATGGATGCAGGAACAAGAACAGCTATGACAGATGCAATTTATCAAGGGATTGAATATTTAGCCGAACGTATTAATTAGAAATTATTCGAACATTGGGCCAACATCTTCAAGGAAGAATTTAAAAGGCTGAACATATTGACTGTCGTTAAAGGCTATAGCCATTTGTTCTAGATCTCCATCTATATTCTTGTATGAAATTCCAAAAACATGCCTATGTTTTACCCAAGTAAAAATAAAACCTTTCAACTTGCTTTCATTGGTATAACCCCATTTACCGATTTTATGTAATTTTATGATTTCTGTTCTTCCTGTTGGAAATTTGATTACCATTGATCTTTTATGAATAGCAATATTGCATAGTTGTTCTGTTCTTAATCCAACAACACAAGTAAGATTATTATATTCCTCTGCAGATTTAACATCACTTACTTGAGAAAACAAAATAGAAGAAGTTAACATCAGCACAAATTTTAAATTCTTCATGATAAAATTTTTAAAATTTATTCACATTAACATGAAAAAGATAATTTTTTTATTCAGTTTAAGTTTTTCATTATTAGGGTTTTCAGCTGAAGCCTCTCAAAAAAATTTAAATAGTAAGGAAAGAAAACAATTAGCCGAAGCAATAAAAGTTGAAGCTTATAAATTTGCAGATAATCCTTCTGATTACGGTTTGGTTTTACCTGTTGAAAAATTAGTTTGGAAAATGATTGAAGGAAGCGAAGGGATATCAAGCTGTTCAATTCCTTCATATGATCTGACAAGAAGTATGGAAATTTTAAATGCTACTTTTTTAAAAATGTCGGCCCAAATGAAACAATATCAAGGGATGCCTGGAAAATATAAAGAACAAGCAATGGCTCAGGCAGAATCCGAAATAAATGGGCAAAAGGCTGTATTGGGTAAAGTTCTAAATAATGTCATCAAATACTGTATTTAGATTGGAATAGAAACCTAAAGATAAGCAAAAGTGATTATGGATTGCAAAAAGGGATAACGCTTAAAACATGCATCGATTTTTCTAAGAAAAAAATTCTAGAAAATTACAATTAATTAGAGAAAAATATTATGGTTGCTATCCTTATTAGCAAATGACAAATAATTACTTATGAAGGAATTAGAAGAAAATACTATTGAACAAATAAGAACTCTTCTTAATTATTTAGAGCAAACAGACTTATTAAAAAATAAAGAAATTCTTAGATGTCTAGATGTAATAGCCAGGGAGTATGGAGGCGAAGTAGTAGATAAAAATTAAATGGCTAATCCAGATCAAAAAACAATATTGCTTGAGCGAGCTTATGAAGAACTTAAATCAGTTTGCTCTAAATTTCAAGAGGAATCGGGAGCAACTGATATGGAAGTAAAAACTTTACTTAGAGAACTTGCTAGGGTTTGGGAAAAAGATATTGATAACGATTACGACATAGATTGGGAAGTTTAAACTTTTTTAGCTCTACTAGCTCTATTAATTACTTTTCTCAAAATATTATTTTTTATTGATAAATCAGAAATACAATAAAGAGTTAAAAGCAAAACTACTTTTGCAAAAAATGAGATTTGCATAATAAAACATTCTTTTACTTATAGAACCAAATTTTATTAAATGTGCCAAATTTTTATTAATTGCCCTTAATTCTAATTAGAAAAAATAGATAATTTTTCTATAATCTTTTTATGGATAAAATCGAGAAATTTACATTAATAAGTAAAGATAGATCGAGAATAAAAGTCTTTGAACCATTTGAAGAGATTTCTAAAACTTCACCAAGTATTGATGCAATGATGATTTCTTATGGATGTGTATATAAGAGAAGTAGTAAACCAGTTATGAAAGGTTCAAGAGTTGAGACTATAGAAAATGCAAGAAAAGAATATAAACAGCTACTAGAAGAAGGTTGGAAGAAGACCAGTATTTTTAGAAATTATTTTTAAGGATAAAAGTCCACTTTCCAACGCATTGCGCAATAACTTAAAGGGTTATATCCATTGCAATTCCAGAACTTGAATATTTTTAAAGCGAAGTGGTGAAAATTAGCATCATTGAAAAAAGCCCAACCAAAATAAATGGCAAATGCCGTTACGACAAATGCAGCATATTGAAGCCAATGTGTTCCAGACTTATCTACACCATTTTTGTCAAAATTAGAATTACTCATTTAAAGGATTGGATATGCTATCCATCCAAATAAGGTGTAGTTAATAATGACAGCCATGAAGCCAATCATTGCGAGCCTCCCATTTGTTCTTTCCGCAATAAACCAATAGGTATTAGGCCATTCAAAATTTTCTCCCATGTTGGATATTTGTTCTTCAGAAACTGGATTTTCTGCGAGACCTTTTTCATTCTCAGCATAAAAATTACTATCTGGGTAAAAGCTTTCGGTTGAAAAATTATCTTTAAATTTACTCATTTTTTAAAAATAAAATTTTTACCATCCTAAAAAGTTTTTTTTAATTATGTTGTTATATCTGCTTTTTAATATTTCATTATCATTGTCCAATGGGGATAAACACTAAGAGTGTTTTACTATTTAATCTTAAATTGACTTTCAATCAAGTGATTTTTGAATCAAGATTTCTAGAATAATTTTTAATTACATTTTTTCTATGCTTTTTTTAATTTCT
Organism: Prochlorococcus sp. scB245a_520K10; assembly: GCA_000634515.1. GTDB lineage: Bacteria > Cyanobacteriota > Cyanobacteriia > PCC-6307 > Cyanobiaceae > Prochlorococcus_A. Next base: position 10,559 of record JFNU01000169.1, on the reverse strand, counting down.
TATAAGTTCTCTGATGCAACCGCACAAGAGAACGGGGCTAAAATGCTAACAGAATGGTACGACAAAGGAGGACCGCAAAATAGACCAGAGAATTATGACGTTAAATCTTGGATTTTCTTACCTCAACATGGAAATGGTTACTCTGTGGTAGATACAGATTCTTTAGAAACTATTTGGCGTCAATGGCGACCTTGGAGAGAATTAATGGAGATTACTATTGAACCTTGTGCAGATTTAGATGAAACAGTAGCTCTATACCGTTAATGAAAATCTTACTAATTTGCACTGCTAATAGTTGGCAATTGAGAGTTTATCCTAAAAAATTCCTTAACAGAAGTATTCATTTCAAGATCCTTAACTCAATTTTAGATACTTTATCCTAGAAAAGATTAGTGAATTTATTAATCAAATGAATACTTATTTAGTAACTGCAACTTTTAAAAACGTAGCTCTAATGGGTGCCGCTTATGATCTTTTTTTAAAGGTTATTGAAGATGGAACTTTAAATGATGAGTTTGAAGGATTCAAAGTTTTGGGAAGGTATCATGCCTCTTACTCAAATAATGTTTATATTATTGTCCAAGCTTCAGCGGGCATAAAAATGACAGAACACTTTGCACCTTGGAAAGTTAAGTTTGATATAGATTTTGATATCAAGCCAGTTATGACTGACGATGAAAAAGTTGCTGAGCATAAGCTTGTTGGTTCATTAATGGCAGCAGAACAGAAAATGGGATTCACAGGTTAATTATTTTATAGAGACTTAGATGATGAATATATTATCTCCTTCTGGAAAGTGACCAAAAGATTAATAATGCTATTGATATATATCGAGTAATTTTATATAAATTCCCAATAGTACTAATATTACTAGAGCTACACCAATAACTGAATTTGGTTGATTATGCCAAAGCTCCTGAAAAAATTCCATTAAAGGTTAATAAGCGAATTGGTGGTTTTTATACATTTTTCTATAGTCTTCATGCAACCTTTCAGTTGCTAATTTTCTTGTAATCATTGCATCTCTCATTAAATCCATTTGGTTGAATTTTTGCTTGAGAATAGTGAATGGAGTAGTTAGTTTCATAAAACCTCCTTATTTAATAAAGACTAAAAATTAAGAACTCAGTCACAGTAAATTAAACAATTTTGATTTGTTGGATGTTCTCTACATTCTTTTTCCCAAAAGTTTTGAAACTCAGGAGTACATTTCTCAAGTTCTTTTGGAGTTTCGTTAAGGTTTAATCCTGCATAATTAAACGCCGTTAAGTATCTTGGAAGAATGTTAAATTGATTCAATAGTTTCATAAAACCTCCTATATCTATATCTATATTGTCCTCCTTTTGAATTGAAATACATAGAGTATTATTACCCGAGTAAAAGTGCTTTGTAGTTGTCACGACTATCTTTTCGCACTTATCTGAAGTAAAAATAATACAGGAGTTAAAAGCACTTCATCGACAATTAAAGGACAAAGAGAAGGGAAATGCCTTAAAGCTGAAAAACACTGGCCTATCGAGGAACCAAAAATAAAGTATCTACCAAACTACAGGAGTTTTTCGCCAGCCTTGAGCAATTAATTTTTTCCATATTTCTCTAGCAGCCTCAATTTTTAATTCTTCTCTTGTTGTTAAAACAGGTGGTTCATTACCAAGTACGCCAATAATTTTTCCTGAGTCAATAAACATATATTCAAAAAATTGATCCTTATTTTGTTTGTTTTTTGAGAATCTTTTTACTCTCGATCTATCAGAATTTATAAGCCAAAAAGAGTCTTCCACAAATTAGTTAGTTATTTTTTTAATTTTTTCTAAATTCCATTTATCAAATATTAATTTCATTTCTCTTTCGTAGTATCTTACTTTCTTCGCGAAAGGAAGTTGTTGAATAATTATCCCAAAGGGGAATTTAAAAAACGAAGAAACATAAACAATATAAAACTCGACAAAAGATGGTTTTTTTGGAAGCGGTAAATTTTTTACATATGCCCAATCAATACAAGGTTTTAGTTGCTTATCACTAGCGATAATATTTTTTTTACATCTCCACCAAGAGAATAGATAAATGCAAATAAAAATCGGTAATGGAAGAAGTCGCAACATTTTACTTAGTTATATCTAATAAAAATATATAAATCCCCAACAAAACTGCTGTAGCTACACCTACACCAATTACTACATTTGGTTGATTATTCCAAAGATTAGTTAAAAATTCCATATAAAAATTATAGGAAAATTAACTTCTTTACAAGCCATATTTATTATTTGAATCTAAGAATATCTACGAACAACCAAGAAAAGACGCGCAAATGACGTCTTTAATAGTTATTTTTAAGCAGCATCATATTCTTCATCTTCAAGTTCTCTCATAAATCTTTTATCTAATAAGTAATTGTCTATAAGCTCTGCTGCCATCACTATCTCAGCAGTATTTTTAGATAGTTCTTGTGGATCTTTGTCTAATAAGTAATTATCTATAAGCTCTAGATTGTACTCGTTTTCTTTAATTGGTTTCTCGCTTTCTAATAGCTTTCTTATTTGTGTAAATACAAGCTCTTGATCGTATCCGCTTTCTCTAATTTCTTTCAACATTTCGTCTGGAATCTGCATAATCGTCAACCCCTATGTGAATGTTTTTTGAGGAAAATAAGCCTAAATAAGCCAGTAATAGAGCTATTTAGAGAAAATTAGAGCCTATATACGCATACTTACGAAAAAATAAGAAAAAAGCAAGAAAATTAGCGTTAAGCAGAATCGAAGTTGTCCACTATCTGTACACTTTAGGCGTGGACAAATTTTTCAATAAAAAAGCGAGTCTGGGCAACTCCTATGTATGACTTGGTTTTAAATGGTCGGGGTGACAGGATTCGAACCTGCGACCTAGTGCTCCCAAAGCACCAACACGCAATAAGTGAGACTCTATTATCTCAGCTATAACTTCAATCATAGACTGCATAAGACTGCACGAGACTGCATACTTTTGCCTGAGTAGGGTTATATTTCTACGGATTTGCGTAGAATAAAAGAGGAGCACTCGCACGCTTTGTGGCACAAACTAACTCTTGGATAAAAGTATTTAGAAGAGCGATTAAAGTCTCTGTTGGAACTGGTTGGACAGTTCAACCTGATAGGGGGAATATTCGTGTTTTATATGGAACAAAAGCAACAGGATTTCTATCAATAAATCTTCCATACAAATGGCAGGAAGATCAATGGGTTGAGGCATTGAAACTAATAGAAACTGCTGCAGATACTTATCAAAACTATAAATCCAATATTTCTTTAAAAGCTGCTTTTGATATCTCCCAGAAAACATCATCTAAATTTGAGCTGAATTGGGATAAGGCTCTTGAAAATTACAGAAATTCTAATAAACATACCATCCAAGAAAATACATGGAAAAGGAAACATCTTCCTGTAATAAAAGCTATTCTCTTTTACGTGAACAGATCAAAGGCAAGACCTCAAAATGGTAAAAGATTATGGGATAAAGTCAGTAATGAATATCAACATGGTAAAAATTTAGAAAAAAGAGGATGGGCTAAGGGCACAACAATGCGAAGACATATGAGATTAGCTTTTAATAGATTCTTAAATTGGTGCGTCGAGAGAGAGGACTTTCCATCATATTGGAGACCGCCAGTTTTTAATAAAGCTGAAGAAGAGGTAACCACAGAAAAAAGAGTGGGGTATCCATTAACAGATTCTCAGATTGGAAGATTGATTGATTCCTTCGCGGATAATGAGCATGCCGCAAAATGGCAATTCGCAACTCAGCTTTGTGCAGTATATGGATTAAGGCCTGAAGAACTTAGATATTTAGTTCTAAAAAATAATAAAAAAGAACTTTGGACTACTTATAAGAAATCGAATTCAAAGATAAATGGAAGAAGATTATTCCCTTTATTTGTTTTAGACATAGATGGGAATCCTTTTGATTGGTGTCTTACTTTGCAGCAGAGATTTGCCGCTGGAGAACTTCTTCCTCAAATATCTAAAGGGCAAGGAGCAGATAGGTTAGGGAAACAGTTAAGAGATAGAAGTCCTAAGAATGTTTGGTTGTCAATTTGCAGGGAAGCTGAAGTTGAGGGGCAAGAATGCACACCTTATTCTTTCCGGCATAGATACGCCTATGTTGCTCATAATAGGATCAATAAAAATGGAACTTATAGATCACCAAAGCAAATAGCAGATGCAATGGGACATGATCTTGAAACTCATTTAAAAAGTTATTCAAGATTTAATACAAAAGATTTAGAGAATGCTTTTGATTCTTTTAGTGAGAAATTTGAAACCAAAGTCAAATGTACTGGAATCAAAAACTGAAGCGAAGCCATTGATGGCTGTGAAAGCAGAAACGGAAGAGGTAAAAGAAACCGAAGTTAAAGAAGAGAAAGCACAAGCTATAAAGGAAATCTCAAATAAGCTAGAAGAGATTGAAAAAAAGTAGAAGATGTAAAAGAAAAAGTGAAGAAGAAACAGAAAGACAAGAAAAAAAGAAGAAAAAAAAAGATATGAATAGGGATTAACTATGTGAAAGGATTGTCATCCAATTTGCATTCCATTCATATGGTAGTTTTTGCTCAAGCATTTATGCTTTGGGGTTCTCAGCACTATATTTTTATATTCGATAGGAGTATAAATAATTCAGGAGTCAAAAGCACTTCATCGACTTTGTGGACACTGAGGTGCATGACTTGAAGAGGGCGACAAGCCCTCTTATTTATTTACTTATGACGATGTATCAGAAATATCAAATCACATAAATAAATACAATAATAACTTTGTATAAAAATGAACTAAATAAATACTATCTATTATTGCTATGTATGAAAGCGTGGTTAATATTAGCATCGTTCCGCCGATATTACCGCCAGGATTGGTGGCAGCTTTAATATGAACGATTTGAAGTACTTATAGGTAAGTAAAGCTTAATTTTTATTTAGCAATTCAAAATAAATTAATCTTCCCTTTACATATTCGAAGTAGATTACTTATTTAGTGTGAAAATTTTTTATGACAGATAGAGAAACAATTGAATCAATGTTGTATGTGTTGGCAACACCTCAGAAAATGGGCTCATTTTTTGTAAATAATGCCACTTCTGATTTTCTACTCATTAGGCCTAGTGGGAATCCAATAAGTGCAAAGGGATTCGAGGAAATGATGAGTTCTGGCGATGTGGTTCAGGAAAAAGCAGAAATTACAAAAATTCATAAGTTTGAATTTCTCTCTGCTGATGTAGCAATGTGTGTTTTTACACTTGGGGCGAAATTCTCTTACAAAGGAACTCCAAATGATGATCTGCCAACTGTCACCTCCATCTTCAAAAAGATTGATGGTATTTGGAAAATCCATTGGATGCAAAGATCTACAGGAGATTCAGATTTGTCATTATGGGATTAGCAGGTAAATATTAATGAAAAAAACATTAGCAATCGCAGGCGTACTTGCTCTTACAATTACACCAACAGTATCTTTTGCTGATCATCTAGAGCCTAAAGAAAGTGAGATAAGACCAGGTGGGAACTTGGCTCATACAAACCTGTTTCGTGCCAGTCTGAGTGGTGCCGACCTGAGTGATGCCAACCTGAGTTTTATAAACCTTAGAAGTGCCGACCTGAGTGGTGCCAACCTTAGTGGTGCAAAGCTAAATGGCGCCAACCTAGCTATTTCCGACTTGATGGGTGTCGACTTGAGTGGTGCTGACCTCAGTGGTGCAATTCTGAAACGTGCCGACCTAGATAGTGCCAACCTGAGTGGTGCCGAGTTGAGTGGTGCCGACCTGAGAGATATTACAGCAAGCAATATCAGCGGTTGTCCAATATCTTTACCAAGTGGATGGGTCTGCGAAAACAACTCTCTAATACAACCATGAAACGCTTACTATTTCCACTAATAGCTGCTATCGCTTTACCTAATTCTGTTAATGCAAATATACAAATCAAAGATAGATTAGATAATCCTCATATTAATTTTATTAGTCAAAGAGCAATAGCCAATGTTGACTTAGAATTTGATGAACCTTCAGGTTTAGTTTTTGATGTAGATAAAAAGTCTCTTTGGACGGTTAGTGACGACACTTCCAAATTGTTTAATTTAGATCTTAAAGGAGATATAAATCGAAAAAAAACAGTTAATTCTCCTCTCGATGAAAGTGAAGGTATTACCTTGAATAAAAAACGTAATCTTTTAGTAGCTGTAATAGAATCTCAATATCCTAAAGTAGTTACTGTTGAATTGGATAGCGGAAAACATAAAAACTACTTATTAAGTGAAATGAAGAATTTTTCACTTATAAAAAAATTCTTTAAATTGCAGACCTTAAATAAAAGTCATGGACTAGAGGCAATAACTTTTTTACCAGAAGAGGAAACATATATTGTTGCAAAACAAGATTTTCCAGCAATGCTAATAAAAATTAACGGTGAATTAAATAAAATACTTAGTTTTAGAAAAATTGAAAAGTTCTCCAACTATGAAAATCAATTAAATAGTTTTGATATTAGTGGGCTTGATTATGATGTATTAAATAAAAAAATCTGGATATTGAGTGGTTTAAATAGGGAAATCTATATTTATGATTGGGATTCAAATACAATTATTAATCAATATAAAATCCCCTACATGAATTGGGCTGGAGGAATAGCAGTAAATTATGATGATAATAAATTTCACATAGTTACTGATGTAGATAATGAAGAGCCAATGTTATTTGTTCATTCTTATAACCCAGAATTAATATATCAAAATAAATAAAAATTTTTTCAAAATAAGGAAAGCTTAAATGAAACGCTTACTACTTCCACCGCAATATTAACTACGATTGACAGTCGATCTACAATAAGGGGCAATTAGCTCCTTTTTTATGGCTATTCTTGGTTTATTTGTTTTAGTTGTATTTTGGTTCGTTTGTGGTTTTTATTCCTCTGTAGTTGCTGATTCAAAAGGTTATAACGGAACCGCTTGGGCATTTGGTGGCTTCCTATTTGGCATTATTGCTTTAATTGCCGTTGCGGGTTTACCAGATAAAAAGCTTAGGAAATACATTAGACAGATTGGTGAAAAGCAAAATGCAATTGATCCAGAAAGTTCTAATAATTTAAAAAAGGTTATTGATGATAAACCTTTAACTCCTGAGGAAAGAAAGGAATTAATTAAAAAAGTAGGTAAGAAGCCAAGTTGGGACAATATATCTAAATTAGATAAATGAAACGCTTACTAATCCCACTAATAGCTGCTCTTGCTTTACCTACTGCTACATATGCAAATGTTGATCCGAAAATTGCTGAAATATGCATGAAGGCGGTTGACTTTCAAGGTTGCGTGAAAGCAATGGGAGGCAAAACAAGTGAGCCAGTAAGAACTACAGTTGTCTCTGATAAACAAAATGATTTGCTATTAGAAATAAAAAAGCTACCTTCAAGAATACAAAATACTTCGCTTAGAGATTACACCTCAAGAACACTTTCTTTCTCTGATGCATTAGCAGTAAGTTCTCCTGAAGAAGTCGGGAATACTTTATATCTCAATGCACAAAAACTCTCATTAGCTTTGGATATTCTTTATGAAACTTGGAATAGAAATAATGATGTTGCCGTTTACAACGGTTACTGGCTACCAGAGAAAAATTTAAAAGCAAAAAATAATTTAGATAGAATATTCGGAGGGAATACTATTGAAATTAGGTGTAATAAAAGATGGTTTGGAATCCTTGGTGGAGGTAATAGAAAAATTGGAGAAGATATTTTAAACCCAGTAGCAAGAGTAGTTGCTTATGCTGCACAACAAATAAATGCACCAGAGGATGTAATTGTTTTTCCATCAAACCAAGAACCACCTTTTGTAAGAAGTTCAGCAACAGAATTTTGTCCTGGAGATCCTAATGCTCCAGTTGAAGAAAAAAAACCAAAAGAAAAAGATAAACCAAAACAACCAGTAAAGATTAATTGTGATTCTCCCGTTTGGAAAAAGAGACCTATCTGCAATTAATTAAACGCTTCCTATTTACAAAAAAAGAGCTGCTTTTTTAAAAACAGCTCTTTCATGGATTGAGTTAAACGGCGCAACAACTAATACTTTTATTATTGCCGTTTATTGGCAGATTTCAAGAAGAAAACGCACACATGCCATTGAACTTCCGTAGAAGTTTTTGTTAATTTCCTTAAATATCTACGGATTTTTCTACGGAATTTTGAGACTCACTTTTTAGTATTGCTGAGATCAATTGCTATGACTATCGGGGCGACAGGATTCGAACCTGCGACCTAGTGCTCCCAAAGCACCCGCGCTACCAAGCTGCGCCACGCCCCGCTCTTAAGATCTTAGTTCATAACAGTCATCTATAAAAGACTAAATTCCTAAATTTTTTATAAAAAATCAATTTTGAGGCTAGAAAATAAATTTTGCCACTGTTTTGTCACTAAAGATATAGATCTTTTGTCACTAGAAATAAAATCTAAAATTTGTCGACACTTTTAAGGGAAAATGACCTAACCGTTTTAATACTCAACTCTGAATTGTATTAATTAACTCTTTTTATTAGATACTTTGAATTATATTTGAGTAGTTTTATTTTTTAATGATTAGAAGAATTCTTAAACCACTTGAGATTTATATACTCTCAGTAGCTTTCTTCTTCTCCGTCTCTTTCGACAGAAATTTAAATCTTGAAGATGTTGAAGAATCACCAGTTAAAAAACTTTTGGAAAATATTCATCTAATTTTGGATTCATTTACTAACTATGAACATCCACTTGGAGCTTTGTTTTTAATTTTCATCCTTGGATTAATTATTTGGGGACTTTTAGGAAAAGAATCAAGGCTGGCGAGTGATATTTATGGAATTATCTTGAGCTTTGCATGGTTTTTGGAACTTGTATCGATGAATTTGCTTTTAGTATCTCCCCTAAAAGATCCTGTTTTACTTTTGGTTGAATTAGTTCTATTTGTACCAATAGTATTAATTGGCTTTTCATGGTGGTATTGGAGACTAAATCATCAATCAAGAATAGGAAAAGGTAAGGAGGCAATTACTTTTGATAAAAAGCCTACTCCTTTTAGTTATTTTGCAAAAACTGCATCTGTTGTTGTAAGTGATACTACAGAGCACGGTGTTTGTGAAACAGATGTTGCACGAATGATTCGAATTCTTAATGGCTTTGTTGTTTTAGATATCTTTGGATTAACTCTTTCTAGAGCAGTAGGACTGGTTATTGCCTAAATAATAATCTTTTAGTTTTAATTTTTATCACCCTATGGAAATATCTCAGTAATAAACTCTTTAGAAGAATTATTATCAAAAATAATGTTTGAATTTTGAAGAGTATGGAAAAATTAGAGAGTTTGATTAAGACATATTATGATTTTCCCAAAAAAGGCATAGCTTTCAAAGATATCCTTGGAATAATTCAAGATCCCGAGGTTTTTAGGGAATTAATATTTAAAATGTCATCTAATTATGTAATAAAAAACTCTGAAGCAATAATCTCAATAGAAGCAAGAGGTTTTATTTTTGGATCAGCAATATCCCTTCAAGCATGCAAACCTATGATTGTTGCAAGAAAGCCAGCAAAGCTTCCTGGTGACCTTATTCAAGAAAACTATAATTTGGAGTATGGAAAAAGTTCTTTATCAATACAAAAGGAAGCGCTTGAAAAATTTAATTCCTACGCAATTGTTGATGACCTTTTGGCAACTGGAGGAACGATTAAGTGTGTAGATAATTTAATTAAGAAAAGTGGTAAGGAAGTATCTGGCTGTATAACAGTTATTGAACTTTTGGATCTTAAAGGAAGAGAAAAATTAGATTTTAATGTCGAGTCGATAGTTAAGATCTGACAAAAATCAAGGTATGAATATATATGTTTAAATATTATTTGGAATGTATATTAATGACTAAGTAAAATTATTAAATTAAACCCATAGATCCGGCCGTGAAACCAACTATCAAAAAGAATGCGAATTCTGTTAAATCTCTAGGCATAGAATTAACAAAAAGACTTAATTGAGTCATTTTACCTTGTGCTCCTCAGGTTTATAAATTTTTTAAAAATATAACTAAGAAATTTTTTTATTGAGATCAAATCCTTTATTCTTTCCTTTTTCTATAGATTTCAATGTTAAATCAAAAAAATTTTTTGAGTAAATAATTTCAATTCGCTATTTTTTGCTATATTGATTTCAAATAATCAAACATAGATGGAGTATAAAAAGAAATCATTATCAAATCTTGATATAAAAAAAGACTATGAAGAGATTGATACAAGATTAGCTTCAGGTTGGTACGTGGACGATATTAATATTCCAAAAAAGAAAATTTATAAAACAAAGCAAACTTCATTTAAAATTTCTAAAAAGCTAAACTCTTGAAAAACATCTTAAAAACTAAAAATTAGTTCTATGAATATTTGTTATTCCATAGGTAATTAAATTTCCTTATCAGTATTTAAAATAAGTTTTCCATTTAACTAGATATTGATTTGAATTTTTAAAATATTTCTCATAATTTTTCCATTTTTCAATTGATGACTTGTAAAGTGGCTGAACAACTTGTGAAG
>JFNU01000168.1 GCA_000634515.1 Prochlorococcus sp. scB245a_520K10 | reverse complement strand
TAATTCTTTCTTCAAAGACTGATCTTCTATATGGAGTAACTTCTCCATTTTTAGTTGCCAAGATTTGGGCTTCATAAAGCCTCTTGGCTCTTATAATTTTTTCTCTTATTTGAGAGAGCTCATTCATGATCTTATGCAGTTAATGAGAATCCCGTTCCCTATTCTCATTTCATGCGTCCAAATAAATTGGATGAACGTAGAAGTAAACTAACATTAAAAAAAGAAGTTCGGATTTAAGATATATTTAAAAAATCTTTAAAAGTAGTTTTTAATAAAATTTTAAATAGAAATTTTATCTAGAGGTATAACATCCT
>JFNU01000167.1 GCA_000634515.1 Prochlorococcus sp. scB245a_520K10 | reverse complement strand
TTACAAGTGTATTTATCATTTAAAAAAAATATGAAAAAGCTACTGGTTGTATTTACTCTTATTCTTACTTCTTGCAGTGCAAAAGATGAATTATCCATTACCCAAGATGAATTATCCATTACAAAGGATGAAATTTCGATTACGAAAGGTAAATCATCCATTAATGATGAAAAAAAATTATTTTATGTAACTGAAGAAACTGCTGTTCTTCTTTGTGGAGGTAA
>JFNU01000166.1 GCA_000634515.1 Prochlorococcus sp. scB245a_520K10 | reverse complement strand
CAGAATAATTGATAGTAAAAATGAAGAAATCATCAAAATAGAAGTCAAAGATTTTTCAAGTGCTGATAAAGTAAAATTTGTTCAATTTACTCTTGTTGAGACAGATAGAAAAGGCGGAAAATATAGAATTGTTAATTGTTATCCAAATAAAGATCCGAAAAAATCGGTAATTAAAACAATCAAGACTAATTACAAGTTAAATTAGTCCTATGTTAACTAGATCAAATGAAAATATTTAAATGAGATTTAAAGCTGCTTTAAACTAAATAATCTATAA
>JFNU01000165.1 GCA_000634515.1 Prochlorococcus sp. scB245a_520K10 | reverse complement strand
TTACGCCAGAATGGGTTGTGACAAATATAGATGAAGATGACGATTATTACGCTTCGATGGGATATTAATTTAAAAAGCCATTATTAAATTGAATAAGTTTGTCTCTTTAAAGTTTTGTGTGAGGAATTTTAAAGAGACAATCTAAATGTAAGTAAAAAGGTTTAAGGGTAAATTAAAAAGGAAATAAGATAAAAATAAAAAAATAAGGTCTCAATGTAAAGCAAATATGAAATAATTACATCAAATTAATTTGATTATATAAAATAAAATTGATAGTACTTTAAATGGCTATTAAAGATCATAAAAGTTTGCAAAACTCAAAAATTCTTCTTGTAGAGGATGATAAGAGTATTAGGCTGACAGTCAGTGAGACGTTGAATAGCGAAGG
>JFNU01000164.1 GCA_000634515.1 Prochlorococcus sp. scB245a_520K10 | reverse complement strand
AGGCTGACAGTCAGTGAGACGTTGAATAGCGAAGGTTTTAAAGTATCAAGTTTCAAAGATGGTTTAAGTGCTTTAGATTTTATTACTTATGAATCTAATAATGATGTTGACCTAATAATTCTAGATTTAATGTTGCCAGGACTAAATGGATTAGAGTTATGTGGAAAAATAAGGAATGAAGAAAATTTTACACCCATACTAATTTTGAGTGCTAAAGATAATGAATCAGACAGGGTTCTTGGTTTAGAGGTTGGTGCAGATGATTATTTAACAAAACCTTTTGGTTTAAATGAATTAATTGCTAGATCAAGAGCCTTAATAAGAAGATCTAAACGTAATAAAAAAAATATAGAAAAATCACAAACTGTCATCGAGTTTAATCATATAAAAAT
>JFNU01000163.1 GCA_000634515.1 Prochlorococcus sp. scB245a_520K10 | reverse complement strand
TTTATTGGTGATACTAAAACTGTAGATGTTCATGTTAGATGGCTAAGAGAGAAATTAGAAGAAGATCCCTCCGCTCCAAAGTTTCTTAAAACTGTAAGAGGTTTTGGCTATAAGTTTGGATGAAAATGAAAACACTACAAGAAGTATTATTGTTTTTTCATCAGAATTGGAAAATACAAGTTAAGCAGTTTTCTCAATCAAAAGAAAAAAAATTTGAAGTTGATAAAAATAAGTATAGAAAAACTGTTGATTTCCCATTTGACAAAATTAGACCTCAAGAAGTGTTGTCTTGGTTAGATTATTCATCACAAGGATGGATAATCTTATCATCTGATCTAACAATAAAATTTATCAATCAGAAAGCTTTATCTCTTATTAGGGTTATCAAATATAAAGATGTTATTGGAAAAGCAATTAATGATATTAATGAGCTTGAAGTACTTAGTAATAAAATTCTATATTTAAGAAAAAAAGATTTCCCATTCAACCTTGATTTCACGATTGCGGGAGTACCCATTTCGGTAAATATTGTTAGAGGAAGGAAAAAGAATTATTTAATATTATTGGAAAGTAAATTATCAATTGAATCGATAAAAAAACGACAAAATCAATTAATTAATGATGTGTCTCATGAACTGAAAACCCCTCTTACATCACTTATCTTAATTGGGGAAAGACTTGAATCAGTAGTATCAAAAAAGGATAGGTATCTTGTTAAAAGACTTAAGAAAGAGTCAAAAAGATTAAGAAAAATGGCCGAAGAGACTTTAGAGCTTTCAAAGCTAGAAAGTAGCGAAGATATTAATAAAAACAAAAAAATATCTATTTCAGATTTGATTATGGAATCTTGGCAAACACTAAAACCGCTTGCAGATAAAAAGGATATAAAAATAAATTTATTTTCTCCAACAAAATATTATATATCTGCGGATATGGAAAATTTAAAAAGAGCATTTATAAATATTTTAGATAACGCTATTCGTTATTCCCCAACAAAAGAGGGCATACAAATTGAAATTTTTAAAAGAGATAGCTCTGTTGTTATAAGAGTTAGAGATAAAGGTATTGGATTAGAAGAAAATGAATCAAATGAAATTTTTTCTCGTTTTTATCGTGGGGATCCATCAAGGACTAAATTTAAGAAAAGTGGAAGTGGTTTAGGTCTTTCAATTACAAAAAAAATAATTAATAACAATAAAGGTTTTATAAAG
>JFNU01000162.1 GCA_000634515.1 Prochlorococcus sp. scB245a_520K10 | reverse complement strand
TGCCAACTCTGAACCAAGTTCGTCACTTAATCTGTCTATTTGAGCTCCGTTCATTAAGCCTTCACCACCTACAATTAAGTTGTTTAATTCAGCAGCAGCTTCTAAACGAGTAACTGAGTTACCATTGAATCTTGGACTATTTGTTAGATCCTTTAATGAATCGTAAGCCCAATCTCCTGGATATAAAGTATCTGATTTGAAATCACCTAAAGATACTAATTTGTTAGAGTTTGAATAATCACTAAGATCTGTTGAATTGATCTCAGATGCGCTTACTGCAAAACCTGATGCCAAAGAAATTATGGCAGGAGCAGCAATTAATTTTTTGAAAAAGTTTCATAAACCTCAACACGTAAAAAATGG
>JFNU01000161.1 GCA_000634515.1 Prochlorococcus sp. scB245a_520K10 | reverse complement strand
GTGTTCCTGGCACAAGCGTTTCTGCTAAAACAAGGTTAAGTGGTGCTGGCGCATCGTTTCCTGCCAAAATTTATACTCGTTGGTTCAAAGATTTAGCATCTTCAGGTGGCCCAAGAGTAAACTACCAAGCTGTTGGTTCAGGCTCTGGAAGAAAAGCATTTATTGACCAGACTGTAAACTTTGGTGCTTCTGATGATCCTATGAAGGCTAAAGATATAGCAAAAGTAACCAG
>JFNU01000160.1 GCA_000634515.1 Prochlorococcus sp. scB245a_520K10 | reverse complement strand
CAAGAATTGGAAAGAAGTTGGCTGTAAACCTGGTAAATTAACTTGGGCACATCGTTCTGACGGATCAGGTACAACTAAAGCTTTTACAAACTCTATGGAAGCTTTTTCAAAAACTTGGACACTAGGAACAGGTAAATCAGTTAAGTGGCCAGCAGGTGTTGGAGCAAAAGGTAATTCAGGTGTAGCAGGTGTTATACAAAATACTCCTGGTGCAATTGGTTATGTTAACCAGTCTTACATAAAAGGTAATGTCAAAGCTGCTGCACTTCAGAATCTTTCAGGTGAGTTTCTAAAACCATCTGTAGAAGCAGGAGCTAAGGCTCTTAATGGTATTACTTTAGATGAAAATCTTGCTGGTAAAAATCCTAATCCAACTGCAAAAGGAGCATACCCTATAGCTTCATTAACATGGATACTTGCTTATGAAGAGGGTAATGGTAGAAACACTAAAGCTATCAAAGAAGCCTTTAATACATTGTTAAGTGATGAGTATCAAGATAAAGCTCCATCACTTGGATTTTTCCCCTTAAAAGGAGATATTCTTGAGAAGTCAAGAGCTGCTGTGAAAAGAATCGGTAAATAAACCGTAGGACAATATTTAAAAGGAGGAATTTATTTCCTCCTTTTTTTTATGCAAACAAATATTTTGACAAGCCTAATATTAAAGAAAAAAGAATGAGTATGTATATTGGAACTATTTTTAAAAAAGATAATAGTGTGGAGATTAAAACTATAAAAATAGAGCTAATTAAAAAGAATTTTGATGTAAAACTATCTTCAATTAAATTAAATCCAGAGAAAATAACTGCTCCA
>JFNU01000159.1 GCA_000634515.1 Prochlorococcus sp. scB245a_520K10 | reverse complement strand
AAAGAAGAAAAAAAACAGATTAAGGTAATCTACTAAAAACTTCGAGTTTATAGACTCTCTTAAAAAATTATAAAACTTTGATATGTCTAAAAAGACCGAGCTAATCAAAAATGAGGTTGTTGAAAATATAGATAAAGGAACCAAGCTATAAAAAATATTTTTGAATTTCTTTAAAAATATATTTATCAATCCTGCAATAGTAAGAATTGTTATGAGAGGAAATTGAATATTATTATATTTTGAAAATATAAGTAGAAATAAGATTGAGCTAGAAAATAATACTCGATCTAACTTTAATCTTTTTTTTAAAAGAACTAATGAAAATGAAAAAATTATTCCTGCAATAATAGGAGGGTTAAAATAAATTAAATCATTTAGAAATTTTGATCCAGAATAAATTTGCCAAAAAAAGCTAAGAACTAATACCGAAATGAATCCTGG
>JFNU01000158.1 GCA_000634515.1 Prochlorococcus sp. scB245a_520K10 | reverse complement strand
TAGAAGCCAACATTTAAACTGACTTTTTCATTATCAGAGTATGCCAAAATCATATAAGAATGTGTAGAGGAATTCATTGCAAAAACAAATCCAAAAATAGTAAGTCCTAAAATTATTGCTATCGATGGCGAACTTTCTCTCCATAATGCGATTCCTATCAAAGATGGTATGACCATTAATACGGCACTCCAAAATTGGAT
>JFNU01000157.1 GCA_000634515.1 Prochlorococcus sp. scB245a_520K10 | reverse complement strand
ATCTCTTGCTCCAAAAAGAAAGAATCTTGCTGCTGAAAGAATATTAATTGCTTCTGATTTTGAAAACAAATCATTAAAAGCTGGTTTGGTTTTCATCTTGCCAATTTCTCCAGGTAAAATTAATGTCAATAAAAACGCTAAGCAGAGTCCAAAACCCATAATTCCTACAGCATTATTGAATCCAAATAACTTATATAAAAGTCCACCCAAGAAAAAGCCAACTCCCTTAAGAGCATTTTTAGATCCAGTTAAAATAGCAACCCATTTAAAAAAGTTGTTTTTGGCCAGTATCATTGCCATTATTTGTCCCTGGGACAACTGTCTTAACAGCACTTTTACCACTCATTTTGTTTAAATCTTTTGCTATCCCACTGACTGCTTGAGCAACCATAACGTATACGACACTAAATATTACTGGCCAATCCGCCTTGACTGGTATAAG
>JFNU01000156.1 GCA_000634515.1 Prochlorococcus sp. scB245a_520K10 | reverse complement strand
TCTGCAAGCCTGCAGCTACAACCCCATTCGTTGTCGTACCAAGCATATATCTTTAATAAATTTGAATTGACAACCATCGTTGATAAACTATCAGCTATTGAGCTTCTAGAGTCATTTACATAATCTGCAGAAACTAAAGGTCTTTCTTCGTAGCCAAGAATTCCTTTTAAATAAGTTTCTGAAGCTTCCTTAAGTGTCAAATTTACTTGTTCAACTGTCACTTCATTATTTAATTCAAAAACTGCATCTGTTAAAGAACCATTAAGTAGAG
>JFNU01000155.1 GCA_000634515.1 Prochlorococcus sp. scB245a_520K10 | reverse complement strand
AATTTATGTTTGGAAGGGTCATAAAGACTTTGATTTATGCCATAAACAACATTAAGTGATTCAGCTTCTGCAACAATTCCTTTGACTGGACAAGCTACTATTACTCTTTTCATCCCTAGAGAATCAAAATAGGGATTTAGTTTGTCTGGCTTTTTATTCTTTCCTGTACATTCCAAAATAATATCTACAGAAGATTTCTCCCAAGGAACATCGAGGTAATTTTTAAAAGTTGTGTAGGCTAATTTCTTTCCATCAATTATTATTTCTTCTTCTTTAACTTTTATATCTTTCCCCCATCTGCCATGGACCGAATCGAATTCGAGTAGATGTGCAGCAGCATTCGAATCTCCTGCTA
>JFNU01000154.1 GCA_000634515.1 Prochlorococcus sp. scB245a_520K10 | reverse complement strand
TTCATAACTTTGAAATTTTCTATATAAATCATACATCAAAATATTTTGATGTATCAAGATGTTTTGATTAATGAAATCTTTTTTTAAGCTATATTTAAGATAATTTATTTACTTTAAAATTGTTAAAAGAGAATAACAAAGTAAAAAAAGAAATTATATCTAAGTTGATGGTTTCATTTTCTGATCCTTTTAGGCTAGAAATAATTGACCTAATGATGGATGGAGAAGTTTGTGTT
>JFNU01000153.1 GCA_000634515.1 Prochlorococcus sp. scB245a_520K10 | reverse complement strand
ATGGATGGAGAAGTTTGTGTTTGCGATATTATGAAATTAACTAATTTATCTCAATCAAGAATTTCATATCACATAAAAATTTTGAAGGATGCTGGTCTTATCTCAGACAGACAAGAAGGTAGATGGGTATATTACAAACTAAATATAGAATCTTTCTTTTTGATCAAGGAGTGGATAACTTCTTTGACAGATTATTCCTCAAATAGAAAACGTTGCTGCGAATAAATTATATTTTAGATTTTATTAATTAACTTCTGATTCCCTGTCATAAGTCATTCCTGATTGTTCCATCCACTCAGCTTTAGTTTTGCAATTTCGTTTGTGATTAAAGATGTGAAAACCTTCAATAATAATCATTATCGATAGAAGCAAAACAGGAATAAAATATACAGGTGAAGATAATACTTCTTTATAT
>JFNU01000152.1 GCA_000634515.1 Prochlorococcus sp. scB245a_520K10 | reverse complement strand
TGGCTGAACAACTTGTGAAGAAGAAGGCGTATTTATTTTTCCTCTTTTGTGAGCAGTTTTTCTATAATTTTTAATATTCTCGTCCCAAGTAATATTTAGGAAATCTAAAATTTTTAAAATATGTTTATCAAAATCCACTATCAAATCTTCGTATTTAGAAGTAATAAAGTTCATTTTTAAATTTTTCTTGTAGTCCAGCCAAATATTCATGGTCAGATCATAAATTAACGAAGCAGATTCTATACTTCTGAAGTTAGACATTGCATTGTTTGGCTCAAATGCTTGTTGAAAGCATGACAAGACGGTATCGTATGGGTTTCTATGCGTAAAAATTATTTTTGAATTTGGAAATAATAAATTTATGAGGGGTAAGCAGACTGTTTGAAATGGAAATTTATCTATTAATATTTTTGCGTTTTTATTATCAGAATTATTCTTTAAGATTTCCAAATAGTGATTTCTTAAAATTTCTAAATCTTTTTTATTAAGTTTATGTAGTTCATCAAGAGAATATTTGAATTTTGATTTTATTATTTGCTCTACTGAATTAATTAATGGTTTTTCTTCTACAACATCAATTTCTGGATGACTTCTTAAAATAGTATCCAGCAATGTAGTACCTGATCTTGGAAATCCTATTAAAAATACTGGCGAGAATTCATTCTTCTCTAATGAATTGTTTTCTACAACAAAATTTTTATTATCTAAATTTTTTCTGTAAGTATTAATGTAATTTTGAAAGACCTTAGGATTGAAATTTTCATATTTTAGATTTAGTTGGCTGTTCTCAAAACATTTAAAGGCTTCATCATAATTTCCAACTTTTTCTTCAATAAATGCTTTGTAAGACCAGTAAAGGAGATTTGTTTGATGATCAGTATTATTTATCCATTCATCAGAAACTTGGTCGATTGATTTTTTTGCTTTTATATACTCTTTTTCTCTAAAAAATATTCTCGCTTGAAACAATATTTTTTCATTAATAATACTTTTATTTTCCTTTAGATTTTTTAACTTATTTTTTAATTTTTCTATATTGTTTGTCTTCTCATATAGTCTAAAAAGATTTCTGTATGCGTAACTGTAGTTTTCATTTATTTGAATTGCTCCAAGAAATAATTCCTCTGCTTCCAATAACTTATCGAGATCAATCTTAATTGATCCCAAATTAACATAAGCTAACTCAAATTTAGGGTTGTAATTTATAGCTTTTTCAGTAAATTTTTCTGCCTCAATAAGATTGCCCTGTTTTGATAGAAGAGATCCGAGATTATCATAAGCGAGAAAAAAATCTGATTTTAGTTCAATAGCTTTTCGATAAAAGATTTCAGCTTCCTTATTTTTATTTTTCTTAGAAAAAATATTTCCTAAATTATTAAGCGCCATTGGTGAATTTGGATTTATTTTCAGTGCTTTTTTTAGAAATTGTTCTCCTTCATCAATTTTTCCCAATTCATTTAAAACTGCACCTAAATTGACTAGAGCAGAATCATATTTGGGATTAATTTCAAGAGCATCTCTTAAGAATCTCTCGGCTTGCTTAGGATTTCCTAAATCTTTCAATACACAGGCTAAATTGACTAAATTATTAATATCTTTTGGACTGATTTCAAGACTCCTCCTCAAAAAGAATTCCGCTTTCTCGAAATTGCCTTCTCCTACGAATATTCCAGCTAAGTTTGAATAAGGCTTAAAATAATTAGGATTTAATTCAATAACTTTATTCAAAATCTTTTTAGCGATATCACTTTTCCCCTTAATAATCATCACGTTGGATAAGTTGAGATATGCCTCTAGGCTATTTGGGAATTTTTTAATTGATTCATCAAATAACAATATTGCTTTATCAAACTGCTTTAAATTTGAATAAATACTACCGAGATTATTAAATACCCTAGGATCATAAATTTTATTTTGAATTAAAAAATTATATACATCTGCTGCTTCTTTAATTTTTCCACTTGAATGCAATGAAAAAGCATTGGATATCAGTTTATCTCTTTGCAAAGTCCTGATTTTTTTTTCTTCTGACTTTTTAGTCTTTCTTTCGTTACTCCCAAATCCACTCATTTATTTAGAATTTGATAATTTACAACATGCTTTAGGAATTAATTTATATTGGAATTAACAAAAATGTTACTTGGCAATCAATATTTATTGTGAATTTCAACAATTAAATCAAAAAGTTCTTTAGAAAAGGACACTAATATTACCGTCACATCTAGATATGAATTTCTGATTTTTTTTTATATTTCTCCTTAAATCCCTTTCATACCAATTGATCTCATCTTCTTAGCTTGGTTCTTCCATTAAAAAGGATAAAAGAATTAAGATCTTTAAAGAAAAAGTAGCGGTTGATACTTGAAAATAGTTTAATTTTTACGTTATCTTAAGGTGTCCTTTAAATTTCGTGTGAGGAAATTTATGAAGCTTTTCAAAAGCTTGCTCGTGGCTCCTGCAACATTAGGCTTACTTGCGCCTATGACTGCATCTGCTAACGAAGTAACTATTAATGATTTTAGCGCTGCAGAAGAAATTGCAGTAACTAATAGCCGTATTGACGGTTTAGAAGCTAGATTCAACAACCTTGAGGCTGGCTCATTCTCTGAAACAACTACAG
>JFNU01000151.1 GCA_000634515.1 Prochlorococcus sp. scB245a_520K10 | reverse complement strand
ATTCTCTGAAACAACTACAGCATCTTTCGGTGTTGATTTCGTTGTTGGTGCTGAAGATGGTGCAGCTTCAGAGGCAGCAGCATTTGGCTACCAAATGGGTATCGGTCTATCAACTAGTTTCACTGGTGAAGATTCACTTGACGTAGCTATTGATATAGGTGATGGTACTTCTGGCGCTTTAGCTTTTGACGATACTTCTGATGTGCTAACAGTTGACGGACTTACATATACATTCCCAGTTGGTGGTGCAACAGTAATGGTTGGTGATTCAACTGACATTAGTGGTGTATACACTGGAGCTTGTGCTTATAGTTCTTTCACTGATTACATGGGTAACTGTGGAACAGGAAGTACTGTTGGTGTAGGCGGTGCTGGTGTTACTGCAGCAATGTCATACGCTTTTGATAGCGGATTCTCATTAGCCGGTGGTGTTTCTTCTGCGACTGATTCAATTTTGACAGAAGAAGGTACTGATATATACGGTATTGAAGCTGCTTACTCTGCAGACTCTTACGGTGTATCAGTTGCTTATGCTGATAATGAAGCAACAACTGCTTGGGGAGTAAATGGCTACTACGCTTTTGATGCTGTAACTTTAAGTGCAGGTGTTGAATCTGTAGATGATGGCGCAACAGCTGAAGGTTTCTTCGTTGGTCTAAGTTTCCCTGAAGTTGGAGCTGGTTCTCTAGACATAGGTATGGGAACAACAGGTAACTTCAAGGATGGAGATACTGAATACTACACATATGAAGCTTCATATGCTTATCCTCTAAACGATGGTGTAACAATCACTCCTGGTATTTACATCATAGAG
The DNA here is from genome assembly GCA_000634515.1 of Prochlorococcus sp. scB245a_520K10. GTDB lineage: Bacteria > Cyanobacteriota > Cyanobacteriia > PCC-6307 > Cyanobiaceae > Prochlorococcus_A. The sequence goes on along the minus strand of JFNU01000151.1, from coordinate 55,394 downwards.
GGTACAACTGATGTAACTGGTGTTGCTCTAAAAACTTCATTTAGTTTCTAATTAAATTAATTTAATTATTAATTAAAACTACACACATAAAAGACCTGCCTTTCTGGTGGGTCTTTTTTATTTGAAAGAATAAATTGTAAGAATTGAAAATATTGTTATATTGGATTTTGTAAGTGAAATTTATCAAAGTATTAAAACTTGATCGGATTTCAAAAAAATTTTTTTGTATTAATTGAATGCCACCAATATTTAAGTGTTTGATTTGTAGAAAAGATATTGAAAGATCTACTAAGACTTTTTGGATTAAAAAGGGTCATCTATTATGTTCAACTTGCTTAGACAATATAGATAAAGATAAAAAAAACCTTGATAATATCAAGGTTTGAGAAAGTAAAGAATATTAAAATTAAAGTCTGTTCAGTGGATATCACTTATAAACTTTAATGTTGATTACTAGCTATTTACTTAGCCTAACTAAAAGAGGTGATGTTATAGCGAAAAGCCAATAATTTATTCTTAAAAAATTTTTCTTAGAAGAAAGAGAAAATTCGTATCAATAGCATTTAATAAACTGATTAATTTAAAAATTTTGAAATTTAGGAAATTTACAAAAAATCTAAAAAATCAGTAAAGCAAAAACTAATAGAAAAAATTTTAAGAGTTAGGCTTAAAACCATCCAGGAATAATTTGACCTGTAGTTACATATGCACCTACTGCTGCAACAAAACCTAACATTGCTGCCCAACCATTAAAACGTTCTGCTTCTGGAGTCATGATAATAAAAGTGTATTTGTGAATTATTGTAACAGCATTTATGAAGCTTTGTAAAGTATTTTTTAAATTTTCTTTTTAAAAGGGATTTATTGTTTATTCGACGGTATAGAAGTAGCAATATTGACACATAAATGTGTTGAGTTTTTATATTTAACGCTTATTTTGAAAATCTTATTAAGGTTATTCTCTATTTGATTTAGAAGTTCAGCATCTAATAAATTTTAGTATTACTGTCATTAAAGACGATTGGTATATATTTTTTAAAATTTTATCCTCACAAAATAATTTAAGATTGATCTATAGTCGTGTAAATTTTGAGATTTAATTCGAATTCTTAAAAATAAATTTATTTTGTTTTTTTAATAATCACAAATTTCATTTGTTGCAAACCATTGACCCTGAAAATCATGGATAAATCAACTTGAATATAGTTGCATGGTTTAATTTGATTTTAGATAATGTTTAGTGAATATCTATTTTCTTCGATTAGATAAAGTTGAACTCAATTCAGAAATGTGGGTCGCCTGAGATTCGAACTCAGGACCAGCCGGTTAAAAGCCGGATGCTCTACCGCTGAGCTAGCGACCCATTTTGTAATATTGAGTACATATGAAATTATCCCTTCTTAAGGCCAAAAAAACAACTTTTTATTTCAAGTTGAACAATAGAAAAACAATTCTTAACTTATGAAATAAAAAATTAAAATTTCTCTCTAAATTTACAGTTGAAAGGTAAAATGTTTAATAAATATAAGAATTTCAAAAATGCTAAGAACAATCGTAGTTTTCGCTCCAATTATCGCTGCTTTAGCTTGGGTTATATTTAACATACAAAAACCAGCAAGAGAGCAATTTAATAGAGACTTTTTGGGTAAGGATTAATTTAATTTGATAAAGAAAGAAGTAAGAGTAATTGGGGCAGGTCTTGCAGGTTCAGAAGCTGCTTGGCAACTAGCAAATTCTGGTGTACCAGTAAAATTAGTTGAAATGAGACCTCTAAAATCAACTCCAGCTCATCATACGAATGAATTTGGAGAATTAGTTTGTAGTAATAGTTTTGGGGCTTTAAGTCCAGATCGAGCTTCAGGTTTATTGCAACAAGAGCTAAGAGCCTTTAATTCATTGATAGTTAATACAGCAGATAAATTTGCTGTTCCAGCTGGAGGCGCTTTGGCGGTTGATAGGTCAAAATTTAGTAGTGCTTTGACTGAAATTTTATCTAATCATCCTTTAATTGAAATTAAGAGGTTTGAACAGCTGGATTTCCCATGCGAAGAAAATATTACTATCCTCGCTACTGGTCCATTAACTTCAGACGAGTTGTTCTCAAAGATTCAAGATTTTACTGGTATTGATGCATGTCATTTTTTTGATGCTGCTAGCCCAATAATTTATGGAGATACTATTGATCATAAGATTGTCTTTAAAGCTAGTAGATACGACAAAGGAGATCCTGCATACCTCAATTGTCCAATGGATAAAAATGATTACATACAATTTAGAAATGAACTATTAGAGGGGGAACAGGCTAATTTAAAAGATTTTGAAAAAGAATCTGCTAATTTCTTTGAAGCTTGTTTACCAATTGAAGAAATTGCTAGAAGGGGAGTTGATACTATGAGATTTGGACCTTTGAAATCTATTGGGTTGTGGAATCCAAAATGGGGTGATCTATACGATAAAGAAAATAGATTGAAAAAGAGACCCCATGCAATTGTTCAATTAAGGAAAGAAGACTTAGAAGGGAAATTATTAAATATGGTAGGTTTCCAAACTAACCTCAAATGGTCGGAGCAAAAAAGAATATTTAGAATGATACCTGGTTTGGAGAATGCTGAGTTTGTACGTTTTGGAGTAATGCATAGAAATACATTTTTAGAGTCTCCAAAATTACTCTTACCAACATTGCAATTTATAAAGAGAGAAAATCTTTTCGCTGCTGGGCAACTAACAGGAACCGAAGGTTATGCGGCCGCAGCTGCTGGAGGATTGCTTGCAGGAATAAATGCATCCTTATTAGCTAAGGGAAAGCAAACAGTAAGTTTTCCAAGTGAATCAATGATTGGTTCTCTTATGAATTTCATCAGTAATAGAAATAAAATAATGTCTAATCAGAAGAAAAATAAATTCCAACCAATGCCTGCTTCATTTGGTTTGGTCCCAGAACTAACTAAAAGAATAAATGATAAAAGATTAAGGTATAACGCTTATCAAGAGAGATCTAAAAAAGCCTTGATTGGGTTTAAAAAAATATTAGATTCATATTTTGAAAAAGATCATAAACTTGTCGAAATTTATTAATATGTACTTCTTAGATTCTATAAAATGAAAACCAATACAAGAAATTTCGATGCAATTGTTATTGGCTCTGGAATAGGAGGGTTGGTAACGGCATCACAATTATCGGCTAAGGGAGCAAAAGTCCTAGTCCTTGAGAAATACATTATTCCAGGAGGCAGTGGTGGCTCTTTCAAAAGAAGAGGGTATACGTTCGATGTTGGTGCTTCAATGATATTTGGATTTGGAGATAAAGGTTATACCAATTTATTAACTCGTGCTTTAAAAGATGTTAATGAAAAATGTGAAACTATTCCTGACCCTGTACAACTGGAATACCATCTACCAAATAATTTTAGTATTTCTGTAGATAAAAACTATGAGGAATTTATAAATAAATTATCAGCTAGTTTCCCTAAAGAAAAAAAAGGTATCAAGAAATTTTACGACACTTGTGCAAGTGTATTCAAATGTTTAGATTCAATGCCTCTTTTATCAATAGAGGATCCCAGTTATCTTTTTAAAGTTTTCTTTAAATCTCCACTATCCTGTTTAGGATTAGCTAGATGGTTGCCAGTAAATGCAGGAGATGTCGCCAGAAAGTTTATAAAAGATCCTGAACTTTTAAAATTTATTGATATTGAATGTTTTTGTTGGTCAGTAATGCCAGCTCTCAAAACTCCTATGATTAATGCGGGAATGGTGTTTACAGATAGGCATGCTGGAGGAATAAATTATCCAAAAGGGGGAGTAGGAATGATAGCGGAGAAATTGGTCTCTGGAATCGAAAAGTTAGGAGGCGAAATTCGATACAAAGCCAATGTGAAAGAAATCATTTTAAAAGATGAGAAAGCAGTAGGCATTAAGCTTTCGAATCAGGAAGAAATTTATTCAGATATTATTGTATCCAATTCCACTAGATGGGATACATTTGGACTTGAAGATAAAAAGAAAGGATTAATTGCGAATAAAAACGTTCCAAAAAGTGAATATAAGTGGTCAGAAACATACAAACCTTCTCCCTCTTTTGTCTCTATTCACCTAGGGGTAGAGAAGAATATAATAAGCAAAAACTTTAATTGTCATCACATAATAGTTGAGAATTGGGATGAATTAGAAAGTGAAAAGGGAGTAATTTTTATTTCTATCCCTACCTTGCTAGACTCGTCTTTGGCCCCAGAAGGCAAACATATCATACATGCATTTACTCCTTCAGCTATTAGTGAATGGGAAGGTCTATCAAGGAAAGAATATCTTCAGAAGAAAGAAAAATATTTTTCATTTCTTATTGACAAGATTTCTAATATTTTGCCTAATCTTAAACAAAATATTGATCATAAGGAAATCGGAACGCCAAAAACCCATAAAAAGTTTCTTGGCAGATATAAAGGTAGTTATGGGCCAATACCTAGTAAAAAGTTGCTTGGACTTTTGCCAATGCCTTTCAACACTACAAAAATTAAAAACCTATATTGCGTAGGGGATTCATGCTTCCCAGGTCAAGGCCTAAATGCAGTAGCTTTTAGTGGATATGCTTGCGCTCATAAAATAGGTGCAAAACTTAATATAAACAGTTTCAAATTACCAAAGTGAACATAACCAAACTAATTTCATCCTCTTGAAATGATAGAAAAGTTTAAAACTCTTTTTTTTGTGAAAAGTTCGTTAATTACTTTATATTTAGCGCTTACAATTCCAATACCGTTTATATCAATTGATAAATTAAAAATACTTTCTATAACTGCATTTGTCTTAGGCCTTTATTTAATTATCAATATCACAAGCGACTACGTAGAGACTTGCAATAATAAAATTTCATACAAAACTAGCTTTATTTCTAGAACCTTAGGAAGAAAAAATTGGGAGATTTTTTGGAAAGATATTAAGTTGATTGAATCATTACCAACCAGTCAGGGTAGTAAAGTTTTTTACTTTAATACAAAAAAAGGGGATAATTTTCTTATTCCACAAAGGATTGAAAATTTTGAAAAATTTTCGTTAATTGTGTCCAAAAATACTGGTATTGCAACTAATGAATTGTCTTATATTTCACCACTTTGGACTTATAAATTGCTTACGTTTCTATCAGTCCTTATGATTACAGGTGAACTTTTTGCTTTTCTGCATTAAATATTATCAATACTAAATCTGTAACCTTGTTGTCTTACAGTTGTTATACCTCCACCTTCTCCTAATCCGGCCTGTTCTAACTTTCTTCTCAATGTTAGGACTTGAGTATCTACAGATCTTGGACCTCCACTGAAAGGAGGCCAGGCCATCCTTAGAAGCTCTTGACGACTTCTTACCATACCAGGTGGCATCAACAGAGCGCAGAGCAGTGCAAACTCTCTTGGGCTTAATTCTACAGGCTTCTCGCTTAGTGTGACTTGTCTTAAAAGAAGATGAACTTCCAAAGGTCCAACTTCAACTTTTTCTTGTAAGCCTATTCTTCCTCTTTTTAAGAGAGTTCTACATCTTGCAGCAAGTTCTTCTAATCCAAATGGTTTTCTGAGAACGTCATCAGCTCCTTCATCTAAAAGGTTAACTAATGCTTCCACGCCTGATCTTGCAGTCAAAACAATAACTGAACAACCTAATTGTTGAGCGAGTCTCATTGCAGTATTCTGCTCAAGGATTTCTGCACTTACTAATAAATCAGGCGACTGTTCTCTGCATAAATCCACTGCTTCTGCAGCCGATCCAACTGCTGCCGCAAGGTGACCATCTTGACGAAGTCGTTGTACAAGCACAGTTCTAAGTGTGGGGTGAGGTTCAACAACTAGAACTCTTGAAGGAGTTTGTGAGCTCATAGGCAATTGTGAACTGCCAGGAGTTGAAGCTAAGATTTGCTCAGTTGATTGCATTCTTAATTACTGTTGGGCCAGGCAATTTTTTATCATCCTTAATAAGGTATAACAAATGCTAAATAAAAATCAGAATCTATCGAATTATGACATCATTTGAAAATCCTAAAGCAATTCGTCATTTTCAATCAATTTGCGATAGTTGCCAAGACTTAGTTACTCGATTTCATCCGCCATCTGATCTTAAATTATATAGTGATGGTTATCTTCAAGCTTTAAGGAATTGCAATAGTTTAGAGCAGAGAGACCAAGAGAAATTAGAAAGATTAATAGAAAGATGGATATTAGATCCATCAAGTTTTATTGATCCAGAGGGGGATGAAAATAAAGGTTTTTTTGATAAAAAAAAGATTTAAAATATTAATTTTTATTAACTTAATCAGTATTTATACTTACTAATTGTCTTAAGACGCTAATTCAATTTCTATCTTTTCTTTTAAAGCCCCTGAATTGTACATTTCGATAAGAATATCTGATCCGCCAAGAAATTCTCCTTTTAAGTACACTTGTGGAATGGTTGGCCAATCAGAATATTCTTTGATACCTTCTCTGACCTCGAAATCGCTTAAAACATCAAAAGTACTAAATTCCACCCCTAATGAATTAAGTATTTGAACTACGTTGTTAGAAAAACCACATTGAGGCATTAATTTAGTGCCTTTCATAAATACCATCAATGGATTAGATTCAATGAGTTTTTGTATCTTGTTTTTTGTTAAGTTGTCCATAATTTAATTTGGTGTTCCTGTTTTTAATGCCAGAGCATGAATAGCCTCTGAAGCTAACTCTTCTTTTAAAGCAGAATAAACTAGCTGGTGTTGTTTAACTAATGATAATCCATGGAATTCAGACGCAATGACGGTAACCTGCAAATGATCATTTCCCTTTATGTTTTCAACAAAAACTTGGGAACTTGGTAATTTTTTGGTTATTAAATTAATAACTTCTGTTTTAGTAATCATGATTAATTTTAATCATCCCTTATATTTTGTCTCAACAAATCCTAGTTGAATCAATCTTTCATAAGCCTCTCTACCTTCTTTGCTATCGGGTGACATTATTCTAATCGTTTCAACAAGTAAAGGTACTGCTACATCTGGTTTTTCATCTTTTATGTAAAGAGACGCCAATCTTTTATTAGATTCTGCCAAAATTTGTAATGTTTCCTTACCTTTTATTTGCATTTCTTTTGGTATTCTTGCATCAACGCCTTTAAAGGATGTATTTAGATCGGAATAAAAAGATGCGAGTTGCTTTGCTAATTTTCTTGCATTTAAATAAGAATCCTTAGCTTTATCAAAATCACCATTTTTTATAAATTTATCGCCTTGTGTTAAGTAATACTCTACGTTTGAGATAGATAGTTTTTTATTATCATTTGAAAGTACTTTATAGTCTTTTGGATTCTTAACTTCTGCATGAACTAAATTTTTATATGGAAAATTTCCAAAAAATATTAATAAAATTGGGATTAATTTTAAGAAATTCATATTCTCATTGAATTATTAAAATTAATACTAACTTATGACGGATTCATCTACCGACATTCTTTAACGCTATTTCTTCCTCAATTGTCATTTTTTCATATAGAAATTTATTAAATTCTTCTATAGTTGTGTTTAAATAATCATTCATTACAATCGGTTGTCCAAATGACAAACAAAATTCGCTCCTAAATTTCGGGGATACTTCGCTATAGGCAATTCCGATTGGAAGTATAGTTATTGAGTTTGTTTTTTTTGTGGCTAATAGCGCTAATCTGTATAAACCTTCTTTAAGGACTAACTTTTTACCGTATCTATTAATTTTCCCTTCGGGGAAAACAACTAGTTGTTCCTCTTTTTCTATAAGATTAATTGCATATCTTAATGTTGAGAGAGATGGTGATAGTTGATTTATCGAAAAACATCCAAGTCTTTTTAAAAACCAACCTTGTATCCCTCTCATTTCGGAATTAGTAACCATAAACCTACAATCTTTGTTAGTTACTCTTCTGCCCATTGCCATAGTGAGGATTAAGCCATCCCATCTTGATCTATGGGTTGGAGCCAAAATAATAGAGGAGTTTGTAGGGATCGAAAACCCATTATTGATTATTTTCTTTTTACTAAAAAAAAACCTTAAAACAATGTCCTGAGTAACGAACATTGCTAAGAATCCCAATACTGGGTTGATTCTATAAAAAATATCTACGGATTTTTTCTTCAAATTCAACTTACTATATATTAATAATTTAAGTGTTTGTAATTTTTTATTAGCTATTATTGGGCGGTTACTAGATTGTCTAAAAATAAGATTTTTAAATTATGACCACTTTAGGAGTAAACATTGACCATATTGCAAATGTAAGGCAAGCAAGGAAAACAATAGAGCCTGACCCTGTACAGTTTGCTTTTTTAGCTGAATTAGGAGGAGCAGATTCGATCACTGTTCATCTAAGAGAGGATAGAAGGCATATACAAGATAGGGACGTATTCCTTTTGAAAGAAACTATAAAAACAAAACTAAATTTAGAGATGGCTGCTACAAAAGAAATGTTAGAAATTGCTAAAAAACTTGTCCCAGATTACGTAACGCTAGTACCTGAAAAAAGAGAGGAAGTTACTACAGAAGGAGGCTTAGATGTAAAAGTTAATGTTAATTATCTTAAGAATTTTGTTGAGAATTTAAAAGATTCAAATATTGAAGTGAGTGCATTTATTGATCCTCTTGGTGAACAGATTAATTGCTCTAAAGAGATAGGATTTAACTTTATAGAATTACATACTGGTAAATATGCTGAACTAACAGGTTACGAACAGCACAAAGAGTTACAAAGGATTATAGAGTCTACACATTTAGCAAATGACCTTGGATTAGTTGTTAATGCTGGTCATGGCCTGAACTATAATAATGTTAAAAAAATTGCATCAATTAACAATATGAACGAGTTGAACATAGGTCATAGTATTGTTGCAAGGGCTTTAGCGATAGGATTAGAAAAGTCTGTACGTGAAATGAAGTCCCTTATCACATCAAATTAAATTTCAAAATGACAACATACTTTTTCGTTGCGGCAAGTGAAAAGTTTTTAACAGTTGAAGAGCCACTTGATGAAATTTTGAAAGAGAGGATGAGGAACTATAAAGAAAATAATAAAGAAATAGATTTTTGGCTCTTAAAAAATCCATCATTTTTACAAACCACCCAATTTGCTGATCTAAAAGCAAAAATTCCATCTACTCCAGCAGTTGTTTTATCGAATGATAAAAAATTTATAACTTTCTTAAAGCTTCGTTTAGAGTTTGTTGCTGTGGGGGAATTCGAATGTCCTAATGCAGAAATAATTGATCCATTTAAAGTTGAGTAATATAACCATTTAGTAAATTGCTCAATCTTTATAAGTCAAATAAAATTGAAGTAATTAGTGAGCTGTTAGCAGAGGAATTAAAAATATGTCCTCCGCCTATAAATGAGAAATTAGAAATAGTAGTCCCCAATTACTTTTTGGGGAATTGGTTACGTGAACAAATAACTATTAAAAACAAAATAAGTGCTCTTTATGAATTAAAGACAATATCAACGTATACCGAATCTTTATTGACAAATTTTTTCCCTGCAATTGATATGAGCGCATGGAATTTTGAGACAATTAAATGGGGCATTATTGATTCCTTGGAAGAATTAAATAGCTTTAAAGAATCATTTCCGCTTAGAAATTGGATTAATAAATATTTGGATAATAAAAAGACAATTGATGGAGACATATATAATCTGACAAAAAAGATCGCGAATAATTTTATTGATTATCTGATTTTTAGACCTGAAATGATTGCTCAATGGAATAGATATGAAATTAATTCATCTAATCTATTTAAGAATTTAAACTCAGATCAATTTTGGCAACCTATTTTATATAAATTATTAGAGGAAAAGATATCTGAAAAGCCATCATGTTTATACATGATCGAAGTAATAAAGAATTTAAGAAAAATTAAAAACGTTCAATTTCAAGTACCAAATCAAATTTATATTTTTTCAGATAATAACTTATCTAAACTACATATTAATTTTTATTCAGAACTTTCAAAATTTATTAAGGTAAATTTGTATTTATTATCTCCTGGAGAAGATTTATGGAATAGAATAAATTGTCTTGAAGGTGAGTTGGAATTTGATGATAATGAAAGTAAATTGAATTTAAATAATACAAATATAGAGAAAATATTTGGTGAATTTGGAGCAAACTTTCAGAAATTAATTGAGGAAAATATCTATAAGGAAGGTATAAATTTAAAAAATAATCTAATATACATAGACCCAACAACTAATTTTCATAATAAGAAAGATATTCCTCTTCTTAATCAAATACAAAAAAGACTAATTGATAATAATAACGTTGATTTTATAGTAAATGAAAGGGATAATTCAATATTACTTTGTGAGCATTCTAATCAGAATAGTCAATTTGAATATTTAAGAAATAAAATTATAGAAATAATAAATTCTTGCGAGAATATTAAATATAGTGATATTGCTGTTTTATCTCCACAAACTAATTTAATTAAACCATATCTAAGGTACATCTTTAATAATGAGTTAATTAATGGTGAAAAGATACCTTATTTTTTTATTGATGAGGATAATCATGACTCTTCAGGCATTTATGAATTTCTAATTGACATCACTGAAATAGCAAGTGAAAAAATTACACTTGAAAAAATAGATTATATTCTTTCGAAAAAAGTAACTCAGAACATTTTTGATTTTAATATTACTGAGAAGAATGAAATTATTTTCTTACTTACCCAAGCGGGGTTTCATTGGGGATTAGATGATAAAGAAAGATTAGGTGAAGAGAAAAATACTCTAGATTGGTGTATAAATAGAATTACTTTAGGCTTAATTTATGACAAAGAAGTAAATTTAAGTACTTTTAATTTAAAACCATTTAGCTATAAAAATATAAGTTTGGAGTTGAATAAATGGGTTAAAATATTAATTCATTTAAAAAAATATATTAATTTGATAAGGGGATCTTTTTCTTACTCGAATTGGGTTGAAAAGATAAAGTTTATATTAAAAAGTATTGCTGATTCTAATGCAAATTTCAATTTAGAAATAAGTGAAATAAATAGAATTCTTGATAATTACGCAATACCTTTAATACCTAATGATCTTATCTTGTTAAAAGTTTTTAGAGAAATATTAATTTCTTACATAAATAAAGCTAAATATCAAAGCAAATCACGAGTCAACAAGATCCTAGTAAGTGATATTGAGAATGCAAGGCATATTCCACATAAGGTTATCTTCCTAATAGATATGAATAGTGTTAATTATCCAAAATTACCAAAGAGTGAAAACATTAATTTATTAAAAAACAAATATCATTTGGGTGATCCATCTGTTTTTGAAAGAGAGAAATATGCATTTCTGGAGTTGTTAATTACCTGCAGAGATAAATTTATAGTTACTTGGGTAAAAAATGATAAAGACAATAAAAAATTAGATGTTTCTTTTCCTATAAAAGAGTTAATTTCTTTTTTTGATAGTTTCTTAACCCAAAGCCATAGAGAACTAATAATTAAAGATTCTGATTTAAATAAAAATGAAATAATTGATCTTGATAAATCTAAGATTGTTAAAAGTAATTATTCTTTAATAAAAGATATAAATTGGAATGAAAAAAAATCTGATATTAAAAATTACAAATTATCAGAATTGATTTATTGGTTCAAGACCCCACAAAAATATTGGCTTAATAAAAAAAATATTTCTCCCAAGGAAATATTTATTCATCATCCAGACGAGGAGTATGTAAGCAATCTGCAAAAGTCGCAACTAATTACAAAAATAATCCAGCAACTAGAGATTGATAATCATAATATTATTGATGATTTAAATGAATTAAATATTAATGATCAATTGGCTGAAAATGGTATTATTATGCCCAAAAATAGTATTTTTACAAAAGAAAAAGAAATCAAAGACTTATTAAGCAGTCTATCCGCAAGTTTGAGTCAACATAATAAGATTAATAAAATCTATGTTAAGTTAAATGCGAATAAAGAAGAATATTTAATCGCAGATGACACCGTAATTGAATTAATTAATGCGAATTTAAGTTTAAGTCGTTTGACTGAGGCTTGGATAAAATTACTCTTTATTTCTTCTTTAAAGGGGAATATAAAAAGAACTAAAGTAATTTTTAGAACAGAAAATAATTATAAATCGCAAATTATTCAATCACCGGGAGCAATTGAATCAAATCTAATTTTGGAGGAGTACATAAATATTTTTAAAAATTATTCTGATAAATGTTTACCTCTTCCTCCAGAAAGTGCTTATAAATATGTAGAAGCAAAAATAAAATCAAAAAATGAAAAAAAAGCTTTTACAGATAAATGGATCGGTAATAAAAATTTTTCTAAAGGAGAAAGAGATAATATCGAAATGAAAATTTGTTTTGGTAATGAAAAAGAACCAGATTTCTTTCTTGGAAATAATAATTTTGATCAATTATCATACAGATTATATGGTCCTCTAATTAAAGCATTAAAGAAATAAAAAATGTCTAAATTTCAGTTAAAAAATTTTTTTAAGGCTGCTTATGATCTAATGCTTGTTTTTTTACAGTTCTTTCTTATTAGTCTTCATTTTTTTCAATGGGAATTTATTCCACAAAAACAGATAATTCAAGCAAGTCCTTTTTCTTATTTCCTGGGTATTTTAATTATCATAATCGCTTTCATAATAATGTTAGTTTCAATTAAAGATTTAGGTAAAAATTTATCCCCTTTACCAAGACCTATAAACAATAGCAATCTAGTTACTACAGGTATTTATCGATTTACGCGTCATCCTATGTACTATTCTTTAATATTTATTTCCATTGGAGTTTTTATAATAAAATTATCTATTTATTATTTATTTTTGACAATAAGTTTAGCTTTAATAATTAAATTTAAGATTGCCTTGGAAGAGAAATATTTAATGCATAAATTTAAGAATTACTTACTTTATAAAAATGAGGTCAAAGTTTAATTTAATAAAGAAATGGATATTAATCAAATTAAATTAGATAATAAGTTTAAATTAGTAGAAGCAAGTGCAGGGACTGGTAAAAGTTTTACTTTGGCTCACATAGTTTTAAGAAATGTTTTGGAGAAAAAAGTTAAACCAGATGAGATACTCTTGCTAAGTTTTACAAAAAATACTTGTTATGAATTAAGAGATAAAATACTCTCGAGATTTCATAATTTAAAATTATATTTGCAAAGTCATAATGAAAGTAAGATAGATAATACTCTTAAGGATTGGTATCTAAATTTTAAGGATAAAGATAAATCTAAGGAAAAAATAATTTACGAAATTGATAATTTTATAAATCAATTCTATAAGTTAAAAGTAACTACATTCCATGCTTTTTGTAATAATATTATTGATGAATATAGTATTGAAATAGGTGTAACTCAAGATCCATATATTGAGAACAATATTGATAATTTGTATAAAGATGTAATAGATAATTTGTGGATTGATGATTTTCTGAATCTTAATCATGAGCTTATTTCAACAGTCAACAAAAAAAAAATAAGTTCTAGATTTGGAACTAGGATCAATAAGTCATTTTTTGTAGAAATTTTAAAAAATATAGATCAAGAAAATATCTGTAAATTTCAGATAAATAATAAATATAAGATTATTGATTTAAATAATTATTTTAATGAATTTTTTTATTTAAACTGGAACGAGTTTTGTTTTGAATGGAATAATAAAGGTAAGGAATTATCTTTACAACTCATAGAGTTGGGAAAATTAATTAAGGAGAGTGGAGGAAAAAGTCAAATATATGCTGCAAAACCAAGAAATGATAAGTTTAATCAAATAAATTGTTGGATTGAAGAGATTAACAAAAGGCTTAATTCTAAAAATGTTATTGATTTTATATATGATATTTCTAAGGATGATCTTTTATCTAAATATTTTTACATTGAAAATATATCTAAAGAAATTAATAAACATAATCTAAAATTAGATTTTACTAAATTTAATTTATTACAAGATAAAATTTATAAAATAAAAGAAGGTTTCTTTACTGAATTTGTAAGAATATTTACCCAATTAGCTTATATAAAATTAATTGAATTAAAGAAAAGTTTTTCTATTTTCAACTTTAATGATCTTATAAAGACTGTAGAAAATACATTTCTAGATTCGGAAATTAGTAATAGTAACACTCTATCTAAAATTCAAAAAAGATTTAAATGTGTCTTAGTTGATGAGTTCCAAGATACAGATATTACTCAGTGGAATTTAATAAAAAAGTTCTTTAATACAAAAAATCATTTATTACTTTGCGTAGGTGATCCAAAACAAGCGATTTACAAATTTAGAGGTGGAGATATTGAAACTTACTTAGATGCAAGATCTAGTGCAATCGAAGTTTTTAGTCTTACAGATAACTATAGATCCTCAAAAAAGTTAATCGATGTTCTTAATAAACTTTATAAGAATGGACTTAAACAATCAAAACTAAACTATAGTAAATTAACCTCAAGAATTAATGAAAATATTAATCCTGCATTTAAATTTAAAGATGTATTTGAAATTGTAGAATTTTCAAAAAAAGAGACTGATATAGAGGATCTTGTAACTCATTATATAGTTAACTTTATTTTAAATAATAAAGAAATTGATATTAATAAAATTGCGATTCTTACATTAAATAATTCGCAATGCTTAGATTTTAAAAAAAAATTAAATCAGTTTAACCTCCCATGCAAAATTCAAAATAAACAAAATATTTTTGATACAGAAGCAAGTTCTCTACTATTTTTATTCATTGAATGTTTATTAAATCCGAGATCTTTAAAAAATATAAATTTGCTTGCTACTTCAAAGTTTATAGAAATAAAATTAGAAGATTTACTTGATGATGGAATTAGTAATAATTTAGAAATTTTAATTAATAAATGCATTACTTGGTCCCAAGAACTAAGAGAAAAAGGTTTTTTAAACATTGTTAATGAACTACTTATAAATTACAAGTCATCCTCGATTATTCAAGATTCAGATTTAAATTCAAATTTATTTCAACTTTCAGAAATTGTTGAAATAGAATTAATAAATAATGATTTTGATCTCAATATAGTCTTCAACTGGTATAAAAATCAGTTAGATCATATTTTAAGAATTTCTACTGGAGAAGATTTTTTGACGAAAGATTATAATCTTCAAAATGGAATAAATCTTTCTACCATTCATAGTAGTAAGGGACTCGAATTTGAAATAGTTCTATGTCCATATCTCTCAATTATTTCAAATAAGTCAAATAAAATAAAAGGACCTCTTTGGAAATCAAATATTGATAGAAATATATACGTTAATATTTCTAATAATTACGAGAAGGTTGAAAAATTTAAATTAATAGAAGAAGAAGATTTATTTAAAGAGAGTGAGAGGTTAATTTATGTAGCACTTACAAGGAGCAAATATAAACTTATTGTTTTTAATGATTTAGAGGATAGAAATAATATTTTAAATAATGATTTACTTAATAATTTGGAAAATATTAATATTTATAAGTCTACTTTTGAAGTCGGGATAGAAAAAGAGAAAATAAAAGAAATTTTTTCTAAGTTCCAAACCAACCGATTGAATAATAATCTTTGGAAAATTGATAACGTTAATAAAAAAATATCTAATGTATTTAATTCTGATCAATTTATTTCTTATTCAAGTTATTCTTCTTGGATACGTAAAGATAAAAATATTGATGCAGTCATTAATCAATATAAGGATTATGAAGATAATATATCAATTATCAAAGATTCTAATTTTAAGAATTCAAAGAATTATCCTAATTATTTTTCTTATCCAAATCCCTTGAGTGAATTTCCAAAAGGAACTATTGCTGGGACTTGCCTGCACAAAATAATAGAAAGATTTGAATTTAGAAACGATAATAATCAAGAATTAATTGATTTAATTATTGAGGAATTGAACTTTCATCAAATCGATAGTTCTTTGGCTTTTAAAGTAAAAGATGCGATTTTAAGAATCATAAATATATCTTTAGGAAAAGAATTACAAAATAAGAAACTAGTTGATATTCCAAATGAATATTTAATTAAGGAACTTAAATATGATTTAACCTTATCTTATGAAGGTAGAAATATTAATTCTAATGATATATCAAATTGCTTTTTTTTAGATCATGAATATGAATTTGGTGAAGAATATGCAAATAAAATAAATGATCTTCAAATTATGAATAAAGGCTTTCATTCAGGATGTATTGATTGTGTTTTCCCTGTAGGAAATAAATTAGAAGATAGTAAATGGTGGGTTATTGATTGGAAAAGTAATTTGATTTCTGGTGGTGATAATAGTGTTTGTTTACCAAGAAACTATAACTATGAAAACATGAGAAATGAAATGATTAAGCATCATTATCCATTGCAATCTCATCTTTATTTATTAGCATTGCATAGATTATTAAAGTGGCGACTTAAAAATTATCAACCACATAAACATCTAGGAGGATATATTTATTTGTTTATAAAGGGATTGCCAGATTTTGAATTATTTGAAAAATCTAAGTCTGAAGATATATCTCCAGGTATTTTTATTAGCAAAGCACCTTTAAAAAGAATTAATTATTTAGATAACCTTTTTTAGAATGACTAAAACTACTACAGATATTGAAAGCTTCCAATACGATCATATATTTAATTTAATCTTAGGTATTTTCAAATTTAGTGAAAAAAAATATGGAAATTTCGTAAAAGATGTAATAAGAATTTTATTAGAGTTTGAAAAAAATGGTGAAACTATTATTGATGTTGATAATAGTTTAATAATCTTTGAATTATTAGAAGATGGCTGGCCCAATAAACATATAGATATTCTAAAAAATATAGGTTTGATTGGTTCCCTTCATTCTCCATTCGTATTAGTAAATAGAAAATTATCCTTATCAAAATGGTCAAAAAAGATAGAAAGAGTTATTAATTCATTTCTCAAAAAAATAGATACCGATAATTTAATCAACTCAATAATTTATAAAGATGATAATAAAATTGATCAAATTAAAAATATATTTAAATATTCAAATTTAGTTTTCCTTCAAGGAGGACCAGGTACGGGTAAAACCACTTTAATAATAAAGTTAATACTAGAACTCCTTCAAATTGATAACTTTTTAAATATTGGTTTGTCTGCTCCAACTGGTAAAGCTACAGCTCGTTTAAAAGAAGCTCTTAATGATAAAAATAATATTTCCTCTAGCAAATTTCTAGACCAAATAGAATTTCAAACTTTACATAGATGGATTTTAAATTCTCACAATAAATCTCTTAAGTTGAAATTTAAACTAAAAGAGCTTGATATTTTCATAATTGATGAAATGTCAATGGTTAATATTGATTTGATTGAATTGGTTTTAAATTTGCTAGCAAAGGACTGTAAAATTATTTTAGTTGGAGATAAAAATCAATTGTCTCCAGTAAATAACTTTTCTATATGGAATTATTTGTTTGAATATTCCGATAATAGTTCAATTAAATCTTGTGTAGTAAATTTAGAAAAAACTTATAGAAATATTGGAGATATAGCATTAATAAGTAGTTTAATATTTAATAATGATTATTCTTTACTTAATCAAAAGATAAAAGAATTAGAAAAAGATAATAAATCAAAAGAAGTTTCTATTTCAAAAAGTACAGAAATTGATATTCCAAAAAATCTATTTTTTTCAATTACTAGTCATCTAAATAAGTTAAATCTTTCAACTTCAAATTTAAGTAAAAAAAAATATATATTTGATGATGGTATTGATAATCTATTGCTTAATGAAAAAAATTTAGTAGATAAGATATTTCAGGATTTACAAAGTCAATTGATTTTATGTGAAAAAAATTCTGGTATATGGAGTGTTGAATATTTGAATGAAATTGTTTTTGGTCAAAAAAAACCATATGACCTTAAAACCCTTAATGAGGGCGTTCCGATCATGTGTACAAAAAATAATAGTGAACTTGGATTGTCAAATGGCGATATCGGTGTTCTTATAGGTATAAAAAATGAAAGAAAGTATCTTTTTAGAAAATTTAATGATAATAACGAAGAAATTGTCACTTTAATTGATCCATCTAATTTAGAAAATGTTGTGCCAGCAATAGCAATTACTATTCATAAATCTCAAGGAAGTGAATCTGAGAAAGTAAGCATTTTATGGTCACAAAAATATAGAAGAAATCAATATAAAATGGAACTCAAAAAAGAAGATGAAAATATCTTTTGCAGAGATAATTTTGAAAGAAGGTTATTTTATACTGCTGTTACAAGAGCGAAAAAATTTTTAGATGTATATTATTTAATTTAAATCTTATTTTTGAGAAACTAGTAAGAATTTAACCACAAGATGTTAGATTAATAATTCGGCTCTGCAAGGCTAGTCAACAATTTAAGTAAATTTAGATATTTGTTGAATGCCTAATCAGAAGATCATTGGGCATTTAAAATGGCTTTTAAAAAAGATAGTAACTCTCTTGATAGTGAGCAGGAAAAATCTGAGAATGAAGATGTTTCCCTACTTGATTTAAAGAAATTGGAGAACATAGCAGAAATTGAATCTCAACCATTTGAACTATCGAAAGAAAATGAAAATGAGAATGGATTTCTCGATTTTGGGTTTAATAAATCGATCTTAAATTCGCTAAGAAATAAAGGTTACAAAAATCCAACTCCTATCCAAAAAGCTGCAATTCCGGAACTAATGTTAGGCAGAGATTTACTTGGCCAAGCACAAACAGGAACAGGAAAGACTGCAGCTTTCGCATTACCATTAATAGAAAAACTTTCAGATAATAAAGAATTAAATGCCAAGGTTTTAGTTATGACTCCTACTAGAGAATTGGCTACTCAAGTGGCAGAATCTTTTAAAAGTTATAGTTCTGAATCGAGTAATTTTAAGACTGTTGCAATATACGGAGGTACCGATTATCGAAATCAAATTTCAGCATTGAAAAGAAAAGTTGACGTAGTAGTTGGAACCCCTGGCCGAATAATGGATCATATCAGGCAGGGAACTTTTAAAATTAAAGACATAAATTGTCTTGTTTTAGATGAGGCGGACGAAATGTTAAATATGGGTTTCCTTGAAGATATTGAATGGATAATAGATCAACTCCCGGAAAATAAACAAATGGTTTTGTTTTCAGCAACAATGCCTAGTGAGATTAGAAATATTGCAAAAAAATATCTAAATAATCCAGCCGAAATTTTAATCAAAAGTGTCAAAAAAGAAACTCAATTAATTTCTCAAAAATTTATATATGTACAAAGGCATCATAAGTTAGATGCTTTAAAAAGAATATTAGAAATTAATAACGAGGGAGTAATAATTTTTGTTAGAACAAAACTACTTACTACTTCAATAGCTGAAGCTTTAGAGAATTCAGGTCATACTGTGGCAGTACTTAATGGAGATATACCTCAAAATCAAAGAGAAAATACTGTAGATAGATTAAAAAAAGGATTTATTGATATCCTTGTTGCAACTGATGTCGCAGCTAGAGGATTAGATGTAGAGAGGATAAAACTTGTTGTTAATTACGATTTTCCTTTTGATAAGGAAACATACACTCATAGAATTGGAAGAACGGGAAGGGCAGGTAGATCAGGAGAGGCAATTCTATTTGTTAATCAAAGAGAAAAACATTTTCTAAGAAACTTAGAAAACTCAACAAGAACTAAGATTGAAGAAATTAATATACCAAGTAATAAAATAATAAATGAAAAAAGGATGGAGAAACTTATAGATAATGTTAACGATAGTTTTTTAGCTAAAGAAGAAAATGAAGAAAATAAAGCTTTGATCATTGATGTACTAGATAATTTAAAAGAAAAACACGCTATGGATGACTCAAATATTGCAATGGCGGCGATTAATTTAGTAATAGGTAATAAAGCATTTTTTGTTAATGAAGATGATTCTTGGATCCATAAACAAAATAATACTGATCGAAATAGATCAAATAGAAATGGTAATAATCGTATGAGAAATTCAAATAGAAGAAATAATTATCAAAATGATTCTTTTGAAACCTATAAATTTAACTTTGGTAAATTTGATGGGGTTAGAGTTGCAAATATTATATCCTCAATCTGTAATTCAACTAATATAAATGGTAGATCCATTGGTAAAATACAGATTTTTAATGATTATAGTTTGGTTGATTTACCAAGAGATCTGCATAGAGAAACTAAAAATAAATTAAAAAAAATTAAAGTCAGAAACTAGGCATAGAGAATGAAAGCTAGCAAATATAAACTATTTATCTTTGTGCATCTGATGATCCTATTCAACTCTTTTAATAATTATTATTTAGCCCAAACGAAACAAAATTCAATCATAAAATTATTTTGTATTGAGAGTGTTAAAGAGGAGATGATGAAAGCAGAAATGGTATATAGTGAAAAAATTGCGAATGAAACTTGTGAATGTTACTACGAAGAATTTACACAAAAAGCAAGTCATCAAGATGCAAAAACAAAATGTAAATTAGAAGCTAAAGAAAATTTAAATCTTGATAGAAAAATATAATTGTTATTTTATGAGTTCTAACAACAATCAAAATCCAATAATTAGACTTTATTTGAATCTAATTGAAGAAAGAAGGTTGTTATTTTTTGCTTTTTTTAGTTCCATAATTAATAAAATATTAGATTTAGCTCCCCCTGTAATAATTGGTCTTGCGGTGGATATCGTTGTTAAGGAACAGAATTCATGGATTGCTGGATTTGGGATAAAAGAAGTTCCAGCACAATTGATTTTTCTTGCATTTGCTTCAGGAATAGTTTGGTCTGGTGAATCCTCCTTTGAATATTTATATTCGATTTTATGGAGAAATTTGGCTCAGCTATCGCAACATAAATTAAGAATAAAAGCTTATGAGCATATCCAAGAATTAGATATGGATTTTTTTGAAAATGATAATACTGGAAGACTATTATCTATTTTGAATGATGACATAAATCAACTTGAGAGATTTCTAGACCAAGGGGCTAATCAGATTATTCAGTTATTTATAACTGTCTTAATAATTGGGGGCACTATGATTTTTGTCGCTCCAAAAATCGCTTTATTTGCATTCTTTCCTATTCCCATCATATTTTTAGGATCAATTAAATTTCAAAGGAAGCTTGCTCCAAAATATAGAGATGTTAGGAATAAAGCTGGACTATTGGCATCAAGACTAAATAATAATTTAAGCGGAATTCTTACAATAAAAAGTTTTACTAAAGAAAAATGGGAACTAAATAGATTAAATAAAGAAAGTCTCGATTATCAAAGAAGTAATAAGGCTGCAATAAAATTATCTTCCGCTTTTATCCCTCTCATAAGATTTGCAATTCTATTTGCTTTTATAGCGATTCTATTAATTGGAGGTTTCCAAACTTGGAATAAGACACTTGATGTAGGTACGTATAGTTTTTTAGTGTTTATTACACAAAGACTATTATGGCCTTTAACTACTTTGGGGCATGTATTAGATGATTTTCAGAGATCTATGGCATCAATAGATAGAGTAATTGATCTCATAGATACACCTATAAAAATAAAAGATGGAAAAATAAAAATTGACCCTAAAGATACTAAAGGAGAAATTATTTTTAATAATGTAAATTTTAATTATCCTGGCCGAGATTTAACTTTAAAAAACATAAATTTCAAAATTGAAAATAACTCAACATTAGGAATTGTTGGGTTAACAGGTTCTGGTAAAAGTACAATAATTAAACTACTCCTTAGGATTTATGATAGTAATAAAGGCTCAATAACCTTGGATGGAATTTCTATTAAAGAAATTAACTTGAGGGATTTAAGAAAGTGCATATCTTTAGTAAGTCAAGAAACTTATTTATTTCATGGCAGCGTACAAGAAAATATTGCTTATGGCTCAATTAATCCAAGTTTTAAAGATATTGTTAAGGCCTCAAAAATTGCTGAAGCTCATAAATTTATTGAACAATTGCCAGATGGTTATAAAACTATTGTGGGAGAGAGGGGGCAAAGGCTTTCAGGAGGTCAACGCCAAAGAATTGCCTTGGCAAGAGCTGTTTTAAAGGATGCTCCAATATTGATATTAGATGAGGCTACAGCCTCAGTTGATAACGAAACAGAGGCTTTAATTCAAAAATCATTATCTAAAATCACAAAAGAAAGAACCACTATAGTAATAGCTCATAGATTAAGCACTATAAAAAATGCGGATAATATTATCGTTATTGATAAAGGTAAAATAGTAGAGAGTGGAAAACATGAAAATTTATTAGATCAGAACAAAATATATGCTGATTTGTGGAATGTTCAAGTAGGAATCTAGTATATAATTTTTAAACTAAATTAAGAAATTAAATGATTCAATTACATTGCTAAACAAATTATCAACTTTATTCCATCTCTCTTCATTTGTTCCTACAGCGAAAGTATAAAGTGTTCCTCTATCAATTACAACAGTAGCAAGTTCATGTCTAGGTTTTTCATTTAGATTTAACTCATATTCTAAATCATAAAAAATATGATTGGATGCCTCCCTCTTGTTGGAATTAATTAGTTTTACCTCTCTACCTGAACCTTCAGGAGCGATTACTTTATCTATTAATGTTTGACCCACTTCACTTGGGCTCCCCAATTGCTCTAATTGCACTTCTTTATTTACATCAGAAATCACTAAACTTAATGTCTCATTGCTATTGATTAAATCATGATAAATAATTTCAGGTCCTCCATCAACTTTTACTCTAGTCCATCCTGTTGGATACAAAAAAGCATATCTTCCATCAGGGCTTTGATAAGCTTCTAATCCTGCATTGAGACCTCCACTACAAGCACTAAGTATTAAACACAAAAAAATCAAAAATAAAGACTTGAATGGGTTAAATTTAATATTTTTCATTTTGTTTAAAATTACTAACTTAAAACATAATAAGACATTAAAAGCAAACAATTATGGCAAATCAGAATTTTGCGTCTAAATTATTCCTAGAAATAGTTTAATTTTGATTACCTATACCAAGCCACTTTCAAAATTAATTGGTCATTTTGAGAAATTCCCAGGGATTGGTCCAAGAACAGCCCAACGATTAGCACTGTTTATTTTAAAACAACCTGAAAGCACAATAAGGGATTTTTCAAAGGCCTTGTTAGAAGCTCATAGTAATGTCGGTCGTTGTAAAAAATGTTTCAATTTGACCTCAGAAGATGAATGTGAAATTTGTAGAAATCCTGAAAGAAATCACAAACTTATCTGTGTGGTAGCAGAAACCAAAGATTTACTTGCTTTAGAACGTGCTAGAGAATTTAAAGGTGTCTATCACGTTATTGGTGGTTTAATATCCCCAATGGATGCTGTTGGCCCTGAACTCTTAGAAATAAGAAGCCTAGTAGAACGAGTTAGTAAGTCTGAAATAGAGGAGATCATATTGGCGTTGACCCCAAGTGTTGAAGGAGATACTACAAGTCTTTATATTGGAAAATTGTTAGCCCCTTTTACTAAAGTTACGAGGATTGCTTACGGTCTTCCAATGGGTAGTGAACTTGAATATGTAGATGAAGTTACGCTTGCTAGGGCTTTAGAAGGAAGAACAAAACTAAATTAGAAATGAGACAAAATAATCTAATCAAGCAAGAAAAAATCTTAAGACTTCCTTCTTGGATAAAATTTCCTATTAGTAAAGCTTCAGAGTTCGAAAAAGTACAAACACTTATTAAGAAATCAAATATTCATACTATTTGTGAAGAAGCAAGATGTCCAAATAGAGCAGAATGTTATGCCTCCGGCACAGCTACTTTTTTATTAGGTGGATCGATATGTTCTCGTTCTTGTGCCTTCTGTCAGGTAAAAAAAGGTAGACCGAATTCAATTCTTAATGATGAATGTTTTCAAGTGGCTGAAGCAGTTAAAGTCCTAAATTTGAAATATGTTGTTTTAACATCTGTTGCTAGAGATGATCTTCCTGATCATGGTGCCAATTTATTTATATCTACAATAAATGAGATTAGAAAAATTGATTCAACTATTAAAATAGAGGTTTTGACTCCTGATTTATGGGGAGGGGGCAAAAATTTTGATGAAAATAATAATCTACAGACCGAAAGGTTGAAGATGATTTTAGAAAAAGATCCAATTTGCTTTAATCATAATCTTGAAACTGTTGAAAGACTTCAAAAAGAAGTTAGGAGAGGTGCAAATTATAAAAATTCATTAATGCTTCTAAAAAAGTCAAAAGAGATTGCTCCTAATATTCAAACTAAATCTGGAATTATGTTAGGTCTTGGGGAAAATTTAGATGAAATAAAACATACGATTTACGATCTTAAAGAAATAGATTGTGATCAAATTACAATTGGCCAATACTTAAGGCCTTCTTTAAATCATTTGGCGGTTATGAAATATTGGGATCCATCAGAGTTTGAATATTTATATAACTTCTCTAAGGAATTGGGATTTAAGAAAGTATCTTCTGGACCCTTAGTTAGAAGTAGTTATCACGCGGGTTAACTTTCTTCAATTAAAGAGAGTTTCTTTTCAAGTCTTTTCAATATGGAAATACATTCCCCGTTCATAAGTGTACCTGCACCTCCCCAAACCAATCTTAATAAAAGATCTACTGGGCTAGAACCAACTTCTTTGACAATTTTGAATCCTATTAACTTGAAATATCTTACAAGTTTTTTACTATATCCTTCACTATCAAAAATAGCTAAAAGCCTTACTTTGTTACTTGATTTTTTTTCAATTGCCCAAGCCATAGTTGTTGCCCATATTAATGCCGAAACAAAAGCAGGAGCTTTACTAAGGATTCTTAATGTATCAAGCTGAATACCTTGTTTATTTAAATAAGTCCAACCTTTCATTTCGGCCCAAATCTTAATTATGTTATCTTTCTGTTCTGCAATCACGATTCTAAAGAAACATAATCCGATAGTTTCTCTAATTTGAATTTTAATTAATAATCCAATGGAACCTGCTAATTTTTCTAATTCTTCAACTTTCATGATTTTGAAAATTAGTCCTTATAGATTTTATGATTTTCCATTTTTGATCTATCGATTTGTTTTTGTCTTTCTTCAAACCTTTTCCTATCATCATCGCTGAATTGGTCTATGCAGAAATGACATTGGATACCCTTTCTATATTCTTTTCTTTCTTGATCTTGAATTGAAATTGGCATTCCACATGCATGACAAATCGAGTAAGAGCCTTTTTCTAAATCTTGATCTAAAGCAACTCTTTTATCAAAAACATAACATTCACCTTCGAATAAGTTTTTTTCTTTTGGTATATCGTCAAGGTATTGAAGGATACCCCCTTGTAGGTGATAAATATTTTTATAACCTTTCTTTTTCAGTAAACTAGTAGCTTTTTCACATCTTATTCCTCCGGTACAAAACATTGCTATATTTGTATTCTGTTTATTTTCTAAATGGGTTTCTAAATGATCATCTACCCACTTGGGGAATTCGCTAAAGTTTCTAGTATTTGGGTTTATAGAGTTCTGAAATGTACCTAAAGAAACCTCATAATGATTTCTAGTATCAATGACTATTGTATTTTGATTTTTAATTAACTTATTCCAATCAGCTGAGTCAATATAGGTCCCATTATTTTCTGCAGGGTTTATTTCAGGGACACCCATGGTAACTATTTCTTTTTTGATTTTTATTTTTAATTTTTTGAAGACTTTCTCTTTTGAAAAGTTTATTTTAATATTCAAATTTCTATTACCTGCATATTTATTAAGTAAATTGATAACAAAATCAATTACATTTTTCTCGGCACAAATAGTTCCATTAATACCCTCACTTGCAAAAATCAACAAACCTGAAAGATCATTTTCATTTTCGATTTCTAATAATTTATTTTTTAGATCAAGAATTAAGTTTTCTTGAAATGGGAAGAAAGAGTAAAGAGAAACTATTTTATAATTTTTGCCTTTCATAAAGAAGATAATGTTTTTTCACTAGTTTCAAAATCGTTGTTAAATGATACTCCTACCTCTTTAAGAAGTTTTCTGTCTGATTGAAAAGATGGATTTGAAGTTGTGAGTAACTCATCTCCATAAAAAATTGAATTTGCCCCACATTGAAAACATAAAATTTGGGCTTCTTTTGAAAGCTTTTCTCGCCCTGCACTTAATCTTATTTTACTTTTAGGCATAAGAATTCTTGCTGTAGCTATCATCCTTATCATTTCAATAGAATCAATCTCTTGATTATCTTCTAAACCAGTACCTTCAATTGCTACTAGCGAATTTATAGGAACACTTTCAGGGTGTGGATTCATATTTGAAAGCACTTCTAAAAGAGATGCTCTATCGCCATTAGTTTCACCCAAGCCTATTATCCCTCCACAACAAACATTTATTCCTGCATTGCTTACTCTTTTGATAGTATCTAGTCTGTCTTGATAAGTTCTAGTCGTAATAATATTTTTATAATGCTCAGGACTAGTATCAAGATTGTGGTTATATGCGGTCAAACCTGCATCAGCCAGTCTGGAAGCTTGTTCTTCTGTAAGCATCCCAGCTGTGACGCAAGCTTCCATCCCTAAATCTCTTACACCGCTGACCATCTCTAACATTGAATTAAAAGATTTCCCATCTCTAATTTCTCTCCACGCCCAACCCATACAAAACCTATCTGCACCCTCATTTTTTGCTATTTGAGCTCTTGCTAAAACCTCTTCAACTTGAAATTGTGGATGACTTTTGATTTCGCTAGCACTATAAATTGATTGGCTACAGTAAGAACAATTTTCTTCACATCCACCTGTTTTTACGCTGAATAATGATGCTAATTGAATGTGGTATTTGTTAAATTTCCTGTGAACAATTTGAGATTCCCACATTAAATCTATAAGAGGCATATTAAGTATTTCTAATATCTCCTCTTTATTCCAATCGAACCTAATTTCTTTTAATAACTGATTATTCGAATTAGCCATTTTTATTAGGAAGAATATTGAGAATCTTCAAAAGATTCATTTGGTATTGATTCTATACCGCCGAAACGTCTATTCCTTGATTGGTAATCAATTATTGCTTTTAGAAATTCAAACTCATTAAAATCTGGCCACAGTACGTCAGATATATAAATTTCTGAATAAGCTAATTGCCATAAAAGAAAGTTACTTATCCTTTTTTCTCCACTAGTTCTTATTAGTAATTCAGGATCCTTAATTCCTCGAGTTAATAGCTCTGAATTGAATAGTTCTTCATTAACTTCACTTGGTTTTATTTCCCCAGAAGAAGATTTTAATGCTAATTCCTTTGCAACTTTTACTATTTCTTGCCTACCTCCGTAATTCGCACAAACATTTAATAAAAAGGAATTATTATTTTTAGTTAGAGATTCCGAACTATATATTAATTGCTTTAAATCCTCTGGGAAAGGAGATAAATCTCCGATGAATTTTATTTTAATTAATTCTTGATGGATCTCTTCGATTTCGTTTTTCAAGACTTCTCTAAAAAGATTTATAAGGAAATCAACCTCTTTCGTTGGCCTTGTCCAATTTTCAGTTGAGAAAGCATAAACAGTAAGTACCTTACAACCTAAATTTTTTGATGCTTTAAGAATTTCTTTTAATACGCTGACTCCCTTGTTATGACCAAATGATCGAGGTAAGCCTTTTTTTGTTGCCCATCGCCCATTCCCATCCATAATTATTGCGACATGTTCTGGCACTTTTTGCTTATCTATTCTTTTGGATAAGTCAGTATTTTTCTTGTAAATTATTTTACCAAAACTCATATGTTAATCCTTTATATTAGAAAAGCTTTCTGATTTAACTGACTCTTTTTCATTGGTATCACTGATAATATTATCACTAGGATTTGTCTTATGGGATAAGGCATTTTTACTTAAAGTTGATTTACTATTACCCATAGAGTTTTGATTCCCAATCAAATTTTCAAGAAGTTCTTGTAATCGACTGCTAGTAATTGGCCTCTCAAGTTTCCCCTGGTTTGCTAATGATAACGTACCTGTTTCTTCAGAAACAACTATACAAATACACCTATCAAATCTTTCTGTAATTCCTAATGCAGCTAAGTGTCTTGTTCCATATCTACTAATTCCTTGCCTCGAGAGAGGCAGTATTACCCCAGCAGATATTATTTTATTACCTTTAACAACAACTGCTCCATCATGTAGCGGTGTATCTGTTGCAAAAAGATTTATTAAAAGGTCAGTAGATAGTTGAGCTTCAATATTTGTCCCTGAATATAAAAAATCTTCCGGCCTTAAATCACTACCTAAATCTACCACGATTAAAGCACCTCTTTTGTTTTTGGAGAGTTTACCAGCAGCATCAACTAACTGACTAATAGTAGTAGACGTTGCTCTAAATTCTTTTGGAGGGTTTCCTAGCAATACTGCTAGCCTTCCAGTGCCTAATAATTCCATTAATCTTCTTAGTTCTCCTTGCCAAAGTATTGCTAAGGAAAGAGAGCAAGCGAGTACTACAGCATCAATTAATTTTGATGTTAATGGGAGGTAAGCATATCTTTGTATAAACCATGCTGATGAAACTAAAAATAAATATCCTCTCAAAAGCCATAATGTCCTCTGTTCTTTAACTCTAGAAAATAATAAAAGTCCAAAACCAACAGCAAATAAGACATCTAATAAAAGCTTTAAATTTATAAACCCCCAGAAATTCACATCAAAATCAAAATTAATCTAAATGTACCTAATTTTGTTTAATAAAGCGATCAGGTAAGACATCATATTTTAGAAGATCTAAAGGACTTTCTCTTTTTTGAATAATCTCGGCTTCACCATCACAAACTAAAAGAGTAGCTGGTCTTGGAATTCTATTATAATTTGAACCCATAGAGTTATTGTATGCACCAGTACCAAAAACACAGATTAGATCTCCTGTTTTGCAATTTGCTAGCTCTATTTCTTTAAACAATACGTCTCCTGATTCGCAGTGCTTGCCAGCGATAGTAAATTTATTTTTGGAGTCTATATTAAAGGGATTTCTAACCAAACATGCAGAATAACTTGATTGATATGTTATTGGTCTTGGATTATCACTCATACCACCGTCGACAGATAAATATGTTCTGATCCCGGGAATTTTTTTAAAGGCCCCGATTTTGTAAATTGTTATTCCTGCAGTAGAGACAATAGATCTTCCTGGCTCACACATTAATGTAGGTAAATCTAAATTATGTTTATTGCAAGCTTTAAGAACCGAGGTTGAAATTGTTCTTACCCACTCATCGATTGAAGGAGGGTCGTCATCTTCTACATATCTAATACCTAAACCTCCTCCAACATTCAGTTTTTTAATGTAATGTCCATATTTTTTGGCGTCTAAAATAACACTAACCATTATTTCACCTAGATCCTTATGAGGGTCTAGTTCAAAAATCTGGGAACCAATATGAGCATGTAATCCATTTAATTTAAGATGTTTGGTATTACTAATTCTTTGAAATAAGGTATTTAAATATTCAATCCCGAAACCAAATTTGCTATCAAATGATCCTGTCCTTATATATTCATGGGTGTGGCATTCTATTCCAGGAGTAAAGCGAATCATTATCTCTAAGTCACGATTAAATGAATTTGAGATTTCTTCCAATCTTTCTAAGTCATAATCGTTATCTACTATTACATTAATATTATTTCTAACTGCAAACTCTATTTCTTTGTCTGATTTATTATTTCCATGAAAAACAATTTTCTCATTTGGCACACCACCCTTTAGTGCAGTTAATAGTTCTCCTTCTGAAACTGCATCAAGTCCTAATCCTTCTGAGGAAACGAGGTTGCTCATGAAAATAGAACTATTTGCTTTAGAAGCATATATTGGTAGTGATTTTCCAGGATAATATTTCTCCAATGCTTTTTTATAAGCTCTACAAGATTTTCTTAAAGTAATTTCATCCAAAATGTAAAGAGGAGAATCATATTTTTTAACTAATTCTTCAATTGAGCATCCACCAATTGATAACTTCCCATCACTTTCGATGGATGTAGTAATAGGGACTATGTTTTTGTTTGGACTGTCAACATCAATCTTTTGTTTTAAGAAGGATTTCTTTTCTTCCATGTGAATATCTTAAATAGAGTAATTCTTAATTTGTCATATTTTATAATGACTTAAATTTCAAAATTTTTTTAGTATTTATCTATTATAAAATGATATCCATTAAATCTATAAATGAGAAAGATATTGATTTATGTTATGAATTAGATTCAAATACGATTTCGTTATGGAGTAAAAAGCAGTGGACTAAGGAATTTAAAAAAGAGGGTATAAAAGTCTTTGGGATATTACTTTCAAATCATGTAATAGGGATATGTGTTTTTCATGTGGTTCTTGATGAGGCTCAAATAAATTTTTTTGCAGTAAATCATAAATATAGGAAAAAAGGTTTTGGAACTTACCTTATGAGTTATCTAATAAATGAATGTAGAAAATTAAATGTAAATAAATTATTTTTAGAAGTCTCTCATACTAATTCTACGGCTGAGAAATTTTATAGTCGCTTTGAATTTTCTACCGTAGGAATAAGAAGAAATTATTATAAGGACGGTTCAGATGCTCTCTTAAAAGAAAAAAAATTAACAACTAAATAATTTAAATATTTAATTGTTCGGATAACCAGAATCCTTGAAATTACTGTAATTTATTGCTATACCACTAAAAAAGTAAAATTTAATTCAATAAAATATATTTTTGGGTATTCACAAAAGCTCATTCTGAACACAAAAAAGACATATTACTGGTAGGTTATTAGTAGGAATAAAATCTTCTGATGTTTGAAAGATTCACAGAAAAAGCAATAAAAGTCATCATGCTTGCTCAGGAGGAAGCTAGAAGACTTGGTCATAATTTCGTTGGAACAGAACAAATTCTTTTAGGTTTAATTGGAGAAGGTACAGGGGTTGCAGCAAAGGTACTTAAATCACTAGGAGTTAATCTAAAAGATTCAAGAATAGAGGTAGAAAAGATAATTGGTCGAGGTTCAGGTTTTGTAGCTGTAGAAATACCTTTTACCCCTAGGGCTAAAAGAGTTTTGGAGTTATCCTTAGAGGAGGCTCGTCAATTAGGTCACAATTACATAGGTACTGAACACCTATTATTAGGTTTAATAAGAGAAGGCGAAGGTGTTGCAGCAAGAGTTCTTGAAAATCTTAGTATTGACCTTACCAAGGTAAGAACACAAGTTATAAGGATGCTTGGTGAAACAGCTGAAGTTGGTAGTGGAGCAAATCCAACTAAAGGTAATCTAAAAACTGCTACTCTCGATGAATTTGGAACAAATTTAACAAAATTAGCTAGTGAATCAAAACTAGATCCAGTTGTCGGCCGTTATGCAGAAATAGATCGCGTTGTTCAAATATTAGGTAGAAGGACAAAAAATAATCCAGTTCTTATTGGAGAACCTGGCGTAGGGAAAACAGCTATAGCAGAGGGTTTAGCCCAAAGAATACAGCTTGGGGATATTCCCGACATACTTGAAGATAAAAGAGTTTTAACTCTTGATATAGGGCTTTTAGTTGCTGGAACAAAATATAGAGGAGAATTTGAAGAAAGATTAAAAAAGATAATGGAAGAAATCAAATCTGCAGGAAATGTTATTCTTGTCATAGACGAAGTTCATACTTTAATTGGTGCTGGAGCTGCTGAAGGAGCTATAGACGCTGCAAATATCCTTAAACCAGCTTTAGCTAGAGGAGAACTCCAATGTATTGGAGCAACAACTCTCGATGAATATAGAAAACATATTGAGAGAGATGCTGCTCTGGAAAGAAGATTCCAACCCGTTATGGTTGGAGAACCATCTATTGAAGATACAATCGAAATCTTAAAAGGTCTTAGAGAACGTTATGAACAACATCATCGACTAAAAATCACTGATGACGCTCTAGAGGCTGCAGCTCATCTAGGTGATCGCTACATATCTGATAGGTTTTTGCCCGATAAGGCTATAGATCTTATAGATGAGGCAGGAAGTAGAGTTCGTTTGATAAACTCAAAACTTCCACCTGAAGCTAAACAAATAGATAAAGAATTAAGACAGATTCAAAAACAAAAGGAAGAATCTGTAAGGGACCAAAACTTTGATCAGGCTGGTCAATTAAGAGAAAAAGAGATGGAATTGTCTGCAAAAATCAAAGAGGTACTTGAAAATAAAAAAGAATCTACATCTGAAGATGAATCTATTAAAGATACAAACTCAGTAAATAATGATTCAAAACTAATGCAAAACCCTATGGTTAGTGAAGAAGATGTAGCTCATATTGTTGCATCATGGACTGGTGTACCAGTTCAAAAATTAACTGAAACAGAATCAGTCAAACTTCTCAATATGGAAGAAACTCTTCACCAAAGGCTAATAGGACAAGATGAAGCTGTAAAAGCTGTTTCTAGAGCGATAAGAAGAGCAAGAGTCGGTTTAAAAAATCCTAATAGACCAATTGCTAGTTTTATATTTTCAGGCCCTACTGGTGTAGGTAAAACTGAATTGACTAAATCATTAGCCTCATATTTCTTTGGTAGTGAAGAAGCAATGATCAGATTAGATATGTCAGAATTTATGGAAAGACATACAGTTAGTAAACTTATAGGTTCACCTCCAGGATATGTTGGCTTTAATGAAGGTGGTCAACTTACTGAGGCAGTTAGAAGAAGGCCTTATACAGTTGTATTATTCGACGAAGTAGAAAAAGCTCACCCAGATGTATTTAATTTACTATTGCAACTTCTTGAGGACGGTAGATTAACCGACTCCAAGGGTAGAACTGTAGACTTTAAAAATACTTTACTAATAATGACTTCTAATATTGGTTCAAAAGTGATCGAGAAAGGTGGTGGTGGTTTAGGATTTGAGTTTTCCGGGGATTCTGTTGAAGATAGTCAGTACAATAGAATTAAATCATTAGTTAATGAAGAACTAAAGCAATACTTTAGACCTGAATTTTTAAATAGACTTGATGAAATTATTGTATTTAGGCAACTATCAAAAAATGAGGTTAAAGAAATTGCTGAAATAATGTTACAAGAGGTTTTCTCAAGATTACAAGATAAAGGGATTAAATTAGATGTAACAGATGCTTTCAAAGAAAGACTTGTTGAAGAAGGATATAACCCTTCTTATGGAGCAAGACCTCTAAGAAGAGCTGTTATGCGCTTATTAGAGGACAGTTTGGCTGAAGAAGTTCTTTCCGGGAGAATAAAAGATGGCGATAAGGCTTTAGTTGATATAGATGATAATAAAAAAGTCACAATTAATATTTCTTCTGAAGAATCTCCTCAAGAGTTAGCTGGTGCTAATATCTAATTATTCAAAGTAGATATGCAGTCAATCTCTCCAGAAATTATATTTAGGGGAAATTATGCTTGGCAAAAATCTTTACCTCAAATTACTAAATTAACTAAAAGCCCATTAATTTTAGGTAGAAGTATTCATACGAATAATCTGAGAAATAGAATATTTAATGATTTAAAAAATCAAAACCTCAATGTTACTTCTGCTAATTTAGAATTTGATTGTTGTTATGAAGATATTTCAAGAGTAAAGAATATAATTCTAAAGAATAATAATGATTCTTTAATCGCAGCTGGAGGTGGTAAAGTTTTAGATTCTGGGAAATATATAGCCGAGAGTCTCAATATCCCTTGTATTACAGTTCCTCTTAGCGCCTCTACATGTGCAGGTTGGACAGCATTATCGAATATTTATACAAAAGACGGACAATTCATAAAAGATGTCCCCTTGGGAGCTTGTCCGAAAATCCTAGTATACGATCATAAATTTATTCAAACAGCTCCATCTAGAACACTCGCTAGTGGCATAGCGGATGCTTTGGCAAAATGGTATGAATCCTCAATAACAAGTTCAACAATAGATGATGGTCTTGTTCAACAAGCTATTCAAATATCAAGAGTTTTAAGAGATCAACTATTAATAGATGGAGAAAAAGCATTCACAGGTCAATCTGAAAATAATCCTTCTTGGCGAAATACAGTTGAAGCTTGTGGACTAACAGCAGGATTAGTTGGTGGCATTGGTGGAGAAAAGTGTAGGACAGCAGCAGCACACGCTATTCATAATGCAATTACTCAGATAATTACTCCAAATAAATTATTACATGGTGAGATTGTTGGGGTTGGATTATTACTGCAATTAAGACTAGAGGAAATAAAAAATAATAATAAATTAGCTGATCAATCAATTAAACAATTGTTGGTGCTTATGAAACAATTGAATTTGCCAACTACTATTGCACAACTTGGAATAAATGTTTTTGAAAATAATTATTTAGAGAAAATTGCTGATTTTACTTGTCGAGATAAATCTGAGATTCATTTTTTGCCTTTTGAAATTCATAAACAAGACATAGCAGAGGTCATTGCAAATTTTGAACAACAAAAAATTAAAATTTAATCATTTTTTTGACTAAAAACCATTTTGAAAAATTAAATAATTTAAATGTGGAATTTTTTGAAACTGCAAAATTGTCGCTATTAGATCCATTAGGTCTTTATTTGGCAAACGATGTTAAGTGGATAAAACTCAATCAAAATTGGAACTCTTTAGAATTTCCAGTTGTCATTGGAGGAAAAGGTAAATCTGTACTTCTTCTTCATGGATTTGACAGTAGTTTTTTAGAGTTTAGGAGAATATATAAATCACTAAAAAGAAATTTCCAAGTTGTAATTCCTGATCTGTTAGGTTTTGGTTTCAGTCCTAGGTGCGCAACAAATGAATACAATTCCTCTAAAATAATTTCGTATTTAGTTGATCTCATTAAGACCTTACAAATATCAGATAATCTAAATATTATTGGAGCCTCTATGGGAGGTTCAACTGCTTTAAAACTTGCTTTTGAACTTTCTGATTCAATTGATAAAATTATCCTTTTATCTCCCGCTGGATTGTTCGGAAAACCTAAGAGAATCCCATTTCCTTTCAACCAAATTGGGGCCTCATTTCTTGGATTACCGCAGGTCAGAAAAAGTCTTTGTAGGCAAGCATTTGCTTTTCCAGATGAATGTGTTGGTGAGATGGAGGAGCAAATTGCTTCAATTCATTTAGGTTGTAAAGGATGGAGGAATTCACTTGCATCATTTGCAAAAAGTGGAGGATTTGCTGGAACACATAAATATATACAAAATATCCCAATTAAAACAGTATGTGGAGAAAATGATCGTATTCTTGGAAAAAAAGAGATTAAAAATATAAGAAAAATTGAAAAATTAAATTTTGTTGGATTGCAAAATTGTGGTCATCTTCCTCATATAGATCTACCATCATTATCTAGTAAAATCATCCAAGATTATTTTTCAGTAAAAAATTTTCTAAATTAATTTAAATACTTAAGAATTATAAAAATGTAAAATAAAACAGATGGGGTAAAGATATAACTGTCAATTCGATCAAGGATACCTCCATGTCCCGGTAAAAAAGTTCCGGAATCTTTTATTTTTGCATCTCTTTTCATCATTGATTCAATTAAATCTCCAACTAATGCCATAAGAGAAATTAAAATTCCAAATAAGATTCCAACGAATAATGGATTTTCCCAATTAAGTAAAAATGCAAAAAATATTGCTAATAAAATTGAACAGGATATTCCTCCAATTAAACCTTCTATAGTTTTGCTCGGAGATATTGGAGAAAGAGATGTTTTACCAAATGACTTACCAATGAAATAAGAACCAATATCACTAGCTACAATTAAAAAACAAGAAGTTAAAGTTAAATGAAGACCTGTAGTATTTGATAGGTTTTCAAACGAAATAAAACCTTGATTAGAGAATATTATTACTGAATCTAATTCCCTTAACTTAATCCAGTAACTAGGTAAAAAACCTAAATAGAATAAACCAAAAATAGAGGCTGCAATATCTGAAATGGTTCCAGGTTTTGGTTGCAAAAGTAACCATGTACATATTACAACTGAACAGATAGGCAAAATTGAATTTGATATTTCCCCTTCAAGTAAACCAATAGTTTCAAGATAGGTAAAAATTATAATAACGAAAGATGAAAATAATGTGGTTTTTGTGGCTGGTTTTATTCCTTTAAATTCTGCCATTCTAAAAAATTCCAATAAAGCTAAATAAGTGAGCAAAGCTATTGCTAATGTAAAAATCCATCCCCCCAGCAAAACAACAATTAAGCCAAAAATTCCTATAAGTAATCCGCTTCTTAATCTCATGTCAAATTTATATCTTTATATCACTCTTATATTAAAATTTACCAGATCTTTGTTGCATAAACTTTGATTGTTTATCCAATTAATCCTTGCCATGTCAATTTTTTCTCCAGGTACTAGTAGAGGTATCCCAGGAGGATAAGGGCAAATAATATCTCCAGATATTTTATTTAATGATTGCGAGAAAGGAATACTTCGAGTCTCACTTCTCCAAGCAATTCCGATTTCAATTTCTGGAGATTGAACTAATTTAAATGGAGATTGAGGCACTTCAAAACTTTTTAATTTTTTGGAATTTAATAGTAATTTATTCCACAATTTTTCAAACAAATTAAGAAAATCTTTTTGATTTGCAAATCCTAAGCAAAAAGTGAGAGTCATCATTTCTGGCAATTCAGCAATAAGACCATTTCTATAGAAAAATTTGTCAGCAGTAAAACCATCAATTCCAACCTTAGAGGTGTTTACCACAATTTTTAAGGGGTCTTGGGTTTCAATGAGAGGAATATTCTTTTGCATTAATGTTTTGTAGATACTTTTTGCTTCTAAAATTCTTTTTTGATATTTTGATAAACTTTTTTTATTTAGCCAGTCTTTAATAGATTCTTCACAAGAAGAAATTAATAAGGAACTTGGACTAGTAGTTTGCAACAAATTAATACTCTTTATTAAATTATTTTCATTCACTAGATTTCCTTTGTACCAAAGTACAGCTGTTTGAGTTAAACCATTGAGTGACTTATGCAATGATTGAACGACTAAATCAGCGTTTAATGATAAGGCGGATTTTGGTAAATTGAGATTTTCACAAAAAAGGAAATAAGAACCATGTGCTTCATCAACTAAAACAGGTAAATTTTTTTGATGACAAAGATTTATTAATGGCTCTAAATCACCTGCATAACCTTGATAAGAGGGACTAACAAGAATTATCCCTACAATTTTATTCTCATTAAAATTTAATTTTTTAAATACATTTTCTAACCAAATTTTTGTTATCGGTTTGTAATGGCCTGTTTCTGAGGAAAATTCCAGGTCAAAGAATATTGGAAGTATGTTCTGCATCGCACAGGTTTTTATAACACTTATGTGAACATTTCTAGGCATCAGAATAGTTTCGCCAGGATTTGCCATTGCAATTATCGCTGATTGTATTAATCCAGAAGCTCCATTAACTCCAAAAAAACACCCTTTCGCCTCAAATTTTCCAGATAATTCTCTTTGAGATTTATTAATTAATCCGCTTTGGGATATTGGTGAACCTATCTCTGGAAGTTCAGGCAAGTCCCAATAACCTGGTGGATTTTTTAATAATTTCACTAATTTCTTTGGCAAAGCGGCCCCTCTGCTATGAGCGGGAAAGAAAAGTGACTTTACAAACTTTTTAGTAAGAAAAGATGAAATCCTCATAAAGTATTAATAAGATATATAGAATATGCTGAATGAGATTCTTCTTTGATTTTTTTTAAAATTAATGACACAAACTTATTCGAAATACTCGGCAAAAGGTGACTTAATTTGGTTGCTTTTGAGACCATGGATTTTTATACCAAGAGTTTTATATATCCTTTTAACTTTTATTTTTCTTTTTTTAAGACTCCTTTTTCAAGGTAACAGTAAAAATAAAAATGTACAGAAAAATATCTCAAAATACCTCTTCGATGTAATAACAGATTTAGGCCCATGTTTTATAAAATTAGGTCAGGCACTTTCAACTAGACCAGACCTTGTTAGGCAAGACTGGCTTACAGAATTAACAAACTTACAAGATAATCTTCCACCATTCGACCATAAAATTGCTTTAAAAATAA
Organism: Prochlorococcus sp. scB245a_520K10; assembly: GCA_000634515.1. GTDB lineage: Bacteria > Cyanobacteriota > Cyanobacteriia > PCC-6307 > Cyanobiaceae > Prochlorococcus_A. The sequence continues at coordinate 17,427 of JFNU01000151.1, read as the reverse complement.
TCGAAGATGAACTTGGTGCTCCTGCTGAAGAATTATTTGATGAGTTTCCAGATAGACCTATTGCTTCAGCAAGTTTGGGACAAGTCTACAAAGCAAAAACAAAAAATAATTCTTATCTAGCTGTGAAGGTCCAGAGGCCCAATTTGTATTTTCTTATAAGAAGAGATGTTGTTATCTTAAGGCTTTTAGCGACTGTTTTTTCACCTTTTTTACCATTAAATATTGGTGTTGGAATCGGAGAAATAATAGATGAATTTGGGAAAGCACTTTTTGCTGAAATTGACTACGAAAAAGAGGGTGAAAATGCCTTAAAGTTTGCAGATTTATTCAAAAATAATCCAAACGTTTTTATCCCTAAATTAGAGAAAACTTTTTCTTCTAAATTGATTATCACAACCTCTTGGATTGATGGAGTTAAATTAAGAGATAGAGCTTTATTGGAGCAGAATAACCTAATACCTGCTTCTTTTATAAAAACTTGTGTAATAAGTGGTCTACAACAATTGTTTGAATATGGATATTTCCATGCAGACCCACACCCTGGCAATATGTTTGCTTTAAAAGGAGGAAATGGAGATAGTGGTAATTTAGCTTATGTTGATTTTGGAATGATGGATACTATTACAAATTCAGATAGACTTACTCTCATAAAGGCAATTGTTCACATAATAAATGAAGAATATTATCTTCTTGCAAAAGATTTCCAGAAATTAGGTTTTTTAACAGAAGATCAAGACCTTCAAAAACTTGTTGAACCATTAAAAGAAGTTCTAGGAGGATCCCTAAATGCTGAGGTAGGAAATTTTAACCTAAAAAACGTAACTGATAAATTTTCAAAACTAATGTATTCTTATCCATTTAGAGTGCCTAGTAGATTTGCATTAATAATTAGAGCAGTTGTTAGTCAAGAAGGCTTAGCATTAAGACTAGATCCTGAATTTAAAATATTAAACATCGCATACCCTTACATAGCCAAAAAACTTCTTACTGATAATTCTGAAGAGATTTTAGAAATTCTTTTAGAAGTTGTTTTTGATAATAAAGGTAGAATTCAAATAGAAAAAGTTGAAAGTTTATTGAATATTTTATTTAAAGATTCTGAAAATATTAATTCAGATCTTATCCCAGTTGCTAACGCAGGTTTGAAATTATTTGTAAGTAGGAAGGGATCTGAAGTCCGGAAGAATCTTCTTTTAAGCCTTATCAAAGATGACAAATTAGAGTTTACTGATGCAAAAAAACTCTTAGATTTAATTAGAGATACTTTTAGCCCTTTTAATATTGCAAAAAGTGCAGTTCAAAATATTATTTCTGCAGTTTAGTTTTTTAAAACATATTTGCTTATGATTTTTAATTGTTTAAGATGAAATAAACAATTATTTTAAAAAATGACTAGTCAAATACTTAATAAATTTGAAAATATATAATGAATATTTTGAAAAAATATTTTTTATTTAATAAAAAAAATGAAAATAATAAAATCTTGAATTATGAATTGGTTGATAATTATAGAGAAATTGCGAAATTAGTAAAAGAAGCAAGAATCCAACAAAACTTAACAATACAAGAGTTATCAACGATTTCAAAAATACCTGAACAAACAATAAATTCTATTGAAAATAATACAAAAAGTATTAGACCAAAGTTTCCATTTTTAAGATCCATTTTAATAAAACTAGAGGAATGCTTAATATTAAAAAAAAATACATTAGTAAAATTAGCAACCAGAGAAAGAGAAAATTTTAAGAAAGAAAAACCAAATTTCCTTATAAGAAAATTTGACCTTATTAATACTTGGCAGGGGACTCTATTTTATTTTTTTATATTAGTACTTACTATATTTATTTTAAAAAGATATTTTATTTTTAATGTGCATATTATTGAAATTCAAAATATTGAAAATAAAAATATAGAAAAATAAACTTCAAAAATTCCTATTTCCTAGTCCTTCCAAATTTATTTCCTAACTCACTAAAAATTGTAATATTGTCTTCAATTTCTTCTAATGGAAGATTTAACTTCCATTTCCAGTTATTTTTTGTAGTTCCAGGTATATTTAATCTACTTGAGTCATCTAGAGATAATATATCTTGTATAGGAGCGATAAAGAGATTGGCATCTGTTTTCATGCCAATTTCAATTAAACTCAATGAAGGATCTTCCGAAAATTTATACTCATCTCTTATGCTTTTTTTAGAGTTGCTTTCTAAAGAATCCCACCATGATATAGAAGTAGAGTTGTCATGTGTTCCTGTATATACAACCCAATTTTCTCCATTTATATTCTTAGGTAGATATGGGTTATCTTTGTTGCCATCAAAAGCGAATTGTAATATTTTCATTCCAGGGAGTTTAAAATTTTTCCTTAATTTCTCTACATCTGGGGTTATTACTCCCAAATCCTCAGCAATAATTGGTAGATATTCTGTCCCTAAATCAATTTTTAGTTTATTTAATAAAGATCTCCCTGGAGAACTTATCCATTTTCCAGAAATTGCTGTTTTAGAATTACCATTAACTCTCCAATATCCAGCTAAACCTCTGAAATGATCAAATCTCAAAAGGTCCATAAGTTCAAATTGCCTTTTAAATCTGTTCCTCCACCAATAGAAATTAGTATTTTTATGTTTTGACCAAAAGTAAGTAGGGGTTCCCCATAATTGTCCTGTAGATGAAAAATAATCAGGCGGTACACCACTCTGAAATATTAAAGTTCCATTTTTAAAAATTGAAAATAGTGATTTATTACTCCATACATCAGCGCTGTCCCAAGAAACATAAAATGGCAAATCTCCTATTAAATTAACATTACATAATTTTGCAAAGTTTTTAATATCTTTCCATTGCTTATCTAAATGCCACTGTATTAATTTTTTAATAAGTATTTTTTCACTTTTTTTCTTAATCCATGATTTTAAAAACTTGTTATTTTTTAATTTAAATTCTTTAGGCCATTTCCACCATGGCATCATATTAAACTCCTCCCTGATTACAGTAAATGTTGAATAATCTTCGACCCAAGTATTCTCACTAGTCCATTTATAAAAATCAAGTTTTCTCTCCTCAGATTGAGAACTCCAGCCTTGCAAAAGGAGGGCACCTAATTTTTTCGAATAAGCATCAGCTTCATTAAAATCAAAATAATTTTTATTCTGATTTGTAAGACCTAATTCTTCTTTTTTTGAAATGAAGATAAAACTTTTCTCGATTAAATCATCCATATCAAGAAACCATGGGTTTAGTGCAAAACTTGATGGTGAACTATATGGAGAACCTGTAGAGTCTGTGGGTGTAATAGGTAAAAATTGCCAGTATTCAATCCCATGCTTCTCAAGCTTCCTTATCCATTCTTTAGCCCCTTTGCCAAAAGTTCCGCATACTTTTCCTCCAGGGATACAAGAAGGATGCATGAGTATGCCTAATGATTTTTTTTTAAGAACTTTTTGTTCAGACATGGGTTTAGATTATATTTTTGATTATTTACAATCCAAATGTTATTTATTCTCTAAATTCAACCATATACAAATTTTTTTTAATTGACAAATAATAATCCAAGTATTTTTCTGAATGAATTTAAAATAAAATCCTATTTTAATCCAATTCAAATAATGTTTTGCGATAACGAAGATATGACTTTTGAAAAGATCTATTGATTATTTTTTGCGAAAATCACATAAACGACTACGATGAGTATATAGTTTTATATTGCTAATTTCGTGACTAGTTTTATCACGGCAGTGCAGAATAAAGAATCTAAGTTTAATCTAACTAATAGTAGATTGAGGTTAGTAACTGGAACAACAAATCCTAAATTAGCTGAAGAAATTGCATCCTACTTAGGGATTGCAAATGTACCCTTGATATCCAAAAAATTTGCTGATGGAGAACTTTATGTTCAGATTCAGCAATCAATTAGAGGTTGCGATGTATTCCTCGTACAACCTACATGCGCTCCTGTTAATGATAGTTTAATGGAATTATTGATTATGGTGGATGCTTGCAAGAGGGCATCTGCGAGGCAAATAACAGCTGTTATCCCATATTATGGTTATGCGAGGGCAGATAGAAAGACTTCGGGAAGAGAGTCTATAACTGCGAAGCTAACTGCTAATTTGCTTGAGAAATCAGGAGTAGATAGAGTCCTTGCTATGGATTTGCATTCAGCTCAAATACAAGGTTATTTCGACATACCATGCGACCATATTTATGGGTCACCTGTTTTGATTGATTATTTAGAAACTTTAAATTTAGAAGAAGTTGTTGTTGTCTCTCCTGATGTGGGGGGAGTTGCAAGAGCAAGAGCATTTGCAAAACAAATGAATGATGCCCCTTTAGCAATAATTGACAAAAGAAGAGCAGCTCATAACATTGCTGAAAGTTTAACAGTCATTGGAGAAGTTAAAGGTAAAACAGCTATTCTCATAGACGACATGATAGATACTGGAGGTACAATTTGTTCTGGTGCGAGTTTATTAAAACGAGAAGGTGCTAAGAGGATATTCGCTTGTGCTTCACATGCTGTATTTTCTCCCCCTTCATATGAAAGATTAAGTGCTAAGGATTTGTTTGAACAAGTTATTGTGACTAACAGCATACCAGTTGTTGTTAAAAATAATTTTCCACAGTTAAAAGTCCTTTCGGTTGCAAATATGCTTGGTGAAGCTATTTGGAGAATTCACGAAGAAAGCTCTGTTAGTTCAATGTTTAGATAATCAATAAAATCATTTTTTGGTTTCTTTTATGATTTGCTTTAACCTTTTTTCATAATCATTTTTTATTCCCTTTGGAATGCTTTCTGGACAAATATTTAGTGCACTTCCAACAATTTGAAATGTGCCTGAATTATATAATTTTTTTTGGTTAAGTTTCTCATTTCCTAATTCTTTAATAACTCCACCATGTTTGCCAATTATTACATTTGCAAACGTTGCGCTTGCAATGCCAAGGCCCTTGTTAAAATCGACATCTGCTTTTGAAGCAATACAAAGATAAGATGCACCCATTTGTCTATACAAGAAAAGATCTTTTTCTGTGGCAGCAACAAGATTTTTTTCGGCTTTGATTTGTTTATTTATTGTCCCAATCTCGAAAAGTGCGAAGGAAAAGAGGCTAATACCTAAAAGTTTAATAATTCTTTTTGAATAATAATTAATACCCATCAACTAATAACATTTACTATTAAGATAACATTTCTACTTTTGACATTAATTGATAAAAGTACTTACTTAATAATTTTTATTTCATGGTGATTTTCCACTATTTTAAGCTTATTTTTTTTCCATGAATATATAACCCGGAATCTATAATTGTCTAAATCTACAAGTCTTGTGTGCTCAATAATATACCAATCTTTATATGAAGATTCAAAAATCATTTCATGTTCATCGACTTGCTTAATATTTGATATCCCTTCAACATTACTTAAATAAAAATTTTCTCTTATAAGTTGATGTCCTTTTAAAAATGCTTGCATTTCTCCTTGTTCTTTATACTGCGGATTCTCGTCGAAGAAATTGTATTTTTTTTCTGGATACCATGTGAATTTATAGTGTGACTCCCATTCTGATTTATTCTCTAGAGCTTGTATATTTATATTCATACATAAGTTATAAGTTTTTTGTTCATCATCAAGAAAATATGTCCTATTTGATTTCCAGAAGCCAATATTTCTAGAAAACCATCTTTTTAAATTACTGTTAATGCTAATTTCTGGGGAATTATTTTCACCAGAATTTAGATTTTTCCTTTGATTGATAGCAACCATATATAAATATGTCCTATTTATTTCATAGCTTATCTGTAGAATAAATATAAATATCTTAATGTGTTTATAAGGATTAACAGCTTTTCAACACTTCAGGGGCAATCATTTGAATGATAAAAAAGAGCTAAAATTAATACTTATAGCAGCTAGAAATCAACTTTCTAGTAGTGATATTAAGTCCCTGATTGCTTATTTAGAATCTGATGATTGTGAATTTGAGATATCTCTTCAGATCTCTGAGCCCACGGAACAGCCGGAATTACTCGAATTACACAGATTAGTTGCTATTCCAGCACTTATAAAGATTTCCCCAGCTCCAAAGCAAATATTTGCTGGTAGTAATATTTTCTCGCAGTTGCAGAAATGGTTGCCGAGGTGGAAACAGGAAGGTCTAACAAAGAATCTAGGGATTAATTTGCAGCCATCAAAAATTGATTCTATAAGAACTCAAAAAGAATTTCTTCTGGAAGACGAACTGCTTGTTTTAAGACAAGAAAATGAGACATTAACAAAAAGAATTGAATCTCAGGAAAGATTATTGAGAATGGTCGCGCATGAATTAAGAACTCCCTTAACTGCTGCAACTTTAGCTGTTCAAAGTCAAAAACTTGGACAAATAGATATTGCTAAACTGCAAGAGGTAATAAAAAGACGTCTAGAAGAGATTGAGCTTTTATCTCAGGATCTTTTAGAGGTTGGAACAACCAAATGGGAAGCGTTATTTAATCCTCAGAAAATTGACTTAGGTAATATTAGCGCTGAAGTAATACTCGAACTAGAAAAATTCTGGAGATTAAGAAATATTGAAATAGATACTGATATCCCATCTGATTTACCCAGTGTATTCGCAGATCAAAGAAGAATGAGGCAAGTATTTTTAAATTTAATTGAAAATGCTATTAAATTTTCTAGAGACTCTGGTTCTATAAAAATAACAATGATCCACAAGACAAATCAATGGGTAGAAATAACAATATGTGACAAAGGTGCCGGCATTCCATTGAGCGAACAAAAAAGAATTTTTCTTGATAGAGTTAGGCTCCCACAGACTTCTGAAGGAACTTCGGGATTTGGTATTGGATTATCTGTATGCAGGAGAATAGTAGAAGTCCATGGAGGGAGAATATGGGTAGTATCTGAAATTAGTGTGGGTTCATGCTTCCATTTTACTGTTCCTGTGTGGCAAGGACAAAACAAAGAGCAACAATACTTGACGAAAGGCTAGCCTTACTCTTAATTTTTAATAAAGCTGTTTTGCTAATTTCCTGGCCCCATCGTCTAGAGGCCTAGGACACCTCCCTTTCACGGAGGCGACAGGGGTTCGAATCCCCTTGGGGCTATTATTTGAATTTAACTAATTTCTTGATGATTTTGCTTGCCTATCGACGGCTATCAAATTTTCTGAAAGATCTTTTTTGAGTCTTTTCTCTATCATCCCTATAGGCATCCACTGACAACCTTGAACAGTGAGATCGTATATTAATGAATTTTTAGAAGTATCTTTAATATTTTGAATTTTCCAACTTCCTTCGAATTTTCTGAAGTCTCCTCTAATTAAATTAAATTTTAAAAGGCCAAGCTCTTTATCTTCAAATAAACTTATGGTTACTTCGGCTGAAAATTTCATACCAAGAAAATCTTGAGCCCCAACTTGTTTAAGATGTACATTATTGCCCTTTTGATATATTTTTTTGCTTGACAATAGATTTGGTATGTAGAGATTTAGTCGATCATAATCCGTCAAAACATTCCATAATGAATCCAAACTTGCAGAAGTAGTAAGTTGAGCTGCAAGTCTTCTTGTCCCTCCAGAAAGCTTTTCCATAGTTTGCTCAATTGTCCTGTAATCATTTCTGTTAGAATGATTTACTGATTCTTGAGGATTATTCATAAATGAATTTTTTAATTAGATAAAAAATTATTTCTGTGTAACTATACAGATAAAAGCAACAAATACAAAAAAATAAAAATAATTTCTTTTATATATTCCGATCTCAAAACGTAACCATTTTTGTAAAATCACTACGAATTAAACTACAAATTGATAATCTTTTATAAAAGAAATCTAAAAAATGTATTCACAAGCAAAAGTAATCGCAGGCGGATTAGCTCATATACCAGTAGTAATTGCTGTTTTTTATTTTATACTCACTACCTTTAATAAAAGAGCTTTAAAATTTGTTGAACAAACTAAAACAAAAAAACCTGAGGCAAAAGTAGTGGAACCAAAAAAAGTTGCTGTTTCTAAAGCGGAACCTTCAAAAATAGAAACTCCAAAAACAGAAATTCAGAAAGTGGTTAAGAAAAAACATGCAGACGTCCCAGTCAATATTTATAGGCCTAAGACCCCATATGAAGGTACAGTAATTGAAAATTATAGTCTTCTAAAAGAAGGTGCAATTGGAAGAGTGAATCACATAACTTTCGACCTCAAAGATAGTGATCCATTTTTAAATTATGTTGAAGGTCAAAGTATCGGCATTATGCCAGCAGGCGAAGATGCAAATGGGAAGCCTCATAAATTAAGACTTTACTCAATAGCAAGCACTAGACATGGAGATAATTTTAATGGCAACACTGTTTCTCTTTGTGTTAGACAGCTTCAGTACGAAAAAGATGGCGAAACCATTAATGGTGTTTGCTCCACTTACTTATGCGATATTAAGCCTGGAGATAAAGTGAAGATTACAGGACCTGTAGGTAAAGAAATGCTTCTTCCAGATGAAGAAGATGCGAACATTGTGATGTTGGCTACTGGAACTGGAATAGCACCGATGAGAGCCTATTTAAGAAGGATGTTTGAGCCAACTGAGAAAGAAAAAAACAATTGGAACTTTAAGGGTAAAGCTTGGTTATTTATGGGTGCCCCAAAATCAGCAAATTTGTTATACGAGGAAGATCTCCAGAGATATCTTACTGATTATCCAGATAATTTTAAATACACAAAAGCCATTAGTCGTGAGCAGCAAAATACCAAAGGAGGAAGAATGTATATTCAAGACAGAGTTTTAGAATCGGCAAATGAGCTTTTTAATATGATTGAAGATAATAAAACACATATATATCTTTGTGGGTTGAAGGGTATGGAGCCTGGAATAGATGAAGCTATGACGAAGGCCGCTGAAGAAAAAGGGTTGAACTGGTCAGAATTAAGACCTCAACTAAAAAAAGCGGGAAGATGGCATGTAGAAACCTACTAAGTTTCTGATATTTAAATTTATAATTATCCTTAGGTTACTTTTTGGTTTAGACACAATATGTAGCTAATCTTAGAAAAAAAGAGGATTTTAAAAAAAGAATATTAAAAATATGCCTTCAACTTTAAGTAATCCTTTAAGATTAGGTTTACGACAGGAAAGAGTCATATCTCCACAATGCTTAATAATATTTGGAGCTAGTGGAGATCTTACTCATAGAAAATTAATACCAGCCTTATTTGAACTCTATTTGCAAAGAAGAATTCCCAGTGAATTCGGGATAGTTGGTTGTGCGAGAAGACCTTGGACTGATAATGAGTTTAGAGAAAAGATGAAAGTAAAGCTATCCAATCAAATATCTGGTAACGAAAAGGAATGGGAACAATTTGCTAACTATCTTTTCTATGAACCAGTTGATTTACAACAAAGTGATCATGTCGTAAGGCTTTCTAAAAGATTAAATGAAATTGATAAAACACAAGCTACACATGGAAATAGAACATTTTATTTATCAGTATCACCAAATTTCTACGCAAGTGGATGTAAAGCTCTTAAAACAGCGGGCCTTTTGGATGACCCTAAAAAAAGTCGCTTAGTGATTGAAAAACCTTTTGGTAGAGATTATTCAAGTGCAAAAAAATTGAACAAGATTGTTCAAAGTTGTGCTAATGAAAGTCAGATTTATAGGATTGATCATTATTTAGGTAAAGAGACAGTTCAAAACATTCTTGTTTTAAGGTTTGCCAATACTATCTTTGAACCAATTTGGAATAGAAATTATATATCAAGTGTTCAAATTACTTCATCTGAAACAGTAGGTGTTGAAGATAGAGCAGGTTATTACGAAAGCTCTGGTGCTTTAAGAGATATGCTTCAAAATCATATGACTCAAATGCTTGCTGTTACTGCTATGGAACCTCCTGGAAAATTTGAACCAGAAGCAATAAGAAATGAAAAAGCTAAGGTTCTTCAAGCTTCAAAACTTGCTGACGAAAATGAACCGTGGAATTGTTGCATAAGAGGACAATATGGAGAGGGAGGAAATATCTCAAATCTACTCAAAGGATATAGGCAGGAAGATGGTGTGAATTGTAATAGCACTACAGAAACTTATATTGCTACAAAAGTTTTTGTCGATAACTGGCGTTGGCAAGGGGTACCTTTTTATTTGAGAACAGGGAAAAGACTACCCAAAAGACTTGGAGAAATAGTCTTGACTTTTAAAGATGTTCCTGTTCATTTATTTGAATCAACAATAATAAATCCTGCGCCTAATCAACTTATTCTTAGAATTCAGCCAAATGAAGGAGCAACTTTCAATTTCGAAGTAAAGTCACCTGGTTCAGGAATGAAATCAAGACCTGTTGAGATGGAATTTTCTTATGATGAATCATTTGGAGAACCCTCAGATGAAGGCTATGTAAGATTATTAGCTGATGCAATGCTTTCTGATCCAACCTTATTTACAAGAAGTGATGAAGTTGAGGCTGCATGGAAACTTTATACTCCCTTAATAGAATTAATGGATAATTCTCCTTGGAAGTTACCTATTTATAATTATGAATCTATGACCTGGGGACCTCCTGAGTCTGATCAATTACTTTCAAAAGATAATATTTTCTGGCGCAGACCTTAAACATGAAACCTCAATTAACACTACAAACTCCATTAGAGCTTCCTTATAAGGAAATTTCTAATTACCTTAATAAGTTATGGATTTCAGAAGATAAAGATAATTCTGGAGCTAATACTTTTACATTAATGGTCTGGCAGCCTGCTTGGCTAGAACAATGTTTGGTTCAAAAAGGATTAATAAATGGACCAATTACTGGAAATTTAAGTCAAGAGATAATTGAAGTAGCTAAAAAATTTATATTAGATCAAGGACTTCCTATCACTACACCCCTCAATAGTGAAGAATTATTGAATTTGTTGAAGGAAAATTTATCTAATACAGACTTTGAAGACTTTAGAGGACAATTTTTTGAATCATCTATAAGTACATTAAATCCAAGGAGATTAATTACTTTAGCGCCAACTTTAAATAATAATTCAGATATCAAAACTTTCGTATCTGCTTACTGTCCATTAAGTGATACTCCAGCAATGCAACCAATATGTGGGGATTTAGTTGTTATTAGAGGGGACACTGCCTCAATAATCCATAAAGGATTAAAAATAATTGATGAATTATCTATTGAGGAATTACCTTTTTGGTTGTGGTGGAATGGGAGCTTGGATGAATCACCTGAAATTTTCGAGTATTTTACTAATCATGGTCTCAGGTTAATAATTGATACATCTCTTGGATCCCCTTACAGATGTTTAGAGATTCTAGATCAATTAAAGAACTCAAAAAAAGCTATTAATGATTTAAATTGGGTTAGGTTGAAAAATTGGAGGGAATCATTGGCAATGATTTTTGATCCGCCATCGAGGAGACCAATTTTAGATCATATTACTGATATTGATATCGACATTGCAGGAGATCACATGATTCAATCCTTGTTTTTTATCTCATGGATTAGTGATAAACTTGGTTGGTCTTTTCTAAGGGCTGAAAGGGATAAAGAATCAACAAAAATAGAATTTGAAAGAATTAATGGTGAAATAATTTCTACATCAATTAATCCCTTAACTTTGGGAAATCCAAGTATTCATTTAGGACAAGTTATTGGATTGAGGTTGATTTCAAAAATTAGTGATGTTCAAAAAAATAACACTTGTGTAATACTCGGATGTGAGTCAGTAGAATGTATGAGACTTGAAGCAGGGGGAATGGCTAATATGGAATTAATAGAACAAGTTGTTCCAAATTCTTTTTCTTCATCAGAGTATGATGTTAGTAAATTATTGGGAAGCAGTAGAGGAAATACAAGTCCTCTTTTTGAAAATGCTATTAAAATCGCCCTTCAAATATTTAATGGTTTAAATTACTAATAAATGCCTTGTGTAATATCTTCTCCTTCAAGTGATAGTGGGAAAACTACATTATCGCTTTTGATATCTTGTTGGGCGTTTTCAAAAGGCATAAAGATACAAACTTTCAAGGTTGGCCCAGATTATCTTGATCAACAACAACTTAGTTCAATCGGACAACCTATTTGTAGAAATTTAGATATTTTTTTAAGTGGTGAAGAAGGGTTCAAGATAGTTTTTTTAAACATTCTTCAAAATACGAATTCTCATTAATTGAAGGCGCAATGGGTCTATTTGATGGATTAGGGTCAACAACTTATTCAAGCACAGCAAATGTCGCAAAACTTCTCAATGCTCCAGTAATTTTTATTGTTAATGCTAGAGGTCAAATTGCTTCTCTATTGGCAAATGTTAGAGGTTTTAGAGATTTCGATAGTAAGTTGTCTATAACAGGAATTATCTTTAACAACGTCAATTCAGAGAGACATAAAAAATTAATCGAGGAGGTTTTCAAAAATGAAGATATTGAAATTCTTGGTTTTTTACCATCTGATTCAAAATTAGCTTTAAACAAAGCTAATTTAGGTTTGATATCTCCATTGGATAATGGTAAAGAAATTGATGTTGAATATTTCGCAAATTTCGCCGAAAGAAATCTTGATGTATTTTCATTATGCAAATTGCTGAAGTCTCCTCAAAAGAAAATATTTAATTCTGTTAGTTTTGAAGACTTCAAAATTGATAAAAGTAAACCTATCGCAATTGCAGAAGATAAAATCTTTCATTTTCAATACCCTGAAACTAAGGAGTTTTTGAGTGAAATAGGAATACCTTTGATTTCATGGAGTATTTATGAAGATGAAGAAATACCTAATGAGGCCTCTTCTTTAATTATCCCGGGGGGATTCCCTGAAAAATATGCTGATCATATAAGTAACTCTAGAAAAAGTTTAAATTCGTTAAATAAATTTCGCAAAAATGGATTTATATATGCAGAGTGCGGAGGGATGATGATCTTAGGAGATTCTATAAAAGATAAAAATGGTAAATATCATAAAATGAGTGGAATCCTACCTTTTAGATCAAAAAAAAGTAAACTTTCAGTGGGTTATAGATACATTGAAGGTTTAAAAGATACTCCTATCATTAAGCAAAATCAATTAATTAGAGGACATGAATTTCATTATTGGGAAATTGAAAATAATTTATCTGAATTTGATTCAGAAAAAGATAAACATCAGAATAAACTCTCTTCTCCATGGAAAATTAAATCTTGGGAAACTGAATACAAAAATGAAGGCTTTTTTGATAATAAATTACATGCAAGTTGGATTCACTTACATTTGCCAAGTTCACCAGAAGTTGCAAACAACTTTATAGACGCTACCCAAAATTGTTATTCAAAGGATTCTTAATTTAATATCAAATCAAGTATCTTAAGAGGGGAACCTAAAAAATAAATTCCAGACAATGTAATTAATGGTCCTAAAAAACTTCCTACCAAAACTTCAATTTTTGTATGGCCTAGGGTTTCTTTTAAAAGTACTTCATATTCAGGATCTAGTTTCTTTGATAGTTTATTGATTTCTGCAGCTTGAATCCCAGCTGATTTTCTAACACCACTAGCGTCATACATAACTATGAGTGCTACAGCAACCGATAATGCGAATATTGAGTTATCAAATCCTAATTCATAGCCTATACCAGATGCAGCCCCAGTTATTAATGCCGAATGACTTGAAGGCATACCACCTGTCTCGAACATAATTCCAAATCTTATCTCTCCAGTTGAAAAGAAATAGAATACGATTTTAAAAAATTGAGCTAGTAAACAGGATAATAAACTCCAAAAAAGAACTGAATTATTAAAAAAGGGAAAAAACTCAGACATAAATTAAAATTATTTATCTATCTCTATTTGTAATAAAGTCAGCTAGTGATATTAAATACTTTGCATCTGCACCCCAAGGTTCAAGTGCTTTTTTTGCTTTTTCCACTAGATCAAATGCTTTTTTCTTTGACTCCTCCATGCCAAGTAATTTAGGGTACGTAGTTTTATCAGCTAAAAGATCTTTACCGGCAGTTTTACCAAGCTTTTCACTGCTAGAGGTTAAATCAAGAATATCATCTATAATTTGGAAGGCTAAACCAATCCCCTCTGCATAGGTTGTCAAAGCTTTTAATAGCTTTTCGTTAGCACCTGCTATCATTGCTCCTGTCCTTACGCAAGCTTTTAATAAAGCTCCAGTCTTGTGAAGATGAATATACTCAAGGGTTTCAAGGTCAACTTCTTTGCCTTCACATTCTAAATCAACTACTTGTCCTCCCACTAAACCTGGAGCACCGGCAACCAAGGAAAGTTCACCAATTACATTTAATAATCTTGTCGGATCAACTCCTGGACTTCTTAAAGAGACCATTTCAAATGCTCTTGTTAATAATGCATCGCCTGCGAGAATAGCTATTGCATCTCCATAGACTTTATGGTTTGTTGGCCTACCTCTCCTTAAGTCATCATTGTCCATAGCGGGTAAATCATCATGAATCAAAGACATTGTATGAATCATTTCTATCGCTACTGCCGTAGGAACAGCTAAAGAAGGTTCTCCTCCTGCCAGCGAACAAGAGGCTAAACACAAAATTGGACGTATTCTTTTCCCTCCAGCTAAAAGAGAATATCTCATTGACTCTCTAAGTATTTCAGGATTTTCTGGGCCTAAGGAGAAATCAAGTGCTTCTTCTACAACTTTTTTTGCGTTTTTAAGATATTTTTCAAAATCTGAAATGTTATTTATAACGTCAGTCATTTTATTCCTTTAAAAATAATTTTTCTCATCTTAGAATTTATGGCAAAAGGTCGTTTAGGGTTGATGATAAACCAAATTGTTTTTGCCAGCTAAAAATAGTATTCACCAGTAACATTGTTACGGTCATTGGTCCTACACCTCCTGGAACAGGTGTGTAAGCAGATACTTTAGGAATGACATCTTCTAATAATACATCGCCACATAATCTGGTTTTATTTTTATCAGAACTTTTTAATCTATGTATTCCAACATCGATAATCACCGCACCCTCTTTTACAAAACTAGGATCTATAAGATTTGGTTTCCCTGCAGCAGCAATTAGTATGTCAGCTTCTTTACAGACTTTATCTAAATTTATTGTTTTTGAATGAGTCATTGTTACCGTACCATTAAGGTTTAAAAACATAAGCGATAGAGGTTTCCCAACTAATAAACTTCTTCCGACTACAACAATTTTCTTTCCTTCAATTGTAATATTGTGCGATCTTAATAAATTAATAATTCCTGCTGGTGTACATGATCTCATCCCAGGCTCATTTTTCACTAGTTTGCCGATGTTTATCTCATTTAACCCATCTACATCTTTGCCTGGATTGATATAACTTATCAGTCGTTGCTCATTAAACTTTATTGGGATGGGGAGTTGAAGCAACATTCCATCAATATCCTTGTTGATGTTAAGTTTTTTTATTAATTGTTCAACTTCTTTTTGGTCTACATCATCTTTTAGATGATAAATAAAGCTCTTTATTCCCACTCTTGAACATGCTTTTTCCTTATTCTGAACGTAAACACCACTCGCGGGATCCTCACCTATTCTTATTACAGCTAAACCAGGAGCTCTTTTTGCAGTTATTTTATTAATAGTAATAAAGTCATTTAATCTTTCCTCAATTTCAAGAGATAATTTTTTACCGTCCAATTTTAATGACATTTAGAAAAACATCTCCTTTTTACACCTAGCATGCCTATAATTTTAAATTAATCAAATAGATTTAATTATATTCTGTGAAAAACATTACAACTAACTTAAAAAAATTACTTTATCTGTGGAGGAGGAGTCAAGTTCCAATAAAACAGCCAACTAGAATCTCTAAAATTGATAATCTCATAATTTTTTTAATATGCATCTTAATTTCAATAATTTCTTCTTATAAATTACTTCTTATTTCGCCTTTAAATATTTCAGATACTTTTTCTTGGATTTGTAATTTTACTGAAGCACTTATTAGTTCTGGAATTTTGATATTAGTTTCAAAAAAAGAGAATCCTACAATTTCTTCAAGACAGATTATTTTTATCATAACTCTTCTTCTTGGAGTACAGGCATTGAAATTAGCTTTAGCCTCAAACATAAGTCCATTATCATTTATAATCCCACCGGCTCTAATAATATCTCAAGGAATGGGAAGTATAACGGCTTTAGCTTGGGTATCAATCGCTAGTCTTATTTGGCCTGATCCAGCAATTACTATTAATAACAATTTATTTTTTATTTTATTAGTTTGCGCTTCAGTAGTATCTCTACTTGGAGCAAGAATAAGAAGTAGAGCGCAGTTACTTCAACTATCAATTTTTGTTCCCATTGGATCGTTTTTGAGTCAATGGATTTTGATAGGGAAGGATAAAATATCTCTTATTGATAAACAAGAATTTCTTTTTGTTAATGGAAATATATTTTCAGATTCCTTGTTATTAGCGATAGTAATGCTTTTTACTATTTTATTTATTCCTATTTTTGAATCAATATTTGGACTACTAACTAAAGCAAGATTACTCGAATTGGCTGATAAAGAGAAACCCCTCATTAGAAGATTGTCTCTTGAAGCTCCTGGAACTTTCGAACATACCTTGTTGATATGTGGTTTAGCAGAGGAAGCAACAAGAATGATTGGTGGTGATATTGACCTAGTTAAAACTGGCGCTCTATATCATGATGTTGGTAAATTACATGCCCCAAATTGGTTTATTGAAAATCAGGATGGTTCAAAGAATCCACATGACGAAATAGATGATCCTCTTAAAAGTGCAGAGGTATTACAGGCGCATGTTGATGAAGGATTAAAGTATGCAAGAAAAAATAGACTTCCTAAACCAATAGCAAATTTTATCCCAGAACATCAAGGCACTCTAAAAATGGGATATTTTTTTCACAAGGCAAAAGAAAAAAATATCAAGATTAATGAAAATGATTTTAGGTACAATGGACCTATACCTCAGTCAAAAGAAACTGCTATTTTAATGCTTGCTGATGGATGTGAAGCTGCATTAAGAGCTATGAATATTAACGCCTCTGATAAAGAAGCTTTGGAAACAATTTCTAAAATTATCTATTCACGTCAAAAAGATGGCCAATTAGATGATAGTAATTTATCGAAGGGAGAAATTTTTTTAATAAAAAGAGCATTCTTGAATGTATGGAAAAGAATAAGACATAGAAGAATTCAGTATCCAACAAGCAAGAATAATACTTTTTCCTAATTATAGTTCAAGTAATTTATAGCCTAATACTTCTTCGGTGTTTTGGATTACACCAATATAGAAGAGCCAACGTACTCAAAAATGTTGTTAAAAGAGTAAATCCACCAATTCCATAAATGTCTTGAAGGGTTATAAGCCTTATCACTGAATAAGGACCCATACCAGAAATTACCATAGATAAAGATACTAAAGTTAAAGTTACTCCCCATTTTCTCTCGGCTAAAAGAGCTGCTGATGAGACAATTCCAACGATTGCAGC
>JFNU01000150.1 GCA_000634515.1 Prochlorococcus sp. scB245a_520K10 | reverse complement strand
GGGCCATCCAAGACTTATGGCAAGAGTTATGTTTGCAACTTTTAGTGGAGGCCCATAACTTATTATTAATGCGATTATCGGAAGTGCAATTATATTGCTGATTAACCCAACCCAAGAAAGTGCCCAATAACCAAGTAACCTTTCTCTCATTATTTACTGCTTAAACTATTATTTCAATCTACATTATTGAATGACTTTTTTTTGATGATACTTAATAATCCTAAGAAATAATTTAATTTGCAGGATTAGATAGAAATGTTTTTCTCAGAATTTTCTAAATTATCAAATTGTGGGTGAATTGAATTTTTTTTCTCAGAAAATACAAGTCTATTTAAAGCATTAACATATGCGTTCGCAGCAGCAACTACTACATCTGTGTCGGCAGAATGTCCTGAATATATCTTATTATCCCTTCTTATTCTTATAGTTACTTCCCCCAAAGCATCAATACCCTCTGTTACAGACTTTACAGAAAATTCGATTAATTCATTAGGAACTTTGGCTAACTTATTTAGAGCCTCACATACAGCATCAACAGGACCAGTCCCTAATGATACAGCAGTATCCTCAGTATTATCATCCGTGTTTAGAAGCGTAATTGTGGCGGTAGGTTTAGATGCATTACCGCAACTTACTTGTACTAGTCTTAATTGAAATTTAGCTTCTGGGAGTTGTACTTGTTCACTTACAATTGCTTCTAAGTCTCTATCAGTAATTTCTCTTTTCCTATCAGCTAAATCCTTAAAACGTGCAAAAGCATCATTTAAGTCTTCCCGACTCAAGTCATATCCCATCTCTTCTAATCTTGCTCTCACTGCACTTCTTCCACTAAGTTTTCCCAAAGATATTTTGTTATCACTCAATCCAACAGTCTTTGCATCGATTATTTCGTAAGTTAGTCTGTTTTTTAAGACTCCATCCTGATGAATACCTGACTCATGGGCAAAGGCATTAGCTCCAACAATAGCTTTATTAGGTTGAACAGTCATCCCGGTTAAATTGGAAACAAGCCTTGAAGTTTTTGTTATTTCTTCTGTTCTAATAGCTGTTAGAGGAGTAGGTGAATCTGGAGTTCTTTTGAAAATCTCAATTTACCAA
>JFNU01000149.1 GCA_000634515.1 Prochlorococcus sp. scB245a_520K10 | reverse complement strand
TGTAATTCTCTTTAATATCTTTTGCCGTTTCATTCAACCATTCAATTCCTTTGCACTTTTTTAAAAGTTCATTTTGAAAGGCTTCTTGATTAATTAAACCATAATCATAATTATGTTTAGTTGGAATATTCCCTTTTTTGTTGTTTCCATTCCCAAAAAAACTAACTGTTTCGCACCATCGATGAGATAACAAAGACTCTAATCCTAATTCTTCTAATTCAGATGCCCATATGCCATAAGTATTCTCCCATTTTTCATTTGGAGATTTTGTTGATATACCTTTTATTTTTAGATCCTGCTTGGCTAATTCAGAAGCTAAACATAATGCTGCAGGACCGGAACCTAAAATTAAAATATCAAGTATTTCCATATTATCTAATAAAGCATTTTCTTTTAATTTTCTTTCTCTGAGTTGAGTTGCTCTGTTTCTTCTGTTTGTTCATGAGGAACTAATACCACTTCTGATAAATGATCACCCTCC
>JFNU01000148.1 GCA_000634515.1 Prochlorococcus sp. scB245a_520K10 | reverse complement strand
TTTAGAGACTTACACAAAATAGCTAAACGTTTGAATGATAAAGAGATAATTAAACAAGTTACTGGTGGTCTTACTCCCCCTATGCCAAGTTTTGAAATTGATCCTGTAAATATGTCCAATTTATTAAAATATCTTCATAGCCTAGAGTGATTTTGGAGAAAAATTTTTCTAATTTAAAGGTAATATTAGTTGAACCAAGTGGTCCTTT
>JFNU01000147.1 GCA_000634515.1 Prochlorococcus sp. scB245a_520K10 | reverse complement strand
TTTTAAAACATACCTCTAAGGTGAAAATAAGTAAATTTAAGAATTTCATTTTAAAGGCAAATACATCTGTGCATGAAATGAATGTTTTAAGAGGAATTGTTCATCAAATAAATTGGTATTTAACCAATTCAAAAAAAAATAGAAATGAATGAATTAAATTAGTTTTCCCCCCTTAGAAGATTTTTATTTAATAAGGATATTTACTAAAAACAATTTCTGAAGTAGCATCTATTGATTATTTGAATATTAAAGAAAACAAAAACTGTGAATACAACA
>JFNU01000146.1 GCA_000634515.1 Prochlorococcus sp. scB245a_520K10 | reverse complement strand
AGCTGTAATAGGTCAGGAAGAAATGAAACTAGCGCTTTTGTTAAATGTTATTGATCCAAGAATTGGAGGAGTGATGATAATGGGTGATAGAGGTACTGGAAAGTCCACTACAATTAGAGCTTTAGCTGATTTGTTGCCTGCAATAGATGTGGTTAAAGACGATCCATATAATAGTTCTTTAATTGATCCTGATTTGCAGAGCAAAGAAGTTTTGGAAAAAATTGTTCAAGGAGAAAATCTAGAGACTATTCAAAAACAAGTTCCTATGGTTGATTTGCCTTTAGGTGCTACTGAAGACAGGCTTTGTGGAACTATAGATATAGAGAAAGCTTTGAGCGAAGGTGTTAAGGCCTTTGAACCTGGGTTATTAGCTAAAGCTAATAGGGGCCTACTATATGTTGATGAAGTTAATTTACTTGATGATCATTTGGTTGATGTACTTTTAGATTCTGCTGCTTCAGGATGGAATACAGTTGAA
>JFNU01000145.1 GCA_000634515.1 Prochlorococcus sp. scB245a_520K10 | reverse complement strand
TCAAGACAGTAAGAGATGCTGAATTAAGAGTTCAGGTAGTTGATCAAAGGACTTCTTTTGACGATAATCCTGATGAGTTTTCATTGAGTGTTGAGAAACAGCAGGATGAACTTCAACAAAAGGTAATTAAAGCTCAAGAAATTTTAAATTCTGTTCAAATGGACGATGACCTTAGATTGAATATTTCTGCAATCTGTGGAGAATTAGATGTTGATGGTTTACGTGGAGATATTGTTACAAATAGATCGGCAAGGGCAATTGCCGCATTTGAGGGAAGAACTGAAGTGCAAGAGGACGATATAGCGAGGGTTATTTCTTGTTCTTTAAGACATAGATTAAGAAAAGATCCTCTAGAACAAGTTGATTCAGGTGAAAGAGTTATTCAAGCTTTTTGTAAAGTATTTGATTTAGATGAAAAAGAAAATCTTTCAAAATTTCAATTAACTGCAGAAGCTTAATTACAGTGAGAATAATTGGGATTGACCCCGGATTAGCTAGAGTTGGTTATGGGATTATTGAAATAGAAAATGAAAAAAAGATATTATTAGATTGTGGTGTTATTGAGACAGGTAAACATAAAAAAGAAGAGGATAGACTTTATGAGATATTCAAAGATCTTAATGAATTAATAAATCATTGGAATCCAAATGTAGCGGCGGTAGAAAAATTTTTCTTTTATAGATCAAGCACTACTATTAGTGTGGTGCAGGCTAGAGGTGTGATTATGATGGTATTGGCTTCTAAACAAATTAATGTTAGTGAATATTCCCCTGCTCAAATAAAGTTAACCATTGCAGGGTCTGGAAAAGCATCTAAAAAAGAGGTTCTAGATGCTGTAATGTATAACTTAGAACTTAAAACCCCACCCAAACCTGATGATTCGGCAGATGCATTGGCCATAGCACTAACAAAATTAAATGAAGAAGGCTTCAACTAAAGATTTAATATGACTATCTTAGATAGAAAGAAATTGGAGAGGGATATGTTTAGAAAACTTAGAGATGAGATTTCCCTTAATCAAAAAGAAAATGTAGAAAAAAATGTAAAATTGTATGTTGATTCATTTATTAAGGAATATAAAAATATTGGTTACATAGCTATATATTGGCCTCTAAAAAATGAAGTAGATATTAGAAGTCTTAAGGAAAAAATTTCTTTAGCATTGCCCAGATGTAAAGATAAAAAAGAGTTGTTATTTTATCCATGGGATGAAAGACCTCTTACAAAAGATTCTGAGGGGATACTAAGTCCAAATAACTATTTTTCATTAAGTCATAAGCAAATAAGTATGATACTTGTTCCGTGCCTCTCCGTAGATAAAAATTTAATAAGGTTAGGTTATGGAGGAGGTTATTTTGATAAATTAAGGAGAGATAAAAATTGGAGGAATGTTCCATGCATAGGAGTATTAACTTCAAATTGTGTAAGTAGTATTCCATTAACCAGAGCAGACTGGGATATCCCGTTATCAGGCTTTATCACAGAAGAAGAAATATTTGTATAATGAAAAACCTATAGGAGGTTTATTAATAGTTTTTTAAAAAATGGAAAATCAAGAAAAATACAATAACTTATCAAAATTAGTTGAAAAGTTGAAGAAATCAGAAGATCCAAAAAGAAAATATGAATACATTTTGTGGTTAGGAAAAAAATTGAAAGAACCAGATAGTAAGATCCTTGTTGAAGAAAATAAGGTTAAGGGATGCGTTTCAGAAGTTTTTGTTAAGGCAACCATAAAAGCCGGAAAATTATTTTGGGAAGGATATTCTGATGCCCTCATTACAAAGGGTTTGTTGGCATTTCTGATTAATGGATTAAATGAGTTAACACCAAATGAAGTCATTGAAATAGATAGGAAATTTATAGAAGATACTGGTTTGAAAGCAAGCTTAACACCTTCACGATCGAATGGTTTTTTAAACATATTATTGAAAATGCAGTCTCAAGCAAATGAATTTTTGTAGGTTTAATAATATAAAATTAAACTCAAAGTAAAAAAATAAAAAATGAGAAAATGCAAAATTGGCATCGTAGGTTTTGGAACTGTAGGTTCAGGGGTTTATAAAATATTAAGTTCTGAATTTGATTCACATCCAATTCTAAAAGAAATAGAAATTGCAAAAGTAGCAGTTAAAGATCTTAGTAAAAAGAGGGATATTGAGCTAGATAATAATTTATTAACTGATGATCCATTTGAATTAATTAATGACTCCTCCATTGATTTAATTGTTGAAGTAATGGGAGGGGTTGATTTGGCGAAAGATATTATTCTGCGATCATTAAAATCAGGTAAATCTGTTGTTACAGCAAATAAAGCAGTCATTGCAAGATATGGCGAAGAAATATACAAAACTGCAGCTAAAGAAGGAGTTTACATATTGTCAGAGGCAGCAGTCTGCGGAGGGATTCCAATAATTGAACCATTAAAAAGATCATTAAAAAGTAATAGTATAAAAAAAATGGTTGGGATAATAAATGGCACAACAAATTTTATTCTTTCAAAGATGGCAAATGAAAAAGCTGATTATAAGGAAACATTAAAAATGGCTCAAAGCCTTGGGTATGCAGAATTAGATCCAACGGCAGATGTTGAGGGATATGACGCTGCTGATAAGATTTCTATCCTTAGTGAACTCGCATTTGGAGGGAAAATCAAGAGAGACGAAATACATTCAGAAGGGATAAGTAACATAAATTTAAAGGATATCGAATATGCGAATAAATTAGGATTTGAAATAAAACTTTTGGCTCTTTCCGAAAGGCAGCAAATTAATAATAATGATTCACTTGCTTTGAATATATGGGTTGGCCCTACATTGATTCCAAAATCGCATCCACTAGCAACAGTTATGGGAGTTAATAATGCATTATTGATAGAGGCTGATCCTCTTGGAGAAATAATGTTGTATGGTCCAGGTGCGGGGAGTGGTCCAACTGCTGCATCAGTAGTATCAGATATATTAAATCTGCATGCTACTTCAAAAAAAAATAATAATTCAATCGATCCGTTATTATCTTTTGATTTCTGGAGAAAGTGTCATATCATAGGATCTTCTGAAATAAATAAAAAAAATTACCTTAGAATTATTTGTCTTGATAGTCCCGGCGTAATAGGAAAAATTGGAGATATCTTTGGAAATAATAATGTATCAATAGAATCAATTGTTCAACTAGATGCAACTGAGGATAAAGCCGAAATTGTTGTTATAACTCATGAGGTGAATAATGGAAGTTTTGAGAAATCGAAAGATGAAATAAATTCGCTTAATGAAGTCAAAATTATTGCTAGTCAATTAAGTTGTATTTAGAAAAATAATTTGCAAATATCCTCATAGCTTGTTAAACCGAAGAAAGTAAGTATTTGGTTTTAGTACTTTAATGATTCCCTCAAAACTATTAGATAACAAAAATGAAAATAATAATTTAATTTTTTCTAAAAATCTTTATAAAGGTGCTTGTGTAAAAATTAAAAATAGTAATAAGACTTTTCAAGTAATTGGTATAAATATAGATAAAAAAATTTGTTGGGTGAGAGAGTGGCCTTTTGCCTTCAATTCTAAAAAAACATTTGCTTTAGAAATAAGTCAAATAACCTTACAAATTTTTTGCTCAAATCAATCTTCAGAATAATTTAGTAATTAAGCAATATGAAAAAAAAGGTATTTTTATCAATTTTTATTATTTTAATTTCTTTGTTACAGAACTCTTGTGGCTCAAAAAGAATATCTAAAAAAATCATAGTTGCAAGTTCTGGAAAAATTGAATCTTTAGATCCCGCAAGAGCTAATACTCTTAAGGCAATTCAATTAATAAGTTCTTTGGGAGACACGTTGTATGAATTAAATTCAAACGGAGAATTAATACCTGAATTGGCATCAGGGATGCCAAATATTTCAAAGGATAGACTTAAAATAGTTATCAATTTAAGAAAAAATGTTTTTTTTCACGATGGAACTTCATTTAACTCAAATGCAATAAAATTTACTTTTGATAGATTCAAAAGAATTGGAACCATGAATTATATTTTGGGAAATAAGATTAAATCAATAGAAACTCCAAGTGAATACTCAGTAATAATAAATTTAAATAAACCATCAAGTTCCTTAAATGGTTTACTCACATCAGTTAATCTAACACCAATATCTCCTACATTTTATAAGGAATATTCTGATAAGTTTTTAAATGAAAAATTCGTTGGCACCGGCAAGTATGTCCTCTCCAGTTTTTCAAATGAAGTTCAATCAATTGATTCAAATTTGAATTATTGGGGTGAAAAGCCTTTAAATGAGGGCATTAATTTTGTGGGATATTCAAATTCATCATCTCTTTTTGGGGCTTTAAAAAGTAAACAAATTGACGTGCTCTTATCAAATTCAATTGATGATAGTCAGAGAAAAAGTCTAAATAATTTAAGCAAAAATAAACAGTTTAAAGAAGGTAATAGCCCTTTTACTGAATTAAGTTTTATAAGCCTTAAAACTAGTTCTTATCCTTTAAGTAATATTAATTTAAGACTGGCTTTGGCCAAAAGTCTTAATAGAAAATTAATTAGTGAGAAAGTAAGTTATGGATTAAGGAAACCATCAAGATCAATTATTCCTCCAATATTAAAAAAAGATAATCAAGCACTGTGGCCTAAATATGATTATTTAGAAGCGAGAAGGTTATTGCAAAAAGAAAATTATTGCAATGGAAATATTCTGAAAATACCTCTTACTTATAGATCGAATGTGCCCGCTGACAAGCTTATTGCCCTGACATGGCAGGAAGAAATTAAAAATTCTTTGAAAGATTGTATTAATATTGAACTCAATGGGGTTGAATCTACAACAGTTTATAAGAATCTAAGTTTAGGAATTTATACGGCAGTTATTCTCGATTGGACTGGAGCTTATTCAGATCCAGAAGCGTATCTTACTCCTCTTTTAAGTTGTAATGAAATAGTTGATGGCATATGTAATAAAGGAGAATCAGTTTACAGCGGTAGTTTTTGGGGATCTAATAAAGTGGAAAGTTTATTTCTCGAAAGTGAAAAAATAACTGGAATTAAAAGATTAGAAAAACTTGTTGAAATTGAAAAAATAGCAGCAGATTCAATCCCTTATATTCCTATTTGGATATCCTCTCAAAAAGCATGGTCTCAAAATAAAATATCAAAACCAATTTTTAATGGTGCAGGAATAATTTCATTAAGTGATCTTAAATTAATTGATGAGTAGAAATTTAAATAAACTACTAAATTATTCATTATTAAAAATTTCATTAATTCCAATAATGTTATGGATAATTTCTTCATTAGTATTTATTTTATTGAGAGTTGCTCCCGGTGACCCTGTCGATGCAATACTTGGATCTGGTGCCGATGAAGTTTCGAGGGAATTTCTTAGAAATAAATTGGGGCTAAATGAACCTCTAATAAATCAGTATTTTACATATGTTAAAAATATATTGTACTTAGATTTTGGCCAATCTCTTAGTACCCAAGAGCCTGTCCTCAATATTATTCTTAAGTCAATGCCCGCAAGTCTTGAGCTTGGATTCTTTTCAATGTTAAGTGCCATACTTATAGGGTTCCCATTAGGTTTAATTGGCTTAAGAAATAGAGGTAAAAAGAGTGATTATATTGCGAGAATATTAGGAATTGCTACATATGCGACCCCTCCTTTTTGGGGTGCAATGTTAGCGCAATTACTATTTTCTGTATTTTTTAATATTTCCCCAATTGGGGGTAGATTTCCAATATTTCAGCAACAACCTCAAATTACAGGTTTTCTAGTTTTAGATAGTATTCTTTCAAATAATATTACTGCCTTAAAAGATTCCCTTTATCATCTCGCACTTCCTTCCATTACACTTGGCTTTCTTTTGAGTGGTATATTTAGTCGCTCATTAAGAGTAAACTTGGATAAAACATTAAAAAGTGATTACGTTAATGCTGCTAAATGTAGAGGGATATCAAGGAATAAAATCTTTTTAAACCATGCTTTACCTAATGCTCTATTGCCAATTATCACTATTTCTGGATTGACTATGGCGTCATTAGCAGGCGGTGCTCTATTATTCGAAGTAACTTTTTCATGGCCAGGTATTGCTTTAAGATTACATGAAGCAATTTCTCAGAGAGACTATACCTTGGTTCAAGGTATTGTAATTTTTACCTCTATGCTCATAGTTTCTTTAAATCTCTTTGTGGATATATTAATTGCCTATTTAGATCCACGAATAGAGTACTAATTTTTGGAAACTTCTTTTATAGTTTCAAGATCTAAAAGATGGAAATTAAGTCCCAAATCTTTTTGGTTTTTAATTACTTTAGTAACCTCTTGGTCCTTAATATTTTCTAAAAATTTGACTACAAATTTAGCAGATAAATCTTGTACTAAAATTGGATTTGAACCAATAAAAGATTCACTTATTTTGAAGACGTCATTATTTTCTTCATAACTATTATTAATTCTTATTGGAGAGAAATGACTTGCTCCTTCAATAATTAGAAATCTATTTGATGGATTATTTAAAGCAGAAAAAACTCTGAATTGTTCATTTATTAACGGTGTAATAAGGTCATATGTACCGCCTATTAGAAGTGTTGGTGTTTTAATGCCAGAACTATTTTCTTTTGGCCATAATAAACTGCCAAACGAATTAAATCCTATTATTGCACTTGCCTTATTAGCATTATTTTTCTCAGAGAATGGAATTTCGCTTATTTGACATTGAAGTAGTTTTGATAAATTTGTTACTGCGAAATCTTTTAATGCCGAATCACATCTTCCCTCAAGTTGATAAGTTGGTTTGTTACCTTCATATAAAAGTGCTATTAAAGCACCAAGTGAATGCCCCATTAAGACATAAGAATTATTAGGTATACCAAATTCCCCATTCTCGTGAGATTTTAATACAGCTTCTAAATCTTTAATTCTATATAAAAAAAAGTCTGCACTTCCTGGAATTGATTGTCCTTCCTCGAGTACTCCAGTAATTGCTTTTAAATTGCTTCCTCTATGGTCTATAAATATTATTGGCCAACCCCTTTTAGTTAATTCGTTTCCTATCCACTTAAAATTGTTAATTTCGCCTCCAAGTCCAGGCATAAAAATTATTAGTTCTTTGTGATTTTTTTTATTACTTTTCCATAATTCAACTTCAAGAGGTTTTACTCGGTGAGAAGCATAAATTTTTTTATTTATCTTTGTAAATTCAGATATATAATTATTTTCACTTTTTTTAGTTGTTTCATCATTAATTTTTTCAAGATTATTTAATTTCGAAATAAGATTTTGTTGCATTGCTAATTCATTTTTCCATGAAGAGATTATTAAAATTAAATTATCAAGATCTAATGAAATTTCTTCTGAAGGTATTGCCTTTATTATGTCTAAAGTTGAAACCTCTTTTTTATCCTCTAGTAAATTTTCTATAGTGTTATAAATTTCGATTCCATTACTGTCATTTGGAACTTTAATAGTTTTACTTAATTCTGTAAGAATTTTGCGCCCTATCCAACTTCTTAATACTTCTCTATTGAGACCCTCTTCTTTGAATACTGGAAATTCTAAAAATTTTGATAATTCAAAAACTTTTATTAATCCATTATTTTTTAACCAATCTATTAATTCTGTTGAGTCATCTTCGTATTTTTCTAATTTTGATAATTGTTCTATAGTGAAAGGTATCTTCATCTCTTCAAAATTAATATTTATCTTTTCAGCAGCCTTTGAACCATTATTAAAAAATAATCCACAAAAACCTAAAAATATTATAAAAATGTATTTCACTCGTGATTAGTCCAAATAGTTTTCAAATTAGCAAAAATTGGTGGATGCAATTCCCTTATCCTTTGAGGCTATTAACCAAAATAAGATTTTATGCTGCATTTGGAGCAGGAGGTGTTATTTATTTAACATCACTCATTTTTAATAATATTGGATTATCTGCAACAGATATAGGTTTGGGTTTTACCATATCAGCAATAATAGGTACATTAACGAGATTTTTTACAGGTAATTATCTAAATAAAAAAGGGAAAATACAATTTCCATTAATTGCTTCATCAATACTAAGTATTACCGCAAGCTTATTTCTCATTTTTTCAAGAGAAACTTATTTTTACATAATTGGACAATCATTTGTTGGTGCGGCTGCAGGCATATATTGGCCTGCAGCAGAATTCGGGGTGCCTTATTTTTGCTATCCCATAGATACAAGAAAAGCTTATTCCCTTGTTAGGAGTTCGGAGGCTTTAGGAATATTTTTAGGAGTATTTTTGGGCGGGTTTATGACAAATTATTTATACTCAAAATCAATTTTTATAAATGATATATTTTGTATGTTTGTTATTACTTATTTAATTTCGACAAATAATTTTTCTATCAAAAGAAACCAAGAAAATTTCCAAAAAGAATTAGTAAATCCTGTTAAACAGGGACAATTGAAATGGAATAAAAATTCCAAAATAATTATTTTATCTATTTTGTTAATAACTACTTCTTTAGCTTTGATTCAAGTAACTTTGCCTTTAGATCTTGTTAAAGGTGGAGTATTTCGAAATGCATTAAGTAAAGAAATTACTAGTCTTATAATTTCTATTCAGTTAATTTTGTTGTTGTTTTTACAATGGCCTGTTGGTTCTTGGATATCAAAGAAAGGTAGATTATTTGGATTGAAATTTAGTTTAATAAACTTCTCTTTAGCTTCATTTTTATTATTTATATCTAGTTATTTAAATATTACAGCTTTTTATTTGATTTCTTTTTCATTGATATTAGTTAGTTTAGGGACTGCTTCATTTCTTCCAACCTCAACAGATGTTGTTTTCAGAATAGCTCCTTCAAATAAAAAAGGTTTTGCACTTGCGCTATTGTCACAGTGTTTCGCTATGGGTTATTTTTTTGGACCATTTATTTCGGGACGTATATTAGACCTATTTGGTTTCGCTTCAATAATCTGGCTCTCTATCTCATGTTGCTGCTTTGTTGTATTTACAATTTTATTTAGGAGATTATTTTAATTAATCTTTTCTAATTCAATAATTCTTCTCTCTCTTAGAAACAAGAAAAAAGGTGCAGAGAATGCAAATGCAATAAGAAAAGTGCCAATGTAAACAACCCACATATTCTTAATTTTCAATTTTTTTGCTTCATTTACTATCCATATAAAAATAGCGCTTGCACCTACTAACAAGTCTCTAGAAATTGACTGAGCTGCAGGGTTGGCATTTGCTAAGGAAATGAAGTTTTTTATATCAAAACTATTTCCATATTCTCTAGCAAATTCGAAATTTGCCATCATTGGAAGGGCCGCACCTAAAATAGATAGAAAAAGGTAAAGATAAGATAGGATCTGTTTATTATCTTTTAAAATGTTAAAAGAATTCACTTGTCAAAAATATTTCTTTTAATAATAGTATTTAAAAGCTTATGGCTGTTGAAAAGAATAATAAATTTGAAGACTATAAATTTAAAAAAGGAAATTTAAATTTAGCTGTTGTTGGTCACGTTGAGTGGATAAATTTCTTAAAGGTCGATCATTTGCCAAAACCTGGAGTTATTTCTCACTCTGAAAAGTCCCTTGAATATCCAGCTGGTGGAGGATCTATCATAGCGAAAACACTTTCTGAACTAACTTTAAATCAAATTCATTTTTTTACAGCTTTAGGTAATGATGATTATGGAGATAGATGTTTCAAAATTCTTTCAAATATGGGAATAAAGTTACATGTTGCATGGCGTGACAAACCTACTAGAAGAGGGTTTAGCATGATTGATTCTCAAGGCGAGAGAGCAATAACAGTTATTGGGGAAAGGTTAGCTCCAAATTATAGAGATAACTTAGACTGGAGTATTTTTAAAAAAATGGATGGAATATTTATCACTGCATCTGATTCGGAGATTTTTAAAATGGCTAGATCAGCTTCAATACTTTGTACAACTCCAAGAGTGGGAATAAATACTATTAATAAATCGAAAGTTAATCTAGATCTATTAATAGGGAGTAATCTTGATCCTGGCGAAGAGTTTTCTTTTTCTGAATTATCAGTAAAGCCCAAATACACTATTAAAACTGAGGGGGAGAAGGGGGGCATAATATTTCCAGGAGGAAGATATAAGGCTCTTAAAAATAAAGAACAAAAGGTTGATTCTTATGGATGTGGCGACTCTTTCGCTGCCGGTATTCTTTATGGAATGGCATCTAATTGGGATATAGATAAAAGCTTAAATCTTGCTAAAGTGATAGGAAGAGACTCTAGTGAATTTTTCGGCCCATATGCAGAAAATGATTAAAAATAATTGATTTAAGACTTTTATGAGTAAATTACATAAAAATAAAAATATCCTTGTAGAAAACCTTATAATTTTCTTTTTATTCACTGTTTTTTTAGTTTTTAAATCTTTGAAAACTTTATCTAGAATTTTTACTTATGGAATTTTAAAAAAAGAAATATTAACTACTAAAAGTAACTTAGGCGTAGATATAAAAATAAAAATTAAATAGCTAATGATCAAATTTTTAGTTTTTTTAATTTTTGGGATTATTTTTTTGATTTTCATAAAAATTAATTTTAAAAAACCAAAGAACTCAAAATTAATTAAATTTAAAAATAAACTGCAGAGCAAAGAAACAAATATTGAAAGAATTTTTTTAAGAGAGGAAGAAACAACTTTTTCAAACCCAAATATAAATATCTATATTGGAATGTATGATAGTGAAGATAATATAAATAGAAAATCAAATATACATAGAGCAAGACTCTCAAAATTTAAGAAATCCAAACTAAATGGTGAAATGATATTTCAAGACGATGAACAAAGGATTTATAAATTTAATAATGGCAAGAAAGTTTATTTATGAATTTGACTTTCTAACTACACTCAAGACTTTCTCTAGTTGAAACTCCTGTGGTTGGATTAATACCATCAGCAATTTCACAAAGGTTTCTTTGGTCTTCGCTGTCAAGAATGGCATAAGAGAAATCTGCTCCTTCTATTTGAGCTCCTGCGAAACTGCTGCCTGATGCAATCATATTTATTAAAACAGCATTTCTAAGATCTGTTTTTTGGAAATTAACTCGATCAGAAAGAGTATCAGTAAGGTCTATTCCATTTAAATTAGAACCTTTTAAATCAGATAGGGTTAATGTAGTTCCATGTAAATCAACATCACTAAAATCTGCGTCTCTAGCAACTGCACCAGCTATAGAAGACAAATGAAGATCCTCTCCATGGAAATCAAATCCTGTAATATTAGATCTTACATAACTTGGCACTTCATCACCCTCCCCCTTAACAGCAACATTCGCCCCAGCAAAAACTGGAGAGGATAAAACTAAGAAAGAAAAAGTTATGCATAAAAAATATCTTAAAAACCTAAAAAATTTCATACCAAAAAAACTCAATATTTTTATTTTATAACAATTAGATAATTTTTTAAATTGATGTATAAATTTGGAACTTCATTTTAAGATTATTTAACACTATAAATTTTAAATCTAGGCTCTAAATTAGTTATACAATCTAGAAGTTTTTTGTTATCTTTGCTATTCGTAACCTTGAATTCAGATTCTACTGTACCGCCTTCATCTCTAATTGCTTGATTTAAAACTATTGAACCGTTTTCGTCAGAGACTGATCTATGAAAAGTTCCTCTAGGTATTCTTAAAATATATCCGCAAGATTCTAATCTAACTTTATAAAAAGGATAATCCCATCCAAAATTAACAAGAAAAAATGTTCTTCCCCCTGAGATAGCTAATAAATTATCTTCTTGTTTATGATGTATGTAAAATTGCCAATTATTAAATTCGTCTTCATTTGGCGGACTAACAGCGGGACCGCTATGTATAACAAGATCTCTATAATTTGACTCATTAACACTGATATCAAAAAATCTAACATCTTTTGTATCACGAAATTTTTCATAATTTATCAATTCAAACATTTTTGATTTGTTCGGTTTGATAACTGGAATTTCTAAACTTGAGTTCAATTTTCTTTAAAGATTACACAAATGAAAACAGATATATATATTCAAGAACGTATCAATTAACACTAAAAAAGAAACATATTTTTAATTATCTATTCACCTTAGTTTAAAAGGTTGAAAATTTATCGTTTATTTAATTTCAAGAAGTTTAATTTCCCAGGATAAAGTATTTTCTAAATTATTTTTTCCTATGAAGTTTCCTGAGATTACAGAAGTTAAATTAGATTTGGAAGAGGACACCAGTGTTAGATATCTTTCGTCTATTAATCCTTTTCCACTTGGATCGAAACCTCTCCAACCGGCGCCTGGAATATATAACTCAGCCCAAGCGTGTAAATCTAACTCAGACGGTAACGGATCTTCAAAATGATAACCACTTACGAATCTACTTGGAATACCAATAGACCTACAAGCTTCAACCATTAGCATTGCTAAATCTCTGCATGAACCTATACGTTCTCTAAGTGTTCTGCTCGCCGGCCAAGCTGGACCTGTGTGTCTTTTAGTATATTTAACCCGATCTTGAATGATTTCTATTAATTGGTAGGTGAATGATAATGCGTTATTAAAACTTCCCGCCAAAGCTTCTTGAGCAAGTTCAACTGCAGAGGGATCGTGCTGTCCATTTGGCATCCAGCCCTCTAATGCCCCTTGTAAATCTCTATTTATGATACTTCTGCAAAAAGGTAATGTTAGATCTCTATTCTTTACCCCATCAATAATATTTGGATGTTTTATGGTCTCAACTTCACTTATTGATTCAATAATTAAATTATCTGTTACCCCGTTGAATCTAATTCGATTAATCTCTTCGCCACTTGCAGCAAGTAATGGATAAATAATTTCTGGTTCTGGGGTTATTTTTAATTCAAAATTCTTCAGCTTTTGGAAACCATTTGACCTTGGCTTGATACACAATCTATGCTCGCCTAATTGAACAGGTTCTTCATATTTATATTCAAGTTTGTGAAGGTATTTAATTCTCATTAAAAAACTTATTAATTGATAAAGTATTTTTCTTGAATGAGATCATTTAATTTATTCAAATCAATTTGCAATGAATCGATTGCCTCATGTAAACCATCATTAATTATATCTTCAATTCTGATATAACTCCACTTTGCTTTGAGCAAGCCTCTCATGCATTCTAATTCTGAAGGATTTTCAGGAGGAGGAGAGGTATCTATCATCTTAAGAGTATTGCTTATCCCATCAAGACAGTATCTTATTGATCTCGGAAAAATTGGATCCAGTAAAAGGAATCTTGCAACTGATTCAGGCTTAATAGAATTTTGCTCTGCTTTCCTAAACATTTGATAAGCTCCAGCGGAGCGTAAAAGAGCAATCCATTGTAACTCATCAAGAACACCTCCAAGTTCATCTAGGCTGGGGAGAAGTAAATAATATTTAACATCTAAAATTCTCGATGTTTTATCAGCTCTCTCAACTAATCTTCCAAGAATGCTGAATCTCCAAGCAAGGTCTTTGCTTAAAGTTGCATCTGTAATTCCATAAAAAAGCTGACATGCTCTCCTAATTTCACTTAATTGTTCTTGTCTTGGCTTATTCCATATTGCTTCTCCTTCTTGCATATTCCAATATAAAATATTAATTTGCTCCCACATTTCTGTTGTCAATACATCTCTTATTTGTCGTGCGTTTTCTCGAGCTAATTGAATACAAGAAATTATGCTGTTTGGATTTAAACGATCTCTTATTAAAAAATTTATAACGTCATCAGGCTTTTTTTCTGGGAATCTTTTATCAAAAGATTCCCTGTCGCTTGAAGCATCAATTAACGGGAGCCAAGGTTCTGCACTTCCTGGTGGACAATCTAATGACATTGCTTCACTTACTTCCACAAAACGAGATATATTTTCTGCTCGTTCTAAATAACGATTGATCCAATAAAGAGATTCTGCTACACGACTTAAAAGCATATTATTTACCTACAACCCATGTATCTTTGCATCCTCCACCTTGAGAAGAGTTTACGACTAATGATCCTTTTTTTAATGCTACCCTCGTAAGCCCACCTGGACTAACCCATGAATCTTTTCCTCTCAAGATATATGGTCTTAAATCAACATGGCATGGATATAGTTCTCCATCACATAACGATGGTACAGTAGATAATTCTAATGTTGGTTGTGCTACGAAATTTCTAGGATTTTTTCTGATTTTATTAGCAAATTCTTCTATTTCACTGCTTGTTGAGTGAGGCCCAATTAACATTCCATATCCACCAGCTTCAGCGACAGACTTAACAACAAGTTTTGGTAAATTTTCTAGAACGTATTCCCGATCCTTTTCGTAATGACAAATATATGTTTCTACATTTTTAATAATAATTTCTTCATCAAGATAATATTTAATCATTTTTGGAACAAAAGAATAAATCATTTTGTCATCTGCTATTCCAGTCCCAGGGGAATTTGCTAAAGCAACATGACCTGCCTTGAAAACATCAAGTAATCCGCTAACACCAAGGCAGGAATCTTTTCTGAAATTAAGAGGATCTAAAAAATCATCATCAATTCGTCTGTAAATGACATCTACCCTCTTTAAACCGGAGGTAGTTTTTAAATATACATAATTATCATTACAAATTAAGTCATGGCCCTGTACTAATTGGATGCCCATTTCTTGCGCTAAATAACTATGCTCAAAATATGCACTATTAAAAATTCCAGGAGTTAGTAGAACTATTTTGGGAGTGTCTGTCCAAACAGCAAGTTCTTGAAGAGTTTTTAAAAGATATGATGGATATTCATCAATTGGTTTTACTATTCTTCCAGAAAAAAGATTAGGGAAAATATTTTTCATAACTAATCTATTTTCTAAAAAATAAGCAACCCCAGAAGGACACCTTAAATTATCTTCTAAAACATGCCAATCTCCTTTCCTGTCCCTTATTAAATCAAGTCCCGAAATTTGACACCATTTATTTAATGGAGGTTTGAAACCTATCATTTGAGGTCTCCAACCTTCTGAACTCTCGATTAACTCTCTTGGAATTATTCCATCATTAATAATATTTTGAGAATTATAAATATCGTCTAGGAATAAATCAATTGCCTCAAGCCTTTGTTTTAAGCCTTTTTCTAATGTTACCCAATCATCTTTACTTATTATTCTTGGCAGTGGATCAAAAGGTAATATTCTCTCAGTGCCTTTTAAACCAGTGTCATTTAATCTGAAAGTGGCACCATGTCTTAATAATAATTTTTTTGCTGCAGAATGATTCCTGTTTAACTCTTCAAGACCCATATTATCTAAAGAGGACAGAAGTGGGATTAATATTTCTCTTGCAGAGTTGACGTTATCTTTAAAGTATTCATCAAAACTATTTTTTGGACGATAGCTTGAAAACATATATTTCATGGTTTAATAACTTTTACTTTAGCTTCAAATCTTTATTCGTATTTATGGCTACAAAAAAAAACATCTCCTAACTCGATCTATTTCCTTATTTGGATCATTGAAGTATATTTTTTAAAAATCTAAAAAAGTATGAATTCTAGTAATTGGCAATTTGTTTTTTTTAGATATTTCGCAAGCTTTCTTTTTATTCTCTCTCACAGTTTGCTTGTTCTTGATCATTTACCTATTGGGGCGGCACTCCATGGACTTGGGGAAGTTTTTATTGCACCTTGGGCGTTTAGGGAAAGAGCTTGGGATCTTGTAGTTATTGCAGTTTTATTTTTCTTCTTCGATATCTGGGGACTTATAAACACTCCTTGGAATTAACTGATATTATTTATTTACTAATTCTGGGAAAATGATATTAAAAATGAAGTCTTATTTTTATCAAATTTTTAAAATAATTTTTCTTTTGTTATTTACGAATATTCCCAATTTACATGCACATAATCTAATTAATGGTGGTTGCAAAGGTCATTGTGGACAGAAAGTTAAATCAATAAATAATGAAAAAAAATTAAAAAGTTTTGATGATCAAATAAATGTTGAGAGTAAAAATTCATGTTTAAATAAATCTCTTTGTAGAGGTTGACTTTCTGAATTTTTTTTAATTGTTTTATGCAATTGTATCTTTAATAATTAATGAATACCTAATATTTGCTTGATAATTTTTATTTGGAGGATTTATTTGATTTTTAATTAAAAAAATAAAAGTATATACTAACGGTAGAAGTAATGATGACGCAGCAACTAAAGCAATTATCTGGTTTAACCTAATAAATGGTTTTTTTACAAGATCCTCACCGCACAATCCACATACAAGAACCCCTTTTGAAGATTGTTTTTGAAATTGATATTTAGGATTGCAATAGGGGCAATAGTATCTAACCATATTTTTTATTTTATCTTTTTAATCATTATCTATAAAACTAAAAGAAAGTCACCTTATTTTTTTAATTAAAAAAAAGAGGACTAATGAAAGCCCTCTTTTATCTTTTACTTATATATTTTTTATGAAGTTAAAAACGTACCTAAATCATGGATCCTTGTTATTAACCTCTATTAAGCTAATTACTCACCAAAATTAACTAATTGTCTTTAACTGGGGCAAAAACTCTAGAATTAAGCTTGTTTCTTAGAGGGCACCTAAACGATGCAGAAGAAGGAAGCTTAGACATTAATAAAAAATAATTGGAGCAGTTAATTAAATTAGTTCGGTTCATTCCGAAATTTCAGGCAGGCTATCGATCATTTTGAAAGACCTCCTAGAACTCAACAATATAAAATTAGGAAAATATTTCTCTAAAGACAATCCGTTTTTATACGCATTGCTTTTTTATAAAAAATGTCCGAGAGTAGTAATAAATCGTGTTAATTTTTTTGAGATATTTTTAGTAAGTTTTGCTTATTTCTTTTGATATTTAATTCGACTATCTTGATTTTAAATAATTGAGGATCTCTTTTATGAATCATTCGAATGAAGTTAGGAAAACTGATCAATCTAATCCTATAGACGAATATTTTCAATGTCTCTCATATTGCGATATTCACCCAAAAGGTATAGATAATGACTGTGAAGTCATTTGTATGGAAAGACATTTAAAAGCTAATTATTGGTAATTTTATAAATTTCTGCTTTTACTTAAACCCCTTAGAAAAAAGGTTAGTACGAACTTTAAATTTCCATACATTTACTACACCTTTTGCATTAACTGCTGCAAGTGCACAATCATCAGGTCTCCAGGATATTGCCCCTACTAAATCTCCGGCGAATGCAGCCCCAACTGGGTCTCCATTACCGTCTTTTTTAAGAAAACTTGCGACAACAGAACCATCTCTAGATCCTGAGGCTACAAGCATACCTTTATTTGAAAAGGCAAGGCTTGAAATAGGTTCAGTATGGTGACATAGCTCTCCTGGCATAGTCCCCTCTGGACCATTGCCTATAAAACTCCATACTGTAATTCTTTCACTGCCACTAGTTGCTAGTAATTTCCCACTGTCATCAAAAGAAAGATGACTTGGTTTTCCTGGGTATCCTGTCATTTCAGCATCCATTCCTGTTGATCTTCTCCAAAAATGAACTGAATTGTCTTGACTCCCACAGGCGACTATATCTCCATCAGGACTTAATTCCATTGAGACCAATGATCCTTGCCATTCGAGTTTTTGATTCGTTTTATTATTAACTATGTCAAAGAATGTAACTCTTCCGTAGCAAGCAGTTGCTAGCTCATTTTTGTTTGACCATGTTATTGCACTTACTGTGCTTGGATGGTCTTCTGAAATCCATTTCTCTTCACCATTTTCATTAAAAACATATACTTTTTTTGAGGAAGCTATCGCCAGAAATAACCCGTCATTAGACCACTTGAGGTGTTCTACCCACCCCTTGCCAAGATCAAGTGTTTTAATTGCTTTACCTTCTTGGCAATTACAAATCTGAACATTTCCATCCTGACCAGATGTTGCAAAAATTTCACCCTCTGGATGAATGACCATTGCTAATAGACCACCAGAGTGTGTGTTTTCTTTTTTCCAAATAATTTTTCCAGTTTCTCCTTCGAATGCAAAAATACCACCTGCCACGTCGCCAACAATAAATTGTTTCCCTTTAAGAGCCCAGCCACATGCTATGGCATAATCGCTAACTTCAGCTGTCCATCCCTCGTGGAACATGCCTCTTGGGCTAAATGGTTCTATATCAGGCATTTATCAAAGCCTTCTTGCATCTCTTTTTCATTTAGATTTCTACCGATAAAAACAAGTTGATTCCTACGAGGTTCGTTACCCCATTCTTTATCAGGTTGTGCAGTAAATAACATGTGTACTCCCTGGAAAACTATTCGCCTTGGGTTACCTGAGTAACTTATGAAACCTTTAGTTCTGAAAATATCCACCCCTTTTTCTGAGAGAAGCCTTCCCATCCAAGTATTTAGTTTTTCTGGGTCAACATCTCCAAAACGCTCTATAGCAATTGAGCCTACCTCATCATCATGTTCATGCTCTGCTTGCCAGAACCTTTCAGTATTAAATGGAATAACTTTATTTTCGTCACTTTTAATGACTTTCATATTGAATTCTTCAGCGGTGTGCTGTGTAAACAAACCTATTTTTGTTGGTTTTTCTATGTTCAGGATGAAGGATTTATTCCCTTTATCATCTAATTTGAGATTTATGTGTTCCCCAAATGAGATAGTATTTCCAGGCTCTAAGCTATTAGCTTTTTCTGCATAAAGTCTTACGGAGGATTCAGCCCCATCTTTAAGTTCTTCTTCACTCTCTCCTTGGTTAACGAGTGCTACTAAGGACATTTCTGGATCAGGTCCTTCTTCTAGCATTAATTCATATTTACCTGCATCAAGATCGTAAACACCTGTCCATTCAAAAGGATATTCTGGTTCAAGGAATGTTGGCCTGCGTTTAAGGATCTGATCAAGATCAAATGCACTTAGATTTAAGACTGTTTCAATTGGTACTTTGGCATTCTCGGCTCGAATAATTCGAGTCATTCGGTTCATATCTCTCAACCTCGATTCAAGAGTATTTAGTGCATCATCAGAGACTAAATCAGTTTTGTTAAGGACAAGAACATCTGCAAATGCAACTTGTTCTGAACTTTCATCACTCCTTCCTAGTTGCTGATCGATATGTGCAGCATCAACTAAAGTAACAATTCCATCAAGAGTAAATTCAGAACTAATCTCTTCATCCATGAAAAAAGTCTGAGCAACTGGGCCTGGATCTGCTAATCCTGTCGTTTCTACTAAAACATAGTCAAACTTATCTCTTCTTTTCATAAGGTTGCCAAGGACTCTTATTAAATCACCACGAACAGTACAACAAATGCACCCATTTGACATCTCAAATACTTCTTCATCGGCATTAATTACGAGCCCTTGATCTATACCTACTTCACCGTATTCATTCTCAATTACGGCTATTCTTTTCCCGTGCTCTTCACTCAATATTCTATTAAGCAAAGTAGTCTTCCCTGAACCTAAAAATCCAGTGAGAATAGTAACGGGAACTTTATCTTTGATGATCATTTACTGATTTTTACTAAATAAACAATAGTCTAATAATAGTAATAATAAGAAATGAAAATCGTTTTTATTAGAAAAATTTAATCTGAAAGTTTGTACCATTCAGACTCAAGACTGGAGCCAGATTCTTTATCACAGCTTCCACCTAATGAATCAACAATTGTACAAGTGTTGTGAACGGCTACTGAAACCGTATTACCATCCATCATCAATCCATCAACGAATATTTGATTAGAAGCTAAAGGAACTGAACTTTGTCTACTTAAGTTCCTTAATAACTTAGATGCTGGAATTTGTTCAGGAAATATTGCCTGAACATTCTCTTCATCTAACATTTTTAAAGTAGAACTTATGTTGTCTGGCCTTAAGCTTGAGGAGTCTCCAAGAAAGTCAAGTAAACTAATGGTTTCAAAACCAAATGCATCCCCGTAGTATTCCATTGCTTTGTGTTTAGAGACAATCACTCTGTTTTCCTCAGGAATAGAGCTTACTTGTTCGACGATCCAACTATCTAAGCCTTCTAAGAGAGAATCAGCTTTTTCGAATCTTTCATTAATTAGTTTTCTGTCACCTCTGTTAAAAACTGAAATATCTTTCTTTAAACTTTTGCTTATAAGATCTCCCATTTTTATGATGTTATGTGGATCATGCCAGACATGAGGATCTAGTCCTCCATGGTCATGATGATGATGCCCCTCTCCTTCATCTGGTACTTGAGCTATTGGTTCTACATCACTATTTGAAACGTCTTTAAAAAAGTGTTGAGTTGCTTCAAACTCAAAAGGCATGTGTTCAGTAAAGAATATATATTGACCATCTTCTTTGATATCCACGTTAAAAACAGTACTTTCTTTTCTTTGATCAAAGTTAAGAACAAAAGCTTTATTACTTGCTATCAAAGTACCATCATT
The DNA here is from genome assembly GCA_000634515.1 of Prochlorococcus sp. scB245a_520K10. Lineage (GTDB taxonomy): Bacteria > Cyanobacteriota > Cyanobacteriia > PCC-6307 > Cyanobiaceae > Prochlorococcus_A. Next base: position 170 of record JFNU01000145.1, on the reverse strand, counting down.
TTTTCTGCTTATTGAGTCTTTAGATCCTAATAGTTCTTTAGCTAAATCTTCAGACCCTTCTATGTCATTAGATTTGAGAATCACCATCTTCATTGCAGGATCCGCATATTCTCCATCGACTTTTTCAAATGACCATTTGTAAGAACCCTTAGAAAGTTGGAATTTGCCTG
>JFNU01000144.1 GCA_000634515.1 Prochlorococcus sp. scB245a_520K10 | reverse complement strand
AACAACAACAGTATTCTTTTTATTTTCCCAATTTCTCATACTTGGAGTCATTTCTTTACCTAGAGTAAATACTCTGTCTGCGCCATTTAGTAATTGAGCTTGCCTTGGATTGATCTTTAAGTCATGAACATCTTGTTTTCTATCTACTAAGCATGTAACTTCGTCAGATGGTAATGCAATTGATTTAACTAAATCACAAACTAGTGGTTCTACTGCTACGTATGATTTTCCTTTAGCCATAACATCCTGCCCAAAACCAGAAAATATAATCGTTCCAGCGATTACGGAATTTTTAATAATTGACCTACTTGAACCTGTTCTATTTGTTAAAAGTCTTTTAAAAATTGACATTGAAGAATAATTAAATACTTAAAAATGATAATCATTTTCATTATGTCTGACAAGCAAAGGTATCAAATGTTATGAAAATAATACGTAATTTGTATTATTGGTAAGCTTGTAAAGTGACTTTTTTAAAAGATTAATTAATGGCTACTTTAGTC
>JFNU01000143.1 GCA_000634515.1 Prochlorococcus sp. scB245a_520K10 | reverse complement strand
AGATTAAACCTGGAACTCTAACAGCGTTAGTTGGCCCTAACGGCGCTGGTAAATCAACTCTTTTGAGAATATTGCAAGGACAAAATACTCCAGATAAAGGCGAAATAAAAATCGACGGTGAAAATTTATATAGATCTAGAGCTCTTGTGGCACTTATGCCTCAAAGAAGTTCTATGAATTGGAAGTTCCCAATTACGGTTGAAAAATTGGTATCTCTTGGTCAAATTAAGTATTCAAAATCAAGAAGTAATAACCCCTTTCAAATTAAGACTCTTCTAGCATATCCTAATTCTTGGATTAATAAATGTTGTGAATTAGAGGCGACAATGCAAAGAGTAGGCATTGCAAATTTGGCTAATAGAAGACTCGATTCTCTTTCAGGGGGACAGCAACAAAGAGCTCTATTAGCAAAAACTCTTATGTCCCCTGCAAAAATATTTCTTTTAGATGAACCTTGTGCAGCTTTGGACCCACCTGC
>JFNU01000142.1 GCA_000634515.1 Prochlorococcus sp. scB245a_520K10 | reverse complement strand
CTAAAAATTGTTCGTCAACTTGCGGATGCGGGACTTTCTTTGCTCGTAAGTAGCCATGATTGGGGCGAGTCTTTAAATAACTATGATCAAGTAATCGTTCTTGATAAAAGTGTTTTGGCAGTTGGTAGCCCTGACGAAATAAAAGATAAATTAGAGGCTATAAACATTAGCTCTATAAACGAAAATAATTTCTGTGATTAGAAAATGTTCCTTTTTAATTCTGAGCTTGATAACAGTTTTGGCAAAGCCCGAAATATTCGAGGGTATGAAATAACAATTGGAATTTCTTTGGATTTGTTTTGGGTGTATGAATATCTTTTACAGGGCATCCTTCCATCTTTGATGTCTCACCACATTGAACACAGGTCAAATGATGAATATCTCTATCTACGGGAGTATAAAGAACCTCTCCTGTTGGGGGATGTCTAGAACGTATTAAACCATGCTTTATCAGAACTTGAAGATTCCTGTAAACAGTCGTCAGTCCCATAGCCTTTCCGCTTTCTATCAATTGTCTATGCAACTCTTGACCAGTCAATTCATCATCACATTTATTAAGTTCTTCAAGAAGTTGTTCTTGTCTTTTGGTAATGTCAGACTTAGTTACCATTGTTTCCGAAATCATTTTTTGTCTCGTATTTTTGATCATACCGAATCTTTCGAATAATGTCTTTTATTAATAACAACTGGTGGCTGGTTCCATTAATAATAACTATATTCTCCGGGATCTTATGCCCAGCTATGGGAACTGTATTAATCACTCATAAGAGATTATTACAAGTTAATTTAATCTCTCATTGTGTGTTGCCTGGACTTGCTTTAGCCTTAGCGCTTGGAATTCATCCTTCAATTGGTGGTGTTATCAGTGGTCTTCTGGGCTCGGTGATTGCGGAAAGTTTAACTAATAGAAAAAGTGAAAACTATGAAGCAGTTATGAATACTATTCTTGCTGGAATGCTTGGGTTTGGAGTCCTTATAATCCCTTTACTCGGAATAAGGATTGATTTGGAGGCAGTATTATTTGGCGATTTATTGACAGCAAATTTTGGAGATTTACTTAGAACATTAATTGCTTTTTTAGTATTTATACTTTTAATGACTTTTGGATATGAAAAGGTTGTTTATGTGGGTTTGGATCCAGAAGGTGCATCCGCGAGTGGTATAAACGTTTCTTTATTAAATCTTGCTTTAAGTTTTACAACGGCATTAGTAATTGTTAGTTCAATGTCAGCAGTGGGAGTGATTCTTGTTATTGCTCTTCTTTCTACCCCAACTCTGTTAGGGCTAAATAAGGCTCATAGTTTAAGAATTGCAATGATGAGGTCATCATTTTTTGGATTATGCATCTCACTTCTTGGCTTTATTCTCTCTGTAGTCTTTAATTTGTCGCCTGGACCTGCAATTAGTGTTATTTGTGTTGCATCTCTTTTGATTCCTAAACTTCGCAAATAATTAAATTTTAAATGTCCAATCAGAGTTTAATGCTTGAGCTTCTGGATTATTTTTTAAAGCTACTTCCATAGCCTCTTTTTTATTATTAGCTATAACAACTTCATCAAATTCCTTTCCATTTTTTTTGAGACTTACTTTGAAACGCATAAAAATTTTTTAATTTATCAAAAGTTAACCACTAAGCAACTATATTTAAATACTTTTAAAAGATAATTGATGAAATAATAACTTTAGTTATTTTGAAGTTTTTCTACTACAGATTCTTTCTCAATTTTAGCTACATCCTGTAATCCATTAGCATCAAACCAAGGAGCGTTTTCCCAATTAAATCCCTCTCCAAACGTATTATCGGGGGCAGCTACGTACCAGTGACATGATGTATCGGGAACATCTACAGCACATTTTGACCAGTCAGCTTCCCATTGTGGAACTTGTACCCACATCACAGATGCTAATAAAAAAGAAAAAATAAAATTCATAATTATCGTTTAGCAAAATTTTGAAAGATTTTTTTCACATTCTTTCTGTCTTCTCTTCCAGTAATACTCAAGTATTTGATATTTATGCTTATTTTTAAATTGACTTAAATGAATATTATTCTGATTAAGAACTGAAGTATTTTTGATTTTCATGACTCAAGCTGTCTATCTAGAACATATTTAAGACACTTTATCGATTTTTTGAAGTGAATATATACTTAATTTTTCTCTTACTTTTGTGAAGGTAAGTATTTTTCGGGATTATTTTCAATATAAGTTAGCGAATATTTGACAACACCCACTATTATTGAAAAAAGAGCAATTGCCGAAATAATAAAAATGATTTTTTTGTAAATGCTTTTCATCAATTTTTTATGTTTTTTATTATTTTTTTCATCAACGCCCAATTTTTCTGAAAGATTTAAATAATTAGTAATTTATACTGTAGCCTTTTAAATTACCTACGGAGTAAATTAAATACATCAGAAACTCCTCACACACCTTTTTCTGATAACTTTAAAAGTACTCTACCGCAATGTTTGAGTACTTTTTGCATTTTTTGCGATGTGACAGTTAAGATAGAGGCCTATTAGGCATTACATATTTTGGATTTAGGTGTGATAGTAGATATGTGTGTAGGAGGAATTGACTTATTTCAGTGGAAACAAGGAAACACTTGATATAAGTCAATTTTAAAAAGATCTCTCTCTGAGGGGTCTTTTTTTTTGGGATTTTTTAGAAATACATATATCCTTTCTTCTAAAATAATTAGATTCGTCATTACAAATTAGTAATTTAATTCGTTAGATTATGATTCGTTAAATTCTTCTGTTAATGAAAATACTTTTTTTAGCATTTTTAATTTGTTCAAGCTTTTTATTCCCTTCTTCATCATTTGCCTCTCATGTAGAACTAAAACCTTGTGTAGAGATTGCTCATTGTGTACGAGAAGAATGGGAGGTTAATAATATTGAGAAACCTTTTGAAGAGATTAAAACATTTATCGAAAACACTCCAAGAACTGAGATTGTAGAAATTGATGGCGATTATCTTCATGCTGAGGCTACCAGTAAATGGATGAAGTATGTTGACGACTTAGAAGTATCATTTCTACCTGAATCAAACATCTTATCAATAAGGTCAGAATCAAGAGTTGGAGAAAGTGATTTGGGAGTGAATCAAAAAAGAGTTGATTTACTAAAATCTAAAATGTTTTAGGATGAATCTTTTAATTATCAAATTTTGTCTATATTGTTTTTTGTATAATTTTCCCACTTCAAAAAAAATTTAGCAGATAAAAAAGTGATAATTATCATCATGCCTTGATAAGGGCAAATTTATTAGATTTTCATTAAAAGGATGATCATAAATCTTTTATATTTATTGTTATCGAGTTTTGTTTTTTTCTGGTTTTATATAAACATTAAAAAAAATGGACTTAAATGGATAATCAAAGGTCTTTTGCAAATTGGAATATTGGTATTATTCATTGGAGGGTTTTTCAAAATATTTTTCACCTTACCCCCTAATTTATTTATAAAAATAATTTTTCTTATTACTTATACATGGTGCACTGTTGGAATAAATGTAAATTTCATGATCCCTTTGATTAGTCTGATTGACCAAAAAATAGTAAAAAAATAAAACATAATATGCCTTAATTCTTATTAAAAAAATAAATCTATTTCCTTAATCTGCAATATTAAAATTTATAAGATTTATTTTTCCCTTTTGAAAGTCTTTTTCTTGTATACCTAGTCTTTAATGCCAAGTCTGTCATTATATATATTCCAAATAAAAGAATGACTACTCCAATAAAGTATTTCATTATTTTTTTATGTAATTACTATTTTTGAGATCTATTCATAATGCCAACTAATTCTAATATCTATTTCTTCAGATAAATTTCTGGTAACTGGACATTCTTTGGAAGCTTTTTTCAAAAAATCAATAGTTTCATTAGAAGTGCTCTCTGGTATAAAAATATCTATTATTAGTTCTTTTATCTTCCTCTCGCTATTTTGTGTCATTAGTTTTTCAATATTTAAATATATACCTTTCAAATCAAATCCTTTCGATTTAGCTTTAATGGCCATAATGGTTAGAAGGCATGTACCTAGGGATGTTGCTAATAAATCAGTTGGGGAAAAACTTTCACCTTTACCACAGTGATCTAAAGGTGCATCCGTTCTAATAAGACTTCCAGATTGTAGATGAATAGCCTCACAGTTTAAATTTCCTAAATAAGAACATTTCACTTTAGTCATTTTAAAAAAATTAAATTAGGAAAATATTATTAATAACAAAAAATTATGGAACATAAGTAGATTATTGAACAGAAATTTTTTATTTGCATATTAGTGGAGTATTAAGGAAATTCATCATTCAAGTTTTGAAATCAGTTTTTATATCCATATCCCTCTAAGCAATACTCAATTAATTCAATTGATTTATTAAGAGTTCTTTTATGTTTATTTTCTAGATCGAAGCATTCATTTAAAGCACGTATTGATTCATTTAAGATTGATTCTTCTTTATTTTTTAAATCTTTAACTTGATTTATATAAATTAATTTTTTAATCCCAAAAATGGATAATATGATAATTGATATTGTAAAAATTGCTATTTTGACTTTATTCATATAATGCGTTAAGACAAATATCTTAATTTATTTAATATCTAAAAACTTTAAATAACAGATAGAACTAAGTAATTACATATGTAGCTGCTGTTATTGCAATAGCTGTAATTGAAATAAAGATATAAGGAACAACCTTTAAAGGTATATATAGATTATTTTTAGACATAACTAGAACCTTTATATCAATATTTACATTCCCTTCAAACTTTATAAGTCTTCAAATATACAAATTAATTTTCTTTGCAAAAATTCAATCATTTTAAAAGATTAACAAATATATAGTCATTGAATTTTCATTAAATAAAGTATCTCTAGATCCTGTCTTGAGTCCGATATTTTTCTTTTTAAGAAGATTAATTCTTCTTGACTCATTTTTGATTCTTTTATCATCAATTCTGCTTGTTCAATAGCATGTTCTATATTTCTAATTTTAATTTCTCTTATTGAGGGATCATTTTTACATGCTTTTTTAGTATTTGCATCTAGCATATAATAAAAAAAATTTGACCATAAGCTAAATTAAAACTTCATTATGCTACAACCGCAAACTTAATTAAAATAAATTATTATATAAATAAGAACTTTAACCTTAGCTAACCCTCTCTTCAATTGATCGAGTGGGTTTTTTTTATGGTGTAATATACTCCTAGCATTTAATACTAATTTGGAAGATTCAAAACTTAATCCTGAGGAAAATAATTCAATCGAATCGTCCCCCAATTTGAATGAAGGCAATAAAGATCTTAATGAGGGAAATAAAAAAGAAGAAAATGTTAAAGCATTTACAGAATTTCTAGAGAAAGCAAGTAGTCAAGATTCTTTAGAAGAAAAAGTAAAACTTGATTCTGAGCAACAAAAACCAAAAATTGACAAATCACTTTTTAAAAGATTTCTTAATAATGGATTTGATGGCATTTCAACTAATCCAAACTATAAAATGTTGGCATTATTAATAATCCTTTTAATTAATTTGTCTCTATTTTTTGTAATTGGCAATATGGGTAAAGCGTTTTTAAGAAATGCAGGAATTATGGGTTAAAAATTATTTATTTCTTTTTGGATATTCATCTTTACAATTTTGATTCTTCAAATGAAACTGTGATATTTTCTTGTCAAATTAATATTTAAATAAAATTTGGATAATAAAGAGCCAGAAAATCCAGTAGTTTATCTTTCTAATTTAGTCAAGAAATTAGATGTAAAAAACAGAAATGGTTTAGTAGCCTTAGCAATAGTAAACCTTTTAGTGATTCTTTTATTAAAATTTTATTTGAAAGGATCTGGATTATTATCTTGAATTTGCCTGCTGGTCGTATTATTCTGCATTTTTAATGGATTTATTCTATAAATTACTAAAAATATAAGTCAGTCTTTTAATTAATTATTAGAGATTGTGTTTGAGTTTAACAAGGAAATTGAAGGCCTTATATAAATAAAAATAGACCCATACATATCCTGCATAATTCTCATTTCATCGTCTAAATATACAATTGAAACCTGGCAATTTGGCGATTCTTTATTCCAAGGTAACTTATTCCATACCTCTTTAACTGGATACCATCTATCCATAAGTAAATCACTAAATAATGGAATCTTATTAAGTCCATCAACTTTGGAAACTTTTGTCTTTTGTAAGTTCATTTCAATTAAATTATTTCTTAAAACTAAATCACTTGCTAGGGTTATTACTCTTCCACCAAAAGTAGGCAATAGTTTGAACCAACCTAAGATAGGAATTGTTGTGAGCCCAAATATTGTAGTGTCAAAAGTAGATATAAATTCTTTTTTTTCAAAATCAATCTTTTGAGCAATTCTCCCAATAGTTGATAGGCCAAACGATCCTACTTGCAATTGATGTAATTTAAAAAAAAGATTACTTTTAAATTCATCATTTAATGCCTTTTCAATAGCAAGGAAGAAAGGAGAACTTCGAAATAATTCAACATTAGAAAAAATCAATTCCCACTCTCCAGACAATAATTTTTCTGATATTTCAAAACTAAAGTCTTTAAGAGTATCAATCAATTCATCCATTTCATTGGCTTTTTCCTCATACATAGGAGAAATTAATTTATTTAATCTTTGCCCTCTATCTGTAACAGCAGCTATTTTATATATATTTGACTTTATCTCTCCAATTTCTTTCATAACTCCAATACAAGAAATACTAATTAATCTTAGGAATTTAATTTG
>JFNU01000141.1 GCA_000634515.1 Prochlorococcus sp. scB245a_520K10 | reverse complement strand
TTTAATTTGATGTTGATGGCAATTTTAATAATGCTGGTAATAAAATCAATTAATATTCTCCCCACCTTTTACCAATATCAAAACCCCATTCAGTGGTTAATTTAATTACTTCATCATGATTCTTGCATTTTGAAAGGGATAACTTTTTACTAGGATTATTTTTTATAAGCTCAGCAATTTGATTAAGTTGCTCTATTTTTTCTAGAAAATTATTTAGATCTTTATCTGACATTTATCTAGGAACTAAATTTTTGATCATAAGTAAATATGTAATAAAGAACCCAGGCAACACCAATAATAAGAATTGCAATCATTATATTTACTGACCAAACTACTTCTATCATGTAATTTTTTTTATATATTTTTAATATATCCAAAATTTAAATTAAATTAACCGTTAATAATTTAAATCTAGAAGAATACACTACTACAACTAGGTATATAGAATAGTCATAAATAGTTAAAAATTATGGGAGAAGCTAAGAGAAGGGAAGAGTTAGGCTTACCACCTAGAGAAAAGAAAAAGGAAAAACAAACATCGAAAAATCAACTAAACAAAATTTTAAATAAATATCCTTATTTACCTTTCATTTTAGGTTTTTCATTGCTAGCAATATTAATTATCGATTTAGTTAATTACTACAAATAGATATATAAAAAGGGGATACTTTTAGCAGAAAAGAAGATTATCTTCGCAATTGCGAAATTATTTTTCCATAATAAAAATAAAACTCATGAAACCGATTAACACCTCATACGCCTTAATTTTAGGGGTACTAACTTTGTTTTCAATATCTAATGCAAATGCAGGTGGCTGCAGTTCTCATACTGAGAACAAGGCAGAAATTGAATGCTTGTCTGATGATAAAAAATGTATAGAAGCGAAAGAAAAAGAATCACTATACAAAGTTGAGGCCTAAATGTTTGATAATCTTGGAACTGCTCTAGTACAGGCACTAGGCTTCTTTGCTGTTTTTGGTTTTTTTGTATATCAAACTTTATTCGCAGATAGAAAACCCAAAAATTCAAAATCAAATCCTAAAAAAACAAAGATTTCCGAAGAAAAAGCATCAATTAAACAAGAACCTAAAAAAGGCTTATTTAACAGGAAATCTAAACCTGTTGAAGAGAATTTAACAGTACAAAAAAAGGGATTATTTGGGAGAAAAAAAGAAGTTATTAAAGAAGAGATTAAACCAAAGAAAAAAGGTTGGTTTAAATAGGTAAAGGTACTTAAACTCTTTTTTGATATCTTTTATACAAAAAATTTTTTTAGTAACTTTATAATTTTTAGAATGTAAGATCCAAAATGAACCATAGAGAAATCACAAAAAAATATAGCGAGTTACTTAACAAGGCTGAGTTTGCTACTGGCCGTAAGGAAGTTGTAGGTCTTTTAAAAAAAGCTGCCAAATTAAAATCTCAGATTGAAATCAATTATTAGATCTTAAAATTAGTTTAATTCTAAATGTAAAAAATTTTTTTAAATAAGTTTTTACATGAGATAATCTGCATAGATTATTTTTCTTATGAATAAAAAAGGTTATACAACCGAAAGCGGTGGTAGACAGAATGGTTTCGCAATAGAACCAGAAATCAACCCCATATCAGAAGGCGAATCAAAGAAATCCATATTTTTATTTATTGGAATATTATTACCTTTTCTGATAGGCGGTTTTTATTATTTAAGGACTCTAAATATATTCTGATATTTTATAAGCCATTTTTAGCAATATATTCTTCTGAACTAACTATATCTTGCATTAAGCTCTCTGATGAAGGATTAAATCCATTTTGCTCTAAAAAAGATTTAACCTTTTCAAATTTTTGCTGAATTTTTTTTGTATAGGGAGTTGTCATCAAATAATCATCTTTTTCTGTTGAATAGTTCATTTGATTAACGGATTACTTTTACATTTAAATTTTGCAAAATATACGATTGCTAGTGAAGTTATAAATATTACATAAATAATTTAATAGTAATAAATACTTATAAATTGTTTATGTTAGATCGCTATTGGTTGATTTTTAAAGAGTACTTATAGTAACTAGTTCCATTAAATCTCTAGACTGAAGATATTTTTGAAATACTTCAGAATAAAATGCTTTTTTAGCGGCAAATTTCGATTCGAATTCTATTACTAATCCAAGCTGCCCTCCATCCCATTCATTTGAGGTTGATTCTTGTATCAAATCTCTTTTTACTATTACTCCTCCTACAGATTTAATCCAAGGCAATACTGTCCTTATATATTCCAGAAATAAATCAGCATTTGGAATTGAAATTTTCTTTAGCCAATAGCTCTTTGTCATCAAATCAACATATTCTGGGTAGAATATAGCACATTGAGGTAAGTATTTATCCTTAGCTATATACTCAGCGGTTATTAAATGGAATCCGAAGATAATTTATTAAATTTACTTCTTAAATCTCCAAATTCAGAGAATATACAGACTATTGCCGAACAACTTGAAATTGATCATAGCTTTTCCTTTAGCAAAGATAGAAATGATTTACAGGGTGTTTGGGAGCTTAGGTGGAGTAGTTCTAATAGTCCTTTTTTAAAATATTCTCCTTTTATTGATAACCTTCAAATTCTTGATCCCTTTAATTTAAATGGTCTTAATTTACTTAAACCTAAAGGAATTAAATCAATTATTGGTACTGGTATCTTAATAAGACTTTATTACATAAATGAAAAAAAAATTGGGGTCAAATTCACATATGCTGGTGTTATAGGTCCTAAATTTGGAAGAAAAAATATAAAGGCTATGAAAGAAATAAATAATGAACAATTAGGATGGTTAGAGATAACTTATTTAAGTAATAAGCTTAGAATCTGCAGAGGTGATAAAGGAACTTTATTTGTCTTAAGAAAAATAAATTCACCGACTTTATTCAAGAATTTTAAGGAATTTATTAAAATCTACTAAACATATAAATTAATTCTTTATCCAAATAGACTTTAATACGAAATAAATTGGAAAATATTTAAAAGATTCTTTAGGTATTTCATAACTTAAGAACTTTAGTGCTTCTTCTAACCAGTAACCAATATCAAATCCTAAAAGAAATTTTTCTACAACAAACCAAAATTCTTTATCAAATATAATTCTGAAGTTTAAATAAATATATTCCCAATGAAAGGTATTCCAATATTGGGTTAAAAATGAGGATAAAATAAGCCAAAGTGATATAAATAGAAAACTTTTAAGAAATTTATAAAATTTTTTCATATACCAGCAACTGTCTTATTAAATTTCAAATATCCCTTATTATTATTTGGATCAAATTTTATTTCCATGAAATATATCCAAAAAGATATAAAAATATTGAGAAAATAGTAAAATTTCGTGGCATTAATAATCTATTCTTCTTTTTTTATATTCTGTGCCTTTAGATTTTTATTCTTAAGAAAAAATCCTAAAAACAGAAAAGCAAAATATATTAGTAAACTTATGCCAAAAATTAAAACTATCTTTGAAATATCCATAAATGATTCATTTAATGTAAATTACAGTATTTTTTGCAAAGTTTTATCTAAAGGTAATGATTTTTCATTTATCACGATAACGAGCTTCAATTATTAAGCTAATAATATTATTTAAATCATATGCAAGTAGCTTTTGCCTGGAGCCTTTGTCTATCGGTTGGGGTTGTTTTATTATCAATTATTCCATTAACTATAGGGAGAGTTAAAGCAGGATATTCTGTTGAAAACATGTCAGCCCCAAGGGCTTTATTTGAGGAACTCCCTGATTTTGGTAAAAGAGCAGTTTGGTGTCATCAAAATTGTTGGGAAAGTATTTCTTTACATGCGCCAGCATGTCTTCTTTGTTTGATTACTTTAACTGATTCAAATATTGCAATTATTGCAGCATGGATTCATCCTATTTTCCGTTTTTTATATATTGGTGCCTATGTTTTTAATATTCCAACAGCAAGAGGTTTAATGTGGGCCTCGGGTATTCTTACAACATTAATGTTATATAAAGAGGGCTTAACCCAATTGATATAAATTATTTAAATAATAAACTTTTCTAAATCTTTTAATTGATATTCATTGATTAGTTCCACTTTATTTGATTTTGCAAGTTGTTGGGCAGACTTTGTAAATCCAGATTTTGAAACTAATATTGCATGAGTACCTTTCCAAAATAATTTACCTGCTGAAATTTCTTGAACAGCCTTATTCCCAATAGCTTTTTCATGATCTTTGCATTGAATGCATATTCTCAAACCATCTATTGATGCAATTAAGTCAACGCCTTGATCCCCAGTACTAGGTGTTTCTTTTACTTCCCATCCATTTTGTTTAAGAATTTCCATGCAATGATTTTCAAATTTAATGCCTTTTTTATACCTTTGATTATTTTTTTTTGAGTTATTATTTTCTATTTTTAAACATGATTTCTCTATTTGACTTGCTATGAATACAAACCAATCTTCAGTTTCGAGCTTTCTAATTGATCCAATTATCTCATCATCAATAGTAGGATTCTGATAACAATATGATCTCCACTTTTCGAAAAATAATTCCATAGTTCCAAATTTTTTTAAAATTACTTTTTCCCAAAAGTATGGTATCCCCTCTTTAAATCGTTTGGATCCATTTAATATATTTTTCTCGATGGCTTTTACATCAAGAGGTGGATTCCCAATCCATTTTTTATAATCCTCGTTACCGTAAGCATCTATTTCCCTTAATCGGATCCTTTCTTCTAATAAATTGTATTTGTTCTCTTCTATTAAATTATTAATTGTTTGAATAAAGAAATTTGAATTTAAGGAATTAAGTAATTTAAACCTTTTCCTTTTAATTTGATAATTCCTAACAATTATAACAATTATAAAAATTATAAAAATTATTAAAATAAAAAAAATTTTCATTAAAGATTATTATTTTCGATCTAAAAAGTTTTTGTTTTTCTAATAACAAAATTATTTTTTGTTATTACTGAAGATTCATTTACTTCAAACCCATTAATTGCTGATATTTCTCCTTTTATTCCTTCTAGCGTTAATTGCTCGATAATACCTTTTATCACTTCATCTTCGACTAATTTCCTATCAATCCTTTCAGGTGTAATATCTGTAAGCCATTTTGAGGTCTTTTTTTTAACAACCTCTGTAGGGTTTGTTATTTTAAGATAGATAGCCATTTTTTTAGTCTTTCAGTTGAATTATAAGCATTAATTCTTTCTAGCTTTTATTATTGTCATTACTTTCCCACTCAAGAAATTGAAAGACAAATATTGCAAAGATAGAGAAAAATATTATAAACAATCCTAACCATCCTATGAATTTGTGCTCTGTAAAAAGATTTGTAAGCATAGATTTTTCTTGATATCTTGATTCCATTTCATATTGGTAAGAGTCAATAACTTGAAATATATTCATAATTAATAAATTTAATAAATTCCTCAATTCACTGATAATAATTTCAACCGTTTAATTTAATAAAGGCTTCTGATAGGAAATCTGGTCGTTTTCTTATTATAGAAAAATTCAGTTTATTTATTAAGACTAAATTTACTTCAGCAATAGTTAGGATTTCATTTTTCTTGTTAAGAAACTTCGAAATTACATTAATTCTGGGACTTTTTTCAATATTGAATTCACTCTCGATTGTTATTTTCTCACCAAGAAATAAAGGAGATTTATATGTTATTGAAGTATTTATTAAAGGTAAATCTAAGCCTTTTTTAGTTAGTTCAAAATAACTAATGCCTACTTCTAAAAGTGCATTTATGCGGCTTTCTTCAAGCCAATTAAAATATGTACCGTGCCACATTACTCCTGCATGGTCTGCATGTTGAGGTAAAACAATTTTTTCTAATTTCCAAACTGGTTTTGAGTTCATTTTTTATTTAAAAAATATTTTTATTCAATGAAAAAAGCTTATTTTAATATTGAAGATCAATATTCTTTCTTAATATAAGAATCACCAAAACTATATTAATAAATTTATGTTTAATCGTAATAATAGGGGAAGAAAAATGAAGAAGATTTTTCAATGGGAAGAATATTTAAATTGGAAAAAAATGTCAAAAGAACAGAAATTAAATTTTAAGAGGGCGTGTTTATTCCCTTTTCTCGTCTATATAGTTTATATTTTTCTTAATCAGTACTCCTTAGCAATTCTTTTATTAATAGGTCTTTATTTTTTAATTAGATTTAAAAATAGAAATAAGTTAGGAAGATAAATATTTTTTACTTTTATTTAGATTTGTTTTAAAATTGTCCAGTTTTTCCAAATAACTTTATTGGCATAAGAAGATAGTATTAGATAAAAAATTTTTTTATGAAAAGAATTATTTTGTTTTTATGTGTATTAGTTTTTTCAATATTTTCTAATACAAATAATTTATTAGCAAAAGAAATTGGAAATAACATTAAAGATGATATTTCTAATAAAATTGAAGAAATTAAGTCTGATGATAATAAAAAAAATAATATTTCTAATTCTTCTGCAGAAGATATATTTGGTGATGAACAAACATTTCCATTCGTTGCAGGTTTAGGTAAAAATGCAGCCCATTGATTTCAAAGTTTTTGGTAATGTAGAAAAAGATTTTTTTCATACTTAATGAAAGGTCTTAGAGTTCTAGAGCTTTCTGAAGCACTTAATGTTGATAGCTCTGATTTATTGGCTGTTTCTGCAATTCTAAAAATAAAAGCTACTTCAAGATTAAGCATGCTTTCATTTGAAGAATGTAAAAAGATTACTGATTATTATGAAAATAAAAATTAAATTTCTTCTAATAAAAATATTTATTTTTTAATTTCTTTAATCATTGATACTAAAGTTGAATGAATTTCTTCTTCAGATATTTCATTCTTAAAATTAATAATTGCTGATTGGCCATCGTAATTGATTTTTATATAACTATTATTAATTTCTTCCATATAAGCATTCTTAAAGCTGGATATATTCCCATAATGAATAAGATATTTGTGAACTGAATCCATATGATCATTGTTCATATGATCACATACCCTTTTACTTGTTTCTTTACTAATTATTTTCATTTGAAGAATATATTTGCTTTAAGCTAATGTATTTTTTTCGTTACTCAAAGTTTTAATCATTTTATTTAGTAAATTTTTAACTTCATTTTTATCAACAGCTCTGACCAAATTATTTCGCAAATTTGATGCACCTTTAAAATCTTTGCATGTCCATGAAATATGTTTCCTGGCAATTAGCAAGCCGTGATCTCCTTTTTCTTTTATTAATTCATCAAGATGTTCAATAATTAAATGTAGTTTTTCTTCTGCGTTTGGTTCTTTAAAATTTTTATTTTCTCTAATTGCATAATCTATTTCTCCTATCTTCCATGGGGACCCTAGAATCCCTCGTCCAATCATTACACCATCAGCATTTGTTTTTTTTAAGCAATTAAGAGAGTCATCTGGATTTTTGATATCTCCATTAGCAATTACTGGAATTTCCAATAATTTTTTAAGTCTACCAATCATTTCCCAATCTGACCTACCTGAAAAACCTTGTTTTCTTGTTCTTCCATGAAGGGTAATCATTGTTGCTCCCGCATCTTGAAGCTTAAATAAAAAGTCCTCTATATTTTCTTCTTTACTATCCCATCCCAGTCGTGTTTTTACTGTAACTGGAACCTTAACAGCTTTTACGACATTTTTGACTAATTCTATGGCAAGTTTTCTGTCTTTAATTAAGGCACTGCCTCCACCTTTCTTTGCAATTTTTTTTACTTGACATCCCATATTTATATCAATTAAAAAAGCTCCAGAGTCCTCAGCTTGTTTGGCAGCTTCAGAAACAGCATGCGGTCTATTATCAAATATTTGTACTCCAACTGGACCTTCTTCTAAATCTATTTGATTGATTTTTTGTGCACCAAATCCTTTTTTAAGACTTGTTGCATTTATCATTTCTGTAAAAAGTAAAGAGTTTGGAGCCCATTTACGAACAAGCCGCCTAAAAATGTTATCTGTAACTCCTGCTAAGGGCGATAGCATTACCTTACTCCTAATT
>JFNU01000140.1 GCA_000634515.1 Prochlorococcus sp. scB245a_520K10 | reverse complement strand
CCTGTTAACCCCCCTGCCTTTTAGGATTATATTTGGAGACATATTAATTTAAAAAATTTCTTTAATCTTAATTTATTATAAATTTTGATATAAGGTTAATTTTATGTTTTCTATTTTATTTATTTAAATTTATAATAAGTGCTTTTACTTAAATTCGCCTAAATTATTTCTTTTTTTGCTAGTTTATATTGGATTGAAATTACAAAAAGGAAATTTTTTCTTGTTTATATTAATATCCATTTTCCTTCCAATAATTATTTTTATTGCTCCAGCAAATGTAAAAGCTATCCAAGGTAATTTAGATTTATCGAGTGCTCAAAATTCTGTAGGTAAAAGATTTGCCAAAGTTTTTTGTGATGCTAAGAGGGAAGGATTAGATTCTGATTTTGCAAGTGAATATGCTTTGAACAATACATATCTAAAATTTGTAGCATTTCCAGACGATGACGAATATTTGGACAATTTATGGAATTTCACTCACAACAATATATTAGACAATTGTGGTGAATTTGTAGATATAAATGATTTAAAAGACTTAGAGATTTTTTTTAAAGAAGAGGGTTTAATTGCATCAAATAGGGAACTTTATTTGCCAACTTTTGAGAATAATTAGATTAAATTTTTAGCATGTACTAAAATGTAAATAGAATATGAAATTTTATGAAACTATTAGGTTTAAATTCACCTGAAATATTCATAATTTTAGTCGTTTTGCTCTCAATTTTAGGGACAAAAAGAATTGAAAAAGGTTTCTTGTTATTCAAAAAACTATTAAAATTCCTTTTAAGTAAAGAAGAAAATCAAATTTTAGAAAATTCAGAAGTAAAATCAGAGGAACCAGAAGAAAGTGAAGTTAAGGAAGAGACAATAGAGGCAGAAGTAAAATCAGAGGAACCAGAAGAAAGTGAAGTTAAGGAAGA
>JFNU01000139.1 GCA_000634515.1 Prochlorococcus sp. scB245a_520K10 | reverse complement strand
GAAAGTGAAGTTAAGGAAGAGACAATAGAGGCAGAAGTAAAATCAGAGGAACCAGAAGAAAGTGAAGTTAAGGAAGAAACAATAGAGGCAGAAGTAAAATCAATTAAATCTAAAAAAAAGTCAGTTAAAGATGAAATAATTGACGTAGAAGTCAATTCTGATAATTAATAGGATTTAGAATTAAATTAAATATATTAGACAAGGTTAATTCCAAAACCTATATATTTTGGAGAATAATTTACTTATTTTTTTAATCCAATATAAAAGGTGTTATTTATAATTTTTTAATTTGAATTATAAGTAAATTGTTATGAATCTAACGCCACTTCAATAGCTGCTACTAAGTTTTCGTCAAGTGGTTTAACACCTGGTTTGAATCTTGCAATTACTTTACTATCTTTCCCTATTAAAAACTTCTCAAAATTCCATTCAACGTCTCCCTCAGGTGCAACTTTGTTTAGAGTTGTGTATGGTTCTGTGGTATTTCCTTTGGCATGAACTTTTTCATAGATTTCAAACTTGACACCATATTTTGTAGTGCAAAAATCTTTTATTTCTGAAAGAGAGTCGGGTTCTTGTTTTCCAAAATCATTACATGGGAATGCAAGAATTCTTAGCCCTTTGCTTGAATATAAATCATGTAGCTTTTGAAGATCATCATACTGGGCAGTATTTCCGCAGTAACTAGCTACATTAACCACTAAAATGACTTCGCCTGAGTATTCACCAAGTTTTATAGATGATCCGTCTGCTGAAATAACAGTAGTATTTTGTACGTCAACTTGCATGTCTTAAAAATATTGCTCCTTGAAGATAACATTGTATAGCCTTTTTTGTGTTCAAATTATCTGATGGTTTTGGTTATTTCTTTTATAAGTTTTAATTTTTCATTTCTTTAAACCTTTATAATTAATATTATTAGCCAGTTTAAATTTGGACCCTTTAGACCCACTTACTGAAATTATTAATTCCGGTCAAGGTTTTTCACCTGCAATTGCTTTAGAAAGAATTATTTGGGCGATGATTGGATTATTTTTTTTAGGAGCAATTTCAACATCAATAACAAATAGTATGAGAAGTCAAAATTGGTTTGGTAGAAAATCTTTATTTAGTTATTCCAAAGATAAAAAAATTACAGATGACTCATCTTCGAAACCTTCTAATCATGATGAATAAGTTTTATCAATATGAAAGATTCAATTTTTTCTAACAAAAGAATTTTATTGCTTGGTAGTGGAGAGCTAGGGAAAGAATTAGTAATAGAATCCAAAAGATTAGGATTAGAAGTTATTGCAATTGATCGATATGAAAAAGCGCCTGCAATGCAAGTAGCTGATTATTCAAGAGTAATTGATATGGGAGATAAAAATATTTTAAAAAATGTTATAAAAGAATTTAAACCTGATTACGTTGTCCCTGAAATAGAGGCACTTTCAATTGAAGCCTTAAAAGAACTAGAGGAAGAAGGATTCAATATCGTTCCAAATGCTAGAACTGTAGAAATAACAATGAATAGAGATAAAATTAGAGACTTAGCTTCTAGAGATTTAAAAATAAAAACTGCAAAGTTTGATTATATTTTTGAATCTGATGATTTAGAAAAAAAAGCAGATAAAATTGGATTCCCACTTTTACTTAAGCCCTTAATGAGCTCTTCAGGTAAGGGACAGAGTTTGGTTGAAACAAAAAATGATTTACAAAATGCCTGGAAAAAGGCACAAGTAAATTCAAGAGGAAAGGTTAAAGGTGTAATTATTGAAGAATTTATTAAGTTTGATTTTGAGTTTACTCTTTTAACTGTAAGAAAAGAAAACGGTGAAAATATTTTTTGTTTACCAATTGGACATCTTCAATCTAATGGAGATTATCAATGCAGTTGGCAACCAATAGAGATCAACGAGTCTCTAATTATTGAAGCTAAGAGAATGACAAGTAGAATATTAAATAACCTTAATGGAGCTGGATTATACGGAGTAGAGTTTTTTATAAAAGGAAGTGAGGTTATATTTTCAGAATTATCTCCAAGACCACACGACACCGGTATGGTTACATTAGTTAGTCAAAATATTAATGAATTTGAATTACATTTAAGGGCTTTTTTAAATTTACCAATACCGTATATAGATCTAATAGAACCCTCTGCAACTAGAGTTATACTCTCTAACCAAGAGTGTAATAATCCTATTTTTGAGGGTCTTAATGAAGCCTTAGAATTTGAAAAGACTAAAGTACTCATATTTGGCAAACCAGTTTCAAGAAAAGGCAGAAGAATGGGTGTTGTTCTCTCATCAAATTCTGACATTAATTTGGCCAGAAAAAATGCAGATGAAGCTGCTCGTAAAATAAAAGTCAGTACTAAATAAATATTAAATAAAAATAACGAAAAAAATACTTATTTCCTTTGTTTTTGTTCTTTGTTTCTTTGGGTATTATTTGAGTATGTTCTTTCTTTCTCAATGATAGAAAATTATAAAGGTTGGGAAATAACTTTAAATTGGGATAATAAAGCTTATCTCGATAGGGATATTACTAAAAGTAATTTTTTTAACCAAAAGGAAAAATGGATTGGTATCCACTTAAATGGTAAAAAAATTTATGGTTCTTCTCTAAAAGAAATTAGGCATATTATTGATTATCCTAGTTTGCATACGAAGTAAGTTAAAAGATTTTTTTTAATTATCCTGATTATTTTCATTATCTTGAATTAGATCATTAGCAAGTTTTCTTAAATCTCCCTTAATTGAGACCCAAGTAAAAGCGATTATAAAAATTGAAGCAGATATTGCAACAGTGATTTTTTCGATAGGGGACATTCCAAGTGCAATAGCAAACATTTCAAATCAAATACTAATTTTTCATTATATTGAATTTTTTTAGATAGTTAAAATAAAATTTGTTTTTGCAATGATATTTAATTATTCAAAATAGAATAAATTAAATTTAAATTAGTTATTTTATTGATTTTTTCTGATTTCAATTTTATTCAGTAATATTAAATTATGGAAAAAAAAAAGTGCCCCCAATGTAAAAATTTAATTTTAAAAACTTCTCCAACATGTCTATATTGTGGCAGACCTAATAAATTTATAACTAAGGAATACGTCAATAAAAAGTGGAACAAAGATAATAATAAAAATGTATTTAATTATATTTTTATTAATAAGTATCTTGTATTTATTTTAATATTAATAATTGTTATTATTATATTAAGTTAAATATCAACAATAAATCAATCTATTATTGCATCTAATACTTCTTTAGTATTTGTTGATAATTTATTTTTCTTAATCTGCTTTATTGTTTCTATCATATTACTTTTGTAAGGGTCTGAATAATAATTATATCTACTAAATACTTTTATAAAACGGGAAATAACAATTGGATTTAATTTATCAATGTCAATTATCTTTTTTGCAATATATTTATAACCAGTTCCATCCAATGCATGAAAAGTACTATTTCTTGTTACGAAAGTATTTAATATAGCTCTTAAGGTGTTTGGTGATTTTGAATCAAAAAACTTATTTTCAAATAATTTTTCTATATCACTAGTTTTATCATCAGTTTCTATAGATGCATTGAATGAGAACCAACTATCCAAAACGACACTATTATTTTTCCATTTATTGAAGAATATATTTGAAATAATTTTTCTTTCAGGGCAATTAATTCTACTGAAAGAATTCAATGCAGCTTTTGCTAACGTCATCGAATTACTATCGACATAATTAATTATTTTGATTTTAATTTCCTCATCATCACTGTGTAAGAGTAGTTTCCATATAGTTTCGATTAGTTTTCTTTCATTTTTACCTTCTGGCCAGACTTTATCTAGATTTTTCTCTATTTCTTGAAGCTTAAAATATAATACTTTTTTTAATTTGTTACCGAATAAATAATTTAATTCGTCAATAGTTTTATATATTTTTAAAGGGTCTATATTTTCCATTTCTGATTCAATTTCAGCAAATGTCGGAATACTTAGTAATTCTGATAAAAGAGATAAATTAATATCTTTATTTTTTATAAATGATATTAAGGTACTTAATAATTTATTTTCAATTTTATGATCTGGTTTTTCATCTAATCTGCATAAAATGATTTTTTTATAAATTACTTTTACAGTATTAGATAGTGTAAAAAAATCTTTTTCACATTTTAAGATTAAAAATTTTTCATCCAGGGTAGTGTCTGATTCCCACTCAACTGGTGAAGAGAATTCGCGAAAATAAGTTACTAAAGGGATTTCAAGGTTAGATCTTACATTAGTAAAAATAAATTCTTGTTTTTTTGTTTTTAAAACAACTGTTTTTTCTATTTTATTATTTTCACTACAAAATATAGCAAGATTTATTGGAATTATTAGAGGTAAATCATTGTATGGGTTATTCTTTATTGGATTACTTTGAGAGGCTTGAATTGTAAGTTTTTCGTCTGTTTGATCCCAGATTCTCTTGAATTTAACTTTTGGTGTGCCATTTTGCTTGTACCAGATTTTAAATTCTTTAGGATCGATTTCCTTATTGTGCTCTAAAATTTTATCGACGAATTGGTCTATTGTTGCTGCCTTCCCATCATATGTTGAGATGTAATTACTAAATCCCTTATAGAAATTATCATCTTTTACAAGCTTGTTCAGCATTCTAATTATTTCTGATCCTTTTTCGTATATCGTGGTGGTATAGAAATTGTCTATTTCTTGATATTTTTCTGGCATTACAGGATGCGATGTTGGACCAGAATCCTCTCTAAATTGATTTCTTCTTAGAAATTTTGCATCCTCAAGTCTCTTGATTTCATAATTATGGAGCTCTGCAGTAAATTGTTGATCTCTGAATACTGTTAACCCCTCTTTTAGAGATAATTGAAACCAATCCCTACAAGTCACTCTATTACCCGTCCAATTATGGAAGTATTCATGGGCGATCACACCCTCTATTCTTTCTAATTCCTCATCAGTTGTTGTTTCAGAATTAGCGAGTATTAGTTTTGAGTTAAAAATATTGAGACTTTTATTTTCCATTGCTCCCATATTAAAGTGCCTGACTGCAACTATATTGAACAATGACAAATCGTATTCAAGGTTATATTTTTCCTCGTCCCATCTCATAGATTTCTTTAAGGAACTTATTGCATGTTGAACATATTTTTCGTCGCCATACTCAACATAAATATTTATTTTTACTTTTTTATTCGATTTTGTTATGAAATTGTCTTTTACACAATTAAGTTTCCCTCCTACCAAAGCAAATAGATATGAAGGTTTCGGATATGGGTCTACCCAAATTATTTCATGTCGATTATTAGTTAGATTATTTTCTTTTACGACGTTACCATTTGAAAGTAAGACAGGATAATCATTCTTGTCTGCCTCAATTCTCACGGTATATTTGCTTAGAATATCAGGCCTATCTGCGTGAAAACTTATTCTTCTAAATCCCTCAGCCTCGCATTGCGTAGTTAAAATTCCATTGCTCTCGTACATTCCTAAAAGGGATGTATTTTCCTTCGGTTTAATTATTCCTTCTATTTTTAATAAAAAATTATCTTTATTTATATTTTTAATTTTTAAGTTATTTTTTTGTTGTTTGTAGTCTTCCTCTTCTAGTAATGAGTCATCTATAAATATTTTTTTTATTAATATATCCGTACCATCAAGAATAAGATTTCTTGTATTATTATTTTTTTTTACCAATTTAAGTTTCGTCGTAACATTAACAAAATTTTTCTTAATTACGAAGTTCAAAAAAATTTCTGGAATTTCATAATCAAAAACTTTGTAATCTTCCAGTTTTACATATCTTGAAATACTATTTTTGTTTTTTGAATTGTCCATCTTTAATAAATAGTTTAGATATTGAATGATCTAGGGGTACTTGTCTTTTAATTATAAGTTAGGCTTATTATCTTCTGTTTCACAAAAATGTGTTTTAATTTCACCAGAAGGAAGTAGTTCATATAAAGAAGGATTTTTAATATTAGGCGATCCGTCTTCATATAATTGGTATCTCCAGTCCCATTTTTTATCTGTAAATGAAATGTAATCTTTCCTTAGAGAGTATGGAAGCATAAGTTTTTTTTTATTCCAATTAATATTTATAAATGCTCCTGGCTTTAACTCGGATATCTTTTCTACTATGGAAAAGTCACCATTAAAATTATTTCTCATCACAATATTGAGCTTTGTATTTTCACATATATAGCTACTATTCAAAGCTAATAAGAGTACTGAGGTAATAAAAAATGAATGAATTTTTTTACTCCATTTAAGATGAACTTACCTTCAATCTAAATGACTAAATAAAAGGTTTTTGGATCAATTTAAATCATAATTGATTGCATACTCTTCAGATCTACTAGATTACAATTTAATTCCTCTTCATAATCCTGAACTGAAATAAAATTATTTAAAAAACCTGAATATTTTGCATCTCCGCCCACGGTACTTGAAAGTATAAATTTTGGGTTGAATTTATTAATCAGTTTAGGTAATACATCAGCACCTTTTACAAAAGAACCTACTAGGGGTAATTCTAAATTTTTTGTAGGAGTTATGACTGCATCAAGATTTTGTTTATTTAAATTTTCATCAAGATATCCATGGGGTTCTATATAAAACCCATTATCTTGATCGTCTTTAACAATATATCCGTTTTCTACTTGTGGTACTGGAGCCCCAGCAGTGGCTTCAATACTTAAATTAAATTGATTAGTCTTTTCAGTTGGCTTAAGGATTTTAATAGAACTAAAACCAATTTTTTCTAATGTTTCAATAGCACTTTTAGGGCAAATTATAGGAATATCCTTTCTGAACATTTCTAATGTTGGAACATGACAGTGATCAGGAAGTCCTTGGGTTAATAAAATAACATCTATTTCTTTATCTATTAAAATTTCTTCTTCTAATGATCCTTTAAAAAACCACTCACCTGGTGGAAATATTAAATCACCTTTAAGCCAAGGATCGATAATTAAATTTGTATTTTTAAATTTTATTAACCAACCGTTTGATCCAAGGTAGGTAGCCTCAAAAGCCATTATGAAAGTTCAATTAAATTGACTATAAAGTAATTTTTATTTTATCGAGAAGGAACTAACTTAAATTAGTTCGCCTCATTTAAAATTTGAAATGACTTTCTTTTAAGATTAAATATTAAAACTTGGTTATCTTTATAATTAATTTTAGAGTACTCTTTTTCTAGCATTTGTAAGGGTATTAGAGCTAATCCTCCTGTTCCTGAAAATATGATTGGCATGGTGCTACTTTTAGTTCCATTCATTTTTTGCAAGTCAATAGCTTGAGATACTATTTTTTTGGCTCTATCAAATCCGTAATCCTCTATTAATTCAGGCCATAAAAAATTAACTGACTCATATTTTGAAAACTCAATTTGTATTGTTTTCATTAAAAAATTAGTTATTAAGAGATTTATTGATAATGGTTTAGTTTAATTATTATTTTTGAACCTATCCATAACTAGTTGTAACATATCAACTACATCTCCATCAGTTAAATTTAAATCCTTCTTTAAATCATTGCATGTTAAGTTCATTTCAAGCGCTGCTTCAGCCATATGATTAACTTTTTGGTTATCACCGCCTAATGAAATAAATGGATTGAAGTTTTCTATCATTAATGTTTAAAGTTACTACTTAGTTCTAGCTAAGAAATTTTGAATTATCATTTATTGATACAGAAGCTTATAAATATGTTATTAATTTTTTAGGAATTATTTATTTTTAAACTAAAGATGTTGAAATACCTCTAGATATCAATGCAAATCTTCTTGCTCTAACAAGTAACGGAAAAATTAATTTAGTTCGTTTATTTGATCTGAATACTTTAGAAAGTAACAAAAGTAAACTGCTTGAGGGATTACTTATCTGCTTGCAAATAGTATTAATTGCGTCTGCCCCATGATAGATATTTTCATCTTTGAGGAGAATAGCACCTTTATCTAGGTCATAACCTTTTTCTAATAGAGAATTGATCAGAGTTAAATTTTTACGACCATCAAGAATTTT
Source organism: Prochlorococcus sp. scB245a_520K10 (assembly GCA_000634515.1). Lineage (GTDB taxonomy): Bacteria > Cyanobacteriota > Cyanobacteriia > PCC-6307 > Cyanobiaceae > Prochlorococcus_A. Next base: position 75,131 of record JFNU01000139.1, on the reverse strand, counting down.
AATATTAGTTATCTTGCTTTTGATTTCAAGGAGTTCTGCGAAATGATTGCAAAAGGGACATTCACCGTCATAAATAAAGGTATAGTTTGCAGTCATAAGAAAAATTCCTGTAAATTGTCTTGAAATGCCTAGTAAAGGGATTAATACTTTGATATTAAAATAAAAAATAAAAATTTTGTGGATTGGGGATAAAGGGATTTAGTTAAAAGATTTTCATAATTACGAAGAAATGTCTCAATATAGGTATATTTTTCACAAAAATTCTGTATGCTTACTCGAAGATATTATGTTTTAAAATCATGAATTTATTAGCTTCTTTTGCTTTAGGTGGTTTCAATCCTTGGGCAGCAGGATTCGGTATTGGGTCTTTAGTCCTTTTTGGCCTTGTTGGACTTGTCGCTGGACCAAATCTTAAGAATTTTGATCCTGATGCATAAATCACTTGATTTACTATTGATTTAAATATAAAGACTCATTAGAGTCTTTTTTTTTATGCGGTTTTTAAAATTTATTTTTAGAATCAGAATTAATTATATTTTGTTAAATAAATGTTGTTAAATCCTTTTTCTCCATTGACTTTTTTGAAGATCTCCTCTTTAAAAGCGACAATTGTTTTTTTATCGATTCTTCTAATAAAATCAAACTTGCTTAGATTGAAAGGGGGACTTATTGGAGGTCTTTTTGCTTTGATACTTATATCAGGAATACTGGCCTCTAGTACTTTAGCTTTAGGATCTCTAGTTTATGCCTATAGATTAAGCAGGAAATCTAATCCTGACGATAATCAAGTCCAAGATTTAGAAACAGTTAATATTTAAGAATTTTTAGTGAATTTAATTCAACTAGTTCACTTAAAATGGAGTTCCTGGAACAAAATGCAATACTAAAAATCCAAAACCTGCAGCAAAAACAATTGATACTGCAATTATAAGTAGACCTGATGCCATTCCACCTTCATTAAATGCCATATAGTTAGTTATTTTTAAATTAATAATAGAACATATTTGATAACAAGTAATAGTTTTAATTACTCATAAATCATCCAAATTTATTATTAATAGTGAATAAAAGTAAAAAGATTGAAGTTAAAGAGATAATAAAACCAAATACTATCAATGGTTTAGATTTGCCGTTTTCTTCTTTCTTAAGCTTACTTTTCGAAGAAGGTAGATTTCTATCTCTTTTTTTATAAATAAGATTAGGAAAAAGTTTAATCACGATAAAATTAAGATTTAGCTTATTACCCTAAAGTTTTGAACAAATCTTTATGGTAATCAACAACATTTTGACAACTTATTACAGGTGTAAATTCCATATGAATTCCGAATTTGGCTCTCCATGGAGCAAAATGCTGAAAAATTTCCTTATCACTATAAGCCTTACATAAACAAACTACTCTCCCTTCTCCTGGCGCATGTACTCTAAATAACATCTCAAATTTGTCTGTTTTATCTGATTTAGCCATTTCACCATTTTCCCAGGCTTCCACAAATAATTGATAAGCTTTTACTTGATGTTCAATATCAGGGAATTGGCAGTCAGCAAGAAATAATTGCATAGGAATTTTCTTAAATTTTTACTTATTATCCTTCAAAACCTTATATATTTTTCAGACTGTTTGAATTTGAAGATCAGAAAAATAAAATATAGTTCTAAATAAAGTGAGAAGATAGAGTTTCAAGAAATTTTCCAATATCTTTTTTATATAAACTATCTGTGATTTTTAAAGAGAATAATTCGTAGTCGTCTATTCCTTTTTTTTTATCAAAATTAATATTTCCCTTTAATGAAATATGTTTCATGATTGTATTGATCACTATTTAAAATTTAAACAAATTTAATTAAAAGGCAAATTTCTTTACATTATGTTTTTATAAGAGAAAATTGCTAGTTCAATCAGAGAATAATTACTTTATTCAAGTCAAGAGTTAATTATTTTTTCAAAAATATACAAAAATGTATTTGTTAAAGAAAAAATTACTGTGCAAAGAGATGCAATAACAGGTAATAAATTAAACCATAACTCTGATGTTGACATTTTTGAATCGATAGTCAGAAATTTGGATCTTTTTTTAATTCTTATTTGTAGCCAGAATATGGATAATGGATAAATAATTCTTGAAAAAGTAATAAAAAAAGAAGGTAAAATACCTTTGTTGGTATAAAGAATAAATCCTGAAAAAAAGTATAAAGCCCAAACCAACATTCTTTGAATTAATATTAATCCCTTACTTTTGCTATACATTATTAATTAACTAATTAATTTTTTATAATTTTAATCATTTTATATCTTTCAAAAAAAATATTATTTATAGTAACTTTTTCTTTACGAATAATTTTCCATCCGTTTTTCAGAAATAATTCATAACTTATCAAGCTTGCCTCAGTTGAAAGAGAATCTAAACCCTCTTTCTTAGCTTCATCTTCTAATTTTTGAAGTAACTTAGAACCGAAACCTTTTCTCTGGAATTTACCTTTACAATAAAATAAAGCAATTCTATTGTTTGGATACCTTATGGCAAAAGCAATAATTATTCCTTTTTCACTTAAAAGCCATCCTTTCCCTTTAGTTATTGAATTATCAAAATTTGGATTACCCCACGCTTGGGCACACCATGCTCTTTTTTGCTCTTGACTATATACTTTTTTATCTAATGATTGAATTGAATCAAAATAAACCTTCTTTAATTCAAGTTGATCTTTAATAGTAATTTGTCTTAAATTCATAAACAAATCATTAATTTAATATGCATAGTAAAAATATAGTCGCAATTGGGGGAGGAGGGTTTGGACGTTCTTTAGGCTCTCTTGAAATTGAAAAATATATAATTTCTTTAATTAGTAAAAAAAGACCAAAAATTTGCTTTATCCCAACAGCATCTGGCGATAGTAGTTTGTATAAACTTAACTTTTATAGAGCATTTTCTAAACTAGATTGCATAACAAGTCATATTGATTTTTTCTCTAGAACAGAAAATTTAGAAGAGAAAGTTTTAACTCAAGATATCATTTATGTTGGCGGAGGAAATACAAAAAGTATGTTGGCAGTTTGGAAAGAATGGAATTTACATAAAATCTTACGAGATGCTTATGAAAAAGGTATTGTAATGAGTGGTGTAAGTGCTGGAGCTATTTGTTGGTTTGAGAAGGGAATAACTGATTCTTTTGCTGAGAAATTGAATATAATTGATTGCTTAGGACTAGTTGAAGGTATTTCATGTCCTCATTTCGATGAAGAGAAAGAGAGAGAACCTTATGTTAATGATGTTATTCAGGGAGAAATTATTGAATCTTGTATTTGTATTGAGGGCAATTGTGCCTTGCATATCAAAAATGATTTTGAATATTCCTCAATAGATTTTGGTAATGGTAAAAAGTGTTTTAGAGTGACTAAGGATAATAATAATTTAATAAAAGAAATCATTTGAAGAGAAAATATTTCAAATATTTTAGATCTCTTCATTTTTTGAGATAGAAGTAAATTCAATTCCTTTGTATTTTATAAATGTTGCAGTCCATACTTCTTTAGAGAGATTGCCAAGGTATTTTAAGAATTGTTGCGTATCTCCATCTCTTATCCATTCAGATTTAATAAATGGCAGCTCTTTTTGCATCCTTTTAGGATGCATATGAACCAAAAGTAATCCTTTATCTTCAGAGACCCGTTTCAATGAACCTTCATCACTCCTTTGAAAAACTCTTAGTAGAAGATTTAAAATAACTTCTTCTCCAAGTTTCTTAAAATTTTCAGGATCCTCTAAATTATCCTTAACTTCCTTTCCTCCAAGAGGCATTGCTCTAACAAGGTTTTGTTCTATTAATGCTATTGCAATTAGATAATCTTGGCTTGCCATATTGTTAAAATTACTTTTTCATATTCTAACCTCTCGAGTTCATTAAAATCTTTTATGGTTAAATGATTTCCTAATAGAATGAGAAATTAATAAAATTTTTCTTATCAAATTGTACCTTTTTTAATATTTATAATATTTAATGATATTAAATTTTAAAATATGCGATCTTTTTTATTTCTTTTTTTTGGAGTTTTTGCAGGTATTTATTTATCCTGGCCTGGAATATTAATTTCAAAAAATTGGAAATGTTTCAATGAGATTATTGAAAAGTCAGCAGAAGACAAAATTTCAATAAAAGCATTAATGGAAGTTTCTCCTAGCTATTTAATTAAGGGTAAGAATAACAATATGTCCTCAAAGATAAGAGTCGTAGCAGACGCATGTTTTCGTTAAGATGTTTGTGTATAAAATGTATGTACTAATTCATGATTAGTAATTTAAGATTTGAATTATCATTTAAAAATATTACGCAGTTAGAAAATAAACTTAATTTCTGTAAATTAAATAGAATAAAAAATCTTAATATTCCATGTAAGGGTCCTATTAAAAAGGATTTTTTTAATGCAACTATTAAATATATAACAAATAACCACCAAGAATTTAATGTAACCTATCACTATAGTCTATATCATCAATACTCTCAAAATAAAGAAAAATCCTATCAAGATCTTTTAGCCTTTTTAAAAAATTCTTATTCAAATAGAAATTATGAAATTCTTCTTGTGTCAGGATCTAATAAGAAAAAAAACTTTGAGGTAGTCAATGTTTTAAGCAAAATAAAAGAAGAAAAAAATTTACAAGTGAAATTAGGTATAGCTTATAATCCATATTTGAATAAATATTATGAGGAAACTTTAGAAAGAGAAAGTTTAAATAGGAAACTTTCTTCAGGTTTAATAAATTCAATTTGGTTTCAATATGGAACAGATATTAAAGTTCTTCAGAATGAAGTTAACTATATTACGAAAGTAGCAAAACATAAAAAAATAAATCTATTTGGAAGTTTATTAATTCCTTCAAAACAATTTATAGCGAGGTTTAAATTTCGTCCTTGGAAAGGGGTTCATATATCAGAAAAGTGTTTATGTTCGTTAGATTATTTTTATGAATTTACAAGAGATTTAGTTTGTTTATATAAAAAAAATAATATTACCCCTGTAATTGAAACTGATTTTGCATCATTAGAAAAACTTGATTCAGTTTATAGTTTCTTTAGAAAATGAAAGGTAATTACTTTCAATTAAAGAATTATGAAAAAAGGGTTTAAATACGATTTGATAATAATAGGAGGAGGAATATCTGCATGTGTTTTTGCTTCAAAGTATCTTCGAAATAACACTACAAAAAAAATTGCATTAATTGAGGTTGGTCGTGGTCTTGGAGGCCGATCAAGTACAAGAATAAGCAAAAGATTTAAAGGATGGAGACTAAACCATGGGGCTCCAAATTTAAATATATGCAACAGTAAAAATGACTTCCTTTTAAAAAGTTATATAGATGAATTATTAGAAAATAAATTAATTAAAATTGATGATTCAGAAATAGTTTCTCTTGATGAGGAAGCTAATTTAGAAACCATGAAAAATTCTGAATTTAATTGCGGGATTAATTATCAATCTTTATTTTCTATGAGTCAATTATCTGAAAATATTATTGAATTGAATAATTTGAGTGCTAATATTGATTTTTATTTTGAAACTTTAATTGTTGATTTGGAGTTTGATAATGATGAATGGACATTAACATCTAAAGATGGGGATAAATTCAAATCTAATTATCTTGTTTGTTCAACTAATTTGTTATCACATAAAAGGTCGTTAAAAATATTAAAGGTTGATCAAATTCCATTAAGAAAAGCTATTCCTAAAAATAAAGATAAAAAAATTGATTTGCTTTTAAATTTTTTAGATAAACAATCATTTATTCCTAGGCTAACTTTTTTAATTTATACAAATGAAAATTATAATTTTAAAGATCTTTATTCTAAGAAATATAGGTGTTTTTATTTAAAAAAAAGTCTGGAGAATAAGTATAAAATTGAAAGAGTTATTTTTCAGTCACTTGATAACAACAAATTAGGAATTGTATTACATTCAAAAAATATAGATTTTATTAATTCTTATACAAAAACTAAAGATGAAAATCTTTTTAAACAAAAAATATTTTCAAACTTCAATAGATTGTTCGCTAATAATGCTTCAGTAAATCAATTAATTTGTAATGAGGAGATCTCTATTATGAAATGGAGAGCCTCTCAACCTTCAGGATGCGCCGTCCCACTATCGTTACAATTTAGTAGAAAATATAGAATTGGATTTTGCGGAGATTGGTTTGAAGGAGAAGGATTTGCTAGAATTGAGGGATCAATTTTAAGTGCTCTAAAATTAGAGAAAAAATTTAAAACTTAATCAAATAATTTTTTAAGTATTTGATCAATATTAGTGTCTTTAGTGATAGTGAATTCATTTGGATTATTCTTTGTATTTTTATTTTTGAATTTCTCATAATAAATATCCCATGATTTTAAAAAATCATCTTCAGCTTGTTTTTTGGCCTTCCCCCTTTCTTTAAGATCTCTTAGGATAACTCTTTTCATACAATCATTTTTATTGATTTTTAATTCTAAAAAAGAATAATTTTGATTACCTAATGTCCCTGAGAATTCTTTGGCAAAAATACCCTCAACAATTAAATAATTAATATTATTTGTTTCGTTAAAGAAATTATTTATTATTTTCTTTTCAAAATTATATGATCGTTCTTGGATTGAAATTCCATTATTAAGAATAAAATTAAAATCTTTTTTAAATAGTTTGTAATTAAAACTAATGCTTCTATCGAAATAGCTCGCTACAAATTTTGAAAGGAATTTACTTATTAGCCCAACTTTATAGTAATTGTCGGTACTTAAAATGATGCCATTTTTAATTTTCCCTATAATTTTTTTGGATAAGGTCGTTTTACCACTACCTGAAGGACCACTTATAAATATAAGTTTCATTTTCTATGCGCTGCTCTTTATTAAGATTCTCATTTTACTAATATTAATACTTTTAATTTTAGAAAGTACATTTTTCTTTTTCTAAAATTTTGAGAATAATCTTATAGCCTATGCAATGGTTTGTAAGCTTGCATAAATAATAAATATGTGTCTTTATATAAATGTAAATAAATTAACTTTATTCAATTACCTATAGTTTGTTGTTAATTCTAATTCTAATTTGAATTTGGCAATATTTTTAGATTGAATAATTTAATTTTATTACTTATACATTGCAATGATTTCTAAATTTCTAGGTAAACTAAAATCAATTCTATTTAAAAGTCCAGTATCCTCTGAAACTCCTTTAAAGAAAGAAAAAAAACCAACCAAGTCAGCAAAATCTTCAAAAACAAAAACAAAAACAAAAACAAAGGCAAAACAAGTTAATTCAAAGAAAAATATTGAGAACTTAACTTCACTTCCTGGAGTTGGAGCTAAAAGTGCTAAGGCTTTGTATGAGGCTGGATTTAAAACAACAAAATCAGTTATCGCAGCTGATGAAAAAGATCTATTAGCTGTTACTGGTGTTGGGATAAACCTTGTTAAAAAGCTTAAAAAGCTTAAATAAATATATATTTTTATCTTGAAAGTAATAAAGAGTTTGTTTTACGCTATAAAGTTTAGGACAAATTATCTTCTTCTTGCTTTTCTTCTTTGTTGCAATTTCCTTTTGTATTTTTCAATAGGGGTCTCATGATGTCTAAGTCTTTTTAAATCTGCAAAAATTCCCGATTTAGATACTTGTCTTTTAAATCTTCTAAGGGCGGATTCAATTCCCTCATTTTCTCCAACTGTAACTTGTGTCAAAATTTTCTAAATAAAGGTTACTCTAACATCTTATCAGAGTTATTCTAAATTTAAAACTTTAACTCAAGCATTGTTTATTTAGAATTTATTTTATAGCCCACTCCACAAATCCCTTTTTATTACTTTTTATATCTTGTAGGGATTCAAAATAATATTTTTTCCAATTATCTTTAGGCAGTCCAAGAAAAAGCATTAGATTTAATGGGTATTGATTGCTATCAGTACAAGTTCTAAAATCATCTCTGAATAAAAAGATTTTCTTTTTTAGAGCAATTGCGATACCTAATTCAATCATTACACCTTCATCTGGGGGCGTTCCATTTACAATCGCAAAAATGCAATCACATTTTTTTAAATCATGGAAATTACTTTCAGCCAGGTTATAAGCCCAGTTATCTTTTTTTTGTATTATCTGTTTAGTCCTCTCAAAAGGTTCATAAACTTCAATATTTAAATCATTAAAGATATTAATAAATTCATTCAAGAGGCTTTTAGTTTGTTTAGAAAATCCATATGGATTAGCTAAATATAATTTCTTTTTCAACTTAAGTCCCTTTTTTTGATGTAATCATTGCGATCACTTTGTAAATTTAAAGGGTTTTCCCAAGGGAAAACTATCCATTCACTTTTTTCTGATATGTGTACACTATTCCACCAAGTAGGGCTAACTTTACTAAATAATACAAAAAACATAGCTCCTTCAATATGTTTGAAGGTTTTTAATGTAATACCTGTTTCATAAATATCATCAACTATTAGCGAATTTTTGATGGGTTCAGAAATTAAATTTATTTTTAATTTATGGCTTAGCGCTACAGCAAGACATAAACCTCCACGAGGAATTCCATATACTCCAGAAAACTCTAAAAACTTACATTTGTTAGCTATGTATTCTACGCTCTTATCAAATTCGCACCAACTTAAGTACTTTTCCATGTTAATTTTTGCTTTTTTCAGTTGTAGTTGAATAATTTGATGCGATTACGCTTAAAAGTGCTAATACTTGTTCATTAGGGCAATTAGTATTTTTTTTTAAATTTTCACATTCTTTAATTATATTGGCATAAGTATCCTCAACGATTCCGTTCATTTGTTCGTTACTAAAAGAATATGGCATATTTATTTTTAATTAATAAATAATTTTATTTTTACTCAAATATCCAACGAAGTAAATATGTAGATTAATTAAAAATAGAATTATTTCCACATAGGGTCATTTAGCTTTTCAATCTTAAGTGAATTAGGAATGTATGTATGTAAAGTTTCAACTTTTATAGCCCATTTTTTTGAGTTACCTTTTAAACTATCGCTTGTAATAAGGTTTGTTAGTGAAATTCTTTTTCTAATTTTAAGAAGACCTAGACAAGTTTCCCAGGCCACTTTATTTTTATAAATATCTAACCAAAAATCAAAAATACTTTCCAATACATCAAGTGGGATATCAAAAGAAATACCCATTGATGGACTCTCAATTAAATAATTTTTATTTCTTAGTTCATTCAATAAATTATCTATATTTAATTTAATAGCGAAAAGAATATCTTTTGCTGATTGATAACCTATTAATTCTTTTCTGTGGCAATCTAGAAGAGTTTTATCCTCAAGAACATTCTCATCACAATTTTTGACTCCAACAATCCAAAACCCTTCTCCATTCTTTACTCCACTAGCAAGAAAAAGATAATGAGGTGAATTGTCCAAAATTTAAAATCATTTCTTTATTTTTAACATTTATTGCTAGCTATGAAAATATTTTTTGCTTTAACATCACAATATTAATTTCTCGTTAAATAAATTTAGTTGTTAAGATCAGGTTTTAATGAATAATGTTTGATTTAAAAGAGCTGCAATTAATGTTTTTGGACCCGACAGATTTGATAATCAATACTATAAATAAATTTCTTAGTAATAAAAAACCAATTAAATTTATTTTTTCTTAGGAAATAATTTCCCAATTTTTTCTTGCTGAATAGATTCTTTTTTTGTTCTTATTTTTTTATCTTCTATTGATTCTTTGTTAGTGCTTACAGCATAAATAATGTAGAAAATCATGCCAGTAAATACTAATCCTAAAAAAAGAATCAGTATACCTAAAGGTTCACTAGGACTAAAAATTTTGAGGTCTAAAGCTGTATTTAGAGAAATTATCATTAATTAAGTAATTCCTTAGATAACTTTTATTGAAATCTAATTGATTTCTTCGTAACCAAAGAATGTGGAATTATCAGAATTTTTATACCCATTTGCTGCTTCCTGTGGATTCTGACTATCAATTTTTCTTGCTTTAGCGTGAATCATATTGAATGGAAAAATCACAGCACCAACAAAAAAATGAAGTATTAAGAAGTCTGAAGGTAGTCCACTTGTCCAATCAGGGAAAAATAACAATGTCATCAATGATTCGTACATATTAGTAGTCAAATAAACCTCAGACTATTATTGCTGAACTTATTGCAATACTATTAATTTTTAATAAATTGAAATTTAATTTTGCTTTTAAGAATTATAAGATTCAATTGAAAAGACAATAATAAAAATACTATATTATTTAATAAGTACTAATTTATGGCTATTGTTGAAATTCTTTTTGGGTTTAATTATTTTTGTAATTTACTTGTTAAATCCACAAGTAGGATTAGCATTTGACACGTCAGATCCTAGTGTTAGTTTACTCCAAAATAGGATCTCTAATAATTTTTCAAGAAAATATTGTAAAGCTATTCAAAATGGTTTGTCTAAAGATGAAGCAATGAAATCAGCCATTGTAAAAACAGAAAACATTATATCTTTTTCCTATAATCCGCAAAAAAAATGGATTGAGAAAGATGACTTGGCAAATCAAATTTCACTGCAAGTAGTAAATGATTGTGGTTGGTCATTTGGATTAATGGGAAAGGAGGGAGTTAATTATTTTAAATCTTATTTTCTAGAAATTTACGAAAAAACTACTCCAGACAAAAATTTTTCTAGATAGATTTATTAAATGAAAAATATTTCAGACAAATTAGTTATGATTATAATCTTAATAACTATTTTTTTTGTATTTGGATTAATTTTTTCAGTAAAATCTCCCGAGAGGAAGATTATAGATTCACCAATTATTTGGAAGGAAGATTATTCGAAAATATCTGTTTTTTATAGCTATGAGAGAAATAACGAAGGAAAAAGGATAATTTAAATAAAATAAAAATTCAAAATTATTTAAATTCATAAAATTTTTATTGAAAATGATAAAGTAAATTTGGGATTCTATGTCAACTAATATCAGATTTTTTATTTTATGTAGTTTAGAAGAACTGAAGCTAGTCTTAAATCATCATTAAACCATGCTCGTATTGCCATAGATCTTCTAGGATCATAAAAATTTTGTTTTCTATACCAACTAAGTACTTCCGAATCTGACTTCTTGCCATTACATGACAAGCAACAAGGTACACAATTGCTTGTGCTGCTTTTACCCCCTTTTGACTTTGGATGAAGGTGGTCAAGTGATTCAGATGGTTTACCGCAATAAATACATTTATATTTAGTAATTTTATTTAGTGACTGTCTCCAACTTTTATTATTTATCTTGGGGCATAGCTGATCAAGGTAAATTGCATCTTTCCTATGCATAATATTCTTGATGTTTTTATTGATAATAACAGTTTTTAATAAACTATGATTGATTTAGAGAAGAAAATAAAATGTAAGTCATAGATTTCTTATTAAAATAATTAGATGGTTTTTAAGAATTTGAATTTTGATTCTATGCTTTATTTACTAACAATATTTGTAGATAGTCAAGATAACTCTATATATAAAAGCATTACTATTTTTCTGATATCTTTCTTTTCTAATACATTTTCAGCAATTTCTGGAGGCGGAGCAGGTTTATTTCAATTGCCAGCGTTAATTTTATCAGGTGTTCCTTATTATCAAGCTCTGGCTAGCCATAAATTAGCAACAGTAGCTCTAGGAATAGGCGGTTCATTAAGAAATTACAAATCTCTTAGAAACGATATTTACATTGCAGTACAAATTTTAATATTTGGATTGCCAGGAGTGATTTTTGGAGCTTCTCTAGTTGAATTTATATCAGAACAATATTTATACTTAACTTTAGGAGTATTTTCGATATTGTTAGCTTTTTACTCATTCATTAGATCAGATTTAGGTTTAATTTCAGTTAATAATAATCTTAACTTTATCCATAAAATTAGGTTTTTAATTTTTATTTTCTTTATAGGAATTTTGAATGGTTCTATTTCTTCAGGAACTGGATTGCTTGTAACAATACTTTTAATAAAAACTTTTGGAATGGATTTTCTTCGTGCGATAAGTTTGACATTCTTTACTGTTGGAATTTTTTGGAATTTTACTGGAGCAATTTATTTGAGTAAAATAGGAACAGTTCCCCAAAATATATTATTTTTATTATTAATTGGTTCTTTTGCAGGAGGATATTTTGGAGCTCATGTATCAAAATTAAAAGGAAATGTACTAGTTAAAAAAACTTTTACAACAGTTTGTCTTCTTGTAGGGATTAGTTTATTTATTAAGTCCATTATGAGTTTTTTGTAGTTTAACTGTAAGTACTAATATAGTAGTTTTAAAAAAGATCAAAAAAAAGGCCTCACATTAGTGAAGCCGGGTGATGGGGAACCTTATTTTTAGACCAATTTCTTCAAAATTGCAACCCCCTATCTGTAGCGCAACTTTATTAACATTAAAACACTACAGGTAGTGTTGTTTTAATATTACCAATGTTAGTATTGCAATTCAGTAATTATTTTTTATTTCTATCTTTGTAAGTAGATTTCATATTTTAGGTTTTCAAGTGTTTATGTAATTAAACTTGTTAAAAATATCATGCATTGTATTATTCGTAAGAAGTACGATGCTCAAAAAGCTTTAATGATTGAATTAACATTACTAACACTCTTAAATTATGTTGGTGATAATTTCTGTGAATATAGAAATTTAGGTCATGATAATTATAAATCTTTGCTTCTTTCATACAGTGATGCAAGTAATAAATTTGGACCACTTGAAGTTAAAAAGGTTATTGAGAACTCAGATAATTTTAAAGTTGCGGCTGTTGCTATTGCTGCAATTAAGTGTCCTCAGCATATTGTTAAATAATGAAGTTTGAATTAAAAACTGAAAATAATAATTATTCAAAATCATTTTCAAATATTTTCAGGTCTTTTTTTATTCTCGCTCTAATAATCATTCTTTGTGATATTGCACTTAAATTAGGAATCATTTCAAGGCATTATCAAATCAAAGACAATTGTAGACTGTTAGCTGTTGAAAAATCTTCATCTAATTTTGAGAAATTATCTAGTCTCTCTAAAATAAAAAGTAAACAAAAAATTTGGGAATTTTGTAGAGAGGTTGTTAAATAATATTTAGCTAGAAGCTGATGAATAGAACTTTAATGCAAAAACCCAGAACTTTCTAGAAGTAAAAAGAAATACCATAGCAACAAAAACTTCAAGCAATATTTTCCATAATTGAGAGAGACCAAGGAAAGCTTCAGAAGGTATTGTAGTTATAAAAGCAATAGGAATAAAAACACTAAAAAATATTCTTAGAGAAAATGAAAATGAGTTTAGAGGAAATCTTCCAATATAAAGGAAAGATCTTAATACTTCTGTAGCGTTCCATGTCTTAACAAACCAGATAGTAGTTGTAGAGATAAAAAACCATAAACTATACAAAATACAAATTGAGCAGATTATCGTTATAAAACATAAAGTCAGAAAACTTAAATTTAAATTTATTTGATTTATTTTGATGCAGTATAACAATAAGCAAAATCCAAGAATTATTTCTAAAAAGCCAGATGGAGCTATTTTTTTTAAAGAGATAAAAAATTGACTATCAATAGGTTTTAAAAGTACGAAATCTAAAGTTCCTTCTCTTACGTGTTTAACAATTTCTGTAAGATTTGGATTGAACCATGTATTAGTTATTCCATTCAAAATTGTATATATACCTTGAATTATTAGCGCCTGTTCAAAGTCCCATCCTCTAATGCTTCCAGCGTTTTGAAAAAATATAGATAATAAAAAAATACTCCCTATTAAACTTAATATTGCAGTAATTAAATCAATTAATATATTAGTTTTATACTCTAATTCAGAAGCTAAAGAAGTATGTAGAAATTTACTATAAACTTTAAAATATTTTCTTAGAGTCATGATCCCATAGCGGTATATTTCTTTGTTCCTTCGGACCATATTTTTTTAAATGCTGGGAAAAGTAAAAGAATCCATAGAATTTGCATACTTAAGCCTCCACTAACATTTATTGCGTTACCTGATAGTAAGTTCGCGGGGAAATCAATTAGATATGGAAAAGGAGTTAAATAAATCCAAGATTTAACATAATCGGGAAATGAAACTACTGGAGCTAAAAGACCTGATAGAAATAATGTTGGGATAAATAATAATCTCTCTATTGAGGATGCTTTTTCAGTCCAGAAACATAGACATGCAACTATTGACTGAATTAAGAATTGAATTAAGAATGATAAGAAAGTTGATATTATTGATAAGAATAAAATACCTATATTTGGAACCCATATACTTTCTGGATTAAAAATAAAAAAGAAAAATGCGATTATTATTGCAAAAGGAAATCTTGTTATTTGTTCTGCAAGATGTTGTGCAAAATATCTGAAAAATGGATTTAGAGGTTGAATTAGATAAGGAGATACTTTCCCCATAAGAGAATCTTCTTCAAAGCTAAATACCACCCAAACCACAGAAAACTGTCTTACAAAAAAAGCACATAAAAAATACCTAGATAACATAATATCACTAATGTTTATAGATTCATTAAGGTTATTGTTTGTCCATATGTTTAACATAAAAAATGGAATAATCCCTGATATTGCCCACAGTGCAATCTCTACCCTATATTCCAACATGTTTGAGTATTGGACCTTTAGCAATGTAAATATTTTATGGTTAATCAAATCAGAGATCATAATCTTTTTTAATTAATATTTTCCCAATAATTTCATCTATAGGTGGTTCATTGATATAGAGGTCTTCAATTTCGAAATTATTTAATATGGCTTTCAGGGAAGAAGTAATAGAATTATTTTTAATTTTTATTGTAATTTCATTCTTGTTTTTATTTACAACAGTAAAACCAGAATTTTCTAATTTTATTGCATCTTCTTCTGATTGACAAACTATTAATATTTCTTTGACAGGGGATAGTTTTTTTAATAATTGATCCAGTTCTCCATCATATGAGATTGTACCGTTGTGAACACATATAACCCTCTTGCATAATGATGTTATGTCTTTCATGTAATGACTAGTTAAGCATATCGTTGCATTAGTTTCCTTATTATATTTTTGAAGAAATTTTCTTAAATTTCTTTGTGCATTAATATCTAAACCAAGAGTAGGCTCATCTAAAAATAGAATATTTGGCTCATGTATCAAAGCTGCTAGCAATTCTGACTTCATACGCTGTCCTAGAGATAGTTTTCTAACAGGTATGAATAACTCTTCATCGATTTCAAGCATTTCAGATAATTTTTTTATCCTTTTTTTTGCTTCGAACTTATCTAAGTCATATATCGATGCATTTAAATAAAATGATTCAATTGGTGGAAGATCCCAAATAAGCTGTTGTTTTTGACCCATTATTAAAGTGATGTTCTTTAGGAAATTTTCTTTTCTTCTGAACGGTAAGTAGCCTGAAACTAAAATTGAACCTTCACTTGGATAAATTAAGCCACAAAGTATTTTTAGAATTGTTGTTTTCCCTGCTCCATTAGCACCTAAAAAACCTACAACTTCACCTTCTTTAATTTCAAAACTTATATTTTTAATAACCTTTAAACTTTTTGTTTTTCTTCTAAAAAAATGTTTTATAGTTCCTTTTAAGCCTGGATCTTTAGAAGAGATATCAAATGACTTAGATAAGTTTCTTACATCTATAATATTTTTTACCATTTTAATTTTAAATTTCTTTAAGTTTTTTATTTAAATAATTTATTAAATTATTTATATCTTAGAAAAATTTTTAGTGATTTAAAAAATATCTTTAAACGAAACAACTAGCCAAAGAAAAAAGTTAATTGGATTAAGTAACTCTCCAACCTTATTTTTATTTTCATAATTTAATCTACGCAAAATACTAGTTATCAAAATTTTGCTATCTTTTGTATCGTTAGTTTTTTTTATTACATTACCATTTTCATCGAGGAGATTAATTTCATCTTCAAAAAACCACTGCTCTTTTCCATTAGATAATTGCAAGACTACTCCAATACCTTTACCATCAGTTATTCTGAAATCACAAATTTTACCCACTGAAGAAATATTTATGGCATCAATAATTTCTTTAGTAAGTCTGTCTTTTGATAATTCTAAATTTACTTGAACCGAATTTCCTATCTTTGCCTTATCTAAAATTGACATTTTTTTAAGTCATTATACCTACCGAAAAGGTAATTTTGTGATTAATTAAAGATAACTGATTTATTTTAAGCATTAAGATTTTTTGAATATTGCTTCAAGGATCCTTTTTAGTGAAATTGTTAATACTCTCAAGAAGACGAAAAACAGTCCTAACCAACCCAGAATAACAGCTATTGATAATAAGCTTGAACCTAGATCACGCTGTAGCAAATTCTGCATGAATTTATAAATTAATGGATTTCACTCTACCCTAAAGAGTTACTGATTCAAATAGGAAAAAGTTCAACATTCTGATATTCCCCCCAATCCTTGTTATGAGGCTATTTAATACTAATGTTTTATAAGCTAAGATTTATTTATAGTCATAAATAAACATTTTGGAATTATCTTTGAATTCTTATATTGGAATTTTCTTTATAATTATTGGCCTAATAGTGAGAGTTGATTTTAAATTTTCTATGCAAAAGGATTTGTAATAAGTTTTTTTTTACAAGATATATTCCATCATTTTGCTAATATTTTTGTTGATTCCTGAAAGGAGAATAATAAATAATAAAAAAGCAGCCGTAAGGCTGCTTCTAAATGGTGGCGGGGGGGAGATTTGAACTTCCGACCTTCGGGTTATGAGCCCGACGAGCTACCAGACTGCTCTACCCCGCGACATATACATAGCATACATCTGAAAGGGTTATTTTTTTTATTTCTTTAGGATTCTTGGAATTTTAATTGCCCTTTAACTTCGATTCTCACACCCTCTGAAAAATTAAACACTTTTTCTTCAATGTCTTGAATTCTTAAGTCAGATATCCACTCTAATTGTTTTAGTAGGTGAAGACTAACAGCATGTTTAGCTCTTTTTGAGCCGTCTTCTACTTTTAAAGCCAGTCCAATCCCTTCATTTACTTTACATAGGCATTGTATTCCTTCTGCACCGCCTTTACCTATAACTTGTCCATGAGAAGCCTTAATTATTTCTGTATCAAATTTATTATTGTCACTTAACATTAATGGGTTAGTTGTCATGGCTCTACTTATTTGTTCTAATTCAGCATTGTCTGAACTACTTAAGAGGGAATATAATTTGGACATTTCTATTAGTTTTAAAAAAAGAGTTGGGGCTCCACAATCATCGCGTTCCGCATTTATTTCTGATATTGGGATCTCAAGTAATTCAGAAATAATTCTAAATATCTCAATTTGAAGTGGATGATCCCCCTTCAAGTAACTATCTAATGGCCAATTCATTTTTTTGCATGTAGCTAGGAAAGCAGCATGTTTCCCTGAACAATTATGTTCTAAGGAACTCGTCTTTGTTTTAGGACATTTCAGACTATTAATGTCTATATCGTATTCCCATAAAATTTTGAAGGCTTCCCTTGAATGAAGTTTTGATCCACTATGTGATCCGCAAGCTAATGCAATTGATTTCGAATCATTATTGATTTTTGATGCAGCTCCACTGCTAACAAAAGGTATTGCTTGAAAAGGTTTTAAAGCTGACCTTATAAAACTTTTATATTCTGGATTTCCTGCGCACATTAAAACCCTCCCTTTTTTGTCACTAATAACAGCATGAATTTTATGAATCGATTCAATATTTGAGCCTCTCATTAAGGTTGCTTGTAAAGGAGGATTATTCGATGTGTATAGGTTTTTAAAGTTTGAACTCATTTAGAAATTGTTATATTGAAAAAAAAGAATTCCTGATAAAGCTAGGACTGATATGACAGAAAAAATTTGAATTAAATTTTTTAAAATGGGTTTTACCTCAATTGAGGCAATAAGTGATTCTTTTTCTTTAAGACTTAATGGCTTTGTCCACACTTGACCGTCGTACCATCCTGATTCTTCATACTCTACTTTTTCAGATGTCAATCTCATAAATACATGCTTCCAACCAAGATATAGCCTTATAGTAATTAATAGAGGTATTGATAAGCTGCTAAAAAAACTTAAAAGGATATATTTTAAAAGGGATGTTTTGAAATAGACACTACCCGAAGAAATAAAGAGGAATAGAACAAAAGCACCTACCCAGAATTTAATCAATACAAGGAGTAGTGATTTTTTTGTTTTTGGCCAAGAGAAAATTATGGATTTTGATAATTCAATATATTCATTTGTGGGTTGTTGCTCTCTAGGTACAGGACATTTAGAGTCGTTCATAAAATAATTATGGAAATGTAAGATTATCTCCATTACTCCAGAAAGATTCAAGGTCATAAAATTTCCTTATTTCTGGTTGAAAAATATTTACAATCAAGTCGCCATAATCAAGTAAAGCCCATTTTGCCTCGTTAACTCCCTCTTTTCTTATCGGTTCAATTTTAGCCTTCTCTCTTAGCTCTCCCTCTACAGATTTAGTTATAGATCTAACCTGTACATCAGATAACCCTTCTGCAATCAGTATCCATTCACTTATAAAAGATACCTTATCAATTTTTATAAGTTTTATATCTATTGCTTTTTTTTCATCACAGGCTTTAGCTGCCATTAAAACTAAACTTTTATTGTCCATAGACATTTTCGCTTGAAACTGATTTTTCTGAACCTTCTTGCTGAGATAACTCTGATCTAGCTTTTTCTGCACTTTTTCTTAAAGCATCTAATCTATCTTCGAAGAAACTTCTTTTTTTCTTTTTTCGAGTTTTCTCGATTAACTCCTTTAACGCTCCTCCAAGACTTTTATAAGCATTGGGAATACTATATCCAAATCTACATGCAAGATCAATAGCTCTTTCATCTGCAAAAATGGCATCTTGAAGTTTTTTCTCAGAGTTATTTTTTATATATAATCTATACCCAGCAAAACTTGATAAACCAAGAGCAAGTAGTAAAAGTAATCCATCTTGTACCCACAATTCTCCAATTGCTCCTCCTAGCCCTATGGCAAGAGCAGCCATTTCCCATCCATCTCTGGGAATTGTGTCATTCTGAATTTTTCCTACTTCATGCCAAAATAATAAATTTCTGTGGTCAATTGCTAAGTTATCCCATTCGTCTAAATCAATTTGGATTTCTACTTCATCACGACCAATTTCCTCAAGTGTTATTAGAGGTGGATCTATAGCAGCAGCAGCTTCAACAAATACCCAACTCTCATTCTCAGGAGGCAACAAACTTTTAAGTCGCTGAAGTTCGCTCATAAAAAATTAATTTCTTCCAATACTATAGAAACAAATGTTGCTTTTCAAGTAACTTGATTAACATCTGATGATTTATCAGTAGCATGAAATAAATGAAGGTTTTAAATTATGCCTCAAAGAGGTGATCTAAAAAAAATACTTATTCTAGGGTCTGGACCGATTGTTATAGGACAAGCTTGCGAATTTGATTACTCTGGTACTCAAGCATGTAAAGCTTTAAGAAAAGCTGGTTATGAGATCGTATTGATAAATTCAAATCCTGCATCGATAATGACTGATCCGGAGATTGCAACCAAAACATATATTGAACCATTGACTCCTGAAATTGTTTCTCAGATTATTTTAAGAGAAAAACCTGATGCAATTCTTCCTACGATGGGAGGGCAAACTGCTTTGAATCTTGCGGTTAAACTATCAGAGTCAGATTTTTTAAAAAAAAATAATGTTGAATTAATTGGTGCTGATTTAAGAGCTATTAATAAAGCTGAAGATAGAAAATTGTTTAAAGAATCGATGGAAAAAATAAATGTAAATGTATGCCCATCTGGGATAGCATCCAACCTAACTGAAGCTAAAAAGGTATCAAAAAAAATTAATTCATACCCTCTTATAATTCGACCTGCATTTACTTTGGGTGGAGTAGGAGGTGGAATTGCTTACAATCTTGAAGAATTTGTCGAATTGTGTACAACAGGTTTAGAAGAAAGTCCAAGTAATCAAATATTGATTGAAAAATCACTAATTGGATGGAAGGAGTTTGAATTAGAGGTAATGAGAGATACTGCGGATAATGTAGTAATAGTTTGCAGCATTGAAAATTTAGATCCAATGGGTGTTCATACTGGAGATTCGATTACCGTAGCTCCCGCACAGACCTTAACAGATAAGGAATATCAGAGATTGAGGGACCTGTCGTTAAAAATCATTAGAGAAGTAGGAGTTGAAACTGGAGGTAGCAATATTCAATTTGCAATAAATCCCACTAATGGGGAAGTTATTGTCATAGAAATGAATCCTCGTGTTAGTAGATCCTCTGCTTTGGCAAGTAAAGCAACTGGATTTCCTATAGCAAAGATTGCGGCATTATTATCTGTTGGCTATACACTCGATGAGATTATTAATGACATCACAAAAAAAACACCCGCATGTTTTGAGCCTTCAATTGATTACGTTGTCACCAAAATTCCCCGATTCGCTTTTGAAAAGTTTAAAGGTTCCTCAAATACTTTAAGTACGGCAATGAAATCCGTTGGTGAGTCAATGGCAATTGGCCGATCTTTTGAAGAATCATTCCAGAAAGCATTAAGGTCCTTAGAAGTTGGTATTTTTGGATGGGAATGTGATTCATTAGATGAATTTAAAAGCGAAAATGACCTAAGGAATAGTTTAAGAAACCCAACATCTGAAAGAATTCTAATAATTAAAAAAGCTATGCAGCTTGGAAAAACCAATTCTTATATTCAAGAAGTTACAAATATAGATTTATGGTTTATCGAGAAATTGCGTAATATTTTTAATTTTGAAATTAATTTTTTGCAAGAAAAAAAACTTATTGAATTAGATAGGGATTTAATGCTAAAAGCTAAACAACAAGGGTTTTCAGATCAACAGATAGCAAAGTTAACTAATTCTGAATTTTTTGATGTAAGAAATTATAGAAAAGAACAAAATATAATACCAATTTATAAAACTGTTGATACTTGTTCAGCAGAGTTCTCCTCCTCAACTCCCTATCATTATTCAACTTACGAAGAGTCTTTTATTAATTTTAATTCTCAAACTTGTGATAACGAGATTTCAAAAGATAATAAATCAAAAAAAATTATGATTTTAGGGGGAGGTCCAAACAGAATCGGTCAGGGAATAGAATTCGATTATTGTTGTTGCCATGCGTCATACCAAGCTTCGACAAATGGTTACAAAACTATAATGGTTAATAGTAACCCTGAAACCGTATCAACAGATTACGATACTAGCGATATTTTATATTTTGAGCCAGTAACTTTAGAGGATGTACTCAATATAATAGAGGCTGAAAATCCTTATGGTTTAATAGTTCAATTCGGGGGTCAAACTCCGCTGAAATTATCCTTACCTTTATTTGAATGGCTTAAATCTAATGATGGGGTTAAAACTGGATCAAAAATTCTAGGAACATCTCCAATCTCTATTGATTTAGCAGAAGATAGAGAGGAATTTACAAAAATTCTTGAGGAATTAAGAATTAGGCAACCTTTAAACGGTATAGCTCGTAATCAAAATGAAGCACAAACTGTAGCAAAAAATATTGGATTCCCTTTGGTTGTTAGACCCTCCTACGTTCTAGGAGGTAGGGCAATGGAAATTGTTAAAGATGAGAATGAATTATTTAGATACATCTCTGAAGCAGTTAAGGTATCGCCTGATCATCCAATTCTCCTTGATCAATATTTGAATAATGCTATTGAGATAGATGTTGATGCTTTATGTGATTCAGAAGGTTCTGTTGTAATAGCTGGTCTGATGGAACATGTTGAACCTGCAGGAATTCATTCAGGAGATTCAGCTTGTTGTTTACCATCCATTTCTCTTTCAGAATCCACTCTGGAGACTGTAAAAAGCTGGACAAAATTAATTGCAAGAAGACTAAATGTTGTAGGCTTAATTAATTTGCAATTTGCAGTGAAAAATTTAAATAATAAAGAAAATAAATTATTTATTCTTGAGGCAAATCCAAGAGCTTCTAGAACAGTCCCCTTTGTTTCAAAGGCAATAGGTAAACCAGTTGCAAAATTAGCGACTCAGTTAATGCAAGGTTTTACATTAGAAGATGTAAATTTTACTAAAGAATTTTCTCCAAAATATCAGGCTGTAAAAGAAGCTGTTTTGCCTTTCAAAAGATTTCCAGGTTCTGATACACTCCTTGGTCCTGAAATGAGATCTACTGGAGAAGTAATGGGCTTAGCAAAAGATTTTGGAATTGCTTATGCTAAGTCAGAATTGGCAGCAGGAAATGGAGTTCCTTCTGAGGGAGTAGCTTTTTTGTCTACTAATGATTTAGATAAAAAAAATCTTGAAGAAATTGCAAGGGAATTGTTGATCTTAGGATTTAAGTTAATTGCAACAAAAGGTACAGCTTCATATTTGGTTGACTTAGGCATTCAAGTTGAAGAAGTGCTAAAGGTACATGAAGGTAGACCAAATATAGAGGACTTAATTCGTTCAGGACTTGTTCAATTAATTATTAATACACCAATAGGCTCCCAAGCTCTCCATGATGATGCATATTTAAGACGGGCTGCCTTAGAATATAATATTCCAACTTTTACAACTATTCCTGGAGCCAAAGCCGCCATTAAAGCAATAAAGGCTTTGCAAAGAAATGATATTGATACTTACTCTCTACAAGAAATCCATAATTATTAAAACTTTACTCTAAGTTTTTTAGTTTTTCTCTTAATTGATTTGCTAAAGAGTTTCGACTAATTGAGAGTAATTTCAATGTATCCTCATGCATTTTTAGTTGAGTTTCCGCTATTTGCAATCCTTTTATAGATTCTTTTATGTCCTTAGAAAGATCATTTATCAGATACTCCTTCCCTTCAAATGTTAAAACTGGGTTGCCAGAATCATTTGTGTTTTCACTCATGGATTTTACTTTTTAATAAACATGTAAAATTATACTTTGTTAATTAATTGTTTTTCACATAATTCTTTATATATCCCTTCTTTATTAAGTAAATCAATATGTTTCCCAACCTCAACAATTTCACCATTATTAAAGACAACTATTTTATCTGCCTTTTGAGTAGTGGCTAATCTATGGGCAATTATAATTACAGTTCTATTTTTCATAGCTCTATTAAGCCCTTCTTGAACTTCTGATTCTGATTCTGCATCTAATGCACTTGTGGCCTCATCTAAGAGAAGAATGGATGGGTTTCCTAGTATCGCTCTTGCAATTGCTATCCTTTGTATCTGACCCCCTGAAAAATTTGATCCTCTTTCAGTTATCTTAGTTTCATATTTTTCAGGAAGCTGTTGAATGAAGTGGTGAGCATTTGATTTTTTTGCTGATTCTATAACTTCTTCTTTGGTAAAACTTCTTCCCATTCTTATTGCATCAATAATTTTTCCAGAAAATAAAAAAGGCTGTTGTTGCACTAATGCAATATTTTTTCTTATGTCTTTAGTATTTAATAACTTTAGATTTTTGTCATCAATTAATATTTCACCATTATTAGGCGTTATAAATTTTAATATCAAGGCCATCATTGTGCTTTTGCCAGCGCCTGAAGCTCCAACGAAAGCTGTAACTTCCCCTTTTTTAATTTCTAAATTTATATTTTTAAGAACTTGATTATCTTTTTTGTATTCAAAATTAACTGTTTTGAAATTTATTTTGCCCTCAATATTCAATATTCTTGCTAAGTTTTCTTTTTCATCTTCGATAGGTTCTAGATTTATCTTCTTTAACCTTTTAATAGATGCTTCTGTTTGTTTATAGTCATTAAAATTTGTGCTTACATGGCTTATTGGATCAATAAGCATCAATATTGCGGCAAAAAAACTACTAAATTCTTGACTAGTCAGGAGACCCAAGTTAATTCTTGCGGCTCCTAACCCTAATATTGCTAAAATTCCAAATGCCTCTACAAAGCCTACAACTGGATGCTGGAATGCAAGTAATTTTAAGGTGTTATATTTTGCTTTTTTATTAGAATTTAATTTTTTATAAAATCTATTTTCAATCCAATTTTCAGCAGCGAAAGCTCTTATCGTTGACATTCCATTTATAGATTCACCTATTAATCCTGCTAGGTCGCTTGTTGATTCTTGACTTTTTTCAGATGCTAATAAAACTTTTCTTCCAAAACTATTAACTGAAAGAATAATCAAAGGTGCCAAAACAAACGTTGATAATGTGAGTGACCAATCTAAATAAAACATATAAATTATTACAGCTAGTAATTGTAAGGTGCATGGAATAGTATCCTGAGCTGTTTTATAAATAACTTCGCTTACTCTGTCGGCGTCTTCTGTAAGTCTGTATGTAATATCTCCTGCCGATATCTTTTCAACTGAGTTCATTTTTATTTTTTGAATTTTGCGAAATAAGTTTCTTCTCATTATTTCGCTAATTTCTAAAGATGGTTTTGCGATAAAAACATCTTGCCCAAATTGGGCAGATTTTTGAATTAAAAATACTAATAACGACTTAACTATTATGCTAGAAACTTTTGAAAGATCACCAGAGCCAATTGCGGGGATTAGGTTTCCTGCTAAGTAAGCTAATAAAGGCCAACAACCCACATAAATAAGCATGCATATGAAACCCTTTAAAAACCTATTTGAATATGGCCTGACTGGAGGTATTAATCGCAAGATATTATATATTTTATTATTCATCCTACTTTATCAATATCTCTGAATTTACAAAACAATGAAATTAGATCAATTCTTAAAATGGAAAAATTTGGTTTCTTCTGGTGGAGAGGCAAAAATTTTTATTAAATCTGGTTCTGTCAAAGTTAATGGAGTAATTGAAACTAGAAGAGGAAGAAAGTTAAGTAAAGGAGATAAAGTTATGTTTCTAAAAAATGAATTAATTTTTGAATAAATGGCCCATTAAGCTCGGTTTATATTAATATGATTCTCTTGGAGATAGTATTTTGAGAAAATCTGTAATTGCTGGTAATTGGAAAATGCACATGACTTGTGCTGAAGCTAAATCTTATTTAGAAGAGTTTATACCTTTAATAAAAAAAATCAGGGATGATCGTAAAGTTATTATTGCTCCACCCTTTACAGCTATTTCAACCTTTTCAAATCATTCTGATTTTGATTATTTAGATATTTCTAGTCAAAATATTCATTGGGAAGATGAGGGAGCATTTACTGCAGAAATATCTCCAAAAATGCTTCTTGAACACGGGGTTTCATATGCAATTGTTGGTCATAGTGAACCAAGAAAATATTTTAGTGAAAGTGATGAACAGATTAATAAAAGAGCAGTTTTTGCACAATCTAGTGGACTTACGCCGATAGTCTGTGTTGGAGAAACTTTAGAACAAAGAGAGAGAGGTGAAGCAGATAGAGTCATTACTAGACAGGTCGAACAAGGTTTAGAAAATACTGATCCATCGAATCTCATAGTTGCCTATGAACCAATTTGGGCTATTGGTACAGGTAAAACATGTGAAGCTAAAGACGCCAATAAAATATGTTCTTTGATTCGAAAATTAATAGGTTTTGATGATGTGATTATTCAATATGGAGGATCAGTTAAACCTAATAATATTGACGAGATTATGTCGATGAGTGATATAGATGGAGTCTTAGTTGGAGGGGCTTCACTAGATCCTAATAGTTTTGCAAGAATTGCAAATTATCAATAGAAAAAATCCATGGCCAAAAGGCTGGGGAGAAAAAACTTCAATTATGGGAGTTATTAATTTAACTCCTGATTCATTTAGTGATGGAGGAGATTTAAATACTTCAAAAAAAGTTTTAGATCAAGTTAATCATTTTTTAAATAATGGGGTAGATATTATTGATCTAGGTGCTCAGAGCACGAGGCCTGGAGCTATTGAAGTTGGATCTAAGATAGAAATAAAAAGGTTGATTCCGTATTTAAAAATAATAAGATCTGAATATCCAGAGATTTTAATTTCTATTGATACATTTAATTCTGATGTAGCTCAAGAAGCTCTTTTAAATGGCGCAAATTGGATAAATGATATTACTGGAGGAAGAAGGGATAAGGAAATTTTGAATGTTGTTTCAGAATTTAATTGCCCTTTTGTCATAACTCATAGTCGTGGAAATAGTCAAAATATGAATGAACTTTCTAAATACGAGAATATATTGAGCGAAGTTAAGTTCTCTCTGGAGAATTTGATAAAAAATGCTTTAGAGAAAAACATATCTAGGAAAAATATAATTGTAGATCCTGGAATTGGTTTTTCAAAGAATATCATTCATAATTTGGAAATCTTGAGAAACTTAGATGAATTTAAAAAATGGAATTTGCCAATTTTGATAGGTGCATCTAGGAAGAGATTTATAGGAGAAATTTTGAATGAGAAAAATCCAAAAGAAAGGGATATAGGAACACTTGCAATAAGTTGTCTTTGTTCTCAATTTAATATTGACATTGTGAGAGTTCACAACGTCAAACTAAATTATCAAATCCTGAAAGTAGCTGATAGGATTTACAGAAAATAAAAAATTTATTATTCTTTAACTCCCTCGATTTTATCCTCTACCTCTTGGTATAGTTCTTTCAACTGTTCTATATTCTCATCTGAAGTTTCCCAATACCCCCTACCATTGACTTCTAGCAATGTTCCAACAATTCTTCTGAAACTATTAGGATTAAGATCCATTAATCTTTTTCTCATCTCTTCGTCATTTATAAATGTTTCATTAGTTTCTTCATATACAAAATTATCTACTTGACCACTTGTCGCACTCCAACCAAGAGTGTAATTAAGTCTGTTAGAAAGTTCTCTAACTCCTTCGTAGCCAGATTTGAGCATGCCTTCATACCACTTAGGATTTAAAAGTTTTGTTCTTGAGTCTAATCGGATAGTTTCTCCTAGTGTTCTAACTTGAGCATTAGAAGTGGTTGTATCGGCTATGTAGCTACTTGGTTCTTTCCCGTCATCTCTTAATGTCTTGATCAATTTTGTTGGATCCGAATCAAAATAATGACTTACATCTGTTAATGAAATCTCAGAAGAATCAAGGTTTTGGAATGTAACATCTGCTGTTTTCATTACTGACTCAAATACCTCTCTTTTTTGATTCATCTCACCTGGATTATCGGCATTAAAAGCATATGTTTTTCGTGATAAATACATCTCTTGTAATTCATTTTCTTCTTCCCATGTTGAATTTTCTACGGCTAAATTAACATTTGAACTGTAACTTCCACTTGCATTAGAGAATACTCTCGCTGAAGCTTCTCTGATAGAAGTGCCTTCTTTTTCTGCTTGTTCTAGTGAATGTTTCCTTACAAAATTAGATTCCAATGGTTCATCGGCTTCAGCTGCTAATTTGACTGCCTGATCTATTAATGCCATTTGATTGATAAATAGATCTCTAAATACTCCTGAACAGTTAACTACCACGTCTATTCTTGGCCTACCTAATTCTTCTAAAGGGATTAATTCTAGTTTGTTAATTCTTCCAACAGAATCTGGTTTTGGTTTTACCCCAACAAACCATAAGATTTGTGCTAGTGATTCTCCGTAAGTTTTGATGTTATCAGTACCCCATAAAACGCAAGCTATTGTTTCAGGCCAAGTTCCTTGTTCTTCCTTTTGTCTTTCAATTAATTTGTCAACAACAGACTTTGCTGCAGCTACTGCTGCTGTAGTTGGGATTGATTGAGGGTCTAGTGCATGGATATTTTTACCACTGGGCAAAACGCCTGGATTTCTTATGGGATCTCCACCTGGTCCCGGTAAAACATAATTTCCATCTAGTGCTTTAATGAGGCTATCCATCTCTTTGTCTGCGCAGACCTGTTCCAGACAGAAAAGTAAGTAATCAAATAATTTATTTAATTCCTTCTGGTTAACTTCATTAAATCCATTTAAGTTACAGACTCTTAGCCAAGGGGTAGGTAAATTTAGACCAAATACTTTAAGTAAGTCAAACAATTTGGAAAGAAGTGATTTTTCTAAATAAACTCTGCCTTCAACAATTTTTAAAGAGTTGACCATCGCAAAAATAGACTCTCTTGCTGTCTTTATGATTTTTTCATTTAACTCTACAAATTTGAGTTCGCCTTTGTTATTACCATCATAAATTTGTTCAATAGTAAGACCCATGGATTCGGCAAGCAGTCCAGGAAGAGATCTTAATCCCTCTTGTTCTCTTTCTAAAGATGCAATATTTACAAGAGTTGCAACAGCTTCTTCTGCTGTTGGAGCTTCTCCAATAGTATGTAGACCGCATGGTAATAATCTACTTTCAATTTCCATCAACTGTTTATAGATATTTCCAACAAATAAATCTCTTTCATCTATTGAGAGTTCTTCTACATCTTTTGAAGGGAGCTCCACATCCTTGTCAAGATTACATTGTTTAGAAGTCTCAACTATTGCATTAACTATTTGAATACCCCTACTATTTTCTCTTAGTTGTTGATAAGAACCAACAAGTTCGCTTAGTTCTTTAAGTCCTTTGTAGAGTCCTGCATTTTCTGCTGGAGGAGTTAAATAGCTAATTGTTGAAGCGTAACCTCTTCTTTTAGCGATTGTTGCTTCAGAAGGATTATTAGCAGCATAGTAATACAAATTAGGTAATGATCCAATGAGAGAATCAGGATAGCAAGTTTCACTCATGCCCATCTGTTTACCAGGCATAAATTCAAGTGATCCGTGGGTTCCAAAATGAAGAACAGCATCAGCTCCCCAGATTTTTTCTACATAGGTGTAATAAGCAGCAAAACCGTGATGAGGACTAGCACTTCTAGAATAAAGTAACCTCATTGGATCACCTTCATAACCGAATGTAGGTTGAACACCTATAAAAACATTTCCAAAATGTTTACCATAAATAAGAAGATTTTGTCCGTCACTATTTAGGTTTCCAGGAGGTTTACCCCAATTCTCTTCAAGTCTTTGTGAATATGGTGTGAACTCCTCGTATTCTTTTACTGACATCTTATGAGCAATATTTAACTCGGGAGAGCCGTCCATCGCTTCAGGATTATTAATTACTTTTTCCATTAATTCTTTTGAATTACTTGGTAGTTCATCTATTTGATAACCTTTCGATTTCATTTCAAGGAGTACTCTATAAATTGAACCGAAAACATTCAAGTATGCTGCAGTACCAACATTTCCTTTGTCTGGTGGAAAACTAAATACTGTGATGGCTAATTTTTTATCCTTTCTTTGTTTAACTCTTAAAGTTGACCATTTTATTGCTCTTTCAGCTATTACATCAACTCGGTCTTGGAGCGTATGCGCCTTACCTGTAGCATCATCACGACCTGAGAGAATAATAGGTTCAATAGCACCATCAAGCTCTGGAATTGCAATCTGAAGTGCTACCTGAACAGGGTGTAAACCCAAATCACTATCTTCCCATTCTTGTGTGGTTTGGAAGACTAATGGAAGTGCAACCATGTAAGGTCTGTTTAACCTTTTTAGGGCTTCAATAGCTTTAGGATGATCTTGTCTTGCTGGCCCACCAACTAGTGCAAATCCTGTTAGAGATACAACTCCATCTACTATAGGTTGATCCTTATTTTTGGAATCATAATAAAATTCATTAACTGGTTTAGAAAAATCTAGACCTCCACAGAAGATTGGTAGCACTCGCGCACCCCTGTATTCCAATTCTTGAATAACAGCAACGTAATGAGCATCATCACCCGTTACGATGTGACTCCTTTGAAGCACCAAGCCTATTGTTGGAGCTTTGTCATCTTTAGGATTTATATCAGTTCTGCTATTTTCCCAATTTTGATATTCCTTCAGACTTTCAAACATACAAGGAGCTAAAGGATGCCAAATTCCTAGATCTGGGAAGGTTTCAGGGTCTTGTATTTTAAATTCTTCTATTTGATCTTTTATGTTCTCTGAAACTGCGTACTTTTCAGAAATCATTAACAAGAAATTTTTTAAGTTCTCAGTCGTACCACCTAACCAGTACTGAAAACTCAGGATAAATGTTCTAGCATCTTGAGCTTTTTCTACTGGTAGATATTTAAGTATTGAAGGTAGTGTATTTAATAATTTCAACATTGAATCTTGGAAGCTTGCTCCATCAGATTCTTTTTTCTTTTTTATTAAATCTCCAATAATACTTTTAGATTGACCAAGTTGGGCCATACTAAATGAACCTAACTTATTTAATCTCATTACCTCTGGCATCGAGGGGAAGATAATTGAAGCTTTAAGTTTTTCTTTGTATGGGGAAACTGCATCTACAACTTTTTGAGCAAGATCCTCTATGAAAATCAATGAAGCAACAAATATATCTGCATTAGCTATATCTTCTTTAAAATCCTCAAAATTACTTTCATTTCTAAGTTCTTCTATAAGATAGCCACTTAGATCTATACCTATTGGCCCATTCATCTCATTTATTGACTTTGCAGCTTCCGTTAAGGAATTTTGGTATTGTGGCTCAAGGACAACATAAACTGCTTTTACTACAACTTTGTGTTTGTTATCCTCAACAGGAGATACTCTGCGGTTTGCTGAGCGGACCTGCGTAAACATTGATTTTCTTTAAGTATTTCTACCAGCCTACGAATGAAAGTACGTTATTGTGTGCAATATAAATAGCGTGTAACATCCTTTAAAAAAAAATTTTTTACAAAAATGAATAAAAATTCTAAAAAACCCATACCAGTACTAGTATCCGGAGCTTTAGGCAGAATGGGAAGCGAAGTTGTGAATACTGTATTAAATTCTACAGATTGTGAACTTGTGGCAGCAATCGATATAAACGAAAAGAATAATGGCTCAAATATTTCTGAATTATTGAAGGTAAAAAATTGTGATGTTTTTGTTTCAAATGATTTTGAAGGAACTTTATGTTCTGTTAGTCAAAATTACAGAGATGCAAATATCAAACCTGTCCTCGTTGATTTTACTCATCCTGATTCTGTATATGAAAATACTAGAGCATCTATCGCATATGGTGTATCACCAGTTGTAGGAACTACAGGTCTAAGCCCTTCGCAAATACAAGATTTGTCTGTTTTTGCTCAGAAAGCATCAGTAGGTTGTGCAATAATTCCTAATTTTTCAGTAGGTATGGTTCTTCTTCAGCAGGCGGCATCGGTAGCTGCAAGGTTTTATGACAATATTGAATTAATAGAGATGCATCACAATCAAAAAGCTGATTCACCTAGTGGGACGTGTATAAAAACTGCGGAAATGATTGAAGAATATCCAAAGAAATTTAATCAGAATTTAGTAAAAGAATCTGAGTCATTGAAAGGTGCACGGGGTGGGCTCAGAGATTCAGGAATTAATATACATTCAGTGCGATTACCAGGATTACTCGCTCATCAGTTAGTAATTATGGGATCTCCAGGTGAAACTTACACAATTAAGCATGACACTATTGATAGAAAGGCATATATGCCTGGAGTTTTACAGGCTATTAAAAAAATTGGTAATTATGAAACTTTAGTTTACGGACTTGAAAAATTGATTTTTTAAAATGTTAATTCCAATTAATTCAAGTCAAATTTCAAAACTTATTCCTGCAGTTGGTACAGGAAGTCAATTTAAGTACGCGTTAGGGAATCCGAGAAAAATTCTTCAAAGAGTAATAGTTTCTTCAGTTGGTGGATTTATCTCACTAATTATTAGTTCGACTGGAGATCAAACTAATAATTTCTGGTTATTCCTATGTGTAGGTTTCTTTTTGTATATCATCTGGGGCCCAATCCTTGAAGCAAGTAGAAAAAATTTGCAATTAAGAAAATATAAATTTTTTTCTATATTTGATGGCTATGTATCAGATATCTATAAAACAGAAAAGATTGAAAGTTCAAGAGAACAATCTAATAGACAAGGTCGACTAGAAGTTATCGAAAACAAAAGGACTTGGTTAGTACTTGAATTAGAAGATGAAGATGGTTATTTGGAAAAATTAAGTTTTCCTATGGAAAATAAACACAGTCAAATTAGGGTGGGTTCGAGTATTAGATGTTTAATAACTTCTGATAACCGTAATTTTGACAGAGATTTTTATTTGACCGATGCTTGGCTTCCTGAAATTAACTTATGGGTTGGTGAGTACCCCTATTTATTAAGACCAGCATTTGAGGAAATTTGCTATATTTATTTGAATAGATAGCTGAAGCTTATATAATTTGATGAAAAATAAATTCAATTTTAAAATTGTTGGATCAGGTCCCACGGGTTTATTACTTTCAATTGCACTTTCAAAATTTGATTGCAATATTTTTTTAACTGATTTATTAGCAAAAGATAGATTAATTGAT
Organism: Prochlorococcus sp. scB245a_520K10; assembly: GCA_000634515.1. Lineage (GTDB taxonomy): Bacteria > Cyanobacteriota > Cyanobacteriia > PCC-6307 > Cyanobiaceae > Prochlorococcus_A. The sequence goes on along the minus strand of JFNU01000139.1, from coordinate 42,882 downwards.
AAAGATAAAACTTATGCAATTACTCACTCAACAAGAAAAATCTTATCTAAATTCAGAATTTGGGAAAAATTAGAACCATTTTTATTTGGCTTTGATACCCTTTCAATCTCAGATAGTGTAACTTCTGCTTTTACCAATTTATCAACTTCTGACTTAGATGATGATATAAGTTCTTCTGAAAATATTGGCTGGGTAGTTAAACATTCGGATCTCATGAAGGTATTTTTTCAAGAGCTTGATAATTATGAAAATATTTTTTTTATGACACCACAGAGATTGTTACGTAAAAAAATATTATTTGATTATCAATTCTTTTCAACAGGAGCAAACTCACTGGATAAAAAATGCTTAGATTTTGTTGATATAAAAAAATCATACAGTCAGTCTTGTTTAACTTTTAAAGTTTCTCTTAGAGGTCATTGTGAAAAACGTGCTTATGAAATTTTTAGAAAAGAAGGCCCGCTTGCATTATTACCTTTAGAAAAAAATTTATATCAAGTAATTTGGACTTCCAGTACATTAAAGGCAATTGAAAGGTTAAATTCTGACAAGAATTTTTTAATGGATAATTTATCAACAATCTTGCCAGATGAATTTAAGTTGGACCAAATAATTGGCGAATTTAATATTTTTCCTGTTTCATTATCCTTAAATTTACCAGTTTTAAATTTTAAAAAAATAGTTTTTGTAGGAGATGCATTTCATACATTTCATCCTGTTGGTGGTCAGGGTCTAAATTCTTGTTGGAGAGATGTTAATACTATTTATGATCTTTTTAATAAAAATACTGCTATTACTAAAATGCAATTGATGTTATTTAAATTTAAGTATTTTTCAAGCAGGATTTTAGATATTATCGTCACTATTTTTATAACTGACTCATTGATATCAATTTTTGCAAATAGAAACTTTTTTTTATTTCCAATAAGAAAGTTTTCATTTTTGCTTTTAAATAATTTTCTTTTTATAAGAAAATTAGTCCTAAATCAAATGACTAAATCACTCATTTACTCAAGAATTAAATAGAAATGATAAATAATTACGTATCTAAAGAGATGATAATTTATTTAATAAATGAGATAGGTTTAAATGAGTCATCAATTGAACTTGGCATAAAATTATCTATAAGAAATAACACTCCACTACCTATCTTATTATGGAGTTATGGAATGCTAACTATTGAAGAACTTGATAAGTTATATTCATTTTTATTTCAAAAAATGTAATGATAATTCTGTTATAATTGAAAATATTTTCAGCAAGAACAATTACTGTTTTAAATAAAGGAAATCAGATATCAAGGCAATCTATAGAGAAGCTTGATTTATTATTATTAATCCTAGAAACTATTGATTTAAATGGAATTCAATCTCTTTTCGCTTTATCGAATAGACTTAATTTAAATAATGTTTTGCCAAATAAAGTCACTATATGGAAACTCAGAAATAGTAATCCATTAAGAAAATCTTATGTGAATAACAATATTAAAGCAAATGAATTTGATGCCTTAATTAAAATTACCGTTGAAATGTCAACATATTTATATCCTTACATCAGAGAAATACTTAAATCTAAAGAAGACTTTAATGAAAATTCAGTTATATGGAATGACTTTAAAAAGAGATTTATTGAATTAATTAACGAGAGGTTTAACAAAGATAGTATGAGAGTGAAAAAAATTTTAAATCAAAATGAAAATGATGAAATTATCATAAAATCTTTGCTTACCTTATCTCTTTGTATTTCTAATCAGGGTTATCAAAAGTTGAAGAATCTTTTATTGAATTTTTAAATATGATGCAAAATAAATTATCATTTCATCAATCCTCGGTGAGTCTTGAAATAATTGGATTGCCAGATTATTCAAACAACGAAAATAAAGATCAAATATCAATAATTTCACAATGGAAATTAACTATGATTGATAAACCTCTTATTGAAGGCAAAATTGAACATTTAGGGCCCATTATGAATGCATTTTATGTATATTCAAATCTTTTAATCAAAAACGAAATCCCAATATATGAGTCTAAATTAATTGACATAAAAGCTGACAATCTCCACACGCACAATATTGTTCTCAAGAGCTCTAAACCAAATGTAAGACCACTTATTTTAAAGATTGGCAATTCATTGTTGTCAGATACTATTAATTGTTTTGATCAATTAAATGAATCCTCAAAAGTTAGAATAAAAAAAACTGGCACTTTTAATAATGTACCTAAAAAAGTAAGATTTGGATTAAATAACAAAGTTCATTTTCTCAATTCTATTTTGCCGCCTTTAATTGCGATTTGTTCTTTATTTCTATTCTCCTCAACTTTTATTTATTTTTATAATCCTATAGAGGATAAAGAAAAAAATGTACTAATTAATCCAAAATAAAGATCTATTAGCATCCTAAATGCATGCACGATAGTATAGGTTAATTTCTTTTCAGAATAATTATTAATTTATTCTTTTAGCTTTGATGTATGGCAGATTTAAAAATACCCAACTTAGATATGAATCATAATAAATATATATTTAAGAAAAAATTAAGTTTAAGAAGAAAATCTAAAAGAAGATTATTTCTTGAATCTGGTGTTATGTTTAGTTTAAGTCTTTTTTTAGTTTATATAAATTATTTAATACCTAATAAGAATTTGCTTCTACTAAACCTGTCAACTACTTTAAATAAATCTTTCACGCTATTTATTGATCTCTTTGGAAATTTATCTGAAATATTTTTGTTGATTTTTATCTTTATTTCTTACTTCATTAGTTTAATTTTATTAATAGGATCTCTATTTAGAATGGTTAGGATTATAAAGAGAAAAACTAGAATAATAAACTATAAGTAATCTCAGATTGGTTGCATTAATCCACCACTACCTGAATCAGAGTCGTCATCATCGTTTTCAGTTTCTTCTCCAAATAGTGCGTACATTCCAAGTAGTAGAGATGACAAGATTATTGTTAAGGGTAAAAACGAATTTTGAATTCCGATGTCTATATATTCACCCATAAAGAATAAAAATTTCTTTAAAATCTAACCGAATTTAAACTCTTTCGCGGATTTTAAATAATTATTTAATAATTTATTCTTTTTTGATAAGAAGATCTTTATCAAAATTATTTATTTCTTTTTGAAATAACCTAAACCAAAACATTAATTGATCGATTTGATTTTGAATTTCAGTAACTCCTAACCCCCTTATTGTTATTATTGAAAATTTTTCTCCTTCATCAAAATTAAATTTATTTTGAACACTACTAGGTAATGATTTTTTAAGTATTTTAAAAGTAGATCGTTTTAATTTTGTTTCTATAAAAATATTTGGTTTTTTGAGTTTTATTTTGTCGAAACCACATCTTTTAGCGAGTAACTTTAGTCTCATCAACATAATTAGAGACTCAACAGGTTTGGGCAAAGTTCCATACCTATTTACCCAGTCTGTAGCTAATTCTGTTAGTTCATTATTATTGGAACATTCAGTAGCAAATTTGTAAGCTTCAAGTTTTTCTTCCCTATTTAATATCCATGTTGCTGGTATAAATGCATTTATTGGAAGATCAATTTGTGTATCACTAACTTCTGGTATTTCTTGTCCACTTATCTCTGAAATGGCCTCCTGAAGCATTTCAATGTACAAATCATATCCTATAGCATTAACCTTTCCACTTTGTTCTTCTCCTAGTAAACTTCCAACTCCTCTTATTTCCATATCTTTCATTGCAAGTTGATATCCACTACCTAATTCTGAGAAATCTTTTATTGCTTTCAATCTTTGTTTTGCAGCGTCATTAATTTTATTTATATTTGGATAAAATAGCCATGCATATGCTTGTACACCGCTTCTACCAACTCTTCCTCTGAGTTGATAAAGTTGTGAAAGTCCAAATTTGTGCGAATCTTCAATAATAATCGTATTTACTTTAGGGATGTCTAATCCACTTTCAATTATCGTTGTGCATATCATCAGATCTACTTCTCCATTATTAAAAGCAATCATCGCATTTTCAAGTTCTGTTTCGTTCATTTGTCCATGAGCAATAATAAATTTTAAATTTGGAAACATATTTTTTAATCTGTTTACAGCTTGATCAATATCAGAAATTCTTGGAAGAACATAAAATATTTGACCTCCCCTATCTAGTTCTTGATTTATTGCAGTTCTTATAGCATCAATATCTATTTCAGATAAATATGTTTTTATTGATCTTCTTGATGGAGGAGGAGTATTTAGTAAGCTCATTTGTCTCAGTCCAGATAAGCTCATATAAAGAGTTCTTGGAATGGGAGTCGCCGAGAGTGTTAAAACGTCTATATTATTTTTAAATTTTTTAATTTTCTCCTTTTGCCTTACTCCAAATCTCTGTTCTTCATCAATTACTAGCAGTCCTAAATTTTTTATTTGTATATCTTTTCCTAATATTTGATGCGTTGCAACTACTAAATCAATTTTGTTATTTTTCAATCCTGCATAAATTTCTTTTCTCTCATTAACAGTTTTGAATCTATTGAGTAAGGAAACTTTTATTGGGTAAGGTGAAAATCTATTATTTATTGTTCTCCAATGTTGCTGAGCTAGGATTGTTGTTGGAGCTAATAGTATTACTTGCCTACCTGATGTAATAGCCTTAAAAATAGCCCTTACAGCTACCTCTGTTTTGCCAAATCCTACATCTCCACAAACTAGTCTATCCATTGGCTTATCGCTTTCCATATCAGATTTTATTTCTTTGACAGCCGTAATTTGATCAGGTGTTGGTTGATAAGGGAATGACTCTTCTAATTCGTTTTGCCAAGGACCATCTTCTGGGTATATATGTCCCTTGAGTTGCTCTCTTTTTGCGTAGAGTTTTAAAATATCGATAGCGACTTTTTTAATTAGTTTCTTATTCTTATCTTTAATTCTTTCCCATTCTGTTCCTCCTAATTTATTTATTTTAGGTTTTATTTTGCCACTTGATCTATATCTATTTACGCTACCGAGTTGATCAGCTGCAACACTTATTTTCCCATCTTGATACTGAATAACTAAATAATCTCTTGAATCTCCAGTTATATTTATTTTTTCTATTTTTATAAATTGACCTATTCCATGATTTTTATGAACTATAAAATCTCCTGGACTAATCTTATTTACATTTATATTTGAATTGACACTTCTTTTTTTTCTTCTTATGAAAACATTATTAAAAAGAGATTGTTGTGAAAATAGTTCTTTATCCGTTATTAAGATAATTTTCCATATTGGAAGATAAAAACCTTCGATTTCATAATTGTTCTTATTTTTTATAATTAAAGGAGTTGAGTTATTAATTGACTTATATGCTTCATCAATATCATTAGGATTACTCAAAAAGTTTGTATTACATTCGTGCTCAAAAAGTAAAGTTCTAGTTCTTAACGGCTGTGCTGATAGTATCCATACTTTTTCTTTATTTTTAATATTTTTATTTATATCGTTGGATAATTTTCCTATATTTTTAGAGTATGAATTTAATCTTTTATCGTTTAATAAAAACCTATTATCAATATTATCTTTAGATTCAAATTCATATAATTTAATTAAATTAAAATTTCCTATTGTATTTATTATTTCGTCAAACTTTAAGTGCAAATTTGGCTTGGCCTTAAAATTAATGCCATTATTTTTTAGGTTTTCATTTAATTCAGTTTTACAATTATCAAAATTACTCTCTGAATCTAGATACCAATTATTGGCAAACTTTTTACAATCTTCTAATTCATCAATTACTAGAATTGTTTCCTTATTTATATAATCAATTATGTTTGTGGGCTCTTTTTCTATTATTCCTAAATAACGATCAAGGTTATTTTTATTTAGATCTTCTGAATTGAAAATACCCTTCTCAGATAAATTATTTAACTTATCTTTTATTAGTAAATCACATCCAGCCTGTATTATTTCAATATTATTTATACTTTCTAGAGTTTTTTGTGAATGTGGATCATATTCTCTGATTTTCTCAATTACATTATCAAAAAATTCTAATCTTACAGGAAACTCGTTATTAACAGGATAAATATCTATAATTTCACCTCTTCTACTCCAGTAACCTTCTGAGGAAGTTACATTTTCCTTTGAATACCCAAGTAATGTTAGTTTATTTGCTAGTTCTTGAATCTCAATTTGAATACCTTTTTGTAAATAAAATGTATTTTCAATTAATAAGTTTTTATTTATTAGATGAGGTTGTAGTGATCTCTCAGTTGTTATGACAATATTTAGTTCTTTGCTCTCTTTTTTTATTAATTTAGATAAAACAGTAAGCTGAGTAAATTCAATTTCTTTGGTTTTATTAATTGATGAGTATGGTAGATGTTCTGTTGGTGGATAATATAAAACTTCTTTATTATTTATACTTTCAAAATAACCAATCCATTTGTAAGCTAATTCTACGTTAGGACAAATTAATAATATATTTTTTTCTTCTTTTTTTGCGATGCTATCTAAGATTATTGATTTTGCATATCTACTTGAACCAACAATATTTAATTCTTTATTTATTGAATTTCTTTTTATTAATTCAGAAGTAATTTGTGAGTTCGAAATATAATTAACTAAAGTATTTAAACTCATTTATAACTATCGATCTTGATTACTCATATCCGACATATTATATTAGATTTTATACGGTTTGTGAATAATATTTGATGGATTCAGCCGCAGTAAATTCTTTTATACCCACACTAGATCAGGTAGATAGTTGGTACGAGATCTTTACACTTTTACCAATACTAATTGCACTAGAATTATTATTATCAGCCGATAATGCTGTTGCACTAGCTTCTCTTACTAAATCACTCGATAGTTCGGAATTAAGGTCAAGAGCCCTAAATATTGGGATAACGATATCTTTATTATTTAGAATTATTCTCATAATATTATCTAATGTTCTTCTAAAGTTTATTTTTATAAGAGTTTTTGCTGGTTTTTATTTAATATATTTATTCTTCTCAAATGTTTTTTTTAATTCTGAAATAGAAAACACTAAAAATGGTGTAGATAATAATAAAAAAAATTTTAAGTTCTTAAAGGTTGTAGCTCTTCTTTCAATTACTGATTTCGCATTTTCCATAGACAGTATCACTACTGCAGTAGCAATCAGTGATCAATACATATTAATTATATTTGGAGCAGTAATTGGTGTTTTGGCCTTAAGATTTACATCCGGAATTTTTCTAAAACTACTTGATATATTTTCTAGATTAGAAACAGCAGGTTACATAGCAATTTTAATTGTTGGTATTAAACTTCTTCTAAATACCTTAATTAAAGAATCTATCCTTCCAGACTATTATTTTTATATTTTGATTCTTTTTGCTTTCATTTGGGGATTCTCTAAAAAAGAATCTAAAAATTAATCTGAGAAGTATTCTCCTACTGATGGCTTTAATTGTTGTATTAATTGCTTTTTGTTAGTTATATTTTTCCCTTCAAGTTTTGCTTCTAACAAAATAATCGGATCAGTTTTAGTTGAAATTACTATTCCTTCATTGTCTATGACAGCAATAACAATACCTGGTTTTGAATAGTTGCTTATGAGGTAGTAATTTTCATTTTTAATTGCTTCACTATTCAATACTTTAATGTTAATTATTTTTAGGTTCATGCCTCTAAAAGTTGTATATGCTCGCGGGTATAAGGCTTTTATTTTTTGAGAAATTTCAATTGCCTCATCACCCCAATCGACTTTATAGTCTGATTTTTCAATCATTCTTGCGTATGTTATTTCTCTTCCAAGGGTATTTTGTTTTGTTAATTGAGAATTAGTTTTTTTATCAGTATTTTTTTCTATCAAAGATGAAGCATTTAAAAACAATTTTGCTGATAAAGTACTAAGTTTTTCCGTCAGTGTATTTAGATTATCATTATCATCAATTTTAATTTTTTCTTCCAACAATAAATCGCCAGTATCAAGTCCCTTATCCATTTTCATTATTCCTACTCCAGTAAATTCATCTCCTTTCATTATGGACCACTGGATTGGAGCTGCACCACGCCATCTTGGAAGTAACGAGGCATGTGCGTTCCAAGAACCAAATTTTGGAATTTCTAATATTTCTTTGGGTAAAATTTTTCCATAAGCTATAACAATAAATAAATCACAAGAAAGTGATTTAAGTTCATTTATAAAAGATATATTGTCCTTAATAATTTCTGGAGTATAAATTTTTATGGATTTTTTCTGAGCAAAACTCTTTACAGGTGAAGATATTAATTTATTCCCCCGAGATCTCTTCTTGTCCGGTTGGCTAACTACTGCAATTACCTCATGCTTAGATTTAATAAAAATATCAAGGCTAGCAAGTGAATATTCAGGTGTACCCCAGAATATAATTCTCACGCGTCACCAGTTATTGATAATTGATCTACCCATATATGTGGAGACACTCCACTAGTTGTTACTTCCTGGTTTGATTCAATATTTACTATATTTTTCAAAAGATATTTGATATCCCCAGCAACAGTTGCAGATTCTATTGAAATTTTTGTACCTTTTTTATAAAGCCATCCATCAAATGGAAGAGAGAACGAACCTTGACTTGCTCTTACACCTGCATGGATTGCATTTAATTCTTCAATATAAACAAATTCTCCATCATAATTAAGATGATTTAGTGATTTTTTAAGATCATAGTCTCCAGTTGATTTCTCAACTACTATCCAATCAGGAGATACTGAGACTTTTGATCCAAGTCCGGCGTGGCCAGTGGGAATTGTTTTAAAAATTCTTGCAGTTGATTCAGAGTGTATGAAATTTTTAATTTTCCCCTTATTTATTAAACATAGTCTTTTGGTGGGAGTTCCTTCTCCATCAAATGGTGATGAAGAAATATTCTTTTCGTGAAGACCATCATCAAAAATATTGAGTGCTTCTGTTGATAGTTTCTCTCCAATGGAGTTTTTATTAGATAGGCTTACCCCATCTAGAATGCTTCTAGCATTAAACATAGAGCTAAAGGCATTAATGATCGTCAGAAATGCTTCTGGGGAAAAACATATTAAATATTTTTCCGTTTTAATTGGTGAATAATTAAGATGAGATATTGTTTTATTTGAGGCCTCTTTAATACAAGATTCTATATCAATATCATCAACTCCATATCCCAGTTTTACAGAACCTGAGCTTCGAGGTTTCTTATTTTTCTCTTCCGCTCTTGCATATAAATATAGTGCAGCTTGACTTTTAGTAAAACTTCGAAAGGCACCATCACTATTTGCGTAAACTCTCTCAAAGAAACTCTCGGATAAACCATTATATGGAACAGATTTTATGGATTCATGACTTTTAAGTAGTTTTACTTCTGCTTCTCTTAAAAGCATAAGTAATTTTTTTATTCCAACAGGATTTTTTTTCTTAAATTCCTTAACTTTAATAGGATCCTTCGCTAGTGGTGAAAATTCAGTGCTTTCATTCTTATTACCAAAATCAGAAGCTATATTCGCTTGATTTAGAGCCTTTTTAATACCAGATTCACTAATATCACTTGTTGTAGTAATACCAACTAGATTAGATTCGTTCCAAACTCTTATAGTTAAAACTTGCTTTTGTGAGGCCTTAAGTTGTTTAGCATCACCTTTATCTACTTGTACAGAATAGTCATTAGAAAAGCTTGCACCATAATCCCATTTTTTAACATTTAGAAATTCTGCAGCTTTGGAGATTTGAGTTGTTATTTCTTTTGAATCCATATCTTATCTTCCGCCAACAGTAATTGAATCAACTTTAATATGAGGTTGGCCAACCGTTACGTTGACACTTCCGCTAATGGATCCACAGAATCCAGGTGCTAGCTCCAAGTCATTTCCGCACATTGATATTTTTGGCATGACCTCTTTAGCCTCACCAATCAAAGTTGCCCCCTTAACTGGTTTAGTTAATTTTCCATTTTTAATTAAATATCCTTCTTCTACAGCAAAATTAAATTGTCCTGTAGCACCAACGCTCCCACCGCCCATTGATTTACAGTAAAGACCATCGTTAATACTACTTATTAAGTCTTCTTTAGAGTATTCACCTTTCGCAATATAAGTGTTTCTCATTCTTGAAGCTGCTGCAAAAGAATAATTTTGTCTTCTTCCGCTCCCCGTTCTTTTATGGCCTGTTCTCAATTCACCTGCCCTGTCGGAGATGAATTTTTTTAAAATCCCATCCTTTATAAGGACTGATTTCTCTGGTTCCATGCCTTCATCATCTACAGATAATGAACCAAAAGATCCTTCCGATATTCCTTCATCTATTGCAGTTACTGATTCATGTGCAATTTTTTCATTCAATTTATTCTCAAAGGGTGTTGTCCCTCTTTCTATTTGTGTGGTCTCAAGCAAATGTCCACAGGCTTCATGAAATATAACGCCGCCAAATTTATTAGCTAATACAACAGGCATTTGCCCAGCATCAACGTAATCCGCGTATAACATGTTCATTGAACTTTCAAACACATCATTTGCAGCTTTTTCATGATCCCAATATCTGAATTCATTAGGCATACCTGAAGATCCAAATCTTCTACTCCCATTAGATCTATATTGGGCATCACTAGCAATTACGTTAAGACCAACTGTTTGATGCAACCTAATATCTGAGGCATAAGTTCCATCGCTGGACGCTATGATTACTTCTTGAAGATTTCTTGAGTAGCTTCCTTTTCTAGTAATTATTTTGTTATTTTTTTTAAGAGACTTTGTACTTACTAATAGTTTTGCACTTATCTCATGAATAGATGGAACTTCATTAATCCATGTTTTCTTGGATAAACTGTAATCCCGATGTTTATTTAAACCGTTAAAAACTTCTCTATTTCTTTTGTCAGTTATATCTAACATCTCAATAGCCTGAGATACTGATCTCATCAAGCCATGTTTTGATAAATCATTTGTACTTACAAATCCGTCCCTCTTGTCTTTGAAAATTCTTATTCCAGCACCCCTTCCAAATGATGGACTTACACTTGTTATGTAATCCTCTTCAGCTAGAACACTTGCGTTATCGGTATTTTCTATAAATATTTCTATAAAATCAGCCCCAAGTCCAATGCCATAGAAAATGATTTCTTCTAATAAATCTTTATTACAACTTCCAAATTCGATTTCATTTGATTTAATTTGTGACGTAAGCATATTAGTCTATAAATTTACTCTATATAAAAGATTATCTAATAGCAGGTTGGAAATCTTTACTATCTAGAGGTTTTAATAAGTATAGTCTTAATAGCTGGTAACCGTTTGATAAATATTTAGGTAATTTCTTTAAAGTTTTAGATACTTTATTTCCATCGCTGTTAGCAATATCAGAAAGCACCTTATTATTTTCAACTATTTTATCTAATCTTCCATAAAATGAATTATCATATACGTCTAAAACAACTGGAAAAACTCTGGCAGACGTTTCATTTGTTTTGTTAATAACATACTGGTCGTAATCTCTAGCATCTAATCCTAAAGAACTGTAGAAATCTTTTTTTATTCCCAGATCCCTAGCGTACATCGTTGCAAAAACAGCTAAAAGAAAAAATCTTGACCATAATTTAGAAGTTAATGGAAGATTGTTTAGAAAGTATCTAAATCTATGAAAATAGTCGAATAGTGGATGTGTAAAGGTAGACCCTCCAATGGTAATTTTTTTACTTAGAGATTTGACAGTACGCGGTTGTGCTTTCATTAGTGCATCAAAGAAATCACCATGTCTATTTTCATCTTGACACCAATTTTCAAAGTAATTGAATAGTGGAAAAATCTTGCTATCTGGATTTTTTTCAAGATGCCTATAAATGGCGATATATCTCCAATAACCTATTTTTTCAGATAGATAAGTGGCATAAAAAATACTTCGTGGAGGGAAATAGGTGTAATCTTTATTTGCCGTCAAAAAACCTAAATCCAACTGTAATCCAAAATCACTCATAGATTTATTCAAGAAACCCGCATGTCTAGCTTCATCTCTGGCCATATGAGCAAAACATTCAGCAAGAAGAGGGTTCTTGGCTTTGATCCTTTTGCTAAGCTCTTTGTAAAGCAAAAAACCTGAAAATTCTGAAGTGCAACTTCCTTCAAGAAAATCAACAAAAAGCTCTCTTGTCTCTGGATCTAATTTTTCTGCAGCACCTTCAAATTCACTATTTCTAACAAAGTGATGCCTGTTGTAATCTTTTCTAAACTCTTCACATATAGCTTCTAATTCCTCCTCGTTTATTGATAAATCCATATTTTCCATAGCCTCAAAGTCTGTTGTATAAAACCTTGGAGACAAAATTGTTTCCTTTGCAGGTACCTTTCCATTATTTACTTCTTTTTTATTTTTTGATTCAATAGTTGATTGAGTCATATTTGATTTTATTTATTAATACTATTATTTACTATTATTTGTATTTTCGAGGGAAAAGTTAACTTGGTGTTATTGTTTCTTTAATTAATCCCTATTAATTTTTGTCCATTTAATCTCTGCATTACACGTGAAATAATTAATTTAAGGGTTATTCTCTTTTCATCGATAAGGAATGATTCGATAATACTAGGTTTTTGACTTGGTTTGGATAAAGAAATACTTTTTGATGAACTAATGTCTTCTTTCTCGAATGATAGCCAAAAGCTGCATGTATCTTTAATTTCACAATTTACTACCCAACATTTATCTCCAGCAATAGGTCTATTAGTATTTTCAAGATTAATATTATTTACTTCTAACCCCCTTTGATTAATTTCTTGTATTAAGGAGGGTATGAGATGAATATTAATAAATTCTTGGAATGGCTTTTTCTCTATAGGGAGTTCTTTTATTGGTTTAGAAATAGTTTTGGCGGGTATGGCATTTTCATTTTTTTTATCAACTTTAGGAATAGAATTATTTTGAGATTCACCAGTATTTGTATTCAAATTGATATTTTTTTCTGATTTAGTTTCTTTTACTTCTTCAGAGTTGGATGTATTGTTGTCATCTGATATTTCATTATTTACTTCTTTAATTGGTTCTAAATTTTCTTCCATAAAAAGATTTTTATTTATAGTTTATTATAAATAAAAATATACATTTTTTATAGTTTAAATTATTTAAATTTACCAATCATTATCATCATTAACCCAGTCATTTTTGTTATCGGGCTTATCTGAAAAATTTTGATCACTTTTGGAATAATTTTCTTCACCATTTTGGACTACTCTATAATTAACTGATATTGTTGGCTGAGAATCTCTTATATCCCTTTGTGGCGGCATTTTAACATTAGATTTAATATCTTCTTCATCATTTAGTGGTACATAATTTTCTTCTGCATTTTCGAATATATTTTTTTTATACTGAGTGATTGTCGTATTTAAAAACGCGCTTATAAATAAACCAGAAAAAAAAGAGATACTGATCAACTTACCTATACTTACTTCTTGAACAGTCCATTTAAGATATCTAAGTGAAACCCTCTGTTTATTATTTGTGTATAGTAATATTTGGAAAATTATTATTAAAAAAAAAGTTAATAATAAATATTTTTTCTTAAAAATCATTATATAAAAGGTATATATATTTTTTTGGGATAATTATTTCCATAATATATTTTTGGTAGTTTTTTTATGATAACTCTAAATCAATTTGATATTTAAGAATATCAACTTTGATTATTTTTACTTCTATTTCATCTCCAACTTTATATGACTTCTTGGATTTTCTTCCAATCAACAAATTTTGTTTTGATCTATATTCGTACCAATCATTATTAAGGGTACTGACATGAACAAGACCTTCTAAATTTAGTTCTGATATTTCAACAAAAAAACCATAACTTTGAACTGACAAAATAAAACCACTATATGAATTACCTAATAATTTTTCTGCCTTACGTACTTTTTTTAAACTTAAAATATTTGATTTATATTGGGTTACCTTATTTTTATATTCATTAAGTTTGTCTATTATAAATTCATTGAATAATATATCAATATTCTTTGAAATTGATGAATTAAATATATCCCAATTAACTTTCTCCCATGAATTACTTTCCATTATATTTATATCATTTATATTATTCTTCTTTGATTTCTTTCCATTTATTATCATATTAAAAATAGAGTACTGGTTCATAAGATTTGTGAAGTCATATCCGGGCAATGTCCAAGGAGAAGTAAATAATTTTTCTGATTCATCATCTTTTGAATTTTTAGATATCAGGCTTATTTCATTTTCTTTAACTTCATTAATTAATAGTTTATGTAAGATTCTCTTTTTATCGTCATCGCAAAATTTCATTATTTGACTAAATGTTAAATTACCATCTTCATTTAGCTCTATATCGTTGCCGAGAAATTCCGAATATTTGATCATTTCATTTACATTTATATAATCTAATTCCTTTAAAATGTACCCAGCACTTTTTAATCCATATTCATTTGAGTGTTTGAACCATATTAAATTACCTTCATGAAGTATTGGTGAAAGGTATGTATGGCAATCATCTTTTTTTAATGGTTCAAAATATCCTTTTGAATATTCAGCAGGGTTATGAATAAAGAATTCATCTAATGATTCTATTTTATTTAGAGGAGTCGGGATTTCAACTTTGCCTTCTAAGAGATGTCTTTGTCTAAATGATGTTGAAATTTCCAATATTTTATCTAAATCTTCTATATATTCCTTAATAGGTTTTAGTATTCGTGATGTAATTCTGGTCTTACTTTTTCTTGATAAAAGTGCTTCAGTATGATCATTGCCAACAATAAGAGAGCATCTTACAAAAGTAAGGTGAAATGACCAGTCTGTAATTTCGTTATCGCTATTCAAATGCATACATATACTTATTGCTTCATTCTTTTCTCCTAAATTAAATTCAGAAGCATGTCTTATTTCATCACTAATGTAATTTTGCCAATCATTCAATAAAGGGAATGATTCAAAGCTATTAAAGAACATTTCTAAGGATTTTTTCCCATTTAGTTCTACTCTTTCTGCAATATTATTTATGTGTAACCATAATTTAGTACTTTGATTCTTTTCTTGCTCTATTTGAATCATTGGAAGAATTGGAGAATTATCCGAATTCCAGCTTTTGAACAAATAGGAGTTTTTATCGGATAAGTCTATTCTTTCCCTTTTTTCTATCTTCTTAGTTTCAATAATATTATTGTTTGACTTGATGATATTGCTTTTAGATAAAACAAAATCAGTATCAAATTCTTCATTATTATTAAGTTGTAATTCTTTTATCACATGGCCTAATCCTTCCTCCTGACCTATAGGGAACCTCTCAATTTCAACTTTTACTATATTTTTATTTTCTGGTTTGAAAGCGTACTTTTTATCTTCTTTTGGAAGTTTTATTTTAGAAAGAATCCTATCATCGATAGGAATGGCATATACAACATTGTTTATTATTTCTACTTTGGATAAAAGTATTTTATTTGATCTTTCTAGAATACAGTCAACTATTCCCTCCGGCGATCTTCTTCTGTAACCCTCTTTTATAATTCTTACTAAAACTTTATCTCCATTCCAGGCATAGTTAAGTAGATTTTCTTTAATATAAATATCTTCTTTATTATTTTCTCTTACGGCAAAGCAATAACCTTTGCTACTGCACCTTATTTTTGCGACAATATGATCGCTCCCTTTTTTATAGATATATTCATTATCTTTATTTTGTTTAATTATCTCAAGTTTTTCTAGAGCTGTTAAAGCGATATTTAGTTTATCTTTATCAGATTTTTTTGTTATTTTTAGAGATCTGCATAATTTTTTATATTCTAACCCTTCTGACTGATTCAAATTATCAATTATTGAAGATGTTGTGAACATAATATAGGTTTATATTTATAAGTTAATTGGTTTATATATTCTATTATTACATCTTTTATCCAAGCTTAAAAACTAATCATTTTTTTTATCTTCTTTTTCTTCTTTGTCAATAACGAATGAATTAATAAAAAGCCTGCTACCAATAATTAAAAAAGTTATGGACGCAATTGATTTAAGAACTACCTCTGGTAAAAAACTGGATATAGAACCACCTGTTAAAGCACCTAGTAAACTTGCAAAAACGAGCGCTGAAGAAGAGCCTAAAAAAACAGCAAATGGTTTATTTGAAGTTCCACTTATAGTTAAAGTAGCTAGTTGGGTTTTGTCACCTAATTCAGCTATAAAAACGGTTAAAAATGTTGATAGTAATAAACTTAAAACCATTTATAAATAATTCTTAAAAGTATCATAAGCTAAAAATACGCTTATTAGTATCATTAAAATACCAGTAAATAATGCAAATTTGCTTGGAGAGATTTTTTTTGACAACCATTTACCAATAAGAACTCCTACTACACTAGAACTTATTAAAGCTAGAGAACTTCCAAGAAAAACAATTATTGGCTTCCCTGATTCAGCAGAAAGCATTAATGTAGCTATCTGAGTTTTATCGCCAAGTTCTGCTATAAATATGGTCGTAAAAGTTGTAATGAATATAGATAAGAAACTTTTTTCTATATTGTCCTCTTTTTTTTCTAATTTAATATTCATTTTTCGGAGACTGCCATTTTAAAACTTTTCATTTCTTTACTTTTATTTCCATAATTTGATGAAATATGTTGTTTGCAACAATCTATAAGAAATTTGTCACCAGATTTTAGATATTCTTTAAATGCAGTTGAAAATTCAGTTACCCGGCAAAAATGAGGCCTTGTTTCGTAAATTAAGCATTTTTTATTTTTTCTGTCCAGATTTTTACACCAACCGTCCTTAGCCGTCATTGAATTGATTAAGGTTATATCTTGATCATTAAGTTTGTCAGCCAGATCAATTCTTTCTTCCAAGTTGAATTTACAACAAGCTCCACAATTTTCTATACATATCCATGATTTCATAATTTAATTCAATCTTGTAACGTATCAGTACAGTTCTGTCGTTTATTTGTAAAAATAGTATCACAAAACATATTCATTAATCATGGCAACACTTATTCCTTTAGCCGTAGTTGCGTTAGCAGGACCAGCAATAATCGCTCTAGTATTTTATCGTAAATAAAAGAAATTCTTCTTGGTGGCTTATCTTGAAGGGGTTTATTGGGATTTAGATGGTACTATTGCAAATACGGAATTAGAAGCACATTTACCCGCTTTTAATCATGCATTTAATGACTTTGGGATTGATTGGAATTGGGATACTGATAAATACATCCAACTTTTGAGAATAAATGGAGGCAAAAATAGAATTGCTTACTATGCCAAATCGAAAGATTATTCTTTATCAGATGATCTAATCATTAAAATCCACGAAAAGAAACAATTTCACTATTTAGAACTTATAAAAAAAAATTGTGTCAACTTAAAAACTGGAGTTTTTAGGTTAATAAATGAATTACATAGAAAAAAAATAAGACAATTTATTGTTACTTCAAGTTCTAGAGTTCAAGTTGATTTACTAGTTGAATGTCTTTTTAATGGCTTCAATCCTTTTGAGTTCATTATTTCAAGTGAAGACGTTGAATTAAAGAAACCAAATCCATTACCTTATTTAAAGGCTATTCAATTAAGTGGTATAAACAATAATAACTCAATTGTTTTCGAAGACTCCAACCCAGGATTGCAATCTTCCTTAGCAGCTAACTTACCTACAATTTTTGTTCCTTCAAATATCCCAATTTTTCTTGAGGAAGATATTAAATTAGATTGTATTTTAGACAGTCTTGGTGATGAGAATAATGTGGCAAATGTAATTAAAGGCCCTAAACTAAAAAAATCATATGTTGATTACAGCTTTCTAAGTGATTATTTAGTGTCTTTTAGTAATGCAAAAAACTAATTTTTCAAGAATTACATATCAGTTAAATAATTTATTTTTTGGGTTTCTAAGTGATACTTGGAGGATAAAATCTATTGGTTTAATTTCTGTTTTGACAGGTTATTTTTTGTTCGCCAATTTTCTTACAAAATTTATATCTGAAGGTAAAAATGAGTTAATTATGGTTCCAATAATTATCGTTTTTATTGAAATTATTATAAGAATTAAGCCTTCCTCTAGCTCAAAATTTTATTATATATGGACCGTAGTTGATAAATTAAGAATTGGTGCAGTCTATGCCATAATCCTTGAGGCATTTAAGTTAGGATCTTAAAATCTATTCTTCTTCTTCTTCTTCTTCAATAGGGTAGACAAACCCTTGAGCTTTCCCAGTTAAAACTGATTTACCTAAAGATATAGCTTTTTGGGCTGCTAGTGCTGCTTTGCCTTTCCAGACAGCGTGCCTTTGGTTCCTTTTGCTTTTTGATTTTTTCTTCTTTGGGACAGCCATTCTGTTTCTTTATTTCCATATATTAATATAACCCTTAACTGGTTATCTCCAAAACTTTTGAGTATATTTTGTTTATATTCATCAATTTTTTAAATAAGCATATATGCTTTATTAATAACTTTAAAGATTAGTGTTTAGATCAAAATTCTCATATTCAAATTCTAAATCAAGTTATTCTGATCTTCTAGAGGATATAGAGACGGGAAAAATAGAATCAATATTTTTCTATCCGAGACAGAGAGAAATTGATGTACTTTACAAAAATGGCGATAAATTTAAAATACCTATTCTTTACAACGATCAGTTAATCCTTGAAAAGGCTACTGAAAATAAAGTCGATCTCACTATAAATAATAGTAGAAAAGAATCTTCAGCTGCTAATTCTTTCGCTTCAATAAGTCTTTTTTTGATTTTTATATTAGCGATAGTCTTAATCTTGAGAAGTACATCAAAATTGGCTTCCAGAACTTTTGGTTTTACTAAAAATCAAGCTAAATTTGTAACTATTGATGATGTAGAAACGAGATTCGATGATGTAGCTGGTGTTCCTGAAGCCGCTGAGGAATTAAAAGAGGTAATAACTTTTTTGAAAGAACCAAAGAAATTTGAAAATCTTGGTGCAAAAGTTCCTAAAGGTGTTCTTTTAATTGGCCCTCCAGGAACAGGTAAAACATTATTGGCTAAAGCAATTGCCGGTGAATCAGGAGTCCCTTTTCTCTCAATATCGGCATCAGAGTTTGTAGAACTTTTTGTTGGTGTTGGTGCAAGCCGTGTGCGGGATCTATTCTCCAAGGCTAAGGAAAAATCTCCTTGTATAATTTTTATTGATGAAATTGATTCTATTGGTAGGCAAAGAGGGTCCGGGATCGGAGGTGGAAATGATGAAAGAGAACAAACTCTCAATCAGCTTTTAACTGAATTAGATGGTTTTGCTGATAATTCCGGGATTATCGTTTTAGCAGCAACAAATAGGCCAGATATTTTGGATGCAGCATTATTAAGACCAGGAAGATTTGATAGGAAAATAGAAGTAATGCTTCCAGATTTAGTTGGAAGAAAAAAAATTCTTTCAGTTCACTCACTTTCAAAACCACTTTCAAGCGAAGTTGACTTAGGATATTGGGCTTCTAGAACTGTTGGATTTTCGGGGGCAGATCTTGCAAATTTGATGAACGAGAGTGCTATTCACTGTGCAAGAGATGAATCTAAATTAATTAGTGATCTTCATATAGAAAATGCTCTTGATAAAATTACCATTGGTCTGAGAAGTTCATTAATAACTTCTCCAAATATGAAAAAAATTATCGCTTATAACGAAGTAGGCAGAGCTATTGTATCTGCTGTGAGAAATGGTATTGAATCAGTTGATAAAATTACGATTTTACCTAGATCTGGATCTCTAGGAGGATATACAAAAATATGCCCTGACGAAGATGTAATTTCTAGTGGTTTGATTTCAAAAAAATTATTAGTTTCAAAAATTGAAATTGCTCTTGCTGGAAGAGCAGCAGAAACGATAGTTTTTGGTGAAAGTGAAATTACGCAATGCTCAATAAAAGATATCTCTTATGCAACAAACATTGTTAGGGAAATGGTTACGAAATATGGATTTTCAATTATTGGTCCAATTTCAATGAATTCTGATAATAATGAAATGTTTTTAGGAGATGGATTATTTAGAAGAAAGCCACTCGTAGCAGAAAATACTAGTTCTAGAATAGATAATGAAATCATAAAGATTTCTAAAATTTCATTAAATAACTCAATAAAAATATTAAAAAAAAATAGAGTCTTACTAGATAAATTAGTTGAAATTCTTTTAAATCAAGAAACTATAGATAAAAAAGTTTTTAAATTAACAACTTCTAAATTCTTGAAAGTTTGATTTAATTGTTTTAAATTAAATAAAAAATATAATATTTACTTGATAATTAAAAACAAAACTACGAAGTTATTAGTCACAATTTCATTCTTACTTATTCTTCCACTTGTACAAAAACAATGGTTTAATTTGTATTTATTCAATATTAATGATATTTCCTTCTATTCAATTCTTTACTATTTTAGCGGTACGATATGTCCATCTTTGGTATGTTTAAACTCTTTAAAATACTATACATACTATAAATTTAATAAGAATAATATTTATAGTAAAAATATAATTACAGGTAAAAGATTATTTTTCTTAGTAGCAATAAATTTGATATTTCTCTCGTACTTTATAGCTGATTATTTATATATAAATTTTGATCTTATATTTAATTTATTTTTTGAAAGAATTAATTTACAGAAACCGGATAATATTCAGTTGAGTTTTTTCATACTTCTAATTTCTAGTTTATTAATTTTTAAAAAATCTAGGTTTTTATTAAAAAAAATAATCTTGGTAAATTTTATATTGATTTCTCTTTATCTTTGGCATATTCAAATTAACAATATTAATCTTGATGATCAGTTTCATATTTATAAATATTTTGGTTTAAATGACTTAAATTTAATTAATCTTTTTATCTTAGTCGCTATAGAAATTTCTTTTTTTACTTGGTCTTTTTTATCATACAAAACTAATTTAAGCGATTGGATAGTAGGCAAACCTCAAAAAGGGGATTTTATCCCCGTTTTGAATATGTTTATTTTTTATTTTTTTATAGTTATTTACTACTCAATACTTATTTAAAAATTGTCTAATCCTTCTATAGCGCAGAAAAATATTCCTTACTACCTTTGGGGTCTTCTAACATTGTTTTCTCACCTGGAGTCCAGTTGGCTGGACATACTTCATCTGGGTTTGCCGCTACGTATTGGTAACCTTGAAGAATTCTTAATGTTTCATCAACATTTCTGCCTACAGGAGCCTTATTAACAGTCGTATGCATAACTACGCCTTCGGGATTGATAAGAAACAAACCTCTATCTGCCTCTCCATCATCATTAAGAACATTGTACGCCTGGCAAATTTCTCTTTTTAAGTCAGAAACTAACGGGTAGTTAATATCACCTATTCCACCTTCATTTCTTGGAGTTTGTATCCAAGCCAAATGACAGTGTTTGCTATCAACTGATACCCCAAGTATTTCCGTATTAAGTGCTGAGAAATCTTGATATCTATCACTAAATGCAGTGATTTCAGTAGGACATACAAATGTAAAATCTAGTGGGTAAAAGAATAAAACAACCCATTTCCCCCTTAGACCTGAAAGTGTAATCTCCTTAAACTCCTGATCATATACTGCTGTAGCACTAAAGTCTGGTGCTTCTTGGCCAACTCTTAAGCTCATGAAAAAATTTGTCCTTATTTAAATTATTTATGGTCTGAATGACCGTAATAAGTATTATAATTTTATTAATAATGAATTAGCAAGTTTTTTTTTAATTCAATGAAATGGCATTATTCCTTTACAAAGAAATTTACAATTTTGAATCATAATAAACTTTTAAAAAATCTCAAAAAGGAGTTAATTAAATATCCAATTAACAGGCTTGACGATAAAAATTCTAATTAAAAGAAATTTTATTTTATTTTATTTAAGATTCCTTTAAATTCAAGACTCTATAATTAGGGTTATTCTTTTTAAAACTTTTAATTATGGCTAAATATATTGAAAGACTAAAAGATAAAGTTAAAATAAAAAAATTTGATTCTAATCAGCCAGTAGGAGCTTGGGTTTTCGTTATAGTATTAAATATTGTGGGATTTGCGGGTTATTATTACTTAAAGGTAAATCATATACAACTAGGTAGTTAAAACTTATCTTATTTCCTTTTTAATTGAGCGGCAAAAATTTCTTAACCTTTCGCTACTCGTTAAATCAGGTAGTGTCCATATTGACTCTGTTTCCGGTATTGGATCCTTGCTCCATTCTTTGAATTCTTCCATTATGGAAGTCTTATTCAATTTTGAAATTACCTTTTTTCTTTTGTTTAAATATTTTCTAATAACAGTTATATTTTCCTCAATATATTCAATCATGATAAAAACAAAATCTAGTATTAATCTATCATCTAGCTTGTTCTAATTTAAAGTTAAATTTGATTAGACGTTTTGTACAGCTTGGAACAGACCAAAAGAATATCCACCTATAAGGATCCATCCCAGTACACTTGAAATTATTGTAGATCTTCTATTGTGTCTTCTTAGAGCAAATTCAATCATCTCACTTACTTCAGCTCTATTTAAATATTCTTTTCTAGGGTTTTTGTCCATTTTTTTTTTTTTTTTTTACGATAAACGAATTTACAAGAAAGTGAGTTGATGATTTTGAATTGATAGCTAAAGTTTTATTTTTGCAGAATTAAATTTTTATTTGGCGATAGATTTTAAATAAGTTTAAGAAGTAATTTTTAAATTTTAAGATAGACTGATTCTATTGAGATATTAAAGTTCTTTTTCACTGACAAAAATGAATATTAATGATAAATATGTTCTGGATATGCTGAATAAAATTATAGCTATAGATAGGCTAAACAAAATTCAAATTCTCCAAATGGTGAATTTAGTTTCATTATCAAACGATATCAATGATTTAAAGGATAATTTAAAATGGGAAAATCCCAAATCTTTGCCTTAAATTACTTAAGGTTTGTCAATTATTAGTTAGTTTAATTCAATAGTTGAAATTTAAAATAATTATTAATAGTTAAATAAATTAATTAAGAGTACTAAGTATTAACAATATAAAAATAAAAGTTTAATCTTAATTTTAATTATACGAACAAATTGTTTAGATTAATATTTGATAATAAGGTTTTCTTTTGATATATTTCCTCTTGATTACAGTGATTTAGGGTTGTTTTCTTATCCTTGTTAAATGTTTTAACGAATATTGTAGTAGTTAGGATAATAAAAAAAATTATTAGTAAATCTCCAACAGTTATTCCTCGCTCCTTAAGATTCATAGTAGATTATATATTTTCTTTAATATAGCCTTTTTTATTTATATGATTACTAATTTTTACAAACTTGCTAAAAATATAATATTAATGAATTATAAAAAAAATATAAAAATATCAAGACTTGTGGTTGTTTACTCATATAAAAAAAATAGAACAAATTTATAAATGGATAATACAAAAAAAATTGATAATACTGACACTCCTGATTTTTTCTCAAAGGAGATGATTATTACAAAAAAAACTCTTAACGAAAATCAACTTAAATATACCTATCAAAAACAGTTAATCTCAGATCTAGACTATAAGCACAAGGAATGGTCAAAATTTGTTGGCAGTTAGTTTTAAAAGCTTTCGTTAATTATATTTATAAGTTTATTTCTTTTATTTGTGTTCTTTTCTTCCCAATTAATTGTGACTTCGTCATTAATATTAGGCTTTGCTTCATAAGCTAAATACCAAAGAATAAATCCCAAAGGGAATATTAAGATATGCATAATAAAAAAATCAGTTGACTTAAATAAAATATAGTGCAACACTTATAATGTGCAAGTGTGACACCTAAATTTAATTATTATGCCCTCTCAGAGGAAAAGAATTGGTTTTTTACCTAGTGAGGAAGTTCACGAAATTATTGATAAATTATGTAAGGCTAATGAATTTAGTCAGTCAAAAATTACAGGTTTATTGGTTGAAGAAGCATTAAGATCTAGAGGAGTATTAAGCGATCTATTTCACAAAAAATCAGGCGAAATGTTTAATTTTATAAATAATTCTTTTGAACAAGAATCGGTCTCTAGAAATGACAAATCCCTATTTAATAGTGATGATTGTATGGTGAATAAAAAAGCATTGTCGGCTGATATCAAATTGATGCATGAATTTATCGAATTTAAGTATTTTAAGAAAGTTATGAACCAAAATAACGATATTTTAAATAATTAGGTGTCACACTTATTATAATTAGTATGAAATAACTTTTGCAAGTGAGGTAGAAATCAAACAAAAATAATTATTTTTGAAACTATTTCTAAAAATTTGCTAAAAAGTGATCCTAAAATTATGTGAAACTTTAAAATTAAGCGGACTAAATCCTCGTGGAGAAATGAACCTTAGCCCGCATTAAAAAAATAGCAATAAAAAAACATTAATACAATAAACGTGAATACTTTCGATCTAAAATTGGAAGATTAAATCCTATATCTATATGGCAGTAACTGAATTAAATGAAGACACACAGGATCAAATATGTGATCTTCTAGAGAATCTTCAGCAAGTAGAGAAACTTAAAAATAAAGATATGCGTATTTTACTTGATAAAATAGTCAGAAGGTATGGAGGGAAAGTAGTAAATAAATGAAACGCTTATTAATTTTACTCTTTGTTATTCTTACCTCTCCAAATGTGCTCTTTAGTTCTCATTTATATAAACCGAGAGAATTAATAGTTACTTCAGTAAGTACTAAAGAAACTATTAAGTTTGCAAAGTACCTAAAAGATAGTGGTGTAATTAAATATTCAGCATATTGGTGCCCCAATTGCCTTAATCAAAGTGAACTTTTTGGTAAGCAAGCCTATAAGGAACTTAATGTAGTTGAGTGTGCTAATGATGGCAAAAACAGTCAAACTCAATTATGTATTGATAAAAAAATTAAAGGTTTTCCCTCATGGGAAATAAATGGAAAAATAATTTTAGGCGTACTTACACTAAAAGAGCTATCTACTTTGACTGGATATGAGAAATAGGAATTAACTAATAAGACTATTTAGATAAAGTAATTATTTATTTCCTTCTTAAAAGTCAATTCTTGAGCTCCTTTCATGCATCCTCCAGCTGGATAAATAATTACTTTCTTTGATATTGCACCAATACTGATAGCAAGTATCCCAATACCAAATATTGCTTTTAATCTTTTGCTTGCAAAAAGAGATTTCATCTTATTGTCATGTTTCCTAAATAGTAAGAATTTTACAATTATTATGTGGATATTTTTCAGTCTAAAGCGCAAAAATTGAGGCAATTAGTCAATATCATAGAAAAAATATTATTAAAAAATAAGAACCCTATTGTCTCAATTGACCCCAGTAATATTGATTAATTCTTAAGTCTGGATATATTTACTTATAAGCGTGATAAATTCTTTCCATGATTCCACAAGAAGAAGGATTTAATATTACACAGGGCATGAGTTTGCTTCTTATGAAGCCACTTAATATGCCAGCTAATTTAGTACTTAAGCTTATAATTTTTATTACTGATCCTAAAAATAAAATAGGATATTAATCTTGGTTTTTTTTAGGTTGCATATCAACTTTTTAATATCTTAAAACATAATTCCCTTTCAGCTTTAGTTATTAAACTTTTTGGTAAATGATTTGCATCATGAGAAATAACAGGAAATCCAAGCCATCTAAGAGACCATATTAAACATAGAGTTAAAATTAGTAGCAAACCAGATGACAGACCACCTTGTGATAATTTATAACCAATTACTTAATAAATATCATTAACAAGAAACCCCTCCAGAAATTCCAACTACTGAAAGGGTTATTAAATCGACTCGTCAACTATATAGAATCAATTTATGTCTTGCAGCATACGTAGAGTGTGCTGACGAGGTTTGGCCTCAATTAATTTATAGCAATAATTTTTAAACTCCCGCTACTTTTCGTTCCGCTTGTCGTTTTTTTAGAATTGAATAAGTTTGTGTAGCCCATTTTCGAGAAATATCAAATTCAAAATCTAACTTGTCTCTAAGTGATTTGCCTATTTTAAAAACCTCTACAATGCCTAGATAAAATATTACCAGCACCTTAGTTATGTTTACGGCAAAAGCTGCTATTTTTTCAATTCTTTGATCTTGCATTTGAACTTGTCCAAGTCCACTAAAATTAACAGAGGTAAGAAATTATGCAAATGGTTTCTCAAAGTATTTACCAAACTAAAGGAGTTTTCCGACAACCTCGAGCAATTAATTTCTTCCATGCTTCTCTAGCAACTTCAATTTTAAGTTCTTCTCTTGTTGTCAAAACTGGTGGTTCTTTACCCAATATGCTAATAATTTTTCCTGAATCAATAAACATATATTCAAAGAATTTATCTTTGTTTTGTTTATTCTTTGCAAATTTTTTAACCATTAAACTGTTAGGCTTTATAAGCTAAAAATTTTCTTTCACTTTTAATTATTTTTATGTTTTCTCAATTGGCGCCATGGTTAATCCTTTACTGACAAGTTGTTCATGATATAGCTCTGCTTGTTCAAGATTACCTCTCCACACTTCCGCTGAACCTGAATTGTCTACTTTTACAGTTAGATCCCATGCTCTTCTTTCACTCATTCCTGGGATAATCTTAAGGAGACAACTTGCGACATGTTGAAAAGTATTAAAACTATCATCTAGAACTATTACCCTTGCTTCGGGATATTTTGCTTTCTTTGGATCTAATACAGTACTAGTTGAATTGACCATTAATATATTTACTAGTTATGGGAGTTAAAAATTTGCCTAATCATTTTAGCGGAAAGTATTGAAATGTCTCGAGCGTGACTTGAACACGCGACCTGCGGGCTATGAATCCGCCGCTCTAACCAGCTGAGCTACCGAGACATGAAATTATTGTAAGACATTAATTGTACTTAATTGCAATTTTGAAAATTTATTTGTTTATGAGCCTCATAGATAGCAATACCACATGCGACAGAAAGATTTAAACTCCTAACACCTTTATGATCATTGCTTCCAGTTTGTAAATTTGGCATAAATATTGATATTAAAAAGTCACTTTTATCAATAATGCGTTCTGGTAATCCAGAATCTTCTCTACCAAATAGCAAAATATCATCTTCCTTAAATTTAAAATCCTTCAAGTACATCCCGTTTTTTTTACTAAAAGATATTATTCTTTTTGTTGGTTTTGACTCTAAAAATATTTCAAAATTACTGTACTGGTTAACAGTAACTAAAGGCCAATAATCTAATCCAGCTCTTTTTAAATATTTATCTTCAATTTTAAAACCCAAAGGCTCTATAAGGTTTAAAGGTAAGTTAAATGCAGCACATGATCTGGCAATATTACCAGTATTTTGTGGGATTCTTGGTTCAAAAAGAGCAACTTCCAATTTTAAGTAGGTATTTCTAAACTTATTTCATCTATTTTGATTGCTCTGCCATTTATTGCAAGCCAATTATCTTTTGATATTTTAGTTATACTCTTTTGCAGTTCACCTATTCTTTCAATATAAGTATTACCAATTTTATATTCTGAGACTAAACTCCACCCTACTTGCTCTCCCACAATAAATGTTTTGCTTTTTCTTTTCTTTAAAAGATTTATTAATGAATTCATCTTTATAAACCATTCTTTATCTTCTCTATTAATACTTTCCATAACAAAACCACCTATAGAGTCTATTAGTAATGGACCATCCTCTTTACTTAATGTATTTAATAGATCTGTTGTCTCTATTAAGTTCCAATTTTTTGGTCTTCTTTTTCGATGTAAGTTAATTTTTTCCTGCCATTTTTTATCTTCTGGATTTATTTCTGATAAGGCAACATATGATATATTCTTTTCTACCTTTGCTAGATATTCAGCAAATTCACTTTTACCACTTTTTGTTCCTCCTGTAATAAAAATAATATGAGACAATTGATTACTAATTATTGAATCTTTGTCATCCATAAATTCTCTTATTTAGAGAAGTACCACCATGTTGCTAAAGGTATTATTGTAGCAGCAACTAACAAACCGATAACAATGTATGTTGCAGTTGAGCTTTCAGTATCTGTAGATCTCATTACGTTAAAATTTGGATCAACTACTGGGTTATCTATTGATGAAGGCTGGCTTTTTTCGTAATTAATTGTTTTTTGTTGAGAGACAATAAATAATTTATTTATATTGTTGGTAACATCAGCATATGAAGTTGTAGGGATAACTATTAATATTAAACCAGAAGTGATAAACGAAAAAAGATATTTATTAATTTTAAAATTCATTTTAGAGAGTTTTGATTAATTATATATTAAAAACATTATGTTTGAGTCTTATTAAACTTACCAACTAATATAATATTTCCATAGTTTAAATAGAATTAACATATCTTATATATGGGATTCAATGGAAAATCTTTAATATTAATAGGTACAATACTGTTTATTTTTCAAATAGCTAATTTCTTTTCAATAGAAATAATTACCCCTGAACTCGAAAGAGCACAAGTACTAGCTGCAATAGCTTCATTGATTATTATTTTGATAGGTTTCTTATTTAAACAATTTGAACCATTAGCTGGTGAGAAGGCTAATCTTAAAGGAGAAAATAAGTTTATCTTCGATAAAAACATTCCGAATGAAGTTATTGATGAACTTGCATGGGGATCTGAAGCGATATTAACTTCTACAGCTGCCGCAGCAATTTTAATACACAATGATGGAGTTAATATTTTAAGAAGGGGAATTACTTCAAGTAATGAATTTAGTCCTGGAGATACTTGTCTGAGATCAACAAAAGATATGAAACTAATATCTTTAGCAAATACCAAATTTTATCCAGGAAGAGATGAATTTTCTGATTTTTGTCCCGAAATCCCATCTATTTTAGTTGTGCCAATAAATGCTAAGGCTTTTATATTGATAGGTGGCTGGAGTGCAAAATGTTTTACTAAGTCTGATGAAAAATGGATAAATAATTGGTCGAAGAAAATTAATAATATTTTTTTAAAAAATAATATTTAAAAATAAATTATTGAGCGAACTCTTTTTTCTTTTGCTTTAAAACTTACTGATTCTGTCTCGATATCATAGTATGCGTTTTCTGAATTGATTTCATATTTATCCTCGTTTTTATTACCCTTAATTACATATTTTACTGGATTAAAAAACTCAATTATATTATCTGAACCCAACTTGGCTTTAGCTGAATTTAATATTATATTTTTATTTTCAAATCTTATATTTCCCCTTAATAAATAATTAGTCTCATCTATATTCCAGATGAAATTATCTGCATGTAAAATATCTTCATCTTGACCAATGGTTTTTAACTTTACATTTCCTTTTAACTCTAGAAATTTATTGTTGTTTGATAATGTAGATTCATCGGATTTTATAATGTATTTGATTTCCTCTCCGTTAAAAATATTTATAATTGTCTTTTGTAATTGAAATTTTTGCTTATTTTTATCAAAACTTGAGTACGGACTGGTTATAGAATAAATTTTCTGTCCTTTATTAGAGAAAATATCCATATCTAAACTATCTATTTTTTGCCTTACTTTATTTTCTTCAATTAAATTAGGAGTACATCCAAGTATTAATATTGGGAGAAAAGATATTAACCTATAGATTCTATTCATACTCAAGTTTATTTATTACAGGAGATGGTTTAGGAAGGCTTGAGTTACTAATTAATAGTCCCCATTTAAGTTGTTGATCCCATCGAATCTCTTTTTTGTATAAGGATCCTAGTTGACTATCTATTTTTGATGATAATTCAGGAAGTAAAGGTAATAATAATAATCCTATTATTCGAGTACTCTCCAATACGTTATAAATAATTTCTTTGACAATAGGTAAGTTATCTTTTTCTTTTATTAACAACCAAGGTTGATTATCGTTTAAGTATAAATTTGTGTTTATGGCAAGGTTAAGCACCTCATTAGCTGCAAGATCTAATTTGTATTTATTGAATTTTTCATGATAGTTTTCTACTGATATTTTTGCGAGTTGCTTTAATTTATTTTCACTAGATATTTTTTCATTATCTGGCACTTTATTATCAAACCATTTTCTCGACATAGATGATGTTCTGTTAAGCAAATTACCAATTGTATTAGCTAAGTCATTATTGATGATGTCTACAAATCTTTTATCTTGGAAATCTCCATCATTTCCAAGAGATATATCTTTAATTAGGTACCATCTAACAGGATCATTCCCGTATTTAGAAAGTAATAAATCGGGGTCAAGTACGTTTCCTAAACTTTTACCCATTTTTTGACCTTCTCTGGTTAGAAAACCATGCCCGAAAACTTTTTTTGGGACTTTCATACCAGCAGAAATAAGCATTGCAGGCCAATAGACAGCATGAAACCTCAGTATATCTTTCCCAATCAAATGAATGTCTGCAGGCCATCCTCCAATAATTGATTTTTCCAATGAATGCTCTTTTGTATCAGAACTTATAGCACTTACATATCCAAGTAATGCATCAAACCATACATAAAAGGTATGGTTATTATGATCAGGAACTGGTATTCCCCATGAGACATTTGTTCTTGAGATTGAAAAATCCTTTAAACCTCTAGAAACAAAATTTATAATTTCGTTCTTCCTCTCAATTGGCTCTATAAATGAGGGTTCGTTTATTATCTTTTCTATTTGTTTTTGGTATTTAGAGAGCCTAAAAAAAAGATTCTCCTCATTTTTCCATTCTAAATTTTTTTGATGTATTGGACATTTGTAAGTTGCCGAATTATCTGGATTATCTTTAAATTCTTCACAACCGACACAATACCAACCTTTCTGTACTCCCATATATATGTCATCTGATTCCTTTACTCTCTCATAAAATTCATTAACTACTAACTCATGATTTATTGAGCTTGTTCTTATAAATTTGTCATAGGATATATCCCAATTTTTCCAATTAATATTGAAGATTTCTGAAATTTCATCACAATGAATCTTAGGTTCAATACCCTTTTCATTTGCTGTTCTTTGTATTTTTAAACCATGTTCATCAACACCTGTTATGAAAATTACGTCTTCACCTATAAGCCTTTTGTACCTTGATATGGAGTCGCAAATTATAGTTGTATATACACTTCCTAAGTGAGGTTTATCATTTACATAATATAAAGGGGTTGTAATGACAAAACTCATAAAGCTTTTTTATTAATATTAACAGATATTTTTTAAACTAATAATGAGTTATATATTTTATTATCTGATTAATAAATAAACTCTAATAGATTATTATCATTTATATTATATTTTACGTTATAAACTTTATTACTATATATTTCTATTGAAACAAATAGAGTAATAAGAATTTCAAGTGAATACTCTGGAAAAAACACTAACGCAATATTTCTTTTATGATTAATCCACTTAACGAATATTATTTTATAAAAGGGTTTATTTTCATTATTGAAAAATAAAGATAAATATTTAAATCTATCATTTTTATATATATTGTTATTCTCTATTTGTCGTTTTTTTGAATACTCAATAATTTGACTCATAGAATTTTTGGATATAATTTCACAATTATTTAATTTATTATATACCTGTCTTTGTATAATTAAATCTATGTATCTTCTTAATGGTGAAGTACATTGTACATACATTTTAAGACCTAGAGACTCATGATTATTTGGTTTTATTGTTATAAAACTTCGTCCCATATATTGTTTAAGTAGTATAAATTTTACCTCACTATCTCTATATTTATTTAATATTTCATGTGGATTACAATTAACTTTTTGAACTCTATATGCAGCCGCTAGGTTATTTCTATTTAAAAATAAACTTGTTACATAACCCATTAAAATCATTGCTTCAGCAATAATAATTTGTGCTATTGTTTTTTCTACTTTAGTTATTATAATTTTATCATTATTTAACTTAACTTTACTATTAGGGCTTTCAAAGTTTATTGCCCCTTGTTTTTTTCTATATTCAATACTTTTTTCTAATAAATTTTTAATTTCAACTAATTCAATTTCTTCTTTTGGCTCAAGATCTAATATTTCATTTGCATCTTCATATGTTAATTGATATTTAGGTTTTATAATAGCTTCAATTATTTCATAATGATTTATAGAGCCATCTTCGTTGAATTCTATTGATGCACTGATAGTTTTTGAAATTTTATTTTGGGATAGATTCGCCTCTTCAAGTATTTCTAAAGGTAGCATTGCTGTATATTGATCAGTCAAATACAAACTGCTATTTCTTCTTCTTGCATCAAGATCGATATTCGAATCTTGTAAAAATAACCTACATGGATTACTAATATGTATCCATAAATTTTTTATATCTCCCTCTTGTATTTCTAAGGAGATAGCATCATCAACTTCATGTGGATCTTCAGAGTCAATAATATATGTTTTTAAACTAGTTAAATCTTTCAAATATTTGAAATATTAAACATAATTCTAGTTATTCTAAATAAGTAACTACCCTTCAGGATTAACAAAGGGTAATAATGCCACTATTCGGGCCCTTTTTACGGCTAATGTTAGATCTCTTTGTTGTTTTGAAGTTAACCCAGTCATTCTTCTTGGTAGGATTTTACCCCTTTCAGTAATGAATTTCTTAAGGAGTTCTACATCCTTATAATCAATAGGATCTCCAGGTTTAATAGGTGATAATTGTTTTTTAAAAATTGAATTAGGCATGATTTGATTTGATTTGATTACTTTATTTCTTTATGAATTGTCATTCTGTTTAAATGAGGATTAAACTTTTTTAATTCTAATCTTTCAGTTGTATTTCTACGGTTCTTTTCAGTAGTATATCTTGAGATACCATTAGATCTCTTAGGGTCTGTGCTTGTTCTAGCTTCAGTACATTCTAGGGTGACTACAACTCTTGTCCCTTTTTTAGCCATTTTAATTAATACGTTAATGTATAATTTTCTATTGTACATCTTCAACAAACTATTTTGAAGATATTTCCATTTCTTTTATTATCATCGAATAGTATTTATATATGAAAGTTTCTCAAAATTGGTTGAAAAATTTAGTAGAAATAAATTCTACACCTGAAGATCTTTCTGAGAAATTATCTATTGGTGGATTTGAGGTAGAATCACTAGAAAACTGTTCAGAAAATGTAAATGGCGTCGTATTAGGTAAGGTTTTATCTGTTTTAAAACATGAAGGATCTGACAAACTATCTATTTGCCAAGTCGATATTGGTAATCCAAAGAATCTACAAATTATCTGTGGTGCGTCTAATATTAAACCAAATATTTATGTCTATGTTGCTACTGTCGGAGCAGAATTAAATGCTGTTAATTTAACTATTAAAAGAAGCGAGATTAGAGGTGTCCTTAGCGAAGGAATGATATGTTCGTTGCAGGAGCTCGGTCTAGAAGATTCTAGTGATGGTATAGAGATCATAGATGAAGAATTAGCCTTAAAACATAAATTAGGGACTCCAGGATCTAATTTACTTCAATTAAATGATTTTATTTATGATCTAGCCATTACAGCTAATAGACCTGACGGAATGTCAGTTATTGGTATAGCACGCGAAATTTCTGCTCTTTTAGAGTCAAAATTAGATTTTCCACAATTAAATCATAAATACGAGATAAATTTACTTAAAGAAATTCAACTTTGCCCCGAGGCGATAACATCAAATTGTCTTTATACAATAACCTGTATTAACGGAGTAAATGGAGAGAAATTATCGCCTAGATGGCTCAGAGATCGTATAGAAAAATCTGGTATCAAATCAATTAATCTGCTAGTTGATTTAACAAACTATATTCTCTTAGAACAAGGACAACCTTTACATGCGTTTGATAAAGATAAACTATCTAATTTAATTGGTAAGGAAGTTTCTCCAAATGATTTCTCTGTAAGAAAAGCTAAAGATAACGAAAGCCTTAAATGCTTGGATGGTAAAAATTATGATTTAAATGAAAATATAACTATTATTACTTGTTGTGATAAACCAGTTGCTATTGCAGGGGTAATAGGAGGTCTAGAGACTTCAGTAACCAATACCACCTCATCAATTTATCTTGAAGGGGCTGTTTTTAATCCAGTCACCATAAGAAAATCTTCAAGGGAGATTGGAGTAAGAACAGAATCTAGTAGTAGATATGAAAAAGGGATTTCATCCAAAAATACAATAGATGCAGTTACACGGGCAATTAATCTTTTAGAAGAATATTATCCTATTAATTTACCAATCATTAATACTTCAAATTTAATAAATAATGAGGATGTTTCTATTAAATTAAGAAGAAATCGTATACATAAAATTCTTGGTCCTTTAATCATCAACGATCAATTGAATAAAAGAAATTTATCTGACAATGAAATAGTTGATAAATTATTGCTCATAGGTTGTACTTTAAAGAGTAAAGAATACGGTTGGGATGTAGCAGTAATTCCCAATAGATCGCAAGATTTAATAAGAGAAATAGATTTAATTGAAGAAATTGCGAGATTAATTGGCTATGACAGATTTGACTTAAACCTTCCTAATCCAATTAAGCCTGGAAAATTGTCACCAGAGCAGTTGGCATTGAAAAAGGTAAAAAGTGGTTTCATAGAAAACGGTTTTAACGAAGTACTTAGTTATTCTCTTGTTCCAGAGGATAAAGAATCACTTATAAAGATTTCTAATCCTTTGTTACTGGAAACTAGCTGTCTGAGAGATAACATCTGGGAAGAACATCTAGAGATTGTAAATCGTAATATAAAGTCTGGACAAACCAGTTGCTATATTTTTGAAGTTGGAAATGTTTTTTATAAGAATTCTGAATTCATACAAGAAGAAATACTAAATGGAGCAATTTATGGAAATAAAAAATTTGGGGAATGGGTTAATTCAGGGAAGGATAACGATTTAAATTATTATGAGGCAAGAGGTAAGTTAAAAGAGGCCTTATCATCTTTGAATATAAAAGTGGATGATAAACCTACTAATTCAATTGATTTTCTTCATCCTGGACGAACAGCAAAATTATTTATTGAAGGAAAAGATGCTGGATATTTTGGTGAAATTCATCCAAAACTAATATTAGATAAGACTGCTTTAAAAAAAGTTTATTTATTTAGCATAAATATTCCCAATCTCTTGGGAGCTAGCACTAGGAAAAATAAATGGATTCCAATATATAAGGAATACCCAATTGTTCCAAAAATGGAACGGGATATTAATTTCATTTTCAGTAAAGAATATTTAATAAGCGAGATAACATCAGAAATAAAAAAAACAGGAAAGAATCTTCTAGAGGATGTTAATTTAATTGATGTTTTTGAGGATATTAATTTTGGAGAAAATTTTATAAGTTATACATTTAGATTATCTTATAGAGATAAAGATAAAACATTACTTGATTCAGATATTTCATCAATTCATTCAAATATAGTTTCTAAAGTTGAAAAAAGATTTAATACAAAATTGAGATAATAGTTGTTTTAATAGTCTCATATAAGACTAGAAAATAGTCTTAGGTTGATTCTTATATAATACAAATAATAATCCTATAAAACTATTTGATGTTGTATCATATTAATCATGATCAATTTATTATCATTCTTGCTATCTTCTCTGCTATGGGTGCAGGTCCCACAGTGGTCTGATGATTGGTCCAAGTGTTCTGTTGATGTACCTGATGCTTCATGTCATTGGTATATAACTTCACCTGATAATACTTTTGGTGAAGGCTTTGATTGGGCTAGTGCTCCTTGGTTTGACGCCAACGGTTTAAGAGATGTCCCAAGTATTGACAAAAAAACCGCTATACAAAAGTTGCAAAATAGGTAGTACTGTCTTTAAGGCAGTTCATATTAATTAAGAATTTAGTTATAACTACCTTTCTTAGCTATTAAAAAATATTTGGACCCCTGAAGGACATTATTTATGATTTTTCCTCTATGTTTGATTTTTTTGGGAACATAAAGTTTTTAGGGCAAGTATAAATTGATAAATAATAAGATTTATATCCTATAAGTCTCATGTAAGACTATTGCTAAGACTTATTTATAGTCTTATATAAGATTTATAATATTAGTTATATAGTCTTTTAATCGGTAGGATAATTCAATATTTTATCATCCATTTATTTATAGAAATTAATTTCAAATTTAAAGATTTAGCTAATAAACAAACTGCGCATTTCTAATTTAAAAATTTACTATTATTTTTCTAATATGAGACTCTTTTTTAGACCTACTTTAAGTCTTATATAAGATTAGTAATACTAGTATCTGTATAGATTTTTTAGTAGTTGATAAGCTTCATTTAATTTTCTCATTTGATCTGTTGATCCTCCAGCATCTGGATGAGTCTCTAAAGCTTTTGATTTATATGCCTCTCTAATTTTTCTTAATGTATGAGCTGAGCCTGCTGCTGTTGATAAATTTAAGATTTTAAGTGCTCCATGTACCGTCATTGTTGAATCCAATGCTTCTAATGAATTTGATCTGTTATTTCGCTTAAATCTACTTACAAACCTCCTCACTAGTGTTGGTATTCTATTAATTAAATCTGATGTGGCAAATGGGTCTTCTAAAACACCAATCATTAATAAAACTATTTCAAGGGTGGGATTTTTCTTTACCCAATATGGACATAATTCAGACATTAATTTGTTAGCGGCGCTCCACGTAAAGGGTAGATTTTCTGTTCCATCAAGATTTGGCCATATATCTCTTCCAAACCAATCCATTGAGGCTTCTATTACATGATCATTTGGAGTAGTTCCGTATAAGTTTTTCCAATGGCTTATCAATGCTATTCGACATTTTATTAATTCATTTTCTTTAATTGTATTAATTTGAATATCATTAATATTCTCCTTTAACTTTTCACTATTAATACTTCTTCTTAGATTCTTTACTTTTTTTTCAACAAAATTGGGAAGGCTTATATCTAATTTAGCTTTATCTTTGCTTTCATCATTATTTGAAACTATTGTTTTTAGAGCTTTCTCTTTAATTTCTTTTTTTATATCTGTTTTAATTAATACTAATGCAGTATTTTCATCAATTTTATAGTTTTCATTAATATTGCTATTGTTCTCATTAAAGTCTATTTCTTGTTGTTTGTTCTTAGGTTGAAATTCATCTTCTTTAAGAAGTTCTGTTATTAACTTTTCAATTACAGGACCTCTTGATCTAAATCCCCACTCTTTTCGTAATTGATCAAACCTAGAGATTAGTTCCTCAGGTAAATCAA
Source organism: Prochlorococcus sp. scB245a_520K10 (assembly GCA_000634515.1). GTDB lineage: Bacteria > Cyanobacteriota > Cyanobacteriia > PCC-6307 > Cyanobiaceae > Prochlorococcus_A. The sequence continues at coordinate 5,783 of JFNU01000139.1, read as the reverse complement.
TTGATATTCTTTTAGTATTTGAATTATCAGGAATATTCAATAATTTATATCTTGAATAATAAAGAATTTACTTAATTTTATTCAAAAATAATTGAAAGTCTATACGACTTATTGTTTATAAATTAAAACCAACTTATTTTCATGTCACAAGTCAATTAAATATCTTTTTATAATAAAAATAAAAAAAATGTTCAATTGTTATTTCAAGCCATCAAAAGAAAAAAAGAGTTTTTATCAACATAAGAAATTAGAAATGCTCAATTATATTAAAGATTCACTTGAACGTAAAATTGCCTCTGTGACTGCTTCTATAGAAGTTTTAGAAAACCAAATAACCAGGGATAAAGAAGTTGAAGTTAATAATTAGTATTCAAACAAAGCTTTCTAAAAGTTTTTCAGGGCCAAATTTTTTTAAATAATTAATATTCGATTTTTCAGTTACCAATAAATATCCTGCGAAACCCAATCCGTTAATACTAAAACCATGAATATGATCATACTTTCTTTTAATGATTGCGATCCATTTATTAGTTATTAAAAGATTATATGCATATTTAGGTTGAATGTTACTAATTGGGTCTCCAAGACCTAATTTCTTACATAACTCTAAATACAATTCAAAAAGAGATATAGAGTTTTCTAAGAAATTAAATTTAGATACAATAATATTTTTTTTAAGTTTACAGTCACTATCTTTACTTAATTCCATTTCTAAAAACCACTTTTCTCTTGGGCATGATATCTCATCTTTAGATCTACGTAGAAGTTGAAAATGCCTGTGTGGCTGACTTGCTCCTGCAATTGGAGAACTATTGAAAAACCATAATCCACTAGTATCATTATTAACATGTTGAATCGCTTTCCAATCATTAATATCTAACCATCCATTTTGAGGCTTCCAATTATTTGTAATAAGTAAAATATGTCCTTTTTGTACAGGGTACTTATTTAATATTAATTGATGATGATCACCAATTTTATCAATTTCTAATATTTTTTCCCATGGGTAAAATGGATTCTGCTTAGGACCATAAATTTTTTTTTTATTAAATTTTGAAGTATCAAGCTTCCTAATTATGAAGTCATTTTTTTGATATAAATCACTTGTGATAATATCAGTCTTGAGAGGATATAATGATTCATCATCAATTGATGATCTAGTTTGCTCTAGAGCTTTTTTCCAATATATTTCTAAACTCATTTAAAAAAAATTATCATAATTATTCTAAAAAAAATAATAAATTTGTAATTAATTTTTATTAAATTGATATTCTTTCAATTTTTCTAGAGGTACCGATTCTAAGACCACAATATTTGTTGATTCTAATATAACTTTAGGTGCAAGTCCGTCTAATAATGCTTGTTTCCATCTATCCAGACAAATACACCAATGATCACCATCCTTAAGTCCTGGGAAGGAATAAATAGGCATGGGAGTTATTAAATCATTGCCTTGTGATTTACTATATTTCAGGAAATTATCATCCATTACACAGCATATAGAATGATTACCTCCATCATTGTTGTCATAATTGCAAAATCCATCTCTGAACCAGCCTGTCATAGGGTCACAACTACAAACTTCAATTTTTTCTCCTAAGACATTCAATTGAACCTGATTTTTATTTGTCATAGATTTTTGTTTTTTTTTAATAATAAAACACCAACATTTCTTAAAAAAAGGTTGACGAGTATGGGGGGTAAGGAGGTAATAATTCTAATAAGGTTTTTTTCATTATGGATTGGGACTTTACTGAAAACATAGCATTTAAGGCTCTTTATGATGCTTTTAAAGAAAGTGAAGAAACATCTGCATTAGAGTTTTTATCTAGTGATGGTGCTTCATACTATCTTGAATTAACTCAGGATGCAGCTGGCGAGGGACTTGATCTGGGTGATGATGAAACGATGGAAGAACTTCAGGAAGAAATTATTGAATATCTTGAAAAAAACTAAAGATTTAGATTTAGGTTAAGCGCTGAAATATTTAGCTTTTGAGTGAAGTGAAATGATAGCTGTAGTGCTTTGCTCAGGATGAAGTTGTTCTGATTCATCCATGGTCAAATTAATTCTTTTTGCATCTAATAATGATAATTGTATGTTTGAATCAGATACTTTTGGACATGCAGGATATCCAAAAGAATATCTAGCTCCTCTATATTTTTGTGCAAGTATTTCTCTATTTTTATCTGGTTCTTCATTCCTGAAACCACATTCAATACGAATTAATCCATGGACATACTCAGCTAGAGCTTCTGCTAACTGTACAGTAAGTCCATGGAATAATAAATAGTCACTATATTTATCTTCTTTAAATAATTTTTGAGAATATTCACTAGCAATATCACCCATTGTTACTGCCTGCATAGGAAATATATCTCTTGGTTTATCATTTTTTAAATCACAATAGAAATCAGATATGCAAAGATTGTTCCCAGATTTTTGTCTCGGAAAATTGAATTGGGAAATCTTATTTAAAGATTTATCATCAAATAAAAAAATACTATTACCTTTTCTACCACATCTAAAATAGCCATAAACTGCTTTTGGTGAAATAAGTTTTTTTTCTATTATTATCTCTAACCATTTATCTAATAATGGTTTTGCATACGAATCTAAATAGTTATTGTATTCATCTACGCTTTGGTTTTTCCCTTTTTTAATTTGCCATTGTCCACTAAATAAAGCTTTTCTATCTAAATAAAAAATTAACTTATTAAAATCTATATCATCTTCGTATAAGACTTTCGTTCCAAAAAAAGGAGGTTTAATTGGTTCTTCTTCAATTATAAATTTAGATCTTATAAAATTTTCTTTGTGATTTAATTTTGCCGTCGAGGTAGTTATGGATATTGAATTTTTAACCACTTCAGTATCAGTTTTTGATGAGGCTAATTTAATATTTATGCCCTCTTTACTAATAAATCCTTCTGTATTTGACCAATTACCCTTTTTTTTATTATCCATATATTCATTCATGAATTTTAGATCAGTGAAAGCATCTTTTCCGTATAATATTTTTCCCTTATATATTTTGCTGCAGTCCTCATTAACAAATTTGGGCGTTAATGCTGCTCCACCTAATATCACTGGTACACTAATATCTGCATTGTTAAAAGCCTCTAAATTATCTTTCATAAACGCAGTGGACTTTACAAGTAATCCGCTCATAGCGATACAATCTGCCTTGTGTTTCTTTTGTGCATCTATAATTGCGTAAACATCTTGTTTTATTCCAAGATTAATAACGTCATAGCCGTTATTTGTAAGAATTATGTCAACTAAATTTTTTCCAATATCATGAACATCACCTTTGACTGTTGCAATTAGGAGTTTTCCATTTGATATGTTTTCATCTACAGTTTCCATATGTGGTTCTAAAATTGAAACAGCAAATTTCATTGTTTCCGCAGATTGGAGTACGAATGGCAATTGCATTTGACCTGAGCCAAATAAATCTCCTACAACTTTCATTCCATCTAGTAAAAAAGTATTAATTATCTCAAGAGGTTTATATTTTAGTAACGCTTTTTCTAATTGATCTTCCAAACCAATTTTTTCTCCGTCAATAATATGATTTTTTAAACTTTCTTCCAAAGTTAAATTTTTATTTTCTGAAGATGCTTTTTTGAAATCCTGAATAGATAAATCTTGAAAAGCCTTTGTAAGTTCAACTAATGGATCATAGGTACAAATATCATTTTCAAATTTTCTTTTGTCATATATCAAATCTAAGCAAAGCTTTTTGGTTTCTTCAGAAATCTTTGATAAGGGCAAAATTTTATTTGGTGCGATGATAGCAGAGTCCAATCCTGATTTGATGCATTCATCTAAAAATATTGAATTTAAATTAATTCTTGATAATGGTGAAAGACCAAAACTTATGTTCGATATTCCCAATATGATATGAATATCTCGGAAATTTTCACGAATTTTAGAGATAGCATTAATTGTCTCTTTAGCGTTTCTTCTATCTTCTTCTATACCAGTTGATATTGGAAGAGCTAATGGATCAAAAAAGAGCTCATAATCTGATAAACCAAATTCTCTGGTTCTATTAATCGCTCTTTTAACAATGTTATATTTTTTTTCTGAATCCCTTGCCATTCCATCTTCATCAATAGTTCCTACAACAAGTCCTGAACCATAACCTAAAGCCAGATTAAGAACCTGATCAAACCTTTCATCACCGTCTTCGTAATTGGTTGAATTTATAATACATTTACCTCCAACTGACTTTAAACCACTTTCCATTTTGTCAGCATCTGTTGAATCAATCATTAATGGCAAATTTATATTAGTCACTAGTCTTGATGTAATTTCTTTCATATCTTTTACTCCGTCTCTTCCCACATAATCCACATTCACATCAAGAACATGAGCATTTTCTTTTTGTTGTTGCTTAGCAATCGAAACTAGACCATCCCAATCGTCATTATTTAATAACTCCCTTACCTTTTTAGAACCACTTGCATTTAATCTTTCTCCAACAATCAAAATGGAATTATCTTGTTTGTATGGCACAGAATTATAAATAGAAGATGCAGAGGGTATAAAACCGCTTGAATTGTTCTTACCTTTTTTGTTAGTACTTTCGTTATAAATAATTTCATCGATTATTGAAGAAAGATACTTAATATGTTCAGGTGTCGTACCACAACATCCCCCTATTAATTGAACATTAAAGTCATATATAAAATTCATTAACTGCATTTTTAATTCTATTGGCTTTAATCTGTAGTGAGCCACACCACCAATATTTTCGGGTAGACCTGCATTAGGAATACAACTTATAGCGAAGGGTGAATTTTCAGATAAATATTTAATATGTTCTTTCATTTGTTCTGGACCAGTTGCACAATTAAGTCCAAGAATATCTATATTAAATGGCTCTAATATTGTTAGTGCAGATGCAATATCAGATCCAACAAGCATAGTGCCTGTTGTTTCCATTGTTATAGAGACCATTATAGGTATCTCTATATTCTTACTATCAAGTATTTCTTTTGATGCTAATAAGGCAGATTTAATTTGCAGAACGTCCTGACAAGTTTCAATTAAAAGAAGATCAACCCCTCCATCTATAAGACCATATATTTGTTCTTTATATGATTCCTTTAATTCATCAAAATCTATATGCCCTAATGTGGGTAATTTAGTTGTTGGTCCAATTGAACCAGCAACAAACCTTGGTTTATCGATTGTTGAATACTTGGCAGCAGCTTCTTTTGCTATTATTGCCGCATTTTTATTTATCTCATAAGCCTTATTCGCAATACTATATTCATCAAGAACTATGGATGAGGCTCCAAATGTATTAGTTTCTATAACATGACAACCTGCTTCTAAAAATGAGTTATGAACCTTTTCAACTACCCTTGGTGATGATAAAACAAGGTTTTCATTACATCCCTCTAATTCTTTTCCTCCAAAGTCATCTGCAGTAAGATTTAAATTCTGAAAAGATGTACCAGTACCCCCGTCAAAAATAATTAATGGCTTTTCATCTCTATTTAGATAGGTTCTGAAAGATTCCATTTTTAGTTAAAAATCAACTTATTATATTGAAATTCTGGTTACCCAATTATCATAGTCTTGAGAGCGACCTTCTGTTATTTCTATAAGCTTACTTTTTAATTTATTCATTATTGGTCTTTCAGCATTTAAATCAGTTGATTCAATTTTTTTTACTGGTGTAATTTTTGCTGCTGTACCAGTTAGAAAAACTTCATCTGCTATTAATAATTCTGCTTTATCAACAGGCCTTTCAATTACACTTATTC
>JFNU01000138.1 GCA_000634515.1 Prochlorococcus sp. scB245a_520K10 | reverse complement strand
AAATGATTTTGCTAATTCAATTACGCTAGCTCTAGTTATTCCTTCAAGGATATCTTGATCTACACCGGGAGTAATTAATTCTCCATTTCTTACTATGAATAGATTCATTCCACTGGCTTCACTTACCTTACCACTTGAATTTAATAGTAAGGCTTCGTCAAATCCCGTTAAACTAGCTTCTGTTTTAGCTAATGAACTAGTGATATATGCCCCACTTATTTTTCCTCTCAATGGAAGAGATCTATCTTCTTGTCTAGTCCAACTACTCATTCTACAAGAAACACCATCTGGGGATAGATAATCTCCTAATTCAATACAATAAACAAAAAAATCTGTTTCAATATTGTGTAACCTTGGAGCTATACCTAAATCGCTTGTATATACAAATGGTCTTATATAAATAGGTTTTTGTGGCTTGTTTCTTTTTATAACTTCCTCTATGGCATTAAAAATATATTCTTCAGAAATATTAGTTAAGAGTAATTTTGCACTTTGAGATAGTCTTTTTATGTGTTTATCAGTTCTAAACAAAAGGAATTCTTCTTTATTGGAAGGGTTAGGTATCGCTCTCATTCCGCCAAATGCAGCGGTACCGTAATGTAGAGCATGAGTAGCTATTGATATTTTTGCTTCTTTAAATGGAATACATTTACCTTCGAACCAGGCGTATGGAAGAAATTCATGCATATTTAATTTATTTAATTAAGGTAAAATTGGTTTATCCTACCTACGTATTCTAAACCTTATTTATATATAAAAATGCACAGGATACTAAATATCGCAGGAAATGAAAAGAATAAGGATGACTTAATAGAGCAACCAGTAGCCGATTTTGTTTTATAACAAGTGTTAAAGCTGATTTAAATCTTATATCAAACCTATTGTTAGAAGAGGAATTCTCTACATTAACAAATAATATAAGGGCCATAGAAATTTCTAATTTAAATTCCTTAACCCAAATAGATAACTATCTTTTAAAAACCGTTAATTATGCAAAAGTTGTCATACTAAGATTATTCGGAGATAAAGGTACATGGAATTATGGAATTGAACAACTTTTAAATTGGCAAGCAGTTAATAAAAAACGGAGACTTATAATCCTCTCGGGAACTATTGAACAGGAAGTTTCCTTATGTGAAATAAGTAGCATTGATAAAAATATTGCACTAAATATTTCTAGATTACTAAGATCTGGCGGATTGGATAATTATAGAAAATTTCTTAGTTGTTTATATTATCTACAAAAAGATGAAATATTAATTCCTGATAAATTTTTAAATATTACTTTTTACGCAGATCCTTATTTATATGATTGGAAAATTGAAAAAGGAGAAAAAATAGGAATAATTTCTTATAAATCACTTTTTTTGGCAAATGAAATTGACGTTAACGAAAAACTTAACTTGCAGTTAAGAAAATGTGGACTATCACCTAAAACAGTTTTTATTTCAACTCTAAAAGATCAAAATATCCAAAGGAAATTAATAGACATTTTTAAAAAAGAAGATATAAAACTAATAATTACAACAACTTCATTTTCTTCATCTCAAATAAAAAATAACGATTTAATTGAAAATTCAACAAATATTTTTACTTCATTAAAAATCCCAATTTTACAGCTTCTTTCGTCTAATAGATCAAGACAAAATTGGTTAAATTCTTCTATTGGAATGAATTCATCTGATTTATTAATGCAAATAATTATTCCTGAATTTGATGGAAGAATTACTACTTGTCCTTCTGCTTTTAAAGAAATAATTTCTGTCAAAAATACACTTTACAGTGAAATTAGTAGTTACAAAGCTGATACTGATGGTATTAAATGGATTTCAAAATTAGCAAAAAATTATGTGATACTTCAAAAAATTGATAATTTTAATAAAAAAATTTGTTTAGTAATAAGTAATTATCCAGTTAAGAATGGAAGAATTGGTAATGGTGTTGGTCTTAATACACCAACTTCGATATTAAATATTCTTAACTGGTTAAAAGAAGAAGGTTATGACCTTGGATCTGGTGATCATCCACAAGATTCTTCTGAATTAATGTCTATGCTTATTAAAACCAGAACAAATGATATTGAGTCTCAAAATAATAAACCATTAGATTACTTACCACTTAGAGAATATATAAAATATTGGAATTCTTTAGAAATTGTCCCCAAAAATCTTATAGTTAAACGTTGGGGACAACCGTCTGAAGCAATTGATCTTGATAAAGAAGGCTTCTCAATAAATGGTCTTAAATTCGGAAAAATAACATTATTGATTCAACCTCAGCGAGGATATGATTCTTTCACTGATAGAGATATTCATTCTCCTGATCTTCCCCCTCCGCATAGATATTTGGCGCAATATCATTGGATAGAAAAAGTTTTTAATGCAAATGCTATTTGTCATATAGGTAAACACGGTACTGTTGAATGGTTACCTGGTAAATCTATAGGTCTCAGCAATAAATGTTTCCCAAATATTATTTGTCCAGCTATACCTAATATATATCCCTTTATCGTAAATGATCCTGGAGAAGGATCCCAAGCTAAAAGAAGGACTGCTGCTACAATTATTGACCATTTAACACCTCCTTTGGATAGGTCAGAATTATATGGAAAATATTCAAATTTGGAAAATTATTTAGACGAATATTTTGAAGCAAAATTATTAAATTCTAATCGTATCGAAATAATTGAAAAATCTATTTTTGAATTGATTAAAAAAGATTTTACCGAAATCAATTTAGAAAATAAAAACAATCAAATAGAGGAAATTGATTCATTTCTATGCCAAATTAAAGAATCTCAAATTAGGACAGGTCTGCATGTTTTTGGAAATAGGCAGAATGAAATTAATGAAATAAATTTATTCTTATGTATTGCTAGAGTGCCAACTGCATCCCGCATTGGTGTTGTTCAATATATAGCTAAAAATTTAAAACTAGATTTGAACCCTTGGACTAATAAATACGATCAGAAGTTAAGTGAAAAAGATAAAAAAATATTATTTAAGTATTCAAACAAAAACATTTTAAACTTTAGAATGTCTATTGATTTTTTGGAACAACAAGCAAAATATCTAATATATTTGTTTTTTTACAAAGAGAAAACCTACATAAAAAATCTAGAACAATATAAAAATAAAAAGATAATAGACTTATTCTTTAATAATAAAAAACATAATAATTATTTTTTATTATTAAAAAATGAGATTCTAAACCCCATAATTAATTCCTCATATAATGAGAAATTTTCATTTATTAATTCATTAAATGGTCAATATGTAAAAAGTGGTCCATCAGGAGCTCCAACAAGAGGTAAAACTGAAGCTTTGCCAACGGGTAAAAATTTTTTTTCAGTTGATTCGAGAGGACTACCAACTGAATCAGCATGGATTGTTGGTTGTAATTCTGCCTCTCAAATACTTGATTTATACAAACAAGAAAATGGAGAAGATTTAGAAAATATAGCAATATCTGTATGGGCAACATCTACAATGCGAAACGGTGGAGAAGATATTTGTCAAATACTATATTTATTAGGCGTTCAACCTATTTGGGACGGACCTTCAAGGAGAGTAATAGATTTAGAGATTATTCCTTTATCTATTCTCGATAGGCCAAGGGTTGATGTGACGTTAAGGATTTCGGGTATGTTTAGAGATGCATTTCCTCAGTTAGTTAAATTAACATCTAAAGCAATAAATCTTGTTTCTAATCTTAATGAGGATGATATATTTAACCCTTTAGCTAAAGCATTAAAGGAAGGTGATCAAATTAACCGTATTTTTGGATCAGCACCAGGTTCATATGGAGCCGGTCTACAGGAACTAATATCAAATTCTAATTGGGAAAATATTGATGATTTTGGAGAATCTTTTCTTAATTGGAGTAAGTGGATTTACAATGATAATCCTGAGCCTATAGAAGATAAAAAATCATTAGAAAATGCTCTTAAGAATGTGCAGTTAGTTGTTCATAACCAAGATAATAAGGAACATGATATTTTAGATTCCGACGATTATTATCAGTTTCAAGGTGGTTTATCTTCCGCAATTAAAAAAATTAGAGGTAAATTTCCTGAAATGTATCATGGTGATTTATCTAAATTTGGATTATCAAAAATTTCAAATTTAAAAGATGAAATTAATAAAGTTGTTATATCAAGAATTCTTAACCCTAAATGGATAAATGGAATGAAGGATAATGGATATAAAGGAGCTTTTGAATTTGCAGCTTCATTAGATTACTTATATGCTTTTGATGCCACTACAAATGTTGTTTCAGATTGGTGTTATGAAGAAGTTTATAAATCATGGTTGTGTGATCAAGATCTTATAACTTTCTTTTTAGAGAATAATCCATGGGCTTTAAGAGATATATCACAAAGATTTCTTGAAATCATAAATAGAAAAATGTGGAAAAACTGTTCTTCTGATGTCACTGAAAATTTAAAGCACATAATTAATAATACTGATTCAATAATTGAGAAAAACGAATTCTAAATTATCTTCCTAATAGTGAAAGCCCATGACTATCTGTTCCACATGTTTTTAGCATGGAATATTTATCTGCTAATTTATCGATTTCTTCACAGACAAATAAACTAGGTTTCCATTCATCATTTAGTTCATAATCGTACCAAACTTCTAAACCATCAATACCTTGTATTTTGGCCTCTGGAATTAATTTATAAAAAGGAATCCTGTACCTCGCGGGATGAGCAAGAAATGATAAACCACCAGCTAAATTTATTGCTTTAATAACTGATTTAATATGTAAATCATTACCTATTGGTGATTCTCCAAGGATGTAGGGATTAAGGTATTCACTTGTTATATCTATTCCCAATCCAATTACATGTACTAAACATCCTAGAATTAAACAATTAATTTCTATGCCAGATATTAATCTAAAAGAATCTTTAGGATATTTTCTAAGTATATTATTTTTTTTAATATATTCATGAGCCTTAATTGTATGATGATCGGTTATTGATAAAAATTTTAATTTATTTTTATAAGCTTGTTCTAAAATTTCATAAGGATCTAGACTGCCATCACTAAATTTTGTATGACAGTGAAAATTTATATTTTCTGGACAACTATATTTATTAATATTTGAGGTTAATTTTATTAAGTCTTCCCTATTCATTACTTAATGAATTCTCATTTTTCTTCCTAATCTTTGCATATAATTGTATTGAGGCCAACATGAAAATAACTAATCCAACTACACTCCATGTAGCAACACTGGTAGGAAAATTATTTTTAAAAATAACTAAAAGTACAATTATAAATAATAATAAAGTCGGTAATTCGTTTAATAATCTTAGATTTTTTGCTGAAATGGTAGAGGTACCATTTTGTAATGAATACATGATTTTATAACAATAAGAATGATAAATTACTAACCCTAAAACAAAAGAAATTTTTATTTGCAACCACTTTTCACTTAACCAACTTGGCTGCATAATAACCATGCATATAGCCATGCTTAAAGCTAATATCATTCCAGGAGTAGTGATTATATTCGCCAACCTTTTTTCCATCAAGGTATATTGATTATTAAAGGCAATTTTTAATTTATTATCCATATTTTTAGATTCTTCATGATATATAAAAAGTCTGACTAAATAAAATAATCCTGAAAACCAAACGATTACACCAATTATGTGAAGTGATTTAAACCAGAGATATGCTTCAGCTGTCAAATTACTAGATTTTTAATAATTATATTTTAAATATAGTTATTTTTAACAATATCAAGAAATCTATTTTTTAAAAATTAATTAATATTTATAACTCATGAAAATATTCATATATATCATTTACTGAATTTTTTCCAAGTCCTTTAACTTTTGATAATTCCTCTTTACTAGCTATTCTTATTGCGTCTATTGATTTGAAATGTTCTAGCAATTCTCTTATTCTTGATGGCCCTAATCCACTTATTTGTGATAATTGTGATCTATTCATTCTTTTAGATCTTTTATCTCTATGAAAAGACAATGCAAATCTATGTGCTTCATCTCTTAACCTTCGTAGTAAAAGAACTCCTTTTTGGTTTTCATCTGTATCTATAGATTTAGTAAAGCCTGGTATAAATATTTCTTCATTTTTTTTTGCCAAAGAACAAATAGCGACTTCTTCCTCAAGATTTAATTCCTTTAATGCTTTTATAGCGGCATTTAACTGCCCTTTACCACCGTCAATCATTATTAAATCAGGCCAATCTGATAGAAGTTCATTATCTAATTTGCTATTCGTTTTATCATTTAATATTGAAAAATCTCCTCCGCTTTCTTTAAATTTTGACCATTTTCTAAACCTTCTATATATAACTTCATATATCGAGGCAAAATCATCACTATGACCAATAAAAACGTTTGGATCTTTAATCTTATATTTCCTGTAATGCTGTTTAGATGGAATACCATCAATAAAAACTACTTGTGATGCTACAGGGTCTGAACCTTGAATATGGCTTATATCATAACCTTCAATTCTTTTAGGTTGTTCGCTTAATTCAAGTATTTGGGTAAGATCTTCAACTGCTGATTCATTATCTTGTATACCATTTAATATTCTATCTAATTCTAATTTTGCATTTTTTAAAACCATCTCTACCGTCTCATGTTTTTTATTTCTTTTTGGGATAATAATTTTTACTTTGTTTTTTCTTAGCTGAGTTAACCAATCCTCTAATGTTTTTTGTTTTGGAAGGTTAAATTGCATAAGAATTTCTGATGGTATTTCTACTCCTTCTACATTCATATAATGCTCTTCTAATACTCTTTGCAATATAAGATTTTCGTCTTCATTATTTAATTTTTGACTATAGCCAATTCTTCCAATTAGTTTACCTGATCTCATTTGAAAAATTTGTATGCTAGCAACGTTTTTTTCTGAAACTATCCCAAATATATCTCTATTAATTGATGAATCTGGAATCGAAATTTTTTGTGATTCAGTTAATAATTTTAAACCTGTAATTTGATCTCTTATTTTTGCTGCATTTTCATAATCTAAATCATCTGAGAATTGAGACATTTTTTTTTGTAAAAATAGTTCCAGGTCATCATTTCTTCCCTGAAATATCATGGATACTTGTTTCATTATTTTTTTGTAATCTTCTGAGGATATTACTTCTTGGCATACCCCTGGACATCTTCCTATTGAATAATTCAAACAAGTTCGATCTTTATAAACCGGCCTTGGTCTTTGTCTAAGGGGAAATATTTTTTTAATAGTAAATAATGTTCTCCTTAGTAGTCCGACATCAACATATGGTCCATAATATCTATCTAAATTATTTCTGTTTCTTCTTCTTCTTGTTATAAATATTCGTGGGTATTTCTCACTCCAAGTTATACAAAGATATGGATATTTCTTATCATCCTTTAAAAGAATATTAAAATATGGTTTGTTTGTTTTTATTAAATTTGACTCTAAATTTAATGCTTCATATTCGCTATCTGTAATTATAATTTCGATTTCAGTTATTTGACGCACCATCAAACTTAATCTTGGAGTTAAATCTGTAAAATTATTGAAATAGCTACTTACTCTACTGCGTAGTTTTTTGGATTTACCAATATAAAGTAAATTATTATCAATGTCTTTAAAAAGATAACAGCCAGATGATTTTGGAATTTCGGAAAGTCTTGATTTTAATAACTCCTTATTATTAATTAATTTATATTCAATTTTAAAATTATATTTGTTATCTATT
>JFNU01000137.1 GCA_000634515.1 Prochlorococcus sp. scB245a_520K10 | reverse complement strand
CAGAATGAACTTCACCTACAAAAACGGTATGGTCTCCATGCATAACGCTTCCAACAACTTTACATTCAACTCCACCAACACTATCTACTAAAATAGGTAGTCCAAGTTCACCTAAATTAAATTCTACAGATTCAAATCTTCCTCCTAATGCTTTTTGGGGTTTAAAGAAAACAGCTGCAAGATCCTTTTGATCAGCTTTAAGAACATTAAGTGAGAACTTATTATTAGATTTTATTATTTCATGACTAGAACCCTCTGCTCTAACAGCCATAACAACTAATGGTGGATTAAAGGAACCTTGAGTAACCCAACTAGCAGTAAATCCATTTACTTCATTTTTATCTTCATCTCTAACACCACAAATGAATAATCCATGAGGTATTTTTCTTAATAAGATTTTTTTTGCTTCTAGATTTAATGTCATAATTGATTTATCTAATAAACTTAGTTTAACTAAATTTCTTATTCGATCATAATAAATTCATGAAAATTCTTTATCCAGGTACATTTGATCCACTTACAAACGGGCATATTGATTTAATAGAAAGGGCTCAAAAATTATTTGGCGATCTTGTTGTTGCTGTTTTAGAAAATACTTCTAAAACTCCAACATTTAATCTTCAAAAAAGAATATTACAAATTAAAAATTCTCTTTCTCATTTACCTAATGTTGAAGTTATTTCTTATTCAGGACTAACTGTCGATTGTGCAAAGGATTTAAAAGCTAAACTTATATTAAGAGGCTTGCGAGCAATGAGCGACTTTGAATATGCACTCCAGATCGCTCATACAA
>JFNU01000136.1 GCA_000634515.1 Prochlorococcus sp. scB245a_520K10 | reverse complement strand
ATGAGCGACTTTGAATATGAACTCCAGATCGCTCATACAAATAAATCTTTGAATAATGATGTTGAAACTATATTTTTATCAACAAATACAAATTTTAGTTTTCTTAGTAGTTCTTTAGTTAAAGAAGTTGCAAAATTTGGAGGAGAAATTAATCACATGGTACCGCCTTCTGTTGAAAAGGATTTAAAAGAATCATTTAAATAATATTTTTATTCACATGATTTCATGTAATAAACTTCACGTAATAATTTAAAAGCTTTTTCTTTATTAATTTTATTTGAATTTTGAATAATGCTTATAATTATTGGCTTATCATTTTTGTATAAATACCCTGATAATGCAAATACGTTTGAAAGAGTGCCAG
>JFNU01000135.1 GCA_000634515.1 Prochlorococcus sp. scB245a_520K10 | reverse complement strand
ACGTTTGAAAGAGTGCCAGTTTTTCCAAAAAACTTTCCTGCTAATTCAGTATTTATAAATCGTTTCGCTAATGTTCCTCTTATTCCCATAATTGAAAGTGTAGATTGATAAGCTTTAAAATCATTTGAATACCTCATTTTATCTAAAAACAAACCTACCAACCTTGTTGTAATTTTATTTTTTCTAGACAATCCACTAGCATCTGCAAAGTATGTATTAGTTACTGGAAGACCTTTATTTT
>JFNU01000134.1 GCA_000634515.1 Prochlorococcus sp. scB245a_520K10 | reverse complement strand
AAATTTTTTAAAGCATAAATGTCATCATATTTATTGTGATTACTCTCTATTGCAAGAGAGCTAATAGGAGCTCCATATTCGTAAAGTTTATCAGTATTTGTCCAACCTATAGGCCAATATAATTTTGAATCAATCTCTACAATATTAAAGTTAATAATTTTGTTTTCTTTAACATTTGAAATTAGTTCAATTATGTTTTCATAATTCAGATCTGGATCTCCTTGACCAAGCAAATAATAATTATTTTTATTTTTTTTTAATAAAGATGTTTTTAAATTATTATTTAATTTATATTTACTTAAAACATAAGCCGATGAGAATAATTTTTGATTTGATGCTGGCAATCTAGTAACTTCATCATTATAGGAACTAATCATAGTCCCTTTATTATTGATAATTGATACACTAAAAGAGTCATCAAGATTTTGATTCAATAAAGCATCATAGGAAGTACATGTTTTATTTTTAGTAATTATTCCCGGAAAATTAAAATAAATATTATTTAATAGCCGTATTTTTTTTATTTATTAGTAAATATCTTATGAAGAAAGGAGATGTTACTAATAAAAGAACAATTAGGATAAATGAATAAATTTTTTTTATCACATTCAATCTATAAATTCACAAAAATAGATTCATTGTCGGGTTTAATTTCAAATTCTTTTTTAAAAAAATATTTTTTATTTTCTTCTTTGAAAAGCAACCAATTATTTGGATAAATATGCATAAGAGCTGCTTTGTTTAAAGGCTGGATAAAATAAATATTTTTCCAAGTTTTAACAAAGTTTTTACGTCTCTCTCTAATAACACTTCCTATACCAATATTAGCATCTTC
>JFNU01000133.1 GCA_000634515.1 Prochlorococcus sp. scB245a_520K10 | reverse complement strand
CAAATTTTGGATTTAATGAATAATGAGTTCCTTGATAATTATCAGTCATGGGTTCAAATGAATCGAAATCATAAGGTTGCGGAAGCATCGATATCATTGCACTATCAATATTATTTATATTGTTTGATTCATTAAATGATTTAAAAGTAAAGATTTTATCTTTAATATCTGGATAGTCTCTTTGAGCCAAAGCCACCGCACCCGGATCAGCAAATGTTATAAATACATTATTATTTTTAGCTAATATCTTGTAAATAGTTATTCCAATTCTATTAAATTTTAACCCTTCAAAATTAAATTCTATAGTAAATCTTTTATTGGAATCTAATAAACTTGGAATAATTGCATCTTCCATATTTTTAAGAGATTCTTTTAAATCTTTAGGTAGTCTGTAATTAGTTTCCATTAAAATTTGTCAATACATATTTGAATAAGCTCTAAAAATTTATCTATTTCTGACTTATTATTTAATGAACCTAAAGTAACACGAATATTTGAATATAGTTCATCATCTTTAAAACCAATATTTTTAAGGGTTGAGCTAGGGTTTCCAGAAGAGCTAGAACATGCACTTCCACTACTTATTGCTATATTATTTTCTGACATGAATTTAACAATCTTGTAGGCCCTTATAGGCTTAAATCGTTTATTTAGTAGTAGAAATGAAATATGATTGGGAAGCCTATGGTTAATACTTCCTGTAATCTTTATATGTTTATTATCCTGTATTTTTTGGAAAAAATAATTTTTAAGTTTATTAATATTATTTAAAGGAAATTCAGTAAAGTAATCATATAATTTTATTTTTCCTTTAATATTCTTTAATGATTCATACATTCCAGCGATTAATGGCAAAGCTTGTGTTCCTTGTCTGATTGAATATTCCTGAGTAAGTGATATGTCTTTATTTTTTAAAATTAGTCTAGACTTTTCTTTTGTTAAAAGAATACCTATACCTTTTGGGCCTCCAAATTTATGAGCAGATAAACTTAGAAAGTCACATTTAAGATCTTTCCAACTGAATATTCCATTACTTAATATTTGTGTCCCATCTAAATGAAACATTATATTTAATTCTTTACATTTTGAACCAATAAATTGAACAGGTTGTATTGTCCCAATTTCACTTTGTCCCCAAATAATTGATGCCAGATTAGTTTCTTTAGTTAACGTTTTATCAATATTTGAAATATTTAAAATTCCATCGTTATTTACTGTCCATTCACATATATCCCATTTTTGTTTTCTTAGTTTATTTGCACATATATTTGTTGCCTGATGTTCAACATTTGAAATAACAATTCTACCATTTTTAAAGGTTTCATAAATATTACTAAATACAATATTTGTGGATTCTGAAGAACCAGATGTAAAAA
>JFNU01000132.1 GCA_000634515.1 Prochlorococcus sp. scB245a_520K10 | reverse complement strand
TATTATATTTAAAACATCCTCAGATAATGGAGTTGTAGATGCATTATCTAAGTAGATAAAATTATTTTCCATTAATTTACTAACATTGATCCTGAGAAAACCTTTTTAGCATTTCCGGTCATCATGACTTCACAATCCTCTTTAGACCAATCAATCTTAAGATTTCCTCCAGGTAAAGATACTATTGTATTTGAATTACTAAGGCCTAATTTGTAAGCGGCTACATGAATAGCACAAGCTCCTGTTCCACAAGCTAAAGTTGGTCCTGCACCTCTTTCCCATACTTTTACTTTGATAT
>JFNU01000131.1 GCA_000634515.1 Prochlorococcus sp. scB245a_520K10 | reverse complement strand
TATGATTTGACAAAAATGAACATTAGTTTTTTCTGGAAATAATTCATTTTGTTCAAATATTGGCCCAAGTATAGAAAGAGCAATTGAGTCTAAGTCTTGTAGAAAGAATATTAAATGAGGATTTCCCATTCCTACTGCATAACCTTTGTTACTAAAATTTTTCTCAATAAAATTATGTGTAGGAACTGAATTACTTTTTTTTTC
>JFNU01000130.1 GCA_000634515.1 Prochlorococcus sp. scB245a_520K10 | reverse complement strand
ATTATGTGTAGGAACTGAATTAATTTTTTTTTCAATTGTTGTTGGAATATTTCGACTATCTAAAATTGGAACTCCCATTTTTACTGTAATTTCATCATTTATGTATTTTGCAACTTTTAAACCTGCTTTAGTTTCAATTTTATATTCAATATTTTTATTCTTAATTGAATCATTTACGTGGAGATACTCAACTAAACACCTAATTCTGTTTCCACACATTTGTGCCTCAGAACCATCAGAATTAAAGATTATCATTTTTGCATAATTATCTTCATCAGGTTGCTCTATAAAAATTACTCCATCTGCTCCAATACCAAATTGCCTGTTACAAATTTTTTTTATATCCAAAAATTTATTTGTATCGTAATTTTTATATAAATCATTCCCCCTGGAATCAATTATTATAAAATCATTTCCGTTTCCTTGATATTTTTCAAAAGTTATATTTTT
>JFNU01000129.1 GCA_000634515.1 Prochlorococcus sp. scB245a_520K10 | reverse complement strand
CGTTTTCAAAGGTTTAAGGGGAAATCAGTATTACATCCAATGGGTTGGGATGCTTTTGGTTTACCTGCAGAGAATGCTGCAATTGAAAGAGGAATTAGTCCTAGTGTCTGGACTAAAAAAAATATTTCTCATATGAAGTCACAATTAAAACTTTTGGGACTATCAGTTGATTGGAATAAGGAATTTGCAACCTGTGATGAAAATTATTATGTTTGGACACAATATCTATTTTAGAATTATATAAATCAGGTCTTGTATATCAAAAGGAATCAGAAGTTAATTGGGATCCTATAGATAATACAGTCTTAGCAAATGAACAAGTTGACTCAGAGGGTAAATCTTGGAGATCTGGAGCATTAGTTGAAAAAAAATTATTAAAGCAATGGTTTTTAAGGATTACTAACTACGCAGATGAGTTATTACAGGATTTAGAAAAATTAGATGATTGGCCAGAGAGAGTAAAAATAATGCAAGATAATTGGATTGGAAAGTCAATTGGTACAAATATTAATTTTAATATCAACACCGATCCACAAGAGAAAATAACTGTATTCACAACAAGACCTGATACTTTATTTGGCGTTACCTATTTAGCAATCTCGGTTAATCATTCATTAATTAAAAATATTTCTGATCAGATAACCTTACAAGATATAGAAAAACTAAAACAATATTTGAAAAAACATAAAAACAATGAACTTGAAAAAATTGGAATAAAAGCTAGCTTAATAGCTATAAATCCAGTAAATTCAGAACCTGTACCTATTTGGGTGGCAAGTTATGTTCTTGATGAATACGGTACAGGTGCTGTTATGGGTGTACCTGCTCATGATTTAAGAGATTTTGAATTTGCTAAGAAAAACAATATTGATATTAGACAGGTAATAGTAAAAGAAAAAAGTAAATTATCTAATGAGCTTGATAATGCTTATATAGAAAATGGATATCTTATTAATTCAAATCAATACGATGGTTTAGAAAATAATATTGCTAAATTAAAAATCTCAGAGGAAGGAGAAAATAAAGGATGGGCCGAAAATAAGATTCAATATCGTCTAAGAGATTGGTTAATATCTAGACAAAGATATTGGAATTGTCCAATACCAATAGTTAATTGTAAAAAGTGTGGATCTGTTCCTTTAAACCAATCCGAATTACCTCTTTCCTTACCAAAAGACATAGAAATCTCTGCTAACAAGATTAATGCTTTAGGTGATAACAATAATTGGATAAATACAACATGTCCAAAATGTGGAATAGCTGCAAGAAAAGAAACTGATACTATGGACACCTTCATGTGTTCGTCTTGGTATTTTTTAAGATATCCATCGTCAAAGTGTTCCACCAAGCCATTTGAAAAATCTGAAATTAATAAATGGTTGCCTGTTGATCAATATGTTGGAGGAGTAGAGCATGCAATATTGCATTTGTTATATGCAAGATTTTTCACGAAAGCTTTGCGAGATAATAATTTGTTTGAAATTGATGAACCATTCAAAAAGTTATTAACTCAAGGAATGGTGCAGGCCGCCGCCTACAAAAACAATAAAACGGGTAAATATGTTTATCCTTCCGATATTACTGACCTATCAAATCCTACAGATCCAATCGACAATTCAAAACTAGAAGTTCTTTTCGAGAAGATGTCCAAGTCAAAATATAACGGAATAGATCCTGAATCAGTAATTAAAAAATATGGAGCAGATACAGCAAGAATGTTTATATTATTTAAAGCACCACCAGAAAAAGATTTGGAATGGGGAGATACAGATGTTGAAGGACAATTTAGATTTTTAAGCAGGATTTGGAAGCTTTATATAAATTGTGCAAAAGATACAAATAGTAAAAATAAGTCCTATCCAGATAAAGAAAAAACTTTAATAAAGTCAATGAACATTGCTATAAAAGAAATTTCAAATGACATATTAAATAACCAATTTAACACTGCGATTTCAGAACTAATGAAGTTTTATAATTCATTATCAAATTCCATTAATGATGTAAATAATAATTTGAAAAAAGATGCTTTAAAAACATTTTGTATTTTGTTAGCTCCATTTGCACCTCATATTTCTGAAGAGATATGGCATCTTATAGGATTTAAAAATTCTGTTCATTTAGAACACTGGCCTTCATTTAATGCAGAAGCATTAAAGGAAGATTCATATGAATTAGTAATACAAGTGAATGGAAAAGTTAGAGATAAAATAAATATTAATAATGAAATAAATGAAGATCAAATTAAGGAATTGACTCTTAAAAGACCTAATATTTTAAAATGGATCAATGATAAGAAAATAAGAAAAATAATTATTGTTAAAGGAAAAATTATGAATATTGTTGTTTAAGTATTTGTTTTTTGAATAACTAATGAATTCGGATTTGACCAATCGCCCTTAACTATATAATCATCATTACCAAAACACATTTCACGGAGTATGAAAAATATAGGTTCATTAACTGAATTATCAAATAATGACGTTAGGTCACTCATAGAATATTCTCCTCCTTCGTCTAATAAATTTCTTACTTTTTGTTGATACTCAATAATATTTGCGGCTGCTTTCTTTCCAGCTTCAACTCCAGGTTGATCATATGCATTTATATTTACTAATTCAGCATAGAAGGATACAGCCCTTTCAAATAATGCGATTAAGGCACCTAGTGATAAACAATTTAACTTATCTAATGTTATGGTAATACTCTGTCTAT
>JFNU01000128.1 GCA_000634515.1 Prochlorococcus sp. scB245a_520K10 | reverse complement strand
TTTAGGATTCTCTTTTTCATCAAAAATATTAGTCGTTGGAGAATCTAATAATTCAATAAAAATACAAAAGAAATTATCAATACCATCTCTCAGTTGCTGAACATAAGCATGTTGATCTGTGGATCCTTTATTACCAAAAACTGAAATACCTTGATTAACTATTTCACCATTTCTATTAAATTTCTTACCTAATGATTCCATTACTAATTGTTGAAGATATTTACTAAATACCTGTAACCTATCTCTATAAGGTAAAACGACCATATCTCTCTTTCCAAGGCCATCCCCTGTTAAATACCATGCAGATGATAATAATG
>JFNU01000127.1 GCA_000634515.1 Prochlorococcus sp. scB245a_520K10 | reverse complement strand
ATTTTCAGAAGTGGCTTTTTTAAATAACTTACTATCTTTCATAGTTATAGCTATAGCATTTGAATTCCAATCAAGAGAATTGTTTTCGCAATGACTTTTGATAATTTCCATAGCAATTCTAGGTTCAGGCGTACCACCTGATTTGCTTACTACTACAAATAATGTGGTGGATAATTTTTCAGATAACTCTTCTAACTTTTCGCTAATTAAAAAAGGATCAATATTATCGATATAGGAAAAATTTAATCCTTTAGAGCACTTCTGTAGTGACTCTGTAATAAGTAATGGGCCTAATCCACTTCCACCTATTCCTATCCATAGAACATCAGTATAGTTCTGATTATTCTTATTCTTAATATTTCCATTTAAAATTTGTTTTCCAAATTCAGAGATTTCATTAATATCTGCAGTAATATCATCTCCTATTTGTGATGATGGAGAAATTGATGGATTTCTAAGCCAATAGTGTCCTACTTGTCTATTTTCATCATTATTTGAGATTGCACCATTTTCTAATTCTTTTATTGATGAAAAAACATCTATAAATTTATCTTCAAAGTTTTTTATT
>JFNU01000126.1 GCA_000634515.1 Prochlorococcus sp. scB245a_520K10 | reverse complement strand
TAAACAAATAAAATATAGGGTTTTTTTATTTCATATGAATTTATCATTGGAAAAAATAAAAAAATTGGATAAATCAATTAAATACATAATTTCGCCTGAAATATCTGAATTTAGAAGATTTTCACCAAAATTAAAAATAGGTGTACTTGCTTCAGGAAAAGGAACAAACTTTCAGGAGTTAATTAATCTCTCAGAAAACGGAGAATTAGATATAGATATTAAAGTTCTTATAACTAACAAAG
>JFNU01000125.1 GCA_000634515.1 Prochlorococcus sp. scB245a_520K10 | reverse complement strand
ATAAATATTCATCCGTCATTACTTCCTGCATATAAAGGTGGTTCTGCAATTAAGGACTCTTTATTAAATGGTTCTAAAATTACAGGTTGTTCAGTGCATTATGTTGAGGAGGAGGTAGATAGCGGTTCTCTTATAATGCAAGCTGCATTGCAAATTTTAAATGAAGACAATGTTGAAACACTTACTAAAAAAATTCAAATACTCGAGCATATAATTTTACCTCATTCAATTTCGCATGCTGGCTATTTGATAAGAGGCGATTTAGGGAAAGTTATTAGTTAACTCAAGACCATCATCTATTGAAAATCCGTTCATAATATTTAAATTTTGAATAGCTTGACCTGTCTGACCTTTTAACAAATTATCAATTACAGATAAAATAATAATCCTTCCATTTCGACCATCAACTTTTACAGATAGGATAATTTGGTTTGTATTTTTAACCCATTTGGTTGAGGGGTATGTGTCAACGGGTAATACTTTAATGTTATTAAAATTTCTATAGAAATTATCCAAAAGAATTCTGCAATCATCTGAAGTCAAACCAGGATCTCTTAATCTCCCATATATAGTCGAAAGCATACCCCTTGAAATTGGAATTAAGTGAGGAGTAAATAGAAGTTCAATGCTATTTCCCGATATTGAAGATGCTATTTGTTCTATTTCTGATGTATGCCTGTGGTTTATCAAACCATAGGCAGATAGTCCTTCTCCAC
>JFNU01000124.1 GCA_000634515.1 Prochlorococcus sp. scB245a_520K10 | reverse complement strand
CACCTACTATTGCAACATTCATTTCTTTGAATTGGCAGACTTTGAGATAGGATTATAAAGTGTTGAATTTAGGATAACTAACACACTATTTTTCTATATTGATAGGAATAATGAAAGAAACAAGTCCCAAATCAAATAATGGAACAATTTTGGATATAAATGAAAGTTTTAAAATTGAATTTGATCCTATCAGTGATGCACTAGCCGCA
>JFNU01000123.1 GCA_000634515.1 Prochlorococcus sp. scB245a_520K10 | reverse complement strand
GGAAGGGGTCTTATATGTCTAGCTATGCAAGGTGAAAAACTTGACTCATTAGATTTACCATTAATGGTAGATAGAAATACTGATGAAAATCAAACAGCTTTTACGATATCAATTGATGCTGGTCCTGAAAATAACGTATCTACTGGTATCTCAGCTGAAGATAGAGCTAAGACAATTCAAGTTGCAATAAATCCTAATACAAAGCCTGAGGATTTAAGAAGGCCAGGACATATATTTCCATTAAGAGCAAAAAAAGGTGGGGTTTTAAAACGAG
>JFNU01000122.1 GCA_000634515.1 Prochlorococcus sp. scB245a_520K10 | reverse complement strand
CAAAGGTGGGGTTTTAAAACGAGCAGGTCATACAGAAGCAGCCGTAGATATTGCAGCAATGTCAGGTCTATATCCTGCTGGAGTAATTTGTGAAATACAAAATCCTGATGGATCCATGTCAAGACTTCCGCAACTTAAAGAATATGCTAAACAGTGGGGAATGAAATTAATATCAATAGCTGATTTAATTAGTTATCGATTTCAAACTGAAAGATTTGTTTTTAGAAAATCAGATGCAGTTTTACCAAGTATTTTTGGAAATTTCAAAGCCTACGGATATATTAATGGGAGATTAAGAGATCCTGGTTTGACTTCAGATGATTGCAGAATCCT
>JFNU01000121.1 GCA_000634515.1 Prochlorococcus sp. scB245a_520K10 | reverse complement strand
ATGGTGTTGGAGCGCAGATATTAACAGATCTTGGGATTAAAAAATTAAAATTATTAACAAACAATCCAAGAAAGATAGCTGGATTAGGTGGTTATGGAATAGAAGTTATTGAGAGAGTCCCATTAGTTATTTGTCCAAATGATAATAATGCTGAATATTTAAGTGTAAAGAAAACAAAGCTAGGACACTTGATTGATGACGATAATTCTAATTCAATAAATATCGACCCATTTATATCTATTTTTCTTGACGGAAATTATAGATCTATTGACTTAGTTCCAA
>JFNU01000120.1 GCA_000634515.1 Prochlorococcus sp. scB245a_520K10 | reverse complement strand
TGACTTAGTTCCAATAAAAAATAAAGTAATTAAATTCTGTAATGATCAAAACATTAATATTAAACTTGAAAGTACTCCAAGATTATTGGCTTTTTGGAATCGACCAAAATTAGTTTGGCGAATTTTACATGATCAAAATAGAACTGATTCCAACATTACTGATCAAGAAATAAAAACTATAGAATTATTTATTCAGTTTTTATCAAAATACGAACATAGTACAAAAATTGGGATTATTGTTTCCAGAAATATTGAACAAGCATTACATCCAAAAAGTAGCATCAAACTTATCAATACTAAATTTTCTATTAATAATGAGATCTTATATTCATCTACCAGAAAATTTAATCTAGATAAAGAGACATTTAGTATTGTTTTTGAAGGTTAAAAGTACTTACTTTAGAGTTGCCTTTAGAATTTTTGAACCGTTAGTAAGTTTAAGCACTACATCCATATCATCAGTTTTTCCAAAAACAGTATGAACTCCATCAAGATGTGG
>JFNU01000119.1 GCA_000634515.1 Prochlorococcus sp. scB245a_520K10 | reverse complement strand
CCCTGTGCCATAAATCCAGGAATAACTCTGTGAAATGATAGACCATCATAAAATCCATCACTTATCAATTTCGTGAAGTTATTAACAGTATTAGGGGCATCATTAGAGAAAAAATTCAATATTAATGTTTCCTACTTCCGTTTCAAATAATGCCTTGGTCATTTTTTTCTTTTAAGATAATTGTATCTTAATCCTTAAAGTAACTTTTCAAGGTTTTCCTTAATAGTGTTTATATCAATTTTTTCTTGATTATCAGAATTTTCCTCCCAATTTTCCACCTCAAGATTTTTTTGAGGCGGAGAAATTAGTAACCTGTCTTCGGGCGTTTTAGGAACAAAATTTTTCTCTACAAGTTTACATTCGTAATCCAACTTAATACAGAACTCTCTAATCTCCTCTATATCTATCATTTCAACTGTTGGCAAAGGAAAATCTTGAGCCTCTAGAAGTCCGCAGTATCTTGTCGCATCATCTTTGTCCTCAAACATTAGTACTATAGTTCTTCCTTTAAGTTCTATTGAGTGAATTCCTTCTTTATCTGTTCCTGAATTATATAAAAGAACGTATATATTCATAAAAAAGTATATTTTCTATATAATATTTGATTAAGAATCAGATAGTGATAATTCTTGTAATCTTGTATACAAGGCAATTTCTTCATCATTAATATCAGCAGGAATAACTACTAAGATTTCAACATATTGATCACCTACATTATCTTCGAATGTTAGGCCTCTACCCTTCAAACGTAACATTCTGCCGGTTGATGATTTTGGAGGCACTTG
>JFNU01000118.1 GCA_000634515.1 Prochlorococcus sp. scB245a_520K10 | reverse complement strand
CCCATCAAGGGTAGGAACCTCTACTGCACAACCAAGAAGTGCATCATGAGGAAACAACTCCAATTTATATATAACTCTTAAACCATCAATTCTTAGTCCACTTTCCGTTTGAACCTTTAACTGTAAATAATGATCTTTTCCTCCCCTTGCAATATTTTCAAGTCTTAATCGCCAACCATCTCCAGCAAAAGGAGGTGTATCAACTTCAACCATAGTTTGATCTTCAAGTTCGATTAATATTGAAGCTCCATTTAAGGCCTCATC
>JFNU01000117.1 GCA_000634515.1 Prochlorococcus sp. scB245a_520K10 | reverse complement strand
TAAGGCCTCATCAGGAGTTAATTCAATAATTGTTTCTATATCTTGATGGAGTTTAACTGGAGGGGGTTCTTCAGGAGATGTTGTAGGGTATTCGTAATTATTGAATTCATCATTTTCTAGATTCGTAGATTCATCATCAAGTGGTTCATCAGTATATTCGTCTTCACTATTAGCGTTATATTCATATCCAAATAATGAATCAAGATAGTCTTGAAAATCTGGAAAACCTGTTTTGAAATTATTATTTTCGTAATCGTCCTGAATATTTACATCTGTATTTTTATTTCTTTTATTGGGATCCCGTAGGTATTCGTATGCTTCGTTAATTAATTTAAATCTTTCTTCTGCATTTAAATCATTTTTATTTAAATCTGGATGCCATTTTCTTGCTTCTCTTCGA
>JFNU01000116.1 GCA_000634515.1 Prochlorococcus sp. scB245a_520K10 | reverse complement strand
AGTTCATCCTTTAATGATCCAAATGTATTTTTAATACCTTGTAATGGATTATTATCAGTTTTCCTTTCTGCCGCAAATTTTCTGTTTAAACCAAACAATGCCTCTTGGAGAGCACTTACTGAAATTTCTAATTCTTGAGGATCATCATCATTTATGTATTCTTCAACATCCTCAATAGCTAATTCGACAGCACGTTGTTGTCTTTCAGCTCCATAAGAC
>JFNU01000115.1 GCA_000634515.1 Prochlorococcus sp. scB245a_520K10 | reverse complement strand
TAGTACTAAAGCTCTAAAATCTGTACAAAAATTGGGATTAGATAAATTTGCTAAATCAAATGGAGTCGATTTGAAAAAATTCTAAATTTTATGAGAAATTTAGTTATCAAGGTATTAATATCATTTTTTCTTTTAATTAATTGTAATTCAGCATTTGCATTTGACTTTGCTCCTGAAGTTGGAGACTTAGCTCCAAATTTTCAACTTGAAGGTTTTAATAAAAACATAAAAACAAAAAAAGTC
>JFNU01000114.1 GCA_000634515.1 Prochlorococcus sp. scB245a_520K10 | reverse complement strand
CATTAATAGGAAATTCAACATTAGCCTTGGCTTCTGTAAAAATCTTTAGAGCTGCAAAGACTTATGAATGATTTATTTTTAAAATTTATAGGAAAATTGGGATCAATTGATAACACATCTTTATTCGCAATTTCAATTGTTCCATATGCAATCTTTTTGTATTACTTATATAAAATTAAATATGTTAATAAATTTGTAAAAACTGGCTTTTCATTAACAGTTTTATTCGTATTAATAACTATATTAGTATCTATT
>JFNU01000113.1 GCA_000634515.1 Prochlorococcus sp. scB245a_520K10 | reverse complement strand
CTGCCGTTATACCAATAACTTTGCTATCTTGTTCACATATTTTTAATAATGTTTGACCAAAAATTTTGCTATAACTAACAGGTTTTGGTTTTTTTGATGGAATTGACTTGCCAGTAGTCAGATCAAACGCAGATTGTGCGTGATAACCAACTTGATCTGCTTCTGCATAAGGATACCCCTTACCTTTTGTTGTAACTACATGAACAAGAACTGGTTTTTTTAGTCTATGAGCAGCGTTAAATGTGTTAATTAAATTTCCGATGTCATGACCGTCTATTGGTCCCATGTATGTAAAACCAAGTTCTTCAAAAACAGCTCCAACCTTGGGTACAGCTAATCGTCTTACGCTTCCTTTTATATTTTTTAATTCTACTGGAATGTCTTTACCAATTAACGGAATATTTTTTACACTTTCTTGGACACTATCTGATAAGAATTG
>JFNU01000112.1 GCA_000634515.1 Prochlorococcus sp. scB245a_520K10 | reverse complement strand
AAAAAGATATTTTGGACTCTAACCATTCTAATAAAAAAATGGTTGCCATAGCATGTGGTGCAAATATGAACTTTGAGAGGCTTAGGTTTGTTGCAGAAAGAGCAGAGCTCGGAGAATGTAAAGAAGTAATGATGGCTGTTGAGATTCCTGAACGAGCTGGTAGTTTAATTGATTTTTGTAAGTTGCTTAATAATAGAAATTTAACTGAATTTAGTTATCGAATGTCTAATTCTATAAATGCGCAGATATTTGTAGGAGTACAAGTTTATGGATTAATTGATAAAAAAAACCTATTAGATGAATTTAAAAAGTCTAAGTATCCATTCATCGACATAAGTGATGATGAATT
>JFNU01000111.1 GCA_000634515.1 Prochlorococcus sp. scB245a_520K10 | reverse complement strand
ATGAATTATCTAAAAATCATCTCAGACATATGGTAGGGGGAAGGCTCCCACAGAAATTTATAGAAATTAATAATAGCAATTTAGTTGAATTGTTATACAGATTTGAATTTCCTGAGAGACCCGGAGCATTAATAAATTTCTTAAATAATATGAAATCTAATTGGTCTATAAGTATATTTCACTATAGAAATTACGGTGCAGATG
>JFNU01000110.1 GCA_000634515.1 Prochlorococcus sp. scB245a_520K10 | reverse complement strand
CAGCTTCGCCAACTAAACCAAGAGTTGGATAAATATTATTTGAACCAAGATTTGGGTATTGCGCTGTTTCTCTTGCTTTTTTCTGATAAGTTTTAAAATCCATGACTTAAACAACTAACTTTGGGTATGGTAAATTTATTTATATCTAGCAATATTATTAATATATGTCGAATATTGATTTAAAAAGAAGAACAAAAATAGTTGCAACAATTGGTCCTGCAACCCAGTCTGAAGAGATAATTACAGATTTAATTAAAGCTGGAGTAACAACATTCAGATTAAATTTCTCCCATGGAGATCATAAAGATCATGCTGAGAGGATAAAAACCATAAGAGAAGTATCAAAAAAGTTAGATATAGATATTGGAATATTACAAGATCTTCAAGGACCTAAAATAAGATTAGGTCGCTTTAAAGATGGTCCAGTAAAAGTTAAAAAAGGTG
>JFNU01000109.1 GCA_000634515.1 Prochlorococcus sp. scB245a_520K10 | reverse complement strand
AAAAGTTAAAAAAGGTGATAAATTTACACTGACATCAAATGAAGTTGAATGTTCAAAAACAATTGCCAATGTTACCTACGACAAACTTTCTAAAGAAGTTAGCGAAGGAAAAAGAATACTTTTAGATGATGGCAAAATTGAAATGATTGTAGAAAAAGTTGATATAAAAGCAAATCTTTTAGAATGTCTGGTAACAGTAGGAGGGGTTCTTTCAAATAATAAAGGTGTAAATTTCCCAGATGTTCAATTATCAGTAAAAGCATTAACAGAAAAAGATAAGGAGGATTTGAAATTCGGATTATCTGAAGGAGTTGATTGGATAGCCCTAAGTTTTGTAAGAAATCCATC
>JFNU01000108.1 GCA_000634515.1 Prochlorococcus sp. scB245a_520K10 | reverse complement strand
GTTAGTGATGTTGCCAATGCAATTCTGGATGGTACAGATGCGGTAATGCTTTCAAACGAAACTGCAGTTGGTGATTATCCTGTAGAGGCAGTACAAACAATGGCAACCATAGCAAGAAGAATAGAAAGGGATTATCCACTTAAAGCTATTGAGAGCCACTTACCTAGCACTATTCCAAATGCTATTAGTGCAGCAGTAAGTAATATAGCTAGACAACTTGACGCTGGAGCCATAATCCCATTAACTAAATCAGGCTCTACTGCTCGAAATGTTAGTAAATTCAGACCACCTACACCTATCTTGGCAACAACTACAGAGAGGAGTGTAGCGAGAAGATTACAACTAGTGGGGGGAGTTACTCCCATAGTAGTTAAAAATGATGAAAGAACAGCAAAAACCTTTAGTTTGGCTATGCAAATTGCACAGGAGATGGGGATCCTAAATCAAGGAGATTTAGTAGTTCAAACTGCTGGTACATTAACTGGTATTAGCGGATCTACAGATTTAATAAAAGTCGGTTTAGTAAGGAAGATTGTTACAAGAGGAATATCAATAGGGGAAATCGGTGTAACAGGTAAAGCAAGGATAATTAAAAATAATCTTGATATGTCCTTAATTTGTCCAGGAGAAATAATATTTGTTCCAGAAGAACTTATGGAAAATATTCCACTGAGTAAAAACATTGCGGGTATTGTAACGAACCAAAATGTAGATGATGTTTACGCTTTGTATAACAAAAATAATAAAAAGATTTCCACAATATGTAATTTAGAAAATATGGATAATAATCAAATTAGTAATGGCGACCTTATTACATTGCAGCTTAATGAAGGTGTTATATATATGGGGCAAATTGAAGATGATGATGCTATAGATAAATATAAATATGTCTAGGAATATCTCAATAAAAGAAGCCTTAGGCATGGCTA
>JFNU01000107.1 GCA_000634515.1 Prochlorococcus sp. scB245a_520K10 | reverse complement strand
CTTAGGCATGGCTACAAAAACTTTAATATCAAACAAATTGAGAAGTTCATTAACAATGCTGGGGATAATTATAGGAAATGCATCTGTTATTACACTTGTTGGACTTGGAAGAGGAGCTCAAACACTAGCAAAAAACCAATTAAGTAATTTAGGTGCAAATGTTTTATTCATTGTCCCTGGAAATAATGATACGAGAAGGAGCGGTATTTCATTTCCTAAAAACCTTGTTTTAGGTGATGCAGTAGCAATAAGTAATCAGGTACCAACAGTTAAAAAAGTTGCTCCTCAAATCTCTGCCAACGAAATTGTGCAATCAAATTCTAAAAGCCTAAATATATCAATTGCAGGAGTTACTCCTGAATTTCTTGATGTAAGAAGCTTTGAAGTAGATAAAGGAAGATTTATAACAAAAAGTGATGTTAATAGTGCAAGAAGTTACGTAGTAATAGGTCCTGATCTTAAAGACGAATTTTTCAAAGATAAATCTTCATCACTTGGCAAAAAAATCAGAATTAAAGATCATACTTATGAAATTATCGGAACATTAAAACCAAAAGGTGCTGTATTTGGAAGTAATCAAGACAAAAATGCTTATATTCCATTAACCACTATGGTAAATAGGATTACTGGGAAGGATCCTACATATGG
>JFNU01000106.1 GCA_000634515.1 Prochlorococcus sp. scB245a_520K10 | reverse complement strand
ATCCTACATATGGTATAAATTTAAGCTTCATTAGTGTTGAAGCGATAAATAAAAATGCAACCAGTGCCGCTAAATTTCAAATTACTAACTTGTTAAGACAAAGACATAAAATAATAAGAGATGATGATTTTGCGGTTAGATCACAAGAAGATGCATTAAATATAGTTACCAACATAACAAGTGGGCTTACGTTTTTATTGGCAGGTATTGGGGCAGTATCTTTAGTAGTTGGAGGAATAGGAATCATGAATATTATGCTTGTTTCTGTTAGCGAAAGGACTGAAGAAATTGGTCTTAGAAAAGCTATAGGAGCTAAACAGTCAGATATATTGATTCAATTTTTAATCGAGGCATTGATTTTATCTACAATTGGAGGATTAATAGGAACATCAACTGGATTATCAGGTGTTTTTCTTTTATCT
>JFNU01000105.1 GCA_000634515.1 Prochlorococcus sp. scB245a_520K10 | reverse complement strand
CCGCATCTGTAGGAATTACTACAACTATTTCCACCATGATCATTTCAGGATCAATAGGTTTAATCTTCGGTGTTTTACCCGCAAAAAGAGCTTCTAAATTAGATCCAATTGTTGCATTGAGAAGTTTATAAATAAAATTTATAATTATGCTCAATTTTTATAAATTAATTGAGATACTGGTGAGTCTTCAATCACTAGTAATAACAACAATGCTACCTGTTTATATTCCACTACAATTTATCAACAAATCTATAAATAGCTTTGAAATACCTATCACATGGCAAATTCCAACTATAGTTTTGTTAACACTTATTTTTCAAAAAGAAAT
>JFNU01000104.1 GCA_000634515.1 Prochlorococcus sp. scB245a_520K10 | reverse complement strand
ATTATCTTTTATTTAGATTAGACTATGTAAAAAAATTACGGTGCTGCATTTAATATATTCAGTGGCAATAGAATATTTTTATCTTGCATAAGTATTATTTTTTCAATTTTACTTACATATTTAATATTAAGGAAAAATACAATAAACAAATATGATCTATATTCTTATAGCTTTATTCTTGGCGGAACTATTGGTAATGGAATGGATAGGATATTAAGAGGTTTTGTAATAGATTTTATAAATTTAAATTTCATAAATTTTCCTGTATTTAATATTGCTGATATATCAATCAATATAGGT
>JFNU01000103.1 GCA_000634515.1 Prochlorococcus sp. scB245a_520K10 | reverse complement strand
AAACAAACGATAATATGAATTACTTTAAATTAAAGTATACAAAATATTTTTTCATTATTTTATTACTATATATTTTATTTTCGATATTAGTAAGAATAATAAATATTTATACTTTTTTATTTTTAATAATTATTATTTATATTTTTTATAATTTTGATGAAAAGTTATTTAAAAAAATAGTTTATAAAGTTATATTCAAAAATAAAAAAAATTCACTTTCATACAAAAATACATATGGTGCCGCCAAGATAAGTTTAGAAGGTATCGAAAAAATCAATAAAAAAATTAATGATCAAGTACAAGTTGAACTGTTAAATTATCAAAAAAATAAGCTAAAGTCCCAATTAAACAAAGGGGATTATAAAGTTACTCTTTTTGGAGCAGGTTCATCAGGAAAAAAACATCTATAGCAAGATCATTATTGAAAAATATTGTCGGAAAAACTTCAGCAAAAATAGGTACAACAAAGCAAATTAATAGCTATAAAATTCGTATCCCAATCTTAAAAAGAAACATTAATATAATTGATACTCCAGGATTGTTCGAACCATCTAAGTTAGGCGAAGAAAGAGAAAAAGCAACAATTTTACAAGCAACAAATTCTGACTTAGTTCTTTTTGTTGTAGATCAAGACATAAATAAATATGAAAACTATTTAATTAAAGAATTATTGAAAATAGGCAAAAAGATAATAATAGTTCTAAATAAATGTGATTTAAGGTCTAGTGATGAAAACAACCTCATCAAAAAAAATATAAATTCTATTACTTCCGAAAAAAAAATAAAATTTCTGTAGTTCAAACAATAGCAGTACCTAAACAATCTACTTATGTAAAATCAGATGCGTTAAATTTAATTCCAGAGGTAGGAAGTTTATTTAAAGAAATAATTGAAACACTCGATAATAATGGGGAAGAGTTATTGGCAGATAATATACTCTTTCGCTCGAATAAGTTAGGTATTAAGAGTAAAAATTTCTTGGAAGAACAAAGATATTTAATTTCAAACAAAGTGATAAAAAAATATATGTGGATAACTGGAGGAGTAATACTAGTTAATCCACTTCCAGCTGTAGATTTTCTTACGACTACCTCGGTTAATTTACAAATGATAATGGAATTATCAAAGATATATGAAATAAAACTTACTAAAAAAGATGCAAAAGATTTATCAAAATCATTGCTAAACGCTTTGGCAAAACAAGGGATATTAAAGGGGGGTCTCTCAATTATTTCTAACGCTTTAGCTACAAGTTTGACCAAAATAATAATATCTAAATCGATACAATCAATTACAGCAGGCTGGATAGTAAAAATAGTAGGACTAAGTTTGATTGAATATTTTAAAAATGGGCAAGAATGGGGAGATGGGGGAATTCAGGAGGTTGTGGATAAGATATATAAAATAAGTAAAAGAGAAGACATTTTAAATAACTTTGTAAAAGAAGCTACTTCAAAAATTGAAATAAGTAAGAATCTTAAATCAAAAAAAAGTTTGCCTCCATTCATTATTTAATATTTAATAATTGATCATTTAGATAAGTTCTGAAATCAAATATAGTTATTAAAAGTAAGTAAGCAATACAAATGGTTATAGATATAAAACCTGTTACAATTGCAATAATCTTTGATCTTCCGATATTCATTGATAAGCATCTAAAAATCTCAAAAGTTCTTTAATATGAGAATCTTTTGTATTGTAGTTCCCCATGACGACTCGTAAATAATATTTACCTTTAAACTTTGGTCTAGAAAGCATATAATTATTTTTCTTTAGTTCATTAACTTTAGTTTGAGTCCAGAAATCTGTATCTTTTTTTGTAAGTCCTTTAGGAATGAATGAAACAATATGTAAAGGACCTGAATATATTTCAAATTTATTTTTAATAATATGATCTATAAAAAAATCCTTTTTTTTAATTGATGATTTTAATATATCTTCTATTCCATTCAATCCTAAAAAACGTAACCCAAGCCATAGTTTTATAACTTCTGCAGGTCTTGAACCTTGTATTCCTATTTCTCCTCTGTTAATAATATCTTCTTTAGATGAAATGTATGGTAGTCCAGTAAAGAAGGTCTTTTCTAAAGTATTCATGTTTGAAACCAATAACAAAGATGAAGTCTTTGTTATGCCAATTATTTTTTGGGGATTTATCGTTATCGAATTAGCCTGATTAATATTATTTAAACCTTCTATTTGAATTGAACTAATAGCAAAAATACCTCCAATAGAGCCATCGATATGTAACCATATATTTCTTTCTTTACATATTTCACTTATTTCTTTAATAGGGTCAATGGCTCCTCTCACAGTTGTCCCAAGGGTGGCAACTATAGCAAATATTTTTTTATTTTCTATTAAACATTTATCTAAAGATTTTTTGAGATTATTAATATCCATACGACCTTGATTATCAGTTTTAATCCTTACAAGATTTGGTGCATCAAGACCCATTATTTTTATACATTTAATGAAAGAAGAATGAGCATCTTCACTAATAAGTAATACAGAATTAGGATTTGAACCTAATCCTGCATTATTTCTAGCTGCTATGAGTGCATTTAAATTACTTAAAGTACCTCCGCTAGCAGCTATACCTCCTGAGGAATCATTAAATCCTATTTTCTTTGCAAACCATTTGCATAATGATTCTTCAAGCAAAGTAACACTTGGAGATAACTCGTAAGCGAGAAGATTATTATTTAAACCAGCAGCAATTAAATCTCCTAAAATAGAGAAAATTAAAGGTGGTGGATCAAGGTGAGCAAGTGAGCCAGGATGAACGGGATTAAATGAATTATTCAAAAGAGATTCGATCTCAGAGAACAAATCTTCTGCAGAGTTTCCAACCTCGTCAGGCATATTGCACTTGAAATTCTCATCAAAAGGTAAAGGACCATTTTTATCTGCTTTAGAGAACCAATCACAAAGAGTTTGACTTGCTTTATTCAGAAGAGTAATCAATTTGTCATTAGTCCCTAAATACGAAGGGAAATATATATCTTTATTATTAATTAAATCTTCAGTCAGCAGATAGGATATCTATTAATAAGTTTATTCTCAATATTGGTAAATGAGGTATATTTTTGAAAATGGAAATAGTAATAAAGATAAACAAAAGGAAATAAATAATTCAAAATACATTATGTGGATGAATTCGATATTAAGAAGATCAAAAGAAATTGGAAAAGTTGAGTTGCCAATCTCTTCAATAATTTTAGATGAGAGAGGAAGATGTATTGGGAGAGGGGTTAACACGAGGAATATAAATAAAGACCCATTAGGTCATGCCGAGATAATGGCACTTAGGCAGGCATCTCTAATAAAAAATGATTGGAGATTTAATGAATGTACTATTATCACAAATTTAGAACCTTGTACCATGTGTTCTTCTGCTCTTATTCAAGCGCGAATGGGTAAAGTTATTTTTGGTGCATACGATAAGAAAAGAGGTGGATTAGGTGGCTCAATTGACTTGTCAAAGCATGAAAGTGCTCATCACAAAATGGAAGTAATAGGAGGCATTCTAGAAGACGAATGCATTCATATTTTACAGATTTGGTTCAAAAAGATGAGGACTCAAAAATAGAGTATTTCTTTAATTCAGTATCAAAAAGGTTTAATAATCTGTCAACATTCTCATCACTTGAATTATAACCCATTAGCCCTATACGCCATACCTTTCCAGACAATTCTCCAAGACCATTTCCTATTTCTATTCCAAAATTTCGTAATAGATGATTTCTAAATCCATCTCCATCAACCGCCGGAGGAATCTTAACTGTTGTTAGAGTTGGCAATCTATAATCCTTAGAAACATGTAATTCCATGCCAAGACTCTCTAAACCATTCCATAGTTTTTTTGCATTAGTATTGTGTCTTTTCCAAACATTCTCTAAACCTTCATTAGCAATTAATCGTAAACCTTCACGAATTGCAAAATTCATGTTTACGGGAGCTGTATGATGATAAACACGGTCAGACCCCCAATATTTATTTAAAAGAGATAAATCTAAATACCAGTTAGGGACTTTTGTTTTTCTTGAACTAAGCTTATCTTCAGCTCTCTTATTCATAGTAAAAGGACTTAATCCCGGCGGACAGCTCAATCCCTTCTGGGTACAACTATATGCTAAATCGATATTCCATTCATCTATCAACAGTTCTAATGCGCCAAGCGAAGTAACTGCATCAACTAAAAACAAGCAGTTATTTTTTTTACATATATCTCCAATTCCATCTAGAGGTTGTAAAACACCACTTGATGTTTCAGCGTGAACAATGGCAAATATGGCTGGTTTTTTGGTCTCTATTTCATACTTAATTTCTTCATAAGAAAAAGCCTCACCCCAGGGTTTTTCGATAACGGAAACTTCAGCTTTATATCTTGTAGCCATATCAACTAGTCTGTCTCCAAAATATCCTTTTTTAGCAATTAAAATTTTTTCTCCCTCTTCTATAAAATTAGCTATTGAAGCTTCCATCGCTGCGCTACCTGTACCACT
>JFNU01000102.1 GCA_000634515.1 Prochlorococcus sp. scB245a_520K10 | reverse complement strand
TTCCATCGCTGCACTACCTGTACCACTCATTGGAAGAGTAACTCGGTTACTACACTGCCAGCAATACCTTAAAAGATGTTGTACATCAGACATCAATGAAATATATGCTTCATCTAAATGACCAATAGGATTAAGAGAAAGTGCATTTAAAACTTCTGGATGTGCATTTGAGGGACCAGGTCCTAATAAAAGTCGAGAGGGAACGTAAGTCTTGGAGAAATGAGATAAATTCTCTTTATTTAATGTCGAAATAAGTTTTGCCTCTGTCAAAGCACTAACTACTAATTACTTTTAAATTAAACTAATTTCATCACATAAGCGATAAATATTTAAAGAAATTCATTCAATTTAAATATTTAAGTAAACAATTATTAAACTTATAACTTGAAACACTGAAAGAAGACATCTAGTCTTGAAAAAAGTTACGGTTGATACATAATTAGAATCATCAAGTTATTAATTTCATAGAAGGTATCTCAAAAGTTATGTCTAAGTCTCCACAAGATGTTTTAAGTCAAATTAAAGACGAAGGAATTGAATTAATCGATTTAAAATTCACAGACATTCATGGAAAATGGCAACATTTAACTCTTACATCAGACATGATAGAAGAGGAATCATTTACAGAGGGTCTAGCATTTGATGGTTCATCAATAAGGGGTTGGAAAGCAATTAATGCTTCTGATATGTCAATGGTTCCTGATTCAACCACAGCATGGATTGACCCTTTTTATAAACATAAAACTCTTAGTATGATTTGCTCTATTCAAGAGCCAAGAAGCGGAGAGCCTTATGATAGATGTCCAAGATCATTAGCTCAAAAAGCATTAAAATATTTAGAGTCTACTGGTATTGCTGATACAGCATTCTTTGGCCCAGAACCAGAATTCTTTTTATTTGATGATGTTAGATATGACTCTAAAGAAGGGGGTTGTTTTTACAGTGTAGATACAATAGAAGCTCCATGGAACACTGGAAGAATAGAAGAGGGCGGAAATTTGGGATATAAAATCCAATATAAAGAAGGTTATTTTCCGGTAGCTCCAAATGATACTGCGCAAGATATCAGATCTGAAATGCTTCTTTTAATGGGTGAATTAGGTATTCCAACAGAAAAACATCACCATGAAGTAGCTGGTGCTGGTCAACACGAGCTTGGAATGAAATTTGACTCATTAATAAATTCAGCCGATAGCGTTATGACGTATAAATACGTTGTTAGAAACGTGGCTAAAAAGTACGGCAAAACAGCTACTTTTATGCCTAAGCCAGTATTTAACGACAATGGAACTGGGATGCATGTTCACCAAAGTTTATGGAAGTCTGGACAGCCACTTTTCTTTGGTGAAGGTGCGTATGCTAATTTATCTCAAACAGCTAGATGGTATATTGGCGGCATTCTAAAACATGCCCCTTCATTCCTAGCATTTACAAATCCAACTACAAATAGTTATAAAAGATTAGTTCCAGGATTTGAGGCACCTGTGAATCTAGTTTATTCTGAGGGTAACAGATCTGCAGCTGTTAGAATACCTTTAACTGGACCAAGCCCAAAAGCTAAAAGATTAGAATTCAGATCAGGTGACGCACTTGCAAATCCATATTTAGCCTTTTCTGTAATGATGCTTGCTGGCATTGATGGAATCAAAAATCAAATAGATCCTGGAGATGGTGTAGATGTTGATTTATTCGAGCTTCCAGCTGAGGAACTTGCAAAAATTGATACCGTACCTTCATCTCTCAATGACTCACTTAATGCACTTAAAGCAGACAAAGATTATTTGTTAGCGGGCGGAGTATTTACTGAAGACTTTATCGATAACTTTATCGATATAAAATACGAAGAGGTACAACAATTAAGACAGAGACCTCATCCACATGAGTTCTTTATGTACTATGACGCATAAGTAAAATATCTATTAGTTCAAACGTTAATCAATTTGAGAATTTTCACAAAATATTCTCAAATTGATTTTTTTTTTGTTGGAATATATATACACATATTAAAAAATGGCTAGGGAATCTATTTCAAAAATTGCATATAAAACGCTCCAACAGAGTAAAAGCATTGCTGGATTTGCACATAAGCAAATTAGTTCAAGGATAATGAATTTTATTCTTCCTGATTCAAAGCTTGAGGATTTTGATATTGATAAGAATCTTTTACAACAAATCCAAAATTCAATGGATCTTTTAAGAGAGGAAGATTGGAATGACGCTGAAAACAATATTTATCCAAAAAAATTATTGTTTGATGAGCCTTGGCTTAGATATCTAACTCAATACCCTAAAATTTGGCTAGATATGCCTATTACATGGGAAAGGCGCAGAAAACAAAACTTTGATGATCTCCCAAAATCAATTGAAAAAGATAATTATCCTCAATATTACTTAAGAAACTTTCATCATCAAACAGATGGTTATTTATCAGATTTTTCAGCTAGTATTTACGACTTACAAGTAGAAATACTTTTTAATGGAAGTGCTGACTCCATGAGGAGAAGAATAATAAAGCCAATAAAAGAAGGTCTTGAAAATTTTAGTAATAGAAAGAAAAGTTCTATAAAAATACTTGATGTGGCTACGGGTTCAGGAAGGACGCTAAAGCAATTAAGAGTAGCATTCCCTAAAGAAAAAATTACAGGCATTGATTTATCTGATTCATACCTAAAAGAGGCGAGTAGATATATTTCAGATTTAGATGGTGATTTAATTGAACTAATTAAAGCTAATGCTGAAGAACTACCTTTTGAAGATAATAGCTTTCAATGCATTTCATGTGTTTATTTATTTCATGAATTACCAAGAACAATTAGAGCTAAAGTATTAAATGAATTTATTAGAGTACTTGAGCCAGGAGGAACATTAGTTCTAGCTGATTCGATTCAAATAAATGATTCCCCTGACTTTATATCCATCATGGAAAATTTCTATAAAACTTTTCATGAGCCATTCTATTGTGATTACATTAAGGAAGATATAAATTCTAAACTTGAAGAAGTAGGTTTTAAAAATGTGAAATCAACATCTTTTTTTATGACAAAAGTATGGTCTGCGGTAAAGTAAATAAAAACTACAATGACATATTGGGATAAAGATACTATTGAGCTTGTTCAAAATCTTAATGACAAATTAAAAATTGATCATTCAAAATGGCATAAGGAAAAAGGAAATAAATATAAGAGATCTGCAGAACTTATTTCAGCAGGATTATGTCAATTAATTATTTCTTGTAATGAGAAAGAAGCTATTGAATATATGGAAGAAAGTATTAAATGGTTAAAAGAAATTAACATCGATCAACCTTGCCCGAGTAAAAATCACCTTTTTAAAGCCAACTGAAGTCTATTGCCTTTACTACTCCATCTAATGTCATCAAAACATTCATGAATAATATATAGTCCGCGTCCATTTGTACTATTAGTTTTTTTTGGTAATTTATAGTTTCTTTTTTTTATTTCTAAACCATTACCTTGATCCTGAATTTGCCAAACACACCAATTAGGGGTAATAATTCGTCTGACTCTAATACTTTTTTGGGGATCTAATTTATTTCCATGTTTAACCGCATTTACAAGAGCTTCATGTAAGCCAAGTTTGATGAGATAACATGATTGAGATTTATTAACTGGTTCTAATAATTGATCAACAAATTCACTTAACTGTAATGAAGATTGAAATTCATAATTTGACCAATTAATATTTGGCTTTTTAAAGAATTTTTTTAAAATATTTTTGCCCTGAAATAAGGACATAATAATATTTTGATACTAGTTCAATTTTAACTTATTAAATACCTAAATTTCAAAGTATATTATTATGTCTTTCAGCTATACCAGGATGCCTTAGTATTGAGTCCATAAGTCTTACTCCTCTTAATTGATTTATTAAAGGCATATGTCCGTCAGGAGCATCTAATGACCAACAAAATGATGCCGGATATCGTGTCCATAAACCTTCTTTTTTCCAACCTATTTTAGGCCATAATAATTCATATTTTTTTCCTACTGATTTTAATATTTTTGCTTGAATTGAAAAGCCAAATCTACCAGTAGAATATATATTCCATAATCTATCAATTGTTTGAAGATCCTTACTTGGCATGTTCTTAACCTCACTGTAGAAAACATATCCACGTTTTTCAGCTAATTTGCCAGCCAACTGTCTCAGGTATGAACTTGTTAATCTATCAGCCTCTTCAAATTTTTGTTCCACTAACATCAATTGTAATTCTTCATAATTGATATCAATATCAGAATAAGTATTAAACCAATTATTGAACTTAGTGTTATTAAAGAAATCAGGCTTATATTTTTTAAAAAGTTGTAATAGCCAACCAGCTGGCCAGTCATCTCCATCATTATCAAAAATTTCGAACAATGAAGGGCCAAGCTTAAAAATATTTTCGACTTCAGCTTCGATTTGAGTTAATAAATTTATTCTTTTTCTTTGATTAGAGTCTACAAATTTTTTTATAAGATCTGATGTAGCATTACTAAAGGTATCTTGTTCTTTGTTAGTCATTTTCAATAAATTAACCTAAAAATTAAAACTATCCATGCATTTCAAAAGAAAAGAACTAGATAAATTTAGAAGTTTAAAAGGACTACTTATAGATGTTAGGAGCCCGAGTGAATATTATAAAGGACACATGCCTAATTCTATAAATATTCCATTATTTGATAATGAAGAGAGATCCATAATTGGAACAATTTATAAAAAACAAGGAAAAGAAAAAGCAGTAATAGAAGGATTAAAATTTTTAGAAAAAAAAATGGAATTACTTCTTGATAATATATTCATGAATATTGACTCACATAAAATTATTCCTGGGATAAAAAATAATGAATTATCAATCAGAATATATTGTTCCAGGGGAGGTATGCGATCACAAAGTATTTCATGGTTACTAGAAAAATATAAATTTAATCCCATTACACTTAAAGGAGGATACAAAACTTATAGAAGATGGATATTAGATAGTTTCTCAAAAAAGTGGAATATTGTAATTATTGGAGGCAAAACAGGGACTGGGAAAACAAGGTTATTGTCATTACTAGAGAAATATAAATACCAAACTATAGATCTTGAAGGATTTGCTTGTCATAGAGGAAGTACATTTGGTGGTCTAGGGATGAAAGAACAACCTTCAAACGAACAATTTGAAAATAAAATTGCTGAAAAATTAAATTCTTTCATATCAATTAATAATGTTTTTGTAGAAGCTGAAAGTTCAAATATTGGTAAATGCAAAATTCCACATGAATTTTTTAATCAGATGAAAGCTTCAAGGAGAATTGAGATTTTAAGAAGCGAATCAAACAGGTTAGATGAATTGATAGATACTTATAGTGTTTTTAGTAAAGAGGAACTCCAAGAATCTGTATTAAGGATAAAAAAAAGATTAGGACCGCAAAGAACAAAAATAGCTATTGAATCAATTAATAATGAGAAATGGGATCTAGTTTGCAAATCAGTTCTAGATTATTATGATAAATGTTATGAATATGAAAAGGTTGGCAAAACAAATATAAAGTTATTAGATCTAACCGACAGAAAATATGATGAAAGGATCCTAGAATTAATAAATAATGTTTTATAAAATAATTGCAAACAAAAGTGAAAAATATTTCCTAAGATAAAACATTATTAACTGAATATTATGACAGCAAATAAAACTGCAAAAATACAATTTTATGAAGGAACCGATGAACCAGTAGTGCCTGAAATAAGACTGACTAGGAGTAAAGATGGTACCACCGGCCAAGCATTATTTTTGTTTGAAAAACCTCAAGCATTATCTTCAATTACAGACGGTGAAATCACAGGTATGCGAATGATTGATTCCGAAGGTGAAATACTAACTAGGGAAGTTAAAGTAAAGTTTGTTGATGGAGAACCCATATTTTTAGAAGCAGTTTATATTTGGAAAAACACATCAGATTTTGATAGATTTATGAGATTTGCAAATAGTTATGCCAAATCAAATGGATTAGGATA
The DNA here is from genome assembly GCA_000634515.1 of Prochlorococcus sp. scB245a_520K10. Classification (GTDB taxonomy): domain Bacteria; phylum Cyanobacteriota; class Cyanobacteriia; order PCC-6307; family Cyanobiaceae; genus Prochlorococcus_A. The sequence continues at coordinate 6,669 of JFNU01000102.1, read as the reverse complement.
TTCTGAGAAGAAGTAGAATATTTTGAAAATTGAGTAGTTCATCATATTTCAAATTAGTAGTAATTTTAATCACTTCGTTAATAATATGGACTTTGAGAGATTTTCTCCTTTTAATAATTTGTTCTTTAGTAATTTCAAATATTGTTTGTAATTTATGTAATCAAATCCAAAAGGGTTTAAAAATCCCGCGATCGCTTTCTTTGTTTCTTGTCTTAACTGTTATATCAGTAATAGTATTTACTATTTTTATCCTTGTATTACCTCCGTTTATAAAAGAATTCAATGAAATACTAGTTGACATTCCAAATGGTTTATCAAAAATAAATATTTTGATTAATACAAATCTGAACAAATTTAATACCATATTTTATGGCGAACAATCAGAAAATGTTATAGACATATTCAGTCTTATAAATAATGTAGTTACCATTCCAGATGCCACAACTATTGCAAAAGCTATTCAAGAAAGTTTAAAAAATTTAATAAATATAGCGGGGAATCTGGGTTCAGGTATTTTGAAATTAATATTCGTATTAGCAGTGAGTTTGATGATTTCTATTGAACCAATACAATATAAAGAAAATATACTTCTATTAATACCAAAAAATTATCGCAACAAATTTAGAAATATTCTCGAAAAGTGCAATATCGCATTAGCAAATTGGACCTTCTCTATGGTCATAAGCTCATTATCAGTAGGTTTATTATCATTAATAGTTTTATCTATATTAGATGTCAAATATGTTGTCTCAAATGCTTTAATAGCTATGGTTCTTAATATAATTCCAAATATAGGTCCAGTTATTAGTGGTATATTTCCAATCTCAATTGCACTACTAGATAATTTTTGGAAGCCACTGGCCGTTTTAGGAGCATATGTAATCATTCAAAACATTGAAAGCTATATAATAATGCCATCTATTATGAAGAAAAAAGCAAACTTACTTCCTGGTTTGACATTAATATCACAATTTGGATTTACCTTCATTTTTGGTCCATTAGGCTTAATACTATCTCTTCCATTAGCTGTAGTAATACAGGTTTTAATAAAAGAATCATTTAAAGATATTTAAAAACTACTTAATTAATTTCTTATATAAATATGGGTAGGAAAAAAGTATGAAGAAAGCTAATGGATTTTTACCAATAGCAAAATATAGTGAACTAAAAGTAAAATGATCAAATAATATTCGTAGCTCAGTAGAAAGTTCTATTAAAACTAAAGAAAATAAAATTATCAAATAGTAATTCAATTTCATAAATTAGAAGCTTAAACTCAGTCTTTAAGCAATAAAGATGGAGCCAACAAAATACTTGAATAACTACCAACTATAATTCCAAATGATAAGGCTAAAGAAAACCAAAATAACGAGTAAGATCCAAACAAAATTATGCTTAATAATGGAATAAGGGTTGTAATACTGGTAAAAGTTGTTCTCCTAAATGATTCGTTTACTGATAATTGAATAGTTTCGTTATAGCCTTCTTTCTTTGATTTTAAATTCTCACGAATTCTATCAAAAATAACAACAGTATCATTTACAGAATAACCAGCAATAGTTAGCAAGGATACAGCAAATAAACTATTTACCTCGACAGATAATAAAATTCCCAACCAAGAGAATATACCGAAAACAATTAATAAATCATGAAATAAAGCTAACAATGCAAATAATGCATATTTTTTATCAAATCTAATAGTTATATATAAAGATATTGCAAATAAAGCAACTAATAATGATGCAACACAATTAGTAAGTAATCTTCTCCCAAGCTTTGGACCTATTAATCTTGAATCCTTACTTTCATAATTTAGAGGTCCAATAACATTATCAAGATTAGTAATAAGATTATTTGATTCTTCGACACTCAAATAAGGTGTTCTTATTGAAATTAATTTATTTTTATTTTGGAATTGTAATTTAATATTATTTAAAACATTTTTATTTTTAGAAATTTCTCTTAAATTTTCTAAAACCGAGTCAGGAGAAAAATTAGAACATTCCCCTTCACAAACTCTCTCTATTCTTAGTTCATTTCCTCCAACAAAATCCATCCCTAAATTTATAGGTTTCTTATAAGAAGTATTAAAAGAAGAATATAAAATTCCTAAAAGACTCAATAAAATAAGAACAGTTGAAAAGCCAATTATCTTTTTTTTATTTTTTATAAGTTCAAGATTGTATTTCATGAGAAAATTAGAAATAAAAATTTAATTTGAAAATTCATTCCTGGGTAGATAGAGATTTTTTTGTCTTAAAGATTGATATGTTGTAAAAAATCGCAAAATAGTTTTAGAACAATTTAATGAGGTAAACAAGCTTATTAAGACTCCAATACCTAATGTTGCAGCAAAACCTTTAACAAAATTAGTTCCTAATAAAAACAAAACAAAACAACTTAGAAGAGTTGTAATATGGCCATCAACTATAGATGAATTAGCTCTTTGAAAACCGCTATCAATAGATCTTGTAAGAGTATTACCATCATATAATTCTTCTCTAATTCTCTCAAATATTAGAATATTTGCATCAACAGCCATACCAATGCTAAGTATAAGCCCAGATATTCCAGGTAAAGTCAAAGTTACAGGAATCAAAGAATATAGGGCTAAGTTAAAGAAACCATAAAGTACTAGAGAAAGAACCGAAACAAAACCTAAAATTCTATAATTAAAAATCATAAATATACCTACTAAAATTAATCCACTAATAGCTGCATAAAGACTTTTTAAAATATTTTTGGATCCCAACAGAGCCCCTATAGTGTTAGTTTCTACTATTTCAATTGGCAATGGCAATGAACCTCCTTTAAGTTGAACTTCTAGTTCTCTAGCATTTGCAGCAGTAAAGTTACCGCTTATTGTTGCTGATCCACCTGTAATTCCAGTATTAACAAATTGACTACCAACACTGGCTTCACTTATTGATTCGCCATCAAGAATGATAGCCAACAGTTGATTAGTGCCAGCAATTGATTTTGTAATTTCTGCAAACTTTTCGCCTCCTGAATTACTAAAAGTTAATAAAACTTCCCAATTACTATTTGTTTGCTCTTGTCTCCTGCCTGCGTTAATAAGATCCTTACCAGATAAGTCTGTTTTAATAAATAAATTTGTAATTTCTTTATTAACGTACTTTTTAACTTCTATTAACTTGCTAAATAAATCACTACTAGTTGATGAGTAATTTAATTTTTGCTCTATCTCTTTAAGATCATCTTGAATAATTTTTGATAAATTATCGTCATATTGAATTTTTTCTGAAGATAAATATTTTCCAATTAGTTCTCTAATATTCAATCTCTGAAGTTGCAAGGTTTTTAAATCTGTAGATGTTCCTTCTTTTTGAGTCCTAAATTCTAATAAAGCAGTCTTGCCTAAAACTCTTGAGGCAACTAATGGATTTTGTTCACCAGGTAATTCTAAAATCAATTGATCTCCACCTAGGGTTTGCAAGTTAGACTCTGAAACCCCTAAATTGTTAACACGTCTATCAATAACTGAATTAACTGCCTCAAGTTCATCCTTTGTTACCTTCCCTTCCTCTTTAATTATTTGTAGGGTAAGTTGAGAACCCCCTTGTAAATCCAATCCCAACTGTAAGGGATAATTTATTAAAAGATAAAAAGATAACGTAAGTAGAAATATAATAAAAAAAAGCCAACCTTGCCTTCTTTTCATTGATTATATACTCCCACTAATTAGATTTTCAACTTTTTCAACTATTTGATGTGGCTGGATTATTGTTAAATTCTCAAGATTGCCATTATAAGGAGTTGGGATATCTTGACTAGATAATCTAATTGGTCTTGCATCAAGATCATCGAAACACTCTTCTGTTATCAAAGCAATCAATTCTGCACCAATACCTCCAGTCTTCATACATTCTTCAACAATAATTACTTTATTTGTTTTTCTTATTGATTTGGCGATAGTTTCCATATCAAATGGTTTTAAACTTATCAAATCAATTAACTCAACATCTATTCCTTTATTATCTAATTCTTCAACAGCTTTAAGACAGTGATGTCTCATTCTTGAATAGGTTAATAAAGTAATATCTTTACCCTCTTTTACGACATCAGCCTGATCTAAAGCGCAGGTATAGTCTCCATCAGGTAATTCCTCAGACAAGTTGTATAAAAGAACATGTTCAAAAAATAGAACAGGATTATCATCTCTTATCGCTGCTTTCATTAGTCCTTTAGCATTTGTAGGAGTACTGCATGCCACAATTTTTATGCCAGGAACTGCATGAAAATATGCCTCAAGTCTTTGACTGTGTTCAGCACCGAGCTGTCGACCAACACCTCCAGGACCACGAACTACTGCTGGTATCTTATAATTTCCACCACTTGTATATCTAAGCATCCCCATATTATTTGATATTTGATTAAAAGCTAAAAGCAAAAAACCCATATTCATTCCTTCTACTATTGGTCTTAACCCAGTCATTGCTGCGCCAACAGCCATACCTGTAAAACTATTCTCTGCAATTGGAGTATCTAGGACTCTTAACTCACCATATTTTTCATATAAATCCTTAGTTACCTTGTAAGAACCTCCATATTGACCGACATCTTCACCCATCACGCAAACATTAACATCATTTGCCATTTCTTCATCAATAGCCTCTTTCAAAGCATTAAATAATAATGTTCCAGCCACAATTAATTACCTAATTAATCACATATACAATCCTACCACTTTGATTAATTCATCCTCCTTCTGCAAATGTTATGAGTAGTAATATTGACAAAATCATTCCTGGTGAAAGCAAAAGAATTAAGAGGCCTAAGTCATGTAAGGACATTCAAAGATACTGTTTTTTTTATAATATTGGCAATTCAACTTTTCTTCATAAAAAAACTGCGAATAAATACAATGAAAAGTCCAATACCTATAAAAGCAAAAGAAAACGTTAGCAAAAAAGATAATCCAATTATTAAGGTATTAATACTAGAAGAGATATTTTGGACTATTTCAGAAGAATTAGATGGTTTATGTATTGAAAAATATATTGCAATTTTATTACTTAATAAATAAAAAAGTACAAATAATGAAAAACTGGTTAATGATCCAATTAAAAAATTTAAAGGTCCTTTTTCAGGAATATTATTTTCGACATTATCATTATTTTTAATATTACTGGCCATAAATTTTTTTTGTTAATGGAAAATTTAAATAAATGTTATTCCCTTTTCAAGTAAAGTACAAACCCATGAATCATATCCTTTTTCTTTAAATAATTCATAATTTGCGTTTAATTCTTTTTTAGCTGTCTCAACATCTTTAAAGAGTGCAAAGCAAGTTGGTCCTGACCCACTCATTGAATATGTCAGACAATTTTTTAAAGTAGAAAGTAAATATAATGCATGCTTTACAGAATCATTCTCTTTTTCAACAACTAGCTGCAAATCATTTTTTATAGACATATGTTTATTATCAAAATTTAATCTTTTTAAACCATTATCCCTTAAATTTTTTCTTATTTTCTCAATCATTTCTTCACTGGAAAGATATTTATCACAAAAACTACTACTATATTTTTTATAAGTATCAGCTGTAGATACTGATACATTTGGATTTTTTAGAAGAAGAACGCCATATTCAAAGTTTGAATCTAATTTCTCTAAAATTTCGCCTCTTCCAAAACATAATTGAATCCCACCATTAATAAAAAAAGGAATGTCTGATCCTAGCTTTGATGACAATGAACATAATGTTTTGTTATCTAGATTCAAATTCCATAATTTATTAAGACCAATTAGTGTTGCTGCTGCATTACTTGATCCACCAGCTAATCCTGCTCCAATTGGAATATTTTTTCTTAAGAATATATTTGCACCGTATTCTATATTTGATTTTTTCCTTAATAGATTTGCTGATTTAACAATTAAGTTATCACTAGAAATGCTTAATTCACTACAGTCAGTTTCAAGTTTAATTAGACCTTCATTATTAATTTCCAATTCCAAAAAATCATAAAGATCAATATTTTGCATAATCATTGCTAATTCATGGAATCCATCCTCTCTTTTTCCAATAACTTCTAGGTGCAAATTTATTTTGGCAGGAGATTTTATAATAATTTTGCCTTTAGCTAAATCTTGCATATACTTAATCCTTACTTTTTAATTTTAATACAATTTTCTGCAAGCTTAATCCATTGATCAATTGAAATATCTTGCGGTCTTAAATTAAAACAAACTTTTGACGATTCAGATAATTCATTTATCTCTTCATTTGAAAGTATTGAATTAAGAGTATTCCTAAGCATTTTTCTTCTTGAATTGAATGAAATGCGAAGAAGTTTATCTATATATTTTTCTACACTAATGTCTAATCGTAAATTGTTTTTTAGCGGTTCGAAAACTACTAAAGATGAAAAAACCTTAGGAGGTGGACTAAATGATGAAGGGGCTACATCACAAATTTTTTTTATTTTTGATAACAGTTGCATTTTTATACTAAGCGCACCAGCATCGGAACTTCCTTCTTTTGACAAAATCCTATCTACAACGTCTTTCTGCATTAAGAAAATTATTTTTGCGTAATTATAGTCTCTTATAACACCCAATCTACCTACAAAAATATCCAATATTGGGGCAGTTATGTTGTATGGGATATTTGCAACCACTTTTGTAATCTTATTATTAATCGAATCT
>JFNU01000101.1 GCA_000634515.1 Prochlorococcus sp. scB245a_520K10 | reverse complement strand
TCTTATTATTAATCGAATCTAAATTTACAGAAAGAATATCTCCCTGCTGAAGTGAAAACTTATCATTATCGTTGAATTTAGTATTTAATAAATTTATTAAATCTTTATCCAACTCAATTGCATGTAATCTTCTAATTTCTGAATCTAATAACTTAGAGGTTAAAGCTCCTCTTCCTGGACCAATTTCTAAAATAAAGTCATTTGCATTAAGATCAGCGACTTCCTTAATTTTTTCTAATATTTTTTTATTTACCAACCAATGTTGTCCAAATCTTTTTTTTGGATGATAGTTTTTAAAATTCATCTAAAAGATAAATAATATGTTTAAATTAAATATGAATTTATTTAATACTTTATATCATGAGCTTATCAAAAAAAAATTTAGATAAACTCAATAAATTTAAAAATAATAAAAATTTAAATAATGATACTAATAATATAAGTAATTACCCAAAAATAGATAACAAAGATAATTCAACTAAAAATAAACTTCAATTAGAAGACCCCAATAAAATCTTCTATACGTTAATTGATGATTCAGAATCTTTAGAAGAGACTTCTAACGTTAACAATACACTAAGAAAAAGTGAGCTTAATCAAATTAATATGAATTCTAGAAAAGCTAATCTTTCTAAGAAATTAACATCCGAAGAGGAACTATATGATGAGTTTAATTATCTTCTTGATGAATAATTAGTTTTAATATTTACTTATGCTTCAGAGTAATAGATTAACAATTTATGCTATTGGCAAAATAAAGAAACTTTGGATTAGAGATGGAATTAATCAATATAAAAAAAGAATGCCTGAACTTATTATTAATGAGTTAAAGACTTTTAATTTAAATAATCTTAGATCCAAAAACAATATTATTATATGCCTTAGTGAAGAAGGAAAGCAGTTTAATTCAGTTGAACTATGTTCTTTACTCTTAAGTTTTAAAAATATAAAAATTAATTTTTTAATCGGTGATGCCGACGGAATTAGTTCAGATATAAAAGATAAATCAGATCTTATACTAAGTCTTTCTCCTTTAACTTTACCTCATGAACTAGCTAGATTAATCTTAATCGAGCAAATCTATAGAGCTATTTCTATATCTAATAAATCCCCTTACCATCGTTCTTAAAAGATTAAATTTAATCAAAAATTAATCTATAAAAGTTTAACAACTAACTATTTTTGATTTTTTTATTATATAGTACATATATACTATTAATTTAAGTCTTGGATTCTTTTGATTCAACTACTAAAAAGTTTAAAATCCCTTTATTAACTGATTCGGTATCAGCAGGATTTCCTTCTCCTGCAGATGACCATACAGAAGAAAATATTGATTTAAACGAACATTTAATATCTAATCCGTTTAGCACTTTTTTTCTTAGAGTTAAAGGCGACTCAATGATAAATGCAGGAATTAAAGATAAAGATTTAATAATAGTAGACAAGAGTTTAACCGCTAAGCCAGGAAATATTATCATTGCAATGATAGATGGGGAATTTACAATGAAAAGATTATCTATAAAAAATAATGAATTATATTTAAAAGCAGAAAATCATAATTATCCTGATTTTAGATTTAAAAACCATATTAATGTGCAGATATGGGGAGTTGTTATTTATTCAATACATAGCTATTTATGAAAATTTCAAGTATTGATGCGATAGCTCTTATAGGTGCTAATAATTTTTACGCATCATGTGAACAAAATATTAATCCTCATTTAAGAAATAAACCAGTAGTAATTTTATCTAATAATGACGGATGTATAATTGCGAGAAGTCCTGAAGCGCGAGCTTTAAAAATTAAAATGGGAGCTCCGTATTTCAAGGTCAAAGAAAGGTTAAATAAATTAGATGTAGCAGTCTTAAGCTCAAACTACTCGCTTTACGGCGACATGAGCAAAAGACTAATGAATTTACTAAAAAACTACTGTGAACAGATAGAAATTTATTCTATTGACGAAGCATTTATCTCGATTTCTAGACCTAATGATAAAAATCTATATCCTTGGGCAAGAAGCATAAGATCATTAATATATCAGAATCTAGGGATTACCATAACAGTAGGAATAGGAGAAAATAAAGTAAGAGCAAAAATTGCTAATAGATTAGCTAAAAATATTGATTATTCAGCTGGAATATTTGATTTAGCTAGAACCGGAAATGAGAATAATTATTTGAAAAGAATTAGTGTAGATAAGATATGGGGAGTCGGGAAACAAACCTCTAATTGGCTGCAAAGTAAAGGTATTAAAAATGCGAGAGAATTAAGAGATATGGAAGAAAATGAAATCATTAAGAAATTAGGCATCGTAGGGAAAAGATTGCAATTAGAAATGAAAGGTCATAGATGTCTGCCTATAGAAAAAAACAAGAAATCAAAAAAAGAGATTCAAGTGAGCAGGAGTTTCGGTACTCCTGTCACAAAATTAGAAGACTTAACTCAAGCACTTGCAACTCACGCAATAAAAGCGTCTGAAAAAATGAGAAGTCAGAATTTGCAATCATCTGATATTAGAGTATTTGCCAGAACCAGTAAATATTCGAGTCAAAATTATCAAAGAAGTGCTCATAGAAAACTTACAAATGCAACAGATGACACAAATAATATTTTAAAAATAGTAGTTGAACTATCTAAAGAAATTTATAATCCCGAATATAAATTTTCAAAAGCTGGTGTTTTAATGCAGGATTTAACAAATAGCGAATATTTACAGCAGTCAGTTATCAATTACAAATCTCAGAAAGTCCTAAAAAAATCAGCAAATCTTATGAGAACAATTGATTTATTAAATAAAAAATATAATGACAATGCAATTACATGGGCTATTACAAAAAATCCACAAAGTTGGAAAATGAATAATAATTTCTTAAGTCGCTCTTCTACAACTGATATAAAACGAATCCCAACTATAGTTAAGTAAACAAAATAACATGGAATTTATATTATTTTTAAGCAAATTAGATAAAGAGATTCTTGACTTATTAATAAAAGCAAACTATATAGTTGAAGAAAATAAAATTGAATGTCTATTTAACAAAGATATAAAAGGATTACATAATTTTGAAGAGAATAAAATAATAATATGTACTGAAAATGCAAAAAGGAAAACAAATTATAGAAACAAAAAGCGGGAACCAGACAAAGATAACTTCAAAACAGAAAGGGCAATAAGAAAAGCATTAAGACATGAAGCAACTCATATGGTACAAAAATGTAATAACGATAAAATATTGGGGGATATAGAAAAATTAGAAAGTAAATTACATCCAATGAAGAGAGAAGCATTAATGTTCTCTACTTCAAATTTTTCTGGAACTTATGAAAAAGAAGTAGAGGCTTATGTTCTTGAAGATAAACCCAAAAAGTTAAAAAACTTGATTAAAAAATACTGCCTATAAATTTAAATAAAACATGTTAACTAGCAATAAAATTGCCACAGCGTTGTTTGTCTAAAAAATTAATATGTTGTCTTTCTAAATAATATAATTCCTGAAATTTAATCGCATCTGAATTCAAATCCTTAAATAGATCATCTATTTCTTTAATAGTATTTGAGGAATCTGAAGACGGATTATCAATCAAGATAGATATACAATTTTCTAAAGTTTTTAATCTTTGAGATCCCCAGGATTCAATCAAGTGTCTACATCTTTTTAGAGAATTATATTTTTCAAGAAGTGATAAGGTTCCAAGTAAATTGTCTTTAGGATTACTCAGCAATGTTAAAAACAACTCATTTGGATTAATAAAAATATTAATTTTATTTGATGAATCAGGATTATTAAGCGCTAAATAGTCAGGCAGAAGTGAAATTAAGTTAATAGATGAAAACTCTGTTTGATGAATTTGACTATTTGATTCTTTTAATTCATTTAAATAATTTAAACCCAAATTATTTTGTTCAATTTTTGAAATAGTTTCCCATAAATTTTGAATATATTTAGTATTAAAACCATTAATTTCTCTTTTGAGAAATTCATCGCGGATAAAAAGCCGAAGATCAGGACAATGCAAATAATAAAAAATTATTTCAGATTCATTTTTCTCACGCCGAGAAATTTCATTTGGTTGTTCAAATTTTTTTGATCTACCGTGCCAACGAAATCCCTTAACTTGATTACGTAAATCTTGTTCAAACTGTATCGCTAACCTTGCTTGACCCTTACTCAATCTTTCGGAAACTTTTTGTAAGTAATGTGTTCTGGTTGATGATTGAGGTAATTTACTCAATAATTTCACCAATAATGAAATAACACTCTGGAAATTTTCAGACTTAGATAAATCTTTATCTTTAAAAATCTGATCAACCTCCCAATCAATCCAAAAGGATGAATTATCAATTAAGTTAAAATAATCTTCTGGAGTATGATTATTCAAAAATTCGTCAGGATCTTTAAAATCATTAAGTTGAAGTATCTTAAGATTAATTTGATCGTGGAGAGATAAGCTTTCGACTTCTTTTATTACTCTTTTTGTAGCTAATATACCTGCGTTATCAGAATCGAAATTCAAGATTATATTTTTATTATCTGTGCATCTACATAGTTGAGAAATTTGATATTTATTTAAAGCGGTACCGAGAGATGCCACAGAATTAGTAATGCCTTTTGAATGAAGAGAAATTACATCAAAGTATCCTTCAACAATAATAGCTTTATCTCTTTTTCTTATATTGCTAGATGCTTTGTCAAATGCAAACAACATTTTCCCTTTTTGAAATATCTCTGATTCAGGAGAATTAAGATATTTGGGTTCCTGTCCATCAAGAGATCTTCCACCAAAGGCAACTACTCTTCCTTGCATATCATGAATTGGGACTATTAATCTATTTCTAAAACGATCATAAATCTTGTCAGAATTATCTTTAGAAATTGCAAGACCTGAAGCCAATATTTGATTAATAGGGAATTTTTCTACTATGGATAGATAGTTAAATAAATCATTCCATGAATTTGGAGCAAAGCCCAATTCAAAGTCATCAATAATTTTATTAGTCAAGTTTCTCTTGGATGTTAAATATTTCATAGCTTCAACACCAAGAGAATTATTTAATTGGGACTTAAACCAATTTTTAGTGACTCTTAATATTTTATAAAGCTCTTCTTTTCTAGATAATTGTTTTTTATAAGCTTCTACTTGGGGACCATTAAGATTTTCAACATTGATATTATTCTTCTTAGCAAGAGAAAGTACAACATCAGAAAAATTTGCACGAGTAAATTCCATTAAAAATTTAATAGAGTTACCACCAGCACCACAAGAAAAACAATAATAAAATTGTTTGCTTGGTGATACTGTCATAGATGGCTTAGTATCGTCATGAAAAGGACAAATCCCAACAAATTCCTTGCCTTTTTTCTTAAGAACAATATGTTCAGATATAACGTCAACAATATCTGCCTTTTCCTTAACCTCTTGAATAGTTCTTGGGTGTATAGAATGAACCATTGAGATTTTATCAAAAAATAAATAATGATTTATTTGTTATAGATCAAAATCAAATAAGAATCTACTTAATTTCACAATAAAACTATTTTTAAAATGATAAATATCGCAGAATTAGAAAAAAAATTTAATTCATTGAATAAATTTAATTTGGTATTTGCCTCATTCTTCTTTAGTTTGATGACATTATGCGTAAAAAATATTGATAAAAGGATACCTATTTATGAATTAGTTTTATTCAGATCATTCTTAAGTTTAATTATTACATCATCCATAATTAATCTAAAAAATATAAATCCTTGGGGCAAAAATAGACCATTACTTATCTTAAGAGGCGTTTTAGGAACTTTAGCTTTAATTTGTATTTTTTATGCGATAAGAAATATGCCTCTTAGTATATCTACTGTTATACAGTACACTTATCCTATTTTTATATCTATTTTTGCTGGTATATTTATAAACGAAAAAATAACTCGGAATATTATTTTTGCTTTAATTATTGGCTGGATTGGAATATTAGTAATATTAAATCCAAGTCAATTATCAAATATAAACGTTGAAATTGAAAAAGTTTCGATTTCGATAGCATTTCTTGGAGCAATTTGCACTGCATTGGCTTACGTTACAGTTAAGAAACTTTCATTTACTGAAGATGTTTATGTAATTATTGAATATTTTCCACTTGTTTCTTTTATAACTTTATTACCAATAGTATTAATCAACTGGGTTACCCCAAATTGGAATGAATTAGTTTGGATAATTGGTATTGGCTTATTTACTCAATTAGGTCAGACTTTCTTAACTATAGGATTAAAAAATTTACCTGCTTCTGAAGCTTCAACAATTAACTATTTACAAGTCTTATTCGGTTCAATTTGGGGGATTTTATTTTTTAATGAAATAATAAACATAAATTTTTTATTAGGTGCATCACTAGTTTTATTAGGAACCATTATATCTACTACCCAAATATTGAAAAGCACATAGAATATTAGAAGAATACAAAAAACGGTGAAATTTTTCTATTTAGCATTATTATTTTGTTTCTCTCCTATTGCTCAAGTCAATGCAACAACCCCAAAGTCAGTAACTTGTACTAGAACCGAATATAGAGAGGAATATATACCTGGAACAAAATCAAACCCTGGCTACGTAAAAAGTTATGAAGTAGAAGTTGTAATACCTTGTGGAGGTCAAACTAAAGCTGAAAAAATAGATGATAATGACTGTAGTGAAGGCTCTATTATTGGTGGTATTCTTGGTGCTGGAATTGCACTATCTTCCTCTAGAGGTAAAGATAGATTTTGGGCCGTACCTGCGGGCGGAACTGCAGGAGCACTAATCGGATGTCAGGTGGATGGTGGTTAATTGATTAGTTGGATAAATGGAGAGTTGGTTGAATTATGGCAAACTAATCAAAAATTTTTTGTTTTAATAAATTGTCAAGGGTTAGGATATGAAATACAAATACTAAAATCCTTTTTTCTCAATTTAAAAACAAATCAAATATCCAATAAAAACATAACTCTTTGGATAAAACATATTAAGAAAGAAGATTCAGATTTATTATTTGGCTTTACATCAAAGGATCAAAAGGATTTCTTTATTGAAATTTTAAGTGTTCGAGGCTTTGGATCTCAAATTGGTATGGGAATATTAAATAAATTTTCCATTAATGAAGTTATCAATGCAATAAAAACACAAAACAAAAAATTAATTTGTTCCATACCTGGTGTAGGGCAAAAAATGAGTGATCGAATAATTTTAGAATTAAAAAGTAAATTTAAAAGTGAAATTCAATTTGAAGAAGAAAAAGTCAAATATGAATTTGAGATTAACGATCCTGAAATAAAAAAAATGATGGAGGACCTTAAGTTAACCCTTCAATCATTAAATTACAAAAATAAAGAAATAAATACTATTTTGCCCATTCTTTTTAAAGAAGTAGATCTCCTTTCAAAAAAAGAAAATAATTTATCATTTGAAAATTTATTGAAATTAGCTATGAATTATCTGGAGAAAGATAGTAGTAATTTAGCTAGATGACGTAGTATCATAGATTAAAAGAAAATAAATTTATGTCATTAGATACAGCTGAAAAACAGAAGCTGATTGAAACTCATCAAATACATCCAACTGATACAGGTTCAGCGGAAGTACAAGTTGCAATGCTTTCTAAAAGAATATCGAAATTAAGTGACCACCTCCAAGGAAACATTCATGATTTCGCTTCAAGGCAAGGATTATTAAAAATGATTGGTAAAAGAAAAAGATTATTATCTTATATAAAAGATAATAATATTCAGAAATATCAAGATCTAGTAAAGAAAATTGGAATCAGAGGATGATTTCAATTAATGAAAAAAAAACAATCAAAAAAAAAGACTCAAAATAAAAAGAAAAAAAATTATTCTGAGAAAACTGCGTTCGCGAATCTAGAAAAAACAACTAATACAATACCTACCCCAAAGCGATCATCAACTGGGATACCAAAATATGTTGCTGATAGAATGGCAAGAAGAATATTTTTTACAGCAGGAATTCCGACAATATTAGGAATGTCGGTTTTTGTTGTTAGCTACATTATCGTTACAAGAAATATTGCTGAAATACCTCCTTCGTCAACAATTGCAATTTCAGCGTTGTTTTTCTTATTAGGTCTCGCAGGACTAAGTTTTGGGATATTATCAGCTAGCTGGGATAAGGAGCCTGGATCTTTTTTCGGTATTGAAAATATTCCAATGAATATACAACGAGCAAAAGCAGCTTTCAAACCTGCAACTCAAAATTTTGAAGAAAATGGTTAATCTAGGAAACTAAAGATTTCAAATTAACTTGGAATGATTTATCTTCTAATAATCTGCACGCTCCCTGTATATCACCAATACAAAATTGTTCCCCAAATTTAACGTAGGTAACACTATCTTTATTTCTTACTGCAGCTAAAACTGGAATCTTGATTCCACATCTACCTTTTTCTGGTTTAAATTTAATTAAACAGTTTTTCAAAGTATTTTGTACTCTTATATCTGAAGCTTGAGAACTTTCAAGATTAATAATAAGCAATTTAAGGTTATCTATTTCTCTACAATCATCAATTATTAATTGAGTCTTATCACTTTTTTTATCTATTGTCCCCCATAGCAATAATCTAGTATCAGTCAAAAGAAATTCTGATAATCTGACATACGTTTTTGGAAAAACTATTGCTTCACAACTTCCTGAAAGATCCTCAAGCTGAACTATAGCCATCCTATCTCCTTTTCTCGTTGTGATTTGCTTCAAATCAGGGATCATTCCAACTAAAGAGACTTTGGTTCTATCTTTTGTCTCTTCTAACTGCGAAATGCTTATGGGAGATATTAGTTTTGCTGGTTTAGTTAAATGTTTTAGGGGATGATCAGATAAATAAAAGCCTAATAGCTGCTTTTCTAACTTTAACTTCTCAATAAGTGAATAATCATCAACCTTATCTAATTGTGAATCTGAAAAAGCAACATTAGAAAATTCTTCTTTAGAATCAAATAGATTTCCTTGCCCTGATAATCTATCACGATTTCTTGAAGAGGCCCACTCAATAACATGTTCTAGATCTGATAATAACTGAGCTCTATTATTATCATTTGAAAACTCATCTAGTGCTCCACAATGAATTAGAGATTCAAGACTTCTTTTATTAAGAATATTAGAAGGCAAACGATCGCATAAATCCGATAATGACTTAAATATTCCCAAACTGTTTCGGTTTTCTATAATATTCCTAATTGCAGAATCTCCTAAATTCTTAATAGCAGATAGCCCGAATAAAATCTGATTATTCTTAATAGTGAAATCTACCCCTGAGAAATTAATGCTTGGTGAAATAACTTCTATTCCCATTGAATAACAATTAGAAATATATCTTTGCATCTTGTCGCTAGACCCAGAATTTACAGTTAGAAGGGCTGCCATATAGGCAACAGGAAAATGGGCTTTTAAAAATGCAGTTTGATAAGTTACAGCACCATAAGCAGTTGAGTGACTTTTGTTGAAACAATATTCAGCGAATAATACCATTTGATCAAAAAGATCATTTGCTAATTTTTGATTTACACCTTTATTAATAGAACCCTCTATAAAAATATTCCTATGCTTTACCATCTCAGATACTTTCTTTTTCCCCATTGCTCTTCGAAGTAAATCAGCATCACCTAAAGAATATCCTGCTAGGTCTTGAGCAATTTTCATAATTTGTTCTTGGTAAACCATAATTCCATAGGTTTCAGTGAGAATTGACTTAATAAGAGGATGAGGGAAATCTACCTTTTCATTCCCATTTTTTCTATTTATGAATTTAGGTATAAGGCCCGCATCAAGAGGACCAGGTCTATAAAGAGCCAATATGGATGAAATGTCCTCTAGAGAGTTAGGTTTAAAATCCTTAACGACCTGTTTCATACCAGAAGATTCAAGCTGAAAAATACCTTCAAGATCTCCTCTTCCAATAAGCTCAAAGGTTTTACCATCATTTTGAGGTAACTCATCAATATTTATTTTCTTTCCAGTAGATTCATTAATGAGAGAAACTGTCTTTTCAATCATCGTGAGATTCTTAAGACCCAAGAAATCCATTTTCAATAATCCAAGTGATTCGATATCATCCATAGAATATTGGGTTATTATTTGTCCTTCATTATTCCTTTGAAGAGGTACAAGTTCGTCAAGAGGATCTGATGCGATAACAACTCCAGCAGCATGAACTCCATATGTTTTGTTAGTTCCTTCAATTCTCAAAGCCAAATCAACCCATTTTTTCACCCTATCATCATTAATATATTTATCTCTAAACTCTTGGCTAGGAGAATTCTTATTAATCATTTCATTTAGTTTATAAGGTTTCCCTCTTACAACCGGTATTAACTTAGCCAATTTATCAGCCTCTCCATATGGTATATCTAGAACCCTTGCAACATCTTTCAAAACTGCCTTAGAGGTCATTTTATTGAAAGTAATTATTTGCGCAACTTTATCTTCTCCATAACGATTAGTAACGTAATCAATAACTTCATTTCTCCTATCAATACAAAAGTCGGTATCAATATCTGGCATAGACTTTCTTGCTGGATTTAAAAATCTCTCAAACAACAATCCATGCTCAACAGGATCTATATTTGTGATTTGAAGGGCATAAGCTACTAGTGAGCCTGCTGCAGAGCCTCTGCCTGGTCCTACTGGGATATAGTTATCTCTAGCAAATTTGATGTAGTCCCAAACAACCAAAAAATAATCTGGGAAACCCATATCTTTAATAATTTTCAATTCGGAAGATAGTCTTTTTTTATAGTTCTCATCTACCTCTGTTAGATTATTTTTTTTAAGTCTTTTTAGTAGACCTTCATAAGATAATTGTGAAAGTAGAGAAAATGAATCTTTGTCTTTTTTAAGAGGGAATTTTGGCATTCTATATGTTCCAAACAATTCAAATATTTCTATTTTTTGTGAAATTTCTACTGTGTTATTTACTGCCTCTTTAATTGATTCGTTATCAATATGATCTTTAAAAAGTTCAAGCATTTCATTTTCACCTTTAATATATTCTGTACCTGTATACCTCAATCTTTTTTCATCGCTTATCAGTTTCCCGGTTAATACGCAAAGTAAAGCATCATGTGACTCAACATCCATATTTGATATGTAGTGAGCATCATTGGTGGCAATGACTTTTATTTGATGCTTCTTCCCAATTTTTAATAATTCGACATTTACAATTCTGTCTTCAATAGAGCCATGATCTTGTATTTCTAGATAAAAATCATCTGCAAACAATTTTTTATACCAAAGAGCTATATCCTCTGCCACATCTAATCTACCTTTTAAGATCGCTTGGGGTATCTCTCCTCCAAGACAAGCTGTAGAAACTATAAGGCCATCCTTATATTTATTTAAAAGAAATTTATCAATACAAGGTCTAGAAAAAATACCTCGACCTCTCATGCCATTTAGGTGACTTATAGTTGTTAGCTTTACGAGATTCTTATAGCCAATATGATTTTTTGCTAACACTACCAAATGATATCTTTTTTCTTTTTTTGGTTGAGGATCATCAATAGAACCATTAATCACATACATTTCATTACCAATAATTGGTTTTATACCTTTCTCTCTGCACTTCTTGACTAAGTCAAGAACCCCATACATCACTCCATGATCAGTCAGAGCAATAGAATCCATTCCAAGATCACAAGCTCTATCAACAATTTTAGAAATTTGACTTGCTCCATCAAGCAGACTGTAGTCACTATGATTATGAAGCGAAACGAAACCCATACCCAATTAATTTATATATATAAGATAGAGAAAATTTTTAAAAGATCTATACTTTGTGATTACAAATTAATTATTAATTCAAATTTAAAATTAAGGTCTATTTTTAATTACTTGAGCATCAAGTTCGAAAATATTTGCAGCATTCAATATTTTATTCTCCTCTAATACGTTTCCTATTAGTTGAAGTCCTATGGGTAATCCCTTAGTATCAAAACCACAAGGGATACTTATAGCTGGGAGTCCGGCTAAATTAGCTGGAACAGTTAACAAATCAGACAAATACATAGATAGGGGATCATTAACAAAATCTCCTTTCAAAAAAGCGGTAGTTGGGCAAGTCGGAGTCAATAAAATATCTACTTTCTTAAAAGAATTATCAAAATCTTTTCTTATTAATGTTCTTACTTTTTGTGCTTTTTTATAGTAGGCATCACTGTATCCTGCTGATAGAGCATAAGTTCCTATCAAAATTCTTCTTTGTACCTCATCGCCAAATCCTTCGGCTCTACTTTTAGAAGTCATTTCTAAAAGATTAGAACCTTCTTTAGATCTGTAACCATATTTAACTCCATCATATCTAGCTAAATTCGCAGATGCTTCAGATGGCGCAATTACATAGTACGTTGCAATTCCATCATTAAACCTAGGGCATTCAACTTCGATGATTTCTGCTCCTAGAGTTTTGAATCTTTGAACTGCAGAAAGAACAGATTCTTTGACTTCTGGATTAAGGCCTGGATGTTCAAGGCATTCTCTGATGATCCCAATTTTTAAATTCTTTATGGATTTATTTAAATCACTCAAATAATTTGGTACCGGTTTGTCAAGACATGTTGAATCCAAGGGGTCTTTGCCAGATATTGAATATAGAATTTCAGCAGCATCTGAAACAGTATTTGTTATTGGGCCTATTTGATCAAGAGAGCTAGCAAATGCTATCAGTCCCCATCTACTTACTCTTCCATAGGTAGGTTTAAGTCCTACAACACCACAAAAAGAAGCTGGTTGTCTTATTGAACCGCCAGTATCAGAACCTATGGCAGCTGCACACAATCCTGCAGCAACTGAGGCAGCACTGCCACCCGAACTTCCACCAGGAACTCTACTTTTATCCCAAGGATTTGAAGTAACTCCAAATACAGAAGTTTCTGTTGAACTTCCCATTGCAAATTCATCCAAATTTGTTTTTCCTAAACAAATACCACCTGAAGACCATAATTTACTTGAGGCTGTAGATTCGTAGGGTGCAATAAAGTTTTTGAGCATTTTACTTGCACAAGTAGTCTTAACTGCCTTGGTGCAAATATTGTCTTTAATTGCTATGGGCAATCCCGCTAGAGGAGGAAGTAATTCTTTATTATGTATTAATTTATCTATCTTTTCTGCTTGAGCGATTGCATTATATTTTGTAAGACATATGTACGAATTAATTTCATGGTCTTTGGAATCAATTTTTGAAAAAAATTCATTTATTAATTCTCTAACAGAAGCATTTCTACTATTAATTTCCTTTCTTAAAGAATTAAAATTCATTTCTTAAGTTGGTTACTAATATTAATGATTATCAAACAGTTAATGGCTCTTCTTTTTTGCAACGAACCAAACTATGTTTAATGTCTGTAGAGCCTTCATCAGAAAGATCTTTAATAAAAGAAAACATATTATCTTCTAAATTACGTTTACTAAGAAATGGACCGTACCAGTATGTGGCATTAGGATTTGCCGTTTGGATTTTAGCCCACCAAGCTAACCCGAGTTTGTTTCCAAAATTTCTAATCAATTTATTTGGTCTGAAGACCATCAATTCTTGTTAAATTCTATACAATTTTGTAGTAAAAATTCAATAAATATTTATTTATTATAAAAATATATTGAAACAACAATATTCTAGAGGAGATTAAATATAGCCTTTTGAATGAATAAATTCAATTACTTGTTAAATGAAATAGTGATATAGCAGCTGCAACTGATGCATTTAAACTTGATGTTTTACCTTTAAGAGGAATCTTTACAAGAAAATCGCATTTTTTTTGTGTAAGTAAAGATATACCTTTATCTTCAGCCCCTATTATTACAACCAAAGGAGTTTTTTCATGAAACTTTGATATCGATAGTTGACCATCTCCAGATAACCCCATAACAAGAAAACCATGTTTCTTCAGCTCTTCGAGTGTCCTATTTAAATTAACAACCCTACTTACTGGCAAATGTTCCAATGCTCCAGCGGCAACCTTGGCAACTGTTCCTGTTAAGCCAGCAGATCTTCTTTGAGGAATAATAATACCCTTACAGTCAAATGCTTCTGCTGATCTTATAATTGCACCAACATTATGTGGGTCAGTTATTCCATCTAAAGCCAAAATAATAGGATATGCTGAACTTTTTTTAGAAAAATCGATTAATTTTTCTAGAGATATTGTTTTAGAGCTTGCCAGCTGCAACACTACACCTTGATGTGAAGCATTAAATGTCAATTGAGAAAGCCTACTCCAAGAAACTTCTTCAACGAGGACGCCTTTTGATTTAAGGTTCTTTAGCAAGATATAGAATTTCTCAGAAGAAAAAATTTCAGTTGTACACCAAATCCTATTAATAGGTCTTTCACTATTAAGCGCCTCAAAAACTGAGTGTTTTCCGCATATCCAATCATCAAAATTTTTCTTATTTGAATGCTCTTGATAAATATCTTGACCTTTATTAAAAGCTTCTAAATTAGATTTATATGTTGGCTTACGTGTTTTTAAAGTTGAAAAATTATTTTTATTTACTGAGTTAAAATTTTTAACTCCATTGTTTTTGGATGATTTTAGGGGAAATCTATTATTTTTTTTCGAAGAATTTATCTTTTTAGAGTTGATTTTAGAATCAGGACTATTTTTGTATTTATTATTTTTTTCAGAATAATTATTTTTAGAGGAGTTTTTCATTAATTCAATTCATTTTAATTTCAAGATATTCAAAAAGTTTTGATAATCTTTGAGGATCCTTCAGAAATAGCCAACCAATTAGTGTTTCAAAACCAGTTGCTCTTGAATATATTATGGGATCCGAAGACTTTGGAAATCTCTTTATTTTGTTTCTAGCACGTCTAATTAAATTCATTTCATTTTCGTTTAATAAATGTTCAATTTGACTTAAAGATTTTGATTGAGATTTGGCTTTTACTTCGTTTACTACAGATAAATGGAGTTCTTTTGATTTCAATGGGAAATGAACATGTCTCAGTCTTTGGTGAAGTTCCCATACCGAATCCCCAAGCCAAGCAAGTTGAATAACACCGATTTCTTCAGGAGATCCATATGGAACCAAATTTTGAATCCAATAATTCAATTTTTCAAAAAAGTTAATGCATCTTCAAG
>JFNU01000100.1 GCA_000634515.1 Prochlorococcus sp. scB245a_520K10 | reverse complement strand
ATGCATCTTCAAGACACGACTTTAAATTAAGAAAATCCCCTAAACGCACAAGTTTAATAGTTTGGGCAACTCTCGAATTCCCAACAACTGAAAACCCTAACTTTAACTTTTTACTTTCTTTAGCAGTCTGAACAAGGGCACCAAGACCAGAAGAATCTACAAAATCAATTTTAGTAAGATCAATAACGAATGGTAGCTCATTAACTAAATTATTAGAAACATAAGTTTTAAATTGTTTTTCTGAGAAAGCATCAAGTTGCCCTTTGAAAGTAAAAACAATAATATTTGTTTTGACCTCAAGGTTTCCTCTTAAAGAAACAGTTAGCTTCTGGAAATCTTCTATGATCTAGTTACTCCAAAAAATT
>JFNU01000099.1 GCA_000634515.1 Prochlorococcus sp. scB245a_520K10 | reverse complement strand
GGAAATCTTCTATGATCTAGTTCCTCCAAAAAATTAATGTATCAAATGTAATTATCAAATCAAAATAAAACGATATGTCAACATCTTTCTAACATTAGAGAAACAAATTTTTTAAACAAATAATCTGAATCATGTGGACCAGGTCCTGCCTCTGGATGATATTGCACGCTAAATATTGGCTTGTTTATAACTTCCAATCCGGCAACAGTACTATCATTAAGGTTATAGTGAGTTATTCTGGCTATATCTTTTGGGAGAGAATTAGGGTCAATGGCAAAACCATGGTTCTGACTTGTTATTTCAATCAGATTATTCTTTCCACAAGGATGATTTAAACCGCGATGTCCAAAAGGAAGTTTATAAGTTGAAGCTCCTAAAGCTAATCCAAATATTTGATGGCCAAGACAAATTCCAAACATAGGTATTTCACCATGTTCGATAAGA
>JFNU01000098.1 GCA_000634515.1 Prochlorococcus sp. scB245a_520K10 | reverse complement strand
TCAGAAACTGAAGAGGGATCACCGGGACCATTAGAGAAAAATACACCATCAGGTTTATTTTCTAGAACATCATTTAAAGATGATCGAGAAGGTAAAACTATAATTTCACAACCATGGGAGACTAATCTATTTAAAATCGATTTTTTTATTCCAAAATCAATTGCAACAATCTTTAATTTATTAAAATTTTTTGAATGTGTTGTTCTACGGTCAAAGTCTGTATCTGTAGGCTTTTGCCATAAATATTTTTGTTTTGTTGAAACTACTTTTGATAAATTCAACCCCTCCATCTTTGGCGTTTGGGAAATAATTTCTAAACAGTTTTCTACAGATTTATCTTCAGAAGTAAGAACTCCATTCATAGAGCCATTAGATCTTAATATTTTAACAAGAGCCCTTGTATCAATTCCATAAAGACCAATAACATTTTTTTCTAATAACCATTGATTAAAATTTTTTGAAGATCTCCAATTACTATTATTAGACGAATAATTTCTAACAATTATCCCTTTAACAGTATTACAAGATTCTGAATCTTCAAGGTTAATACCAGTATTTCCAATTTCTGGATAAGTGAATGTTAATATTTGTCCGTAGTAACTTGGATCGGAAATAACTTCCTGATAACCCGTCATTCCAGTATTAAAAACTATTTCGCCAATAGCAGTACCTGAAGCTCCAAAAGAAAATCCAGGGAATGTAATTCCATTACTTAAAACTAATTTTGCATTCTTCTTGTAAGGATTAGTCATGAATTTAAAATTTATTCATCTGAGGCTAAATAAGTTTTTAAGAGTAAAAATTTTTCCCAAGGATTTCCTTGATTAATTGAAAATAAAGCTTTATTAAAACCTTTATGCAAATCATCCTCTATTCCAGCTGTCCAGAGGACTAATGCAG
>JFNU01000097.1 GCA_000634515.1 Prochlorococcus sp. scB245a_520K10 | reverse complement strand
AGTATTCAATGCAACAACATATTTATGAGGATTTTGCCCAGAACCAATTAAGACAGACTTTAATATTTCTTCGTTAGATTCATTATCTGAGACTACAAGCTCTTTATTTGATATGTTTTCATGACTAAAATCTGAAATATTTATTTTTGAAAATCGTAATTTACCATTTTCAACAAATACTAATTTGTTATCGCCTTGAAGAGAGGCTTCATCAAGACCACCAGATCCATGAACTACTATTACTCTA
>JFNU01000096.1 GCA_000634515.1 Prochlorococcus sp. scB245a_520K10 | reverse complement strand
TACTCTATCCATACCCATTTTTAAAAGGGCACTTCCCATAGGCTCTAAAAGATCCTCTGTTGCCACACCTAACACTTGCGCGTTGGGTCTTAAGGGATTTACCAATGGACCAAGTTGATTAAATACAGTCCTTAATCCAAGAGCCTTTCTTAATGGAGCAAGTTTTATTAAAGATTTATGCCATACAGGCGCAAACAAAAAAGTTACTCCTATTTCATTGACGGCAGAGATTACTTTTTCTAATGAACAATTTAAATTTAAACCAAGATTCAACAAAACATCCGCAGAACCAACTTTCCCACTAGCACTTTTATTACCGTGTTTAGCGATATTTACACCACAAGATGCAGCTACAAACGCTACTGCAGTGGAAATATTAAAGGTATTAGCTCCATCTCCTCCAGTTCCACAAGTATCCACCATATATAAATTTGGCCTTGCTACTGGCAATTCGCATACATTTAAGAGTTCCTCCGCCATAGAACACAATTCGGTTCCAGTACAGCCTTTAGCTCTCAAGGCGCTCAAAAAAGCTCCTGTTTGTACATCTGATATTTCATCATTAAGCCATCTTTGCATTAATGATCTTGAAGTTAAGTCATCAAGGTTTCTCCCTTCTAACAAAATATTTAAAATTTCAACGTTCGATAAATTTGAAGACATTTATTTAATAAAGGAAATTATGCAGATAAATTTAATTTGAAGTATCAAAACCTGAGCCAACTAAATCTTTATTTGTGTTAGAAGGTCTGAAGCTTTTTGACCAAATGTTTTTTGTTTTTGAAAAAAGTTCATTTTTAGTAATTTTCCAAAATTTTAAAATTTTATCAACATCGTTTTTAATTTCAATTTCAC
>JFNU01000095.1 GCA_000634515.1 Prochlorococcus sp. scB245a_520K10 | reverse complement strand
CCGGGGAAATTTGTATAGCGATTTATTAACCTAGCTAAATTAATAAAGTCAAGATCTTCTGGTTTTTCTTTTGTAATAAGAGAATCTATAATATTCTTGTCTGTCGCATGTAAAGGATGAGTTTGTTCGTTACTCATAAATAAAAACTGAATCATTTATAAAATTAGCTCACATATTTAAAAATGAAACATTATCTTAATCATATCGGCAAAATTAAATGAAAAATTTAAAGATTAAAATTATATCTAAATACCTCAGACCATACAAAAAAGAATTTATATACGGAGCATTAGCTCTTTTGGCAGTAAATATATTGAGTGTTGTAATACCCCTAGAAGTAAAAAACATAATTGACCAATTACAAAATGGGTTCTCTTCGGATTTTGTTATTTCAAAATCATTGTGGTTAATTCTATTAGCTACTTGTATGGGTTTAATCAGACTTTTTTCTAGACAGATTGTTTTTGGTATAGGTCGAAAGGTAGAGGTAAATCTACGTCAGAAACTTTTCGATCATTTACTTATTCAAGACCCAGAATGGATTCAAAAAAAAGGGAGTGGAGACATTATTAGTAGAGCTACTAGCGATGTTGAAAATATAAGAAGGCTTCTAGGTTTTACGGTTTTAAGTTTATGCAACATTGTCTTAGCTTATTCACTAACTATTCCATCGATGTTTTCGATTAACAAAACATTAACAATATCCGCTTTAATGATATTTCCATTAATCCTTGGAATTGTAAGCTTATTCGGCGGTAAAATGGTTAATCAAAGAAAAGCACAACAAGAATCATTATCAAAACTAAGTGATCTTATACAAGAAGATCTTTCTGGAATAAGCGCTATAAAAATTTACGCACAAGAAAATGCTGAAAAGAAAGAATTTAATATTCATAACAATGCTTATAGAAATTCGGCGATAAAACTTGCAAGAACAGCAAGTACCCTATTCCCATTACTGCAGGGTATTTCCTCAATATCATTATTAATTTTATTAGGATTAGGAACTTTTCAACTAGAAAGTGGATTTATTTCAATAGGTGGTTTAGTGGCTTTAATTCTCTACGTGGAAAGGCTTGTTTTCCCTACAGCCTTATTGGGTTTTACGTTGAATACTTTTCAACTTGGTCAAGTAAGTTTAGATCGTGTAGAAGAAATTTTTCAAAACAATCCAAGTATTGTAGATGGGGAAAACACCAAATTTTTAAGAAAAAAATTAAAAGGATTTTTAGAAGCTAAAGACTTAACCATAAGATATCCAGGATCAAAATTTAATTCATTAAATGGTCTCAGTTTTAAAATTTTCCCTGGAGAACTAATTGCAATAGTTGGGCCTGTAGGTTGTGGAAAAACGACATTAGCAAAGTCTCTAGGAAGAACAATAGAAATTCCAGATGGTCAATTATTCCTAGATGAAATTGATGTAAAAACTATT
>JFNU01000094.1 GCA_000634515.1 Prochlorococcus sp. scB245a_520K10 | reverse complement strand
TTGATGTAAAAACTATTAAATTAGAAGATCTTAGAAAAAATATTGCAATAGTTCCGCAAGAAGCCTTCTTATTTACTTCTACAATCTCAGAAAACCTACGTTTTGGAGAACCCCAAGCTTCTAAGAAATTAGTCAAAGAAAGTGCTACTAAGGCTGGGATGATTGATGATATTAATAGTTTCCCACAAAAGTTTAAAACAATTGTTGGTGAAAGAGGTATTACATTAAGTGGAGGACAAAGGCAAAGGACAGCACTTGGAAGAGCTTTACTAGTTAACTCTCCAATTGTCGTTCTTGATGATGCTTTAGCAAGCGTCGATAATAAAACTGCTGCAAGAATAATAGATGAAATGAGAGAAAGAAGTAATAAAACAATTTTAATGATTAGTCACCAACTATCTGTAGCTGCTACTTGTGACAGAGTTTTAGTAATGGATAAAGGAGAAATAGTTCAGGAAGGTAATCATAAAGATTTAGTAAAAGTGAAAGGGCTCTATAAAAAACTTTGGGAAAGAGAAATAGCCACTAACATTGTCAAAGGCTAAAAGTACGATTTTTAACTTATGATATAGACATTTAAGTTATGTTGGAATTTCTAAAAAATATTATGAATAATAAAGAAACAACTTTTACAAATGATGTTGATTCAGTTCATAGAATATTAAAAACAGATATCAAAAAAGATCCTAATCTTCAAGAAGACGAAATAATATTTGGGTGTGGTTGTTTCTGGGGAGCTGAAAAATGTTTTTGGAAACTTCCTGGAGTTGTAACAACTTCGGTAGGGTACGCTGGTGGTAATAAAAGCAACCCAACTTATTACGAAGTATGCTCAGGTTTAACTGGGCATTCAGAAGTTGTAAGAGTTATCTGGAATAAAAGTGAAATAGATATCAGCGATCTATTAAAAATGTTTTGGGAGTGTCATGATCCTACACAAAAAAATAGACAAGGTAATGATATTGGAACTCAGTATAGGTCAGCTATATATTATAAAAATGAAAATAATAAAAAAATCATCTTAGCTAGTAAAGAACAATATCAAAAAGAACTAAATAAAAAAAATCTTGGTCATATCGAAACAGAAATAAAAATGATTGATACCTATTTTTATGCAGAACAGTATCATCAACAATATCTTGCATCGGCAGGCAGCAGGCAGTATTGTTCAGCTTCCCCTACAAAAGTTAAGTTAGGAAGTTTTACAGGAAGCAATTACATATTAAAAGATAATATTTGGGCAAACTTTAATTGGGAAGTTGATAAGTGTGTATTGAGATCTGATAACAATCCTATAAAGAATAACATTTAACATACATCTTATCTTTATAGTAATAATACGGGGCGTAGCGCAGTTTGGTAGCGCACCACTTTGGGGTAGTGGGGGTCGTGGGTTCAAATCCCGCCGTTCCGATCATTTTTCATCATCATTTATGAGAGACTTGTATAGTTTATATGAGCTTATACCGACAGCTATAAAAGTAAAAGAGGAAAAAAAGGCTAATACTAATATCGTAAAGTTTGAAACTTCAACTTCGCCAAGTTGGAAAGATATAAAAATATTCATTGAACATAATTTTTTTCAACATTAACATAATTGAAATTTTTTTTGCATCGAATTATAAATTCAAAAGAATTACTACACCGAATAAAACCCGATAGATAATAAATAATTTCAAACCATTTGAAGAAAAATACTTTAATAAGAAATCGATAGCAAATAATGAAGATAAAAATGTCGTAAAAAGTCCTAAAAGTAGAGGAAAAAAACTAAATGTGTAAAATTCATCAAAAGAAGAAATAAACTCAACAATTGCAGCAATAGAGATGGCAGGTATGCCTAAAATAAAGGAGAATTTAGCAGCATCAACTCTTTCCCACCCTGTTACTAAAGCGGTAGAAATAGTAATGCCAGATCTTGAAATGCCAGGTAAAATCGCAAAGGCTTGAGAAACACCAATCAAAAAACTATCTGAATAGTTATGATTTTTTAAATTTATAGAACCTTTTTTCGATATTTCCGCTATGTACATAAATATCGCCATTACGAACGAAACTAATGCTATTGATAAATTTGAACGAAGAAACTTTTCAAAAAAATAAGGTGTAAATAATTTTATGCTCCCACCAAGCAAAACAATTGGGATAGTACCAATCAAAATAGATCTTAATAACCTTTGATGTAAGAAATAATCCAAGAGGTTATTTATAGATTGACTTCTTAATTTAAAAAAATCATTCCTAAAATACCAAAATAAAGCCAAAATACTACCTAGTTGAATTATTGCAGATAATGAGGAGCCTGGATCGTCAATGCCTAGAAGAAGAGATATAACTTTTAAATGAGCAGTACTACTTACAGGAATAAATTCTGTTAAACCTTGAATTAAGCCATATAAAAAAAATTCTAAATATTCCAAAAACTTATATAAATTACCTATTTAATTAATAGCAATTTACAAAATTCAATTTACATTTAATAAGTAAAAGCTAATATAAATAAATGAAAAAAAAATTTACCCCAATACTATTTTTTCTTTTATCACTATTCTTTTTTTCTGATTCTGTAAAGGCTAATTATTGGTTAGTAATTGGAACATATAGACAAGGTCCTGGAAGTAGACCGGAGGTGAGCGGAATAACAAGCCCTTCTTTACACTCAATTCCCATGAAGGACTTGGATACTTGTAAAAAAGCAGGTGAAAAAATTTCAAAAGAGATATATAAACCCGTATGGCAATTTGATAGTAAATGGACTTGTGTATTTAGCGGCAATACTTAAGAAAGTTACCTTTTCACATCGTGAGCACAGCCATCACCTTTATAATTTTCACTTTCGTAAAAGTCATTTTTTGTGCCAAAGTAAACTGTTAATAAAACGAATGGCAGACTTAATATAAATAAAATAGTAGTTAAATCCATAATTAAATTATTGAATTAAAAGGTTATATATTATTAAAATAACCATTTGTTAATTAAATTCAGCTTTAATAATCTGTAGGTCCTTTGATACCAAGATAAAAGAAGGCACCTAAACCAACTAAAAGTAAAACCCCAGCAATAGCTGCAGATGGGACAAAGCCTCCTATTGCAAATGAAGAAAAATAATGCATCACCAAAATTTAAAACTAGTTAGATAATATCAATAAAAAATAAGTTATTGTAAAAAATATGGACTCGAAGACAATTATAAAAATGTATTTCTAGGCAACTAAAGAAGAATCTTCACTATCAGATGATATTCTTATTCTCTCTTCCAATTTAGGACCATATAATTCATTTCCCCAGATTTCAACTCTTGAATCATTTGGAGCCATAAAAGTTAGAATGTCCGTTGGGAATAAAACTCTTTCTAAAAAAAAGTTTGATGGACCAATACATCTTAAAACAACCATCCTACAACCTTCATTTTTGTACGAAAATTCAACCATCTCAAAACAACAAAGCAACTATAATTAAACACCATTTAGATTCACAAAAAATGTATAAAAAATCACTGAAAAAAAAAGAAATTTAGAAAATACTACTCATTTAATCCAGCATCAACTAAATTTCTCTCTTGATCAATTAAAAACATTGCATAAGAATTTATAAGATCAAAACTTTTATGAGGTATAGATACATTAAGCATTCTCAAAAAATTTGATAATTTTTCATCCTGAAGTGCACTTCCTTTCTGTGATAACATTTCTTTTTCTTGGTTTAATTTCCACATATTCATATATTCAAACTTCAATGGCTTTAAGTGCCAAATATTGTCTAATAAACCCCAAACATCTAAATATGAATGAAGATTTTTTTGTATATTGAATATATAAATGGATTCATGAGGACTCAAATTTAATGATTTGATCATTTGTTCATCAATATCAATCGACAAAGGTTCTACTCCCAAAAACCATCCCTCAATAATTAACAAATCAGGATTATCTG
This sequence comes from Prochlorococcus sp. scB245a_520K10, assembly GCA_000634515.1. Classification (GTDB taxonomy): domain Bacteria; phylum Cyanobacteriota; class Cyanobacteriia; order PCC-6307; family Cyanobiaceae; genus Prochlorococcus_A. Next base: position 3,813 of record JFNU01000094.1, on the reverse strand, counting down.
ATCTCCAATAAGATCTATCTCCTAAGCCATTTCTTAAAGATTTATCGAAAACGGGTACATTTAACTCGCCACTTGTCTTCCAATTAAGTAACTTATCATGCATTAATTTAACTGAATGACTTCCAGGAAAACCTCTAGAGACATTCCAAGGGTTATTCTTAATTGCTAATTTCATTTCATTTGAGGGAAGATAAAAATCGTCTATAGAAATGACAGCAATTTTGAAATCTAATTTTAACGATATTGCCTCAAGCCATTTACCTAAAGTTGTTTTACCAGTCCCAGGGAGAGCTGAGATCCCAATTATTTTTCGATCAGAAAAATTATTTTTAAATTTATATGCTTGAGATAATAGAGGTAAAGCTAAACCCCAAATCCAATCATCATTTACTTTATTACTCCAGAATTGATCTATTGAAAGAATATCTTTTTGATTATTCCAAAAATTGAACCAATCATCCATGGATTCCCAGCCAATATCAATAATTAATTTTTCAAATTTATCAAGTGGAAAATTAATATTTAAATCTTTCACTTTTCTAAATTAGTTTTAGCTCATTTATCAATTTATTAATTTCATTTTTCCAACCATATCCATTAGGTTCTGAAGCTAAAGTAAATTCTAAATTTTTTAATTGATCTAATAAATTTAAATTAGGTCCATCTATACCTGGAATAACAATTTTAATATCTGAATTTAAAAGTAAAGGCAAATCATTTGGAGAGTCACCCAAACCTATAATTTGAAAATCTTGATTATTTGAATATTTTTTTAAAGCTTTAATTGCTTTCCCTTTATTAGAATCTATCGATAATAAGTGACTCATTCTGTTTCCTTTAAAAATATCTACTTTGTGCTTTTTACAACAGATATTTATTCTTTTTTCTAAAAAACTTGGCGGATTCAAAAAAGGCATACTCCAGTGTCGATCTCTCATCAAAGTTAATGAATTTCCTTTTAATCCTGTAAGCTCAGTTGCATCAGAGTCGTCAAGATTATTAAGAGGAATTAGTTCGTAATCGATTTCTTTAGAAATAAGATTTAAGATTTCTTCAAGTGTTTCGTACTTTTTACCAAGAATAATTTCTCCATTTACATTTTTAAGAGATTCACCATATATTGCCGCACCATTCTCAACAATATAAGGATCTGTCAGATTTAGATCCTTTCTAATGACCTTTACTTCAGCAGCTGTCTTGCTTGTACATAGAATTACAGGTATGGATAATTTTTGAAGAGTTTTTATAGTTTCTTTAGCAGGTGTTAAATCGTAGGAGTGATCCATTAATGTACCATCTACATCACTCACAACCCAAAGAGAAGAATTTTCTATCATTTCATTAGAGAACCAAGCCAAATAACTTGAAAAGGATCAAGACTAATATTTTTCCAATTGTATTTAGTGGATGCTAAAAAATCCTTCATATTAAAATCATTATCAATTATTTCTGGTAAATCGTAATCATTTAGTTGGTAATTGATTTTATTTTCTGTCATATTATGAATTGCAAAAACAGATTTTGGGCCTTTACCTCTTTTGATTACTACAATGTCACTTCTACCTTTAGACAAACATTCCATTTCAGAACTTGGATGAAATTGCTCTAATTTTGACCTGATATCCATCGCATTACGTAGATATTTTATATTTTTATTAGCATTTGATTCAGGATTATTTAAAACAGATACAAGATTATCTGATTTAAATTTTTCTCGATTTAGGTCTCTTCTTTGACCTGTCATAGAAAAACTTTTAATATCATTTTCGGAAGCCAGTAATGCTGGCAAATAAAATGCAGGCACACCTTTTAGAGCCATGACTAATAATTGGGTTAAAATAAATCTTTCAAATTGAAATCGATTAGAATCTCTACTAGAGTCTTCCATGGCGCTCCACCAACTAATATTCAATTCATAAGGTTTATCTTCCCCATTTGACAACCTTCTATGACTTACAAGTCCTCCTCTTTTTTCACAATTAATTAATAAACCTTTAATTCTCTGCTCATTCATTAGACCCTCAAGTGCTCTTAGCCCAACGCCATCATGTGATGCTGTGAAATTAAAAAGAGTGGTATCAAAAGGTAATTTTGGCCAATCAGAAATCCATAAGTTTAGAATATCTGCTCTTGAAGTAATAATTGCCTCTAGTAAAAGAGGGGGCAATGGAAAATTATAGGCCATATGTGCTTCATCTTCAGTAATGAGATAAGATAAATTTTCCTTCTGAGGAACATTAGTTTCTGTTATTAAAACTCCATCACCAAGAAGATTATTTAAAAGGATTCTTAAAATTTTTACTATTGAGTGTGCTTTTGGCAAATGTAAGCAAGTAGTTCCTGATTCCTTCCAGATAAACCCTACTGCATCTAGCCTTAACCATTTAATACCATTAGATAAATATGAAATAATCAAATTTAAGAATTCAAGTGTCATTTTTGGATTTTGCCAATTCAAATCAATTTGATCTGGACCGAAAGTTGTCCAAACTTGTTTTGGACCATTTTCTGTATTTATTTGAGAGAACAAAGATGAACTTCTTGGTCTCACTACATTCGACCAATCAAGATTTTGTTCCGGTGAAAAAACATTCGATATACCTGGTTCTTGGGACTTTATAAATTGTTGAACCCATTGATGAGATGAAGAAACATGGTTAAGGACTAGATCAGCCATCAAAACATGATTTTTAGAGATACTTTTAAGATCATTCCAACCCCCAAATTTTTCTTCTAGGGAATCATAACTTGAAACTGCAAAACCTCCATCACTTGTAGATTTGAGAAAAGGAAGAATATGAACAACTTTTGAAAGGCTTCCAAAATGATTACTTAACAAGTCTCTGAGAGTAATTAATGTTGGCTCCCCATTTTTATAAATACTATCTGCATAAGTTATTAAAACGGAATGTGATTGATTCCACCTATCCTCATCACTTATTTCTTCATAAGAAGATTTCTCAGAGAAATTATCTAAAATCTGTAATAATTGATTTGAAAGAAAATTAATTTCTTCTGTAGTATTATTTGAATAAATTGTTTCCAACAACTTATACAGTTTTAATCTATCTAATTCTTTCTCTGAGTCAATTTGTTTCACTTTGAAAAAATTATCGAAGTATTAACACTATTCTGCACATCAATTAGAAGATGGACTTTCAACAAGGTTTAATCACAACAATACATGAATACGGTGTAGCTGACGATCTACTTATAGAATTAAACAAAAATCTTAAAAAAAGATCAACAGCTATACTAATTCCCTGCTTATATGAAGAATTTGAACGTCCAGCACTAAAAGACATTAGAGAAGTTTTAAGAAAACTTACGGGGTTAAATGAATTAGTTATAGCTTTATCTGCAAAAACAATTGAGCAAGTTAAAGCAGCAAAATCATTTTTTGACTCGATGCCATTCCCAGTTCATGTTCGATGGACTAATTCTCCCTCTGTAATAGAGCTATTAAAAAACCAAGAAAAAAATGGGTTAGAACTTTTGGGGACACCTGGTAAAGGATGGGCAGTCTGGCAAGGCATAGGTGTTGCCACAAGAAAATCAGAGGTTGTTGCTCTTTTTGATGCTGACATAAGAACTTTTAGTCCTTTATATCCTTCTAGGATGATACTTCCGCTTCTTGATGAATCATATGGAATTTCATATGTAAAAGCTTTTTATAGCAGATTATCCCTAGAAACAAACCAATTACAAGGAAGAGCAACAAGATTATTTGTTGGGCCTCTATTAGCAAGTTTAGAGCAGTTAGTTGGGAAGGGACCTTTTTTACAATATCTTCAATCATTTAGATATCCATTA
>JFNU01000093.1 GCA_000634515.1 Prochlorococcus sp. scB245a_520K10 | reverse complement strand
ATATCCATTAGCTGGTGAGTTTGCTTTTACAAAAGACCTTGCTATGAATTTAAGAATTCCTTGTGACTGGGGTTTAGAAATAGGTTTACTATCAGAAGTTTATAGAAACGTAAGAACCTCGAAAATTGCTCAAGTTGATCTAGGTTTGTTTGATCATAAACATAAAAATATTGGTGATTCTTCTAAAGAAGGATTGCAAAAAATGTGTACTGAAATCCTTTCAAGTGTTTTGAGAGGTCTTATGGAGCATCAGGCAGAGACATTAACAAGCACTCAATTAGCAACTTTAGAAGTTC
>JFNU01000092.1 GCA_000634515.1 Prochlorococcus sp. scB245a_520K10 | reverse complement strand
AGTTCTTTATAAAAGAGTTGGTGAAGATAGGGTAAAGCAATTTGGTTTAGATTCAGCAGTAAATCAACTTCCATATGATAGGCATGAAGAAGAGCTATCAGTTCAAAAATTTGCGAAACTATTGAGACCTGCTACAGAAGATTACCTAGCTTGCCCTACAACAAAGCAGTTACCAAGTTGGTCTAGAGTTCTCTCTTGTGAAAACAAACTGCAAGAGGATTTAGAAATTGCGGGATCAAAAGATATAAAAACTAGTGAAAAAGAATTAATTAAAAACTTCTAAAGCAAAAAATAACGCTGAGCCATTGGAACTTCGTTAAGTGATTCGCAAGTAAGAAGTTCCCCATCTGAAAAAACTTCATAAGTTTGAGGATCTACTGAAATGTTTGGTAGTTTGTTATTAAGTTTTAAATATGATTTATTGATATTTCTCGTATTTTCTACAGCTATAAAATTCTTTTGTAATCCTAACTTTTTTGGAATATCTTGATCAATTGAATTTTTGCTTAAAAAGGTTAGAGAACTGTTGATAAGGGATTGACCAAAATTTGCAAACATAGGTCTACCATGAACAGGACCTGGAGTTGGAATTGAAGCATTTGCATCTCCCATTTGTGACCAAACTATAGATCCACCTTTTATAACTAATTCAGGCTTTACAGCAAAAAAAGAAGGTTTCCACAATACTAAATCTGCAATTTTACCCTTTTCTATAGAACCAACATATTTGTTAAGACCATGGGCTATTGCTGGATTAATTGTGACTTTAGAAATATATCTCTTTACTCTGTAATTGTCGTTCCTATCAGAATCCTGCGTTAAAGGTCCTCTTTGCACTTTCATTTTATGAGCAGTTTGAAAAGTTCTAG
>JFNU01000091.1 GCA_000634515.1 Prochlorococcus sp. scB245a_520K10 | reverse complement strand
GAGAGTCACTAGCGATAATTGAGAAGGCACCTATATCATGGAGGATATCCTCCGCTGCAATAGTCTCTCTTCTGATCCTTGATTCAGCAAATGCAATATCTTCTGGGATTTTAGAATCTAAATGATGACAGACCATTAGCATATCAAGATGTTCCTCTAATGTATTTTTTGTATAGGGTCTTGTTGGATTAGTACTGCTTGGAAGAACGTTTTTTTCACCACAAATTTTTATAATATCTGGTGCATGGCCCCCACCTGCACCTTCTGTATGAAAAGTATGAATTGTTCTTCCTGCAATAGCATTGATGGTGTCTTCAACAAAGCCTGCCTCATTTAAAGTATCAGTGTGAATACAAACTTGAACATCAAACTTATCTGCAACATTAAGACAAGAATTTATTGTTGATGGAGTCGTTCCCCAATCCTCATGAAGTTTCAATCCACATGCCCCAGACTCAACTTGATCAATGAGATTTTTCTCATTTGTTGAATTTCCTTTACCAAAAAAACCTAAATTCATTGGGAATGCCTCTGCAGATTGAAGCATTCGAGAAATATGAAAAGAGCCAGGTGTGCATGTAGTGGCATTTGTTCCTGTAGCAGGTCCAGTACCTCCTCCTAACATTGTTGTAATTCCTGAAGCTAATGCCGTTTCAATTTGTTGAGGACAGATAAAGTGTATATGAGTATCTATTGATCCTGCAGTAAGAATATGTCCTTCACCTGCTATTACTTCTGTTGAGGCCCCAATAACAATATTAACTTTATCTTGAATATCAGGATTGCCAGCCTTTCCAATTTCAAAAATCTTTCCATCTTTTAAACCAACATCCGCCTTAATTATGCCCCACCAATCTACAATCAATGCATTAGTTATTACAGTATCTACAGCCCCATCTCCTCTTGTTACTTGAGACTGACCCATCCCATCTCGAATAACTTTACCACCTCCAAATTTAACTTCATCTCCATAAGTAGTTAAATCGTCCTCTACTTCTATTATTAGCTCTGTATCGGCAAGCCTTACTCTGTCCCCAGTAGTAGGTCCGTAGGTTTGAGCATAAGTTTTTCTATCAATTCTATAAGACATAATTTTAAG
>JFNU01000090.1 GCA_000634515.1 Prochlorococcus sp. scB245a_520K10 | reverse complement strand
TTAATAATTTATCCTTTTCTTGAGGTGAAAGATGCATAATAAAAAATTAATCTATAAAATTCTAAAAAAGGTTCTTACTGAACATAATTAATAATTCATAGAATCTTGTAAAGGCCATACCCCTTGATATTTTGGCTCACAAAATCCACAAACAGACCTAATTTGTTTCCAAATACAAAAAAAACACTTCCTAGCTTCTTGAGAAGAACTCCCTAAAAATCTTACAGAAATACCATTTTCAAGAAATCCAATAGATAAATGATTGTTACTTTCATTAAAAATCTTTTTTATATTATCTACTAGATAA
>JFNU01000089.1 GCA_000634515.1 Prochlorococcus sp. scB245a_520K10 | reverse complement strand
CTACTAGATAATTGATTTTTGATTTAGAAAAATCTTTTTCGCAAATCCAAATCAAGGATCCAAATACTGGCATACAATCCATTCCTGACTTGGCTTCATAACTTTCTTTAGATAATTCAATTTGATCAACATATTCCCATTCATCATACAAATCGTTATTTCTCATAATTTCTAATTTGGATCTAAAAATTCCACTTTCAATAGACTCACCAGAAGAAGATCTTCCAAGTCTTATTAAATCAGTAAATAAAAAACTGGAAGTTTCTGAAATAGATATTTTAAACTTCTGATCATATAAACCATTTGCAACGATAATTGTTTCTTGAGGGAGATACTCTAAATGAGAATTATCAAGAA
>JFNU01000088.1 GCA_000634515.1 Prochlorococcus sp. scB245a_520K10 | reverse complement strand
ATTTATGAAATTATTTTGCTTAGAAAAACTTCCCTCTGGATTAATTTTAGATCTTCCAACAGATCCGTATACCTTCTGAGCTGATGAAGTGGTTAACAAAACCTTAGAATTTCTTTCAAGATTAACTTCAAACTCAAGCAAATCTCCGCCAACCAATCCACCCGCTGTATGGAGAATAGGTAAAATGCATCTACCCTCCTGATCATGAGTAGACTTCAATAACTTATATGGAGAGGTTGATTTAGATTTAAAGATTGTTTTATCAACATT
>JFNU01000087.1 GCA_000634515.1 Prochlorococcus sp. scB245a_520K10 | reverse complement strand
TTATTGAAAATATGCTTAAAAATTTTGATGTTGAAGTAAAAAATATCATGAAAAAATTTTTTCCTGAAACAGGAGCTCATAATCATGATTAAAAGTCATTTGCTTAAATATTTATTAATAAGTCCTAATCTACCAGTTGGTGGATTTTGTTATTCGGAAGGATTAGAAAGTTTTTTTGATAGTAAAAATATAAAAGAGCCTGTATACGTAAAGAATATAATTATTTCAGA
>JFNU01000086.1 GCA_000634515.1 Prochlorococcus sp. scB245a_520K10 | reverse complement strand
ATGGAGTGCTAATCAACTAAGTGCAGCTCTAGGACTTATTCCTATGGGATCAACAAAATCACAATTAATTCAGAGAGATTTATTGGCAATAATTTCCGATGTTTCTAGAGAAATTATGGACAAAAGAATTAATGAGATCTATTTTGGCAATGTAGGTTTAGCTATGGCACAACAAAATCATAATGAACTTTATACAAAACTTTTTAGAAATTAATTTATGAGTAGTAAATTGAGAGTAGGAGTCGCTGGGCCAGTAGGTTCTGGTAAAACTGCACTAGTAGAGACTCTTTGTTTAAGTCTCAAAAAAAATTATGAGATTGCTGTTGTTACCAATGATATATATGCAAAAGAAGATGCTAATTTTCTAATAAATAAAAAGGTTTT
>JFNU01000085.1 GCA_000634515.1 Prochlorococcus sp. scB245a_520K10 | reverse complement strand
AAAAGGGAAGGATTATTGGAGTGGAAACAGGAGGTTGTCCCCACACAGCTATAAGAGAGGATTGCTCCTTAAATAAAAATGCAGTTATTGATCTAGAAAATAAATTTAATCCTTTAGATTTTATTTTTGTAGAAAGTGGAGGAGATAATTTAGCGGCTAGTTTCAGTCCAGAACTTGTAGATTTATCAATTTATGTAATTGATGTATCTGCTGGAGACAAAATACCTAGGAAAGGTGGACCGGGGATTACTAGATCAGATTTATTATTAATAAACAAAATTGACCTGGCAGATATGGTT
>JFNU01000084.1 GCA_000634515.1 Prochlorococcus sp. scB245a_520K10 | reverse complement strand
TACTGACCAAGACGGAGTTCCTGTCGTATTTGGTGGTTGGACATCTGCAAGTAGAAAGGCAATGTTACCAGTCTACGAATCAAAGGATGCTTTCCTTTATTACCCGATTCAATATGAAGCTCAAGAATGTTCTAACAACATTTTCTATACAGGAGCTACACCAAACCAACAATCAGAACCAGCCACTGATTTCATGTATAAGCGTTCTCGAGCAGCTGGTGGAGATTTCTTCCTTGTAGGTTCAGATTATGTTTTCCCAAGAACCTCTAACACAATTA
>JFNU01000083.1 GCA_000634515.1 Prochlorococcus sp. scB245a_520K10 | reverse complement strand
CTATATAGTTGGTTGTTTTATGGTTGTAGTTCTGGGAGGAGTAGGAAATTTATTAGGAACAGTACTTGCTTCATTTGGAATAGGAATAATGACAGATTTAATTGGAGCTGGAAGGCTCTTATCAATATGGCCAGATATGCCTTTACCACTATCAAACACAATCAACTTTTTTGCCACAACAAGTATGGCAAGGGTAATGATTTTTGCACTAATTGTTATATTCTTACAATTTAAACCAACTGGTTTATTTCCTCAAAAAGGAAGGATGGTAGAAAACTAATGTCTTTAA
>JFNU01000082.1 GCA_000634515.1 Prochlorococcus sp. scB245a_520K10 | reverse complement strand
GCATTAGGTGGATAGTGTGCAGCAATGTATTTGCAAATAACCAGTTCTTCTGAATTTCCAAATAATATTCCTGAATTTTTTGCTTTATATGGTGTAGAAAAATTACCTTTTTTCTGGGAACCGTTTAGATCGCCAGTTTTCACCTTCTTCGCTATCTGGATAATTCCAGCATTAGTTTCAGGTTTAATTGGATTTCTTGTTTTCAGGAATAGAATCAAAGGCGTATATTTTTCTATACTTACTCAAGCTTCTCTTCTTGTATTCTTTAACTTCTTTAATGGCCAACAAAAACTTATTAACGGAACAAATGGATTAAAAACAGATGTAACACAACTATTTGGTCAGATGGTAGGTTCTGAATCCATGCAAAGACTATTCTTTTGGGTGACTGCCATCCTAGTAATAGCAGCATGGTTTTTTGCAAAGTGGGTAGTTAAAGGAAGATTTGGGAATATTCTCATAGGAATCCGAGATGATGAACCAAGAGTTAGGTTTACAGGATACAACCCGGTTATATTCAAGACGATAATATTTTCTATTGCTGGAGGTCTCGCTGGCATTTCGGGAGCTTTATATACAGTTCAGTCTGGAATAGTCTCACCCCAATTTATGACGGTTCCCTTTTCTATAGAAATGGTTATTTGGGTTGCTGTGGGAGGGAGAGGAACTTTATTAGGAGCGATACTAGGAGCAGTTTTCATCAACTATGCAAAAAGTTTAGTAAGTGAAGCTTTACCTGCTAGCTGGATGTTTATTCAAGGAGGATTATTTATCTTAGTTGTAACAGCTCTGCCAGAAGGTCCTTTAGGATGGATTCAAGGAGATGGTCCTAGGAATCTTCTTCAAAGATTTGGTTTGAAAAGGAAGATTGAAACCTATCCAAGCTTAGAAGTTAACAATAAAGAGGGGAATAATGAATAATAATAATCTTCTAAATTTAATAGATATTACTGTTAGTTTCGAGGGTTTTTTAGCTCTCAACAAACTTAATTTAAATTTAAAGAAAGGAGAATTAAGAGCTGTAATAGGACCCAACGGCGCAGGTAAAACAACATTTCTAGATGTAATAACTGGAAAGGTTAAGCCAACAAAAGGTGAAGTAATTTTTAAAGGGAAATCTTTAGTAGGTAGAAAGGAGCATAAAATTGCCAGACTTGGAGTAGGAAGAAAGTTCCAAAGTCCAAGAATCTTTGAAAATCTAACAGTTAAAGAAAATCTTGAAATATCGGTGACAACTCCGAAAAGTCCCTTAAACCTTATAAATAAGAGTATTAAGGATGAGCAGCTTAATGAGATTGAACGTCTTATGAAGATTGTTAATTTAGCTCAAAAAGTTGATTCTAAAGCTGGTTCTTTATCACATGGTCAAAAACAATGGCTCGAGATAGCCATGTTAGTAGGACAGAAGCCAGATTTAATGTTAGTAGATGAACCTGTTGCTGGTTTA
>JFNU01000081.1 GCA_000634515.1 Prochlorococcus sp. scB245a_520K10 | reverse complement strand
TTAACTGATGAAGAAACTGATCTTACAGCTGATTTATTAAAATCTTTATCAGGAGAAAATACCGTAGTGGTAATAGATCACGATATGGAATTTATAAGAAGACTTGATAGTAATGTTTCAGTATTAAATCAGGGCACAGTATTATGTGAGGGAACGATGGAAACCATACAAAAAGACAAAAAAGTTATTGATGTTTATTTAGGAAGACCTGAGGACTAGTTATGGAAAATTTACTCGAAATAAAATCCTTAAATACTTATTATGGCGAGAGTCATATTCTTAGAGATGTAGATTTAAATGTTAAATCAGGAGAAATGGTTTGTTTGATTGGAAGAAATGGAGTAGGCAAAACAACTTTATTGAAATCACTAATTGGTTTGTTGAAACAAAAAAAAGGCGATATTTATTTGATTGGTGAAAATATCAATAGAAAAGCACCTCATCAGAGGGCTAGGAAAGGAATGGCTTACGTTCCTCAAGGCAGAGAAATTATTCCATATCTATCAGTTGAAGAGAATCTTATGTTAGGAATGGAGTCTCTTCCAGGTGGATTATCCAAGAACAAGAAAATAGATCCATTTATTTATGATCTCTTCCCAATCCTAAAAGATTTTCTTCAAAGGAAAGGAGGAGATCTTAGTGGAGGACAACAACAGCAATTAGCTATTGCGAGAGCATTGCTGGGCAAACCTCAACTTCTATTACTTGACGAACCAACGGAAGGTATTCAGCCGAATATAGTTTTAGACATTGAGAATGCAATTAACAAGATAATTAGAGATACAGGAATTGGTGTTTTATTAGTTGAACAACACTTGCATTTTGTAAGACAAGCTAATAGATATTATGCGATGCAACGCGGAGGTATTGCTGCCAGCGGAAATACTAGTGAGTTGAGTCAAGCAGTTATAGATAAGTTCTTAAGTGTTTAGATAGATTTTTATTTAAAATTACTCAAAAATTTTATTCACTTTTCGCACCTTATTAGGTCTATGCTGTTTGGATGCTCATGTATATACTTATTAAATTCCATTGCTAATGTTCTAGCCTCGTAAGCATCAAAAGCATAAAAACAATTTTCTAATCTTATATTTTGAAAATCACGGTAATGTACTGTATATGGCTTCAACATATTTTTTTTGTTCATTTTAATTTGCTAAAAAGCAATTATCTTATATCTCAACCATGCATATATTCATAAATTTAAAGTACATCTTTTGTTGTTATCAAAATATATTGACTTAAATTATGTATTTAAAAATACTTTATAAGAACAAAAGTAATTATTCTATTTTTTTTTAATGTCTTGCTTTTTACCTTCAATTAAAAAAACAAATTTTGATAAAATATAACCAAAAAATGGAACCCAAAATTTTTCATATAAAAATTTCATAAAAAATCAAGCAGCTAAACATTCATTATTTTCAATTTCAGTTTTATTTATAAGCTTCAAATCAATAGAATTAAACAAATGTTGCATGAGCAGAAAATCAAGTTCTCCTCTCAACAAATTAACATCGGATGAAAGCAGATCATCGATAAAGTAATCAAAATTATCTGAAAGAGGACTCACAATTAATAAATAATTTTTGTCATTATCATCGTATTATCAATAAAAGTCAACCAAATTTGAATATTAATTTTTTAATTTTTTAGAATTATTTAATAATGACTAAAAATTTAAATTATAAATATAAACAAGCAAAATAATAGATTTAATATCAAACTCAGGGTCTTTGAATTAAATTTCATTTATCTTGCTTTTTTTAATTTTTTATCTCTCCTATTTAGCATGATCCCATCGACAATACACATATTTGCTAAAAAAAAATTTAAAGAAATCATCACCAAATCATTTAATTTATTTATAGCAAGATTATTGATGTGCCAATTCGAAAAGAATCACTTAAAAAGTTTTTAGCCTGAATAA
>JFNU01000080.1 GCA_000634515.1 Prochlorococcus sp. scB245a_520K10 | reverse complement strand
CTCTATCCCACAACATTTGCATATCTTGAGAGAACAAAGAACTCCAATAACTAAAATTACAATATAACTTATCTGGAGGGAGTAGATTTACAGATAAAACTGGGAGAGATGAATTCATAGGAATAAATATTTTATGGTTAATTGAATTTAGAACTTTGAAATGGTGATAAATAATTTCTAATAAGTAAATCTCCCGAAGATCAATACAAATAGAATTTATCGCACAGTGAAGCACTTAGCAACACTAATTACTTATTATACTCTTCCATCATTTCCTGAAATTTTAGGAATGATAAGAATTTTTTATAAGTTTGCAAATCAATTTGTCCTGCAGATAAGTCATCTGAATTCGCCTCAATTTTTAGATATGACTGAGTTGCTTTACCCTTTTTTTTATTAAATATACCT
>JFNU01000079.1 GCA_000634515.1 Prochlorococcus sp. scB245a_520K10 | reverse complement strand
TCCACTAAAATACTAATTATTTTTGAGTTACTTAGATTATTTTCTAAGCTTAATTTATCAATTATTTTCATAACCTCTTCTCTTGGTATAAATCCAACTCTCTTTTTCTTGGTAGGCATCTAAATTTAATTAAAGTTCAGCACTTGACTGTAATAAGTGTTGCACTATATTCAGTATAAGTCAATTAAATGCTAATGATTTTACCTACAACCTTACTTTTTGGAGCTCTTGGATATCTTATTTATACTTCAAAAAAAGAACTTTCACTGGATTATGATGCCTCTTTAGAAAACTCAAAAGAGATTGATGATTTGTATAAAGACTTGGAAGATCTATTTATTTAAAATTACTACATAGATACTTAAGAACTTTGTTTCTTGACTAAAGATATACAAAACCTCAACCACGATTAAAATTAGGATAAAGATATAAAAACTATGACAGTTCATCAAGATTACGAAATAAAAATCAATTTAAATGAATTGATTGAGAAAAGAATACCCTGTTGTGATTTACTTCATCCAGATCATTGTTTAACTGAAAAACAAATCTCTGAAATTGCGCATGACATTCGTATGGATTTAAATTTGCATGATCTTTATAGACAAGTAGATCAACACATCATGAACTATGTGAATGCAGCTGGTATTGATAATAAAGATCATTGGGTTGAACCTCATCTTCCTGATCTAGAGAGAGATTTAAAAGAAGAAGTTGGTATAGAATTTGATTGATTTTTTTCTTTTAAATGCGATTAATATATGTATTTTTTTTCTAAATCATCTATTAATTTATAAATACTTTTAGCTGATCTCTTTCTTTTTTTTAAAAT
>JFNU01000078.1 GCA_000634515.1 Prochlorococcus sp. scB245a_520K10 | reverse complement strand
GAAGAAAATAAATAAGAATTTTACAATTTTCATTAATCTAATTTAATTTCAAATTCTCTAAACTACTAATAGCAAAATCGTAAATTTGGCAATTATTCTGTAAATCATAAATTATTGATTTTTTTAGTAGAGAATAATCTATCAACTTATTGAGTTTATTATTTTTAAATTCCTTATTAGTCTCTCCTATAGCGAAAGCCAAAGCTCCTTCATAAGAAATACCAAATTTGGTGGTGTTGCAATAAGTTCTGGTGAATTTATTAGAAATCTTTTTAGTATACTTCTCAAGAGTTTTAGAGGACGCATCTAAAGAGTAAACTGGACAATTAAATAGAAGAAGCAACGTTAAAATAAATATCGTAAAAACTCTTTTGATCATAATATTTCATAAATAGCAAATTTAATATAGTTTAGAATTTAACCTTGCCGCTCATGTTTTATTAAAAATATAAAAATTAAAAATTTGCTTATCACAACAGCTATTTCATAGCTTGGAG
>JFNU01000077.1 GCA_000634515.1 Prochlorococcus sp. scB245a_520K10 | reverse complement strand
GGAAATGTATTTGAACATGAATTATTGTTTAATTAAGTATTAAATACAGAATTAATATGGCATTACCAGAACTTATTTATGCTCCTATTGAAGGCGGAACAATACATAGATATGAAATTACTGGTGGCAAGAGAAAATTCTTAAGATTTATAGGTTGTTATTTGGGCCAGTGCAATTTCCACAAAAATATTGATGATGCTATTGATTACATAAAAAATTTGAAAGAATCACAAAAGATACAAAAAACATGAAATAAAGATACATAAATACGATAGGGATACAATATTTTTCAACAAAGACATAATTATTGCTACAAATAATAGAGAATTTTCTTTTTATAAGAAATTGATTATTTAGTTAGGTTATAGTTCCGAAAGATAAACAGCCATTTAAAAAAAAGAAATTAATTTATGGAAAACAGACAAATTAATTTTTTTAAATCAAAAGACTTTAATACCGTTCTTAAGCCTTTTAAAAAAGGAACGGTAGTAAAAATTGACTCGTTTGATATTAGAGAAAATCAAAAAGAATTAAATATAGGTTTATTTGGTTGGTATGCAATTTGTCCCTCTAAAGAATTAAAAAAAAATAAGCTATATTATTTTTCACTATATGATGAGCCTCTTGTACTTTATAGAGATGAAAATAAAAACGTTAGGTGCATTAAAAATATTTGTCCACATAGAGGGGCCTCCTTTTTTGGAGGGACATTATCAGATGGAGTAATAACCTGCCCATATCATGGAGCTAAGTTTTCATCTGGGGGAAGTTGCCAAAATCTCGACAGAATAACATGTCGCCATATAGTTGATAATAACTACGATAACTACGCCAAAAGAATTCATTTGTCTCAGTACAAAACTTCAGAAAAAAATGGATATATTTTTGTACATTTTTCTAAAAAATCTGAGACTGATTTAAATGAAATAAGTGAAGATACACCTATAAATAACTACGAATTATATGAAAATGGTTTTTCACAAAAGGATTATGTCTTTGAGGAGGTATTAGTTGACTTCAAATGTGATTGGTCAAGGATTATTGAAAATCACCTTGATATCCTTCATATCTTTTGGGTTCATGGGGATACAATCCCAGATAAAGATGTTAATAAAAACGTACTAGTTAGTTTTAACCAGAAAATTAATATTAATCCAAAATACATTGAAAGTATTTATTATTACAAGAATGACCCTACACAAGAATTTATTCGGATAAAATATATTCCTCCAGGAAGGATATTAATTTACAAAGGCGATCCTTCCTCATCAAGATATTTACAAGTTTTAGATCATATTCCTCTAGGAAACAACAAAGCAAGAGTAATAGTGAGACACTATAGAAAATTTCTACAAAATAAACTACTTAATAACCTCTTATTATTTAAAGAGACTCAAAGAAAGATTTTTTATAAGATATTCGATGAGGATTATATGATTTTAAAAACACAAACATAATAATCACGATATGGGATTTATAAGTAAGGATGAAATAAAATTATTGGGAGAAGATAGGATAATAAATTATTTTTGGAAATGGTACAAGAAGTCTGAAGATAAAGATGAACCATGGAAAAATATTAACAAAACCCAAAATCTTGATGTATATGACAAAGTGATATTGAAATATCCTCCTGAGATAAAGAAGTTAGAAATTGCAAATAATATAGATATTATTAGAAAAACATTTGTAAGATTTGCCGCTCCGCTTATATTTTTTATGTTAATAATATAATTTATGAAGAAAGTAAATATTCCTTCATGGTTGAATTGGCTTTATCTTTTTATATTTATTTTAAGCTCTATTCAATTGATTATATTTTGGAGTAATAAGTTTTAGTGTTTAATAGATTTTGGTTTGACGCAAAAAATATAAATTGTTTTAAAAATGGCTTTAGAGTAATTAAAGATTTAAATTTAAAGATACAGTATTCAGAGAATGTAATATTAATTGGACCAAATGGTTCAGGCAAATCATCCTTAATTGAAATAATTAATAGAAACATATATCCATTAGTAGCTAATGAATCGAAACTGAAGATCTTTGACAAAGAACATATAAATTTATGGGAACTAAGAAAAAAAATAAGTACCGTAAATAATGATATAAAAAATAGAATAAATCCAAATTTACAAGTTTTTGATTTAATTTTAAGTGGACTATATGGAAAATATTGTTACGTACAAAATAAATCTGAAAGAGATTCTTATAAGGTGGAAAAAATCATGAAGAAAATGAATATATCAAATTTATCTAAGAAGAATTTTTCCTATCTATCAGATGGAGAAAAACAAATTTCGCTCATTGCAAGAGCATTAATCAAAAAACCTCAAATCTTAATCCTAGATGAACCAATTGCAAATTTAGATTATAAATCAAAGTTTTTTGTAGTTGATAAGGTTAATGAATTATCAAAATTAAATACTAAAATTTTATGCGTCACTCATGATATTTCAACGATTACAGAAATTTATGACCGAGTGATAATGCTAAAAGATGGCAAAATAATCGCTGATGGAGATCAAAATAAGGTTATAAATAGTGAAAATCTTAATAAGTTATATGGTATTCAAGTAGAGGTAACTAATAATAATGGACTTTGGAATATAAATAGATTATCTAAATAACAATTATGAAAATAGCTATCGCAATAACAAGAAATACCAATTTTTTTCTTTTTAAAAATGAAGAGGATTTATTTTTAAATGAAGAAGATCCACATTTAGAGCACACAATCTTTCCTCCTAAAGATCGATCTGAAACGAATGAAGAACTTCCACAATTAAAACAGACTCTATTTACGATCATCTAAAATAATAGTTTTAAAGAATTCTACATAAATTATATTCTTAAAAATTATGTAAAGAAAAAATTCAAAAAATACGATGATAATGAGAATCTATTGCAATAAGCATTTTTATAGTGCATAATTGATAATAATTCTCATTATCATATTTTATTCAATGAATTTCCATAGTTATGGAGAATCTCCGTCAAAGTCTGTAAGAATAATAACTGGACAATCCGTTTTAATAGACCCTTCATCGAGACCAAAAGGCACATGCCTAGAAGTTGAAAGTGGCATTGCAAGAGTTTATTGTCCTTGCAAAGAAACTGAAGGGATGACACTTGCATTTTTACAATCTGGTGATCAATTAAGAACGGACCTTTTATGTAGTGAAGGAGTCTGTGTTGAAGCTTTAACAGATTTATCTTTTCATAGCAATGTAAATATTGATGAGAAAATTGGTTTTGATGCAGTAAATGAATGGACATTGCAACTCCTTAGGATTAGACACTTAGGAAATGCAGAACAGCGATTACAGGCGTTGTTTTCAATACTAGTAAATCGTTTAGGTAGAAGATGTGGTCAATGGTGCGAGTTACCTTTTAGGTTGACTCACGAAAGGATTGGTGAATTAATCGGTTCTACACGAGTAACATCAACAAGATTAATTTCTAAGTTAAGGTCATCTGAGTTATTAATAGCTCCTATTGGGACCCAAACAGTCAGTGTAGCTCCTTCTTTTATTGAAACATCGCCGTTATAAAAATATGAAGGAATCGCAATCAATTACTAACAACTTATTAATGGAAGTTGATTTTTTATCAAATAGACTCAGAAATATAAAACAATCTTTCAAATCTACCGAGAATAAAGCATTGAAAGAAAGGTTATTTTCTGAAACCAAAAATATTTTTAAAAGAGTTAAAGAGATTTATAAAATAGCTGAGCTCTTAAATAAAAAAAATAATGAAAAAATGAACTTTTCTAATTTACTTGTTGAAATTACGAAAAGAACATTGAATGAAAATAAATTTGAAAGTAATTTATTTTTTCTTTAATTCACTATCTATCAATAAGATCGCAGAAGGTTGATTAGAAGCAAACTTTACTTTACCAAGTATGTTTGCGAATTCATCTTCTGATTTCGTTTGAGCCTCTACAATTGGATCTAAAAAAACGTTGGTTCTTGTATCTGAAATTCTTTCTGAAATTGAATAGAGTTGTTGTAAAGATGAGGTTAAATCAGCCTCCATGTTGAAAGAATAAGAAATCAGATCCTCTATCGAATCCCATGTTTGAATGGGTGCAGGAATTTCATCTAATTTTACACTTTGTCCCCTTGCAATTAAGTAATCTGCAAATTTTTGAGCATGTTCCATTTCACCTTGTGATTCATTTAGAAAATGAAAAGCAAAACCATTTAAATCACGTTCTTGAAACCAGAGATACATAGAAAAATATTGAACATTAGCAAATCTTTCCATCGTTAGATGTTCAAAAATATTATCCAACAAACTATTGTCTATAGGTTGAGCAACAGCTCTTCCAGATGGTCCAAAATTAATTAATTTTTTTGTTTTTAAATTATTTTCGTTCATTT
>JFNU01000076.1 GCA_000634515.1 Prochlorococcus sp. scB245a_520K10 | reverse complement strand
ATTAAATTAAATAATATAATAATGACAATCAGTCGCAATACTATAAATGGATTTAGATTACGGTTTTTCTGAACTGCTATTAACTAATAAAATATATTTAAATAAAAAAAAGAAATGTAAAAAGAAAAAATGCTCTAATTGGAAAGGGGGTAAGTGTAATTGCTTTTAAATAAAGTTTAAAAATATACCTTATGTGCACCAGGATATAAAAAATAGTAACAATTTTTATTTATAGAAAGACAACATTTATCACCATTATTTAGGAGATTATTAATATTAGTTCTAACTCTCAATATGTTGTCATTAATA
>JFNU01000075.1 GCA_000634515.1 Prochlorococcus sp. scB245a_520K10 | reverse complement strand
ATACTCAAATTAATAGATACTTTATAGATAAGATATTCGCCAAGAAATTCTTTAGATATTACATTCGCATTACCAGATTCTGATCTTTTAATTGAAATAAACTTAGGCGAAATTGACATTTTTTTAATATGTGTATTATTTGATAACCCTGAACTATTTATTTCACCTAAACAAGAAATATATGAATCACCATTTTTCTTGAGATTAATAATATTATTGCCCAAAATAAAACTGCTAACAAATATGGTCCTGGGATTATTTAAAAGGTTAATTGGTGTATCAATTTGATGTATTTTACCTTCATTCATAACGGCGACTTTATCGCAAATTGACATAGCTTCTTCCGGATCATGAGTAACCATCAATCCGCTTGCATTGCAGCCTTTTAGAATATTAGGGAGTTCACTTCTCAATTTTAGTTTGACATGCATATCAAGACTACAAAAAGGTTCATCTAATAAAATAAAATTTGTACCTGGAGCAAGAGCTCTCGCAATTGCGAGTCTTTGTTTTTGGCCTCCTGACAATTCATGTGGGTACCTTCCAACAAAGCTTTCAAGACCAACA
>JFNU01000074.1 GCA_000634515.1 Prochlorococcus sp. scB245a_520K10 | reverse complement strand
CCAACAAAGCTTTCAAGACCAACAACATTTAGTAAATAATCAACTCTAGATCTGTCTTTTTTGTTTTTCAAACCAAAAATTACATTTTCCAAAACAGTTAAGTGAGGGAAAAGTGCATAGTCTTGAAAAACCATACCAATATTTCTTTTCTCAGGGCTCAGAATTTTTTTCCTACTTGAAATTTCCTTATCATTCAGAGAAATCCTCCCTTGTGAGGGATATTCGAAGCCAGCGATTAATCTCAAAAGAGTAGTTTTTCGGCAACCAGAAGGACCAAGCAAGCCTAACAATTCACCTTTTTCAATTTTCAAGTTAATTTCGTTTAATATCCAATTTGAATATTCTCGCTTATCATATTTATGATGCAGATCATCAATTATTAACGCATCATTTTTCACTAAGTTCTTCTTATTTAAATATATTAAATTAGCAGAAAATATTGACCTAAAATATCTCTTGTATAATTTTATACACCATTCAATTGTCAAACTTAATGAGAAAGTCTGAAAGAGCAGAAATAATACGCAAGGAACTCAAAAAGCTATATCCATCGCCTCCTATACCCCTTGATCATACGAATGCATATACACTTCTAGTCGCCGTAGTTTTAAGTGCTCAATCAACAGATAAGAAAGTTAATGAATTAACAAAGAGCTTATTTAAGGTTGCAGATAATCCAGAAAAGATGATGAAGCTAGGTATTAATGGCATTTACGAATACATAAAATATTTAGGTCTATCTAATCAAAAATCAAAGAACATCTATAACTTATCTAAAATATTGATTGAGAATCATAATGGAATGGTCCCAGATTCTTTTGAGAAACTTGAATCTCTTCCTGGGGTAGGTCATAAAACAGCATCAGTTGTAATGTCTCAAGTGTTTAAAATTCCCTCATTTCCAGTTGATACTCACATACACAGGTTGTCACAAAGATGGGGTCTATCAAATGGAGATAGCGTAGTTCAAACAGAAAAAGACTTAAAAAAAATATTTCCCGTTAATGATTGGAATAACCTACATTTGCAAATAATTTTTTATGGTAGAGAATACTGCACTGCAAGAGGCTGTGATGGAACAAAA
>JFNU01000073.1 GCA_000634515.1 Prochlorococcus sp. scB245a_520K10 | reverse complement strand
AATGATTAAATTAGTTTTTTTATTATGAAAATAGCAATTACTGGTGCATCGGGGAAAACAGGTTTTAGGATTTCTGAAGAGGCAATTAAGAAAGGATATAAAGTAAGGCAAATTATTAGAAAGAATTCAAAAGTTTCAGAGGGACTAGAAAGTGTAGAAACAACTAGAGTATCATTAGATAATAAGAAAGAACTTGATAAAGCGTTAAAAGATATTGATGCTTTGGTAATTGCTACTGGTGCTAGAGCATCAATAGACTTAACTGGTCCTGCAAAGGTTGATGCACTAGGGGTATACAGGCAATTGGAGAGTTGCAAAAGAGTAGGCATTAAGAGAGTAATTTTAGTGAGTTCTCTTTGTACTGGTAAATTTTTTCACCCATTAAACTTGTTTGGTTTAATTCTTATTTGGAAGAAAATAGGTGAAAACTTTCTACGAAATTCAAATTTCGAATGGACAATTATTAGACCTGGAGGGTTAAAAGAAAATGAAGATATTAAATCAGAAAATATAAATTATTCAAAGGAGGATACTCAAATTAATGGATCTATCCCAAGAAGATTAGTAGCAAAATGTTGTATAGATTCTTTAAAAAACAAGGATTCTATAAATAAATTAATAGAAGTGACAAGTTCAAATGATAATAAAAAGATTTCTTTTAAAAAAGCTATGCAAATGATTTAAAAGATGTAAATATATAAAATAAAACTATGAAAATAAACCCCAAAATTGACGCATTACAATTAATGCTTACTGATTTAAGAACTAGAAATGAACCAATAAGACATAAAGCAGCATTTAAAGGGTGTCAACCCGAATTTCAAAGTCTTGTATCAAGGTTAATAAAGCAGTTAGAGGATGAATTGGTTTCTGAAAAGCTTACTAATCGTGATATTTAAAAAATTTAGATTACGCAAATGAACTTAAGTTATCTAATTTTGCTTGTTCTGAAAGTTCATCATATCCTCCAAAAAATTTGTTATCCAAAAATATTTGAGGGAAAGTATTATGGCTACTTTGAGCCATTATTTTTTGAAAGCTTTCATCATTATCAATTAAAGTAACTTCATGAGGTATGGAGAAAGAATTAAGCAACCTAATTGCTCTTTTAGACCAAGGACAATCATTTAAAATATAGGCTTTTACACGTGACTCATTTGTAATTAAATCATGATTAGAGAGGTTGATAATTTTTTGTTCAAAAGAAATTAATAATATTTCAGTTCCTTTTTTTACAATGCATCCTTCCTCAAGATGCCCCCCAAAGACATTACATCCCTCATCTGCGAAACTCAAATGAAGATGAACTTGCCCTTTATTAAAATGACCATTAAGAGAAACTATCTCTAGATTTCCTTCGAATTTATTTATCTCTTGATTTCCTGGGCATTGAATACATACTGTCTTAAGATTACCCACCACTCCTGAAACATAACCGTATAAATTATTTGCGAAAGAATATTCTTTAATTGATTTTATCAAATCAGTTTCGGGAGATAGCTTTAGGCTATGAGGCTGCATTAGATATCATTAATAATTTTTTAATATAAAACATCATAAATAATAAATAGAAGAAGGGTTCATAATCTTTATGATTCTGATTTAAATTAAATTTCAGAAATTAGCTTTAAAACATTTTTGATTAGTTTTCAGAAATTTAAGCTTCTGGAGAGTGTAAAATATATTTTATATATAAGATTAATTTGTTAATAAAAAAAACTCTCCAAAAATTGCCCTCAAATATACCTAACTTATTATCGATATCTCGCCTTTTCCTTGTATTCCCTTTAATTCTTTTTTTAGAGATTAATAGACCTTTATATGTTTTTATTTTGATTATTATTGGTGGATTAACTGATTATT
>JFNU01000072.1 GCA_000634515.1 Prochlorococcus sp. scB245a_520K10 | reverse complement strand
TGATTATTTTGACGGGTTAATTGCAAGAAAATTTAATCTTAAAACAAGATTAGGAGCTATCCTTGATCCCTTAAGCGATAAAGTATTTTATTTAATTCCTTTAGTATTCCTCTGCAAAAATAATTTAATACCTTTCTGGTCTTTAACATTAATTTTATTTAGAGAGTTAATAATCTCTAGCCTGAGGAACCTAACAAAAGATGGTTTGCCGGCATCTCAGTTGGGCAAATCTAAAACATTTTTCTTTTTTATTTCAATAATCACATTCTTTTTACCATTGAAAATAAGCTTTTTGAATAATTTTGCTTTAGTTTTTTATTGGATAGGATTCATACTGACTTTTGTTACTTTATTAGGCTATTTAAGAATT
>JFNU01000071.1 GCA_000634515.1 Prochlorococcus sp. scB245a_520K10 | reverse complement strand
CAGTTGTAGATATTATTTTTAGAATTTTCAAAATTCATGCACCTAATCATTACATCAGTTAGATCCGAAACATGGCCTAGCTGGGTAATTAAAGACCCGTCACCGGGTATTGGGATGGATTTATTGGTAAATAATCTCTCAAAAAACCAATTTTCGATTTTATTATAATTTCCTGGTCCATAAATATAAGTAGGTCTAAAACTTGTAAAAGGAATTTTCTGGTTTATCAACCAATTTTCTGTCTCAAATTTTCCTTTGTGCCGACTATTTGGATCAATCGGATCATTTTCATGTAAGGGTAATTCACAATTATCTTTATAAACTCCTGCAGAGCTGACATAGATATATCTCTGGAAAGAGTTATCTAAATTTTCTATAAGAAGTTTCGTTTGTTTTAACTCTCTTCCAGAAATGTCATATATAACATCATACTTTTCATTTTTCAGTTTTACTATACTTTCTAAATTATTCCTATCACCCTTAATTAGATTTGTTTTCTCAGGATTATTTTTATTACCTCTCGTGAAAATATCAATATCATGATTTTG
>JFNU01000070.1 GCA_000634515.1 Prochlorococcus sp. scB245a_520K10 | reverse complement strand
TCCAACCAGAGACTTGCCAACAAATCTAGTGCCACCCATTACAAGAATTTTCATATTCAAAAAATATTTAACTGAAGTAGTAATCTTAAATAGAATTACATAATGAATAGTACTACTAAGAAGTAATTAATGAAAAGGATGATTTTATGGAACTAATACCAGCTATTGATTTAATGAATGGTAAGTGTGTAAGGCTTTTTAAAGGCGACTTTAACAAAAGAAAAGACTTCAAAAAAGAGCCTCATGAGCAGGCTAAATTTTGGGAAAGCGAAGGAGCAAAATATATACACATAGTTGATTTAGATGCTGCAAAAACTGGATTACCAACAAACGATAGA
>JFNU01000069.1 GCA_000634515.1 Prochlorococcus sp. scB245a_520K10 | reverse complement strand
CAATAAAAGAGATTGCAAAGTCTGTTAACATACCCACTCAAATAGGTGGGGGTATAAGGTCTCAAGAAAGGATAGAACAATTATTTTCTTATGGTATTGAGAAAGTTATAATGGGGACTTCTGCAATAGAAAATAAAGAATTAGTTAAAGACTTATCAAATAAATTTCCTGGAAGGATAATTGTTGGTATAGATGCCAAAGATGGAAAAGTTAGTACAAGGGGTTGGCTTGAGCAATCTAATCTATTAGCCACAGATCTAGTAAAGGAGTTTTCTTCATTTAAAATCGCTAGTTTTATAGTTACGGATATAAAT
>JFNU01000068.1 GCA_000634515.1 Prochlorococcus sp. scB245a_520K10 | reverse complement strand
AATCACAGATATTCCAGTAATAGCTTCGGGAGGTGTTGGTTCGATTTCTGATTTATTATCCTTAATTAAATTTGAAAATTCTGGACTCTTTGGAGTAATTGTAGGTAAAGCTCTTTATGAAAATAAATTTACAATCTATGAAGCAAATAATGTATTGTCATCTAAGAGGCTAACTGACTTTGATTTAAACAACAATTTCTACGCTTAAAAATTATAAAAATTGATTTAAGGCTGGTATTTGCAGTAATTGTTAGTTAATTTTGTATAAGATACAAGAAATCTAGTCTTGGAATTAATTTCAAAAAAATCGATATTAATTATAGCTCCAAGCTTAATAGCAGAATCTTTATCGCTTAAGTTAACATCACTAGACCAAAATTTAGATATTGATTTAAATAATGGAATAGGCGATAAAACTCCGGATTTAGTTATATGGAACATTCTTAATTTTCAATCAGAAGATCTAATAAGGTTAG
>JFNU01000067.1 GCA_000634515.1 Prochlorococcus sp. scB245a_520K10 | reverse complement strand
ATCTAATAAGGTTAGAATTATTAAAATTCAAAGAAAGATATGAGGAGTCAAAGTTTCTGATAATACTCTCTGGTGAACTTGTCTATGAAGCAAAAAATACTCCATCGTTAAATGCTGAAGGTTTTCTTTTAAATCCCAGCTCGGAAAAAGTTCTTGAATCAATTAATACCATATTAAATGGCGGGAGGGTATTTGATATTGAAAATACATCCATGGTTCAATTAAATAAAGATAAACCTCTTTCTTTTAGTCAAAAAATACTAACTTCAGGTCTTAAACAAATAGATACTGAGATTAACTATATATTCAAATATGTTAACTCTGATTCGACTCCGGAATTTTATCGATTTATTTTAAAAGGAAGATTAAGAGAACTTATTACAGCTAAGTCTTTTCTTATTTTCTTATGGGGTGATTCACTAGAACTATATACAGAGGCAGTTTACACTGAAAATAAAATCGATTTTGAAAATAAGAATACTATATTCATTAAAGATAAAAATACTATCGAAATATGGAATTTAATTTTTGATAGACTAAAAGAAAGGTATAGCTCAACTAACCTACAAGTAGAATTTAATAATTCATCAATAATTCTCTCCGGGATTAAGAAAGAATTCATTTCACGCCTAATATGCAAAATGTTAGATGAGTTAGATAATTTAGTAAAAAATATTAAGGAAAACTATAAGGAGAAAGAATTTAAAGATGATTTAAATTCTCTCATAAAAGAACTTAAAGTTAATACAGTTTCAAATATCACAGACAGCTATTTTAGATTAAAAAAAGGAAGCGAATCTATTTCAATAAATGATTTTATTTATAATGAAGTAAGTTGTGAGGAGACAGATAAAGAATCTCATGAATCAATAATGTTTATTGAGCCAATTATTCAAAATGAAGCTCTTGACTATGATGGAAAATTATTACCTCTATATGAAACAGAATCGTTTTTGATCCTTGAAAATATAATTTCAAATTGGACAATAAGGAACTGTAATTTATTAGCGTCTGAAATATTTAATATTTGTTCATCCTGGCCTGAATTAAGAACTGTACTTATAAATCCGGAATTACAATCAACAAGAAATTTTGAAAGGTTTAGAAATAATATTAATAACTACAATCGCTGGCATGATTATATTTATATGCCTATCTACTTGTATGAGAGTAAACGAGAATATATTGATATTATCGATAAAAAATTTACCCGTTACTTTAAAACGGAAAATAGGGAGAAGGAATTAGAGAATCTAGAATGGCTACAAAAACAAGTTA
>JFNU01000066.1 GCA_000634515.1 Prochlorococcus sp. scB245a_520K10 | reverse complement strand
TGGCTACAAAAGCAAGTTACATTGTTAGTTGAGATAAGAGATGCAGTAGCACCGCAGTTAGAAGTTGCAGTAAAATATATCGGTAATCTTTTCGTAACTTTTCTTACAAAAGTCGTTGGCAAAGCTATCGGATTAGTTGGGAAAGGAATCCTACAAGGATTAGGAAGATCAAGTTCAAAGTAAGTTTTTAAACTTTAAATGAAAATAATTCAATGGATCCTAATAGCATTAATTTTCTTAAGTCCATATAAAGCAAATGCCTCTAGAGATTCTAATAGTTACGATGGCAACATATTTCCTATATATGCAGGGAATGGAGCAATAGTTCCTCCTCAGACAACTCTTCAGGAATCATTAAAAAATAAAAGAGTTGCAGTCTTATTTTTTTATCTTGATGATAGTTCTGATAGTAAAGCTATGGCTCCTATAATATCTGGTTTAGATTTGATATGGAGAAATAATATTGATATTA
>JFNU01000065.1 GCA_000634515.1 Prochlorococcus sp. scB245a_520K10 | reverse complement strand
ATGGAGAAATAATATTGATATTATTGCTCTAACAACAGATGAATTACAGAATAAAGAGAAGTCAGATCTTCCAAATGAACCTAATTATTATTGGAATGGATTAATTCCACAAACTATCATTATAAATAGTGATGGGGAAGTTGAATATGATCAAAATGGAATGGTAAATATCGATGGATTAAACAAAGTTATAGGAGAACTAAAAGGAATTAATATAGAAGATACAAAATTTTCTGTAGAAAGTTTTAATGAATACAACAGTATCATTTCTGAAAAAAAA
>JFNU01000064.1 GCA_000634515.1 Prochlorococcus sp. scB245a_520K10 | reverse complement strand
AAACGTATTAATTATTGATTTAAAAATAACTAATAAAAGTAAAACCAAAGAGACAATGGTAACTATTGTAAACTTTGAATTAGATTTTTTTAAAAGTAAAGACAACGAGTATTGCCAAAATTTAAAATATCAAGAAGATATTTATATATACGATAAAAATAAACTAATTAATTTAAATAATTATTGGCCAACAACAATTATCAAGTCAAATTCAGAATT
>JFNU01000063.1 GCA_000634515.1 Prochlorococcus sp. scB245a_520K10 | reverse complement strand
TTATTATTAAGAATCATATATAAATTTAGCAATAACAATTTTAGAAAAAAAATAAAATATATATGGCTTAAAGTATTTTGGGATAACTATGGACATTTTGGTATTTCAAAAAATAAAGATTGTTTGTTAATTAATTTAGATGGTCAAAAACAAAGACCGAAAGAAGTTTTTGAAATTCCCATAAATAACACATATAAAGCTTTTGCTATTAAAACTGATTTACTTGGTTGCTTTGATGACCCAGTAAATACTGTGATTGAATACTGTAAAGGAATTGTAGAAAAAAATGATATTTTAACAATCGGTGAGAGTCCACTAGCAATTATGCAAAATAGATATATTTCCCCTCAAAATTTAAAATATAGTTTATTTTCGAAAGCTTTATGTTATTTTTTTCACCCCACAAGCAGTCTCGCAACAGCTTGCGGCATGCAATTATTAATAAATAGAATTGGAGTCACAAGAATAACCTTTGCATTATTTGTTGGATTTCTCTTCAAATTACTTGGTATTAAGGGTATGTTTTATAGGTTAACTGGTTCAGAATCATCTCTCATTGATGATATTAGCGGTACAGTCACACCTTACGACAAGAGTATAGTTATGGGTCCTCTAAATGCCGATTTATTTTGTAAGGAGGTCTCGAAATATCTAAATATAGATGATGCTGTAGTAGATGTTAATGATCTTGGAAGTGTAAAAGTCTTAGCCAGTTCAAATAAAACAGTAAATAAAATACTCAAAAGAAGCTTAATATCTAATCCAGCTGGCAATGGAGATGAAAAAACCCCTATAGTGTTAATAAGAGAAAAAAAGTAAATGAAAAAAGATACCTCTTATTCTTTTCAATCAAAAAAAGGAATGGAAGTAACTTTTGAAGAACTCCATATAAGGCACATTAACCTTTTAATTGACATTAAAAATAAGGAATTAAATAATTGGTTTTTAAAGATGGCAATTATAAATACTTTTGATGACTTAAAAATTTTTTTAAATAATCTTAAGAAAAATAAAAATAAATGCATAATTGCTATATCTGGAAAAGAAATTATTCGCTATTTGAATATTTTTCCCTTAAACAAAAAAGAAACTTGCTTAAAAATATCTAATCCCAAATTGATTAACAACAATTGTTCTCTAACAAATAAACAATTAACTTTAGGATTGATAAAAAAATCTATCTCAATAAAAGATATCAAAACTTCAAGTTGGATAATTAATTCTGATATAAACAATGTTGACCTCATATCAACCTCAAGAGAATTAGGCTTTCAACCGTTAGGAGAGATAATCCTTTGGGATGGTTGTGATCTAAATAAATCTATAAAGCAAAATACCAATGACAGTGCATTAATTAATGAATTCCAAAACATTCATAAACAAAATATATTGAAAATAGTGAATTTCATAAGATCTAATCAATCTCCCTTAATAAGAAATATTTTAGATTTTGGTCAAGACGATATTCTTAAAAGAAATAACACTAAAAGTGGTGCATTAATATATGAAAATTCAGTTTTATGTACAATCTTAAAAGATATAAATTATCAAAACGAAGACATTTATACTTTAACTGTAAGTAGATATTGGGATAAGAGATTCAACTCTATTTTAAAAGAATTTATAAAAAGATTTTTTAAAAAATCGCCTGTTTCATATTTAAAAACCTATAAAGAAAATTCTCAATTAAATCTTTTTCT
>JFNU01000062.1 GCA_000634515.1 Prochlorococcus sp. scB245a_520K10 | reverse complement strand
CAATTAAATCTTTTTCTAGAAGAATGTAATCTCAAAGAAAAAAATCAAGAAATTATTCTTATCAGGAACACAATAGTTAAGAATGAAGCCAAACAAGTAAATAAAATAAATAAATCTTTGGAATCAATATTTGAAAAATTAAGCCCACAGGGTAATCCATATCCATCTCCTTTTCCATTAAAAACAAAGTGAAATTTTGCAAACCCAAACCCAAGTCAATTTTGAGTTTGGATGTAGGCACTAAAAGAATAGGATTAGCTTATTGTGATCCCCTTTGTATAACATCAAATATACTTCCAGCAGTAAAAAGGTTTAAAAATAATCAAGAGATTAAAATCATTAGAAATCATATAAATGAATTAAATTTGACTGGGTTTATTGTGGGTATTCCGCTTGATGAGGAAGGTCATATGACCACTCAAGCTATTGACTGTAAAAACTATGGTGAATTACTTTCAAATGAATTAAAGCTTCCATTTTCGTTCGTCAACGAACATAGTTCAACTTGGGAATCTTCAGATAGATTTGGAATAAAAAAAGATAAATCCGGAATGATTGATAGTTTTTCAGCAAAAATAATACTTGAACAATGGGTCGAAGAAGGTCCGGAATTAGAACAAATAGCTGGTAAACGTCAGATAAAATATTAGTATTAAAAAGGATAGATAATTTTTTAAATGAACGAAGCAAATTCAAATAATAATTATGATGCACAGACTCTATTATTAAATGACTCAAATGGAAACGAACTATTTTGTTATCTTGAACAATTAGTAAGTGTTGAAGGCCAAGAATATGCTTTATTAACACCAGTTGATACTCCAGTGAGTCTTTTTAAGATAAATGAAAAAGATGAACCTGAACTAATTGAGAAAATAGATAAAAATGAACAAATACTAAAAAATGCTGAAGCGGTTCTTCAAGAACATGATTTAAGACTTATTAGATCAGCAGTTACATTAACAGTATCAGGAGAACTTGAAGAACCAATTTACGATGAATTAGAAGAAGATTATGTCGATGATGATAGTGAGAGTTATGAATTGCTTGTTAACTTTAATCTTTTTGACCAAGAATATGGCTTATATATTCCACTAGATCCTTTTTTTATTGTGGGTAAATTAAAAGATAAAGGTGCGTTATTAGTTGAAGATGATGAGTTCGATAAAATTCAACCTTTGATTGAAACTGAGCTTGAAAAAAGTAGTTCTTAAAATAAATGAGATCTATCCTAAAAGTAAATTGGGATTCAAATTTACCAATATATGCGCTTTCTCAATCTGAGTTGCAAAAAAGAGGAATTCATTCTTTATTACTAGACGTGGATGGGACTCTTGTAAATAGAAAATCAAATATGATCCCAAAAGCTGTAAAAAATTGGATCAGAGAATCTAAAAAACTTTTCTCCTTATATTTAATAAGTAATAATCCATCAAAAAAAGAATCGCGAACATAGCGAAAGAATTAAATTTAACGTACAAATACAATGCTTCAAAACCAAGAAAAAAAGTAACTTTGTCTGCTATCAAAGAAATTGGAGGGGAGCCTAAAAATATAGCCATTATTGGCGACAGAATTTTTACAGATATTATTGTTGGAAATAGATGTAATATAAAAACAATATTAGTTAAGCGATTAAAGAGGGATGGCTTGCCTATTAAATTTAATTTAACTTTGATAATAGAAAAATTAATTTCTCATTTTATAAAATGAAAACTTGGGTTATAAAAATTGGTACCAGTATTTTAAGGGGAACAGAAGAAACATCTACAGAAAAAGTTATTGAAACCCTTTGTAGATCCTTTACAAATTTTCTTTCAGAAGGTAACAAATTAATTTTAGTAACTAGTGGAGCCGTTGGATTAG
>JFNU01000061.1 GCA_000634515.1 Prochlorococcus sp. scB245a_520K10 | reverse complement strand
GTGGAGCCGTTGGATTAGGTTGCCAAAAATTAAATATTAAATCGAGACCAAATGATTTAAGTACACTTCAAGCGACTGCTGCAGTGGGTCAAGTAAATTTAATGTCTTTGTACGATAAAATATTTAACAAATTGGGTTACAATATTGCTCAAATTTTAATTACGAAAGCTGATTTCAATTCGCGAGAATCCTTTAAAAATGCTTCTAAAACTTTAAAAAAATTAATCGATTTGAACGTTATTCCAATAGTAAATGAGAATGATACCGTAGCAAATGAAGAGCTTAAGTATGGAGATAATGACACCCTCTCTGCTTTAGTTGCCCTAGCTATAAATGCTAACAAGCTTGTCTTATTAACCGATATTGAAAATCTATACTCAAAAGATCCACGTAATAATAAAGATGCGCAACCTATTAAAGAAGTTCATAATAGTGAATTAAAAGAAATTAAAGATAAAAAT
>JFNU01000060.1 GCA_000634515.1 Prochlorococcus sp. scB245a_520K10 | reverse complement strand
AAGAAATTAAAGATAAAAATATTCAAAACTCAAATAATGAATGGGGAACAGGAGGAATTTCTACAAAATTAATTTCTGCAGAAATAGCCACAAAAGGAGGAGTTGAAGTCCAACTAGTTGATGGAACTAATAAAAAAAACTTAATTGAAATTTTTAATGATAATAAAATTGGAACTTTATTTTATCCTGTAGAAAAACCTGTAGGAAACAAAAAAAGTTGGCTTTCTCATGCAATTCAAACAGTAGGGAAAATCACTTTAGATGATGGAGCCTCTTTTGCAATTAAAAAAAAAGGTGCCTCACTTTTAGCGGTTGGTGT
>JFNU01000059.1 GCA_000634515.1 Prochlorococcus sp. scB245a_520K10 | reverse complement strand
TAGCGGTTGGTGTCAAGAATGTAGAAGGAAACTTTACGATTAATCAGGCAGTTAAAATCGTAAATGCAAATGATAAAGAAGTTGCAAAAGGTTTAGTATCAATTAGTAGCGACAAATTAAGAAGTATCTTAAATAATAAAGAAAATAACAACTCCTCGATAATCGTCGTACACAGAGATGTTCTTGCTCTCTCTTAGAAAAATTAAAACTGAAAAATGCTTTTAAGTGATTTAGCTGATCTAATAAAAAAAGGAAATTCAAATTTTATTAGTGCCAATATTGTTGAAGATTTAAATATAGATGATGCTGCCTCATTAGATGCTGCAGTCAACAATCAAATATCTTTTTTAGAAGAAAATAATATTCTTAAAGAAAAATTAGATCAAACTAAAGCATCA
>JFNU01000058.1 GCA_000634515.1 Prochlorococcus sp. scB245a_520K10 | reverse complement strand
TGCAGAAGTATTAGATTGTTTATATAAAACTATTAATTTCAAAACAGGAATTCACGATTCTGCAGTAATAGATAAAACAGCGATAATTGGAGCAGATTGCCATATAGGTCCTAATGTCTATATTGGAGAAAATACTGTAATTGGTGATAATAATCATATTCTTCCTGGATCATCAATTTTAGGAAATGTTCGAATAGGAGATAATAATATAATTCATCCAAATTGTGTTATTTACGAAAATACCACTCTTAAAAATAATTGTGTA
>JFNU01000057.1 GCA_000634515.1 Prochlorococcus sp. scB245a_520K10 | reverse complement strand
TATTGGATCAGAGGGATTTGGTTTTATTCCTGAAAATGGCAAATGGATAAAGATGCCGCAAAAAGGTGGTGTAAAAATAATGAGTTTTGTAGAAATTGGAACTAATTGTTGTATTGATAGACCCGCAGTAGGATTTACTTTTATTGATGAGGGAACAAAGTTAGATAATTTAGTACAAATAGGTCATGGAGTAAAAATTGGTAAGAATTGCGCATTTGCAGCTCAAGTTGGTATCGCTGGAGGTGCAAATATTGGAGATGGTGTTATTTTGGCAGGGCAAGTAGGAGTCAATAA
>JFNU01000056.1 GCA_000634515.1 Prochlorococcus sp. scB245a_520K10 | reverse complement strand
ACAAGCAGTAATTTATTGTTTTATATAAACAAAAATTTAAATGAAGAAATATAAGATTGTTTTATTATCAGGGGACGGAATTGGACCAGAGATTTCAGAAGTTTCAAAAAAAGTTTTAAAAAAGCTTTCAAAAAATCATAATTTCGATATTGATATTATTGAAAAATTATTTGGAGGGATAGCCTATGAAAGATATGGGACTCCTGCTCCAGATGAGACTCTAGATCAATGCAAAAAAAGTGATGCAGTACTTTTAGCCTGTGTTGGAGATATTAAATATGACTCTCTTGCAAGAGAATTAAGACCAGAAAGTGGGTTACTAAAGTTAAGATCTGCCCTAAACCTTTTTGCAAATATCAGGCCTGTCAAAATAAGAAAATCTCTTTTAGATGCAAGTACCTTAAAAAAAGAAATCGTTGAGAATGTAGATCTTATTGTTGTAAGGGAATTAATAGGTGGCATTTATTTTGGGAACCCAAGAGGACACATAACAAATACAAAAATCCCAAAAGCATTCAATACAATGGTTTATGATTCAGGCGAAATAGAGCGAATAACTGAAGTAGCAGTAAAAATTGCCAACCAAAGAAATAAAAAAATATGTTCTGTTGATAAATCAAATGTTCTTGAGGTAAGTCAACTATGGAGAGATACAGTTTTGAATATCACCTCAAAAGATAAAAATATATCTTTAAGCAATATGTACGTTGATAATGCAGCG
>JFNU01000055.1 GCA_000634515.1 Prochlorococcus sp. scB245a_520K10 | reverse complement strand
ATATGTACGTTGATAATGCAGCAATGCAATTAGTTAGAGATCCTAGTCAATTTGATGTTATTTTAACCAGTAATTTGTTTGGTGATATTTTAAGCGATTTAGCAGCTATGTTAACTGGATCTATTGGCATGCTTCCATCTGCATCTCTTAACAATAATGGTCCAGGAGTTTTTGAACCTGTTCATGGTTCTGCTCCTGATATAGC
>JFNU01000054.1 GCA_000634515.1 Prochlorococcus sp. scB245a_520K10 | reverse complement strand
ATGATGTTAAAAATCGGATTAAATGAAGAAGAAGCCGCAGAAAATTTAGAAACTGCAGTTGATAAAGTTTTATCAAAAGGATATAGGACAGCAGATTTAGCTGATGGTTCTTCTGAAGTATTGTCTTGCAGCGAAATCGGAAACAAAATAATAGATGAAATTTAAAAAAAAATTAATAAATAAAAAAATATTTTCAAGTTGAACATAAAGTTGGCATATGACCTGTCA
>JFNU01000053.1 GCA_000634515.1 Prochlorococcus sp. scB245a_520K10 | reverse complement strand
CATATTTTTGCTAGAGAGGATATTGTTCCCGCAGTTGTAGAAGGTGATAGTTACCACAGGTTTGAGAGAATGCCTATGAAAAAAGCTATGGCAGAGGCTCTTTCAAAAGGTGAAAATTTTTCTCACTTTGGTCCAGATGCTAATCTTTTTGACAAGCTAGAAGAACTTTTTAAAATCTATGGTGAAACTGGAGGAGGGAAGAAAAGATATTATCTACATAGTCTTGAAGAAGCGGAAGAACATAATACAAGACTTGGGACATCCTTAGAGCCAGGACAATTTACTCCATGGGAAGATATTCCGGAGGGAACAGACGTACTTTTTTATGAAGGTTTACATGGCGGGGTAGAAGGAGATGGATACAAGGTGGCATCTTATGCTGATTTACTTGTTGGTGTTGTTCCGATAACAAATTTAGAGTGGATTCAAAAAATCCATAGAGATAACGCAGAAAGAGGTTACTCAGCTGAAACCATTGTGGATACTATATTGAGAAGAATGCCTGATTATATAAATCACATCTGTCCACAATTCAGCAAAACCGATATTAATTTCCAAAGAATTCCCACAATTGATACTTCCAATCCTTTCATATGCAGGAATATTCCAACTCCTGATGAGAGCTTCGTGATCATACATTTTAGAAAAGGGGCGAGAGAGAAATGGGGAATTGATTTTCAATACTTGCTAGGAATGATTAATGATTCATTTATGTCAAGTCCAA
>JFNU01000052.1 GCA_000634515.1 Prochlorococcus sp. scB245a_520K10 | reverse complement strand
CAAGCTGGTACGGGTTTAAGAGATGGAGTAATAACTGGCTTCTGTTCTGTTAATTCGATGCCTTTAGCGTTAGCTGTTATGGATTTTAGATTTATGGGAGGATCCATGGGTTCAGTAGTTGGTGAAAAAATTACAAGGATAATTGAGAGAGCAACTTTAGAAAATTACCCAATTCTTATAGTTTGCGCATCAGGCGGGGCAAGGATGCAAGAAGGCATGTTAAGTCTTATGCAAATGGCCAAAATTTCTGGAGCACTAAAAAAACATAAGGAAAAAAATCTTCTATATATGCCCTTATTAACTCATCCAACAACAGGGGGGGTTACAGCAAGCTTTGCGATGTTAGGTGATTTAATTTTAGCGGAACCTAAAGCTCTTATTGGATTTGCTGGAAGAAGGGTTATCGAACAAACATTAAGAGAAAAATTACCCGATAATTTTCAAACAGCTGAATATCTTCTTGAGCATGGTTTTGTTGATGTAATAGTGCAAAGGAAAGATCTTAAGACTACCTTGACTAAAATTTTAAAAATCCACGGTGTAAAAGAGCTTGCAGAAGTAAATTTATAAAATGAGAATAATTTCTAATTTATTATATTTTTTCTTCAGCCTTTTATTGATTATTTTAAACTTTGCGTCCTATTCTTATGCAGTAGGAAATGTTGATTGGGTTCTCCTTAAAGAGAATGGGGATGGGAAAGAATGGCTTGATAAAGGGAGTATTAAGGAGCTTCCAAATGGTGAAATAAGTGTCTTAACAAAGTTCTTTAAGAATCCCACTAATTCAGATAATGATGGACAGTTATCACTTTACGTAATGAGAATAAATTGCGATGAAAAAAAGTTCAAAGATACTTCAATAAATGGGATACCTCAATTTAATTCAAAATGGCAAACTTCTAATAATGATGAACTAATAGATGTTGTTATTGAAAATAGTTGTTCAGATTATTAATGGATAAAAATGAATATTAAAAATAAAAAATTAAAAATAGCAATCGCTGGACTAGGGTTTGGTAAAAAAGTTCATTTAGAGGCATTAAAAGAGTCTGATTATTTAACTCCTGTAGCTATTTATCATTATGAGAAAAAGCACAAATCGATATTAGAAAAAGAAACAGGC
>JFNU01000051.1 GCA_000634515.1 Prochlorococcus sp. scB245a_520K10 | reverse complement strand
TTAGTTAAATCTACGGAAATTGATGGAATTATTATTGCTACCCCTCCTGAATCAAGATTTAAACTAGCAAAAAGGGCTCTTGAGAATAATAAAAATTTGCTACTAGAAAAACCCGTTTCAATATCCTCCTCTGAAATAGAAGAGCTTCAGAGGATATCCTTGATTAATAACTTAAGCGTATGTGTAGATTTCGAATATAGAGCAGTACCACTTTTTCTTCAGACAAAAAAACTTATTGATGAAAATATTTTAGGAGAAATATATTTAGTCAAATTAGATTGGTTAATGGGCAGCAGATCCGACCCTAAAAGAGCTTGGAATTGGTATTCATTGGAAGAAAAAGGTGGAGGGGTTATTGGCGCATTAGGTACTCATGCATTCGACATGTTGAATTGGTTTTTTGGAGAATCAATAAAGGTATCTGGCAAGTTAGCAACATCAATCAAAAAAAGACCTTTACCTAATTCATCTGATTTCAATGATGTTAGTAGCGAAGATGTTTGTCTCGCTAATATAGAAATATCAAGCTATAGCTCTAATCTTATTCCATGTCAGGTATCTCTTTCATCGATTTCTAAAAACGGTAGAGGTTTTAGTTTAGAAATATATGGAAGCGAAGGTTCACTCATTCTTAAAAGCGAGAACCAAAAAGATTATGTCCATGGTTTTAATTTGAA
>JFNU01000050.1 GCA_000634515.1 Prochlorococcus sp. scB245a_520K10 | reverse complement strand
ATTCAAACAACGAAAATAAAATGCAAAATCTAACTGCAGATTCAAGTTTTAATTTTGAAAAAACATGGACTGATGGGAGAATAGCTCCAGTCTTAAGGATTCAAAATTTATGGGCTGAGAGTATTTTTAATAAAACACCCATCATCCCAGGCTTATGTGAGGGACTTGCTAGTCATAAAGTTTGCGAAGCTATAAGAGAATCGTCGAAGAGTGGGTTAAGTATAAAAATTTAAGGCTTTACATTTATAAGTAGCAATTATCACCCGATAAAGTATTAGATTAATTTTATTTTTTATTCATATTCTGGAAAAATCAATTGAACTGATTTATTAAAGGATGGCTTTAAATTATTACAAAAATGAGCTTAAAGAAAATGCTCAATTACTAGCTTCTAAAGGCAAAGGAATATTAGCTGTAGACGAATCCACTAAAACAGTAGGGAAAAGACTAGCTGGGATTGGCGTTGAGAATACTGAAGAGAATAGGAAGGCATATAGAGGAATGCTTTTTACCACAGATGGGCTTGGGAAATTCATAAGTGGAGCAATCCTTTTCGAAGAAACTCTTTATCAGACTCACCAAGATGGTGAGTCAATGGTTAAGAAACTAAATGATTT
>JFNU01000049.1 GCA_000634515.1 Prochlorococcus sp. scB245a_520K10 | reverse complement strand
GTTAAGAAACTAAATGATTTAGGAATTATTCCAGGTATAAAGGTTGATAAAGGTTTAAATCCACTTCCTGGAGCAGGAGATGTAGAAACTTTTTGCTCTGGCCTAGATGGATTGGTTGAGAGAGCAGCAAAATATTATGAGCATGGTGCGAGATTTGCAAAGTGGAGAGCAGTTCTTCAGATAACAAATGATGGTTGTCCTTCAAAACTATCAATACAAGAGAATGCCTGGGGATTAGCAAGGTATGCAAGATCAGTTCAAGAATCTGGTTTGGTACCAATTATTGAACCTGAAATCTTAATGGACGGTGACCATACTATTGAAAAAACAGCTCAAGTCCAAGAAGAAGTAATTAAGCAGGTTTATATTGCCTGTCAAGCAAATGGAGTATTTCTAGAAGGAACACTATTAAAACCTTCTATGACCGTTAATGGAGCAGATTGTCCAACAAAGGCTGATCCTATGAAAGTTGCTGAAATGACAATTAGAACTATGGAAAGATGCGTTCCTGCATCTGTTCCTGGAATAGTTTTCTTATCAGGAGGATTAAGCGAAGAAGCTGCTTCTGTATATTTAAATAATATGAACACTTTATACAGGAAAGCTTTATGGAATGTTTCATTCTCCTATGGAAGAGCATTACAGCATTCATGTTTAAAGGCCTGGAAGGGAAGTGATGTAGAAGGAGGTCAAAAGGCTTTAATAGCTAGAGCTCAAGCAAACTCTGAAGCCTCAAAAGGTGCCTATGTAGCCGGATCTCAACCTTCATCTGATGAGCAATTATTTGTGGCGGGCTACACCTACTAAGTCTAAGATTCAAAAAAATATACCCTAGCTCATAAAATTAGTTTCTCTAATTTAGTATTTTGTATATCTAATGACGTGACATTTGATACCTCTTTATACTAAACTCGCGGAAACATATGCTTTATATAGCATCTAACTAATTTTAATTATGGCCCTCGTTCCACTAAGACTACTTTTAGATCACGCTGCTGAGAATGGTTACGGTATTCCAGCTTTCAATGTTAACAATCTTGAGCAAGTTCAAGCAATCATGGAAGCAGCATATGAAACTGATAGTCCTGTAATCCTCCAAGCCTCAAGAGGGGCAAGAAATTATGCAGGAGAAATTTTCCTACGCCACCTAATCCTTGCTGCCACAGAAACATATCCTAATATTCCAGTGGTAATGCACCAAGACCATGGTAATGAACCATCAACATGCTATTCGGCAGCAATTAATGGTTTCACTTCGGTAATGATGGATGGTTCTCTAGAGGCAGATGCAAAAACACCCGCTAGTTACGAATATAATGTTGCAGTTACTAAAAAAGTAGTAGATTTTGCTCATTCAGTTGGAGTTAGTGTTGAAGGGGAGTTGGGTTGCTTAGGTTCATTAGAGACAGGAAAAGGAGAGGCAGAAGATGGTCATGGATTTGAAGGTGAACTTTCTACAGATATGCTTTTGACCGATCCTGAAGAAGCAGCAGATTTTGTTGCTAAAACAAAAGTTGATGCACTAGCAATTGCTATAGGTACAAGTCATGGTGCCTATAAATTTACAAGGAAGCCTACAGGAGAAGTTCTTGCAATAAGTAGAATTGCTGAAATCCATAAAGCACTTCCAAATACACATCTTGTAATGCATGGATCTAGTTCAGTTCCTCAGGAATGGTTAGATATAATTAACAAATACGGTGGTGAAATTCCTCAAACATATGGTGTTCCTGTTGAAGAGATTCAAGAAGGAATAAGAAATGGAGTTAGGAAAGTCAACATTGATACCGATAACAGACTTGCTTTCACTGCAGCGGTAAGAGAAGCAGCATATGCTGACAAGGCAAACTTTGACCCAAGACATTTCAATAAACCTGCTAGAAAATACATGAAGCAAGTTTGTCTTGACAGATACAAGCAGTTCTGGTGCGAAGGTCAAGCAAGTAAGATCAAACAAAACAGCACAAATTATTTTGCTGATCTTTACGCTAAAGGTGATTTAGATCCAAAAGTAAAAGCTACTGTTTAATTTGCAAATAAATCCAAAAAAAGACCTCCAAAATTGGGGTCTTTTTTTATTTCAATATTAATGATTTTAATGTTAGGAGACCATCAGTCCCACCAATTGTCTCGTCACATGCGCGTTCTGGATGTGGCATTAAACCTAAAACATTTCCTTGTTCATTAGTAATTCCTGCTATGTCGAATGAAGAGCCATTAGGATTATTCTTATATCTCAAAGCGATCAATTCATTATCTAAAAGTTTTTTTAAGGTATCAGAATCACAATGATATCTTCCTTCCCCATGCGCTATTGGCAACTTAATAGTTTGTTTTTCATCTCCATTATTAAACCAACCTCCTTTCGAAGAAACAATATCCAGTTCAACGTCATCACAGATAAAATTTAGATTTTTATTTGCAACGAGAGCACCAGGCAAAAAACCTGATTCTGTTAAAATTTGAAACCCATTACAAATTCCTAAAACTCTTTTTCCGCTTTTAACAAACTCATCCAAGGCATTTATTAATGGAGAGAATCTAGCAATTGCTCCGCATCTTAAATAATCACCATAGCTAAATCCTCCAGGTAAAACTATTGCATCTACATCGCTTAAATCTGAAGACTCATGCCACAAGTATTTTGTTCTTATGTTTAAACAACCTTCCAGTGCCCATGAAACATCACGATCACAATTAGATCCAGGGAAGACAACAACTCCAACAGTAAAATTATCCATCTTATAATTTTTCTAGTGAATACTCATAATCTTCAATAACAGTATTTGCGAATAACCTATCACACAATAAATCAATTTTGTCTCTTACTTCGTTTTCACCATTACCTTCTATTTTTACTTCAATCATTTTTCCTATACGTAATGATTTTATTCCCTCGGCTCCAAGTTTTATAGAGGCAGATTTGGTAGCTTCCCCTGCTGGATCTAAAACTGAAGGTCTTAGTCTTACAAAAACTTTTACAGCAAATTGGTCCAATTAAAAAATAATTTCTACTAGAAGATTAGTTTAAATTCTTATAAAAAGTACTATTGATTAATAAACAAATATTTTTACCTTAAGGTTTTCTGAATCTTTAAATGTTTATGTAGCCTTTACCAAAACAAACTAAGCAAGTTCTTCTTGAATTTTCAGGTGTTTTAAAATTTCCTGACCCACCACATTTTGAACATTTGATTTTATCAATTGATATAACATCATCAGAGAATATTTGTTTTAAAGCAATTTTTGGATTTTCCATTTAGGAATGCCTACTGTAGTAAGTATCTCGATTGACAACTATAAAGTCAAATTGCTATTTTTGGGTCACTTAAAATCTTAAATTTCTCTTTAATTTTTCTATTCAGAGTTTTTATAGATTTTTCATCAAAGGAAATTATTACTAATTCAAGCCCAGCATTATCATTTGGTCTCCAACAATTGTCTGGAGCTTCTTCAAACCAAGTATTAATTTTTTTTCCAACAATTTGTATTTGTAAAGGCAATGATTTGTTTGGCATCCAAATACGTCCTTTTATTCGAAGAATGTTTAATTCATCCAAGATTTTTGACATCTCTTTTTCAAAGTCATTTTTTTCAAGAAAATAATTTAATTTAATTGAATCTGATACAAGCTCAACATGATTATGATCATGTTCTTCAGTTAAAAATTCTTTATAAGTCTCTTTTTTAAATTTAAAATCATAAATGTAATTTAAATCAATTTTGCCATTTTTGGATTTAAGGACTGGTGTAGATGAGTTTAGACTTCCCTTAATTTTATTTTTTACAATGTCAAATTGATCATCATTTAAGATGTCTGATCTAGAAACTAAAACGATATCAGAGACTTCGAGTTGCTCCTCAAAAAGTTCTTCAATAGAGGCGTTGTGATCAATTTTATCTGTATCTTTATATTGTTTTGTAATTTTATTTAAATCATTAATTGGTGAGCCATTAAGCATTGACTCTCCGTTAACGATACCAACAAAAACATCAAGGTAGAGGTAAGACCTAATTTCAGGCCAGTTTAGTGCTTGAATTAAGGGAATTGGTAGTGCCAAGCCACTTGTTTCGATAATTATTGATTCGATAGGAGGATTAAATTCGAGGAGAGCTTTTATTGAGGGAACAAAATCATCTTGAACAGTACAACATAAACATCCATTATTTAATTCGATTACACATTCCTCTTCAGTTTCATCACATCTATCGCAACTTTTAATCAAATCACCGTCAATTCCAACATCACCAAATTCATTGATTATTAAACCAAATTTTTTATTACTCTCCTTTAATAAATATCTAAGAAAAGTTGTTTTACCAGAGCCGAGAAAACCTGAAACTACTATTACTGGTATTTTCTTTTTCATACTTAGTAATTAACACCCTAAACTATACTCTGTACTCTCTCCTGTAGAACTATTTGTGCCATTAGCAATCGCACATAATTGTTTTTGCTGTGTACGACTAAGTACAGCATCAGTAAAATCTGCACCATCTATTTTTGCTCCTTCAAAATTACTCTCCATTAATAAAGCATTTGTAAAATTAACATCCGAAAGATCTGCATCTGTAAAGTCGGTTGCATAGGCAAGAGCGTCTCTCAAATTAGCCCCGGTAAATGTTGCATTTTGCAATTTACTATTATTAAATACTGCGCCTTCTAAATTACTTTCACTAAAATTAAACCCATTCAAATTAAACTTAACGTATTCGTTACCGCTTAAATCTTGACCATGCATATCTGGCTCTAAATTAAGGTCTTGTTGGTTTCTAATCTCAGGAGGTCTTTTAGCCCATGCAGAATTTACAGAATTAAAAAATAAAATCCCAAGGAATAACAAAGTAATTAATGCATTCTTTAGTGAGGGTAAAACAATTGATTTAATCATAATAAGACTGTATTTTAGAACTTAAGTATTTAAAAGTTGTAAGAGTATCTTAAAGGAAAATATATGGCAATGTCACTAAAGGTTATTGTTCCTCCTCATCCATTAATAAAACATTGGCTTTCTATATTACGAGAAAAAAACACTCCAAATATTTTGTACTCAACAGGATATGAACAATTGGGGAAATGGCTTACTTATGAAGCATTACGTAATTGGCTTCCATATAAAAAAGAAATTATAAATACTGAAAATGGGGAAGCGGATGGATTTTTTATTAACAATGAATATCCAATAAAAGTTTTCTCAATGATTCCCGAAGGCTTATCTCTATGGTACGGATCTAAAGAGATAATTCCTAATTCGACACTTTCATTGGGAGAACTACCTAAGAGTATTGAATCAAATGAAGGAGTTATATTTTATTCTGAACAAATAACGACAACATCAGCGACATTAGAAACTTTAATTAAATTAAAAAAATTAGGAGTTGATTCCAATAGGATTTTGTTAATAACTCCTATTTGCTCAAATAAAGGGTTGAATGAAATTGCGAAAATATTCCCTTATCAGGTAATCTACACCTCTTGCATAGATGAGGAAGATGAAAATACAAAATTATTGTTACCGGGTATTGGGAATCCTTTATTGCGTTTGAGTACTATATTTCGAGATAAGAACTAATATAGAATACAGGAGTAAATATTTTTACCAATGTCTGAATACAGAGATTCGTCTTCAAATAATCTTTTATCATTAATAAGCGGTGCTTTTATTGGAGCAGCAGGTCTAGCTTGGTGGTTAATATCGGAAGCAGACAAAAGAAAGGAGGAAAAAAAACAAAAAGCAATGATGTATTCCTCCAGAATTCAAGACGGCTCTGAGGCGATTGATTCAAATGAAAATATAAATGAAGTTGAAGGAGAGAATCTGGAGAAGAAAGTTGAGCAACTTAATTCTGCAATTGCTGATGTGAGGAAGCAACTTGAAGAGTTGGGGCAATAAAATAAAAAAGGTTCTCAAATAATATGAATAAACTCAGATCATCTGCAATAACCCAAGGCGTGCAAAGATCCCCTAACAGATCGATGTTAAGAGCTGTGGGATTTAATGATGAAGATTTTAATAAACCTATTATTGGAATTGCAAATGGATACAGCACAATAACACCATGCAATATTGGTTTAAATAAGTTGGCTCTCAAAGCTGAAGAATCAATAAAAAGATCAGGTGGGATGCCTCAGATGTTTGGAACGATAACAGTAAGTGATGGCATTTCTATGGGAACAGAGGGCATGAAATATTCCCTAGTTTCAAGAGAAGTAATTGCTGATTCAATTGAAACAGCATGCAATGCCCAGAGTATGGATGGAGTACTTGCTATAGGTGGATGTGACAAAAATATGCCGGGTGCCATGATAGCGATTGCAAGAATGAATATTCCCTCAATTTTCATTTATGGAGGGACAATAAAACCTGGAAAGTTGCATGGAGAAGATCTTACTGTTGTTAGTGCATTTGAAGCTGTTGGACAATTAACATCAGGCAAAATTAATGAAGAAAGGCTAATCCAAGTTGAGAAAAATTGTATTCCTGGTGCTGGTAGCTGTGGAGGTATGTTTACAGCCAATACAATGTCTGCGGTTATTGAAGTTTTAGGGTTAAGTCTTCCTCACAGTTCCACTATGGCTGCTGAAGATCTTGAAAAAGAGCTAAGTGCAGATAAAAGTGCAGAGATATTAGTCTCTGCAATAGAAAAAGATATAAGACCTCTAGACCTAATGACTAAGAAAGCTTTTGAAAATGCAATATCAGTAATTATGGCAATTGGAGGATCAACAAATGCAGTATTGCATATCTTAGCCATTGCAAATACTGCAGGAATAGATATCAACATTAATGATTTTGAGAGAATCAGACAAAAAGTACCTGTTATTTGTGACCTTAAACCGAGTGGTAAATATGTGACGGTAGATCTTCATAATGCAGGTGGGATTCCACAAGTAATGAAAATACTTTTGAATGCAGGATTAATTCATGGCGATTGCAAAAATATTGAAGGCAAAACCATCTCAGAATACTTACAGAATATTCCAGATAAGCCTCCAACAAATCAAAATGTCATAAGAGACATAGATAACCCTCTTTATAAAAAAGGACACCTAGCGATATTAAAAGGTAACTTAGCCAGCGAAGGTTCCGTAGCCAAAATTAGCGGAGTAAAAAACCCTGTATTAACGGGTCCAGCAAAGATTTTTGAAAGTGAAGAAGATTGTTTAAAATCGATATTGAATAATAATATCAAAGCTGGTGATGTTGTTGTCATTAGGAACGAAGGCCCTGTAGGAGGACCAGGTATGAGAGAGATGTTAGCTCCAACATCTGCAATTGTTGGTCAAGGCCTCGGAGAGAAGGTAGCTTTAATTACAGATGGCAGATTTAGCGGGGGTACTTATGGTCTGGTTGTGGGTCATATAGCCCCAGAGGCTGCTGTTGGCGGAAATATTGCTCTAATAAAACAAGGTGATTTAATTACGGTAGATGCTGTAAAACAAGTAATTGAAGTTGATTTATCTGACGAAGAATTAGAAAAAAGAAAAAAAGATTGGGTAAAACCTACACCAAAATACAAAAGAGGGATACTTTCAAAATATTCGAAAATCGTAAGCACATCAAGTTTAGGGGCTGTTACTGATTTATAGATCAGCTCAAAGTTTATTTTCTTAATCAATAAAGCTTTTTATCCTATTTGCTAAGTTTTCCAATCTAGCGCTGTATTTTGGTGAATTGCATTTTTTTCCATTATTACTATTCATCCACAATGTTTTAACTCCACACCATAATATTGGTTCATCAGGAAAATTAAGCTTTGAAATAACTAAAACTAACTCTTTATTTGATTTAAAAAGTTCTAATTCAAGATCGTAAATTTCTAATCTTTTACCTTCTTTATCTCGACATAAGATATTAACCGTCAAATCAATATCTTCTTCTTCGATTTCGTATTCACCATTTATTTTTACGACAGAATGAATAAAAGGTTTATTTGTTAAATCTGCTGACTTAGCGATTAAGCTCTCTATATTTTTAGATGGATTGTCAAATAACACTTATTGATTTAATTAAAACTTTTATTGAACCCTGTTTAAACTCATTATTAAGTAATCCATCATCACCAAACTTAGAGTGTAGTAGTTGCAACCTTTTAATTTTAGATGGCTTGAATTTAAATGGAAACCGCACCTTGTTAGCTCTTATTGAAGGTTTTAGCTCACTAAAGGGAATTTGAACATTTGTTGTTCCGAATTTTTTTGTTGGGAATGATTTAATCCATCTAAGACCACCTGGAATAAATTCGGTTATTCCAAGGAGATCATCTTCACAACCGACAGCAAATTTAAAAGTTCTTCCTTGTCCATCAATATTTAATTCAAAGAATGAAAATTCAGATACGTTTAAAGATGGTTTATAAATAGGCGATCTACAACTAACAAATCCTCCTGCTTTCTCGACAATATTACCCATTAATAACAAACCAGAATTTGAAATCTCACAAAAAGCTGAACTTGATCCGCCCATAACAGTATCATTTAATGTTTTCCAACCATCAAAATCCTTTTTCTGGAATAAAAATTTTTTCTTACTCATTAAATAATTTAAATTATTAATAGACTTTAACTAAATTTCTAATTCTTTTGCTGATTCCTGATCACAAAATATTGAAATTTGATTAATAGATTTTATTAATCTTGATGGTGTTCTATCTGTTGGCTCTTTTTCATCTAATAACCTCTCAAGAGCAATTCTTTTAGAAGCTCCACTAACCAAAAATACTATCTTTGAAGAGGCTGAAAGGACCTTTGGAGTTAATGAAATTCTTTTTAATCCTTTACCTTCATTAAAAATAACAAAATCATCTACATTATTATTTTCTTGATAAGGGAATAATGAGGCTGTATGACCGTCGTCTCCAAGACCTAATAATGTTAAATCAAAGGTTGGAGGGTTTGATCCGCATTTTTCAAATAATTTGGAAATAAATTGATTTTTTGTAGCTTCATCATCAGCATTTAAATCATTGAAAATCTCATAAAAAAACGCTTTAGATCCAAAATTAGTTAACAATGAATTCTTCAACATTAACGAGTTACTTGATTCTGAATTTGGATCAACACATCTTTCATCTCCTAA
Source organism: Prochlorococcus sp. scB245a_520K10 (assembly GCA_000634515.1). Classification (GTDB taxonomy): domain Bacteria; phylum Cyanobacteriota; class Cyanobacteriia; order PCC-6307; family Cyanobiaceae; genus Prochlorococcus_A. The sequence goes on along the minus strand of JFNU01000049.1, from coordinate 5,381 downwards.
AAAGACATCAACAAAATCCCATTTAAGATTGCTTTTAGAAAGCAGTTGATAGACAGACTTAGGAGTTGAACCTCCACTTACACAAAATTTGAATCTTTCTTTATTTTTTAATGTATTAACAATCTGGCTTTCAATAAATTTAAAAACCTCTTTTGATAGTTCTAACTTGTCTTTGTATATGTTTATGGTGTATCCATTTTTGACCTTTTCAATCATTTCATCCATTCAGTATGAAAACTACCTCCCATATCAATTCTTTCATATGTATGAGAGCCAAAACAGTCTCTCATTGCCTGAACAAGATTCTGAGGAAGTCTATTGGTTCTATAACTATTCAAATAGTCTAAAGTACTGGATAGGCATGGGACTGGTATACCAGCTTTTGTGGATAAAGAAACTACATTAGCTAAGTTATCTAATCTCATCGCAATTTCATTATTGAACCAATCATCAAAAATTAAATTTTTCAGATTAGGGTCTTTGTTATAAGCATCTTGAATTTTACTTAATAATTTTGATCTAATTATGCAACCACCTTTCCATATCTGAGCAATTGACGGCATATTCAAACCATAGTTATATACTGCAGATGCTTCTCTTAAGATATCCATACCTTGGGCATAGCTAGCAATTGTGGCAAGGACTACAGCATCAAATAGAGGTTTCATTCCATCCGATATATTTCCTAAATCAAAATCTTCTATTTCTGTGGTTGGAATAGTTTTTTCAATCTCACTACGTTGCTCTTTTAAAGAACTCATTACTCTTGCATTTAAAGAGGCATAAATAGTTGGGACTGATACCCCTAGTTCTAAAGCACTTACAACTGTCCATAAACCAGTACCTTTCTGGCCAGCTTTATCTAATATTTTCTCCACGACATCATCTCCAGTTATCTCATCTTTTGTATTTAGACAAATCTCTGTTATCTCAACAAGATAAGAAGCTAATTCATCAGTATTATTCCAAATGCCAAATACCTCTGACATCTGTTGTCCATTCATACCTTTGACTCTCTTCATAAGGTCGTAAGCTTCTGCGAGTATTTGCTCAATTCCATATTCAATTCCGTTATGAACAGTTTTCACAAAATGACCTGAGCCTCCCGGTCCAACATATGCGACACATGGTCCGTCTTCAACTTTGGCAGCCATTTTTGTCAATAAGCTTTCTATTGCATCATATGAAGACTTAGTACCACCAGGCATCATACTTGGCCCCTCTAGAGCTCCTTTAGCGCCACCTGAGACTCCCATTCCAATGTATCCAAAACTTTTACTTTCAAGAGTATTCACCCTCCTTTCTGTATCTTTAAATTGAGAATTACCACCATCTATTAATAAATCTCCTTCCTCGAGATAGCCAGAAATATTTTCTATGACAGCATCTGTTGCAGGTCCAGCTTTTACCATCATTAGAATTCTTCTAGGTCTCTCTAGCTTGTTAACAAATTCTTGAAGAGTTTCAGCTCCCTCTATATTCTTCCCAAGGCCTCGACCTTGTAAAAATTCTTCAGTTTTTGAGTAAGTCCTATTAAATACCACACTAGAAAATCCATTTCTTTCTGCGTTAAGAACTAAATTTTCGCCCATAACACCAAGACCTATTAAACCAAAATGCGCCTTGGACATAAAAAATTAAAAAACTCAATAAATATAGTGTGCCTGCAACTCAACAAAATTGCTCAAAAAAAATACTTATGTCAGCGAAAAATGATCGAAAAGATTTAAATAACAGTTCCGTTTGCGATAGTTGCATTTTTAACTACTACAACAATTCCATTTCTTATATAGAAGCCTAATTCTGGCTTATCTGCTTCTTCTACTCGATCTTTATTGATGATTACGACATTATCACCAATCCTTGTATTCTTATCAAGAATTGCTCTTTTTACAGTAGTTCCTTCACCTACACCAAGAGGTGTTCCGCCTCCTTTTCTTAATTCAATTCTTTCTTCGGGGGATTCAAAGAAATCGGCACCCATCACTAAAGTGTCTTCAAGAACAGAATCACTTTCAATCCTACTTCTCACACCTAAAACACAATGCAAAATACTGCAGGACTTCAAGATTGTACCTTCACAGACTATTGAATCAGTAATTTGAGCATCTACGAGTTTAGAGGGAGGAAGAAATCTAGGTCTTGTATAGATTGGAAATTTTTCATCATAAAAACTAAATGGAGGCTTTGGTTGCTCAGTCAATGCAAGGTTTGACTCAAAGAATGCGCCAATGGTTCCGATATCTTCCCAATAATCATCGAATACATAACTTTTAAGAGTATCTCCCCTATGAAGTGCTTCTGGAATTATGTCCTTACCAAAATCCGTATAACTAGGATATTTATTTAGAAGATCGAAAAGAGTATTTCTGCTAAAAACGTAAATACCCATAGAGGCTAAATAAGGTTTTTCGACAGCTGACTCCTTACTTAATCCAAATTTCGAAGTATCTACTGCCATTGCCTTCAACTTCTCTCCGGTAGGCTTTTCACTGAATTCTTTTATATTTCCTAAATCATCTGTTCTCATGAGACCAAAACCTTCTGCCTGAGCCTCGTCAACAGGTAATGCGGCAACAGTTAAATCAGCACAATTATCTCTATGGTGTTGAACAAATAAACTGTAATCCATTCTATATAATTGATCACCTGACAATATTAAGTACTCATCAACGTCCCATTCTTGAAATAACCATTGGTATTTTCTTACAGCATCTGCAGTACCTTCAAACCACTTTGGACTATCAGGTGTTTGTTGAGCGGCTAATACCTCCACAAATCCTTGACCAAAAGGTCCATTAAGATTATAAGTTCTTCCTATATGTCTATTTAGAGATGCACTATTGAACTGTGTCAATACGTACATTTTTTCTATACCTGAATTAATACAGTTACTAATTGGGATATCAATTAAACGATACTTTCCTGCTAATGGAACAGCAGGTTTTGCCCTCATTTTTGTTAAGGGATAAAGTCTAGAACCTTTTCCTCCTCCGAGGATGATGGCCAACACACGCTTCATTCAATCTAATGGAGGTAGATACAACTATTTAAAGTAACTGATTATGGGCAGATTTAGAAATAGGAATGGTCAGTTTACGAAGGTATTTCGATAAATCACTTGAAAAACTTAATATAAATAAAGAAAATTTAGCTATTTTTATCCTCATCCACTAAAGAAAACAATTTTTCAACGATTTTTAAAGAAGCTTGTCTTTCTTCTCTTGATTGAGGACTTCTCAACTTAGTAACAGGTGTGTGAAGTATTTTATTGATAATTCCTTTAGTCAGAGCTTCCACAACTTTTCTTTCTCTAGCAGAAAAATCTGGGCCCATTCTACTAAGTGCTTTTTGCAATTCCTCCTTTCTAATTAACTCCAAATCTGATCTAAGTTTGTTAATTACTGGAACCGCCTCTAGACTTGCCCACCATTCTAGAAAAATAATTCTTTCTTCTTCTACTAAAGATTCTGCTTCCTTTGCAATTTTTTGTCTGAATTCTTGATTTCTTGAAACTACCTCTTGTAAATCATCTACATCAAATGATTGTACAAACTGATGTTGTTTAACATCATTAGATATATTTCTCGGTACACCTATATCAATAAATTTAAGTTGATTGCTCAAATTTAATTTTTCAATTTTAGCGAAATCAATTATTGGCTCTTCTGATGCTGTACTAGTAAAAACAAGTGAGGATATTGATATATTTTGATCTAATTCATTTAATCCTTTACAAATAATCTCTAAGTCTGGGAAATCTAAAGCAAGATTTAATGCTCTATCAATATTTCTATTAACAAGTATAAGTTTATTGCATCCTTTTGATTTTAAATGAGTTATTAAAAGCCTACTCATTCTACCAGCCCCAACTACAAGAACTTTCTCTGATTCCAAACTTACAAGAGTATCAAACCCCTTTTCTTGGCCAATTTTTAATTGAGCGAGTTCCACCGCTGCTGAACTGATTGATACAGCCCCGGTTCCTAAATTTGTTTCGGATCTAACTTTTTTACCTGTACTAACTGACTGAGTTAATAATCTATTAAGAATGGGCCCAGTAGATTGATTCTCTTGACCTAATCTCATCATTTTTTTTACTTGTGAAAGTATTTGTCCTTCTCCTAAAACGAGGCTATCGAGACCTGCAGAAACTTTCATCAAATGCAAAACTGCATCTTCTTGTCTAAAGCAAAAAAGATGTGGGTTTAAATCTTCAAAAATAATTCCAGAATAATCTGATATAAATTCTTTAATAGATGAAATTCCAGTATTTTTATCCTTAACTAGCGCATATATTTCTAGCCTATTACAAGTACTTAAAATTGACACCTCCAACACATCAGAGAAAGCTTTTAATGCTTTCAATGATTCTGTTATGGATTGGTCAGGAATACTTAACTTCTCACGCACTTCGACAGGTGCCGTGCGATGACTCAGTCCGACGACAACAATATGCATAAAATCAAAAGTGAATTTTTAAAGGCTGATACTCTTTGCACCATCTTTTATATGGACAGTATTTGTGAATCTTGCAGTGCTATCTAATGTACTAATTACTAAACTGCTTGTTCTAACACAATCCCTTTCAAATTTAACTCCATCAAATAATAATCCATCGGTTATTCCACTTCCAGCGAACACAACGTTTTCTCCCGATGCAAGTTCGTTTGCTTCATAGATTTTGTCTATATCAGTTATACCCATTTCATTGAGACGTTTTATATTCCCTTCTTTTGTATAATCAGCCCATTCAGAAGTTTGAGCAATTGCTGGATCATAAACTAATTGTCCCTGAAAGTGTCCTCCAAGAGCTCTCATCGCAGCAGCCGAAATAACACCTTCTGGAGCTGCACCAATACCCATCAAGCAATGTGTTCCTGTTCCTGCAAATCCACATGCAATCGCAGCTTGAACATCACCATCAGAAATCGGCTGTACTTTTGCGCCACATCCTCGAATCTCTTTAATTAAATCCTTATGTCTTGTTCTATCCATAACAACAACAGTTAGTTCATCAATGGAAAGATCTAAGCAATTACTGAGTATTTTCAAGTTTTCAGTAGCTGAATTTCTAATATCAACTTTCCCTTTGGCAGCAGGAGGAGCTGCTAATTTATTCATGTAAAAATCAGGAGCATTAAAAAGTCCGCCGGTATCAGAGGCAGCCAAAACTGCCATAGAACCTCTTTGATTATTTGCACAAAGATTAGTTCCTTCACAAGGATCTACAGCAAAGTCAACCCCTGGTCCACTTCCACTCCCTACCTCTTCACCTATATAAAGCATAGGTGCTTCATCTCTTTCACCTTCTCCAATAACTATTTTCCCTTTCATTTCAATTTTGCCCATTCGCAATCTCATTGCTTCTACAGCTGCAG
>JFNU01000048.1 GCA_000634515.1 Prochlorococcus sp. scB245a_520K10 | reverse complement strand
GATTCTCTAAAAGGTTTTGAGTATGATCTCATAAAAAATGCCATTTTTTATAAGAATTATTATGCTAATAAGCTTTTTTTAACTCATTACAGCTGTTACTTTATCAGGCCGTGACTTGAAATTAGGAATAAACAACTAAATATAGTATCTTTATTAAATATTTTAAAAATTAAATGACTGAGTCAAATCAAACAAATTTAGCTGGTGTTAATAGACCAATTCAAATAATTCCTTCCGTTTTACCCGCAGATTGGGCAAATATGGGGGCATGTGTAAAAGAACTCGAGAAAGCTGGAGTAGATAGAATTCAATTTGATGTAATGGATGGAAATTTCGTCCCAAACCTTACTTTTGGCCCTGAGATGATTGCTGCATGCAGAAAATATTGTGATGTCCCTTTTGAAACCCAATTAATGGTTAGCCAATACAATTGTGAAACCATGCTTGAATCTTATGTAAAAGCATCAAAAGGAGCCAATGGTGAACCTGGAGTAGTGATAGCTCATGCCGAAGCAAATATTCATCTACATAGAGTTCTTGGAAGAATAAGAGATCTAGGAGGATCTCCTTCAGTCGCACTAAATCCCCATACTCCTTTTGAAATGATTGAAAACATCATGGATATGGTTGATCATGTTTTGGTTATGACAGTAAATCC
>JFNU01000047.1 GCA_000634515.1 Prochlorococcus sp. scB245a_520K10 | reverse complement strand
TTAAATGTAGATATTGAAGTTGATGGAGGAATAAAAGCAAATTGGACTATTTCTCAATGTGCTGATGCCGGTGCTAATTGTTTTATTGCAGGCAGTGGAATGTTCGCATATCCAACTTTAAAAGAGGGATGTGATGACCTGAGAAAAGTTGCTCAAGAAGCACAAAATGGGAAGGTTCTTTCTGAACCTCAATAAATATTTGGCAGATAATAAATCATCCAAATATCCAGCCATAACTATGCAAACCTATTCCTAAAAAATTAACTCCTAAGTAACATACTAAAACCACCAAGAAACCTGTCGACGCTAATAACGCTGGTCTTCTTCCTTGCCAACCTTTACTTATTCTCATATGCAGATAAGCAGCATAAAACAACCATGATATAAATGCCCATGTTTCTTTTGGATCCCAGCTCCACCATGTTCCCCATGCTTCATTAGCCCAAACTGCTCCTGTAATTAAACCTAGAGTTAAAAGAA
>JFNU01000046.1 GCA_000634515.1 Prochlorococcus sp. scB245a_520K10 | reverse complement strand
ACTTAATGTATCTAATTCTTCAGAATGGGAAAATTCAATCGGATCAACTAAATCATTAAAAGAATAGTTATTCGACATTTTGAACCCTCCTATACCTGTTGAACTACTTCTAATTTGAAGCGGTTTATTTTTATTTACGAACAAGACAGAAGCTGAAAGTAAAGAACCTATTATTAGTGCCGCGTAACTAAGCATTACGACGCTAACATGCATTACCAACCAGCTAGATCTTAAGGCTGGAACCAAGTTAGATGATAATTTCAAATCGTCAGGCAAAACAAAACAAGCAAAAGCCACACTTAGTAACTCAATAGGTATGGCAATTGTGGGGATTATTGGAGATTGATATTCCCTCTCAATCAATAGTTGTCCCATTGTGAGTCCCCAAGTAAGGAAATAAAGAGATTCATACAAATTGCTAATAGGGAAATGTCCAGAAATTGACCACCTAAAAAGTAATTGCAATGTTATGAATAAATTCACAAGTATCGTAAGTATTCTTACGGTAAAAGAAGACTTTTTGTTAAAAACTGCGGCTAAAGATATTGGTAAATTAACTAATAAAATATAAAAAACTAAAAGACCTAAAATTGAAACTGGGTCATATATAAAATTTTTTAAAATATTATCTAGTATCATTTCTAGAAATTTATCCAGTTTTAATATTCAATGACAAACAAATAATAATTTAAAACATTCTTAAATGAGTAAATCTTTAATAATTAAGTTTTAATTCCTTATGCAAAAGAATTTCAAAGTCTGAAATTATCTCCTAGATAATACTTTTTGACTATTGGATTATCTGCTAATTCACTTGATGAGCCGTAGGCTAAAATTTTTCCTTCACTTAAAACATAAGATTTGTTGGTAATTAATAGGGTCTCCCTCACATTATGGTCTGTAATAAGAATCCCTACCCCATCACCACTTAATTTGAGAATTAGTTTCTTTAAATCATTAACAGCTAAGGGATCTATTCCAGAGAAAGGTTCGTCTAATAATAAATATTTAGGCCCTTTTCTTCCTACAGTAAGAGCTCTAGCTATCTCGCACCTCCTTCTTTCTCCACCTGAAAGTTGATAACCGTAATTATCTACAAAATTATTCAAATTAAATTCATTAATTAATTGCTCTCTTCTATTTCTAATTGCCGCTCGACTATAAGATGAATTCTGTAAAGCCAAATCTATATTGTCCTTAACAGTGAGGTTTCTAAATATACTAGCCTCCTGAGTTAAATACCCTAACCCAAGTTTTGATCTAATAGGGAGTGGAAGATTAGTGATATTTTTACCATTCATTAAAACTTCTCCTTTATCAGGTTTTATATTCCCAACTGCAAGATTAAAAGTGGTAGTTTTCCCTGCACCATTAGGTCCCATTAAACCTACAACCTCTCCTGGATTTACAGTTATAGAAACATCATTGACAATAAATCTCCCCTTAATTGAAAGAGATACATTTTGAATTTTTAAGTTCATCTTGCTTGAGATTGATAAGTAATCTTATGTTCTTGAAAAAAGAATGAAAGAAAAAACAAAACTTTAGTAAAAGAGAAAAATATATTCATATGCATCAAAGAGGTTTCAAAAAAGGTTTATCACTCTCATTTAATATCTCTTTATATTGTAATTTTCTCAATAAATTTTCTAAACATCGGCAAAAGGATTCAAGATCAATCCCTAAATTAATCTTGGTTCTAGTTTTTATTCTACCTAAACCCTCTCCCAGCAAAATAGTGGCTCCATTTAAATTTCCCTTACTTAAGTGGAACTGAGAGACAGATACTTGTAAAATTCCTTGAATGACTTGCCTTTCATCACCATCAAGAGTATTCCAAATTTCTTCAAAAGCATCATGGGCCTCATACCAATCATGATTATTAAAAAGATTTAAAGCAGTAAAAAGGGAATCTTTAAAACTTTTTGTACTTTCTTCATCCATGAAATTATTTATTAATTTTTTTTCTTCTTATTTAATTTTCTCATTCTTATTGAATCTGGTGTTACCTCTAACATTTCATCTGGACCAATATATTCAAGTGCCCTTTCAAGAGTAATATCAACAGGTGACTGCAAAGTATCAAGTTCTTCTGCTCCTGCTGACCTCATATTAGTCAGCTGCTTAGTTTTACATATATTTAGTTCAAGATCTTGAGGTCGATTATTCTCTCCAATTATCATTCCTTTATAGACTTTAACTCCAGGCTTAATAAAGTAAACTCCTCTATCTTCTGCATTCTTTAATGCGTAGAATGTTGCCACCCCTTCCTCAAAAGCTATAAGAACCCCATTTCTCCTAGTTTCAAAATCTCCTGTTTTAGGTTTAT
>JFNU01000045.1 GCA_000634515.1 Prochlorococcus sp. scB245a_520K10 | reverse complement strand
TATATTCATAAAAAGAGTGACTCATTATACCTTCACCCCTCGTTATCCGAACAAATTCACCACGAAATCCAATTAGTCCTCTTGATGGCACAAGAAATTCTAATTGAGTTCTCCCATCTGAACTAGTTTGCATGTTTTTCATCTCTGCCTTTCTTGATCCGAGTTTCTCTATACATGAGCCCACAGCAACTTCAGGTACATCTAAAACCAAAGTCTCTATAGGCTCACATTCAACATTTTCAATTTCTCTAAAAATTACTT
>JFNU01000044.1 GCA_000634515.1 Prochlorococcus sp. scB245a_520K10 | reverse complement strand
CTAAAAATTACTTGAGGTTGTGAGATTTGGAATTCAAACCCTTCTCTCCTCATCGTTTCAATCAAAATCCCTAAATGTAATTCTCCTCTTCCCGAAACTGAGAACCTGTCAGGAGAATCAGTTTCTTCGACTCTCAAGGCAACATTTGTTAAAAGTTCCCTTTCCAATCTATTTTTTAATTGTCTACTCGTAACAAATTTCCCTTCTTTACCCGCAAAAGGGGAATCATTAACAACAAATGTCATATTTAAGGTCGGTTCATCAACTTTAATTAATGGGAGAGGATGAGGAGAATCAGGACATGCTATGGTCTCACCAGGATTGACGTCATCGAAACCAGAAACAGCAACAATATCTCCTGCAAATGCTTCATTTATGTCGATTCTTTGTAATCCTTCGAATCCTAGTAGTTTACTAACCTTAC
>JFNU01000043.1 GCA_000634515.1 Prochlorococcus sp. scB245a_520K10 | reverse complement strand
GGAACATGTCTTATAATAGCCTCAAAAAGAGGCATCATATTGTCACTACTTGATTCCATCTCTTCTTTTGCGAATCCAGATAAGCCACTCCCAAAAAGATAAGGGAAATCACATTGATCATCATCAGCTCCTAACTCTAGAAATAAATCAAGAACCTTATCAATTGCTATTTCTGGTACTACTCTTGGTCTGTCAATTTTATTTACGAAGACTATAGGCCTAAGTCCTTTTTCTAATGCTTTTTTTAAAACAAATCTTGTTTGAGGCATCGGCCCCTCATTT
>JFNU01000042.1 GCA_000634515.1 Prochlorococcus sp. scB245a_520K10 | reverse complement strand
TATTGTGTAATTTAATTATTCGTTTAGATTTATAATTCTCTGTTTGAAGTCTCAAAAACTTTTAAAGCTTCAATTGAGCCTTCATATCTCCAATGCCAAGGTTCGTAATCTATATATTTATTATTTTTGTTGAATGATAACTTAAAGTGAAACTTAGCTGCATTTTTTATTAACCATCTAAAGGCATCAGTATTTTCGAATTCAGTCTCAAAGTCTGTTTCACTTTG
>JFNU01000041.1 GCA_000634515.1 Prochlorococcus sp. scB245a_520K10 | reverse complement strand
AGTCTCAAAGTCTGTTTCACTTTGAGTGGCATCACCAATATCAATTGCGAAACCTGTACTATGTTCAGAATATCCTGGAGGGGCTGAAACTCTAGCTCTTTCTAATGCCACTTGATTTCTAAAGGATTTTAAAGAATAAAAGATTTCGTTTTGCAAATTTATTGATCTGAAACCACTTAAGAAGACCAAATATATCCCATCTTTTTTCGCTTCTTCTCTCATATTTATTAGAGAATCACGCATATCAATATGAACTTCAATATTGGGCTCAATTAAAACAAGTTTATCCTTGGGAATTTCGTTATAGGGTAGATGGCCCAAAATTCTACGTTCAGGATTTTTCTCAGCCTGAAAATTTAGAATGCTAAAAGGTACTAATTCTATATTTCTAATCAATCGCAATGAAACCAAAGAAAAAAGAAGGAAAAGAAATGGAGAAAATAATAATAATTTTTTAGATAATATTGATTTAGGCTTATTTAAATAAATTCTTTTTGCGAACGGTATATCAAATTGGTTAATGTCTTTGTTTTGTTCCAATATTTATTAGTTGAACTTGGAAAACATATTTCGATATTAACCATTATTTTAAGAAATGCACTTTTATAAGCAAAAAAGATGTAGGTTTTATATACAGTATTATTTTTTTTCGTATGTTGAGGGTAGCTGTTATTGGAGGAGGTCCAAGTGGTTCATGTGCTGCAGAAATACTTGCCAAAGCCGGAATAAAAACTTGGCT
>JFNU01000040.1 GCA_000634515.1 Prochlorococcus sp. scB245a_520K10 | reverse complement strand
AGAGAGGAAATTAGATAATGCAAAACCATGTGGAGGAGCTATTCCTCTTTGCATGGTAGAGGAATTTGATGAGCCTGAATCAATTATTGATAGAAAAGTAAGACATATGAAAATGATATCTCCATCAAACAGAGAAGTAGATATTAGTCTAGATAGAGTTTATGGAAAAAGCGATAATGAGTTTATTGGGATGTGTAGAAGAGAAGTAATGGATGCTTTTATGCGCAACAGAGCTTCAGATCTTGGAGCCACACTAATAAATGGATTAGTTACTTCTATTGATACTGGCGAAAATAATCAAGGGCCTTATAAACTCTCCTATTCAGATTTTACGAATGGAGACAAAAAAGGAGAGCTAAAGGAGCTTACTGTTGATCTTTTAATTGGAGCTGATGGAGCCAATAGTAGAGTTGCTAAAGCAATGGATGCAGGAGATTACAAAGTTGCTATTGCATTTCAAGAAAGAATTAAATTGCCTAAAGAAGAAATGAGTTACTACGAAGATCTTGCCGAAATGTATGTCGGCACTGATGTTTCTCCGGATTTTTATGGGTGGGTTTTTCCTAAATATGATCATGTCGCTGTCGGCACTGGAACCATGCAAAAGAATCAGTCCCTAATAAAAGGACTTCAAGAGGGAGTTAGGAGTAGGGCGATGAAAAGACTAGTTAATGGTGAGGTAATAAAGGTAGAAGCACATCCAATACCTGAGCATCCAAGACCAAGAAGGGTAGTTGGTAGAATGGCCCTTGTTGGTGATGCAGCAGGTTATGTTACAAAAAGTTCTGGTGAGGGCATTTATTTTGCGGCAAAGAGTGGGAGAATGTGTGCTGAAGAAATAGTTGAAGCCTCAAAAAACGGTCAAGTAATTCCATCTGAAAAAGATTTAAAAAACTATCTTAAAAAATGGGATAAAAAGTATGGCACAACATATAAGGTATTAGAAATCCTCCAAAATATCTTCTATAGAAATGATTCCGCAAGAGAAGCCTTTGTTGAAATGTGTGATGACATGGATGTACAAAGACTTACTTTTGATAGTTATTTATACAAAAGAGTTGTCTCCATGAAACCATTACAGCAACTTAAAATCACAATGCTTACACTTGGTTCTATCTTAAGAGGCAAAGCTCTAGCACCACTAAAATATAAACCCGTAGATAGTGCTGTTAGGGAAAATAAAGAAGTAGAAAAAATGCTAGAAAATTATTCAATTAAAGGTGGCATTAAAGTTAAGAGTTCAAAAGTGTAAAGTCAGCGATCTTTAGAGAATAATTTCTAATTAAGCTCAACAAATTGAGTCTATTATTTCGTACTTTCATATCCTCTGTCATTACAAGGACCCCTTTTTCATTATCAAATAAATCCTCAATAATATTTATATTGATCTCGAATAAATTTAGAAGTTTCAAATAATCGCAATAACCTTTTGAAAAAAGTTTTTCTAATTCCTTAATAAATTCAAAAACTTTCAATTCACAATCTTTTTCAAAAAGTTTTGTGTTCACATAATCTCCTATTGAGAATACCTCTATTGAAAGATTACTACTATTAGCTAATTTGCTTACCCTTGTAATTACCTTCTGGATTTCAACAAAAGTTTCTTTTTCTTTAAATTTGACAATACTTTTAACTCTATTTTTAAGATCAACAATATTCAAAATTCTTTTTTGAGAAAACTCATCACAAGAGTAAAGGGCTTTTATCAATTCTTTACTTAATGATATTTCTTCAAGATGACTAACAATTCTCTGAACTAGAAATTCAATTAAATCATTTAAAACTTCCTTTTTTGCGAAGTCCAAATTAGGGAATTCGATTTTCCAAAAATCAATCAGTTCGTTAAATAACTTATCTAAAGGTAAATCAAGTTCATAATCCCAAATTATTTTAATCACTCCGTTCAAATTTCTTCTCAAAGCATAAGGATCAGAAGATCCACTTGGACGCTTACCGGAAATAAATATACTTATTAAAGTTTCAATCTTATCTGCGATAGAAACTATCGCGCCATATTTTGACGAAGGCAAGGCATCTTTATAAAAAGAGGGCAAGTAATGTTCAGCCACAGCCAAACAAACATCCTCACTAAAACCTTCATTTTTAAGATATTTACCACCCATTATTCCTTGCAATTCCGGGAATTCGAAAACAATTTCGCTACATAAGTCGTTTTTACAGAATCTAGCAGCTTCTATTATTTTTTGATCTTCTAAAGACTTATCATTTAAAAATATAAGGATATTTTTTGTAACTTCCTCTATTCTTTTTACTCTCTGAAAGATATTTCCAAGTCCTTTTAAATAAGAAACAGATTTAAGTTTTTCATTTCTTTCAATTGAAGCAACTTTTTTATCACTTTCTACAAAAAACTTTGCATCTGAAAACCTTGCCCTCAACACCTTCTCATTTCCCTTTGCAATCTTTTTATTTGATTTTTCAAGACCATTTGAAATAACGAAAAAATTTGTACTAATATTTTTTTCAGAGCTTAAATCTAGTTTTGAAAAAGTATTATTATTCAATAAAAGAGGTACATATCTCTGATGATTTTTCATGACTGTGGAAAGAACTTCAACTGGGAGATTAAGAAATTCATCGCTAAATTTACCAATAATCAATTCGGGCCATTCAACTAAATCAGTTAGTTCATCAAGCAATCCTTTAGACAGGTCAGGCTTAAGATTTAGTAATATAGAGGACTGATTTATAAGACTTTCAATTTTTTCTTTTCTTTCTTGACGCTCAACTAATACTCTATTTTGTTTCAATAATTCAAAAAAATTATCAGGATTTTGAACTTCAATAACTTTATTGATTAGTCTATGACTTTTTGATTTATTACTTATTTGAATATTTGGATCACATTCATCAAATACGAAGTCAAGAATATCATCATTGTAGATAGAAGTAATCCACCTAATAGGTCTTGCAAATTTTATATTCCCGGCCCCCCATTTCATAAATCGTGGACCTTGAAGACTCTTCATTACTTTAGGAACAATTGAAGACAATGAAATTCTTGTGGATTGTCCCTTCTCAATTTTCTTTCCAAAAACAAAATCACCCTTTT
>JFNU01000039.1 GCA_000634515.1 Prochlorococcus sp. scB245a_520K10 | reverse complement strand
AAAAACAAAATCACCCTTTTCTGTATTTTTTATTTCTAGCTCACCTACATCTATACCTAAACTATTCGCAAATCCTAAAGCAGCATTAGTAGGAGATCCATCTAAAAAAGCTGAATTGGCTTTTGGTCCTTTTCTTACTATCGTCTTATCTTCTGCATAATCAACTAACCCTTCTAAAAGTAGAATAATTCTCCTTGGTGTAGAAGTAACAACGATATTGTTGAATTTAATCAACTTTTTGTCCAATTCAAATTCTATTAGAGATTTAAATTGCTCTAGAACAGAATGAGAAAATTTTGCGGGCAACTCTTCGGTTCCTATCTCAAGTAAATATTTAGACAAGAAAAAAATATGACTTCTATTACTATAATTTACTACCAGTTAAATAAGCTTTTCGCTAATGTATAAAAAGAGATATGTTTTGGTCCTTTGCTCAAGGTTGAGAAAGTAAAAAAGAAAAAAGATTCTGCCAAAGAAGAAACTGTTTGTTTGGCTAACGGACTAGAAGTTTCTAAATTTGAAAATTTTAAAAAAAGTAGCCAATTTCTAAAGGAACCTCTTGCCACGGAATTAGTTAATGAGAGCGATCATTTTACTAATGATGCAGTTCAGTTATTGAAATTTCATGGTAGTTATCAACAAGATAATAGAGAGAATAGAAAGCCTGGCAAAAGCAAAGATTGGCAAATGATGCTTAGGTTAAGGAGTCCTGGGGGGGAAATTCCT
>JFNU01000038.1 GCA_000634515.1 Prochlorococcus sp. scB245a_520K10 | reverse complement strand
GTCCTGGGGGGGGAAATTCCTGGGAATTTATTTTTAGCATTAGATGAATTATCTGACAAATTAGGTAATGGATCACTTAGGGCAACTACAAGACAAGCCTTTCAAATGCATGGGATTAGAAAGGAGAATCTAAAGGAAGTGATCCAAACAATTGTAAATTCAATGGGCTCAACATTAGCTGCATGTGGAGACATAAATAGAAACGTAATGGCCCCAGCGGCTCCATTTGATTCGCCAGAATACAATATTGCGAGAGCATTGGCTAAAAAAGTTGCAGAC
>JFNU01000037.1 GCA_000634515.1 Prochlorococcus sp. scB245a_520K10 | reverse complement strand
GCATTGGCTAAAAAAGTTGCAGACCTTTTAACCCCATTAGCTGGGCAAGGTACTTTTTTAGAGCTTTGGGCTGATGGAGATTTAGAATACACCATAAAACCTGATAAAGATGTTGAAGCTATTAGGGGACTTCAATTTAAAGATAATGTTTTTAGTGGAATAAAAGATGAACCTCTATATGGTTCAAGTTATTTACCAAGAAAATTCAAATGCGCTGTTACAGTTCCTGGAGATAATTCAGTTGATCTTCTTACTAATGACATCGGAATAGTTGCCTTTACTTCAAAAGATGGAAACTTAGAAGGGTGTAACTTCTATATTGGAGGTGGAATGGGACGCACACATAATAACGAAGAAACATTCGCAAGAATTGCAGATCCTCTTGGATATGTTGAAGAAAAAGATATTTATGAATTAATACAAAGCATCGTTGCTATTCAAAGAGATTATGGTGATAGAAAATCAAGAAAGAATTCGAGAATGAAATATCTTCTTCACAGAAAAGGTATTAAGTGGTTCAAAAAATTGCTTCTAGATAAGTACTTCAAAAAAGAAATTAAAAAAATCAGAAAAGAACCTAAACAAGTTCTTATTGATTATCTAGGTTGGCATAAACAAAGCAAGAACTTTTATTTTGTAGGATTACCTTTACTATCAGGAAGATTATCAGGAGAAAAGAAGAATACGATTTCTAGTATTGTAAAAAAATTTAATCTTAATTTAAGACTCACACCCAATCAAGATATTTTACTTTGTAATATCGCCAATAGAAATAAAAGTGAAATTCAAAAATCTCTATCAGAAATTGGATATGAAAAGTTAGATGATATCAATGAAATACAAAGACATGCTCTGGCATGTCCAGCTCTACCACTTTGTGGTCTTGCGATGACTGAAGCTGAAAGAATATTACCTGATGTATTAAAAAGGATTGAAAAATTACTACTAGATCTAAAAATAGAAAAGACAATATTATTTAGAATGACAGGATGTCCGAATGGATGTACAAGGCCTTACATGGCGGAATTAGCACTTGTAGGGAGCGGGCAAAATAAATACCAATTATGGTTGGGAGGGAGTAAGAATCTACAGAGGTTAGCTAAACCATTTTTACAAAGAATGGAACTTAACGATTTAGAAAAAACTCTTCAACCATTATTTGATCATTGGAAAAACAGTTCAGATTTAGATTTTGGAGATTTTATAAATACCCAAGATGAAAGTTCTATTTTAAACTTACTAAATGAGATACAATAGATTTTAAATTTTTCCATAAAAGGCATTTTCTTTTTTATTTTTCCAAGCCCATAATTGATCCCCATAACTAAAATGCCACCATTCATTTGGATGTTGAGCAAAACCAAATTTAGTCATAATTTCCCTTAATAGATTTCTTCTACTATTCCAAATAAATGCTTCTTCATTTTTTATGTTTGCATAAAAATCTGGAATTGAGGTCTCATCCATTTGATCAACCGTACTTCCCATTTCAACAAGATTTCCGTCTTAAACAAATATCCAGTGCACCCCCAGTTGAATGAGGTGGAGGGCACCTAGAGTCATGAGAAGGATATGCCCAAAATTTTTCAACTTTTTTTAAAATAGATGTATAGGATTTTC
>JFNU01000036.1 GCA_000634515.1 Prochlorococcus sp. scB245a_520K10 | reverse complement strand
ATAGATGTATAGGATTTTCTATTTTTAAAAGAAGCATCAATTTGAGATTTTCTACACTCTAATAAAAATGCTCTTTTAAACATAAATTCCTGGACTTCTAAAGGTCGCCAACTGTCACAAATTAAAAGGTTAAAACTACTCTTTGATATCAAATAATCATTTACTTTTAATAATCTATTTACGACCTCCTCTCTTAATTTCCAAATAGAAGTTTTATCTTTGTAAGGCGCTCCTAAATA
>JFNU01000035.1 GCA_000634515.1 Prochlorococcus sp. scB245a_520K10 | reverse complement strand
ACGACCTCCTCGCTTAATTTCCAAATAGAAGTTTTATCTTTGTAAGGCGCTCCTAAATAGGAGTAAGGATGCGGATCTAAAAAGTTTAAGTAGCTAGGTATAGCTATTAATTTATCTCCATTATCTTTAATTGGTATTTTATTCCAAATTTTCAATTGAAATTTGCAATTGATTTATAGTGGCATATATATCAAAAATTACAATGATAGTTTTCAATTCAAGAAATCATGAATGAATTTATTATCAGAATTATCAATAAGTATATTCCTTAAAACAATATTTTCTTTTAAATCAGGATCATAACTAACAATCTTAATGGCCTCTTCACGAGCCTTATCAATAAGAAATTTATTGTTTGGTAAATTATCCAGTACAAAATCAGGTAATCCAGATTGTCTATATCCTAAAATCTGACCTGGTCCTCTAAGCTCCAAGTCTTTTTCGGCAATATAAAAGCCATCATTAGATTTTTGCAAAACACAAAGTCGCTTGTTTTCTAACCCATTTTTATCGGAGGTCACCAGATAACAAAAGGATTTCGTTGATCCCCTACCAACTCTCCCTCTTAATTGATGTAGCTGAGACAATCCAAATCTTTCCGAATTATAAATAATCATAATTGTGGCGTTAGGAACATCAATACCAACCTCAATTACAGTGGTTGAAACCAATATATTAATCTCATTCTTTAAAAAAGAATTAATCACTTCATTCTTTTCTTGTGAACTTAATTTGCCATGTAATAATCCCACTTTTTTGTTAAAAAAGACCTCTTCTGACAAATGTTTAAATGTTTTCTTTGCAGAGCTTAAATTCAGTTTTTCTGAATCTTCTATAAGTGGCAAAATCACATAAGCTTGCTTTCCTTCATTGAGCTCATCTTCAACAATCTTGAACAAGTTATTTAAATCATCTTCTGAAATTATTTTTGTAGTTATAGGAACTCTCCCAGGAGGGAGTTCTGTAATTTGACTAACATCTAAATCACCATAAATGGAAAGCGCAAGAGTTCTCGGGATTGGAGTTGCTGTCATTGATAACAAGTTAGTATTTTCTCCTTTATTAAGTAATCTATTTCTTTGAGTAACTCCAAACCTATGTTGTTCATCAATTACGACCATCCCTAATGAATTAAAGATGACTTTATCTTCAAATAATGCATGAGTACCTACGAGAATATCAACTAATCCATTTTTCAAATTCGAGAGAATTTCTTTTCTCTTTTTTTTTGGAGTATTCCCAGTAAGAAGTTCAACTGAAACTAAAAGGGGATTTAAATATTTTAATAAATTTTTATAATGTTGTTCTGCTAATACTTCAGTTGGAACCATAAATGCACCTTGCAGGTTTTTTTCAATAACAATTAATAAAGATGCTATTGCAACTATAGTTTTGCCGCTTCCCACATCTCCCTGAAGCAGTCGTGACATTGCTACCGGATTAGATAAATCTTTTTTAATTTCATTTAAAACATTTACTTGAGATTTTGTTAATTCAAAAGGAAAAGTATTTAAAAATTCTTTTAGTAAAGATTTCTTTTGAGGTAATTGTTGAACAATTAGATTTTTTTTCGTCTTTCTTTTTCTAAGTAGGAACTTTATTTGCAGTAGGAACAACTCATCAAAAACCAAACGTTTTTTTGACTCAATAAGTGCCTCTTGAGTTGGTGGAAAATGAATATTAATCAAAGACTCTCGTTTTGATAATAAAGATAATGAATCAAGTTGTTTTTTATTTAAAATTTCTGGATATTGCTTAGAATAAATTAGTACCTTTTTCATGAGTTTTATAAAACTCATGTTTGATAATGCTTCACCTAATGAGTACAAGGGTAATATTTTTCCTGAAAAATTAAAATTATCATTGTTATCCTTAAGAATTTCAATCTGCGGATCTACAAAAGTTTTACCATACTCTGTCAATTTAACCTTACCTGAAATTGCTAATTTAGTTCCAGGAGTATACAAAGATTTTTGAGATGTGAAGAAAGAGTAAGATCTAAATCTTCTTCCTAAAAAAAATTTAGTAACCTTTATTGAAGATGTTTCATCAGAAACTACAAAATTCATTATTGATAAATTACTATTCTTTTTACTCTTGTGTATATAAAATCTTTTAATATTTCCGATGCACGTATATAAATTGTCTGGTTTTAAATTAATTATCTTAACTCTATTCGTATAGTCTAGATATGTTCGCGGGAAATAATTAATTAGATCTTTTATGTGAAAAATCCCTAATTCATTAAGCTTATTTTTATAAACTTTTCCTACATTTTTTATTAATGAAATATCCGAATCAAAAGACAAACTTGAATCAGGTTTATTCAGAATAACTTTATTAGAAATATTATTTGAACTTTCTACTTCTAAAGTTTTACCAAGTTTATAAAGATTTTTTCTTGTATCTATAATTAACCTTTTTCTTTGATTTTCATCTAACTTATTGTATTCATTAAATTTTTTAGAAAATTCACTAAATATTATCAAATATTCGTCTGGAAGATTTAGATCACTTAGTTTTTTTAATGATTCGTGCAAATAATCATTAAAATACTTTTCTCTTCCTAGGGTGTTAATAAATTTGTTTTCGGTTTCAATAGTTAGGGACTTTTGAAGAGGTCTTATCCAATCTTTAATTAATTTAGTATTGTAATTTGCGCTAATAGTCAAATTTGAAAAAGAGTTATTTTTTCATCGTATCTTATTCAAAGTTATTTCTTTTTGCCTCCAGTATGTATCTTTTTTAATCAAACGCTGAAATTGATTTTTTAGCTCATTTATTTTATTCCTTTGAATAGAAAGGTTTAAATTTTTAAACTCTAACTCAACTGTAGATATATTAAAGAAAATAATACTTTG
>JFNU01000034.1 GCA_000634515.1 Prochlorococcus sp. scB245a_520K10 | reverse complement strand
TTAAAGAAAATAATACTTTGAAGATTATTGCCGTTTAATGATGAACTATTTAAGTTGAATTCGAAATTAATAACAAAAGGATATGGATGTTTTATCATCAAATTTTTGCCTACTAAGTAATCATAGGAATCTTTAGATATAATTTTTTTTATCAGATTGGCCTTAAATAATTCTTGGTTAATCTTATATGAAAGATTCAATAGTAAATTTTCCAATGACTTGTCTATTAAATCAAAATTTTTAAGAATCTTATTTTTGGGTGAAATATCCATTTGATTGATATTGTCTTTTTCTGGATGTCTTGCTTTTTGACCCTTTACTTCACCTATTAATTCAAGAAGGGATGTAATAAATTGTTTTTCAACTCCTAAATTTTCAATAATATTGTTACTAGATAAATAATTATTATGGTCCTTATTATCTAAATCAAGTGATGCCAATTTCTCATAATTATTAGCTTGATAATATTCAGCGGTATTTGAAATATCTTTACTTATCTGGAAGTGCATGGGTTCTTCTAATTGAAAACCATCTTCATATTGAAATTTTTCTTTTTGGTCATCATTCGTTTTTGTGGAACTATCAAAACTATTTAAGCAAATTTCTTATTATTACATCATTCGTTTTACTGATTTTTATAACATTCGCTGTAAT
>JFNU01000033.1 GCA_000634515.1 Prochlorococcus sp. scB245a_520K10 | reverse complement strand
TCAGAGAACTCACAAAATTTATTTTCATTTAAAAAATTATCATCAATTATTGGATAACTATATATTTGGTTAATCCCTTTTCCAACTGAGATATAAAGTAGATCTCTTACGAATTTAAGATAAATTTCATATTCCCTATAGATATTTCTAATCAATATTTTTTTTTGTTTATCTGCTCTCTCTAATTGAGAGTTAATTTTATCTATATCTAAGTAATTATTTAAATTTGTCAAATCATTCAAGTGACTAATTTGATTGCATTGATGCGACCTCTTCAGCGAAGTCCATCTGATTTTTTTCGATACCTTCACCCAATGTATATCTTGTAAAACGTCTTACTTTTATATTTTCACCAATTTTTGCGGCTGCTTGTTTAACAAGATCTTCAACAGTAAGAGAACTATCTTTAATATAAGGTTGTGAAAGCAAAACCAGCTCATTAAGTCTTTTCGCAATTCTTCCTTCAACTATTTTTTCTTTAATTTGTTCTGGTTTGCCAGATAAATCATCTCTACCCATTTCAATCTGCTTTTCTTTTTTTACAACATCTTCTGGTATTTCATCAATTGAGACATACTCAACATTTGGGCAAGCTGCTACTTGCATTGAAATATCCTTCAACAAAGATTGGAAAATATCACCTCTAGCAACAAAATCAGTTTCACAATTTAACTCTAGTAGAACGCCTACTCTTGATCCAGTATGTATATAACTACCAATTGACCCTTCAGCTGCAACTCTTCCTC
>JFNU01000032.1 GCA_000634515.1 Prochlorococcus sp. scB245a_520K10 | reverse complement strand
TTTGCAATCCATCATTCCTGCGCCGGTCTTGTCTCTAAGATCTTTTACAAGTTTTGCTGTAATGTTTCCCATTTGAATTAATAAAGATAGTAATTAGTAAGTTTTAAATTGGAATTTAATTTTTTCTTTCGGCATTAGAACCCTTTCTGCCCTCATTTATAGCATCTGCAAGTCTTCCCAAAATAAGTTGCACAGATCTAACGGCATCATCGTTACATGGAATAGGAACCTCACACAAATTCGGATCGCAGTTTGTATCCAACATTGAAACCAATGAGATATCTAATTTCCTAGCTTCTAGTACAGCATTAGATTCTCTTCTCTGATCAACTAAACAACTACGTCTGGTAATCTTCTCATGCCCTTGAGTCCGCCTAAGTATTTTTGTAATCTTTCAAGTTCTCTCCTCAAAACTGCAGCTTCTTTTTTAGGCCTCATTGCTATTGATCCACTACTTTCCATTCTTTCTAGATCCTTTAATCTTTCAATCCTAGCTTTCATTGTTGTCCAATTAGTCAACATCCCTCCTAGCCATCTTTGATTAACATATGCAGCCCCGCATCTAGTAGCTTCCTGAGCTACTACATCTGATGCTTGTTTTTTTGTACCCACGAAAAGGAAACGTTTACCACTTTTTGCTGCGTTTCTTGTCCATTTATAAGCATCGTTCATACATAATGCTGTTTTCACAAGATCAATGATATGAACTCCATTCCTAGCGCAATATATGTACTTAGACATCTTGGGATTCCAACGTCTAG
>JFNU01000031.1 GCA_000634515.1 Prochlorococcus sp. scB245a_520K10 | reverse complement strand
AGCCTCCATCTGACGGGGAATTTATTTTAGTAAATCACCCGAAACTGTCAGATGTGTGGATTTAATTTCAATGATTCTAGCAAGTGATGTGTACTTCTAAAAGTTTTTTATCTTGATTTGTTTAACTGTTTAATGTAAATCATATTCAGAGGGATCCTAAGTATCTCAAGTGCTAGTCTATTTTTTTTTATATTTACTAGAAA
>JFNU01000030.1 GCA_000634515.1 Prochlorococcus sp. scB245a_520K10 | reverse complement strand
TTTATATTTACTAGAAATTTTAATAAAGGAAGGATTCTATCAATACTGATTACTCCTCCCAAGCAAAGAATTTGCCAAAGTAAGTTATGAAGAGGAGTTAATTGAATCATAAATCTAACCCTTAAATTTGGATGTTTCTTATAAAACACTAAAGCCATTTTTGCCCTTTCTTTTTCTTGAGCTATTAATGAATCTATTTGTTCGCAATTAAATGGTGGATGCCAATGAAAATCAACTGCATTTGGACATTTAATTA
>JFNU01000029.1 GCA_000634515.1 Prochlorococcus sp. scB245a_520K10 | reverse complement strand
CAATAAAAACCCTTCTCTAGCTACGACAAAGAAAAGGGACTTAAGTCTATACCCCATTGCTAATAAGGTGGCGTACTCTGGGAGGTGGTCTGTAACGTCACTATAAAGAATTTGATAAACGACCACACACCCTACAACGAAACCCATCAATGCTCCCAAACTAAATATAAAACCTATTGCAGTACTATTTTTCCAATAATTTTTCTCAAATTCTAT
>JFNU01000028.1 GCA_000634515.1 Prochlorococcus sp. scB245a_520K10 | reverse complement strand
ATAAGCCTTCTTTTTGGGAATCCACTCATGCTTATAGAACTTTTTGATCTGGGACTTATTAAAACAAGATCCGCATCTAAAAGTTTATGAATAGTTACGCTCGTGTCAAATAAACCATCTCTGAAACCTAATTGCATAAACATTAAAATCCCTGCAAAACTTATTCCAGCTATGGCAACTGCAAGCCTTAATGGTTGCCTAGTTAATAACAATGAAGCTAATGGTATTTTTCTGAATTTTAAAAAAGAAAAACTCATTAGGGAATAAATTTTGCTATAACTTTCATCCCAGCGTAATTTTGCACAATTTTTACAGACTCTTTATCTA
>JFNU01000027.1 GCA_000634515.1 Prochlorococcus sp. scB245a_520K10 | reverse complement strand
CTATACTTTTAGTAATCGCGCTTTCCTACCAATTTTTATCCTCCAGCAATGTTGATTCACTTAAATCAAATGGAACAACCATTGCACCAAGAAATTCTGCGGTAGCAAGAGTTAGTTACGGTAGATTCCTAGATTACATCAATTCAGGAAGAGTTACGTCGGTAGATATTTTTGAAGGTGGCAGGAATGCAGTTATAGAAACCATTGATTCAGATTTAGATAATAAAGTCCAAAGACTAAGGGTTGATCTTCCAGGCTTAACCCCAGAACTTATAAATAAATTAAAAAATGAAGGAATTAGTTTCGATGTACATCCTATAAAGACAGCCCCACCCGCATTAGGAATTTTGGGTAATTTACTTTTCCCAGCTATTTTAATTGGAGGTTTAATCTTATTAGCCAGAAGATCAAATGGTATGCCCGGAG
>JFNU01000026.1 GCA_000634515.1 Prochlorococcus sp. scB245a_520K10 | reverse complement strand
TCTCAGGATCTTCTGCTTCGAGGAATAATCATTGAGCAACAATTCTATTAGCAGTTTCACTAGTAACCTGTTCAATTTTGGATATGGTACTTTTGTAAATTCCTATGTCTTTTTCTGCTTTATTAGTGGATAAGTTTAGCTTCTCAAAAATATCAAAGATTATTTTATTTGTCTCTGATTCATCTCCTCCTTTGAAATCTGGGG
>JFNU01000025.1 GCA_000634515.1 Prochlorococcus sp. scB245a_520K10 | reverse complement strand
AAAAGATAAAGGATGTAAAATCACTAAGCCAGACAAAATTGGTGAAGAGAAAATTTATCTAATAGAAAAACAATTATAAGATTATGAGTCCAAAAGCAGAATATTTAATAGATTTGATATTTAAGAAACTAAAAAACTATAAGTCTAAAAAAATCTTTTTAGAAAAAGAAAATTTTAAAGAATTTATTTCTTCACTTCTTAAAGAAGAGTGAATTCCT
>JFNU01000024.1 GCA_000634515.1 Prochlorococcus sp. scB245a_520K10 | reverse complement strand
AAATCTGATAATTTCAGAGATCTTCAAAATGATAATGTTCAATTAAAAGATGCAGAAGACGAATTTGTTGATGATAGTGGTTACACAGTTTCTTCTCACAAAACCTTAGATCGATCAATATCTTCTGACGATATAGAATTAGCAAATAAAATAAATATTCTTAAGGAATCTGGATTAATATAACTTACATTCAATATTTATTTATTTTTTAATGCATAACAATGAATCATTGTTTATTCTTAGTCAAGAATAATATTCTTTTTACATAATTCGAATATTAAATCCTTTCTAAT
>JFNU01000023.1 GCA_000634515.1 Prochlorococcus sp. scB245a_520K10 | reverse complement strand
TCAAAAAGCAGTTCAAGAAAAATTGAGGATAAAGTAAAGATAAATTATTTCGCAAACAGACTTATACGCAAATCTTAAATAAAACTTATATTTTCTAATTCCTTAGAAGAATAAACCACAGAAGAAAAAAGTATTATTTTATCATAAGTAAAAATACTTAAAAATGAGCATAAGCAAAATTTTAAATTCCCTTGAAAATTCCTGGGAAAGAGATGATATTCTTTTAAAAATAAAGAATGGGTCAAGTTCAGAAGAGATAGTTAATGAATTCCTTATAAATAACGAATTACAAGTTAAAGAATTAAATAGTTTATTAAAACCTGATGATATAGATTTATTAAATCAAGTTGAAACCCTATCAACTTGTGAGGCTAAATTAATAAATAAGATTAATAATTTTAATTACGTAAGAGATAAAGATCATAATCACACAACCCAAACAATAAATGAGAAGAAAATTTCTTTATCTAATAGAGTTCCTACTAACAAAATTAGTATGTTCATGATTAATTGGAGCAACAAATTTGTAGTTATTGCCTTAATTACAATTTCAGCTATAGCTTTATCCAAACAAGCTTGGGCTTAATTAGCTAAATTAACTGCATTCAAAAAATGTTGTTTTGAGAACTAAGGAAGAAAATCTAATTAAATATAAAGATGGAAGTCTTTACTGTGAAATAGC
>JFNU01000022.1 GCA_000634515.1 Prochlorococcus sp. scB245a_520K10 | reverse complement strand
CTTAGAAGTAGTAAAAAAGTCTGAAGCAAAAAATGTATTTTTTCATCATGGAGATAGTGAAGCATTAAGTAAATATTTAAGTGAGAAAGAATCTATAAATGTTCTTCTCTTTGAGAAATAATTATGAGTTTAAATAAGTTTTCAGAATTATTTGTAGATCTTGATTCAAGTAACAGTACAAATAATAAAATTGAAGTTTTAAAGAA
>JFNU01000021.1 GCA_000634515.1 Prochlorococcus sp. scB245a_520K10 | reverse complement strand
ATGAGGAGCAAAAAAAATTAAGAATTAAAAAAGCTTGGGAAACTTTACCTGCGGATAATCATCTTGCTTTTAATAAAATTCTTACCGGAACTTTTAGAGTTGGAGTCTCAGTTGGATTAATTACAAAATCCATAGCAAAGCTTATTAATATTGATGAAGAGATAATTTCTCATAGATTGATGGGTGATTTTAAGCCTTCAATTAATGCGTATGAATTTTATTTAACAGGAATATCAATCTTGAAGAGTTAAATTCCAAACCATTTCCATTTCT
>JFNU01000020.1 GCA_000634515.1 Prochlorococcus sp. scB245a_520K10 | reverse complement strand
TTATTAGCAAATACATTTGAAGATAAAATTTTCAAAGACTCAATAAATGATTTTCAGTTTGAATGGAAATACGACGGTATCAGGATTCAAGTAATAAAAAGATCAGGGAACCTTTCACTATGGACTAGAGGGCAAGAATTAGTAAACAAATCTTTTCCAGAATTAGTGGAGAAAATGTCGAGTATAAAAGATGATTTTGTACTA
>JFNU01000019.1 GCA_000634515.1 Prochlorococcus sp. scB245a_520K10 | reverse complement strand
AATATCTTTTGAGAAAATACAAATTTCAAAACGTCATAAATCAGGAATAGCAGTAAGATTTCCAAGGATAACAAAATGGAGGAAAGATAAAAAAATCAATGATGCAGATAGCCTAGATAATGCTTATAAATTGATGAGAGAAATATCATGAAAAATATTACGCAAAATAGTAGGCAGAATAATTTAATTTCTAAAATTGAAAAGTTTTTTTTCACAAATGGATGGGACCCCTTACCATTCCAAGTTGAATCATGGGAGGCATACCTAAATGGGGAAAATGGAATAATTCAAGTTCCTACCGGTTGTGGCAAAACTTATGCAGCATTAATGGGACCTTTATCAAAGATAGAAGATCCCAAAAATAATAAGAGTGTGAATATATTATTAATAACTCCCTTAAAAGCTCTAAGTAGAGATTTAAAGAATTCAATACAATTAGCAGCTTTATATTTTAATAAAGACATTACTGTTGCAATTAGGAATGGCGATACCACTCCATATGAAAAGAAAAAGCAATTAGCTAAACCT
>JFNU01000018.1 GCA_000634515.1 Prochlorococcus sp. scB245a_520K10 | reverse complement strand
CAAAAAGAAATAGAAATTATAAGTGTTTTGCCGGAGGAGAAAACGACCTTTCCATGGAGTGGACATCTAGGAATTAGAAGTCATGCTTCACTTTTAAAAATTCTGGATAAAAACAAGAGCACTTTATTATTCACCAATACAAGAAATCAATCCGAAAGGTGGTATCAATGTCTTAGATTTTTTCTCCCAGAGATGGGGGACAAAATAGCAATTCATCACGGCTCACTTGATAAAGACGATAGAAAAAGAGTTGAAGAAGGAGTTAAAGATGGATTAATAAAATGGGTAGTCTGTACCAGCTCATTAGATTTGGGGGTTGACTTCCAACCTGTAGATCAAATCGTTCAAATTGGAAGTGCAAAAAATTTGGCTAGACTAATTCAAAGAGCAGGAAGAAGTGCACATAG
>JFNU01000017.1 GCA_000634515.1 Prochlorococcus sp. scB245a_520K10 | reverse complement strand
ATTGACTTTTTAGAATATGGAGGAAAATGCCTAAAGGCATACCCGAAATATAAAAAAATTGAAAAAGAAGAATCAAAAAATTGAAAATGAAAATTTTAGATATTTCGCTAAGGACAAATCTTTAATAAGAATGCATAAGTTCAATATTGGGACAATTACAAGTGACAAATTTGTGAATGTTAAATATATCAAGGGTAAATCCTTAGGTAACTTAGAAGAAAATTTTGCATCAAAAT
>JFNU01000016.1 GCA_000634515.1 Prochlorococcus sp. scB245a_520K10 | reverse complement strand
TAAGTCCTGGCGATACCTTTTATTTTGCTGGGAAAATGCTTCAATTTGTAAGAATCAGAGATATGATTTTATACGTAAAAAAATCATCTAAGAAAAGTTCTCTTATTCCTGCTTGGGTTGGTGGTCAAATGGCAATTTCTGATTTACTAAGTGAGAGTTTGAGGAAAGAGATAGATATATGCAATAAACTAGAAAATAATGATTAC
>JFNU01000015.1 GCA_000634515.1 Prochlorococcus sp. scB245a_520K10 | reverse complement strand
TTTATCAAATCTTTTTGTATTTACATTAGATGGCAAATTTGTAAATGAAGGAATAGCATTTCTATGGGCTTTGAGATTTGCAAAATTAAAACAATCTACATTTAGTATCACTGCTAATGATTTTGGATTCAGCTTAACCACCTTAGAAGATTATGATTTTTCCATAATAAGAAAAGAAGCCAATTATTTTTTAGATAACAAAAAATTAGAAGAAGACCTTGAAAATGCAATAAATTTT
>JFNU01000014.1 GCA_000634515.1 Prochlorococcus sp. scB245a_520K10 | reverse complement strand
ATTCAAAAATATTGCTCAAATTAGTGGACTAGTAAATCAAAATAATCCAACTAAGACAAAAACATCCTCGCAACTTCAAATAAGCTCAAGTCTTTTTTATGATGTCTTTACTAAATACGAAGAAGATCATCTTTTAATAAAACAATCACATCAAGAAGTAAAAGAATACCAATTGGAAAATAAAAGAATAACTAGATCAT
>JFNU01000013.1 GCA_000634515.1 Prochlorococcus sp. scB245a_520K10 | reverse complement strand
AAAAAAGAGTAGAAAAACTCATAAAAAAATATAGTATTTGATGCAAAAAACTTCTTTTAAATTTTATTGGGAAGACACATTAATAGAAATGCTTCCTGCAAGGGCATTATTTCTACCTCAAACAAAAGAGTTGTTAATTTGTGATGTTCATCTTGGAAAGGCTAAATATTTTCAGCAAAATGGTATCCCTCTTACTAATAATTCAGATGAAAATAATTTCACAAGAATAGAGTCAATAGTCAGAAAATATAGCCCTGAAAAGTTAATAATTCTAGGAGATTTATTTCATAGTAAA
>JFNU01000012.1 GCA_000634515.1 Prochlorococcus sp. scB245a_520K10 | reverse complement strand
CTAGGAGATTTATTTCATAGTAAATATTCAATAAGTAAAACTCTTCAAAAAAGAGTTGAAGATCTTCCTGAACAACTTAAAACCAATGTTGAACTTGTTCTCGGGAATCATGATGTTGGTTGCAATATTAAAAATATAAAAATTTTTGATATTAGAAAAAATAAGAATATTACTTTTAGTCATGAGCCTCTTAATCTAGCAG
>JFNU01000011.1 GCA_000634515.1 Prochlorococcus sp. scB245a_520K10 | reverse complement strand
TAATCTAGCAGATAATAAAAGTTTGAATATTTGCGGACATTATCATCCAAAACTCTATTTAAAAAATAATGGAGATAAATTATCTTTAAGATGTTTCGCAATGGATACTAAAAAAAATAATTTATACTTACCTGCATTTGGGGATTTAACAGGGGGTTATTTGTGTAAAAAGTCATTTAAAAAATGGGCAATTATTTCTGAGGAGGAAATTATAGAAATATAATTCTGAAGGAAATTTTTACTAAAGTGAATTAAATTTATCATTTAACAATACCAATTTATACTCAAAAGTCTCGTTAAATATTTTTATCAATTAATCTCAAAATACTTATTAATTAAGAAAGAATAAATAATTTCAAAAGAATAAAAGGCTAATGACCCTTCCTTTAGCAAACAATCCACGTTATAAAAAAAATAAACACATTTTATAGAAATGAAAAAATTAATTGGGCTGATTTTATTTCCATTTCTTTTTTTTTCATTTGAATCAAAAGCAAATGAAAATTTTTCTGTTGAGATAGAAGCTCTTACGCTTGTTATGGAGCAGTATAAAGAAAATACTGACTCTAA
>JFNU01000010.1 GCA_000634515.1 Prochlorococcus sp. scB245a_520K10 | reverse complement strand
TTAGATACTAACAATAAAAAGCCAAGTTATTTAGCTCTTAAACAGGACGAATGCAATGCAACAGTTAAAGTTACAGAGAAAACAGGACTCGAAGTTGTAAATACTGAATCTTTTGATGTAAATGTCTGTAAGAAAGAATTTTATAAAGTTGTCAACTAAATAAGTAGAAGAAATAAATTAGGATAATACTTACAAATTAAAGAGGTCTTTTACTTAAAGAAGGTAAGACCTCGAGACCTAACAGAAAACTTTGGAACGGGTTCTGTATATATAATAAATAACTACAATGAAATTGTAGAGGTGTGTTTAAAAGTA
>JFNU01000009.1 GCA_000634515.1 Prochlorococcus sp. scB245a_520K10 | reverse complement strand
ATTTATACTGTTTGTCTACCCCTCATCATTATCAAAGATAAAATTTGTCCTTTTATGAGTAAAAATTTAACATCAACCAAATTTACCTGATATGTATTCCTGAGTAGTTTTTTCTTTTGGAGAATTAAATATTTTCTTAGTGGAATCAAATTCTGCAAGATAACCAACTTTTCCTCCGTCACCATCTTCGTATTCAACTGCATTAAAGAAAGCAGTCATATCACTAACTCTTAAAGCCTGCTGCATATTATGGGTAACGATAATTATTGTGTAATTCTTCTTAAGTTCGTGCATCGTCTCCTCAATTTTTAATGTAGAGATTGGATCTAAAGCTGAGCATGGCTCATCCATGAGAATTATTTCAGGCTCAATTGCGATGGTTCGAGCAATACATAATCTCTGTTGTTGTCCACCA
>JFNU01000008.1 GCA_000634515.1 Prochlorococcus sp. scB245a_520K10 | reverse complement strand
AAAGGAAGCTGCCCAGGCTAGTTTATTTTGAGCATCATAAGGTTCAAGGGCAAAATTATATATCAAGACAGCTAATGAGCCCATCTCGTAAAACAAATCTTCAATACCTACTATGTAGTAGTAAGAAAATAAAGCAGTAAATATCAAAGGTGCTGTTTCGCCTGCAGCCCTTGCGATTCCAAGCACAACTCCAGTAGCAATAGATCTAAATGCTGTGGGTAAAGTTATTTTTAATATTGTAGTATACATACTTGCTCCTATCCCTAGAGAAGCATACCTTAATTCATTTGGTAC
>JFNU01000007.1 GCA_000634515.1 Prochlorococcus sp. scB245a_520K10 | reverse complement strand
AAGGAACACCAGCTAAAACATTTACCCCGAATCTAATAAACCTTGAAAAAGCACCGCCTGTAGAGTATTCAGCTAGATATATGCCACCGCCAACACCTACTGGCATGGAAATAAGTGAAGCAATAGTTGTAATTACTAGTGTCCCAACTAATGCAGGATTAATTCCTCCTGCATCTAAATCATCTCCAGGAGGATTTGGCTCTAGAGTAAATAATTCTGGCGTGATTTGAGATCCACCTTTAATAAGAATATATGTAACCACAAAAATCAAAGGAAGAATTGCAATGAGTGCACAAAAAACTGATAAAGAAGTAAAGAATTTATCTCCTACATTTCGTGATAGTTTTTTCTGGTAATAAAGAGAATTCATTATCATCTAATATTTGAGACTAAATTTCTTAACTAGCCATTGAGCAAAGATATTAACCACTAAAGATAGGATCATCAACACAAAAGCCGCATAAAAAAGTGATGAGACCTGACTTCCATCGGCTTCACCAAACTGGTTTGCAAGCATAGAAGAGATGGTA
>JFNU01000006.1 GCA_000634515.1 Prochlorococcus sp. scB245a_520K10 | reverse complement strand
TAAATAAAGGAATCCAACCAAAGAGTTTATGTAAAAAAACAAAAAACTCTCTAAAGAAAGGTTCCATAACAAATATCGCCCATAATCCCAATACGACAGATGGTATAGCTGCTAGTAACTCAACAAATGAACCTACTATTTCTCTGACAAATTTCGGAACAAAATCCTCTGTAATAAATATCGCAGTTCCAACACCTAAAGGGATAGTAATCAATAATGAAAGAAGAGAAGTAACTAATGTCCCATATATTGCTGTAAAAGCTCCATATTCATCTTTTACTGGATTCCATTCAGCAGT
>JFNU01000005.1 GCA_000634515.1 Prochlorococcus sp. scB245a_520K10 | reverse complement strand
TGACTAAGAAAATATTTAGTCTCATTTACTAAGACAAAATGTCTCAATCCATTTATGGTTTTATTAGAAGTCCAGTAATTTTCCAAAATTATTTTTTCTTAATATTCCCCTCAGGATTTTTTCTAGATATTTTCTTATATTCATTTCTAATTTCGTCTAACAAAAGTTTTCTTCTATCCATATAGTTAACAGAATCTTGTTTAGATAAGTCATATCTTTCTTTTTTAGTTAAATTCATCCAGTTATTAAGGTTATTTTTATTGAAAGTTGTAAATTTTTTAGCCTTAAAAACTTTTTGTTTTCTATTTAATTTAAGAAAATTCCTTAAATAAAAAAAAATAAATATAAAAAGAAAAATTATCACAAACTTTAAGAGCATCATTTTACAAGTAAATTGTTATTTATCCATTTTCCCAATTGAATATCATTCTCAAAAGATATAACCGCTTCTTCATTCCTATTACCTGATTGATCAAAGAGCCTTATAATGAATTCACCCTTAACTGCCTCATCATCACCAATTACAATAATACTTTTAGATTTTAGTTTATTTGCCTTTTTAAATTGTTTTGAAAATGAGGCTCCACTTAAATCTAACTCAACTATCAAATCATAATTTCTTAATTTTCTAGATAAATCCAAAGCTAAGGATTCAGCAATTAAGCCTTGATTAATAATATAAATATCAGTATTTCTTTGAATTTCAAGATCTTTTCCTGCCAGCAGAATTAATCTTTCTAAACCAATAGCAAATCCAATTGCCGGGGTATTTGGTCCTCCCATTTGTTTTATTAAATCATCATATCTTCCTCCCCCGCAAACTGTAGCTTGGGAACCTAAAGCACCACTAGTGATTTCAAAAGCAGTATGGGTGTAATAATCTAAACCTCTTACTAAATTAAAATTTTCCACGTAAGGTATTTTTAAAACCTCTAATTGTTTTTTTAAGTCTGAATATCTGTTATGACTTTTTTCAGACAAAAAATCAAATAATCTTGGTGCATTTTGAAGAGCTTTTTTTGTTTGAATATTCTTTGAGTCCAAAATCCTCAAAGGGTTTTTATTAATCCTATTCTGAGAATCTAAATCTAGAGAATCTTTATTTATTTCTAGCCATTTTAAAAAGGATTTTTGAAAATTTGATCTGTCATTTGTATCACCTAAAGTATTTATTTCAAGATTGAGTTCTTTTATTCCTAATTTTCCTAAGATATCCCAAGCTAAAGCAATAATTTCAACATCACTTCTAACTGAATCATGCCCTATAAACTCAACGCCTAACTGATGAAACTGTCTTTGTCTGCCTGCTTGAGGTCTTTCGTATCGAAACATAGGACCCATGTACCAAAGTTTTTGAAGAGGATTAGACGATATTCCATTTTGTATTAACGCTCGTACGACTGAGGCTGTTCCTTCGGGTCTGAGAGTACAGGATCTCTCCCCCCTATCAAGGAATGTATACATTTCCTTACTGACAACATCTGTACCTTCACCAATTCCTCTTATAAATAACTCGGTCATTTCCAGTATTGGTGTTCTTATTTCTTTGATGGATGCTCTTGAAAGCTGTTCCAATACAATTTTCTCAACGTTTTGCCACTTTATTAATTGATCAGGCAATAAGTCTACTGTTCCTCTTAGATTTTTTAAGTTATTCAAAGTTCTAAAAAATAATTCAAAATTTTTAATTCATCTAGAAATTAATCTTTGATTAGTTATTCTGTGAGACAATTTTAATTTAACATTTAGAAAAACTATTGGGAATTAATAAAAGTAAAGAGAATCAGCATTGCGGCACAAAGCCAAAAAAAATTGCTTTTGGAATAGCACCTCTTGGTATAGTTTCAATAGGCATAGTACCAATGGGAGTAATAAGTATTGGGGTAGTCCCAATGGGTGTATTTTCTTTTGGTGCAGTAGCAATGGGAATAGTCAATTTATCAGTAGTTGGGATGGGAATTATCTCTGCAGGTATTACTACTATGGGAATATGGGAGTATTCACCTAATTCTCATAGCAATCATCATAATCATTCCAAACAATTTTCAAATTCAAATAAGGAAAATATGATATCAGATCTATTTAACACTAAACAAGAGGCTGAAGAAGCTGCCTCAAAATACGGATGTGTTGGAGCACATAAAATGGGTAATAAATGGATGCCTTGTAAGATGTACTAAATATTTTCTTAGTCAAAAATTTATTAAATATTAATTCAAAATCTCTACTCTAAAATCAAGATTTTTTGCCTCATCAGTAGTTAATTTTCTTGACCAAGCTCCTTGCACAGGACTATTCCATCTGAACCCAGCATTTTTAGCTAAAGACCTATCTTCGTAACTAATCAGTGCCTTGTATAAAAACCTCGGCTCAGTAGCTTTAAGTAAAAGTTCCTCTAAATTATCACATTTTTTGAAGACCTCAGATATGTAAAAACAATCAGATAAAGCTCTATGTAAATTCCATACTGGTATTGAAAAAGATAAAGCTAGATCTGTTACAGAGGGTCTATTTTTTAGTGATTTTTGAAAAGACCAATTAATATCTTCTAAACTGCATATCCATTTTTTATTAAGTTTAGGTAATCTTCCTTTCCCAAACCATTTCTTATCAAACTCTACATTATGCGCGACAATGAAATCCGAACAATCAACAAGTTTTAAAAAGAAATTCAATCCATCTTCCCATGGTTGAGAGATATTAGTTACTTCTGCAGATATGCCATTAACATATTCTGCTTCATTATTATTAACCGGAAACAAAAATGAAACTTGTGAAAGCACGCACTTAAAAGATACATCAAACAAAATACAACCTATCTCTATCACTTCATCTTTATTTTCATCTAAACCTGTTGTTTCAGTATCAAGAATTAAAATTTTTTCAATTTTTTTATTCTGATTAGCAACACTATCTTCGGATGGATAACTGATAACTTGATCCTGAAGAATATCCAATTGATTTAATTCTTTTTTGTTAGATAGTTCCAATTAGCTGAAAACACTTTCATTTATCTTGACGCATTTAATAAAAATTTCTCTTAAATTAATATAAATTAAGAAACATGATTAGAAAATAATTTTTGAAACATTATTAGTTTATGAAAGATGACTTTTACAAAATATCAATTTAATAATTTTTGTTATTGGCCTTCAAATCCAAAAAAAATTGTGGAATTTATTGGTGGAAGTTATCTAGCTTCTAAACCAGATTTAACTTATAGAAGATTCATCGAGAGTTTAATTAATAAAAACTATGCAGTACATGCATATAAATACACTCCACAATTTGATCACCAACAACTTGCTATTAAAGCATGGAGGGATTTCAAGAATTGCCGAATATCTTTATCAAAGAGAATCGGAACATCAATTCCATCCATAAGAATTGGTCATAGTCTAGGCTGCAAACTTCATCTAATTTCCCCTGATGGTGGAAGAAATTGCGAAAAATTTATATCAATAAGCTTTAATAACTTCAGTGCTAACAAATCTATTCCATTATTGAAACAAATTTCTCAAAAATTAGAATTCAACAGTGAATTCAGCCCAAGCCCTGAAAGAACTTTGCGATTAATTGAAAAAACATATAATCAAAAAAATAACTTCCTAATAAAATTCAACTCAGACGAATTAGATCAAACAGATAAATTATTTTCTTGTCTGAAAGCAAGAAAAGAAGATAATTCTAAGGGGGTAATGTTAAAAGGTACACACACTATAATTGCAAGCGCAGGATTAAGAGAAAATTTTTTGGGAGACTGGGCTGATGATGAATTCAAAAGAAATACTATAAAAAAAATTTCCAATTTAATTGATGCATCTGATTAGGATAATTCTTTCAGCTTTTCCAAAACAGAACTATCTTCAAGAGTGCTTATATCACCGCTAATTTCTTCTCCAGCAGCCAAGGATCTTAAAATTCGCCTCATAATTTTTCCACTACGTGTTTTCGGAAGAGAGTCTGAAATTATAATCTTTTCAGGCTTTGCGATAATTCCAATTTCATGAACAACATGTTTCTTTAGATCCTCTACTAATTCTGAAGAACCGTTCACGTCTTTCTCTAGAGATACAAAAGCTACTATAACTTCACCTTTTAAATCATCTTTTTTGCCAACGACTGCAGACTCTGCAACTGATTTATGACTTACCAAAGCAGATTCTATTTCCATTGTTCCTAACCGATGCCCTGAAACACTTATGACATCATCTACTCTTCCCATAATCCATATATATCCATCTTCATCAATGCGTGCTCCATCTCCAGCAAAATAAACATTTTTTTCTCCTTTAAAAGAAATATATTCCCAATAACTTTCCAAATATCTCTCTGAGTTTCCGTGAATTGTTCTCATCATTCCTGGCCATGGTTTCTTAATAATTAAATAACCACCATCGTTCTCCTCAACCTTATCTCCATTCTTATCGACGATTTCAACTTCGATTCCTGGCAGAGGGAAAGTAGCTGAACCTGGCTTTGTGGCAACGACTCCAGGCAAGGGACTTATCATCACACCACCAGTCTCAGTTTGCCACCAAGTATCAACAATAGGGCATTTGTTTTTACCAATCACATCCTTGTACCATATCCATGCTTCAGGATTAATTGGTTCTCCAACTGTCCCCAAAAGTCTAAGACTCTCAAGATTATATTTATCAGGGATTTCACGCCCAGACTTCATAAATGCTCTTATTGCAGTTGGTGCAGTATAAAAAATAGAAACCTTATATTTTTGAACAATTTCCCAAAAAGCCCCTAAATTTGATGGTCTTGGCACTCCTTCATACATTAAGGTTGTAGCACCATTAGATAAAGGCCCATAAACTATATAACTATGGCCTGTAATCCAACCAACATCAGCAGTACACCAGTAAATGTCGTCATCTTTCAAATCAAAAATCCATTTAAATGTCAAATGGGACCAAAGATTGTAACCACCAATAGTGTGAACTACACCTTTGGGCTTTCCAGTAGAGCCTGAAGTATAAAGAATAAAAAGTCTATCTTCGCTATTCATTACTTCTGGTTCACACTGATCTTTTTGATCTTTTAGTAATTCATGCCACCATAAATCTCTATCATCAACCATTGAAATATTTTTTTTTGTTCGTTGAACAACAACTACTTTTTCAACAACTTTATCTGCCCCACTTTCAATAGCCGCATCAACTGCTTGCTTAAGTTCAATCACTTTATCTTTTCTAAAGCCACCATCAGCAGTAATAACAAATCTTGCGTTTCCATCAATTAACCT
Organism: Prochlorococcus sp. scB245a_520K10; assembly: GCA_000634515.1. Lineage (GTDB taxonomy): Bacteria > Cyanobacteriota > Cyanobacteriia > PCC-6307 > Cyanobiaceae > Prochlorococcus_A. The sequence continues at coordinate 158,375 of JFNU01000005.1, read as the reverse complement.
ATCTTTTAAAGCTTCTGAAGAAAATCCTCCGAAGACAACTGAATGGGGCGCGCCAATTCTTGCACAAGCTAACATCGCAAACATCGCTTCAGGAATCATCGGCATATAAATACATACCAAATCTCCTTTTTTTACACCAATTGATTTTAATGCATTAGCTGCTTTACATACCTCTTTTAGAAGTTCTTCATAAGTATATTTTTTGCTATCTCCGGGTTCGCCTTCCCATATAAGTGCAGTTTTTGCTCCAAGTCCTTTTTTAATATGCCTATCTAAGCAATTATATGTAATATTGATTTTTCCTTCTTTAAACCACTTAAAAAAGGGGGCGTTATCACTATCTAATACAGTTTGGAATGGCTCAAACCAATCTATTTCAGATTTTGCGAAAGATTCCCAAAATTTAGTTGGATTATTTAGGGCTTGCTTTTTTAAACTAAGAAATTCTTTTTGAGATCTAATATTTGAGTTTTCTGCAAATTTTTTTGAAGGAGGGAAAATTCTACTTTCTTCAAGGATGTTATTAATTGAATTTTTTTTATCTAATGACATTAAATAAATTGATGCCTAATAAACTTAGACGAAAAAATAATCGTTTTCAAAAATTTTAATATTAATTTAGCTGAAAACTCTTTTTAATAAATTTAATAAAGACGGCCAAGAACAAATTCTGGTAAAGCCATTAACGCTCTTTTATACTCTGAGTCAGGAAGCCAAACAATTGCTTCTTTAGAACGCATCGCAAAATCCTCCGCTAATTTCCTAGAGCTTTTAATTGCTTTAGAATTCATAATGATATTAAGTGCATTATCTAAATCATCTTTTTCAGCAAGTTCCCTATTTATGAGAACAGACAATTTCTTATTCTCTTCTAAAGCATATAACACTGGTGCAGTAAGATATCCACTAGCAAGATCACTTATAGCAGGTTTTCCAAGTTGTTTATCGTTCCCAGTAAAGTCAAGTATGTCATCTACAACTTGAAAAGCAAGGCCAATATTTTTACCAAAATCATATAAAGAGTTTAATTTCTCATCATTAAGATCACTTAAAACCCCAGCCGCTTTACAACTATTAGCGATCAAAGATGCAGTTTTACAGTAACTTTTGTTTATATATTTTGAAAAAGATTGAGCCGAATCGAATCTGTTTAAATTTTGTTTGATCTCACCTTCAGCTAAATCCATTATTACTCTACTTAGTAATTTAACCACTTTGACATTATCAAGATTTGCCAAGTGCCAACTTGCTTGAGCGAATAAAAAATCACCTGCCAAAACAGCAACTCTAGTATTAAATCTACTATGAACAGTATCTACACCTCTTCTTGTAGAGGCTTCATCAACAACATCATCATGGACTAATGAAGCTGTATGAATCATTTCGGTTATTTCGGCAAGCCTTTTATGTTTACTTTTTAAACTAAATTCAGGGGATATAGCCTTTGAAATTAATAAAACAATTCCCGGTCTCAGTCTTTTTCCTCCCGCACTAAAAAGATGTTCCGCTGCGGCTTGAAGGATTGGATGACCAGCTCCAATTAAATTTTTCAGCTCGAGAATAAGATCATCAAGATCATTTTCAACTGGTTGTAGTAGTTCTGTTACTGTGTTCATGATTGACCTCTTTTATATATTAAGTAATCAAACATTGCTTCGGAGGTTAACAAGGCTAATTTCTTTATTAATTTCAAGCCAAAACTTTATTTTTTTGGAAAATTCATCTTTTTTTGAAGTAACAAAAAAATCTACATTATCGTAAGAAATACTCTCATAGCTTTCAGTTTTTGGAATTATAAAAGCTTCATTGAATTTTTTTATTAACGCTTCCGACGGATCAATAATTTTTATATTTGAATCTATTTTTTGGGAGAAAGGGATAATGGCTACACCCAAGTATTAGTTCTTCAATATTTTCATTTAAAAGTGGTCTTAAATACAAATCAGCAAGATAATTTAATTTATTAAAATTAATCTTGTCTTTTTCAATTTCTGATACAAATTCGGGACATTCTTGTTGAAATATTTTCAAATTCTCTTTTTTAGAATTTATAGCATTTTTATAAAATGATGATCTGGTTGTTGTTTGAGTTGCTAAGACACCAATTATTTTTTTATTAACTATTTCGGATACTGAGTTTATAAGGTCAAAACAAGGGATCCTTAAGTTATTTTCTAAAATATCAAGTGCACATGCATTTGTAGTGTTACAAGCTATTAAAATTGCATCCAAACTCTTATCTTCAAAAAAACTGCAAATCTCTTCTGCAATGACTCTTATCTCTTTACAATTTTTATTTCCAAAAGGAATCCTTTTTGTATCAGCCAAATAAATAACATCAACATCCTTGCGTGTTTTTAGTAAAGAATTAAGGATAGTAAAACCTCCTATACCACTGTCAAATATACCTACTTTAATTTTCACCCTACTTTAGAAAGATATTCAAGGATGCCTTTTGCAATTGCATAAGCTACTCTTTTACGATGAGCAGCTTTTTCTAATCTTCTTGCATCTAATCTTCCTGTTAAAAATCCGATTTCAACAAGAACTGCAGGCATCTTAGTATTTTTAATTACATAAAATCTACCCTGTTTAACCCCTCGATCTGGACTCCCAGGGGAAACTCTTAAAATTTGTTTTTGAATTTTCTTGGCCAGTAATCTACCTCTCCAACCTCTAAAGTAAAAGGTCTCTAAGCCATTAATATCCCGCCTTTTCCCTCTTGAGGCATTCGCATGAATACTTACGAAGATATCCGCATTAGTGTTGTTAGCAAAGGAAACTCTAGGAGGTAAATCCAAATTAACTTCATTTTTTCTGGTTAACCTAGCCTTGACACCTTTTTCAGAAAGTAACTTTTTAACTATTTTGGAAACCTCGAGTACAACATCTGTTTCTCTAATCCCACCAATACCTATTGCTCCTGGATCAGGCCCTCCATGTCCTGGATCGATAACAACAGAAAATTTATTTTGTTTTACATTTGGCAATTGCAAATAATTATGAACTTTTTTCCTCATATATTTTGAGCTTTGACCTTTTTTTACATTTTTTATTCTCTTCTCAACAAAGCCCTCACCAATCTTCGTAAACGAATATTTTGGCTTAAATAGTTTAATTCTCCACCTATTTTGATCTAAGCCAACCATTCTCCAAGTCAAAGGGGCCAAATAAGTTTCCTCCTTGAATTCAACTACTAGTCTTGTTTTGCCCTTACTTGGTTTGCCCAATCTGATTTCTTTTATTGGACCATTACCTTTTATTGTTCTTGGATTTTTTAATTCTCCAGGGAAATCTACCCAGAATCTGTCACCATATATTTGGTTGGCTTTCTGAAAATATGCTTTTAAATTTGTATTTGATTTAGTTCTTAATTCTAAAACGCCATTTGTTTTTAAAGCCCACGCCGCTAGTGCACTTGAAGATTTTACTGGGAGAATCGCAGAATTTAAAAATAAAAAAACAGCTAAATAACGAAAAAGTTTATTATTTAAAAACTTTGACATTAGTTAGAAAACAATTCGTTTTTTCTATGTTTAAGGCTTGGCATCTGCTCTCTAATTTTCTTTACTCTTTCTTTATCAGCCGGAGCTATCGCAGCGCCTTGAGTTTTACCGGCATCAGACAAAACAGTGCCCCATGGATCAATTACCATTGCATGGCCATGACTTTGTCTTCTACCATAATGGATCCCAGTTTGAGCTGGAGCAACCACATAGGCAGTATTCTCTATAGCTCTTGCTTGTAAAAGTATTTGCCAGTGATCTTTCCCAGTAAATGCTGTAAAAGCTGCAGGAATCATAATTAAATCTGCACCATTCGAAGACAAATATCTATAAAGTTCAGGGAATCTAACGTCGTAACAAATTGATAATCCTACTTTGCATAAACCTGGGACATCTACGACAGGTGGATATTCCTCCCCGGATAAAATAGTTGATGATTCCTTATACAAATTTCCATCTGGCAAATCAACATCAAATAAATGTATTTTGTCGTATTTTGCCAAAATCTGTCCATCTTTCCCAAATAGTGCTGACCTGTTAAAAGTATGAGTATTATCACCTGCAGGAACAGGATATCCTCCTCCCAAAAGAAATACTTGATATCTTTGTGACATGGTTTTGAGGAAGTTTGTACACTTTATTGACAATTCAGAAGCTAATCTAAGTTTTTCATCATCTTCTCCTAAAAACGCAAAATTCTCAGGCAATCCTATTAACTCAGCACCTCTTCTAGAAGCTAATTCGATCTGTTCTTCAGCTTCAGCAAAATTTGCTTCAACATTTGAAGTACTAGTAATTTGCAATGCTGCTACCAAAAAATCAGTCAAAAACTTACTCCTAGTGAAATAATTCGTAAATCATGAGGCACGAATCACACCTCTTTCAACTTGAGCAGGAACAATATCTAAGCAATCAAGTTCAGAACAACATTTAAAATCATCCTCATAATCTCCAAGACTTGTCAATCTTTTGCCATGGGTTGCTGTTTTTAGACATTTCAAAATATCATTTTTCCAAAAATCCCATAAAGCCAAAGCAGCCTGTAATTCGTCATTCATAATATTAATTTCAAAATCACAGTTCTTTCCCAAGTAGGAGGCCAAAGCACCAGCAGCTAAAGAATCCTCAAGTGAATATGAGCCTTCCCAACCACTACCCAGTATTAAAACATTTTCACTTTTTAATGAAATGATTTTTTCGGCTACTGCTTTTCTATTTGGAAGCCCCATAGCAAATAAATGCTTTGCATTTTGAACTTTTTGCAATGACTTAGTCCCATTTGTGGTACTCATAAATAGTCTTTTACCATTAACAACTTTTTTTGTGACTGATAAAGGAGAATTGCCTAAATCAAAACCCTCGATCTTCTTCCCGCCTCTCTCTCCAAGCATTAGTCTCTCCTCTGCCTTCCACTTAATTGCGGATTCTTTCAATAAATCTAGATCTGCAAAAACTTGTATTGAGTCAGCTCCATTTTTTAAAGCCCAAGAGATTGTAGTCGTTGCTCTTAAAACATCAATAACAACTGCAACATCAGGACTTATTTCTGGAACATCTTTTGCAACGTGATAATAAGTAAGATTAATGATCAAATCCCTTTACTAGATTTATTATAGAAAACAGTTACTTACTTTGAATATTTTTTTTTAAACACAAACTTATTGATAAAATATATCTAAATTTGAATTTGCAAAATCTTATCCAGTATTAATTTGAAAATGAATAATATCCGCACAATAAAAGGTGGAGTTAATTTAAAAGGAAAAATAAAAGTACCTGGAGATAAATCAATCTCTCATAGAGCTTTGATAATTGGAAGTATTGCTAAGGGTGAAACTACTATTGAGGGGTTTTTACATTCTGAAGATCCGCTTTCAACTGCTGATTGTCTTAGGAAATTAGGTGTAAACATACCAGAAATAAAAAAAGATGAGCCTTTTAAGATTTCAGGATTGGGTCTTGATGGATTAAAAGAGCCTAAAGAAATTCTGAATTGTGGGAATTCAGGAACGACCATGCGATTATTAATGGGGTTATTAGCCGGGCAAGAAGATAAGAATTTTATCTTAACAGGGGATGATTCTCTTAATGAAAGACCAATGGGTAGAGTGGGCAAACCATTATCTTTAATGGGTGGCAAAATTTTTGGTAGGGAGAAAGGGAACAAAGCTCCGATCTCAATTGATGGGAATAAACTTAAAGGATGTGTTATTGGAACCCCTGTAGCAAGTGCTCAAGTGAAATCCGCAATATTATTAGCAGGCCTTAAAGCTTCTGGAACCACTTCTGTTATTGAGCCAGCATCTTCAAGAGATCATACCGAAAGAATGTTAAAAGCATTTGGAGCAGATATAAGTATCAGAGGAGAATTAGGAAGGAATGTAGTAATAAAGTCAGGGGGTAACTTAATTGGTCAGAGAATATTAATCCCTGGAGACATAAGCTCTGCTTCCTTTTGGATGATTGCTGCATCTATTGTTCCAAATTCGGAGATTTTAATTCAAAGTGTCGGATTAAATCCCACTAGAACAGGGATTTTAAATGTAATGGATTCCATGGGTTGCGATTATGAAATTTTAGATAAATCGACGATTGCAGGAGAACCTATTGGATCTATTAAAGTAAAGACTGCAGATAATTTAAGATCATTCACTATTGAAGGAGATATTCTCCCAAAACTTATAGATGAAATTCCTATCCTTACTGTAGCTGCCTGTTTTTGTAACGGAGTTTCTGAAATTAAGGATGCACAAGAATTAAGAGTTAAGGAAACAGATCGATTAAAAGTCATGGCAAGACAGTTAAACAAATTCGGTGCTGAAATAACAGAAAAAGACGATGGGCTTATTATTAATGGTCAATCAAAATTTTATTCTGCGGAGGTAGATAGTGAAACGGATCATAGAGTAGCAATGAGTCTTGCTATTGCTTCACTTCTGGCCAAAGGTACCTCAAAAATTAACAGAGCAGATGCTGCTAGCGTCTCGTATCCTACTTTTTGGGAAGAGCTTGCCAAACTAACTAACTAACTTAAAAAGTTTTTGTCTGAATTAATTGAAGTTTTAACAAAAGATGGGAGTTACTCTTTAAAAAGTGTATTTTTTCAAGAGAATTTCCATAGCTTATTAGGAGCATTGGAAGAAACAAAATTAAAGTTTACAGCTCCCTCTAATTTGCAAAGATTTAAGGGGAAATCTCTTAACGTTTTGGATATATGTTTTGGTTTAGGATACAATTCCGCTTCTTTGTTAAATGAATTAATTAAACACAAATCTTATTTGAATTTGTATGCTTTAGAGATTGATAAAAAGCCTCTTGAATATTCGCTTAGAAATGAATCTTACCTGAAATTATGGGCTCCAAAAGTCAAAACAATATTTGAATCATTGTATCGAAGAGATTACTTTGAAGATCAATTTTTTAAATGTAGTCTTTTGTGGGGTGATGCTAGAGAAAAAATTAACATTATTCCTTCATCTATTAAATTCGATCTGATTTATTTAGATGGTTTTTCTCCTCAAAAATGCCCACAATTATGGACAATTGAATTTTTATCTAAAGTTACAGAAAAGCTCAATTCTCAAGGTTATTTAATAACTTATTCTTCTTCAGCTGCAGTAAGAAAGACATTAAGAAATCTTGGATTAGAGATTTTTACTATTAAACCAAGATTTAATAACAGAACTTTTTGGAGTCAAGGAACAGTAGCAATATCAAAATTCGATGAGAATAAATTGAAATCCAATTCCAACTTTGAAAAGTTATCTTTAATGGAAGAGGAACATCTCTTAACTAAAGCTAGTATTCCATATAGGGATAAAGATTTAAATTCAACTAAAGAAGATATAATTAAGAATAGATTAGATGAGCAATTATTATCAAATCTATTATCTACAAATAAATGGAGAGAGAAGTGGGGAATGACGAAGTTATCCGTTAAGAGTTAGATTTAAATAAGGATTTCAAATAAACATGTTAAGTGTTGCGATATTAGCGGCAGGCAAGGGCACTAGGATGGAAAGCTCATTGCCAAAAGTTTTACATAAACTTTCTGGCAAAAGTCTTCTTCAAAGAGTAATTGATTCATGTGCTCAATTAAAACCTGATCAAATTTTTGTAATTACAGGACACAAATCAGAAGAAGTACAAAAGTCTATCCCAGACGATAAAAAAATCCATGTTGTTATTCAGGAACCTCAATCAGGAACTGGTCATGCTATCCAGATACTTTGTAGAGAAGTAAAAAAACATGAAGGAAAACTTTTGGTATTGAACGGCGATGTGCCACTCATAAGGCCTAGGACTCTAAAAAAACTTTTATGTTTACACGATTCAAAAAATGCTGATGTTTCTTTAATTACTACAAAGAAAAAGAATCCTCATGGATATGGAAGAGTTTTTTTGAAGGGGGATTTTATAGAGAAAATTGTTGAAGATAAAGATTGCAACGATCTAGAACGAGAAAATCCATTTATAAATGCAGGTGTTTACTGTTTTAAATGGAATAAATTGTCAGAAATAATTAATAACTTGCAAAGCAATAATATTCAAAAAGAAATTTACTTAACGGATACAGTATCTTTGCTAAAGAATGCCTTAAGCCTAGAGATAGAGGATAATGGAGAGCTTCAAGGAATTAATAACAGAATTCAACTATCAGAGTGCGAGGAAATTATTCAGGATTCAATTAAAGAAAAGCATATGCTTAATGGTGTAACTTTTATAAATAAAGCAAGTTGTTCAATTAGTGAAGAAGCTGAAATTGGTAAGGATGTAATTATAGAGGCTAATACGCATATAAGGGGAAGTACCAAAATAAATAGTAATTGCATTATCGGTCCGAATTCTTTTATTGAGAATTCTAAGGTGGGATTAAATTGCGAAATTTCTAACTCTACTGTTTATGCTTCTCAGATAATGGATCATATAAAAATTGGCCCTTATAGTCACATAAGACCTAATTCCAAAATATCTTCCTATAGCAAAATTGGTAATTTTGTTGAAATCAAAAATAGTCAACTAGATGAAGAATCTAGAGTTAACCATTTAAGTTATATTGGCGATTCTATTATTGGAAGATCTACAAATGTTGGAGCAGGAACTATTACTGCAAATTTTGATGGTCAGAAAAAACACCAAACAAAAATTGGCAAGAATTCCAGTATTGGTGCAAATACAGTATTTGTAGCGCCAATAAATCTCGGGGAATCAGTGACAACAGGAGCTGGTTCAGTGATCACCAAAGACTCCAAAAATAATTCATTAGCAATCTCAAGAACTAAGCAAGTAAATATAGAAAATTGGAAAAGAAAGAAATCTTGAACTAATTAATTAATTCAATAATTTTTTCAAGCTGCCAACATCTGCTCCCCTTTATAAGTATAGAATCGCCTTTTTTTGTAGATTTGTTTATCTCTTTAGGTACATCATTAATATTATTTAAAACTAAAAATTTATTCTTATCTTTTAGATAATTAGTGTAAATTTTTTCATTTTTTTTATCGCAAATAAATAAACATTTTTCTATTTCTGAATTATTTATTAAGTTGAATATTTCTATATGATATTTTTCAGATTCTTCACCCAATTCTTGCATACTTCCAAATATGAAAAATTTATTTCTCGGTTTTTCAAGCAGGTTTTTAATACATGCTTTTACTGACTCTGGCGACGCATTATATGATTCATCATATATTGTTGTTTTAACTGATTTAAGAATTTTATTCCTTCCCCCTAAACTTGCAAAATCAAATTTATTTGAGCTTGTAAAATCAATGCCAAACTCTTTTGCAACTGCATAAGCAAATAAGAAATTCGAAGCATTGTGAAATCCCTCAAATGAAATTTCAAAAGTATTTTCTTCAATTAAAATTTTTTTATTCGAGGGATCATAAAATCCTCGCAATTTATCATCTTTCTTAAAACTCTCCTTTTGATTTTCTACATCTAATAATTCTACTTTCATTACTCTACCTTTCCAGTATCCTTTTAAAGTTTTCTCTAAAGAATTATCATTTGCTGGAATTATTACAACTCCTTTGGGATTTAAAAACTTACTAATTTCACACTTTGCACATGTAATATTTTTTTTCGAGCCTAACAATCCAATATGTGCTGTTCCAATGTTAGTAATAACTGCAATATCTGGTCTACTATATTTAGACAAATTTTCGATCTGTCCAAGGCCTCTCATGCCCATCTCAAGTACCAAAACTTTATCTTCTATATCTGTCTCAAGAATAGTAAGACCAACCCCAATCTCATTATTGAAATTTGCATGGGACAGTTTAACTTTTCCAAGTTTTTTTAAAACTTCACCAATCATTTCTTTTGTTGTTGTTTTACCAACTGAACCAGTTATTGCAACCAATGGGATATTTAATTTTTTTCTTTTGAGAAGAGTTAATTTTTGAAATGCCTCTAATGTATCATTTACAACCCAATAAGGAAAATCACTGGGCAGTAATTTCTGCATACCTTCTTTAATTACTACTGCTTTAACTTCTTTCTTTAAAACCTCTGGCAAAAAATTATGCGCGTCAAAATTTTTACCTTCTATAGCTATAAAAAGATCATTTTTTAATAAAGTTCTACTATCAATACTTATATTTTTAAATTTAAAAAAATTTATTTTTTCCTCTCCCAGATTTTTAATATCACCCAAAACTTCGTTTAATTCTGATAAAGAAAAATCCATTAATATGTTAAGTCATACATTTTTTAAAGATGGATCAGCAGATTGACCATAAGAGAACTTTTCAACTTCAGCAAAATCTGGAGATGGCTCCTTTATTCCGCAAACATCTTTATACATAATTTCGTATTCGAGAGCTGATCTTTGCCAACTGAACTCTTGGCTCATTGCTCTTTTTTGCAGTAATTCCCAACTATCTTTATGCCTGAAGGCCTCCCAAGATCTTACTAATGAAGTATAGAAATCTATAGGCTCAAAGCGATCAAAGCAAAAACCTGTACCACTTTTATTTTCTGGGTCATGAGGTAAAACTGTGTCAACCAAACCTCCAACTCTCCTTACAATTGGGATCGAGCCATATCTCATAGCAAGAAGTTGACTAATACCACAAGGTTCGAATCTACTTGGCATTAAAAATGCATCAGAGCCACCATATATAAGCCTTGATAAAGAATCATCATAGGTAAGAAATACTGAAAATCTGCCTGGGTAATCTAATGCCAGTTGCCATAATCCTGATTCTAAATATCTATCACCGGTCCCTAAAACAGCTATTTGCGAATCTGTATATGCTAAAAGTCTTCTTGAAACTTGTAGAAGTAAATCAACTCCTTTCTGATCAACCAACCTACTAACCATCCCTAAAAGATATTTTTTAGGATTAACTTCAAGGCCCATTTCTCTCTGAAGTATTTTCTTATTTTCGCTCCTCTTTTCTAAATTTTTAATACTAAATTTTGCTGGAAGAACTGGATCTTTTCCTGGATTCCATTCATCTAGATCTATACCATTAAGAATACCTCGCAATTTACCAGATATGTAGTTAAGTAATCCTTCAAGGCTTTCCCCATATTCATGAGTTTTAATTTCATCAGCATAAGTGGGCGAAACAGCATTTACCCTATCTGCGTACAACATAGCCGCTGCCATTGTGTGGTCTCCGTGCATATACCAAGGACACCAAGTCATTTTTTCTAGTTTCCATCTCCAAGGTCCTTGGTATTTTAAATTATGAATTGTGAAAACAGTGCTAATTTCAGGGTCTTGATGCATCCACACAGGAATCATTCCAGTGTGCCAATCATGGCAATGGAGAACTTGAGGTTTCCAGCAATTCCATGCAAATTCTGCAGTTGCGCTAGCAAAAAATGTAAAGCGCCAGTCTTCATTTTCGCCTCCGTATATTTGGTCAGAGTCAAATGTAGGATGCCCAACTAGGTAAATTACATAATTATGAATAGGATGTTTTGCTTCATATACGGCGAAATCAGTGCCCATTGTATTTGCACTAAAGACTGGTTCACTAGATACCTCTAAAAGACTCCACAATTTCCCATATCCAGGAATTATTACCCTTACATCGTGACCAAGTTTTATCAAAGATGGAGGTAACGAACCAACTACATCTCCCATACCTCCAACTTTGATCATTGGAGCACATTCAGCAGCGGCAAGAAGAATTCTCATTGATAATTATTTAAAAAGTTCTTTTGAAAATAAACTATGGTGTCCAATTATAGTCAGAAAAGTCTGGTGGACGCTTTTCAAGAAAGGCATCTCTACCTTCTTGAGCTTCTTCAGTCGAATAAAATAATTGAGTTGCGTATCCAGATAACTCTTGAATACCCGCAATTCCATCATTCTCGGCATTGAATGAAGCTTTAAGAATACGAATAGCAGTTGGACTATTTCGTAAAATCTCTCTTGCCCAGATTACACCCTCAGCTTCTAATTCTTCAATCTTTGTTATTGCATTTATCAAGCCCATCCTAAGAGCTTCCTTGGAATTATATTTTCTACATAAAAACCAAATTTCTTTTGCTTTTCTTTGACCAACAAGTCTTGCTAAATAACTAGATCCAAATCCCGCATCAAAACTACCAACTCTTGGACCCGTTTGACCAAATATTGCATTTTCAGAGGCGATACTGAGATCACAAATTAAATGAAGTACCTGACCTCCTCCAATTGCAAAGCCAGGAACTAAGGCAATAACCACTTTAGGTAAACTTCTTATTAATCTCTGAAGTTCAAGTACATTTAATCTCTGCTTCCCTTTATCATTTTTATATCCATTTTCACCTCTTACACTTTGATCGCCTCCAGAGCAAAAAGAATAAATACCTTTCTTGTCAGGTCCCGCACCTGTAAAGAGAACTACTCCAATAGTTTCATCATTTCTTACAATATTAAATGCGTTAATGAGTTCATCTACAGTTTGTGGCCTAAATGCATTTCTTTTTTCAGGCCGATTAATTGCAATTCTCGCAATTCCCTCATCTGATTTGTGAAACAATATATCCTCATAAGATTTGCATTCTGACCAATTTAAAGCTGTTTTGCCAGGTAATACTTTCATGAAACCAAATTATTCAGAGATAGAAAATGATAAATTTAACTGCCAATTATTTTTTCTAGCAGGGCGTTTTTTTCACAAATTTCATTTTCTGGATCAATATCAACTTTAATTATTACAGATTTCTGGATGGAAATGCTCCAATCGAATGCCTCTCGTAATTTTTTAAAATTTGACACACTTTTAAAGTTTACTTGATAGCCCTCTGCGAGTTTTGGCCAATTTATTTCTTTTGGCATAAGAAAAAGTTTTTTTAATTCATCCTCTTTTAAATTTTCTTTGTAAATACGATTAAATATATTTCCGCCATTGTTGTTTATCAGAAGAATTGTTAAATTCATGTCGATTGAATTTTCAATAAGCCAACCGTTTATATCATGAATAAAAGCCAAATCTCCAGTCACAAGAAGTAGAGGATTTTGAATTCTAGAAATACCTAATGCAAGAGATAAAGTACCGTCTATGCCGGAAGCTCCTCTAAAGCTGAAACAATTTCTTGTTAAAGTACTATTCTCAGAAAATGTAAGCCAATCTCTAATCGGACTGCTCGCGGAGAGCATTATAGGATTTTCAGCTGGCCAAATTTTTGGAACAAGATTTGCAAGCATATACTCAGTAAATTGATTATCTTGAGTAATTTTCTCTTTTAAAATTCCTTTAATCTTCTCGCCTTCCTCAATTAGATCTAGTGCCATAGGAGTAAGAGACTTTTTATTTTTTTCGTTAATTGATAATTCTTCTAACAATAGAGTTGTAAAATTTGATAGCCCAAAATCATATTCAAATGATTTTTTTATAGGGTCCAATTTTCTATAGTTTTTTTCTTTTATAAGAATTTGTATCCCTTTAAAGTTTATTAAAAACTTCTCCAAATCAATTGAGGATGACATGGGGCCAAGCCTCAAAAGTTGATGACAATTTATTGAATTTTTATTTTTTCTTAAGACTAATTCCCAATTTACAACTAATCCTCTCAAATCAGAATAAACTCCTGAAACAGGATCAGCAAATACTGGCCAACCAGTAATTTCTTGTAATTGTTCTAAAGATTTATTGAAAGAAGATAAGTCATTTATAGAACCTTGATAGGGACCCACCAAAATAATGCCGGATTCATCTAAATTTAAACTTTTTGAAATTTCTAAGAATTTGTTTTTATCAGACTTTATTTCAACTGCCTGAAATATATATTTTTTCTTTAAATAAATTCTCTCAAAAACCTCTAAAACATTTTTTTTATTCAAAAATGAAATTCCTAAAGGCTTATCAATAGGAATATTTAAATGAATAGGACCAGGAAAGGTTGATATTTGCTTCTCAGTAATTCGAACTAAATTCAAGATTTCATTTTCTTGTGTTTCATGAAGTCCATTTAGATTTGTACTTAAAACCCTTCTGCAGACTGAACTCAAAAAATCTTCTTGATTTACTGTTTGATTAGCGCCACAATCTTTTAATCTTAAGGGTCTATCAGCAGTAAGAAATATAATACTTTTACAAGATCGGTCTGCCTCAACTGCTGCTGGCAATAAGTTACTTACGGCAGTCCCAGAAGTGGTAATAACTAAAGAAAGATTACCTGATGCAGCAGAAATCCCAAGAGAGTGGAATCCTGCAGATCTTTCATCTATTGAATTAAAAATATTTATCAGTCCTAATTTATTTAATTCTCCAGCAGCTATTGCTAAGGGTGCTGATCTACTTCCAGGACATAGTATTAAATTACGAACTCCTATTTTTATAAGAAGATTCAAAAGTTGTAAACTTCTAAGAAAATTTTTGCATTCAATAGATGATGTCATAATTTATGTAAATACTTTGGGATTTTCCTTATAACTGAATTAAATAAAACATGTCCACAACTAAAGAAAAAAGAAATTTAATACTAAAGGATTTAAAAAATCTTTTAATCTGGGTATCTATAGCTTTAATTATACGATGGCAGGTTATAGAGCCAAGATGGATCCCTTCTGGTTCAATGCTTCCAACTCTTCAAATACAAGATAAAATTCTTGTTGAGAAAGTAACCCCCAAAATCACATCCAAATCAAATCTTTCAAAATTAAAAAATAAAATAGTTGTTTTTAACGTTCCGGAACAATTAATTAATGCTGGTTATGAAGCAGATACTGCATTAATAAAAAGAGTAATTGGGATACCTGGAGACAAGGTAGAAGTAAGAGACGGTAACCTTTACTTAAATGATATCGCTCAAAAAAATTACGTTTTTGACAAAAATATTAATTATTCTATGGGGCCTTTTATTGTCCCAGAAGAGTCATTATGGGTGATGGGAGATAACAGAAATAACAGTATGGACTCACATATTTGGGGATTTTTACCCTATGAAAAGGTTATTGGTAAAGCTATTTTTAGATATTGGCCGTTTAATAAAATTGGACCTATTCGGTTCCCTGCCCTTAATAATTTAGATTAATGGGTACTTGATGTTGTAGGGTTTTTATATCTTGAAGTTGTAGAAATGTTTAATCCAGAATTTCTTGCTACTGAAAATAATGATCCAAACGATGAGAATGATTTAATCCAATATTTACAAAAACAATCTCCAGAAGTTTTACAAAGAGTCGCAAAGTCAGCTAGTGAAGATATTCAAGAAATTATTAGACATAATGTTCAAGGTCTTCTTGGAATGCTTCCTTCAGATCAATTTGATGTAAAAATAACATCTTCAAAAGACAACATTGCTAATTTATTATCTTCTGCGATGATGACAGGATATTTCTTAAGACAAATGGAGCAAAGAAAAGAGCTGGAACAAACTCTTAAAAATGATGAAAATATGTCTATTGAAGAATAATAGTTTTTAAAGATTTACCTCTTCAGGAATTATTCCTAATTCAAACAACTTTTTATATAAACCCTTCAAAAATTTATTATCCTCAGGAAGTTTGTCCCAATTTTGGGAATTAATTTCATTAATTAATTTTTGACAATCTTCTCTAGTAAATTTTATAGGTGCCGTAAAATGGGCTGGAATCAAATATTCCATATCTTCAAGAGACTTGATATTTTCTAACCATGTAAGTAAAACTTCTTTTGAACGCGGAAAAATTAATTTTTGTAAAACTGGTGCAATTTGAATCTTAGGAGTATCTTTACCCATTATTTCAACAAGAGAGGATTCCCAATCTTCGTCCCATAAAAAAGGATAAATGCCGAAATGAGATCTCCAATTTCTAAGATCTTTTTTGAACGAATACTTGAATATTTTTTTTAAAGGTGGAATTTTTAATTTACCTGGTTTCAAAAAAGATGAAAATAAGACTAACCTTTTCCATCCTTTTTTTCTTTGTTCGATGGAATCAATCAAAGGTTCATCTCCTCTCTCTCTAGAATGAAAAAGAAGTGGAGTTGGATCAAAATTAAATATCTCAGGTGGTGTAGAGTCTATTCCAACTATTGCGTCTGTTACATGAAGAGTTTTCGTAGGATAATGGAAACAGCTTATCTCCTGATACCTTCCAAGTCCTAAATTCAGAGGACCTAATGAAGACCATTTAAAGGTGTTTGAATGAGGTGTACCTTCCTCAAAGAGTATTCTTGATCTTTTTGACGGAATTCCTAAAAAATCTAGTGGTAGATTTATGGGGAAACTCCATTGTCCAGGACAAAGCCAAATTTCTGCATCTTTAAAAATTCTTGAAAGAGCTGGCAGTCCAATTTTATGTTCTAGTCCAGAGGCACTCGGAAGAATTATTGTTTTTATTTTGCCGTGAATAGCAATTAATTTTTCTAAATCATTTACTAATTCTTTTGTCGGAGGCAGTGGATTTATTAGCATCAATCCATTATCAACCTTTATTACCGTCATTCTTATTGGAACCGCAACATAATATAGTCCCTGTATTTGTTCCAAGGACCATATTTGATCAGGAATTAATTCTCTTAAAATTGTTTTCTTTTTTCCATAAGGATATAAGGGGAATAATGGCCACCAATTCCACTTTGTATTCAAAGTTTCTTCGACCACCATCATTTATACCCGGCAAATAATTTCTTTAGCTTAAATATTCCGTATCTTGGAGCGAATAAAAAAGCAAATAAAAATATAAAAGTTTGTGCCAAGACAATTGATCCACCTGTTTCAAGATCAAACCAAAAACTAACATAGATTCCTATTAAGCTAGAGGTAATTGCACTTAATACTGAAATTACTGTCATATTATCAAACTTATCTGTAAGTAAATATGCTGTAGCCCCTGGTGTAATCAACATTGCAACTACCAAAATAATTCCAACAGACTGCAAGCCCACAACAGCTGCCAAAGATAAGCATGTGAGGAGTAAATAATGAAGAAAAACTACATTAATCCCAACTGTTTTTGCATGCCTAGGGTCAAAACAATAAAGCATTAAATCTTTTCTAAAAATTGATAAAAGGATTACTACCAATAAAGAAATAAATATAGTTTGTTTTACATCTGAAAGTGATATTCCTAATGGACTACCAAAAAGAATAGAGTGGAGATCAATATTACTTTTAATCTTAGAAACCAATACGATTCCAAGAGCGAAAAATCCTGTAAATACCAAGCCAATAACAGTATCTTCCTTAACTCTAGATTTCTGCTTAATAAACCCTATCAATGCTACAGAACCAACTCCGAAAATAAATGCCCCTAATGAGAAAGGAAGACCTAATGCATAAGCAACCACAACACCAGGCATTACTGAATGTGAAACTGCATCTCCCATTAAAGCCCATCCTTTAAGAGTCAAATAACTTGATAGGAAACCACAAACAGCTGCAACTAATGAACTCATAAGAAGTGCTTTTCTCATAAAGTCATGAGTTAAAGGATCTGTTATCAACGAATCTAAAGTTAAAAAAGAACAGAGCTCCATATAATTTAAAATTTAGGATTCAGGTCCAAACAAGAAATCAGGTGAGATTCCTCCAAAAGTGGTTGTAATATTTTCAGGGGTAAACACTTCAGAGGTCTCGCCATAAGCTACAACAGTTTTATTTATTAAAAGAACCAAATCACAAAATTCACGGACATGAATCATATCGTGTGTTGATAATAATATAGTTTTGCCCTCATTTTTAAATTGAATAAATAATTCTGAGATAAGTTTCTCAGTTCTTATATCAACACCTGAAAAAGGCTCATCAAGAAGTAATATTGAAGCTCTTTGCGCAATTGCTCTAGCTAAAAAAGTTCGTTTTCTCTGACCTCCAGATAAGTTCCCAATAGGTGTAGATAAATGATCAGTAAGATCAACTCTCTCAATAGCATCTTTAACCGCCTGAACATCAGACTCTCTAGGACACCTAAAAATATTCATCGAACCATATCTTCCCATCATCACTACATCCCAAACACTTATTGGGAATTGACTATCAATGCCCTCATTTTGAGGAACATAAGCAATTGTCTGATCTTTTTGAGCAGATCTTAGAGACTCTCCATTTATTCTAATTTTTCCCTTTGAAATATTTACAAAGCCAGTTAAAGCATTAAAAAAAGTTGTTTTACCAGCCCCGTTCATCCCTACTAACCCACAAATCTGGCCAGGTTTCAATCTTAAATTGGCATCATACAAAGCCACCTTACCGTTGTAATCTACGCAAATATTCTCTGCATCAATCCTAAAGTTTTGATAATTGATTGTTTCCATAATTAAAAAAGCCCTTTTTTAATCAAATTCAAATTATGCTCAAGCATTTTTATATAGGAACTAGCAGGCCCACTATCATCAGATAATGAATCAACAAATAGATTTCCTCCAAAGTTAGCCCCAGTTTCTTTTGCAACAACCATTTGAGATTCGTTACTTACAGTACTTTCGCAAAATACAGATGGTACATTTTTTTCTTTAATAAGAGAGATTGTTCTTGTCATTCTTTTGGGAGTAATTTGACTCTCAGCATTAACTGGCCACAAATAAACTTCCTCTAATCCATAATCATTTGTTAAATATGAAAAAGCACCTTCACAACTTACAAGATACCTCTTGTCTTTATTTAAGTTATTAATAAAAAGTGAGAATTCTTTATCTATTTTAGAGAGTTTATCTTTATAAATTTTTCCATTTTCTTCAAATAATGTCCTTTTGGATGGCCTCAATTCTGATAAAGAATCCACGATAATATCTACGTATAGGATCCCTCTTTTTGGAGAAATCCAGGTATGAGGATTGGGTTTCCCTTTATAAAAATCTTCACTGATAAAAAGAGGATCTAAATCTTCTGCGACAGTAATTCTTTTAACTTTTAAATTAGAAACAAACTTTTCGGCCCATAATTCAAATCCAAATCCATTATCAATGAAAACAAAAGCACTAGAGGCATTTACCAAATCGCTTGGAGTTGGTTGGTAGCCATGAACTTCAACTCCAGGTTTCGTTATTGATCTAACAATAAAATCATCTTTAGCAACATTGCTAACTATATCCGCCAAAACAGTGAAACTTGCCAGTATTACTTCTTTAGTTTCATTTTTATTTGATATTTTCTTACATGAAACTGAAGCAAGAGATATCAGAACTAACAAACTTAAAAAAAGAATATTTTTTCTCATATTTAAAATTCATCCTTTGATTATGAACTAAAAGATAGTTTCATAAGTGGTTTTCTAATATCAGAAATAAATCCTTTCCAGTTAATTTTTTCTTTTTCAAAAGCTTTTTCAACAATTTTCTCGGAATTTTTCTTTATAAAATCCAAATCAGGTTCTTCTACTCCTTTTGTTATTGCCATAAAATCAGCCAAAGAACTTGATACTACTCTTGTTAAATAAGCAGCACTGACTGCCTGAAATGTTCCAGAAACAAGCCAATTTGGGCCATGTAATTTTGTTATGCCAATTAAAGTCTGTCCACTCCATTCAATAACTCCCTGAGCAATTGCAGTCTTTAAAATCTCCTTAGATACTTTATCTAAAATTTCAGGAGACCAATTACATCCCCATATAGACTTAATTTCTTTAATCATTAATGAATTTAGTACTGTCATTGCCATAACATCAATTGATGGGATAGGAGATAAGAAAACAGTTGTGGCTACAAGAATTTGATTTTTTCTTTGTATACCTTTTAACTGCATTCTTCTTATTCCTTCAATTTCAGATTGCCAGGCACCATGAAGTTCTTTCAAGAGCCTTTTTTTTGTGTTTTCAATATTTTTAGATGAACTTATGAAAAACTTCCTTAACGAAAAAGGTATATTTGTTATTTCATTCTTATTCACATCAAAAGTAATAATTTTATTATTAAAGTCATTTGAAATTTGAGACTTTAGGTCTTCTATTTGATTTTTGACTTCTATTTCGTTGGAAGTTAAAGCCACCAACCAGATTGGCATATTTTTAGGAAACTTTTCCAGCCACAGAAAATCATTTGCCGACAAAGGCAAGTTGATAAAATACAAGATTCCATCACTCTTCAAAGCTTCTTCTGGAATAACTTGAGAAGTATTGTATTTAGGAAGTTGTTCGTATAAAGCAAAGTCAAACTTATCTGCTTTAAAATGACTTTTCAAAACAGACTGACAACTTTGATAATCTTCTTGTCCAATGCAACTTATTTTTTCTTTTTCACATCTATTAAGAATCGATTCAAGTATTTTTTGTCTTTTTGAATTCTGTTTCTCTAGTTCATTTGTTGCTTCAAGTTCTTCAAAAAAATTTAAATCCTCATTACATAGATTTATCCAACCATCTAAATTATTTGGCTCATTAAATTTTGGCTTATCATTCTTTAAGTAAAAATATCCTCCTAAACACAAGGCAAAAAATCCTATTGAGCCTCCTGCAAAATGAATTAAGTCACTGACAAACCATTCCCCAAAACCTAATAATAATAAAATAATAAGAAGATTTTTTTTTGGAAACCTAATGAAGTCCTTTAAAAGGTTGTCTTTACTAATATCAAACACAATACTTTATTTTTTCTAATTTTATTTTAATGCAAGTTGTGAATGAGAAAAGCAAAATTTCAAAAGTCGTTAATCAAAAGATAAAAATTTAAGGTTTTTAAAAAGACTTATTGCATAACAAGATGCTAAGTTAATAGACTATTTAAATAACCTAAGAAACATCAAGATGTCTAATTCAAATTTCAGCAATAATCCTGTGCAAGAAAATTACAGAGGTCGTTCTAACAATGAAAGATCTAATTTCAGAGATAGATCGGGCGGCAGAAGAGATGGAGGAGGATTCCGCATTAGATTGAGTGATAATGAAATGAAAGCTGTTAAATCAATACAAGAAACCTTTCAATTGAGATCTACCGTTGCAGTTCTGGGTTTCTCGGTTAGAACACTTAGCGAAATGATCAAAGATGAAAAATTGATTGAATCAATCACAGAATATGCAAAAAATAATAAAAACTCTTCTCCGAATAGACAATCCCAAAATCCTTATGAAGAGAAGAAAACAGCTCCTGACCCCTTTGCAAGACCTTTTAAAAGTTCATTAAATCAAGAAATTCCATCAGTCGAATTAGAAGAGGATGACAAATAAAAAAAGAATTCTTTCGGGAGTTCAACCAACTGGTGATTTACATATTGGGAATTGGCTTGGAGCAATCAATAATTGGGTAACTCTGCAAGAGCAATATGAAACATTTCTATGTGTGGTTGATTTACATGCCATAACTGCCACATATAATCCCAAAGAATTATCTAAGAACACTATCTCCACTGCAGCCTTGTACGTCGCTTGTGGGATAGATCCCAAAATATGTTCAATTTTTGTCCAAAGTCAAATATCTGCACATTCAGAACTTTGTTGGATATTGAATTGCATGACCCCAATAAATTGGATGGAAAGAATGATTCAATTCAAAGAAAAATCCATACAACAAGGTAATAATGTATCTATTGGATTATTTGACTATCCGATCCTGATGGCTGCAGACATCCTTCTATACGACGCTGACTTCGTACCAGTAGGTGAGGATCAAAAACAACATCTTGAACTTGCCAGAGATATTGCACAACAAAGAATAAACGCCAGATTTAGTAAGGATAAAAATATTTTAAAAATCCCTCAACCAATTATTATGAAGAATGGATCAAAAATAATGAGTTTAATTGATGGTTCAAAAAAGATGAGTAAAAGTGATCCAAATGAAGGGAGTAGAATCAATTTGTTAGATACTCCTGAAATAATCACGAAAAAAATAAAAAGAGCAAAAAGTGACAGTTATATTGGAATAGAATTTAACAATCCTGAGAGGCCAGAATCTAAAAATCTTCTAATGATTTACTCAATATTATCTGGCAAAGAAATATCTCAATGTGAAAATGAATTATCCGATACTGGATGGGGAGCATTTAAAAAATTAATTACTGAACAACTTATTGAATCACTAAAACCTATTCAAGAAAAATATAAATTATTAATAAATGATCCTTATCAGTTAAATAAAATCCTTCTTGAAGGGCATGAAAAAGCTGAAGATTTAGCTAATAAAACTTTAAAAAGAGTTAAATCAAAATTGGGATTCTTTGAAATGGAGAAATAAATTATGCCAATAATTTCCTTGCCTGATGGTTCAAAAAAGGTTTTCGAAAACTCTGTAACTATTCTTGAAATTGCGCAGAGTATAGGTCCTGGATTAGCTAAAGCAACAATTGCTGGGAAAGTAAATGATGCTCTCCTTGATGCCACTATCCCAATAAAAAAAGATTCCAAAGTTGTAATCATTACATCAAAAGATGAAGAAGGAATTGAAATAATAAGACATTCCTTCGCTCACCTTATTGGACATGCAGTTAAACAAATTTACCCTGATATTAAAATGGCAATTGGGCCTGTAATTGAAGATGGTTTTTACTACGATATTTTTTCTGAATACAGATTTACTCCTGAAGATTTAATAAAAATTGAAGATAGAATTAACAAATTAATAAAAACAAATTACAACGTTGAAGTTTTACAAGTTTCTAAAAAAGAAGCAATTAAAACTTTTAAAGAAAGAGATGAGACTTTTAAATTACGAATAATTGAAGAAATTCCTGAAGAAGGTCTAATCAATCTATACAAGCATGAAGAATATATTGATATGTGTAGAGGACCTCACGTACCCAACACAAGACATTTGAGACACTTTAAATTACTTAAATTATCAGGTTCATACTGGAGGGGTAATAGTGATAATGAATCATTACAGAGAATATATGGAACTGCATGGGCTAAAGAAAAAGAACTCAATGACTACTTAACAAGAATTGAAGAGGCCGAAAAAAGAGATCATAGAAAACTTGGAAAAAAACATTCACTTTTTCATATACAAGAAGAATCTCCCGGTATGATTTTTTGGCATCCAAATGGATGGACAATATACCAGGTACTGGAAAAATACATAAGAGAAATACTTAAAAATAATGATTATTTAGAAATTAAAACCCCACAAGCTGTTGACAAATCTCTTTGGGAAAAGTCTGGTCATTGGGAAAAATTTAGAGATGATATGTTCACTACCGCATCAGAAAATAGAACTTATGCAATTAAACCAATGAATTGTCCATGTCATATTCAAGTATTTAATCAAGGCTTAAAAAGTTATAAGGATTTACCTATTCGTCTTGCTGAATTTGGTTCTTGTCACAGAAATGAGCCTTCTGGTGCACTGCACGGCTTAATGAGGGTAAGAAACTTTACTCAAGATGATGCACACATATTCTGCACAGAAGATCAAATTCAAGAAGAGGTATCTATTTTTATAGATCTTGTTTTCGAGGTTTATAAAACTTTTGGTTTTGATGAAATCATTATCAAATTGTCAACTCGTCCTGAAAAAAGGGTAGGTAGTGAAGAGATTTGGGATAAATCAGAAGAGTCTCTTACCAAGGCTCTCAACAATAAGAATCTAAAATGGGAACTCCAACCTGGAGAAGGTGCTTTTTATGGTCCAAAAATAGAATTCTCGTTAAAAGATTGTCTTAATAGAGTATGGCAATGTGGAACTATTCAGGTTGATTTCTCAATGCCTATTAGATTGGATGCAACTTATGTAGATATTGATAATGAAAAAAGAAATCCAGTTATGCTTCATAGAGCAATTTTAGGATCCTTTGAAAGATTTATCGGAATCTTAATTGAACAATATGAGGCGAAATTCCCAATTTGGCTTGCTCCTTATCAAATAATTTTATTGAGCATTACCGATAGAAATATTGAAAAGTGTTTAAAGTTTAATGAATTACTAAATAACAATGGTTACCGATCAAAAGTTGATATTAGGAATGAAAAAATAGGATATAAAATAAGAGAGGCAACTCTCGGGAGAGTGCCCTTAATTGGAGTAATTGGAGATAAAGAAGAGGAAATCGATTCAGTCGCCTTAAGAGCTTTGAATGGGAGGAATTTAGGAATATTAAATTTACCTAACCTTTACAAATTTATGGATGAATTAATAGAAAAAAAAGGTAGAACAGAATAGCTTTAAGTATATGAATTTTCTTGCTTGTGATTTAGGAGGTACAAAGGTTCTACTGGGAATATTCGAAAAAGCAATAAATGATGATTCACCTAAGTTAATATTCAAAAAAAAATATAAATCTTCTGATTGGGATTCTTTTGAGCTAATCTTAGAAGATTTTCTTCAAAATGAATGCAAAAATATTTCTCATCCTTCTTCTGCATGTTTCGCCGTAGCAGGTCCTTTATCTAACAACAACGCAAAAATCATTAACTTGTCATGGAATATTTCTGGAAATGAATTAAAGAACAATTTTAATTTTAAAAGCTGCGAGTTAATAAATGATTTCGCAGTACAAATTTATGGAATACCATATTTAAAAAGAAATCAATACTCTACTCTCCAAAATGGAACACATTCTGAAGGTGCTAATAATGATTTGCATGCAATTGTTGGAGCAGGGACTGGTTTGGGCATTTCAAGGGGCATAATATCAGGAAAAAAGGTAAAAGTTTTAGTTAGTGAAGGTGGTCATATTGAATACTCTCCAAAGTCAAAATTAGAGTGGGAATTAAAGATTTGGCTCAAGAATTACCTAAAAGTTGAGAGGATATCTTGTGAAAGAATTGTTAGCGGTACTGGTTTATCAAGAATAGCCGAATGGAGACTAAGCAAACCTGATGCCCAAAACCATCCTCTACAAAAATATTTAAAAGAAATTAAAATTTCTGATGCTTCAAGAAAAGAACTCCCTGAAAAAATTTGCAGCCTTTCTAAAGAAGGGGATCAGCTAATGATTGAAGTTGAGAGGATTTGGTTAGGCACTTATGCATCTTTATTAGGAGACGTTGCTCTCCAAGAATTATGCTTTGGCGGGTTATGGATTTCTGGCGGGACCGCACCAAAACATTTCAAAAACTTTAAATCAGATTTATTTATGAAACAATTTTTCGACAAGGGAAGATTAAAAGATATTCTTAAAACAATACCTGTGAAAGTAATTTTAGATGAAGAGTTTGGACTTTTTAGTGCAGCCTGCAGAGCAAAAATGCTTTTGAAAACTTAGTAAAAAATGTCTATTCCTGAAGTAGGTAAAAAAATAAGGGTTACAGTACCTTCCACAACTGCCAATTTAGGGCCTGGGTTTGACTGCCTTGGTGCAGCATTAGATCTGTATAATGAATTTATCTTCACAAGAATCGAAGGCGATGGAGATAGATTTGATTTAATAATGGAAAGCTCAGATGGGAATCATTTAAGAGGCGGGCCTGAAAATCTTGTTTTTAGAGCTGCTCAGAAAGTATGGGAGAGTGCAAATATGACTTCTTTTGCACTTGAAGCAAGAGTTAAACTCGCTGTGCCTCCTGCTCGAGGACTTGGGAGCAGTGCTACAGCAATAGTTGCTGGACTAATCGGAGCAAATGCAATAATGGACTCCCCCCTGCCTAAAGAAAAACTCCTTGAACTTGCCATCGATATTGAAGGTCATCCTGATAATGTAGTTCCCTCTCTGCTGGGGGGGCTTTGTTTGACCGCCCGGACATCTTCTCAAAGGTGGAGAATCATAAAATGTGATTGGCACGATTCCATTAAAGCTGTTGTAGCTATCCCTGCTATTCGATTAAGCACAAGCGAAGCAAGGAAAGTAATGCCCAAGAATGTACCTATATCTGATGCAGTAACAAATATGGGGGCGCTTACTTTATTACTAAATGGATTAAAAACAGGAAATGAGGAATTAATAAAAGAGGGAATGTTTGATAGGCTACATGAACCTTACCGATGGAAACTTATTAAAGGAGGAATGGAAGTCAAAAATGCAGCGCTCCAAGCAGGAGCATTAGGGTGCGCAATTAGTGGAGCGGGACCAAGTATCTTAGCGTTGTGTAAAAAGGAAAATGGCAAAAACGTAAGTAATGCGATGGTAAAAGCTTGGGAGAAGTCAGGTGTAGCAAGTAGAGCACCTTATTTAAACGTTCAAACTATAGGGAGTAAAATTAGCACTATCCTTGGTAAGTAGTTTTACTTAGGCATTTTTAATGTTATAGTCTCAAGCTAGTACATCTTCAACTAGAATAAAAAAATTATTCATTCCATAAATGAATTTAGAATCTTTTCCTTGGCTATCCTCTATTGTTTTACTGCCTATAATTGGGGCATTATTAATGCCTTTCTTAAGTTCGAAAGAGGGAGAAGATAATACATTACCAAGAAATATCTCATTGAGTTTTTTATTTGTAGATTTTTTACTGATATTAGGCGTACTTTTCCAAAAATTTAATCCTTCAGATAGCTCCTTGCAACTTGTAGAAAGAGCTGCATGGCTTCCTTCAATAGGATTAGAGTGGTCTCTTGGTGTAGATGGTTTATCAGCTCCATTAGTAGCTTTGAGCGGGTTAATTACATTTTTATCAGCTGCAGCAAGTTGGAAAATAAAGAAAAAATCTAATTTATATTTTGCTCTTTTATTAGTTCAAGCATCAGCTCAGGGGCTAGTTTTCCTTTCACAAGATTTCCTATTATTTTTCTTGGCTTGGGAACTTGAGTTGGTTCCGGTATATCTTCTTATTGCTATATGGGGAGGGAATAAGAAATTATATGCAGCCACCAAATTTATTCTTTACACCGCTTTAGCTTCTTTATTAATCCTAATAAGTGGTTTAGCCCTAGCCTTGAGTGGTGATGCATTTACTTTAAATATTACCGACTTAACCAACAAACACGTAACAGGTAGCCTAGCATTACTGTCCTATCTCGGATTCTTAATTGGTTTTGGGGTGAAACTACCTATCTTTCCACTTCATACTTGGTTACCAGATGCGCATGGAGAGGCAAATGCACCAGTGTCAATGTTACTAGCTGGAATACTTTTAAAAATGGGAGGCTACGCTCTCTTAAGATTCAACGTTCAAATATTACCTGAAGTACATCTTCAAATTGCACCTGCATTAATTATTCTTGGAATCATTAATATAATTTATGGTGCATTAAATGCATTTGCACAAGATAATGTTAAAAGGAGAATTGCATGTAGCTCAGTAAGTCACATGGGATTTGTTCTTTTGGGAATTGGAGCAGTTGATGCTTTAGGAATAAGCGGAGCAATGCTTCAAATGATTAGTCACGGTCTTATTGCAGCAGCTATGTTTTTTGTCACGGGATCATTTTATGAAAGAACAAATACTCTTTCTATTCCAAATATGGGAGGCTTAGCAAAGGTTTTGCCAATAACTTTTGCTTTTTTCTTAGCGAGTTCTCTAGCTTCTCTAGCATTACCTGGCATGAGCGGTTTTATTAGCGAAATAACTGTATTTCTGGGTATCACAAGTCAAGAAGGGTTTAGCTCTTTATTTAGATCAATCACGATTCTTATTGCTGCTATTGGTCTAGTTTTAACCCCAATATATCTACTATCAATGTGTAGAAGAGTATTTTTTGGACCTAGAATTCCAGCACTAGCGACAGTTAAAGAGATGAATGGTAGAGAATTAACGATTGGTTTTAGTTTATTATTGCCTACTTTAGTGATAGGTTTTTGGCCTAAAATCGCCATAAATTTATATGAATCTTCAACCAATGCTCTCAGTCAGCAACTAACTTTGGCTAAATTAGTTGGGATAATCACCCCATTAGTTAGTTAATTCTATTAATAAATGTATACCTCAATTTTTAAATATGGAGATTTACCAGAATTTAAAAAATTCACTCCAGAAAACATCAATAAACAATTTCCATTAGTACTAGAAAAGATAGACGAAGACTTTAAAGGAATAGAGAAAAATTTATCTTATTATTTGGTTAATAACGATTTAAATTGGGATAAAGTAATTAATCCTTTAAATGAAGTCAATGAAATTCTTAGGTGGAGTTGGGGAGTAATAAGTCACCTAAATGCAGTGAATAATTCTGAAAGTCTTAGAGATATTTATTCAAAATTTCTTCCCGAGATTATCAGCTTGAGTAACAAATTTGGACAAAGTAAAATAATTTATAATTCCTTAGTAAAACTTAAAGAGAAAAATAACTTTGATCAAATAAAAAACAGAATTTTAGAAAAGGAAATTCTTGAGATGCAGCATAGAGGAATTTCACTACAAAAAAATGATCAGGAAGAATTCAACAAAATCTCAGAAAAGCTTGGAAAGCTATCAACAGACTTTAGCAACAATGTTCTTGATGCCACTAATAATTGGATTTTAATATTAAATAAAAAATCCGAAGTTGATGGTCTTCCTGAACGAGTTCTTGAATTGATGGCAATTTCTGCTCACAATCATTTAAAAAAAGAAGGTGAAGTTGATATTAATAATGGTCCTTGGAAATTAAGTCTAGATATTCCAACTTATACGTCATTTATGACATATGCTACCGATCGTAACCTAAGAGAAAAACTATATAAGGCGTTCGTTGGTAGGGCTTCCCAAGGAGAAAATAATAATTCTCAAATCATTGAAGAAATATTATCTCTTAGAACTAAAAAGGCTAGTCTTCTCGGCTATAAAAGTTGGGCAGAATTAAGTTTGTCAACAAAAATGGCAAAGGAAATAAAGAATGTTGAAAAACTTTTAGAAGAATTGAGAGAACCAGCATTCAAAACCGCTAAAATTGAATTAGAAACGCTCGATAAGTTTTCTAAAACTAATGGATTTCCAAAATCTCAAAATATTGAGCCATGGGATATTAGTTATTGGTCTGAACTTCTTAGAAAGGAAAAGCTCAATTTAGATCAAGAGTCATTGAGACCTTGGTTCCCCCTAAATGATGTATTGAAAGGTTTATTTAAATTAAGTGAAAAACTTTTTGAAATTAAAGTTGTCGAGGCAACTGATGAAGTACCTCTGTGGAATGATGACGTTTTATTTTTTAATATTTTAAATAAAGAAGATAACAAAATAGCATCTTTTTACCTCGATCCATATTCTAGGCCTGAATCTAAAAGAGGAGGGGCTTGGATGGACGAATGCTTGAACAAAAATAATATTGGCAAAAAGACCCTACCGGTAGCTTATCTTGTTTGTAATCAGACTCCACCATCAAAAGATAAACCTAGTTTGATGAGTTTCGAAGAAGTTCAGACACTATTCCATGAATTTGGCCATGGCCTTCAACACATGCTTACCACTGTAAATCTTCCTCAAGCAGCTGGCATCAATAATGTTGAATGGGATGCAGTCGAACTTCCAAGTCAATTTATGGAAAACTGGTGTTTCCATAAAAATACACTCTTGAATATTGCTAAGCACTATAAAACAGGAGAAAAATTGTCTGATGAAAATTTTGAAAAGCTCCTAAATAATCGAACTTTTAATTGTGGAATGGCTACTCTTAGACAACTACATTTTGCGATTACAGACCTCAGATTACACAGTAGTATCGATAAAAACGAAGGTAAAACTGCAGATGAAATAAGAAGAGAAATTGCAAAACAAACTACAGTTATTTCTCCAATTAAAGAAGATAAATTTCTTTGTTGTTTTAGTCATATATTTGCAGGAGGTTATTCTGCAGGATATTACTCCTATAAATGGGCTGAGGTTCTAAGTGCTGATGCTTTTTCTATGTTCGAAGAAGCCGATCTAGAAAACTCTGAAGATTTAAAGTTTATAGGAAAGAGATTCAAAGATACAATACTTAGCTTAGGTGGAAGTTTACCTCCATTAGACATCTTTAAACTATTCAGAGGAAGAGAGCCACAAACAGATTCGTTAATAAGACACTTGGGGCTATCTGGAGCTACATAATAATTTCACCGATTATCTTTTCAACCACAGAATTATTTCTCACAAGATTCCTATGTTTATATACTTTTACTGATATTTTTTTCCCTAAATTTAAATTAGTCCACCAGCCAGGGAAAACCATCAGATCCCAATAGGTAAAGAAATTTATACATTCGATATCATTAAGAAAAAAATCATTCTTTGCCAGTTCTCTCAAAAACTTACTTTTTATTTTCATTTCTGATATTCCCCTAAAAGGGAATTTTGGTACTAATTGGGCTATAAATGTTCCTTTGTGAGGAGAACCTATAGATATGAATCTTCTTGTTCTTTTATAACCATTAAATTTTTGAAGCCAGTATCTTCCAATTATTCCTCCCATAGAGAATCCCAAAATATCTAATTCTTTTTCTAAACCATATTTTTCTAAAATTAATTCGTTTAATATATTTGTCAAATCAATAATTGAAGTCATTCCATATGAATGCTTAAGAGTTGGAGCAAAATATTCAATTCCAATATCATCTAGTTTTGAGGTGATAGAAGAAAAAATACTTGAAGTATTCCAAAGACCATGAATCAATATAATGGGATTTCTTTTTTCCAAAACTTTTAATTATTTTCAAGAATTCTTACTATTGACACCTTCCCATCAAAACCCGTAATTGGAGGATTGCATTTCGTCAAAATAATTTTAATTTTAGAAAGCTTAAATTCCTGATCAATGCTTTCTACAATTGAGTTTGAATATTTTTCGATTGTGAAACAACATATTTTCTTTGATTGATCTTTTAAAATTTGTACTAATTTTGAATAGTCAACTGTTTTTTTTACATCGTCATTTACTGTACACTTTTCATAATCAGTCCACAAAAATATATCCAAACTAAACAATTGTCCTAATTTTCTTTCTTCATCAAGAACACCCACCCTAGCCCAGAGTTTAATATTCTCAATTTTTAAAAACGTTTCCATCTTCAAAAGTTCTAAAAATCCTTATGTGTATAGATAGCCTTACCAGATGAAAAATCATCAACTATATTCCCATCACCTTTTAGAAAATATTTATAAGTCACCAACCCTTCTAGGCCTACAGGTCCTCTTGGTGGCAGAGTTTGTGTAGATATCCCAACCTCCGCTCCGAATCCATATCTAAAGCCATCGGCAAACCTTGTAGAGCAATTATGAAAAACACCTGCACTATCAACTATATTCATAAATTTATTAGCAGTAACTAGATTTTCTGTAATTATTCCATCTGTATGTTTTGAACTAAATTTTTGAATATGAGTGATTGCCTCATTAAGATCGTCAACAATTTTTACCGATAAGATTAAATCCAAATATTCAGTTTGCCAATCTTCTATACTAGCCTCATGCTTTAAACCTAATTCAACAGATCTTTTATCTCCGATTAATTTTACATCATTTGAATTAAATAAAGGTATCGCCTTTTCAAAAAAAACTGGTGCAAAATCTTTATGAACTAATAAAGTTTCAATAGCATTACATGCAGCGGGATACTGAATTTTACTGTCTAAAGCAACTGATAAAGCCATTTCAAGATTTGCTTCATTATCTATATACAAGTGACAGATTCCATCAGCATGACCTAGCACAGGAATTCTTGTATTCTCCTGAATGAATTTAACTAATTCATTACTTCCTCTTGGTATTATTAAATTGATATGGTTCTCAAGATTTAACATCGACATACTATCTTTTCTGCTTGTAAGTAAGCATATTGCATTTTTATCAAGCCCAGATTTAGATAATCCCTTTTGTAAGGCATTGACTATTGCAGCGTTTGTTAAATTAGCTTCACTACCACCCTTTAGCATTACTCCATTACCAGATCTAATTGCTAAAGAACTAATCTGCATAACAGCATCGGGTCTAGATTCAAAAATTACCCCTAAAACTCCTATGGGCACGGTTTTTCTTTCTAGGATCAATCCTTTGGAAAGCTCTCTTTTTATATGAACTTGATTTACAGGATCAGGCAAGTCTCCAACTTTTCTTACTCCTTCAATTCCTGAATTTAATTTTTCTTTTGATAACTTTAATCTAGATAGTAAAGCCTTTGAAATTCCTTTATTTTCTGCTCTTTTATAGTCCTCACTATTAGCCTCTAAAATTTCTTTAGTATGTTTTTCTAGATAATCAGCCATAAAATTTAAGGCTTTAATTCTATTTTGATTTTTAGTTTGACTTATTTTTATTGATGCCAAACGAACTTGATCAGCTTTTTCTAGAAGATCATTACCCGGTTGAGGGACTTCAAAGATATTAGCCATAATATTTTTTAGTTAATTCAATAATAATTCAAATTAACGATTCTTTAAACAAACTTTTTCTGCATTAATATCTAAAAAATAATTGAACTTGACTTTTCCAATCCCCATTGGAATCATAAGAACCTAATAATTCTAAGTTTGGATTGGCCTGAAAAGTCAAAATGCCTAGCGATGAAAGATCCTCTCTACCTGGAACGGTTTGAAAGGCAAAATTTATTGCATCAGTAATATCAAGTCCTAGTTCAGCAACCCAAGCTTGAGAAGAAAATTCCTCATTAGAAAATGATTGCCCATCATTTTCTATATTTAAATTTTCATTAGAAAAAATATTATTTAAGGAATCATTATTTTCTATTAACGCTGGATATAAAGAGAACTGAAATCTTTCACTAAAAGCATCTGCATTATTAATTTGAGAAATAAATGCTCTATTTATTAAATTTGCAGAGTTCCCTCCAATTAAACCAATTATTTGTGATCTGTTATAACTTGGTGTACTTCTTAATTGGATCCTTCTATTCTCATCTTCAAAAGATAATTGATCTAAAAATCCTTCATAAGATGCTTCAATTTTGATAAGCCTTGAATTACCAATACCAAATGATCCAAAACCACTAGAAGTCGAATTTACATCAATATCACCTGAGATATTTGATTCCTTATTATTTTCACTTATAGGTATTATAGAGTCTGGAACTTTACTAACCAGAGAAAAATTAATAAATGGAACAACTCCACTTCTAGATGCAAACAAAATATAGTTGTCTTTATTTTTATCAAGTTTAAATGGAGTGGTGTAAAGGTTAGCTCTACCATTTTTAAGATAAATTAAACCTCTAGCATTTAAATCTTTTCCTACCTTTCCTTTTATATTAAGGTCTAATTTGGTATCTAAATAAGCTTGAACTATCTCTGAATATTGAAGTTTAAACTCTGGACCAAGTTTTAATTTTAAATTATTAAAACTCAAATTATCTAAATAATTAGGCAATGTTTCTCCTAAGAGAAGCGAATTTAAAATTGTTTCATTAGAAATTATTTCAATACTTTTATTATTATTCCAATTAAGTTCTGGCCAATCTTTTTGAGCTCCCTTTTTAAGATTTTTATCTAATTTATTATTTTTATTATTGCTATCAAAGTTAATAAATCCATTATTAAGAGATAAATTACCTCCCAAAACAGGCTTTTCAAATGATCCACTTAACTCTATATCTGAATCTATTAGGAAATTAGAATTGTCTGTCTTTAAAGTTAATTTATTCGTTATCAAATTAATCTCTGATTCACCAGATTCATTCTTACTATAAAAAGGCAAAGATCCTCTTATAGATATATCTCCAGAATCCTCCGCCTTTGCTTTTAGATTCTTAATCTCTAATGAATCAAAATCAAAAATTATCAGGCTATTAATATCTTTCATTATGTTGTTGTAAAAATCAATTTCGGAATCTTTAATAACTATAAAACCGTTCAATATTGGTTTATTTAAACTTCCTTTAATTATCATCCGAAGATTCACTTCACCCTCTTTAAAGACAAAAGATTCATCAGCAAAAATATCTATTAACTCAATAAATTTTCCATTACCAATCAATCTTAGATCTAAGTTATCTGATTTATTTATAGGTATTGAGCCTTCAATATTAATTGGAATTTGAGCGTCATTTAATAACAGTGAAAAATCAATATCAAAAATAGAATTTTTAAATTCAATTAGTCCTTTGTTAAATACTATTTTTTTATTTTTTATTGTTGAATTATTAGAAGAAATTTTACTATCGAAAGATTTTGTATCAAGATCATAAAGTAAATTCATATCCAAACCTCCTGCAAAATCTCTTGATTGATTTAAAAAAATATTCGCAGTACTTAATGGTAGTTTTTTAATTCTTAAAGAACCTTTACCTCTTAGTAATCCTCCTTCTAAATCAATAGAAAATTCCTCTTTATTATTTTTTTTATCCTCTCTAGAATCATTAAAATAACCATTTATTTTTGCGTTTAAATTGTAGTTGCTTGGTCTATCGCCCTTAATAGTAAGCTTTGCATTATATCTACTACTAAATTTACTTAAATATTTTTGCAAGTTAAATTTGTCTTCTAGAGCATTATTATTTTCAATAAAGTTATTTATAAAATCTATCTTTTGTTTAAACGATTTATCATCTTTATTTATTTCCAAATCACTCAAAATATTCGATTTACTTATGGGAATACCCTTTTTATTATCAAAGTTAAAAATATCAACAGCAGTTAGGATAGTCCAACTAGTGCTGATATTAGTGAATTCTGAATTAATTAAATTATTTTTATTTGAATCATATTCGACTTCAATTATTCCTCCATCTATTGGATACAAAGAAGAGTTTATATAAAAAGAATTATTTTTAACGTTGAAATCAAATAATGAATTTGCTAGCTTAATATTTCTATATTTTCCTAAACTCCAAGCAAGTCGCCCACCAAGATTAGAGAGGTCTGAAGAAATTGATCCCCCACCATTAATAATTCCATTAACTCTATCGAATTGATTTTTGCTTAAAGATAATTCAAGTTCATCAAGAGGGAAATTATTAGCTGTCCAAAAATAACTATTATTCTCTTTAAATAATTCTATGCTTCCTTTATTAGAATTAAAAATTCTACTAAAAGATAAATTATCTAATTTGAGATTAGAATCAAATTTTATAGATAGAAAGGAAGGAATGGGAGAGTATCTATTTTTCATATTTAACAGAAATTTATCATTTTTATTTTTAATTTCTCCCTCCCATATTTCCCTGATCCGAATCCCTTTGAAGTTAGGATAATCAAAATTAAATTTTATTGAAATATCAGGATCAGCAATTTTTCCTTTTAATTCCCCTTTCGCAGTAACGAAACCCCTAATATCATTTTTTCGGAAAATATTTAAATTAGATAATTGAGTTCTATTTATTTTGAAACTAGAATCGATATCACCAAAATTAATCCCTCTTCTATCAAACCAATATGGCAAATTCCCCAATAGTTCAATATCTGGATTCAGACTATTAACATATCCAACGCTTCCTTTCAAATCAATTTTATTAGAACTTTTATTTAATGGAATATTTAGATTAAAGTTTGAATTCAATGTTCCGTAATTTAAGTTTCCGGAATTTCCTATTAAATTATTATCTTTACAAAAAAACCTAGTAGAGTCAGAATTAATATTCTCTGAGAAATCTTCTGGTTTTATTTTTAAATTAGTAAAAGAAAATCTTCCTTGGCAAAATGTTTGTGTTGATGATTTATTAAATTTAAAATTAGATTTAAAATTGCCCTTTTTAAAGCTAATTTTTCTATTACCAATATTATATTCAGAGCCATCAAGATCTAATCCTCTAGAAAATAATTCCAGCTTTAAAAAGTCTTTATTTAATTTTGTATTAAATTTAAATTCTAGAAGACCTTTACCATCAAAATTTGATTTTATATTTGCAATAATTTCTCTATTACTAGAATTATAAATAACGTTACCTTTTACTTTTGTTTCTAATCCAGATTTTTTAAGATTTAAAATTGAATAATTATTAAAGTTAAAATTCAATTCATATTTTAATTTTGATTTGTTTTTACTTCTGACTTTTTCATTGGGTTTATCCCTTTTAAAAAAATCTCTTTCAATATTAATTTCAGATTGATCTGGACTTATTTTTACTATCCATTTTTGTTTTAAAAAAGATCTAAAAGGCATAATGCCCACATATACTTTTTTAGCTTTAATTTCAGAATCTATATTTTTTTTATCATTAATTTTTGAATTACCCAAAGAAATACCTAGAAATCTAATCCCTACATAATCTCCTAAATCAACATTTTTATCTAAAAGATTCTCAATACTTTCTTCTAGTTCTAATTTTCTAGAACTATAAGTTTCTTTTAAAAAATTATTTAATAAAAAAGTGCCTAAAAAACCTAAGGAGAAAAGTATCCCTACAAAAAGAATCTTAGTATTTAAATTTAGAGATCTAATTTTTTTCAAGTTAGAGCCCAAAAATAGAGTAGGCTTACAAAATATAAGAAATTAATCAGGTCAAAGCCACTAAATGTCTTTTTTTGAACTATTGGAGAATACACCAAAGATTTTTGGATTATTAGGAATATTTCTTTTAATCTGCACCATAGCAGCTTTTATATTTAATTTTAACTTTAAATTTCGAATAATTGGAGCAACTATCTTTTCATTATTACTTTCTTTGAGTAGTTGGGCTTTCATACAAAGTTATAACGAAAACGTTGTAATAGAGGGTGCAAAATATGTACCAATTGTTTATGACAATGGGTTCGATTTGATTATTGCTAAAGCAGATGATGACTTTCCAGAAGAATCTCTTGAACCAACTTTAGAACAATTATCGCAAAACCTAATGAAAGGTAGCAGGTCGGGAGCGAACGTAAGAATAAAGATAAGAAAACTTGAAAAAATTTCTGATAATGTAAGTAAGCCAGTTGTAATAGGGGAAGTTCAAAAAAATGTCAAGATGAATTAGTATCTAAAAAATGGAAATTAAAAAATTTTTAGACTTTTTGCCAACTAACTTTAGACATGAGAAATCTTTTTTTATTCAAAACAATCTAACTGACTTTGAAAAATTAAGTAATCTTTCAGACCTAGATATAAATGAGATTCAAAGAAAATCTTCACTATGTACATTGAATAATCTAAAGAAAATTAGAGCTATAGCGATTTTTAAAAAAGAAATTGGAATTTCTCCACCCCAAGCATATCTACTTTTACATTGTGGCATATCCTCTATTAGATCATTATCACTATCAACTCCCTACGAATTAGAAGGCAAAATTGGTAGATTAGAAAGAACTCTTAGAGTTAAAACTAAGACAGATACAACTTTTTCTCTCTTAAAAGAATGGATTAAAAAAGCTAGCCAAACTTACAAATCTATTTGAAATCTTGGTTAAAAAATTTTTTTAATGTAGAATTTAGAAAAAAGTTAGTGATAATGAAACCTGTTTTATTTTTGTTATTTTTGTTTTCCAGCTCTTCATACCCTATCTTTAGTCAATCTAACTTATTAGAAAGTGTAAAAAAGAATCCAAACGAAGCTAGGAATTTATGCAATAAGTTTAGAGATTTTAATTCAAAAGGTATTTCAGCTAGTTCAGATAAAGCAATAGAGTATGTATCAAACAAAAAAAAATTAACTCCAGTTAACGCAGAGATCTTTTCTATTTACGTCATTGGGCTGCACTGTCCAGATATTATCTAAAGCCTAAATGTCTGGTTCAAGATGGTTTGACAAGTCTCTCTTACTTAGAGATGGAGTAAGACTTATATCAAGGATTTGGTTACCTAATAGTAATGGGCCATGGCCTGCATTATTAATGAGACAACCATATGGCAGAGAAATAGCTTCAACTATTACCTATTCTCACCCTGAATGGTGGGCCTCCAAAGGGTATATGGTAATAATTCAGGATGTCAGGGGGATGGGTTCTTCTGAAGGAGTTTTTAATGGTTTCAAACAAGAAGCTAAAGATACTTCAGAAACTCATGAATGGGTAAGGTCTCTAAAAGAATGTAATGGAAAACTTGGCTTATATGGTTTTTCATATCAAGGATTTACTCAACTAACTGGTGAATCAAATTCAAAGCCGCCCGATTGTTTGTCTCCAGCAATGACTGGGATGAATATTAAAGATCATTGGTGTTCAGACGGAGGAGCATATTGGTGGCATAACAATATTGCTTGGGGACTGCAAATTACAGCCCTAAAAATGAAAAGGGATAATAATTTTACTGGGTGGGAAGAAATAAGATTAGCCTTAGAAAATAAAAGTTATCTAAGAGATGGTCTTGATATCCTTAAAAAATATGATCCCAATAGTTTTGTCTTGGAATGGCTTAAAAATTTAAATAATGCTTGCCCATTTGAAGAATTTAAGCCAATTTCAACATGGATTAAACAACCTATGTTAATTATTGGAGGACTTTGGGATCCACATTTAAAAGGTGCCTTTGATATTTATAAAAAATCTATAGAAGCTGGAGGTAGTCCGGAGATAATTATTGGAAATGCGACACATCTAAATTGGTGGGAAGGATCACAAAAATCTCTATTAAAATTTTTCGATAAACATTTAAAATTTGACGAAGAAATTAATTCTAAGGACTCTCAAAGAGAGAAAAAAATATGGAATATTTCATTAAAAAAATGGGAAGAATTAGATAATAAATTTCACCCTGAATTTATTTTTGGACTCAAAAGTGATGGCACAGCAAATGTAGATGTTGATGATGGAAATTTGACCATAAATTCAAAAGGATCAGGATGGTTCACAATTGTTAATGACCCATGGAGGCCCACCCCATCTGATGGGGGACATTTAGGTCCAAATCCAGGAAAGTTTAATAGAAATATTATTGATAAACGCCTGGATGTAGGCGTTTTTCAAACCAATTCTTTTGAAGAAGACCAATACTTAAAAGGAGTGCCCAAATTAGAAATCGCAGTAAAAAGTGATCATCCCAATTTTGATATCTGTCTTGCTTTATCTTTAGTTGAAGATGGTGATGAGAAGGTGATTCAATTTTCAACGGGATTCTTAAGGGTTAAAAGCTCCAAAATAAGTGAAGAATGCATTTATCAAATAACAATGCAGCCAACAAATATTTGTTTGATTAAAGGTAGTAAGCTTCGCTTATCTATTTCTGCAGCAGCTTATCCCGCTATTGGAGTTAATCCTGGATTTGGGGAGGGAAATGTTGGGGCGCCTTCAGCAAATCATAGAATTATTACTCTAAGTTTTACCCTTAATAAAACATTTATGAAAATGACCCCTTTTTTTAATAAATAATTATTTTTTTGGTTAATAATTTGATATTATTAATCGTTAATATCTACCAGTCATGATCGAGACAATTCAAGCAGACTGGATTAAATCAGAAGCTATCAACCTAGAAAATTGTTGCAATGATAATCCATTAAAAATATTAGGTCCTCATTTTTATGAAAAGCAATGGGTAATAAGGGTATGGATGCCTGAAGCGGACGAAGTTAAAATAAATTTTAAAAATAATATCTACAAGGCAGAAAGCATAAATCATAAATGGCTTTTTGAAGCAATCCTGCCTGAAAATCCTAATTCTAATTACGCAATAAATATTTCAAGAGGAGGGATCACACATACACAACATGACCCTTGGTCATATAGAGAAGAGTGGATGGGAGAAGTGGATAGACATCTTTTTGCAGAAGGTAATCATCATCATATCTGGGAAAAAATGGGAGCACATCTCATTGAAGAAAAGAATCAAAAAGGTGTCATGTTTTGCATTTGGGCTCCTAATGCAAAATCAATCTCGATAATTGGAGATACAAATTCTTGGGATGGAAGACATCATCCAATGCAAAAAAGATTAGGGGGAATTTGGGAACTTTTCATGCCAACAATGCAAGAGGGCGACACATATAAATACGAAATAAGAACACAACAAGGTCATATTTATGAGAAAGCTGATCCATATGGTTTCCTTCATGAAATCAGACCTCAAAATGGTTCGATAGTTTCAAAATTGAAAAACTTTAATTGGAATGATAGTTCTTGGATTTCAAATAGAGATTCTTCTAGTCAAATTAACAAGCCAATTTCAGTTTATGAAATGCATTTAGGAAGTTGGCTCCATGAATCAACAGATAATAAATATCTTGAGGACAATGGTGAACCAAGAGAACCAGTGCCTGCAGCCGATTTAAAACCTGGAACAAGATTATTAACTTATCCAGAATTAACCAAGAAACTCATCCCTTACGTAAAAGAGAGAGGATTCACTCATATTGAACTAATGCCAATATCTGAACATCCTTTCGATGGTTCATGGGGATACCAGGTTACAGGCTGGTATGCACCAACAAGTAGATTTGGCACCCCAAATGAATTTAGAGAGTTTGTAAATAAATGTCATGAAGAGGGCATAGGCGTAATTCTTGATTGGGTGCCTGGTCATTTTCCAAAAGATAAGCATGGTTTAGCATTTTTTGATGGTTGCCATCTTTATGAACATGGAGATTCAAGAATAGGTGAACACAAGGAATGGGGAACCCTAATATTTAATTACAGCAGAAACGAAGTAAGAAATTTCTTAGTAGCCAACCTTGTTTATTGGTTTGAAGAGTTTCATATTGATGGCATAAGAGTAGATGCTGTAGCTTCAATGCTTTACAGAGATTATCTACGTCCTGATGGAGAGTGGATACCCAATGAAAATGGTGGGAATGAAAATACAGAAGCCGTTATCTTTCTTCAACAGGCTAATCATGTACTCTTCCAACACTTCCCAGGTGCACTTTCTATCGCTGAAGAATCAACAACTTGGCCAATGGTAACCAAACCAACTGACATGGGAGGGTTAGGGTTTAACTTGAAATGGAATATGGGATGGATGCACGATATGCTTGATTATTTTGAAATAGATCCTTGGTTTAGGCAATTCCATCAAAATAGTGTAACTTTCTCAATTACATATAACTATACAGAGAACTTTATGCTTGCACTTAGTCATGATGAGGTTGTCCATGGGAAAAGTCATCTTTTGCATAAAATGCCCGGCGATGACTGGAAGAAATATGCAAATACTCGAGCATTACTAACTTATATGTGGACCCACCCTGGTAAAAAAACGATATTTATGGGGATGGAATTTGGGCAAAGACAAGAATGGAATGTTTGGGATGATCTGCAATGGGAGTTACTAGAATTTGAGCCTCATTTAGGTATCAGAAACTTGATTGATGACCTAAACGTTCTTTATAAAAATGAACCTGCATTATGGAAAAATGACTTTGATCCTTATGGATTCCAATGGATTGATTGTAATGACAAATCTAATTCAGTTATAAGTTTCATGAGAAGAGAAAACGATACCAATGAATGGCTTGTTGTTGTTGCTAACTTTACACCTAATACTCATGGGTCATACAAAGTAGGTGTTCCTGTTGAAGGATTCTATAAAGAAATATTTAATTCAGATGGCTCTAGATACGGGGGCAGTAACAAAGGAAATATGGGGGGTAAAGAAACTATAAATTACAATATTCATGATTATCAAAATGCTCTAGAACTTGCTTTGCCCCCATTAAGCGTGAGTATCTTCAAACATCAATCAAAAAAATAAGATAGCTCATTTAATTTAGTGCTTCATATAAATGTTCATATAACGCTTTTGCTCTGCTTTACATTGTAAGATTTTTAAGTTGGATTTTAATTTTTTAAAAATATCGAATTGAAAAATGGGTCAAGATTTACCACTACTACTTTCTGCCGCATTAGGTAAAAAAGTAAATAGGCCTCCAGTATGGATGATGAGGCAAGCAGGAAGATATATGAAAATCTATAGAGATTTAAGGGAGCGTTACCCAAGCTTTAGAGAGAGGTCTGAAAATCCAGAACTATCATATGAGATTTCAATGCAGCCTTTTCATGCTTTCAAACCGGATGGTGTGATCCTTTTTTCAGATATTCTCACACCTCTTCCAGGGATGGGCATAAATTTTGAAATAATAGAAAGCAAAGGTCCAATTATTGAGGACCCAATAAGAACTCTTAACCAGGTAGAAAATTTAAAAGAATTAAATCCAAGTGAGAGTTTAAGCTTTGTTGGGCAAGTTCTTTCTTCACTAAAAAAAGATGTTAATAATGAGGCAACAGTTTTAGGTTTTGTTGGTGCACCTTGGACTCTTGCTGCGTATGTAGTTGAAGGTAAAAGTAGTAAAAATTATTCTTTAATAAAATCAATGGCTTTTAATGAACCAGATTTACTTCATAAACTTCTTGATCATTTTGCAAAATCTATCGGTGAATATCTTAAATATCAAATAAAATCTGGAGCGCAAGTAGTACAAATTTTTGATTCATGGGCAGGCCAACTAAGCCCACAAGATTACGATATCTTTGCTGGTCCGTATCAAAAAAAAGTTGTTGAAATTGTAAAGGCGGAATACCCTGAAACTCCAATAATTCTTTACATTTCAGGAAGTGCTGGTGTCATAGAAAGAATGGCAAAAACTGGGGTAGATATAATCTCATTAGACTGGACAGTAGATATTGAAGAGGCTTGTAAAAGAATCCCTAGTGGTATAGGAATTCAAGGTAATGTTGATCCTGGCATTTTATTCGGGAACAAAGAATCAATAAAAGAAAGGATAGATAATACTTTTAATAAAATAAAAGACAGGAAATATATTCTTAATTTGGGTCATGGGATATTACCTGGGACTCCAGAAGAAAATGCTCAAACATTTTTTGAACATGGGAAAAAACTCACTTACTAGTTTAAGTCTTGGCATATAAAAACTTATTAATCACAGGTGCGAATGGATGTGTTGGCCAATATGTAGTTGATTGGTTTTTAAAAAACACAAAATTCAGACTTTATCTCATGGTAAGAGATAAAAGTAAGTTGCCAATTTCTGTTCAAGAAAATAGAAAAGTCAAGTTAATGGTTTGTGATATCAGGAAATCAAATAGGTATAAAAAGGAAATTAGTCAAATTAATTACCTAATACATACTGCTACCGCTTGGGGAGATCCAAGAAGAGCCTATGAAGTAAATATTAAAGCATTTGAAGAATTACTTGAAATGCTTGATATTGAAAAGTTAGAAAAGATTATTTATTTTTCAACAGCTAGTATTCTTGATACCCAAACAGAATTAATGAGGGAATCATTGATTTATGGAACAGAGTACATTAAAACAAAATATGAATGTTTCCAGAGACTTAGAGAAAGCTCATTTGCAGAAAAAACATTTGCTGTTTTCCCTACCTTAGTTTTTGGAGGAAATCTTGGAAAAAAAAGTAAATATCCTGTGAGTTATTTAACTAGTGGATTGAAAGAGATTGGGAAATGGCTTTGGTTAGCAAGATTTTTAAAACTCGATTCTAAATTTCACTTTATACACGCAAATGATATCGCCCAGATTTGCGGGTTTCTAATTAAAAATCATAAAGAAGACCAGTACAAAGGCTTTAGAAAATTTGTGCTAGGTCAGAAATTCATTTCAATTGATGATGCCATAATTACACTTTTAAAAAGACATAATATGAAGAGATTTTTTGCGATACCGCTTACAAAAAAAATTCTAAAAATATTATTAAGAATTCTCCCCATCCAAACTACTCCTTGGGATAGCTTCAGTATCAAAAAATATGACTTTAATCATGTCCCCATCACTAATCCTGAGACTTTCAAACTTAAAAGTTATGCCAAGTCACTGAATGATATTTTAAGGTTATCAAAGTTACCAAGCTGTAATAACAATTAAAATTCTCGCAGTTAGGTAACCAAAGCCTTGTAATATATATAAATGAGTAAATTTTAATTATGTTACGTTCAATCTTTGCAGGGTTATTTGCAATAGTTTTAACTCTAGGTTTAGGTATTTCATCAGTTTCAGCTAAGACTGTTGAAGTAAAACTCGGAACAGATGCTGGAATGCTTGCATTTGAACCGAGTACAGTAACCATTAGTGCTGGTGATACAGTTAAATTCGTCAATAATAAACTTGCCCCTCACAATGCTGTTTTTGATGGCCATGAGGAATTAAGTCATGCAGACCTAGCTTTTGCTCCAGGAGAGTCTTGGGAAGAAACATTTGATGCTGCTGGAACTTATGACTACTATTGCGAGCCACACAGAGGCGCTGGAATGGTGGGCAAAGTTATTGTTGAATAAATCTTCTAAATAGTTAAATACCCTTTTTTTACTTAATATTTATTACAGTCATATCTAATTCTTGATTGATGATAATAGTTCCAAGCGAATTTTCAGATTCTGCTTGGAACTGTTTTATTTTTGCCAAAGAAATTGCTTATAAAAATCATCAACAAGACGTAGACTCAGATAATTTATTATTAGCTC
This sequence comes from Prochlorococcus sp. scB245a_520K10, assembly GCA_000634515.1. Taxonomy (GTDB): domain Bacteria; phylum Cyanobacteriota; class Cyanobacteriia; order PCC-6307; family Cyanobiaceae; genus Prochlorococcus_A. Next base: position 114,507 of record JFNU01000005.1, on the reverse strand, counting down.
TTATAAAAGAGGACAACTTTACAAAAAAGATCTTAAAAAATAATAATCTAAATATCAAAGAGTTTGAGAAAGAAATAGTTTCTTCATTAAGTTCAAAGGCAAAGATGAAAAGCAAACAGGATAATTTGTATATTGGTGATTCTCTTTATAAAATATTTTTAAAAGCAAATGATATTTTAAACGCTTTAGATGATGTAGTGATATCAACAGAACACTTAGTTTACGGTTTGACTTATGATGATAAATACGGATTACGAATTTTAAATCAAAAAAGTATCCCTGTATTTCTTGAAACTATAAAGAAAATGAAGTCAGATCCAGCATTAAAAAATGACTTTGATACTTCGAATGAGTCTTTAGAAAAATATGGTATTGATCTAACCCAATCAGCAAGGGATGGTGTCTTAGATCCAGTTATTGGTAGGGATGAAGAAATTAGAAGAACAATTCAAATATTGAGTAGAAGAACAAAAAATAATCCCGTTCTTATTGGAGAACCTGGAGTTGGTAAAACAGCCATAGTGGAAGGGTTGTCTCAAAGAATTATTAATGGAGATGTACCCTCTGCACTACAAAATAGGCAACTAATTTCATTAGATATGGGTTCACTTTTAGCTGGAGCAAAATATCGTGGTGAATTTGAAGAAAGAATAAAAAATGTCCTAAAGAAAGTGAAAGAATCAGACGGTAAGATCATTCTTTTTATTGATGAAATTCATACAGTAGTTGGTGCAGGCGCTAGTGGAGGTTCTTTAGATGCAAGCAACTTATTAAAACCAATGCTTGCAAGAGGAGAACTTAGATGTATTGGTGCTACAACTATTAATGAACACAAACAAAATATAGAAAAAGATCCTGCTTTAGAACGAAGATTTCAGAAAATAAAAATTGATGCTCCTTCAATAGATGATACTGTATCAATATTAAGAGGATTAAGAGAAAGATATGAAGTCCATCATAGTGTGAGAATTTCTGATAATGCTTTGGTTGCAGCAGCCACCCTTAGCGAAAGATATATTAACGATAGATTTCTTCCTGACAAAGCAATAGATTTAATTGATGAAGCAGCTTCAAGATTGAATATGGTCATAACTTCCAAACCTGAAGAAATTGATGAAATTGATCGAAAAGTCCTTCAGTATGAGATGGAAAAATTATCTTTAAAAAGAGAAACAGATAAGTTTTCCATAGAAAGATTAAAAAAAATTAATAATGAACTTATTTCACTTAAAAATAGACAGGAAGAATTAGGCGCTCAATGGAAAAAAGAAAAAGATGAAATTAATGAGATTAGCACCATAAAAGAAGAAATTGAATCCATACATTTACAAATAGATCAAGCCAAAAGGTGTTTTGACCTCAATAAAGCAGCAGAATTGGAATTTGGGACTTTAAATTCTTTACAAAAAAAATTAAAAGAAAAAAGTGAGTCCCTTGTAAATTCTCAAAAAAATGGAGAAACAAGTCTTTTAAGGCAAGAGGTGACTTTTGATGATATTGCAGAAGTTGTCTCAAAGTGGACCTCAATTCCAGTTCAAAACTTAAACCAGTCAGAAAAAGATAAGCTTTTAAGCCTAGAGTCAATCCTTAAAGAAAAAATCATTGGTCAAGAAAGTGCCATTAGAGCTGTCGCAGATTCCATTAAGAGATCAAGGACTGGTCTAAATGATCCAAACAAGCCATTAGCCAGTTTCCTTTTTTTAGGTCCAACTGGTGTTGGGAAAACAGAGCTGAGTAAAGTTACAGCAAAAATTATATTCGATTCAAATTCCTCAATTATAAGACTGGATATGTCTGAATATATGGAAAAGCATTCAGTTAGCAAAATCATAGGTGCACCTCCTGGATATTTAGGTTTCGAATCAGGCGGTCAATTAACTGAAGCAGTGCGAAAAAATCCTTATTCGTTGATACTTCTAGATGAAATAGAAAAAGCACACAAAGATATTTTAGATATTCTTTTACAGGTTCTTGATGATGGAATTATTACTGATGGTCAGGGTCGTACAATCAATTTCAAAAATTCAATTATAGTTCTCACAAGTAATTTAGGAAGTCAATCAATAAATGATTTATCAGTTAGAAAAGAAGATACAAATGAAATTAAAAAAGTTGTAGATAATGAACTTAAAAAATTTTTCAAGCCTGAGTTTTTAAATCGACTTGATGAAATAGTTATTTTTAATAAATTAGAATTAAACGAGATAAAAGAAATTGCAAAAATCCAGCTTCAAAATTTAGAAAAAAGACTATGCAAAAAAAACCTAAAATTCAAAATTACGGATGAGGCAATTAACCAACTTGTCGAAAATAGTTTCGATCATGCCTATGGTGCAAGGCCTTTAAAAAGAATTATTCAAAAACAACTTGAGACAAAAATTTCAAATAATATTTTGAATAATCATTACCTTAATAGAGACGAAATTAATATTTATCTTGTTAATGGAGAGATAATTGTTGATTAAAGATCTGAAAAAGAAATCTATATGACTTGAAATTTAACAACTTTAATCTAAGATTTGAACCAATCAGGAATTTCCTCATAACTTGCTTTGTTAGATTTGTTTTCTTTTGATTCTGTTTTCCAACAACACGTTCTTCCCTTATCCTTATCCTTCAAGTATTCATTAGCCCATCTCCAAATTAATTCAGAAGTAAACTCCATTCCCACATTGTCCATAATTCTCAGATCTAAAGCATCTAAGTCATTTAATTTTTTCCAGTAATTCATTAAGGGATCATCTTTATTTATCAAAAAAGTATGATCAAATTGCTCCTTTAGTCTATTTTCAAGAGGTTTTAGACTTGAAAAATCCACAACAAAACCATTTAGGTCTAATTTTTTTGCAATAAACCAAAAGGTAAATGATCTTGAATATCCATGTACAAATCTGCAGTGGCCTTCATGGCGCCATTGCCTATGTGAACAGGGAAAATCCTCATAACTTTTACTGCATGAAAATTTCAGAGAATGAATATACATCAATTAACTGTTAGGATAATTTTTAATAAAACACATTGATCAGGAATTAGCATACCGAACATAATGGCTTATTCAACTAATTTTTCGATAGAAGATCTACACTTTGATGATAATGGATTAATCCCTGCAGTAGCACAAGATTGGCTAGACGGATCAATACTTATGCTTGCTTGGATGAATAAAGAATCCTTGAAAAAAACTCTTGAAACTAAAAACGTTCATTACTGGAGTAGATCAAGATCCGAAATTTGGAGAAAAGGAGCCACAAGTGGAAGTACTCAACTACTAAAAGAGATAAGATTCGACTGCGATAATGATGCACTAATCCTTTTGATTGAACAAAATGGTTCGGGAGCTTGTCACACTGGAGAAAAAAGTTGCTTCTTCAACGAAATCCAAATTAACCAAAATAATAAAAAAGAGAAGAAAACAACTCCCTTCTCAAATATTTGCTCTGAATTGTTTAATACCATTTACGAAAGATCAATTAGTCCTTCAGAAAAAAGCTATACAAATTACTTATTAACAAAAGGCAGTAATACTATTTTAAAAAAAATAGGGGAAGAATCTGCCGAATTTATAATGGCTTGCAAAGATAATGACAAAAATTCAATCTCAAATGAAGCTGCTGATTTAATCTATCATTTGCAAGTAGCCCTTATGCACAAAGATGTTGACTGGAGAGATGTTCTTGCTGTTCTAGAATCAAGAAAAAATTAAATATTAGAATTACTTAATTTATAAATATCCTAATTAAAAATTAAGGTAAAAGTTATCAAACAAACTAATTAATAATTATTAATTAAATATTAATTAATTATTACATGTATGGCTTATTACTGAATTAACTATAAGTTGAATATATCAATTACGAGGTAAATCGTGAGTTCATTAAGCGATTTTCTTGGTGAAATAGGGCGTCACCAACTCTTGACTCCCGAAAGAGAACTCACAATGGGCAGAAAAGTCCAAGAGATGGTTGTGCTCGTTAATAGATGTCAAGAGGCAGGCGGTAAAGGGCCTGCTTGCGAGTATTCAGAAGCTGAGAGAAAAAAAATCAAAATTGGTGAAAAAGCTAAAAATGAGATGATAACAGCCAACCTAAGATTAGTTGTGAATCTTGCTAAGAGATATCAAGGCAAGGGGCTAGAGTTGCTTGATTTAATTCAGGAGGGGACATTAGGCCTTACAAGAGCTGTAGAAAAGTATGATCCCTCTAGGGGGCACAGATTTTCAACCTATGCTTATTGGTGGATTAGGCAAGGATTAAATAGAGCATTATCAACTCAAAGTAGAACCATTAGAATTCCTGTAAATATTAATGAAAAACTTACAAAATTAAGATCCGCGAAATCAAAGCTCATGCAACTGAAAGGTATCCCCCCTACAAGCAATGAGCTAGCTGAAGAAATGAAAATAACTAAAGAGGAAATTGATGAACTCCTATCTTGTGAATTGAGAAGTATCACTGTTAGTCTCCAAGGTACAGTTAAATCCAAGTCAGATCCTTCTGAGTTAGTAGATATTCTTCCAAGTGATCAGACTCCTCCAATGGAGTTAGCCGAATTAGCCGAGAGAACAGCCTCAGCTTGGAAGTTATTAGACAAAGCAAATCTAACTGAAAAAGAAAGAAAGATAGTTAGCCTGAGATTTGGTTTAGACGGTTCAAATGAGTGGAGAACTTTAGCTGAAGTTGCAAGACATATGAGTTGTAGTAGAGAATATTGCCGACAAGTCGTTCAACGTGCGCTAAGAAAACTAAGAAAAGCTGGGATACAAAATGGATTAGTCGATAGTATTAGTTAAAGTTTTCAGTTAAACATTTAAAAATTTCATACATAAGGATGAAAGAGAATCACAAAAACCAAGAAAAAATTTATGATGCTGAGGTTTTAGAAAGTTCAACATTTGATGAGAATATCATCATCAAAATCCTTATTAAAGCTGGAAGAACAATTTCTAAACCTGCCTTAGAAGTTTTAGAGATGGCTTTAGATCCTTACACTCCTGCGCAAGTAAGAGTTTCCTTAATGGCTGCATTAGCCTATTTGATTATGCCCTTTGATCTTTTCCCTGACTTTATGCCTGTAGTTGGTTTTAGTGATGATTTTGTAGCCCTTACTGCAGTACTTAGCATATGGAGTAAATATATGTCTCCTTCAATAAGAGCGAGAGCAGAAAAAAAACTTAATAAACTATTCCCTTTTTATTGAATGAGTAAACTATCCCAAAAGGAAGAAAAAGAATTAGTCTCCTTTATCAAGGATTGGTTAAAATCTCATGGATATAATCAAAAAGATTTGGCAAATGAATTAAATATTAAATCGAGCAGAACATCGGAGATTATTCTAAAAATTAACGAATTACATAAAAAAGGAGGTATGTTCAACATCGCAAAAAATCTTATAAAAATTGAGCAAAAATGGCTAAACGATATCAAAAATGATTTCACAGAGAATAACCAAACACCACCATATAATCAATTAGATATCGACTCTTTAGTAAAACAAATGAATCAAGACACTAATGAATAAATATATTTTTAGAATTTATTATTTTGAATAGAAATTGTCTTCTTTTTTATAAAGAAATTAAAAATAAAATTTATTCCAATTAAAACCTACCTTTTGATAAAGAAATATCATTTTACTTTTTAAATATAATCAATGAATAAATTATTAATTAAGAATATTTTTATAGAAAATCTATTAATTAATTTATTTAAATTTAAAGTTAAAATATATCAATAAACTTTATTTAAAATGCCTGAACCCAAGGATATACTTCATAAGTAATCCATATACCTTTTTCCCAATATATATCTTTCTCAATTAAATCTCTTAATTGATATTCATCGCTAGCATTAAAAATTCCAAACAAATATTTGGTACATTTTGTAGGTCCTAAAGTAACTAAAATATTGCTATCTTTTAAATTTTTAAGCCTTTTAAGATGTTGTTCACGGAATTGTTCCCTCTTAATGATTGCGTCTTCACAATACTTCCCAAACACTACATACTTTTCCATTTTTAAAGATAACTAGTAGAACAAATATATAATTAATAATTGCATATATTACACACAAATTGCTATCTTATTTAGGAAGAACTTTCTTTTAATTAATTATGCTCACTGGTAGTGATCTTCTTGCAAAAGTTAAAGAACTTGGAGATGTCAGCAAGTCCGAACTTGTTCGTGCTTGTGGATATGTTTCAGCGAAAAAAAATGGGGGGGAGCGCTTAAATTTCACAGCATTTTATGAAGCACTTTTAGAGGCAAAAGGAGTGAATCTTGGCGATGCTGGAGTAGCTGGTATTGGCAAAGGAGGAAGAAAACTAAGTTATATAGCTACAGTACAAGGGAACGGAAATCTTTTGATTGGCAAAGCATATACTGCACTTCTAGATTTAAAAGCAGGTGATGAATTCGAAATTAAACTAGGTAGAAAACAAATAAGATTATTGCCAGCTGATTAAACTTGAAGATAACAAAAAAATAATTTTATATATGATTTAAAAGTTTTTAATTAGTTTTTTTATTCTCTCAAATCTTTAAGTTTATTTTTTATCTGCAGCTAAACGCATATCATTACAAAATCTACCAACATTATTAACAACATCTTTTTCACTTGAACTAGAAATCCTTTTTACAAATGCACTACCAATAATTACTCCATCTGCCCCCCATTCACGAACTTTATTAACATGTTCAGGAGTGGATATTCCGAAACCAACAGCAATTGGATTATTATTTATTTCTTTTAATTTAGCAATAAGATTTTCTACTCTACTTTCCATTTTGTTTCTTTCCCCAGTAACGCCAGTTACACTTACTAAATAAGTAAAACCTTTTGTATGATTGGATATTTTTTTCATTCTTTCGAAAGGAGTAGTTGGAGCAACCAATAAAACCAAATCCATAGAATGATTACTAACTATTTTAGAAAATTTATAAGCTTCCTCTAAAGGAAGATCAGGAATTATTAGTCCAGAAACTCCAGCATTGGAAGCTAACTCGCAAAAGTGTTCAAATCCAAAGCACAATAAAGGGTTTAAGTAAGTAAAAAGTATTACGGGAATATTTAATTTGCCTTTTAAAGACTCTAAAAGTTTAATTACTTTTTTTGGTGTAGTCCCTGACTTTAGTGCACGAGAAGCAGATAGTTGAATAATAGGCCCGTCTGCTAAAGGATCACTATATGGAATTCCTAACTCAATAAGGTCAGCACCATTTTCTTGTAACTTTAATAAGATCTCAGATGTTTTCTCAATATTTGGATCTCCAGCCATTATGAAAGGCATCAAAGCTATTTTTTTATTATTTTTTAATTCATAAAACTTCTTATCTACCCTTGAAGAAGCTTCATTTTTATTCATTTGCATTTTGTTTTCTTTCATATAATTTAGATTATTTCCTGTTCAAATTTATGAATTTTTTTCTAAATCTTCCATTAGTTTTTCCTGCTCTTCCTTTGGCAATGAATTAAACTTAGTTACCAGTTTATCATTAACAACTTTTTCGTACTCTTTTCTATAACGCTTCCTTTGTTCCATAAAAGTCATTTTTCCATTAACAACCCTATAAACATAAGACGATACCCAAGTAGTTACAATAAGAATTAAAGTACAACTTGAAATAGTACTAGCTGTAAAATTATCGATGCCAAATTGCGGTGCCAACTTGTAACTAATTAATCCTAAAATAGATACTAATATCCCTATTTGTACAACTTTACCTTTAGTCAACTATTTACCCTTTACCACTTCCTCTTAATCTGAGATTTAAAAATGGAGAAAATAAAATTAAACCTGGGAAAAACAGGAATACTAGTCCATATATTCCTAATCTCTCAAATTTTCCCATAACATTCCATCTATTATTCATCCAGTAGAATAGTAATAATGGAATAACTAATAAATAAAAAGATATAACTCCAACATAGGCAATTAATGTAGCGAATGAATTATTAAAAATATTTTCCATTTTGATTTATGGCTTCTTAGTTAAAACATAACAATTATTAAGAGTTATCGTAAGAACTAAAAATAAATAATTAAAAAATGGGAGTGGGGGGACTTGAACCCCCACGAGCTAAAGCGCTCGACGGATTTTAAGTCCGGCGCGTCTACCAATTCCGCCACACTCCCAAAAGGAATTTGCGCTTATTTATCGTAGCCGAAAGTATCCCATTTAACCAAGAAAAATTGGAATATTTAAACTTTTGTTGAATGGTAGGATTAATACAAATTTTTTAATTTACTATCCCATCTACTTGCCATTGTAAAGTTTCACCAGCGTGTAACGGTTTTATTTGTCCAACAATATTTTCCTGTTCAAAAATATCAACAAAATTTACGACTTTATTCGGTTTAGACACTAATTTTATTCTTTCTTTATTTGGGGGCACATTATAAAATTTAGGACCATTCAAACTTGAAAACTTCTCAAAATTATCTAAAGCATTTTCCTCTTCAAATACTGTTAAATAGCTTTCTATTGCTACTGGGGAATTAAAAATACCAGCACAACCACAAAAGGCTTTCCACTCTCTTAGATGTGGAGCCGAGTCAGTCCCTAAGAAAAAGCATTCTTTCCCACTTGTTGCAGCTTTCCTTAATGCTAATCTATGTTTTTCCCTCTTAGCTACTGGTAAGCAATAAAAATCGCTATTTAAGCCTCCAAAAAACATTGCATTTCTATTTATATGCAAATGATGTGGAGTAATAGTAGCTCCAATATTATTTTCTTGAACAAAATCCACTGCATAAGAGGTGGTTATATGTTCCAAAACAATTTTTAATTTTGGAAATCTTTTAGCTATTGGTGTAAGTTCCCTATCTATAAAAACTTCCTCTCGATCAAATACATCCACTTCAGAATCAGTCACCTCTCCATGTATTAAGAGAGGCATTCCAGAATCTTGCATTAATTCAAAAATCTTGTACAGATTTTCTATTTTTTTAACTCCATAACTTGAATTTGTCGTAGCATTAGCAGGATATAATTTTGCGGCAAAAAAGACATTATTTTTGAACCCACTTATTAGTTCCCTTTTATCAGTCTCATCAGTGAGATACATAGTCATTAATGGTTCAAACTTAGAAGTTCTTGGTAACGCTTCAACAATAGATTTCTTATATGAAATTGCACTATCAATAGATGTAATTGGAGTTTTAGTATTTGGCATGATGATAGCTCTTCCGAAATATTCTGCTGTAAAATGAATAATATTTTTTAATACAGGGCCTTCTCTTAAATGTAAATGCCAATCATCAGGTTTTAATATGGTTAATGTCTTCAAAATTTTTACTATTTAGTCAATTTTAACAACAAATTAAATTTGACAATAAATTATAGATATTCGAGGATAGTTATTAACTAATTTTTAAAGATTTAATTATCTAAGCTAGATCTTAAATATGAGTGATTTTTTATTTCCAATAATAGAAATAATATTAGGAGTAATTTTACTTTTTGCAGGAGGAGAGTTCTTCATAAGAGGAGCCATAAATTTATCTTTAATTTTAGGTATACCTCAAATAGTAATTGGATTAACAGTTGTTTCTCTGGGTACTAGTTCTCCTGAGTTATTGGTGAGTCTAAGTTCAATTTTAAAAGGCAGTGATTCCCTTGCAGCTAGCAATGTAATAGGGAGCAATATTTTTAATGTTCTTGTAGTTTTAGGTATTAGCTCATTGATAACACCACTTAAGGTAAAAAGCAGAATAGTCAGAAGGGATGTTCCTCTTTTAATGGCTATTTCAGTTGCAGTTTGGGCAATGTCATCAACAGGCCTATTAACATTTCAAGCAGGAATCTTTCTAATATTTTGTTTAGTTTTAAATACAATATGGGAAATTAATACCATCAATGAGAAAGGAGATGATACAAAAGATGCTGAACCAGAGATAGAAGAGTTGAATGATAATTATAAAGGAAAGCTAAATATCGTACTAAAGTTGATATTGGGAATATTTCTTTTAAGCTTTGGTTCAAACATCTTAGTAAATGGTTCTCAAACTCTTGCTACTCTTTTGGGTGTAAATGAAATTATCATTGGATTAACTATTGTTGCCACCGGAACATCTTTGCCCGAATTAGTAACTTCAATAATTGCTGCATTTAAAGGTAAAACAGATCTTGCGATTGGGAATGTAATAGGAAGCAATTTGCTCAATCAACTTCTAATCCTTGGAAGTTGTAGTATTTTTTCAGGATTTAAAGGCTTAGTTATTGAACAAAGCCTTATAAAAGTTGATCTCCCCTTTATGGTTTTAACAACCTTTGCATGCTTGCCAATTTTCTGGAGCAAAGGAAAAATTTCTAGAATTGAGGGATTTATTTTGCTTAATCTTTATATTTTTTACATTCTAGATAAAATACTTTTCTTGAATAGATTTAATTATCTCTCTGAATTAAGGATAGGTTTGTTTATTTACTTTTCATTACTAACAATTTTTCTCTTTGCTCAAGAAAAATTAAAATTTTCTAAATCATAATTTTAGCCATACATAGTCACAAATTCTTCTGAGATAGTTGGGTGCAAAGCCATAGTAATATCAAAGTCTTTTTTGGTAATACCTGCATTTAATGAAATTGATACCATTTGAATAATTTCAGATGATGTTTCTCCAAACATATGGCATCCCAGTACTTTGTCAGTTAATTTATTAACGACTATCTTCAACATACATTTTGATTTATCCTCTTTAAAAGTATTTGACATAGGCGTAAATTTACATTTGAAAATTTTTATATTTTCCTCACAGTAAATCTCTTTTGCTCTTTTCTCACTTAAGCCAACTGTTGAAATTTCAGGAATAGTGAAAACTGCCTTGGGGATATATTCATAATTAACTTTTCTTTTTTGACAATTAAAAAAATTATCCGAAAAAACTCTGCCTTGTTCTATTGCCACTGGAGTTAAATTTGGTTTGTTTATGATATCTCCAACTGCAAAAATATTAGCGTTGCTTGTTTGATTAAGTTCGTTAACTTCTAAAAAGGAGCCATCCATCTTGAGATTTAAAAAATCCAAATTTAAAGGCAAGAGATTTGGTTCTCTCCCTGTAGCAATAAGGATATTATTAGTTAGGACTTTATCTCCAGAGCCTAAGGTAGATTCCAAATTTCCATTAACTCTTTTTATAGACTTTAATTGATTTCTGGAAATTATTTTTATTCCATTTAAAGAAGTTGATTCTTCTAAGCATGAAGATAGATCCTCATCAAAACCATTAAGTAAACGTTGGCCCCTAATTAATTGAGTTACTTCAGTTCCCAAATTCCTGAAGATAGAGGCAAATTCACAGGCAATATATCCGCCTCCAACAATTAATATTGAGTCAGGAAACCTATCTAATTCAAAAATATCATCACTAGTCCATGCCAATTCTTCCCCAGAAATATTCATTTTCTTTGGTTTACCTCCAACTGATATAAGAATTTTTTTTGAACTTATTTTATTTATAGTTTTCTGTGTTTTTGGACAAATTATCTCTAATTCATTTTGAGTTTTAAATCTTCCTAATCCCTCAAAAATAGTTACATTCAATTTATTTAAAGAATTTCTATGTAAATTACTTAATCTGAAAACCTCCTCTCTAACATTCTTCAATAAAATGTTAGATTCAAAATTAATACCTTCTTTTTTTATTCCATATCCTTCAGAAGAATCCATATTTTTTTTACTTTTAGCTGCATAAACCATCAATTTTTTAGGAACACATCCCCTTATTACGCAAGTTCCTCCTATTTTATTTACTTCTATGATCGCAACTTTTGCTCCATAACTAGCTGCACGTTTAGCAGCTGCCAGTCCACCAGATCCAGCGCCAACAACAATTAAATCAAATTCAAATTCCAAGACTTTTTTAATCACTTATTATAGCGTTAGATTATAGCTTTAATTCAAATAATGAATGAGATTTTGACATGGGATGATTTAAATAAGTTTGAAATTGATGATCTTGATAGAGTCAATGGTTTTAATAATTCCTACGCAAATTTAAGATTATTTGGGCATACTGAAAATGATGTAATAGTTACCCTCTACAGGGACAGACATTCATGGTGTCCTTATTGTCAGAAAATATGGTTATGGCTTGAATATAAGAGAATTCCTTACAGAATAAAAAAAATAAATATGTTTTGCTATGGTCAAAAAGAAACTTGGTTTCTTGATAAAGTTAGGTCTGGCAAATTACCAGCTATTGAATTTAAAGGTCAAATTGTAACTGAAAGTGACAACATCATAGCTTTTTTAGAAAATGAATTTGGAGCGCTTGGTTCTTTTATTACATCAAGTCACCTAAAAAAAACTCGAGAATTGGAAAGAGAAATTTTCAGATCTTGGTGTAATTGGCTTTGCCGAGAAAGCTTTAATTTCATAGACAACTCTTTTCGAAAAAAAAGATTTAAGGAATCTATTTCTAAATTTGATGAGATCTTGGGCGCGTCAGAATCAGGGTTTATTGACCCAGCAGAATCTTCTTCAAGTGAATTAGTGCCTGGTATTGGAGATATAATTTTTATTCCTTATATGGAAAGAATGAATGCTTCTTTAAGCTACTATAAAGGGTTTAATCTAAGATCTAATTATCGATATATAGATAAATGGCTTACCCTTATTGAAGGAACAAGTACTTATAGAGGAACTCAAGGAGATTTTCATACTCACTCTCACGATTTACCGCCACAGATGGGTGGGTGTTATAAAGAAAGCAATGAAAAACAGATTGCTTTTTCTAAATCAATAGATACTGGAGAGGGCCTTGGGTATTTTGAATTTAATAAAAATTATGATTCAAAATATTACGCTAAATTTGCTCTTAAAAGAATCATAAAGCATAAAAATAATTTAATAAAAGTTAATCCACATGATAAAGAATACTTTGAAGAATCATTGAGATCAGCCTTAACTCATATGATCACAGGTGAAATAAGAATTCCTGAGAAACTTTCAGGAAAATCTCTGAGATATTTAAAAAATAGAATCTCAGTTCCAAGAGATATGCCAATTATTTCTGCAAGGTTATTAAGGCAATCATTAAATAAAATTGAATTACTAGATCAAAATAATGAAGTAGATAAGATACCTCTCAAACATAGATATGATCAAGATCCTAAGAATTTCATTTCTAATTAGCTATAAATTTTTTCTTGAATCTATTTGAAGTAGATCTCTTATTTTTTGAACTTGACTTGCAATATTAGGATCGATTGATAATTTTTTTTCAACTTGTTCAATAGCATACATAACTGTTGTATGGTCTTTCCCCCCAAATTCATCTCCAATTCTTGGCAGGCTTAAATCAGTTCCATGTCTCATAAGATACATGCCTATTTGTCTAGCTTGACTTACTGGTTTTCTTCTACTTGAACTGATCAATTCATCAGTAGAAACTTTAAAGAACTCGGATACTTTATCAATAACTTGTTTTGGAGTTACAACTACTCCAACACTATTAGGATCAAGCATTGGAGCAATTGATTGGACAGTCATTGGCAAGCCTGTTATTGAAGCAAAGGCAACGGCTCTAGTAAATGCCCCTTCTAATTCTCGAATATTCGAAGTAAATCTTCCTGCTATAAATTGAATTAAATCTCTAGGGAGACTCATCCTCTCTTGTTCTGCCTTTTTCTGAAGAATCGCCGTCCTTGTCTCAAGATCAGGGGTTTGAATATCTGCAGTCATACCCATAGAGAACCTAGAAATTAATCTCTCCTGAATTCCCGACAATTGATTTGGAGGTCTATCACTTGCAATAACTATTTGACTGCCTGATTCGTGAAGAGCGTTAAAAGTATGAAAAAATTCTTCTTGTGTATACTCTTTACCTTCTAAGAACTGTATATCATCTATTAGTATCAAATCTACATTTCTATATTTATCTCTAATAGCTGTCATTCCATCTCTTCTGATACCACTAATAACATCGTTAGTAAAGGTCTCTGTAGATACATATTTGACTTTGGCTTCAGGATCTATTTCAACTCGATAATGACCTATTGCCTGCATTAAATGAGTTTTACCAAGACCTACTCCACCACAAATAAATAAAGGGTTGAACTCTCTTCCAGGAGATTCTGCAACTGCTAAAGCAGCGGCATGAGCTAATCTACTATTGGGACCTACAACAAATCTTTTAAAGACATAACGTAAATTTAAGCCGTTAGGATTTTTGGATCGATTTTTTGAAGAAATTTCTTGACTACTATTAGAAAATGCTTTGGTTTTATGATTCACTTTCTGTTCATCGCCATTATCTTTATTTGTGAAAGCGCTGCTGATATTTGTTTCTGATTTAAAAACAACTTTTACATCATGGCCGCAAATATCTTTTGCAGCTTTTTCGATTGTTCCACAATAATTCTTTCTTAACCAATCACTGGAAAATGTATTTGGAGCAATTAAGGTCAATAAGCCATTCTCAAAACAATTAAATTTAGCAGGCCTAATCCATGTCTCAAATGAAGGCTTACTTAAAGTTTTTTTGAGTGATTGTTGAACTTCCGCCCAAATAGGATTAGTTGCTTGCAAAATTTTATTCTCTAGATTATTAATCTAGTTGGAATTTAATAATTGGCCATTGTCAAATCGTAAGATCACGACAAATTTAAAATTATTTAACAAAGCGTCATCTAAATTTATAAAAAATATTTTTATTTTTTTTAATTTGCATATAATTATTTTTAAAACTCTGTAAAGTATTGGATAAAGCACTACTTATTATCATGGCGAAATGGCATGGTTTTGGAAGATGCAAAACAAGATTATCAAATGATATAGGTAAAAGTAATTCTGCAAAAGTACAAAGTGTGATGACCAAACACACTATTTCAGTGGCTAAATCACTCCAAAAAAATAATCTCATTGATGTTTCTATAGCCATATCTGGTTTAGGAAGGAAAAATTGTAGAAGATGGTCTAGAGAATTAGGTATCAAAAAATTTAATTTACAGGGGAAAGGATGTTTGGGAGAAAAAATGAAAAGGCAAATAATTATCAACCAAAAATTTTGTACTCAAAATAAGATCAAAAATATTATTTTTATTGGAACTGACCTTCCAGATTTATGCCATCAAGATTTATTGAAAACTTTAAGAGAGCTACAGCAAAATGATCTTATTTTAGGACCGTCTAATGATGGCGGATATTGGCTTATTGGTTTATCAGAAAAAATAATTTCAACAAATCTATATTCCCCTTTTATTAATATTGAGTGGGGTACTAAAAAAGTTCTTCAAAATACAATTGATAATTTTGCTTATTCAAAATTTAAATATAAATTTTTAGATAAAAAAATAGATATAGATACAATTATTGATATTGAAAATAGAAAATAATTAACTTGTCTAAAATCTCCATTATTATTCCAACTATCAATGAAGCCAATAATTTGCCATTATTGCTTTCAGACTTGTCAGTTATTCAGAAAGAGGGAGAAATTATTATTGTTGACTGTGGAAGCGAAGATAAAACTATTGACGTAGCAAATATTTATGGGGCGAAAGTATTTAAATCAGAAGAAAGAAATCGAGGTTTACAATTAGATATTGGCGCTAAAAATTCAAAAGGAGACTGGCTTATATTTTTGCATGCGGACACAAGGTTAACTTATGATTGGTTTAAAAAAATAAATTTAGTTCTAAAGGGAGGCAATAACTATATCTACAATTTTACATTTAAAATTAATCACAAAAAGATAATTTATAGAGTCTTAGAGATTCTTGTAAATTTTAGAAGTCAATATTTTAAACAGCCGTATGGTGATCAAGGTCTAATAATTCATAGAACTATCTATTTTAAGAATAATGGTTTTAGAAAGATACCTATAATGGAAGACATAGATTTTTTAAGGAGATTAAACAAAAAAAAGGATTTAAAACAATTAAATTTACCTATTTTTATAAGTTCAAGGAAATGGGAAAGAACTAATATTTTCCTCCAAGCACTCAAGAATTGGAAATTTAGAAGAAGGTGGTTAAAAGGCGAATCAACAAAATCTATATATTCGGAATACTACAAAAAATAATTAATTTGCATACCAAAAGGCACATTTAGAGCCTCTTGGTTCCAAAGTCCAACCCTGTCTTTTGTAAAATGAAACCACTTCCGCATCCGCAAAGAGGGTGACTTTTGAAATGCCAGTATTTTTTAATTCTTCTAGGATATATTTCATTAATTCTTTCCCCAATCCTAGTCCTTGGTAGACAGGATTAATTGCCACATCCCACACAGTTGCTTCTAAAATTCCATCGCCAGTGCATCTAGCAAAACCTACTAGCCTAGGGAATTTATCGTCGTGACGCCATAAGCCAACCACTAAAACACTAAAATCCAAAGCTCTTTTAACTCTCCTAATTGGTCGTCTGCTCCAACCAACAGTTTGCAAAAGTTGATCTAGGTCTATTAGATCTAACTCTTTACTTTTACTACATACAAAAATTTCCTTTTTATTTTTTTGAGTGAATTCATAAGAATTCAAACCATAAATATCTAGAAGTTCATCTCTTGATATACTGTTCGATTTTTTTATTGATGACCCTTGGTTTCTAAAAATCATTAGAAATTCACAAATCCTTTTTGTTGAAGCTCAGAGAGCTGAAAATATAACCCTCTTTTGATTCTCAATTCATTATGAGTTCCCTCTTCAACTAATGATCCCCCTTTTAAAACTAAAATCTTATCAGAACTTTCAATAGTTGCTAGTCTGTGAGCTATTACTAATGCAGTTCTTTTTGTAAGAATTCTTTCAAGATCTTTCTGTAAAGTAGCTTCTGTAGAAGGATCCATAAACGCTGTAGCTTCGTCCATTATCAAAACAATAGGATTTCTAATCGCTACTCTTGCTACCGAAAGAAGTTGTCTCTCTCCAGAAGAGAGATTTCCCCCTCTTTCTCTAAGAAAAGTGTTCAAACCTTCTGGTAATTTTTTCAATAAACTATTTAATCCTAATTCTTTACAAATATTTTCTAATTCGAGATTGTCTATATTCGCATTTAGTTTCAAATTATCTGCAACATTTCCACTAAATATAAAGGTATCTTGTAAGACAACCCCCAACATATTTCTAAGAGTTGCTATAGGAATATCTTTTATATCTATATCATCTATTAAAATTTGACCTGATTGAGGTTCATACAATCTACATAACAATCTAATTATGGTTGTTTTTCCTGAACCAGTTGGTCCCACAAAAGCTGCATGCTCTCCTGGATGTATCAAAAAAGATAAATCCTTTAAGATATGTTCCCCTTTTTTATAAAAGAAATTAACATTTTTAAATTCGATTTTACCTTTAAATTTGTGATTTTCACCTAGTATATTTTCAGAAAAATGTTTTGCGGAAAGAGAATCTTTAATCTGAATTTCTTCATCCAATAATTCATTTATTCTCTCAACAGCTGTAAGTCCTCCTTGAATCTGAGTAAATCTTTCTGCAAGCTGTCTTAAAGGTTCAAAAAGTCTTTGGGAATATAAAATAAAAGTTGTTAATGTACCTAAACCAATATTTCCAGAAGTAACAAGGTAGCCTCCAACTGCTAGAACCAACGAAACTGCTGCAAGGGAAATCCATTCTATAAATGCTGAAATACTACTGTCATAAAAGATTGTTCCATTAACAGCTTTCTTATAAGCAACTCCAGTATTAGAAAATTTCTTGCTATTAAAATCCTCTCTTCTGAACATCTGAACGACTTCTAGACCTTGAAGATTCTCTTGAAAATCAGAGTTGAGTTGTGATAGTTCTTCTCTTACTTGATAATTAGCCTTTCTATAGCGTTTTTGAAGCCATATAATAAAATAAGAAACTGGAATCTGAGTTAATAGCAATAAAATGGCAAGCCCTCGATCTATTGAAAGCATTGTCAAAGAAATTACTATCAGACTAACAAAGTCAGCAATTACTCCAACTGCCCCACTACCAAAAACTTCGGCTAAAGCATCAACATCATTGGTTAATCTCGTTAATAACTTACCAACAGGCATTTTATCGTGATACTTGAGAGACAAAGATATTGAATGATCAAAAAGTTCTCTTCTTATCCTGGCAGTTAATCTCTGACCAACAGCTTGGATATTATAAGTTTGGTATCCTTGCAAAACCAACCTAAAAATAACTGTTAAAAATAAAGTAAGGATTATGGCATTTATTGACTGCCCAAAAAAAGTTTTACTTAGCCAAACATCTGTACTTTCGTTTTTAAGAATAGTAATTGCTTGTCCTACCAATAGTGGTTGAATTGCGCCAGAGAAAGATACTGGTAACAATACTATTAAGATTAAATAGATTGTTTTTTTATCTTTAGTTAAATATTTACCTAATTTTTTAATCCTTCTAAAATCGTTAAAAAACATTTATCTAATCATCTATAAAGCATTAGTTGATTCTATTGATAAAATTGTATCTTTGAGATGATTATCATCTAACCTCATTGATAAGGGATTGCCAATTAGTTTTGCAGTTGAGTAAAAAAGATCATCAATTTTAGTTAAACCATTCTCCTTAAGAGTCTTTCCAGTCGCCACCAAATCTACTATTGCCTCTGCCATTCCTGTAATAGGACCAAGCTCGACAGATCCTGTCAAATGAACTATTTCTACAGGTATATTTAATTCATCAAAATAAGATCTTGCTGTTTTTGTAAATTTACTTGCAACTTTACAATTCGCTGGAAGATCAGTTGGTTTGGAATAATTACTATTGTTCTTAACTGCCAAGGACATATGACAACCGCCAAATCCTAAATCTAATAACTTTGCAACTTTCAATTCGGATTCGCGTAAAACGTCATCTCCAACAATACCCAAATCAGCTTGACCATAACTTACATAAACAGGAACGTCTCCATTTCTTACTAATAAAGCTTTAGCTCGCTTGCAATTTGATTCAAAGGTTAGTGATCTATTATTTTCGTTCAACGCATCAGAAAAATCTAACCCAGCTCTTTTAAAAGTTGAAATTGAATTTTTTAACAGAGCTCCTTTTGGTAAAGCTATAGTAAACATAGATCAATTTCTTCCAAGGATTCTTCATTCTAAGTTAACAATGGAATTTAATAAAGCTCAAAATATAATAGGGCTCAGAGTTTTAAATGATAACGTTATTTGGTTATGGGTAAAAGATAAATCCGTGGTAGTTATAGATCCATCTGTGCATGAACCGGTAATTAGATATATTGAGGAAAATAATTTTCACTTAAAAGCTGTTCTTCAAACTCATCATCATTCGGATCACATTGGAGGAACGAAATATCTTATTGAAAGATGGCCAAATGTTGAGGTAATTGCTTCTTCCAAAGAAAAAAAGCGAATACCTTTTCAAAATATATCTGTAGAGGATGGAGAAACTTTGAATATTTTAGGTGAAGAAGTAAAAATAATTGAAGTATTAGGGCATACAAGCTCACATATCTCTTTCTTTTTAAATGGAAAAAATCCTGTCCTTTTTATTGGTGATACATTATTTTCTGGTGGGTGTGGAAGAATTTTTGAAGGAACTTATGAACAAATGTATTCTTCATTAGAAAGAATCAAATCATTACCAAAAAATACCCTTATATATTGTGCACATGAATATACTAAGGGAAATCTATTATGGGCATTGAATCTCAAGCCTAAAGATCAAGATATAAAAAATAAACTTTCGGAAGTTGAGAAAAAACTTTCTCTTAATAAATTGACAATTCCATTTTTACTAGATGAAGAAATGAAAATAAACCTATTCTTAAGAGCAAAAAATTTAGAAGAATTTACTTTTTTGAGAGCAAATAAAGATTTATGGGTTTAAATAGATAGGTATCGTATTAAACAAATGTCCCCAAAGCAAGTAATTAAAACATCAAATGCTCCAGATCCAGTCGGACCTTATAATCAAGCCATAAAAGCTGGTGATTTTATTTATTGTTCTGGACAAATTGCTATAGACCCAGATTTAAATGAAATAACATGTTTAGGTGATATAGAGAAGGAAACTATTCAAGTTTTAAAAAATCTCGCAGCAGTTCTTAAAGCTGGTGGAGCAAAAATAGAGGATGTAATAAAAACAACTATTTATTTAACCGACCTAAGTAATTTTCAAATTGTCAATAGAATATATAGTAATTTTTTCAATGTAGAGAATCCTCCAGCGAGGGCTTGTGTGGAAGTTTCATCTCTACCTAAAGGAGTGTTGGTTGAGATAGATTGCGTTGCCTTTCTGGATTAATTTCTAATTATTGAGAAATTTTAAATATGATCCAAATATGCACCATATTTGTATAGATTATTAATTGGTAATTCCTCTTAAATCTATGTCAGCAGCAAAGCTTAATATAGATGAATTAGAAGCAGGCTATCCCCTTTTTTGTAAGGCTCTAAGACTATTAATTTTAAAAGGTAACTCAGTTAAAGATATAGAAAAGACAGTATGCTGGGGGCATCTTGAAACTTTAAATAGATGTTTACCAGGAAGATATAAAGCTCCCACATATTTAATGGCTTTAATCAAAAGAGATATTGCAAAGCCAAATAATTATTAAAAAAAGACTAATCTTCTAAATAAAATTTATCAATATCCTTTGAAAAATCTTTTTCCTTGTCTGATATTTCTTTATTATCTAAAAATATCGAAAGACTTACAAAATTCTTACCGAAGCTGATATTTGGATAAATATCACTTTCTTTACATAATTTCTCAATTTTCCCCATGAATTTACTAATTTTTGAGTATTGCTCAAATTCAAATCTTTTTTCAATCCTCAAAGGTGATTCTCTTTCATTCCACATTAAATTGTTTATTCAAGACTAATTACACTATACCTGGGACAAAGTTTCTCAATAAAATTTTGAAGTTAAAATTTTTAGTCACTCTCCCAATAATCAATAATACCTCCAATAGTTAAATCGGTTTGAATTTCTGGATTAGGGCAAGCAAATCTAGCGGCAGAGCCACTACAAGTAAAAACCCAGTTACCTTCTCTGGCCCCAACAGGATCAACAGCAACTAATTTCTTTCCTTTATTATTTTCTAAAATTCGTAAATTCATATAACCTAAGCCAGCGACTCTTTGAGTACAAACCATCCTTCCTAATACCTTCATAATTTCCACAATTTCTATCCTCCTTTTTTATGACTTATCAGGATCCCAATGATCAATTATTCCAACAATCGTTAAATCGCTTGGATAAGATTTGCTTCCCGCTGCTTCCCTAGCAGCAGAACTTCCAACACAAATAACCCAATCTCCTGGCTTACAACCAACAGCATCTACCGCAACCTTACTTGAAGAACCATCCAAAACAACCTGTAGATGTTTATGTTCAAAACCAGGAATCCTATTGGTAGAAACAAGTGGTTTTACAACCTTGCAAATTAACATAATTAGTGAGCCTCCTCTGTTTTTTTATCTAAAGACATTCCAATAATTTGAGCGGAATGAATGTTGTCTCTATCTCTAATAGTAGAGCAAGTATGTAACAAACCTTGATCAACTAAATTTTTATACCTAATTGATATCGCATTATTAACCCTTTCACAATCTTTTATTGCCCTCTCTTTTGCACCGGGTACTTTGCCAGAGTAATCAAATCTTATTACTACTGGAATAGGTAGATCTTGAGACACATTTAGTCCAGTAAAAATCTTCACTCCTACATCTAAATCTGGAGCCCCTTCTTCGACTGTATCTAAATGAGCAAAATAAGTTAAATTTCTGAGATGTACTTCTTTAAAACCTATACCTACTCCAATAAACCTCTCTGCATGTCCAATATCTTCATAAGAACCATTATAAAAACTTTTTACATAATCAATTTGAGAAATATTATTGACAATTAATTTATACGTAAATTTTTCCAGTCCACTGAGTTTATCTTTTGAAAATTGCTTAGAAATTGTCTGACAAATTTCTCTTTCCGCATCCTCTTTTGAAAAGTTTATTGTTGAATTATAAATTTCTAAAGTAGAAATAGTTTTTTCTAAATCAATCCCTCCATCACTAGTTGGTATATGTATTTTTAATGAATCAGTGTCTGTATCAAGTCCAATTAACATTAAATCCACAGAAGCACCACAGCAAAAGCTATTCTCTACAGCCTCTTTAAAAGCATATAGTTTACTTCTACCTTCTTCCGCAGCTAACTCGTCATTACTCCCATGAGCTGCGCATCCCTGATGCAAGGGATCTACAGAACTAAAATGATAAGTTACAACTTTTAAGTACCTAGTATCTTTATGGGCTTCATTAGGGATATTCTCTCTATATCTTTTATGTTCAGTTTTTACCCATCTATTTACTGTATTTTCAATATCAAAAAGTGCACCAGCGTGAGATCTTCTTCTTACTGAACTAAAAGGTATTCTCATTACATATGCTACTGAATGAGCTAATCGACCATCCGAACAAGGAGTTATATCAAGTAAATGTATTCCACAATCTAAAAGAAATTTTTCAAAATCTTCCGCAACTCTACTTCCTGAAGCCCCTTCAAGAGGATCATTTTTAAAAAAATTGTCACTAAGTTTCTCATGTTGTTTAAAAGCACACCATGCATATAGAGCTCTCATATCGAGGGGTTTAACCCAAGATTTATCTAATACATGAAGAGGTAGATCTATTCCCAAATTTTTTCTTGATATTACCTGAGCTTTACTTATAAAATCATCATGATGTTGTATTCGAGCAATTTCCTTTAAAGTAGGAACAATTTCATCAAAATCACTTTTTATTTTGCTTTCATACCTATATAAATTTTCATTCTGGATACTGTTAGTTAATTTATGAGATTTTCCAGAATTACCTAAATCGTTTGATTTTTTAGTTTGTGTATGAATATTTTCCGTAAAAGTTTTCATTGGAGCTGTAGGCCCCAATGTGAAGTTCTTGGCTTTTGCCAGTCCTCTTAAAGGCATTATTTAATTACCCTCGTGCACCACCTGAAAAGGTAACAAGTTGTCCTTCACGAGTATTACCACTTGATCCAGTTATCAAGAAATCTGGCTCTTTCATTTCATCATTCCTTTTTATATCCATCACTGGCATTGCACTCGTCATGCCTGGTCTTGTAGGATTTCTTTTTCTCGCTGAAGCTCCTTCAGTACCTGTTACCCTGTTTCCTCTTGCCCAATCATCCCCTGTTATCTTCAACCCAGCAGATTGACCCTCGCCAGTAATTCTGGATTGTGCTCTCTCTTTAGAAGAATCAAATTCCTTTAAATCTTTTTTTGGGGTTAGAAGGGAATTTTTGTTTTTATCAAACCTAAATTGTTCTGTCCCTGTTACTGTGTCGTTAGCCATATCAAATGGGCCTGTAATCTTTGAGCCATTTTCATACTCATTGCCTGTTACACCATCTCTTTTTTTATCAGAGTATTTATCTCTTGAGGGGGAATTTACAGAAAATTCTTCCCATGATCTTGAATTTTTTCTTTCACTATTGGCATAATTTTTTTCGGATGAATGATTGGAACAATTATTACCTAACTGATCTCCGCCAACATAAGGGGTGCCTGTTGGATTTAGACAAGCACCTTTGCCTGCTCCAGTCATACTTCCCCCGATACCAGGTTGTATACCAGTAAGACGTGCATTTGAGCTACCACCTAAATAAATCTTTGCTTTATCTTTTAATTCAGTTATTAAGTCAGAATTACAATTTTCCTCAACTTGATCTAATCCAGCATATGGTGTCCCAGTTACATTTTTGCAAGTTCCAGGTTCATCGCCAGTAACTTTCTCAGATCTTCCAGTTAAGGTGCCACTAATCTCGTTAGCGTTATTTGAGAGACTAACTCCGACCTTCATTGCTTCAGGTTTTGGTTTGGATTTACAGAATGACTCGTATTGTTGGGAACCAATATATTCATCGCCAGTTACATTTTTACAGCTTCCTGGTTCATTACCAGTAACGAATTCAGACCTCCCTACTCCTGTACCAGTTAATGCATTGCCATTTAATGTATTGTATTTTCCGACTTTTTCATGAGATCTCCCTTTAGGATTAGTTTCTGAACCAAGATATTGATCGCCTGTTAATTGATGACCAGATCCTGACTCATCTCCAGTTACAAGTGCAGATCTCCCAGGTAAAGACCCAGATACTTTTAATCCGTCAGCTGTATTACTATGTTTAACCTTTGAGGGATTTTTGGGAACTTCCCCACAATATTCTTTTGACTGATTTGCAGAACTATATTCAGTACCAGTTACATTTTTGCAAGTTCCAGGTTCATCGCCAGTAACTTTCTCAGATCTTCCGACCTCATTACCTGTGACTTTATTTCCAGCTGATGTTGAAGTTACTGAGGATCTAGTTGGCTGTTTATATTCAGGTTGATTTTGGCAAAATTGATTAAGTACTTCGGATCCCAAATATTGTGTACCTGTGACGCTTCTACATGTACTAGCTTCATTACCAGTAGTTTTTAACGATCTATTAGCCTGTGTTCCAGTTACTGTTTGTCCAGAATTAGTTTCACTTTTACCAACTTTCCAACTTGCATCAGCAATATTCATTTTTGATCCATTTTTATTTGGACCACATGGTCTACATTTACCATTTCCTTTTTTTGAGGTTGCTCCAGTTTTACTTCTTAATTCCCTAACTCTTTGAGATATTTCTCTGCTTGATAAATCTGGATCTCCTCTTCTAGCTAAAGATGCTGCACTGTTATTTTGTTTAGAAGCTGATTTACCATGCTTAGATTGAGCTTCTCTTCTTGCCAAAACAATATCTCTACTTGTATTGGTGATAGGTTTTCTTTTTTGAGTTACCCTTCTTTTTATTTTAGTATTTACAACTTTATTCTCTGAATTACCAGAATTTGATAAGTCAGGGCTTTTATCTGGAGTTATTTTAATTTCATTTACTTGGATCTTTTTATTAGCTTCTGTACGAGTTCTATCAGATGAACTTATGGCTGATTTGCCATGAGTTGACATTGCTTTCCTTCTTTCAATTACAAGTTCTTTGCTGGATAAATTTTTAGAAAAGGATTTTTTATTCATTTTTGCTGTTGGAATATGTTTTTTCGCAGTATTTGTACTATTTGTATCAATGGAAGATTTTATCCCAGAAGTTTGCATATCATCGGATGTGCGAACCCTGTCTTTAGTAGTAGAAGAATTGGCAACAGCTTTTTTTCCGCTATCACTCATAGCTTTTCTTCTCTCTAATGCAATTTCTCTACTAGTTTTCATTGACATAACCTTCAATTGTGAAACTTTTTAAAAAGACTTTCTCCAAAAAATTTAGTTCTTATGGAGAAAGTTATTTACTACGAAAAGTAGCTTTAACGTCCTTGGAAAACTACAAAAGCTGTTCCTTGACTTTGAGTGTAAGCATCGTATCCAATGATTCTTACATGATGATCAGGGTATGCTCTATGGCATGCCTCTAATTCGCTCACGATCAAGTTAAGATCTTTTTCCCCAAAGAATGGGAGTTTCCAATAAGACCAATAAGTTTGCATACATCCACTTGGATGAACATGCTCAATAACTGGACTCCAACCTTGAGCGATTATGTAGGCAATTTGGTCATATATTTCTTCCTGGGTCATCGGTGGTAGGAAACCGAATGTTTCCAGGGTTGCAACTGTTTGATAGTCGCTTACTGTGCTCTGGAAAGGCATAATTAATCAAAATGTGAATGTAATTACTCGTAAAAACGAGATTTTAAGAAGTTTGAGGAGAATAAATCTCCTCAATTTCGAAACTTGAGTTAACCCTGAACATCAAGCTTGTCGACAGTGTCAAACTCAAACTTAATTTCCTTCCAAGTTTCTAGAGCAATAGCTAATTCAGGACTGTGCTTAGCAGCTTCCATAAGAATGTCTCTACTCTCTTTTTCGATTTCGCGACCAGCATTACGGGCTTTTACACAAGCTTCTAAAGCAACTCTGTTAGCTGCAGCTCCAGCAGCTGAACCCCATGGATGACCATGTGTTCCTCCACCGAACTGAAGGCAGGAATCGTCCCCAAAGATCGCTAGAAGTGCAGGCATATGCCAAACATGGATACCACCTGATGCGACTGCAAATACTCCAGGCATTGAACCCCAATCTTGATCAAAGAAGTTACCTCTTGATCTATCTTCAGGAACAAATGACTCTCTTAAGTTGTCAATATAACCAAGTGTTGTTTGACGATCACCTTCTAGTTTTCCAACAACGGTTCCAGTATGTAACTGGTCTCCTCCAGATAGTCTCAAACATTTTGCAAGAACTCTGAAATGAATACCATGCTTTGGATGTCTATCAATAACAGCATGCATAGCTCTGTGAATATGCAAAAGCATGCCATTTTTACGACACCAATTAGCTAATCCAGTATTTGCAGTAAAACCACCAGTTATATAATCATGCATGATGATTGGCATATCTAGCTCTTTTGCAAATTCAGCTCTTTCATAGAGTTCTTCAGGAGTGTTAGCAGTACAGTTTAGATAGTGACCTTTAACTTCTCCAGTTTCTCGCTGAGCAAGCTTAACTGCTTCTGCAACAAACTCAAATCTTTCTCTCCAACGTTGAAATGGTTGAGAATTAATATTCTCATCATCCTTCGTTAAATCAAGACCGCCTCTAAGACATTCATATACAACTCGACCATAGTTTTTACCAGATAATCCTAATTTAGGTTTGATGGTACATCCAAGTAGAGGTCTTCCGTATTTGTTAAGTCGATCTCTTTCAACTACGATTCCATTTGGTGGACCACCGCAAGTTTTGATGAAAGCGATTGGGAATCTAATATCTTCTAGACGTAGATGTCTTAGAGCTTTAAATCCAAAAACGTTTCCTACAAGAGATGTTAATACGTTTGTAATTGAGCCTTCTTCAAAAAGATCTAGAGGGTATGCAATAAAAGCATAGAAAGCTTCAGGATCTCCAGGGACGTCTTCGATTCGATAACAACGTCCTTTATAAAACTCTAAGTCAGTAAGTAACTCGGACCAAACTGTTGACCAAGTACCTGTTGAAGATTCAGCGGCAACAGCTGCTGCAACTTCTTCTTTTGGAACACCTTCCTGACCTGTACATTTGAAACAGGCTAGTAAATCGGTGTCTAGGGGTACATATTCTGGAGTCCAGTAGGTATCTCTGTACTCCTTTACCCCTGCATCATACTTCTTACTCATAAGGATAAATTTAGGTCTGTGTAGGGAAAATAATTATTTTGCAAGATTTATAAATCTTGCTTTACTTAATTAGTCCTTTTGACCAAGAAATTCACCGTTACCTAGAGCAGGTTCAACTTCTCTATGAGGACGAGCAATAATGTGAGCTGCAACTAAACCGTCACCAACTCTTTCACAAGCATCAGCACCAGCTCTTACAGCTGCGTTAACTGCGCCTGTTTCGCCTCTAACTAATACTGTGACATAACCGCCACCAACGAATTCACGACCAATAAGGCGAACTTCTGCTGCCTTTGTCATTGCGTCTGCTGCTTCGATTGCAGGTACAAGTCCGCGTGTCTCGATCATGCCGAGGGCGATACCCATTGTTTCTGTAGCCATTGTCTACTAAATACTAAATGTGGAATGTTCAATTCGAAGAATGCTTCATTAAGTACTTATAAGTCAAGCGTTTTCGACAAAATCTCCATTAATGTTTTTTCTATCATTCATAAGTTAAACTTATCACCCTTGGTACTATTGATATGTCAATACTTATGCAAATTAGTTAGTGCATCAAAACATACTGTTGTGTTAAGAAAAAATTTACATTATGTTATTTCCGTACGAGGCAGGCCCTGTCTACACAGGTGTGGAATGTTCAACCTTTCCTGTCTCCGTATCAAGCTTTAAAGTAAGATAATATTCAGAATAAATTTTTATATTATTTTGAACCTTCCAGTTCTAACTATTGCGAGTGGCAATCAAAGAAAGGTATCTGAAATTTCAGAGATGCTGGATGTTTTGTCTTTAAAGGTTGAGAAGCAACCAGAATATTTAAATGTCGAAGAAACTGGGAAAACATATTTTGAAAATGCACTACTAAAAGCCAAGGCAGCTTCTCTAGAGACAAAAACTTGGGCTTTAGCTGATGACTCGGGTCTTGAAGTAGATGTTTTAGATGGTCGACCAGGAATTTATTCTGCTCGATATGCCAAAAATAATAATGAGAAAATAAAAAAATTAATTAATGAACTTTCTGATAGTCCTTATAGGAGTGCAAGATTTATTAGTTGTATGGTTTTATGCGATCCCTCAGGAAACTTAGTTAAAGATACAACAGGAATATGCTGGGGAGAAATTCTTAAGAACCCCAAATATCCTAATGGGGAGTTCGAATCTATTTTTTGGGTTAAAGAAGCTAATTGTGTATACGGTGAGCTCTCACAATCACAACTAAATAAATTAGGTAGTAGAGGTAAAGCGGCAAAAATTATGTCACCTTTTTTAAAAAAAGAGATAGGTTTAAGTTGAAAAAAGGTTTAAATAAAAAATTCTCAATAATTTGAAATTTCTTCAATTGCTCTTATAGCAGCAGCTGCTGCCTCTTCTACATCTCCTTCTTTCCCGGCGAGAGTTAATCTACCAAAAGCTCCAACTGCTTTAACATCAACAACAGTTATATTAGATGCCTTTTCAGCTTCATTAGCTGCTTTTAAAACATAACCAGCTGGTTCAGTTTCTAATATAAACATGCTCATTCCAGATTGAATCATTGATCCACTTCTGTTTTGTCTATTTATTAAAACTGCATGATCTGGAGTAATTGCTCGAATAACTTCAGTCCAACTCGTAGCAGGTTTTGTTCTTTTTCTAACTTCACTACCAATAGCATCTAGAACAACATCTCCAGAATGTAAAACCGTACTTTGATCTTTATGGTAAAGCGCAAGAGAACCAAATGCTCTTTCAACGATCATCTGTCCAAGTCTTACATTACTAGCCTTTAGGGCAATATCAGTGACTCTATGAACAGCCATCCCTGGTGAAACTTCCATCCAAAGGCATGAATCTCCAGGAATTGGTAAAAAACCTCTACTAACAGTTCCCATATATGCAGCCAATTGAGGTTGCAGAGAATCTAAAAAAACATATGTTCTTAACTCAATTTGTTCTACTTGACTTGCTTGTCTGGATACCAAAGACTTTTCTGAATCAGTAGTAATAAAACAGCTAGCACCACTGGCCTGAGATTGCACCTCAGATCCTGTGACTAGAGAACTCCCTTTCTTTCGTTCCCCTCTGTTTAAGCTAGAAGTTGGTTCCATTGAGGCGACTATAACGGATAATGGTTCATTTTTTCTATTAAATTTACTTGCATGCTTCCAACAAAACGATAACTTCAAGTAAAAGATATGCATTTTTATGGGAACTTCTCAAAAAAAAGAACCAAACGTTTCTGGCACTGAAAAAGAATTAACTCCTGATCAAACTCTTGGATTAGTAAGCCTAAGCTTGATGCAAAAACTATCTCAGAAAGACCCATCTTTTAGTTGGTTAGAAGAAGATAAAATTGAAAAAGTAAATCTTAAGAACCTTAGAGATAGATTGGAGTTAACGCAATTAGCTATAAACACTGGAGCACCTTTAACCACTTCAGAAGTGACAGCTTTAATTGGAGCAAAGCCCGGGAAATCTAAGTTAGAAAGAGGAGGATTATTAGCAACGAAAATAGCTAGAAATGTATGGAAAATTTCAAAAACAAGTCAAGGAAATTCCTTCTACAGAAATTAGAATATATCCTAAAAATAAATTTCATAACTCTCATTTAAGTATTTAAACATTCATATAAGTTTTTTAAATGTGTGCATTTTGTAAGAGAACTTATTAATTACTTTCTTAAATTTAAAAGTTTATGCAAGCTTGAAATATAAGCTCTTGAAAATTTTTAATGAGTAAAGTTGAATTTAATAAGGAAACTGGCCCCAGGGAGGTTTTTTGTGGTTTAACTTCAATAGTTTGGCTACACAGAAGAATGCCTGATGCGTTTTTTTTGGTAGTAGGCTCAAGGACGTGCGCTCATTTAATTCAAAGCGCTGCTGGAGTTATGATTTTTGCTGAGCCAAGATTTGGCACAGCTATTCTTGAAGAAAAAGATCTTGCTGGTCTTGCTGACGCCCATGAAGAATTAGATCGAGTGGTTAATGATCTGATTGCGAGAAGACCAGAAATAAAAACCCTTTTTCTAGTTGGATCTTGTCCAAGTGAAGTAATCAAACTAGACCTTGCAACTGTAGCAGAGAAATTAAATAAAAGGTTTTTAGGTCAAGTAAGATTCGTTAATTATTCTGGCAGTGGGATAGAAACAACTTTTACCCAGGGAGAGGATGGTGCCTTAAAAGCTTTAATTCCATTAATGGATTCCTCAAATGCGGAAAAATTATTATTAGTTGGGACTCTTGCAAATAATGTAGAGGATAGGTTTAAAAAGATTTTTAAAAATTTAGGAATTTCAAATATTGAAAGCTTTCCTCCACGTCAATCAACAGAATTACCAAAGATTGGCAAAAATACAAAAGTATTATTAACTCAGCCCTACTTAAGTGATACGGTTCGAGACCTTAAACATAGGGGTTGCGAAATAATTTCAGCTCCATTTCCTCTTGGTATCGAAGGAAGCACTAAATGGTTTTTAGCTGCTGCCAAAGCTTTCAAAATTAGTGAACTAAAAGTTCATGAAATCATTTCACCTTTAATCAATAGAGCAAAACTTGCTCTTGAATCTCACAAAGAAATACTTAAGGGGAAAAGATTATTTCTTCTTCCTGAATCGCAACTGGAGATATCTTTGGCAAGATTTTTGCATAATGAATGCGAAATGGATCTAGTAGAAGTAGGTACTCCTTACCTAAATAAAGATTTAATGAAAGAGGAGATTAATTTATTGCCTGATAATACAAAAATTGTCGAAGGGCAACATGTAGAGAAACAATTAGATCGAGTGCGAAAATCTAATCCAGACTTAGTAGTTTGTGGAATGGGTTTAGCTAACCCACTTGAGGCGGAAGGGATAAGTACAAAGTGGTCGATAGAAATGGTATTCAGTCCAATCCATGGAATTGATCAAGCCGCAGATTTGGCAGGTCTCTTCTCCAAGCCTCTAAAAAGAAATCAAATACTAACTTCAAAAACTTTAGTAACGCATTAAAAAACTATGGAATTAACTCTTTGGACATATGAAGGACCACCACATGTTGGTGCGATGAGAATTGCCTCGTCAATGAAAGATATACATTATGTGCTTCATGCTCCTCAAGGAGATACATATGCAGATCTTCTCTTCACAATGATTGAAAGGAGAGGGCAAAGACCTCCAGTTACTTATACAACTTTTCAGGCTAGAGACCTCGGAGGCGATACAGCTGAATTAGTGAAGAAAAATATTAAGGAAGCGGTAGAACGATTCAAACCAAAAACTCTTTTAGTTGGAGAAAGTTGTACAGCAGAACTAATCCAAGACCAACCTGGAGCTCTTGCTAAAGGAATGGGGTTTGATATGCCAATTGTTAATCTTGAATTACCTGCTTATAGCAAGAAAGAAAATTGGGGAGCTTCAGAAACCTTTTATCAACTAACAAGAACCCTTTTAAAAAATAAAGTAAGTTCTTCAGATAAGATAAGTCCTCTAAGGTGGAAGGAATTAGGTAGAAGACCAAAAGTTAATATACTTGGCCCCTCATTGCTGGGATTTAGGTGTAGGGATGATGTTATCGAAATCCAACGTATACTCTCAGAACAAGGAATAGATACAAACGTTGTTGCTCCATTAGGAGCTAGCCCTGATGATATTGAAAGGTTAATTGATGCTGAAATAAATATTTGTCTTTATCAAGAAATTGCGGAAGCATCATGTGAATGGCTTAAACGGAACTTTGGAATGGAATATACAAATACTATTCCTATTGGAATAAAAAATACAATTGAATTTGTAAATGAAGTCCATAAGAAATTAGATCTTCCTTTGACTAATAAAAAAGAATTAGAAAATAAATCAAAACTTCCTTGGTACTCAAAATCAGTTGACTCAAATTATCTAACTGGCAAAAGAGTTTTTATTTTTGGTGATGGAACACATGCAATTGCAGCAGCCAAAATTGCTAAGGATGAATTGGGTTTTGAGGTAGTGGGTCTTGGAACGTACAGCCGGGAGATGGCCAGGCAAGTAAGAGCTACTGCAAAAGATCTGAATATAGAAGCTTTAATTACTAACAATTATCTAGAAGTAGAAGATGCCATGAAAAAAGCTGCCCCTGAACTAGTTTTAGGAACCCAAATGGAAAGGCATAGTGCAAAAAGACTCGGCATTCCATGCTCAGTAATTAGTACTCCAATGCATGTTCAAGATGTTCCTGCAAGATATAGTCCACAGATGGGATGGGAAGGAGCAAATGTAATTTTTGATGACTGGGTACATCCCCTAATGATGGGCTTAGAAGAACATCTTATTGATATGTTCAAACATGACTTTGAGTTTGTTGACGGTCATCAAAGCCATTTAGGACATACAGCGACAAAAACAAAGGATTTTATAAAGTCTGACGAGAAAAAAGAAAAAAATAGTATGGAGGGAATTATTTGGACTGAATCTGGTAGAGCTGAATTAACAAAAGTTCCTTTTTTTGTAAGAGGTAAAGTCAAAACTAATACCGAAAAATACGCAATCTTGAGAGGAATTCCAGAAATAAGCGATGAAACTCTTTACGACGCGAAAGCATATTTCAGCTAATACGTACTAATAATTTACACTAAGGTCATGAGTATTTTCACTCATAATCTAGTAGATTTAATCCTAAAAATTCAGTTATAAGAACATATTTCCCGCTTTTAATACAATTAAATACATATTTGTTTAGAAACATATTCCATGTGTATTTACACTGCAAGAATATAAATAATAATGTGTTTTAAGCTTTAAATGACAAGTACTATAAATAAACCCCTTGATGGGGAAGGGAGTGTTCAAGTAAAGCAAGATCCAAAAATAAATATTGAGGAAGGGGCTTTAGTTATTGCCGTATATGGTAAGGGTGGCATCGGAAAATCAACTACATCATCAAACCTTTCTGCAGCATTCTCAAAATTAGGGAAAAAGGTTCTACAAATTGGTTGTGATCCAAAGCACGATAGCACTTTCACTTTGACACACAAAATGGTTCCTACCGTTATCGATATTCTCGAAGAGGTAGATTTTCATAGCGAAGAATTGAGACCACACGATTTCATGTTTGAGGGTTTTAATGGCGTAATGTGCGTGGAGAGCGGAGGCCCTCCTGCTGGCACTGGATGCGGGGGATATGTAACTGGTCAGACAGTTAAGCTTTTAAAAGAACATCACTTATTAGAGGATACTGACGTTGTTATTTTTGATGTCCTAGGTGATGTCGTTTGCGGGGGCTTTGCAGCTCCTTTGCAACATGCAAATTACTGCCTAATTGTTACTGCTAATGACTTCGATTCAATATTCGCTATGAATAGAATAGTTTCTGCAATTAAAGCAAAAGCAAAAAATTATAAGGTCAGATTAGGTGGGGTAGTAGCAAATAGATCAAAAGATACAGACCAAATTGATAAATTCAATGAGAGAACAGGTTTAAAAACTATGGCCCACTTTAAAGATGTAGATGCAATAAGAAGATCAAGGCTGAAAAAATGTACCATTTTTGAAATGGAACCAACAGAAGATGTTATTGAAGTTCAAAATGAATATTTATCTCTTGCCAAAAATATGCTTGAAAAAGTAGAACCTTTAGAAGGTAATCCACTTAAAGATAGAGAAATTTTTGATTTATTAGGATTTGATTAGTCTTAATTAATCTAATCCAACCAATTGGCTTGTTAAATCATAAGTTTGTTGAGAGGTCTTCGTATCAATTATTCTTTTTGACAATTTTTGAGAAAAAGCTTTTCTGCCAGTTTTTTGACGATTTCCCCAGCTCCAATGGACTGATGGTTTAGCAAATTCTTTATAAGTTGCCACTTGAGCGACCCTCTCTCCTGCCAGTCTTTGTGAAACATAACCTTTTGTTATGAATTTTTGAAATATCGGGAAAAGGAATCTAAATAACCAAGGTGTATCTCTAAAAAGTTTTGTATCAGCAACACATCCAGGATATAGGGAATTTACAATAATCTTCTCTGCAGGATATCTTTTTGATAATTCCTGAACGGTCACCATATTGCAAAGTTTACTATCCTTATAAGCCTTACCAGGTTTAAATTTCTTTCCATTCGCCATACTTATTGGAGATAAAAAACCATTTTTGAATCCAGATAAATCTCCCAAATCAGCTGGGGCAGGGATGGGGATCCTTCCTCCAAGTTCTGAATAATTAGCCGTAACAGTCCCTAATACTGTGATTCTTGGCTTAAATAAAGTTGATTTGCCATTTAAAACAATTTCCCTTTCAGAGGATAAAATATTTTCCACAAGTAGGTTTATCATAAGAAAATGCCCAAAATGATTAACTGCCATAGAGTTTTCAAACCCCTGTGCAGACCTTTCAGGTCTCTTTAGTCTCGGTTTATAAACTGCTGCATTACAAATAAGAGAATTTATTGGCTTTTTAAATCTTTCTAATATTTCATCGCAACCTTTTCTCACATCATCCAAGTTAGAAAGATCTATTTCTATAAAGTGAATATTTTCAACTTCCTCTTTTGTCAAGGATTCCTCAGCTATTTTTATAGCTCTTTTATTTGATCGATTAACTGCTATAACCTCCCATCCAAATCTTAATAGAGGTTTTAGAGTATTTAATCCAACTCCTGAAGTTGTTCCTGTTAATAGGACTAAACCCTTAATGTTCTTACTCACTAGCAAAAAAGTTAATTGAAAAATGAAAAGTAGAATGATCCAAAATCATCCTTATCAACGCCATATTACTCTGATAAAGTCCCTAGAAATTATTTGATCCTGATCCTTCATAAATCTTTGCTCACCTTCAGAAGAAAATAAATTATCAAACTTATCTGTTAGAACATTAAATCTATATTTTTCATATAAAAATGAGTCTTCAATTTCCCTTAATCTGGTCAACCTTACTTTAGAACTATAGCCAAGTTTAATCAGGCTTATTATTGCTAAAAGTGAAAAGCTAATTTTTATAATTAAAAAAATCGATGATACAAAATTATCCTGTTTTTGTTGTCTTTTTATAAATACAGACCCTAAATATTTTTTGTGGAAAATACTATTTTTATAAAAAGATTTTGACAAATTAAGTACTTGATATTTTTACTGAATAAATTAATTCAGTCTTACTTTATTATTACCTTATAAATTTTAAATTTTCTAATAGACTTTAGTTCCTACCTAAACTAATTCCTAATCTTAACGCTAAAACTCCTGCATGCATAACAACTATGAGGCTTAATGCAATAAGATTTATTGTTTGAGTTGGCTCCATGGTAAAAAAATTATTTCCTATATTCTCCACCGAAAAGAGAAGATTTGAAACACTATTACAAAATGATGTAACGTAATTAACAAATTGAAAGAAAAAATTTATTAAAAATTATCATAAATAAACCTACAAAGTTAATTTTGGGAATTGAAAATCAGGCTTTAATTTTTTCAACAAATAATTTACCTGGATTTGATCAAATGGCTTTAGATTTAAACTCTTTAGATCAGACAATTTCGAATCCTGAAATAATTCTCACATTGAGGTTTTACTATTGGACTGGGGATTGGCTTTCAATTGGCTATCACCAAAAGGAAATTCCTCTTCATTGGAAAAATTTATTATCAAATGGAGAAATTAATATTGTTAGACGTCCCTCTGGAGGGGGTGCTGTTCTGCATTCAGGAGGCATAACATATGCATTAACATTTAAAAAAACTTACTATAAAGTCTTAAGTTATGAAATGGTTAATAATTGGTTAATTAAAAGTTTTAGAGAATTAGGTCTAAACTTACAATATGGTAATTTACAAAAATCAAGCATTAAAACAAATTGTTTTGGGACTTCATTAATTTCTGATTTAGTTGATCAGAATGGAATTAAAAGGATAGGAAGTGCCCAATATCGTAAAAAAGGTGCATTCCTCCAACATGGAGAGATTCAAACAAATCCTTCAAAAGATTTATGGTTCAAATTATTTAAAGAAGAAGCTCCACCAAAAATAAATCTAGACCTCACAAATGATGAAATAGTTCAACATTTAAGAAATTCATTCCTAAAGAATAAATCAAACATAAAGTTCAAAAATATTGCCCTAGACAATAATATATTAAAAAATTTTCGTGGCACGAATTCTTAAAGATCTCCTTTCTGCTTCATTGAATTAATTATTCTTGGAAATTCAATTCCCAAGGGATATTGATTTTTATAATTTAATTTGTTGACAATTTCTAAAGGCAAATTAAATCCTAATTTATTCAATACAAAGTTTCCTATTTTAGACCTATCAATTATCCCTAAAGGGATATCTGCAGAATTGAGAACCAATATAAAACCTTCACCTGTTTCTTCAATTCTTTCTATAGTTTTCCATAATTTATCGTTACTATACACACTTTCAAAACTATCAATTGGCTTCTTAAAATCTCCAACAAAGTGTCGTTCCCATTTTTTTATGGAGACGGTTTTTAAAATATTCTCATCAATAAAACCAGTCCATCTTCCATTATTAGTAACAAAAAAATATTTATCTGATGCATCCTTTTTATTTTTTATTAATGTATTCAATTCTGAGAAATTAGAATCGAATTCAATTTTTTGTAACGGCTTTAATTTAAGCTCAGAAACTTTACTAAATTTAAGTATGTTTTCAATTTTAAAAAATTGACTTTCTGACTTTGAAGAATTAACTCCAAACAATCCTAAGAAAGAAAGAATAAGACCATAGTAAAAGTTAAATCTAAACAAACAAATTATTCCAAATATAAGAACTAAAAAAGATAAAGATAAATTTACTTTATTGAGAAAGTTTCTTCCTTTGTTTTTACTACCTGAGAAATGCCAAATAATACTTTTTAATAAATTTCCTCCATCTAAAGAACCTATTGGAATCAAATTTAAAAAGCCTAAGAATAAATTTAATATACCTACTCTAGAAATTATGTTGATGAATAATATTTCTTGAGATGCACTGTAATTACTAATTAAAAGTAGAAAAAATGCCGTAACAAAACATAATAGAGGTCTAACAATTGCGATTTTTATATTACCTATAGCAGTTTCACAATACTTATCTATTTGTAAAATCGCTCCGAGAAAATAAAAAGTAATTTTTTTTATTTTTACTCCCTGATTTAAGGAAATAAAGGTACGTATAACCTCATGGGAAATAATTGAAGATAATAAGAAAAAAGAAGTTAAAAAACCTATAACCCAAGCTTCTTTATTATTAAATACATCACCAGAAGATAAATTAACTTGATTACTTATGCTCCATGAGAACAAAAAGAGAATAACAAACCAATAGGGATGAATTTTGAAGGGAATTCCCCATATTTTAAAAATTTGCCAACTTCTCAAAAATAATCTCCGCTATATTTAGCAATAATATTAATTTTACATACAGGATAATGATATGCCCAAGACTAATACTTTAGTTAAAATTTGTGGATTAATGTCGGAAGAACAAGCTCTTCAAGTCGCTAAATTAGGAGCGCATGCTATTGGCATTATTTCGGTTGAAGAGTCACCAAGGTACGTATCACCTGAAATTAAGAAAAAAATATTTAAAACCTTAGAAAGTTTTTATCCAAAAATCCATAGAGTATCTGTTGTGCAAAATAGTCCTATAGATTTAATTATCAAAAATTTCTTAGGCAACCCAAGTGAAACTATCATTCAATTGCATGGTGATGAGGATCTTGATTACTGCAAAAAAATAAGAGAAAAAAT
Organism: Prochlorococcus sp. scB245a_520K10; assembly: GCA_000634515.1. Lineage (GTDB taxonomy): Bacteria > Cyanobacteriota > Cyanobacteriia > PCC-6307 > Cyanobiaceae > Prochlorococcus_A. Next base: position 76,726 of record JFNU01000005.1, on the reverse strand, counting down.
TCCAAATATTGGCCTATGGAAGGCTTTCAGGATAAAAACGGAAAAAGACTTGGACAAAATACAACCTTTTGAAAATTTTGTAGATGCGATACTACTTGATTCTTGGAATGAAAAAACTTATGGAGGTTCAGGGGAAAAAATAAATTCTAACTTTCTAAAGAATCTGCAATTTAGTAAACCTTGGTGGTTAGCAGGCGGAATATCAATTGAATGGATTGATGAAATTCTTATGGATATCAAACCTGATGGGCTAGATATATCTAGTAGTATTGAGATTTCTCCGGGTCTAAAAGATATAAAAAAAACGGAAGAACTTTTTAAGTTTTTAAAAAGGGATTAGTAATTATTAGTAGCAGACTGCTGTTTTACAAGCTCAAAAAATTCTTGTTTTAAACTTAAATCGTGTCTAAAATCTCCCCTCACCACAGAATTTATCATACTTGTATTTGGTTCTTTGACTCCCCTCCACTTCATACAATAATGTTGGGCCTTTACAATAATACCTAAACCTTTAGGTTCACATAGTTTTTCGATTTCATCTGCAAGTATCATTACAGCTTCTTCCTGAATATGAGGTCTTGAAAAAACCCAATCAGCAACTCTCGCAAATTTTGAAAGTCCTATTACTTTATTCCCAGGTTTAATACCTATCCAACACTCTCCTAGAATTGGCACAAGGTGATGCGAACATGCAGATCTAACAGAAATTGGGCCGACTGTATAAATCTCGTCAAGATTCTTATCATTTGGGAAACTTGTAACTTTAGGTTGTTGATGATATCTGCCTTTAAAAACTTCATTTAAATACATTTTTGAGACTCTTTCAGCAGTTTCTTGAGTATTATGATCATTCTCAACATCTATTATGAGGGACTTTAGTAAATCCTTAACTCTTGAGGCAACTTCTCTTTCTAAAATATCTAATTCTCCAGGATTTATAAAATCTGAAATATTATCGTTGGCACTAAACCTAGTTCCAGAATTCTTGATTCTGTCTCTTATAATTTCGGAGATTAATTTATTAGTAATCTGGTCGTCAAAGTTTCTAATATTATCGTTGGGTAATGTAGAGGTCATAAAATTCTTGACAGAAAATTGTATGCAACTTAATTAACTGTATCTTCCAAAAGCTTAATTGCTTATACATTATATCACATTCTCTTGTTTAATCGGGTTCACAGAGCCCTAAAAAAAATCACTTTTTAAGGATTAAGAAAAGAAAAAGAATGTTTAAAAAGCTCCTCCAGAGGGCATTAAAGTTAAGTCTTCAATCAGTTGTGATTCAGGTTGTTGAGCCATATAGAGAATAGTATCTGATACTTCACTTGAGGAGAGCATAGAAGTTCTATCAAAATCAGCATTAATAGATTCTGAGTCCCAAAGAGGAGTATTTACTGAACCTAAAGTTATTGTGCAGGCTCTGATTGAATTAGATCTCTCCTCTTCCCTCAAGCATTTAGTAAACATAGCTAGTGCAGACTTTGAAATACAATACGCTCCCCATTGGGGAAATGCATTATAAGAAGCATGACTACTAACGTTAATGACTAATCCACCATTTTTTCTCATTTTAGGAATTATTGAACTGCAAATTTGGAAAACACTTGTGAGGTTTATTTGAATAGTTTGTTCCCATTGACCTAAATCCATTTCAACTAAGGGACCATTAAATGCACAACCAGCATTATTTATCAATACTGAAGGGCACCCATACTTCTCAATCGCTTCCGTAACACAATTTTCTATTTCTAGGGGATTAGATAAATCACATTTAACTAGGTTAATTTTTGATTTAGTAGTCAAAAGTTCGCTCTTTAGTTTCTCCATTAAATCCATATTCCTGGAGAGCAAAATCAAATCCCAGCCAGCATTAGCAAAAGTAATTGCAGTAGATCTGCCAATACCTTTAGTAGCACCCGTTATAAAAGCTAGTTTCAATTTATTCAGTTTTTTGGGGGATTTCACTATAAATCTCTTCAATATTATTTGCTTCGATAAATTTACCTAAAACCCTAAATTTTTTGTATCTTTCCTCAATTAATTCGTCTTCAGGCATTTGCAGTAAAGCATTAAGGTGTTTCTCAATAGCATCTTTTAGTGTATTGCCAGCATCTAAAGGTGCCCAATTATTCCCACCAGAGGGTTCTGGTAATACCTCATCAATTATCCCCAATTTAAGTAAATCTTTACCTGTAATCTTAAGTGCTGATGCGGCTTCTGGTGCCTTCGCAGCATCTCTCCACAAAATTGATGCACATGCTTCCGGACTAGCAACTGTGTAAACACTGTGTTCAAACATTAGTAACCTATCGGCAACACCTATTCCAAGTGCTCCTCCTGAACCTCCTTCTCCAATGACAGTAGCTACAATTGGGACTTTCAGTCCAAACATCTCTCGAAGATTTCTTGCAATAGCTTCTCCTTGACCCTGTTCTTCAGCTTTTAAACCAGCATAAGCTCCAGGAGTATCAATAAATGTAAGAATTGGCAAGGAGAATCTATTTGCATGCTGCATTAATCTAAGAGCTTTTCTGTAACCTCCTGGTTTTGCCATCCCAAAGTTTCTTACTACATTTTCTTTTGTGTCCCTTCCTTTCTGATGCCCTAACATCATCACCGGTCTGTTATTTATCAAGCCTATCCCCCCAATTAGTGCCATATCATCGCCACCATTTCTGTCTCCATGTAATTCGATCCAGTCATCACAAAACATTTGAACAAAATCCAAAGTACTAGGTCTTTGTGGATGTCTAGCTACCTGAATCTTTTGAGCAGGGGTGAGAGATTTAAATATTTCTTCTCTTCTCCTAGCAGCTAAGGTTTCAAGCTGTAGAAGCTGTTGACTAACATCTACCTCTGAATCTCGAGCTAATTCTTTAATTTGCTCTATCTGCTTCTCAAGTTCAACAAGAGGCTTTTCAAAATCAAGGAGGTAACGTTTAGCCATAATTTTTAAACAGTTAATACTTTAGGCTGCTTATCAAGTCCAATCGCAGAAAAACCATGCTTTAAAGATGCTGCTCCAATAAACTCCATCTTTTCAAGGGAAATGTTATTTCTTCCCCAACTAAAGTTTGTATGACACTTTTCAAATTCTAAAATCATAGCTTCTGCAAAGCAAGCAAACATCTCTCGCTGAGGGTTTTGCATTTCCGCAAGTTCCATCATATTCCAACCAATATCATTGAAAAACTCTACTATACCTCCTTTTAAAACATGAATATTTTCACCCTGAAATTTCTCATCAAGATTTTTGGGGTATCCGCCATCAATCATTAAACATGGTTTTTTTAAGTTATCTGTATCAATCTCAATAGTTTTAGGCATACTTGCAACCCATACAACAATATCCGCCTGAGGCAATGCCTCATTTAAGCTTGTTACAGTGCCACCATCTAATTCTTTTTGTAACAGCTCTAGTGGTTCTTGTTGTCTTGCTACCATAAGAAGTTCTGAAATGCCAGTTTTATTGATAAGCCATCTACAAACAGCGCTGCCAATATCACCTGTAGCACCAATTACAGCAACAGTTGCTTTTTTAAGGTCTATCCCAATGCGAGGCGCATTTATTTCTAGTTGCTTACAAATAACCCAGGCGGTATGAGTATTGCCAGTAGTAAACCTTTCCCACTCTAATGAAGTATTTCTAATTTGTTTATGCTGTAGAAGATTAAAATTCTCAAAAATAATAGAAGTAAATCCTCCTAAAGCGGTAATATTAATCCCTTTTTTCTGAGCTAGTTCCATAGCATTTAGTACTTTTCTTCTAGCCGTTTTAAACCTAGAAAGCATTTCAGGAACAAAGCACGAATCTATATAAGAACCTTCAATAGATATTCCAGTAGCACTCTTAACTTCTACATTTTCAACAAGCTGAGGAGGAGCCGTACACCAAACATCCAAGTCGCCATCTGCAATATGATCAAAGCCTAGCATCGAAGCTTTTCTTTTTGCATCTTCAAAACTGGTTGAGTGGCCTATTAACCCAAACATTTAAAATTTATAAATGGTTTCTATACGATGTTATGAACAATAGCACAGAGATAACTACTTAAATAGGATTGATTAATTAATAAAATCCTTAATTAATTAGAAAGGTAATTAGACGATAGCTGCCATAGCCATTCTTGCAATTTCTCTATTATCTAGACCAATTTCCATCAACGTATCTTGATAAGCAATCATAAATTCTTCCATTAATTCTTCTCTGTCCATAGCTAAAACTGATGCGTCATCTGCTACTTCATCTAACATCTTTTTAATTAAGGGAAGATTAACCTTATTAGCTTCCATTAATTCCTCTTTACAAGTAGATAGATTCTCTTTAAGCCACTCTTGACCATAATTTAAATGAAGATATTCATCTTTAACCACTCCCTCTGTTATTTTTTTTGCAAAAGGATCTGCAACTCTTATGTAGACATTATAAGCAGAGATTGCGAAAGCTTCGATTAAGATAGCTTGTATTAAAAGACATGTTGTTAAATTTCCTTTTTCAAGAGCAACTTGAAAATTACCATGTAATTTAGAAAAGAATTTTTTAGCAAATTCCATATCAGCTACTACACCCAAATTTCTTCCACATGCAGTAAAGCCTTTTTTATGCTTCATTTCCATTCTCGCCAATTTAGTTAACTCCTCTAACTCATTTGGAATTAAAGTTGCTATTGAGATGTAATTATCATGAGCCTCTTGCTCTCCCTCTATAACAATGGCATTTATTCTGCTGTATGCATCCTTATAAGAATCTGTAGTGAAGTCTGGCAAATCTAAAGAAATCGGATTAGTCGATTCTTGAATAGTTTTTTTATTTGATTCTAGAGTTTGCATGTCAGTAATCTTTAGCTCATTATGCATGAATATTACATGATTATAGTGAGTTTATTTAAATATCATGAAAATAGTTTCAATTGTTAAGTCACATTTTTTACTTAAATTTATTTAATAATTGTTTGGCCAATCTGATTCCATCAGATTCATTATCAATTTGAACCAATGATTAATCAATAATTCCTTTAAATTTTTTCCTAAAGACTCATTTGCTCCTCTGCTATCCCCTATAACGCCTGATTTACTGAAGTCATCAGTAAGCCAAGCAGTAGGAGCATTTCCCTCAAGACTCCAACCTTCTGGGATCTGCCCTTTAATAACCTCATTTGGACGTTCATCACCTACTAATTCTGGTTTTAAAGCAAGCATCAAACTTGTTTCAGCTAAAGAAGCATGAAGCCCATTCTCGATCTCAGTTTTTGTTAACAAATCACTTAACCCATTAACTCCACTCCATAAGAAACAAGGGAAAACTGCCATCCCAGGTGCAAAACTTCTTAGCTCTCTTGCCGCTGTATTTAATAGTGAGATTTGACCTCCATGTCCATTAATCAATATCAATCTTTTAAAACCCATTTCAGATAATTGACCTCCGACTTCCTTAATCATTGAGGTTATTAAATTTGAAGAAAGTGAAATTGTCCCAGTAAAACCCTTATGTTCTGGAGAAAACCCAATGTATTGAGTTGGAAGTTTTTTTAATGGAATATCGGAAGAGAATAATTTAAAAACTTCGCTAATGATTTCATCAACAAAAATACTATCTGTAGCAAGAGGCAAGTGTGGCCCGTGTTGCTCAACAGCTCCGAATGGCCAAATCACGGTTGATCTTTTGTCTTTTGCAATACTTTCGATTTCTTGCCAATTTAAATATTCAAATTTATTAGGTATTGGTTTAAAGTTCATTAATTTTAATTTCGAGTACTAACATTTAGAGTATGTTAATAATTAATTATTCTTATTTTACCTACGATGGGAGTCAGTAATAAAAATGCCCAAGATAACATCCAACCAAAGGGCTATAAAAAGGATTTAAAAAAACCTCTTCAGGTACTTCACCTTAGCAAGAAAGATACTCAAAAAAAATCTCAAGAAATACAGAATGAGCAACCCAATTCGCAAGAAGAAATTAAAAAAGAAAATATTGCAATCAAACCTCAAATTTTTAAAGATGAATCAGTAACAGAAATTAAGGACAGAAATGAAAACACCAACTCTTTTGATAGTTCTCAACAAGATTTAAATAGACCCCTTAATTTTTCTGAGCAAAACAAAGATTTTCAATTAGAAAGAACAGTTGATGAATTCGATTTTGATGAAAGTGCTTTTTTGGAGGCTTTAAATGCAAATGAGCCAATTGGGGCTACTGGAGAAACAATTTCAGGGAAAGTTATCGCAATAGAAAGTGATGGACTATATGTTGACATTGGTGGGAAAGCACCTGGTTATATGCCAAAAAAAGAAAGTGGGTTGGGCGTCATAACTAACTTTAAAGAAAAATTTTCCATAGGCCATGAAATAGAAGTTTTGGTTATCAAAGAACAAAATGCTGATGGAATGGTAACAGTGAGCGCTCGGGCATTAATTCTCAGACAAAGTTGGGAGAAAGTATCAAGTTCTGCAATAAATGGAGAATTAATTGACGTTTTAATAAATGGATTTAACAGAGGTGGGCTTACGTGTGATGTAGATGGATTGAGAGGCTTTATCCCAAGATCCCAACTTGAAAATGGTCAAGATCATCAATCTTTTGTTGGCAAAACTTTGAAAGTAGCCTTTCTTGAGGTGAATCCAGAATCCAGAAAATTAGTTCTCTCTGAAAAGAAAGCATCATTAGTCTCTAAACTTACAAGTCTAGAATTGGGGCAATTAATTGAAGGAGAAGTTTTAGCAGTAAAACCATATGGCTTCTTTATTGATTTGGGTGGAGCCAGTGGACTTCTTCATCAATCCTCACTAACAAATGGTTCTATTCGTTCTTTACGAGAAATTTTTAGAGAAGGGGAAATTATAAAAGCTTTAATATCTGAAATTGACCTTGAAAAAGGGCGCATTGGTCTCAATACAGCACTCTTAGAGAACTCTGCGGGAGAATTAATTATTGATAAGCAAAAAGTTATGCAAGAAGCTACAGAGAGAGCACTAAAAACTAAAGCACTCTTCGATAAAAAAAAAGAAGATAAATGAACATTAATAATAAAACAGAACCAAGTATTGAATTAAAAATTTCAGATTGGGAATTAGACTTTTACTCAAGACCAATTATTGAATCAAATGGAAAAAAAAGATGGGAGTTAATTATTTGCTCTACAAGAAGTTATAAGACGAAAGATATTTTTCTTTGGAATAAAAAATGCCCTGCCAATGAAGTTAATTCAGTGTGGCTTACAAAGTCACTAAATGAAGCAATTAATGATGCAAAAAAAGAAGGATGGGCAAAACCTTCAGTTATTAGATTTTGGAGATCGTCAATGAAATCCATCATTAAGAAATCACTGGAGGCTTCAAGTATTGAGGCTCTTGTAAGTAGAAGAACTTATAATTTATTCGATAGAATCGAATTTCTTGAAAAAGAGATTTATCCAAAGGAAAAAGGTTATGTAAGAGGGGTACTAGCTCCTACTTTTACTTCCAAAATGGAAACTTCCCCTAAACCTCTACCAGAAGCAGTGAGGGGTGATGCTTTAACTATCTCTGAAATATCAATTGGCGAATTAAAATCTGCGGAAAATTGGCCTATGGAATTTGGAGATATTTTCCCAATTCAGCAAGATTTAGATGATAGTTATCTAGTTCCAGGATTAAGACTTTTTAGTAAAGATAGATCTTTAGCACTTTCTGCATGGTTCAGTTGTTTAGAACCTATTAAATTAACTATAAGTAAGAACCAACTCATTCTCGACGCTTCAGAAGACGACAAGTGGCTGGTAACAGATTTACCAGAAAAAGATGCTAACATTTTAAGTACAAAGTTTTTAGAGAATAAAAAAAATTCTTTTGGTTATCAATTTATTTCCATACAATCAACGCCATACATCGAAAAATTTGCAGGATTCTGGATCTTGAGAGATATTGAATTAATTTCATAAATTCATTTAAGGAGCAGGAACTATTCCTTACAAAGAAATCTATTTCACAAAAGGTGAAATTTTTATTAAAAAAAAAAAATTTGAGTATTATTCATCACCTATCCTTAGTCAATGTAATTTCAAACATGCATTTTTTACTAAGTCTAGCTCTTATAAAATTCTTCAATTATTAGGACATCACTTTAATAAAAATTACATAAATTGTGTTGCTAATCAAATTCACAGCAATGTGATAGTTTTTGGTTCACAATCGCAAGAAGGGAGTAATACTGATGCAGATGGTCTTTTTGGTAATAAATGCAATCAAAACTTATGGGTTTACACAGCTGATTGCATGCCAATATTTTTTGCAGATAAAAGGACAAGAAATGTCGCAGCCTTGCATTGTGGAAGAAAAGGTTTAGAAAAAAAAATTATCAACAATATGGTTAATTTTTTTGATAATTTAGGGACATCTAGAAATGACTTACTTGTTGCAATAGGGCCATCAATATCGAAGGAACATTATCTTGTTGATAAAATGACACTCAAAGAATTTTATAGAAAGGTCGAAAACAAAAAAATAACGATCAATTTGACTAAAACTGAAAAAGATCATTGTTTTAGTGATTCAAATCACTTGGAAAAGCAAAACTTTAATCAACTTGATCTAAAAAGATCTGCATATAGACAACTTTTAAGTGAGAACATCCCAAATACAAATATAGACGTCTCAAATTTATGCACATACAAATTAAAAAATGAATTTAATTCCTGGAGAAGGAACAAAACAATCTTGAGGCAATGGAATTTTATTTGCTCTTAGAAATAGTTAATTCGGACAAATTTCACTGGCTAAGTCTTTGGTAACTAATATTTCGGTCATCTCCTTAGTACCTTTAATATTAAAAACCTTGGCTTGCAGTAAATTTTCTTTAAAACCAAAAGGTTTTATTTTTACTTTGCTTCCCCTTGGAAATTCACTCTTTAGTAAATTAGTTGCTTCAAACTCATCATTTTCATTTACATCTACACAAAATAATCCAATGGTTAAATTCCTATTTTGATCCCCCACCAAAATAGTATTTGAGCTTTTAATTTGAAGAATTTCAGCCGAGTTAACTGTTAAAGGATTAAGAAAAATCAAGCAGACTAAAATTAAAATTTTTGATAATTTTTTCAATTCAGCAATCTCTATTTTTTAAATTATCTTAAAGTCAATTTTTTAAAATGACGAATTAAAAAAAATTAGTCTTTACAATTAACATATCCAACCATTTGAGCATTACTTTTTCCAGGAGGTACCATTGGATAGCAATTTTCACCTCTTCTAACAAGAATATTAATCAAGGCAGGTCCATCATAATTAAGTGCATTTTGTAATTCATCCAATAGTTTTTCTCTATCAGATATTAAGTACCCTTTGACTCCGAAAGACTCCGCAAGTTTTACAAAATCAGGTTCTCCACAACTCATATCGGAGGAGGAATACCTTTCGTTGTAGAAACTTTCTTGCCATTGCCTTACCATCCCTTGCCAGCGATTATTAATGATGATCAATTTCACCTTCAAACCATATTGAGATAAAGTTCCTAATTCTTGAATATTCATTAAGACACTAGCATCTCCGGCTATGCAAATCACTTCTGAATCAGGTAAGGCCGCCTTGACTCCAATTGCCGCTGGCAGCCCAAAACCCATAGTTCCTAGGCCTGCACTACTTATCCATTTTCTGGGGGAATTCCTGAGATATTGAGCGGCCCACATTTGATGTTGACCTACATCTGTTGTTATATAGGCTTCTGGGGAAAGATCTCTAACTTTCAAAAGAACTTCCTGAGGATAAATTTCTCCTTCGTTAGGCGGGACATACAAAGGATGTTTATTTTTCCAAAAATCAATTTTTTCTAACCAGTTTTTCGTTTGAGAGACAACTTCATTGTTTGTAGATTTTTGATTAATTTTGCGAACAGCTTTTGACACGTCAGAGACAATTGCAACATCTACACGCCTATTTTTATTAACTTCTGCTGGATCAATATCTATATGAATAACCTTTGCATCAGGAGCAAAAGTGTCTAATTTACCTGTAACTCTATCATCAAATCTAGCTCCTATAGCTATTAAAAGATCACATTCTGTAACTGCAAAGTTTGCATAAGCAGTTCCATGCATTCCTAACATTCCGACTGATAAATTATCTTTTTCATCAAAAGCACCTTTCCCCATTAAGGTAGTTGTAACAGGTATTTGATAATTTTTTGCCAAAGTTCTTATCTCTTCATGAGCCCCTGAAGATATTGCCCCACCGCCAACATAAAGAAGAGGTCTTTCAGACTCCTCTATTAATTTAATAGCTTTTTTTATATCAAAATCATTAATGTCTCCGTTTCTTTTAAATCCTTTAGGAATAATCTCACCAGGCAAAACTCTTTGGTAATTAAAGAATTCTTGGCCAACATCCTTCGGTATATCAATTAAAACAGGCCCTGGTCTTCCAGAAGATGCAATAAAAAAAGCTTCTGAAACTACTTTCGCGATATCTGAAGGATTTCTTATCACCCATGAATGTTTAACTATTGGAAGAGTTATTCCAAAAATATCAGTTTCTTGAAAGGCATCTGTACCTATAGCAGGTCTTGGGACTTGACCAGTAACAACAACAAGAGGTACTGAATCCATTTGAGCAGTAGCAATTCCCGTTACTAAATTTGTTGCGCCTGGGCCTGAAGTTCCAAAACAAACTCCCACTTCTCCAGTGGATCTTGCATACCCATCAGCAGCATGAGAACCACCTTGTTCGTGTCTTACCATGTAATGCTTTAACCAACCATCTTGTTCTGCTTTATGAACAGCATCATAAATAGGTAGTATGGCTCCTCCAGGATATCCAAATATAACCTTTACCCCATGAATTTTAAGAGAATCCATTAGTGCCTCTGCACCTGTTATCCAAATAGGATTTTCATTTTTTGAACTACCCTTTGATAAGGATCTCGAAGTAAGAGTCACTAAAGAAATTCAATATTTAATATAAATATTAAACTTAATTAAAAACTTTTGCCTCATTTAGAAATGTAATGTCAGAAAAATATTCAAAAAATTTTAAAAAAATTTTAATTTCTTAAAAAAATATAAATTGACCTTTATAAAATTCCTAGCCTATGCAATGGTCCAGATCCTGAAATAAGTTCAATAAAAAGTACCAAAAAGACAATCATAGCAACCCTTCCATTCCAAACCTCTGAACTATTATTCCAACCCCATTGCCATTTCTCTTGGGGATAAAGTTTAATTTTTTCAGGTAATTGAGAAGCCTCCTCTATATTTACTAGAGGCCCTTCTAAACAAGAAATCACGAGATCGCTGAGACCCTCAATAAAAGTAGGATGAGTATTTAGAGCCTTTACTCTTCGAAAGTTTTTAATCCCTGCTTTTTCAGCTATTTCTTTATATTCAATATCAATTTCTTGCAAAGTTTCAATATGCTCCCCAACGAAACTTATTGGAACAACAATCAAATCGTTAACATTTGATCTTCCAAGATCTTCTAACACTTCTTCTGTATAAGGCTTCAACCATTCAACTGGACCAACTCTACTTTGATAAGAAAGTGTATGAGGATTACTATGCCCCAAATATTTTTCCAGCTCATTTATTATCAATAAGGAACAATCTTCGATTTGTTGTTTATAAGGGTCTCCAGCTTCCTCTACGTAACTCTTAGGAACTCCATGAGCAGTGAAAAATATATGCGCATTAGGAGGCGATTCACAAAGTGAAATTTGTTCAGAAATCAATTCAACCATTGACTTTAAATAACCTGATTGACTGAACCAACTTCTTACACATCTCATCGGGATTTTTTTAAAATCTTTATCGGAATCTCGCAATTTTTTTAATTCTCTAAAGCTTGAACCACTAGTACTTATAGAAAAGTGTGGATACAAAGGCAGTACAACAATTTGATCTATACCATCTGCTTTCATATCAGCAATTGCTGATTCAGTAAAAGGATGCCAATACCTCATTGCTATATATGTTGTTGCATTTAACCCTTTATCCCTTAATTTAGATTGCAATTCTCTTGCTTGTTGTTCTGTTATCCTTCTTATTGGTGATCCTCCACCTATTGAAAGATAAGCCTGTTGTGAAGTAGTACTTCTAAGCGTACTAATTAACCAAGCTAAAGGCTTTTGAAAAGCAGGAAAAGGGGTTCTGATTATCTCTGGATCAGAAAAAAGATTATATAAAAATGGACCTACATCGGTAATGCGTTCAGGCCCTCCTAAGTTCATTAATAAGACGCCTATTTTATACATTTAAAGATTATGGAGATTGAAAATCAACAGTAAAAACGTCATTATATGGTCAATTATATAAGCTAATGAACGTAATTCAGGAAATTAATAATGTCAATGATAAATTTGCTACTCAAGGCAGCAAGCTTAGAATTGAAAAAAGGGGAGAGAAATTAAATATAAGAGGCTCACTCCCTTCAAAAGAGGATAAAAAAAACTTTAAAGTTCAAAGAATATCTCTTGGTATAAAGGCTGATATTTCTGGATTAGAGGAGGCTAAAAAAAAATTACAATTAATTAATTTACAACTGGAATTAAACCAATTTGACTGGATTAATTGGATAAGCATTCCTAAAAAAAAGGGGATAAAAAATGATTCTGAATTTTCAAATAAATTGAATCTATTTGAGGAATTTTTTTTTAAAGAAAGCAAAAGTGAATATCTAAACAGCACAAGAAAAACTACTTGGAGAAGTTCTTACAAACCCTATCTGAAAAGAATCCTTAATATTTATAATGATAATGAAAATTTAGATTTAGAAAAAATATTTCAAAAAACGCTTGAAAGTTATAAGGAAGGAAGTAGAAGTAGAAAACAATGCGCAACTTCACTTAGTGTTTTGGCTAAGTTTTTGGAAATTAAACTTCCAGATGATTGGAAATTAAATGCTAAAGGATATGGTCTAAATAAAGCAGGTTTTAGGGATCTCCCCTCAGACGAGTTAATTGAGGAACTTTGGGAGAAAATACCAAACGAATCTTGGAAATTTGTTTTTGCTCTGATGGCTACATATGGATTAAGAAATCATGAAGTATTTTTTTGTGATTTAAGTTCTCTCAAAAATTTTGGTGACAAAATCATTAGAGTTTTACCTACCACTAAAACAGGGGAACATCAAGTTTGGCCTTTCCATCCTGAATGGGTAGAAAAGTTCGAATTACCAAAACTTGGCGAGCATCCAGACCTACTACCAAATATTAATAGAGACCTAAAAGTAACAACCTTACAGAATATTGGGAAAAAAATTACTGACCAATTTAAGCGTTATTCTCTACAAATAAAACCTTATGATCTCCGGCATGCGTGGGCAGTAAGAACAATTTTTTATGATTTGCCTGATACTGTGGCTGCCAGAATGATGGGACATTCAGTTAGTTTACATACCCAAACTTATCACCATTGGATTACAAAACGAGATCAACAAAAAGCAGTAAATAATGCACTTCTGAAAGTTAAGCGGGCTAATAATATTTAAAGATTTATAATCAAAAAATCAAATTAAAATTATATGCAAGAAAAACCTTTATTTTCAGATAAAATACTTAATCTAGATGATCTAGCTAGTGAACTTGGGATGGGAGGGAAAATATCCCCAGAGAGTGATGAGAGCTCATATAAAAAAAGAATGCAGCAAAGAAAAGATATTCAATCTGAAAGACTACAAATTAGAAAAACAAAAAAAGGATTATTGATTGTATTCACAGGGAATGGTAAGGGTAAAACAACTGCATCTTTAGGAATGGCTTTAAGGACGATAGGGCACGGTTATAAAGTAGCAATCATTCAATTTATTAAAGGTGGCTGGACCACTGGAGAAGAAAAAGCACTTAAAAATTTGTCTTCAAGTGTATCTTGGCATTCATTAGGAGAGGGATTTACTTGGGAAACACAAGATAGAATTAGGGATGAGAAATTAGTTCAAGAAGCATGGCAATTATCTAAAAAATATATAAAGGATGAATCTTATAAACTCATCATCCTTGATGAAATTAATATTGCTACTAAACTGGGCTATCTTACCTCAGAGGAAATAATCACTTTTTTAAAAAGTTTAAATAATAGAAATAACCATGTCGTTTTAACCGGAAGGGGGGCATCTGATTCGATTATCAATTATGCTGATTTAGTTACAGAAATGAACCTAATTAGACATCCGTTTAAAGAACAAGGAATAAAAGCACAAAAATGTGTTGAGTTTTAGTTAAAAAATTATTTTTATCATATTGTTCAAACAGGTTTAGAAATGTTTAAAGACGCAAGTAATATCAGAACAAACAATAAATTAGGTACGTTTACTTGCTAAGGTCTTAAAAGTATGGTTGTTGAATGACTTACAAAAGAGTTCTCTTAAAACTTAGTGGTGAAGCACTAATGGGTGAAAAACCTTATGGTATTGATCCTGCTATAGTTCAGTCAATCGCTGAAGACGTTTCAAAAGTAGTCGAAAATAATATACAACTTGCAATAGTTGTTGGTGGTGGGAATATTTTTAGGGGGCTTAAAGGGTCTGCTGATGGAATGGATAGAGCAACTGCTGATTATGTAGGGATGCTTGCAACAGTAATGAATGCGATTTCACTTCAAGACGGCCTTGAAAGAGTAGGAGTAGCAACCAGAGTTCAAACTGCTATCGAAATGCAAGAAATTGCAGAGCCCTATATTAGAAGAAGAGCAATGAGGCATTTAGAAAAAGGTAGGGTTGTAGTCTTCGGTGGTGGGTGTGGAAACCCATTTTTTACAACTGACACTACAGCAGCACTAAGGGCAGCAGAGATAAACGCTGAGGTTGTTATGAAGGCTACTAAAGTTGATGGAGTTTATGATTGTGATCCTAACAAATTTGAAAACGCAAAAAAATATTCCTCTCTTAGTTATCAGCAAGTTCTTAGTGATGAAATTGCAGTTATGGACAGTACTGCAATTGCTCTTTGCAAAGATAATAATATCCCAATTATGGTATTTGATATATTCAAAAAAGGTAACATCTCTAAAGCTGTTGCAGGGGAGCCTATAGGCTCTTTAATTAGTTAAAGCTTATTTTAATTTTTTTTAATTATGAAAGAAAAAGAAATTCAAGAAAATATGAATAAAAGTATTGAAGCCACACAAAGAAACTTTAATACTATAAGAACTGGTAGAGCAAATGCCTCATTGCTAGACAGAATAAGTGTGGAGTACTACGGTACTGAAACACCAATTAAATCACTTGCGTCAATTAGTACTGTTGATTCACAAACTATTTCAATACAGCCATTCGATATTTCATGTTTACAAGCGATAGAAAAATCTATCTCGATGAGCGATCTAGGTATTACTCCAAATAATGATGGTAAAGTAATAAGAATAAATGTTCCTCCATTAACTGAGGAAAGAAGAAAGGAATTTTGTAAACTAGCCTCGAAATATGCAGAGGAAGGGAAAGTAGCTTTGCGGAATATTAGAAGAGATGCTGTTGATAAGGAAAAGAAATACGAAAAAGATGGCCTTATTTCTATTGATGAATCTAGAGATAATCAATCTGAAATTCAAAAAATTACTGATAAATTTATTGCTCTAATAGAAACTAAATTGTCTGAAAAAGAGAAGGAAATTCTAAAAGTTTGAAATGTTTTGACGTCGTAATAATTGGTGGGGGTTTGTCGGGATCTTCCACCGCTCTCAACTTAGCAAAAAAAGGATATTCCGTTTTAATTATTGAAAAAGAAAAAAACCAAGATTTTAAGCCATGTGCTGGTGGGATGGCATCTTCAATGAAGAAATTCCTCCCTTTAGAAATAAAAGATGCAATAGAATCGAAAATCAAGAATGTTGAATTTAGATGGAAGGCGTCAGATAATGTGATTGCCGATCTGACTGGTGAATCCCCTTTTTGGATTATTAAAAGAGAGAAATTTGATCAATTATTAATTGATGAATCCTTGAGAAATGGAGTTCAAATATTAAGACCAGTGTTAGTCGAAAAAATTACCAAAAAAAATGATAATTGGGAAATTACTTGTAATAATAAAAAAAAATACATATCTGAATTTCTTGTTATTGCAGACGGATCCCAGTCCAAATGGGTAGGATATTTCAATTTGGGGCCGAGAAAACCTAAATTCGCGAACACAATCTCATTAAGATTGAAAGGTTTAGGTCAAATTCCTAAAGATGCAGTTAGATTTGAGTTTGGATTCATAAAATATGGATTTGCATGGGCATTCCCACTAAAAGAAAGCTTAAATATTGGTTTAGGTACATTTATAAATAATAGTCCTCTAGAAAATCAGGCAGTAAATAATCAAGTTATTAGAAGCTTCGGATTTGATGCATTTCCCTATAAAACAATTAATAAAAAATTGAGAATATGGAATGGTCTCCACCCAATTAATGGAGATAAAATTTTAGTAGTAGGGGATGCAGCCTCTCTATGCGATCCATTTTTAGCTGAAGGAATTAGACCGTCTTTAATTAGCAGTTTTTATGCTGCAGAATCAATAGATCAATGCCTATCAGGGAAAATAGACAATTTGAATCTTTATACGAAAAATATTAACGACAATTGGGGTAAATCTATGGCTTGGGGGAGGAGAATCGCGCAAGTCTTTTATAGATTTCCCAGAACTGGATATCAATTAGGTGTTAAAAGAAAAACGGCTCCTAAACGAATTGCTCAAATATTATCCGGTGAAATGAGTTATGAAGACATCGCAAAAAGAGTTATCAAAAGACTTTTAATAAAGAGCTAATTTGATTTTTATTTTTTAATTAAAGCTTAGATTTAATTTGCTGAAATTAATTTCTGATTTTTAATTTCTGAAAATCTCTTTAGTAACAATTGTTCTAATTCTTCAATAGCCTTACTAAATCCTGTAATGCCTTCACTAAGCTTCTCGCTAGCCATTTGGTCATCTAACATATTCAATCTGAAATCTTTTTCATCAAATTTATAGTCAACAGAATTATTTCTTTGATTTGTTGCATCTAATTTTCTAATTAAATCTCCTTTTTCTTTTTTAAGTTCCTCAAGGAATTTTGGTGCAATTGTTAAAAGATCGCAACCTGCTAATTCTTTTATTTCATCAAGATTCCTGAAACTCGCCCCCATTACTTCTGTCTTGAATCCTTTTTCTTTAAAGTAATTATAAATTTGTGTAACCGAGATAACACCAGGGTCTTCAGCTCCTATAAAACTAGTTTTACCAGTTTTTGCTTTATGCCAATCCAATATTCGGCCAACGAACGGAGATATTAGAGTAATCTTTGCTTTTGCACAAGTTACCGCTTGGCAGAAGTTAAAAAGTAAAGTTAAGTTGCATTTAATACCCTCTTTTTCCAAAATTTCAGCTGCTTTAATTCCCTCCCAAGTTGCGGCAATCTTAATCAAAATTCTTTCTTTTTCAATTCCAAAATTTTTGTAAAGATTGATCAATTTTCTCGCTTTTTCTACCGTAGCTTCGGTGTCAAAGCTAAGTCTTGCATCAACTTCTGTAGACACGCGCCCTGAAATAATTTTCAATATTTCTTTTCCAAAAAATACTGAAACTTGGTCAACAGTTTCTTTAATTAATTCAATTTCAGAGAATCCTTGGGGCAATGCATTTTCTGAACTTTCTAAGGCTTTATCAATTAATTTCACATAATCAGGATTCTTAGCAGCAGCAAGTATTAGCGATGGATTAGTGGTGGCGTCCCTTGGTTGAAATTTTTTTATCGAATCTAAATCTCCAGTATCAGCAACAACAACTGTCATTGAGGATAATTGTTCTAAAATTGATTTCATATCTAAATTAATCATATATATCTATAAACTAGCTTTTATTCCTTATGAAATCATCAGATAATGAACTAAATATTTAAAAAACTGGAAAATTTTAGGGTTTTTTAACAATCATTCCGTGATCCTTAATATTAGGAGGTATTTTTTCAATAACTATCAAACTCTCGATAATTTCTTTCGCAACTGGCACTGCAACAGTTGAACCGTATGCATATGATTTAGATGGCTCATCAACTACTACGAGGACAGCATATTTTGGATCATTAACTGGTAAGGTCGCTACAAAACTACAAACTTTTTTGCTTGTATACGAACCATTTAAAGCTTTTTGAGACGTACCTGTTTTTCCAGCTATTCTGTAACCTTCAATTTTCACTCCAGATCCACTACCTTTATCAACTACGCTCTCCATCCATTCAAGAACAGTTTTGGAAACCTCATTCGAAAAAAATTGTTTTTTTGGATTTTCATTAAATCTTTCTTTAAAAGTTGAGGTTACATGTGGAGTCACTTCAAAACCCCCATTTGCTAGAGCCGCATGAAGTTGGACCAATTTAAGTGGTGAGATTGAGAAACCTTTACCAAAAGAAGTTACAGCAGGCTCAATGGATTGATTTACAAATAAATCTTTTCTTTTTAGTTGGCCAGCAGTTGATTCAAATAAGTCAGTCTCTAAATTTTTGTTTATACCTAAATTTTTAAGCCAATCCCAATAAATTGTGGGGTCTAAATTTTGCATTATTTTTACCATCCCAACGTTACTTGAAACCTGTAAAACTTTTGGATAGTCAATGTATCCATTACCTTTTTTGTCCCAATTAGAAAGTGTCCACCCTCCAACATTAATCTTTCCAATATCTTCAACTACTCCATCTTTCTGGATTACTTTTTCTTCTAAAGCTAAGGCAAGATTAATAGGTTTAAAAGTTGAACCTGGCTCAAATAAATCTTGAGAATACCAACCCCTAAAGAGTTCAGAATCATACTGCCAAAATTTATTTGGATCATATGTAGGGACTGTAACCAAGGAGAGAATCCGGCCATTATTAACATCCATAACTATGGCGAATCCCTTCTTTGCTCTCCATTTGTTTACTTGCTTTGATAATGCATTGAATGACGCTTTCTGTAATTTTGAATCTATAGTTAGGTCTAAACTTTTGTAATCAGAAATAAAATCACCTGGGGCTGAATTATCCGGGAGAGGAGTTCCATCGCCACCTCTTTTTAAAAAATTACTTTTATTAAAAACTTTAATTTGCTTATCTAAATGTAGCTCTAAACCTGCTGAAGCTATATTCTCATCATTAACAAACCCTACAAGATTAGAGTAAAGCTTTCCTTGTGGATAATATCTCTGCGAATATTTAAACAAATCAAGTCCGCTTATTTGAAGGTTCTTAATCTTTTCTGCTTTTTCTTCTGAAATTTTATCCAAAAGCTTGATACCACTCATTTTATTATTAAATTTCCTCAAGAGTATTTCATTATTAATATCCAAAATTGGTGACAATTTTTGTGTAACTTCTTCAATGCTGCGAACTCTATTAATTGAATCACCAGGAAAATTAAAATATTTTGGATGGGCCCATAATTTATAGAGCGGTTTGTCGTAAGCAATTAGTCTATTATTTCTATCAACAATTGATCTCCTTTTTTTTAAGGAGTTAGTTTTAGAAGAATGTACTAATCTAGCTTTCCTTTGCAAGTCAGAAGCGTTAAAGACTTGCAAATTAACTAACCTACCAAACAAACTCAGTATCATTAGCAGGCTAAAAATATAGAGTAATTTAAATCTTCTTTGATCAAGGGGTAAGATATGAATATTTTTTTTATATTTTTTCATCAATAACCCCTTTGATATTTGCTGTCTCTGACGCCTTCAAAGAAGATTATGAAATTTTTCCCGAAAAAACTTTCTTTTTTTTCTTCAACTTTATCAAGATAAATTAAATCTTTGGGTTTAGTTTTTTTATAAGTATTAAGAGATTCAAGTTCGCTAATATAAAACTCTTCTGTTTGAGAAATATAGTCAATGAGATTATTATTCATTGCCCTTGTTTTAGATAAAGTTTTATATGTATTTGACCATTTCCTTTGGCTATCCAAAGATAAAAAAAATAATGTAAAGATTAAAACTATAAAAGAAATATTAATAGTGTCGAATATTTGATGTATTAATTTGATATTTAATTTAGAAATATTTTTTTCTGAATTTTTTTTACTTTCATGTGAAAAAATTTTTTTTAAATAAGATTTTTTGCCATAAAGTCTCATCTAAAATTTATTTATGAGTAAAAGAAGCATTATTAGTTAAATAAACATCTTTTAGTTTGATACGCAAGTAATAAAATTAAATTCTTTATGTTCTTAATAAGAATAAATTTAAGAAGGTTAATCCATTCCACAAAGAATGCATAATTACTGAAGAAAGCAAGCTACCTGAAACGATTCTTGTAATCCCTAGTCCTATTCCTAGAACAAATAATGGAGGCATTTCCCCAAAACTTAAATGAGCCAAAGCAAAAATAAAAGCTGAAACTACAATGCCCCAAATCACTCCAAAATCTCGTGAGAGGGTTGGTAATAAAATACCGCGAAATATGATCTCTTCAAAGAAAGGAGCTAAGAGAGTTGTTGTTGCAAATAAAATAATAAATGAAAAGTAATTCTTATTATTAAGAACAATTTCTAATAAAGGGTTACTTCCATTCTGATTATCAATCAGACTATTCATAATTACAGAAATCAATAAAACAAAAGGAACTATAGTTAACCAGCCTTTAATTCCATAAATAAGTGCATGTTTTATGGACGAGAACTTAAACTGAAAATAATCTTTTTTTAAAATAAATTCACCCTTTAAGGATTTAATTTGATAATAAACTATCAATAATGGTGGAATAGCCATAAAGAGATATCCAAAAAATATTTTTAGAGATTGAGACAGCTCATTTGAAATATTTTTAGATAAAAGTTCAACTAAACTAATTGAAAATAAGGGAGAAACAACCTCTCCTAGGACAACAAATCCTCCTGCAATCAATAAAACCATATCTATCAATTCCAACTCTAGGGGTTCAATTTCTTTCCAACCAAACTTTTTTAAATATATTGCTTTCCATAATGTTTTTAGAGCCAGAATTGAACCAAGCAAAATTGTTAATAGTGGTATAAATCTTATAGCTAATATTTTTAAAAACATTTTGCTTGAAAATGATTTTGTAATTAATGAACTATCATCAAAATCAAGTTTCTTACTTAAAAGGTGATATAAAAATCTATCATCTTTAAATAAATCAAACTTATCAGAATTAGGTTTATACAAATTATTATTAGATTTTTTTTCTATCTCTTTTATTAGTAAGTTATAGTTTTTATTTTTAAACTCTTTTGATATATTTTTATCAATTTTAAATGCATTTGATTCTGAAGAAATAATTCGAATTAATTTATTTCTTTCTGTTAGTTCATTAAATGATACCTGTGATAGTGCATTATTTATTTCATCAACTGGATCATTTGTGATAAGAAATTTTTTAAGTTTTATTGGTATTGATGGGATTGCTAATTCAGCAATTTCCTGTTCTTTTTGACTTATATCGAATGAAACAGATGGTCTACTCAAACTGTCTCTTAAGCCTTGTTGCCATACAAAAAAAGTAATGACTAAGGAAATTAAAGCTAAGGAAAGTTTTGTCTTAGAAATATTTTGAAAGATCATAATTTATTATAAAGCTAAAAAATATAGTTAGACATCAATGAAATTTCTAATATTTATATACCTATTTTTATCACGCCATGAGATGATTAAATTATCATCATTTTCAAATTAATATAATGACAATAAGATTAGTTTTAGTTAGGCATGGACTAAGCAGTTTCAATGCAAAAGGATTGATTCAAGGTAGAACAGATGATTCATTATTAACTGAAGAAGGGTATAAACAAGCCCACAAAGCAGGAAAAGCATTATCAAAAATAAATTTTAATAAGATCTATTCATCCCCTCTCGTGAGAGCCGCGGAGACTGCAAAAACAATTAAAAAAAGCTTCCATGAAGAACAAGACATTATATTTGATAACAATTTATTAGAGGTAGACCTTAGTGAATGGTCTGGTCTAAATATTGATGAAATAAAAAACAAATTTCCAGAAATTTACCCTATATGGAAAAATGATCCAGAAAATCTAATTTTAAAAAAAGGTGATGGTAAAACTTATAAACCAATTCAAGAGTTATTTGATCAAGCAACTAATTTTATAGAAGATATTTTGAAAAATTATTTAGATAAAGATGATATTAATATTTTAGTCGTTGGACATAATGCGATTCTTAGATGTTTAATCCTATTGTTAATAGGAAAGCCTACTCAAGGTTTTAGAAAAATTAGGTTAGAAAATGCTTCTTTCTCAATTCTCAATATTAAAAAAATTTATAACTCTTTTCAGACGCAAATTGAATGTTTAAATCAGACTTCTCATCTTAATAAAAATATTACTAGTCAGATTGGAGATTCTAGAATATTTCTAATAAGGCATGGTGAAACAAACTGGAACAAAGAAGGTAGATTCCAAGGACAAATTGATATTCCTTTAAACGACAATGGTAAAAATCAAGCTAGAAAAACTTTTGAATATTTGAGAAATATTCCTTTCAATAAAGCATTTTCAAGTTCAATGTATAGGCCTTACGAGACTGCACAAATAATTCTTCAAAATAACAAAGATTTAAAAATAGAAAAAATAGATGCACTTGTGGAAATTAGTCATGGATTATGGGAGGGTAAATTAGAGTCGGAAATTAGAGAAAATTGGCCTAGATTACTAGAAAATTGGCATAATAAACCTGAAGAAGTAATAATGCCCGAAGGGGAATCTATAAAAGATGTATCAGAAAGGTCGATAGAAGCTTTTAATAATATTTGTTTATCTCAAAAAGATAACGATCTAACACTTCTAGTTGCACATGATGCAGTTAATAAAACTCTTATTTGCAATATCCTAGGCTTAAATTATTCCAACATATGGATGATAAAACAAGGTAATGGAGGCATAACTGTAATTGACCTCTTCAATGATCCTAGTAAACCCCCCGTGATTAGTGCTCTTAACATCACAACACATCTTGGAGGAATATTTGATGCAACTGCTTCAGGAGCACTTTAAATTAAAAAGCTTTTTATAATATAATTTTTGTTTAAGTCTTAGTCATAAGCGAGACTTGATTTATTGAAAAAAGCCGACTTTACTAAGAGGCCAAAATCTTAAATATGCTTTTCCAATGATATCTTTTTTGTGAAGAAATTTACTTGCAGGCCAATATCTCCCATCCCAGCTATTTGACCTATTATCGCCTAAAACTAAAAAATGATCTTCTGGAACTTTAATATTTTCAAATGCACCACAGTTGTTATTAAAAAAAGATAATGAGCATTTATACGATAAATAAGGTTCATCAATCAATTTATTATTTATTATTACTTCACCTTTTTTATTTACACTAACAATTTCTCCAGGGAGAGCCACCACTCTTTTAATATATGCATCGCAAGCTTGATCCCTCAAACCCGGAATAAAAGAAATTGGAGGGAAACTCATAAAAAAACAATATCTTTTTTTTGGCAACGGCTTAGATCTCGATGAAATTAGTTTTTCATCAAATGAGTAAGGAGATTTAAAAACAACAATATCTCCTCTTTTTGGTAAAGAGTTCCTCAGAGAAAGTTTTTCAATAATTAACCTATCGTTTATTTGTAATTCTGGGAGCATAGAACCTGAGGGAATATAACGAGGTTCTGCAAAAAATGATCTACAAGAAGAAACAAAAAAAGTTAATAGAATTAGTAGGCCCCATTCCTTTAAAAAACTTTTTACAAAAGCAGGCATAAATTTATCAAAGGATTATTAATTTAACCTTACATAACTTAATTAAATTGTTCGGCATATTCAATTTCGTTGAATCCTAATATTACTTTTTCTTCTTCGTAAACCAAAAAAGGTCTTTTTATTAATTTACCATCACTTAAAAGAAGTTGAATAATTTCTTCCTTTGATAAACCATATATATCAATATTAAGAGTTTTAAAGGCTTTACCTCTTGTATTAAAAATCCTTCTCTTATCATCAGAGTATTGTTTTAAGGCTAGATTTAAATAATTAACAAGTGGTGGTTCTTTTACGATATCAATTAATTGGAATTGAAAATCTTTGCTTTCAAGCCACTTTGCAGCTTTTCGGCAGGTAGAGCATTTTAAATAACTATAAAAAATTATTTTTTTCAATTTAATTTACTAATGTTTGATTTCTTAATTACTTTAAAGTTTTTCTTTTTTAAGGGGATACAACTTTTCAATAAATTTTCAACCGCATCAAAATCCCTCCAACCATCAATTTGAACTGTTCTTCCATCAAGTCCTTTACTTGTTCTAAAAAATTCTGCAACATCCTCAAGCTGATTAGGAGCAATTTGATTAATACTCACTATATTAGCCTGTCTAGGATTTGCCATAGGCACACATAAAAGTTTTCCATCGTAGGCACCGCAATCATTCATATCCAAAACTCCAATAGGTCTTGCTTTTATCAGACAACCCGCAAAAGTAGGTTCATCCATTATCACCATTGCATCAAGAGGAGCTCCATCATCAGCGAGGGTATTTGGGATAAAACCATAATCAAAAGGATACCTCACTGAAGAATGTAATACTCTGTCTAAGGCCATTATTCCTGCATCAGAGCAATATTCATATTTATTCCTACTCCCTGCTGGTATTTCCACAACAATATTTACAATTCCCTTCATTGGAGATGGAGGTATTGAACTAAGGTCCATCTTTTTTAAAATCGTGATTATGAATTATCTCGTTTCCTTGAGATAAAGGTCTGCCAATTAAAATGCTTATTGAAGGTAATAAAATTGTCAAAAAGGCAAAAATAATACCTAAAGATGTTACTGATAGACTCCTTATACTTAAAGGATCATCATCATCTCTTTCAAAATCACTTCGAGCAGAACCAAGAGAAGATTCTTCGCTTAATTTACTTTGAATAAACTGCTTGGATTTCGTGTAACTCAAGAACTCTTAATTGGTAAATATTAAGGAGATAATTAGACATCATTAATCCTACATTCAAAATGTCAATAAATCAAAACATTCATTTTTAACTGCTTAATTACTCTTTTTCAAGCAAAGACCTAATAGATTTTAGTTCGTCTAATATTTGTACCAGTATATTTTGAGCAGCGGAGGAGGGTGTATTAAAGACCTCTACAGTAACTTCCTTAATTCTTAAAATATCTTTTGCAAATCTTGCTACTTCATTAGGATGAAATTTTAAAGGATCTTTTTGATCAGTTCTAAATTCGGGATTTAATTTTCTTGGATTAAAGCTAGGGTTTAAATTTCTTAAATCTGTATTTGTATACCTATAGACAGAAGCTCTTGATCTGTTTAGGAATTTTTGAACTTCATCAATACCAACTAATTCCTCTTCGCTAGAAATATTGGAATCTATATTTTCCATAAACATAAGAAAATTTTTTAGTGGTAATGAACTTTTAAAAGAGTTTGAACTTCATTACTGAAGAAGTTAGCAGAAAGAATATTTTTAGACTAGCGGCGTTGAGGGACTCAAGACACTTTAAATTCATTTTTCATCTTAATTGATAAAATTAAGTATTATTAAGTATTTTTTTTGTATGCGCGTGACAACCTCATTTCCTCTGGGGACACTTCGTGACACACCTTCTGAAGCTGAGATTATTTCACATCAGTTACTTTTGAAAGCTGGGTACATTCGCAGAGTAAACAGCGGTATTTATGCATACATGCCAATAATGCTTAGAGTTATTGAAAAAATATCAGCGATAATAGAAAGAGAACTTAATAGTATTGGTTGTACAAAATTACTTTTACCCCAACTTCATCCTGCAGATTTATGGAAAAAAAGTGAAAGGTGGGAAGGATATACTGCAGGGGAAGGAATAATGTTTAATCTCAAAGATAGACAAGGTAAAGAGTTTGGTTTAGCTCCGACTCACGAAGAGGTGATCACGAGTATTGCATCAGAGACCATCAATTCCTATAAGCAATTACCTCAATGTTTTTATCAAATTCAGACAAAATTTAGAGATGAAATAAGGCCAAGGTTTGGATTAATGAGAAGTAGGGAATTTATAATGAAAGATGGTTATTCTTTTCATTCTTCAGAAAACGATCTGGCTTCTTTCTATGAAAAGGTGGGCATTGCTTATGAAAATATTTTTGAATCTTGTGGATTGCAGACTGTAGGCGTTGAAGCTGATAGTGGAGCAATTGGCGGAGCCTCTTCTAAAGAATTTATGGTCACTGCTGATGCTGGGGAAGATTCCATTTTGTTTACTCAAAGTGGCTCTTATGCTGCAAATATTGAAAAAGCTGTTTCTCTACCCTCTCAACCTATTCCACTAAAAGATAATTTTGCAGAGTGGCTGGAAACACCTAAACAAAAAACAATACTCGAAGTTTGCGATAAAAATAATTTAGACCCTAGTCAGATTATTAAAGTAGTAGTATTCCTTGCACAGTTCGAAGGGAAATTTGAGGTCCCGATTCTTGCATGCATAAGAGGCGATCAACACATTAATGAAGTAAAGCTTTTCAACTTAATAAATCAACTTCATAGTTTCAATCTAATTAACCTTAAAAAGATTGAAGATAAAAATACTATAGAAAAAAACCTAGTTGATTTTCCCTTAGGTTTTATCGGGCCAGATTTAGATAATAAAACTATTAAATCTAGTTCTAATTGGGATAAAAAATGGACCAGAATAATTGACCATTCTGCAAGTAGCCTCACAAAATTTATTAGTGGTGGGAATAAAGTTAATTTCCACAAAGTTTTTCAAGAATTTTCTTTTGCTTCGAAAAATTATCTAATAAGGGATATCAGGAATGCCAAAAAAGGAGATAAAATAAGTCATGATGATAATGAGGAACTTAAGGAAAAAAAAGGTATCGAGATTGGACATATTTTCCAATTAGGTCAAAAATATAGTGAAAAATTAAATGCAAAGTTCTCTGATAAGGATGGTCAGTTAAAAAATTTATGGATGGGTTGTTATGGAATTGGAGTGACAAGAATAGCTCAAGCTGCTATAGAACAGAATCATGATGAAAAGGGAATTTGTTGGCCTATCCAGATTTCTCCTTTTGAAGTTATTATTATTCCAACAAACCTAAAAGATCCTATTCAAAGTGACCTTACTGAGCAAGTCTATAACAACTTTTTAATTAATAAAATTGATGTCCTTCTAGATGATAGAAACGATAGAGCTGGCGTTAAATTTAAAGATGCTGAATTAATTGGTATTCCTTTTCAGATTATTATTGGCAGAGATTCTGTTAATAAAGAAGTAGAACTTTTATGCAGAACAAATAATACTAAGTTTAAAATTAGTACTGATAAATTATTGGAAAGATTTATTTCCGAATCAGAAATAATGTACAATAAAAGGTCTTAAGGTTTATTTTTTTGGGAGCTAAGTTATGTTACTAAAATGGACATCAAAATTAATTTTTAAGAATCTAACTAAAGCTATATCTTTTTCACTTTCTTTGATTGTTGTTTTTACGCTATTTAGTTCTCCTTCTATAGCTGCAAAAACCTATATGACTGGTGACTATACAAAAGATACAATTTCAGTTGTCAAAACATTACAAACAGCTGTTGATACTCCAAAAGATTCTCCAAATAAAGATGAAGTAAGAAGTGAGGCTCTTACACTTATAACTGACTATATTTCCAGATACAGAAATAGAGGGATGGTGAATAAAACTCAATCATTTACCACCATGCAAACAGCATTAAATGCTATGGCAGGTCATTACAAAAACTTTGCAAGTAGACCTTTACCAGATAAACTTAAAGAGCGTTTAACCAAAGAATTTTCTCTTGCTGAAAAAATGGTCCTAAGAGAAAGTTGATACAATTCATTTACTTTTTAAAAGTAATCCAAGATTTTTGAATATATTAAATATTCGAACAAAAATAATGCTCTTCTGAAATTGGCCAATGTTGTTGTAATCGGAGCCCAATGGGGTGACGAAGGAAAAGGTAAAATAACTGATTTACTTAGTCGTTCGGCAGATGTTGTCGTACGCTACCAAGGGGGAGTAAATGCAGGACATACAATAGTTGTTGATAATAAAGTCTTGAAATTACATTTAATTCCCTCAGGGATACTTTATAAAAATACTTCTTGTTTAATTGGTTCGGGAACTGTTGTAGATCCAAAAATCTTACTAAAAGAAATTGACATGTTAATTGATAATGGAATTGATATCTCAGGATTAAAAATTTCATCAACATCACATGTAACAATGCCCTACCACCGAATATTAGATGAAGCAATGGAGGCTGATAGAGGTTCAAACAAAATAGGTACAACAGGTCGTGGGATTGGCCCAACTTATGCGGATAAGTCACAAAGAAATGGAATTAGAATAAGAGATTTGCTCAATAAGGAAAGGCTAAATGATGTTATCGAAATTCCATTAAGAGAAAAAAACGGGCTACTAGAAAAAATCTATGGCATTGAACCACTTAAATTAGAAAACATTGTTGAAGAATATCTTGACTATGGGGAAAGATTATCAAAGCATGTCGTTGACTGCACTAGGACTATCCATACAGCCTCAAAAAACAAGAAGAATATTCTATTTGAAGGTGCTCAAGGTACTCTACTTGACCTAGATCATGGGACTTATCCTTTTGTCACCTCATCAAACCCTATATCAGGAGGAGCATGTATTGGGGCTGGAGTGGGTCCCACTTTAATTGATAGAGTCATAGGTGTCGCAAAAGCTTATACCACAAGAGTAGGTGAAGGGCCATTCCCAACGGAATTGCAAGGGAGTATTAATGATCAACTCTGTGATAGAGGCAGTGAATTTGGAACTACTACTGGAAGAAGGAGAAGATGTGGGTGGTTTGATGGAGTTATTGGTAAATATGCTGTATCAGTAAATGGTCTTGATTGTTTAGCCGTTACGAAACTAGATGTACTAGATGAATTAGATGAGATTAAAGTTTGCATTGCATATGATCTCGATGGAGAGGAAATAGATTACTTTCCTACAAATTCAGATGACTTAAAAAAATGTAAGCCAATCTTCAAAAAATTAAAAGGTTGGCAATGTTCAACTGCAGATTGCAGAAAACTATCTGATCTTCCAGAGAATGCTATGAATTATCTCAGATTTTTAGCTGAATTAATGGAGGTTCCAATTGCTATTGTCTCTTTGGGTGCAAATAGAGATCAAACAATAGTAATTGAAGACCCAATTCATGGGCCCAAAAGAGCACTTCTAAGGTAATTTAGTTCCAAATTAATGAATGAATCCTTTAGGCATTTGGAACAGGATAAAAAGGTTGATCTCATTGGCCTGGGAAACGCAATAGTAGATATTATTGTAAATATTGAAGATAAATTTCTTGAGATAAATAATCTTGATAAAGGATCAATGAATCTCATTAATTCTGATGAATCTCAGAGATTGTTAGAAAATTGCAAAGTGATCAAACAAATATCAGGTGGGTCCTCTGCAAATACTGTTGTATGTTTAGCAGCATTAGGAAATGATGTGCAGTTTATTGGGAGGGTGAAAAATGATCAATTTGGGAATTTCTTTTCTTCTGATATAAAAAAAAGTAAAACTATATTTAATACTCCACCCACTAATGAAGGTGCCTCAACAGCTCATTCAATTATTTTGATTACACCTGATGCACAAAGAACTATGTGTACTTACCTAGGTGCATCTATAGAGTTTGACCAAAAAGATATTGACTTTAGTGTACTTAAGGAAAGTAAATACTTATATTTAGAAGGGTATTTATGGGATAGCGAATTAGCCAAAAATGCCTTTCTTAAAGCCGCCCAAATTGCAAAACAATCTAATACAAAAATAATCCTTTCATTGTCTGATTCATTTTGTGTAGATAGACATCGAAAGAGTTTCTTGGAATTAATTGATGAATATGTAGATATTGTTTTTTGCAATGAATCCGAGGTTTTAAGTTTATTTCAAAAGGATAAATTGGCAACCTGTCAAAGAGACCTTTCTTCCCTATGTGAATTAGTCGTAGTAACTCTTGGCAGTAATGGTTCTCTTGTGGTAAATAAGGATTATATTGAAGTAATTAAGTCAATTACGAAAGAGAAGGTTATTGATACAACAGGAGCTGGAGATATTTATGCCGGAGGATTTATTCATGGATTAATAAATAATTATTCCCTCAAAAAATGCGGAGAGATAGGTTCAATTTGTGCTGGACAAATAATTACACAATTAGGATCTAGATCTAATATCGATCTTAAAGAGTTAATAAATTAAATTTAATCAAATAGTCTTATTCAACCAATCATGATATTTGATATCAGAATTGAATTTTTTGTAAATAATTTGAGGCACATCATATGTTGAGATTTTATGTAAGAAATCAACTAAAGAATCTTTAAATTCTGGCTTACTTTTTATTGTAATTTCAAACTCTTTAGTTTCTGCAATATCATCATCCCACTCATAAATTGAAAAAATTTGCTTTATGGAAACACAAGCTGCGAGTTTATTTTGTATTAGTAATTTAGCCGCTCGCAAAGCATTTTTTTTATTTGATTCAGTTGTGATCAAAACTAATACTTCCATAATAAATTCAATATCAATACGTTCTAAATATATGATCTATCAAATTCTCGTAATCATTGAAAGAGTAAGAATAATCATTTTTTAGTTTTGGCCTTTTAACCAAAAATAATTTCATTTTACTTCCAGAAATAATACTTTCCCAGTTTTTCTGAGAATAACTTCCCGATTCTCTGCATAGAACATAGTCTATCTCCCAAAAATCACAGAGTTTTTTTTCTAAAATACCATCTTGACCTTTACTAGGTTCGAGTATCGCTATATTTGAATTTTTTATAGATGATCCAAAAGCTTTAGTTATACTTTCATAAGTTGGCAGTACCCTTGTAAATACATTTGCTTTACAATTTATATAATAATCAGCAGTATCATTTAGGTATCTTGATCCTATTGCGAGAAGAATATTTTTATTTTCTAAATCATTTATATTTATGCCCTTTAAATCATCAATGTAGATAAAATTTCTATGGCTAGTTATTAGAGACTTTCTCTCATATCCTAGAATAGGAGTATTAATCTCATTACATGCATTATTAAGATTTTTAGAAATTATTACGGCAAAGGGATGCGTAGCATCGACGACGCATTTTATTTTATATTTTTTTATAAAATTAATAATTTCATATTTATTAGTTAATTTACCCGTAATGATATGTAACTTTGGATTTTTAATATAAGCTTGCCCTGCTTTATATGTCAAAACACTTGCAAAAACTGAATAGTTAAGCTCAAGAAGCCTCTTTGCTATTTCAGGTCCATCCGAAGTTCCTGATAGGATCCAAACACTTTCATAGCAATTTTCTTGATTCTGCATCAGTATATCTTTAATTGATTAGAAAGTAATGAATCATTGTTTAATACAAGCGGTAATTAATAGCGCTCCTCAGATGAGGTATACCAAAGAAAACCAAACTCCAATTGCAGAAATGATTGTTAATTTTAAAGGATTACGAAGTGAAGATCCAGTAAGAGAACTAAAAATTTTAGGTTGGGGCAATATTGCCCAAGAAATGATAGACGAATTAAAGGAGGGGCAAAACATTGTTATTGAGGGACGTCTTAGAATGAATTCAGTCACTAGAAAAGACGGAACTAAGGAAAAGCAAGCAGAACTAACAGCTTCAAAGATTCATCAAATAACACCAGTTGACTTTATTAAATCTGATGAAAAAGAAAAAAATGAATTAATTGATGAAAAAGAAGTCACCAAAAATTCTAATTGGGATAGCTCACCTTTAGTGCCCGAAGTTGACGAAATACCTTTTTAAATCAATTATCAACATTATTTTCCTGAACACTTATAATTAATTTGCTTATTTTTCTTTCAAGCGAGGCAAGTTCGCTTCTGATTTCTGGCCATTTACCCTTATCAAGATTTTCTAATAGCCACGCTCTATCTTGATCAAGTTTAAAAATTAAATCTCCTTGATTTGCAGTATTAGGATCTTGCATAATACTTGTTAGCCCATTTAAATCTCATTCTACTAAATCAAAATGAAGAAATACTTATCGCCTGGAAATTTAATCGTAACAGCTGGGGGTATATTAGCTTTTGTTGGAATGACTGCTTATTTTACAGACTCAGTAAATTTAAGTGTACCTACTTTTTTTTATGGAGTACCTATTTTTCTAATTGGATTAGGTTTAAAGACTTCCGAAATTCCTCCTGTAGAGTTGTTTGACAAGACAAATTTTGCGACAAATAAATTTAATAGACCAAAAGAATTAACAGCACTAGTTAAAGATGTTACGAGATGGAGGTATGGGATTAAAGCTCATCTTGAATCTTCATTAGAATCATTAAATTTGTGGGACGAGGATAATCCACCTCAATTAAAAGAAATAGAAGAAATTACAAAGGAAGAAAAAAATGGTCTTAGAATGCGTTTCGAATTAAATGCTATCCCTATAGAAAAATGGATTGAAAAACAAGAAAGATTAAACAGGTTTTTCGTCAAAGGTCTTGAATCAGAATTTATTATCGACGATAATAAAGAAGAATTTGATCTTATTCTCTTTTATTGAATATAGGTTTATATTTGTAAAAACCTAATTTCTCAATTCAATCAAGTTTTAATGATTTTTAATAATGAATGATTCTCAAAGAGTATCAATATTAAGCGAAGCACTTCCATATATACAAAGTTTTTCAGGTAGAAAAATTGTTATCAAGTATGGTGGTTCTGTTATGGAGGATAATGATTTAAAAAATGCTTTTTTTAGAGACATAGCACTTTTATCAACCGTGGGGGTATGTCCGATAGTAATTCATGGAGGTGGGCCCGAGATTAATAATTGGTTAAAGAAATTAGAAATATCTCCTAAGTTTGAAAATGGATTAAGAATTACTGATCAAAAAACAATGGATATTGTCGAGATGGTTTTAATGGGTAGGGTTAACAAACAAATTGTAAAAGGCATTAATAAAACTGGATCCTTAGCTGTAGGAATATCAGGACTTGATGGTAACTTAATTCAAACTAGAGAATTAGGAGATGGGAGCCATGGTTTAGTGGGAGAGGTTACAAAAATAAATCCTGAGATATTAGACCCTCTTATTTCTAAAGGATATATCCCTATTATTTCTAGTATCGGATCAACCATGGAGGGTATTTCCCATAATATTAATGCAGATTTTGTTGCTGGAGAAATTGCTGCTGCAATAAATGCAGAGAAACTTATTCTTCTTACTGATACTCAAGGTATTTTAAAAGAAAAAGATAACAAAAATAGTCTTATTGAAAAGATGAATCTCAAAGAAGCAAGAGATTTTATTGATAAAAAAATTGTGACTGAAGGTATGATTCCAAAGACAGAGTGCTGCATAAGAGCTTTAGCACAAGGAGTCAAAGCAGCTCACATAATAGATGGAAGATTAGAACATTCATTACTTCTTGAGATTTTTACAAATTCTGGAATTGGTACAATGATAGTCGCCTAAACTATGAAAACTTATGAGCAAGTTTTAGAAACAGTAGAACTTGCTTTGGCTAAAGGTGAGTATCATTATTGTATTGAATTTCTTTTGCCATTAATTGAATCGTTTCCTTTACAAAGCAAAGAGGGAGTAAATTTAAGAACAATATTAATTACTGCTCTTTGTGGAGTCAATAAAAAGGAGGAGGCTAAAAGATTTTGTAAAGAGCTTCTAAAATCTTACGATAATAAGACGAGAGAAAATGCAAAATATTTGATGGAAGTAATAGATTCTCCTGACATTAAAAAGCCAGAAAATTGGAACGTACAGTTTGAAAGCGACCCATCACTAAATAAAAAATCTTTTAACTCACTACGCAAAAAAAGAGAAGTGTTGGAGAAAAAGAAATTTATTAATTTTAATGATACTCCAACTGGTGAAACAAAACCCTTTCAGAAAGGCTTTTCCCTGGTCATTTTTTTAATACTATTATTATTAATTCCACTTTTAAGTGGCTGCGTTAAAGTTGAGGATACCCTTAATCTTAGTGAACTTGATTCAATAACCAATAATTTAGTGATAGAAAGTAAATACATAAAGAAATTTCCTTGGCAATTAAAATTTGAGGAGAAAATAAAAGATATTTTCCCTGACGCAGAAATTAAACAAGGCGAATCAACCTTTTCTTTGAAACATAAAAATCTCAATCTAGAAGATACAAAGCAAGTTCTTAAAATAACCCAAAATACCGCTGGAGAGCTAGCGGGAGGATCAACAAATATAGAAATTAATACTACCCAAAAAAACTTCATTTTTTTTAAAAAATACTTTTACAAAGTAGATTTGGATCTCAACTCTATTCAAGATCTTGATAATTTAGAACTCATCTTCAAAATTATTCACCCTAATAAAGCTATCCTTACTAATAAAAATAATTCAAATTTAGAAATCACAAAAAATCTAATAATTTGGAAATTAAATCCGAGTCAGATAAATAGTCTTGAATTTTCTTTCTGGAGCCTCAACAAACTTTTGATTGGGATATCTACTATTTTATTGATTATAGTGTTAGCTTATTTATTAAGATTCTATAGATTTAAATTAGGTACAGATTTGCCACAACTTCCATCAAATTAATTACAATTCTGTTGGATTAACATCAATTGTCAAAAAAACATTTTTTGGAATAAGTTTCCATAATATTGATCTATCAGGTAAAGGTATCTTTGTTCCTTCAGGACCATGTATTAGTATCTGCCATCTAAATTTTTTACCGACTTTAGCAATTAAACTAGGAGCAGGGCCAATTAATTTCCAGTTCTTTTTCTCACAAAAATTGAGTAGATATTTCGCTAATTTTATTGCAATTGATTCAGTTAATTCATAATTTTCACCTGATAATTTAAGAAGGCAAATCGTGCAAAAGGGAAATAAATTAGCATCTTTTCTCAATCTCGAGTTTTCAATTAAGAATCTTTCATAATCTCTTTTCTGAAGATACGAAATTACTGGGTGGTTAGGTTTATATGTTTGAAAAATTACTTTTCCTTTTTTTTGAGCCCTGCCTGCCCTGCCTGCTAATTGTAAAAACAATTGTAATGATTGTTCTTCTGCCGAAATATCTGGGCGATGAAGCAACCCATCTGCTGCAATAACTACTGAAAGAGTAATGTTGGGGATGTCAATCCCTTTTGCTAACATTTGAGTTCCAACAAGAATATCAGCATCCCCTTTAGAAAACTTTGAAAGAATATCTCTATGACCATCCTTTCCTGAAGTTGTATCTCGATCAAAGCGAAGTACTCTTAAGTCAGGGAATTCTTCATTTAAAAACTCTATTACCCTTTGTGTCCCTATTCCAAAAGGTTTAAAGGCAGTTGAATGACAATCTGGGCAACGATTGATCAATCTCGATTTATGATCACACCAATGACAGCTTAACCATTTTTTCCCTTGTGAACCGAGATGCACTGATAAAGGAACGTCACAGTTGGGGCAGTTTATTAAATATCCGCAATTTCTACAACTTAAAAACCCACTATGCCCCCTCCTAGGGATCAAAATTATTGCCTGCTCATTTTTTAAGCGTAGTTGAGGAAGCAGTTGTAATAATTCATTGGAAAAAATTTTCATATTTCCCTTCTTGAACTCATCCCGCATATCAATAATTCTTATTTCAGGAATCTCATTACTGGATATCCTTTGAATCATTCTTACCAATTTAAAATTCTTTTCAAAAATACACTTTTTCCAGGTCTTCATTGATGGGGTTGCACTCCCAAAAATTAACTTTGCAGAATTCCTTTTTACTATCTCAATAGCAATCTCTCTTGCGTCATAACAAGGCATAGGACTATCTTGTTTATATGAAACATCATGTTCTTCATCCATTATTATTAATCCTAGATTTTTAATTGGAAGAAAAACTGCGGACCTTGTTCCTATTACTATTAAAGGTTCCCTAGTATTAATAATTTTCTTCCAAACTAAAGTTCTATGAATGGAAGAACAGTTACTATGATATTCGTAAACAACATTTTTAAATCGTCGACTAAACCTATCGATAAGTTGAGGAATTAGTCCAATTTCTGGGGCGAGTATCAAACAACTTTTTTTATTAAGAAATTGATCTTCAGTAATTCTCATATAAACTTCTGTTTTACCTGAACCTGTTTCGCCCCATAGAAGTAATGCATCTCCTGGTTTCATTGTTTGAAATTCTTGAAACGCAATTTTTTGTTCATTTGTAAGATTTGGTTTTTTCGTTAAGTTATGATCATCTAAAGAGGTATTTAGTTTAGTATTCATATTTTTTTTTCTTTTAGATTTAACAAGGTAATTTTTACTGACCATTGAGTTAATCAGAGTGTAATTAAAACCAGACTTTATTAATTCACTTTGCCAATTACCTTTTTCAGGCAAAGTATTAATTAAAAAAAATTCTTTTTTGGTTAATCCTTTTTTCTTAGTATCAAATTCTTTTTTAGTTTCAATCCATATTTGATCTTTCAAACCTTGCGAAATATTCTTATATTTACCAATCCAGCCAGGAGGAAATGCAGTTTTAAACATTTTTAAATTACTCACCATATAAAAAGAGGCTAAGGACTCTATCAATTCTCTCCAAGAGTCCTCAAATATTTTTTTCTGCAAAATACTTTCAACAGACAAATATCTTATAGTTTTTCCTCCAGTAATATTTGATTCATTTTTATTTAATGTCGAAAAGTTTTTTTTGGAGATCACCAACCCATTTAATAATCTCCCTCTTAGTCTCACATTTACAATATCCCCAACTTCTGCTCCAAGATTATTTCCATCTAAATAGTAAAAGCTTTCATTACTACTACCTGTATCTAGCAAAATTTCCAATTTGTAGGAGATATTTAATAACTGATTACTTGCCGGCTTCAAAACTTTTTCTTAGTATTGGATTGTTGAACATTCCACAAAGTGTTTTTTGCACATTGTAAGTATCCTGCTCTTAAGGGAGACATGAAGCTTTGATCATTGACTGAAATTCAAAAAGTGATCTGCCTGTCTGAGAAATCCCAAGACTTTTTACTTTAGGTAATCTATAGCACTATTTAAATTTTTCAACAGTTTAAAAAACTTTTTATTCAAATTCCTAAAAAGTTCTTTTACAAATTAACGGGGAAATTTACTACTAAATGTACAAATTAGCCCTAAATAAAATTTAATCTAGTTAAATTCACCGTAGAAAGGAGTCAATCATGTGTCCAGTAGCAACAGAATCAAAGAATTCCAAGCCCAGCTCAAAAAAAAAGCTCAATAAAAACATTAATACAAACTTAGGAACAGTAGTTGAAGAAGATATTAAAAAAAATGGTCAAAGTTTTGAGAAATCTTCTGATTTAAACGAAAGCAGTATTGAAAATGTTAATGAATTTAGTGATTCTGAAGAAGAAGATAAAGGGCTTGGGAATATAAAGCTTGGACCAAAAGGTATCTACACTGAGGATTCAATAAGAGTTTATCTCCAAGAAATTGGAAGAATTAGGCTTTTAAGACCAGATGAAGAAATTGAACTTGCAAGAAAAATTGCTGACTTACTTCAATTAGAAGAACTGGCAACTCAATATGAGTCAGAAAAAGGGCATTTCCCATCAGTTAGAGAATGGGCTGAGTTAATAGATATGCCTCTTTCCAAATTTAGAAGAAGACTTCTTTTAGGTAGGAGAGCTAAAGAAAAAATGGTTCAATCAAATTTAAGATTAGTTGTTTCCATTGCTAAAAAATACATGAATAGAGGCTTATCATTTCAAGACTTAATCCAAGAAGGAAGTTTAGGTCTAATTAGGGCAGCGGAAAAATTTGATCATGAGAAAGGCTATAAGTTCTCTACATACGCAACTTGGTGGATTCGCCAAGCGATTACAAGAGCAATTGCAGATCAAAGTAGAACTATTAGATTGCCAGTTCACTTATACGAGACAATATCCAGAATTAAAAAAACCACAAAAGTTCTTAGCCAAGAATTTGGCAGGAAGCCTAGTGAAGAAGAAATCGCTGAGAGTATGGAAATGACAATTGAAAAATTAAGATTTATAGCTAAAAGTGCTCAGCTTCCTATTTCTTTAGAAACTCCGATAGGGAAAGAAGAAGACTCAAGACTAGGAGACTTTATAGAGGCTGATATAGAAAATCCAGAGCAAGATGTTTCTAAAACTTTATTAAGAGAGGATTTGGAAGGAGTATTAGCCACTCTAAGTCCAAGGGAAAGAGATGTGCTCAGATTGAGATATGGAATTGATGACGGAAGAATGAAAACTCTTGAAGAAATTGGTCAAATTTTTGATGTAACAAGAGAAAGAATTAGACAAATAGAAGCAAAAGCTCTAAGAAAACTTAGACATCCAAATCGAAATGGAGTTTTAAAAGAATATATAAAATAAAAAAAGTTAAGTATAATCTTTAGCTTTAGAAACTTGCAAAAGAATAGCTTAAAATAAATTCGACTTTATTTTAATTCAAACTCAAAATAATATTTAATGACTAATTTTAAGCTGAAAATAGCTAGTAGAAGAAGTAAGCTAGCAATGGTTCAAACTTTATGGGTTAAAGATCAACTAGAGAGGAATATTCCCAATTTAGAGGTATCTATAGAAGCCATGGCAACTCAGGGTGACAAAATCCTCGATGTAGCATTAGCAAAAATAGGCGACAAAGGCTTATTTACAAAAGAACTTGAAGCACAAATGCTCGTAGGCCATGCAGATATAGCAGTACATTCACTGAAGGATTTACCAACCAATTTGCCTAATGGCCTCAGATTAGGATGCATCACAAAGAGGGAAGATCCCGCAGACGCTTTAGTAGTAAACAAAAAAAATGACTGTTATAAATTAGAAACCTTACCTGAGGGTTCAATTGTAGGAACAAGCTCTCTAAGAAGACTTGCACAATTAAGAAATAAGTACCCACATCTTGTTTTCAAAGATATCAGGGGAAATGTTATTACAAGAATGGAAAAATTAGATGCAGGAGAATTTGATTGTATAATTCTTGCGGCTGCTGGTTTAAAAAGATTAGGCTTTGAATCAAGAATTCACCAAATTATACCTAGTGAAATTTCCCTTCATGCCGTTGGCCAAGGAGCTTTAGGCATTGAATGTAAATCTGACGATAACAAAGTTTTAGAAATTATAAATGTCTTAGAAGATAAACCCACTAGTCAAAGATGTCTCGCAGAGAGGGCTTTTTTAAGAGACCTTGAAGGTGGATGCCAAGTTCCAATAGGAGTCAATAGTAATATTGATAATGGACTACTTTACCTTACTGGAATGGTAGCCTCTCTTGATGGAGAAAGGCTTATAAAAGATAAAGTTATTGGAAATATTAATGACCCTGAACTGGCGGGCATAGAACTAGCAAAAAAACTAAAGCTCCAAGGTGCCGACAAAATACTAAGCGAAATATTTGAAGAATTTAGAGAAAATAAAAATTAGTTAATTTACTAACTTAGGATCAATCTCTTTTTTGTATCTCTCTTCACAATCTTTAATCACTTTAATAGCTTCCTCTATCCCAAAAAAACCATTAACATTACATGTTCCAGGTTTTTTTAGATCTTTGTAATGCTCCCAATAATACTTTGTTTCTTTTAACCAATGCTCTCCAAGGTCTTCATAACTTGAGATATGATCCATCCTTTTATCATCTGCGAGAACCGCTATTACCTTATCATCGACCTCTCCACCATCATCAAATTTCATCACCCCAATAATCCTTGCCTCGACAATAGATCCAGGTATTAATGGCTCAGTTACACTTACAATTTCGACATCAAGTGGGTCTCCATCTTCATCCCATGTCCTTGGTATACATCCATAAGCAAATGGATAAGCAAGTGAAGAATAACCTACCCTATCAAGTTTAAGGTGACCCGTTTCTGTAATTAATTCATATTTATTTATGGTATTAGAGTTCAATTCAACAATAGTATTAATTATTGTATTCGAGCTATCAGTGAAAGCGTTTAGTATATGCAATAAATTTGGTGTAACCCTGCTTGGGGGTTGATTAAGATTTGCCATCAAGAAATAATTTTTATTTATCTTACAACCTCAAGCTCAACCAAATTATTTAAAAGTAATGTTTCAGCAAAAATCATTTATTTTAGACCTTAAATGATTAATAAAATAGTTTGGTGATAGTTCTTCGTCAGTGACAGTTCTTATCAATTCCATAGAATTAACTGATCTGCCATATTTATGAACATTATTTCTTAACCAAAAGATGATTTTTTGATATTCACCATTTTGGATTAAATCATCTATCAAACCAATTTCTCTTTCCATTTGCGAGGATATTTGCGCACTTATAAGATGACCTAACAAATATGAAGGGAAATATCCAAAAGCACCTTCACTCCAATGAACATCTTGAAGACAACCTTCTGAATCATTAGATGGTTTTATTCCTAAGAGTTCATCATATCTTTTATTCCATTCCTCTGGGATATCCTCAGCAGGTAATCCTCCCTCAATTAAATCTATTTCAAGTTCGGTTCTGATCAGTATGTGTAAGCCATAGGTCAATTCATCTGCCTCAACCCTATTTAATCCTGCTTCCAAATGATTAATAGATTTCCAGAGTTCAAAATAATTATTTAATGTACATCCAGCTGAAACAAATTTTTTAAAAAATCTTTTCGAAAAAGATTTGGATTTAACTATTCTATTTTCCCAAAATAATGATTGACTTTCATGTATACCCATAGAAGTTGCTTGACCTAGAGGCCAAGCAAACCATTGATGACTTTGTGATGGCAAACCTTGCTCATAAATTGAATGCC
The DNA here is from genome assembly GCA_000634515.1 of Prochlorococcus sp. scB245a_520K10. Taxonomy (GTDB): domain Bacteria; phylum Cyanobacteriota; class Cyanobacteriia; order PCC-6307; family Cyanobiaceae; genus Prochlorococcus_A. The sequence continues at coordinate 36,063 of JFNU01000005.1, read as the reverse complement.
CCCATTCATGAGCAGTTGCCAAAAAACTTGATAATGGTTCACCTTCAACAATTCTTGTCGTAATTCTATAATCATTAGGCCCTAATGTAATCGAAAAAGGATGTGGAGATTTACCGACGACTACTAGATCTTTATCTCTCCCAAGCTCATCAAGTAATTTAGAACATAAATTCCGTTGAGATTCTGGACTTAAATCCCAGTGATATTTCTTTGACTTGTTAATTCCTCTAATCAACTCTGGGAGAGTGTCTTTCAAAGGCTGAAAAATTTTATTCAACCACTTTAAAGTTAATTCAGGCTCAAAGGGTTGGGCTAGTGTTTCCCATGGCGAATATTGATCTGATATTTGTTTTGCCTCTTCAATCCGTAATTTGACTAGTTCTTCAAAGAATGGGAGGAAAACTTTAAAATCTGATTTTTTCTTAGCTTCTTGCCAACTTTGATATCCTTTAGATTTTGCCTTTGCTAAAGACTCAACTAATTTAGGATCTAAATTTTTCGCTCTATTAAATTCCTTGATTAAAAGATTAATGTTTCTTTCTTTACCTTTAATAAAGAGTTGATTATTGGAATTTTGTTCAGTATCTAATAATTCATTTTTCGCAGATTGTATTAAATTAGAAAATTCTTCAGAGGAATTTCTCTTATGCAAGATTTTTGCAATGTAGGTAAGTTGCTCAGACCTCCAAGAAGCTCCTTTCTTGGGCATCCCAGTATTCTGATCCCAGTAAAGTGTATTTTGGATTGAACCTAATATTTGAGTTTCTTTTAGATAAGCCCCTAGCTTATTCCATTGAATTTCTGCCAAAAATTTATTAATAAATTAAATTCATTTTAAGATAAAAATTTTGATCTTTGCATAAAACATACATTCTTTATCCATAATAGAATATTAATAAATTGAGTTTTATTTATATGCAACAGATATTTTCAAAAATAGAATTTACAACTAATGGTGAGGGGTTTATTGACATAACAAATGATTTAAATTTATTTATTAAAAAAAATAATTTTGATTCAGGGATTTTAAATTTAACTTCACTTCATACCAGTTGCAGCTTAACTATTAATGAGAATGCCGATCCAAACGTACTAAGAGACTTAAAAAAATATATGCAATCTATAGTCCCATATAATTCCTACTTAACTTTATCAAAAAACAGAGAAGAAATTTCTTATAAACATTATCAAGAAGGGGCTGATGATATGCCAGCACATATCAAAACATCATTAACAAACACGTGTTTATCTTTGAGTTTTCAAGACGGCAATATAATGCTGGGCACATGGCAAGCAGTATATTTATGGGAACATAGATTTGATAAAAAAGAAAGGGTTTTAAATGTACATATAATTGGTGAGGAGAGGTAAAATATTTATAATGAAATTAATAAAAACTAATATTAATTATTAAATGGAACCTTACCTTTTGCAAAATGAAGAATTGAAGGAATTAGTTTTCAAAATACCCGGCTGGGAAATTAACAATAAACAAATCCAGAGAGAATTTAAATTTTTGAATTTTGTTGAAGCCTTCTCATTTATGACTAAAATTGCCTTAATTTGCGAAAAATATAACCATCATCCTAACTGGGAAAACGTTTATTCGAAAGTAATAATTAGGTTAAGTACACATGATTTGGGGGGCATAACAAATCTGGATCAAACATTAGCTTCAGAAATAAATAAAGTTTTCGATCAATAAAATTACAAACTTAAAATTATTAATTTAAAAAATTCGTCAAAATGTCTAAAAAGTTATTACCTGTTACGATTATTAGTGGATTTTTAGGTTCTGGCAAAACTACGCTTTTAAATCATATTTTAAAAAATCAAATTGGTCTTAAAACAGCTGTTTTGGTTAATGAATTTGGAGAGATAGGAATAGATAATGACTTAATAATAGAAGGCTCTGAAGATATGATCGAATTAAATAATGGCTGTATATGTTGCTCTATTAATGGTGAATTATTAAATACAGTATCCAAAGTTTTAGAAAGATCTGAACAAATAGACTATTTGATTGTCGAGACTACTGGGCTAGCAGATCCATTACCAGTAGCTATGACTTTTGCGGCTGGTGATCTTCGAGAAAAAGTAAGATTAGATTCAATCATCACTGTTATTGATGGAGAAAATTTTGATTTTGAAATTAATAATACAAGTGTCGCCTATTCTCAGATTTTATACGGAGATATCCTTCTCCTAAATAAATGTGATTTAGTTAACGAAGAACAATTGAAGAGTGTCGAAAAATTCATAAATAAAATAAAAAAAGAACCAAGGATATTGAGATCAACCAATAGCGAAGTTGGATTACAAACAATAATGAGTGTCGGTCTATTTGAAACAGATACTTTTAAATTCGATAAGGATAAAGAAGATTTAAATGATAATTCACACGATCATTCTTCTCATTCACACGATCATTCTTCTCATTCACACGATCATTCTTCTCATTCACACGATCACTCTTCTCATTCACACGAACACTCTCATGATTTGAGCAATAATATAGAGGGTTTTACATCAGTTTCTTATGAGACATTTGAACCATTTTCCTTAAGGAAGTTTCAATATTTCTTAGATAATCAAATCTCACAAAATGTATTTAGAGCGAAGGGAATATTATGGTTTATGGAAAGTGAAAGAAAACATATTTTTCACTTATCTGGAAAACGATTTTCTCTAGATGATGAAGAATGGACAAAAGAAAAATCTAACAAGATAGTATTAATTGGGAAAAACTTAGATCATCAAACTATTAAGAATCAACTTTCATCATGTAGATTTAGTAAAGACTAGAGTATACGTATTTAGGGTTTAATTAATTTTTGAAAATACTTATTAAAGGATTTAAAAAAGCAGTAACCGAATTAAAACTTTTTTATTTTGCTTCGTTAGTTGTTGCACTCTTAGTAATCATTCCAATTTCCAATTTTCTTCTTGAAGGATTTCAATATGTTTTAAGTGGGAATTTTTCATTAGGTATTGCTGGAGGAGAAGAAGTATTAGGAACTTTAAAAGTTCTATTACTGACCAGTTTTTTTGGTGGAGGGTTAGGAACATTGAATGGATGGTTACTTTCAAATTGTGATTTTAAGTTCAGAAAAGTTCTCCGTATTTTTCAGCTAATTCCACTAGCTGCCCCAGCATATCTAATAACAGCTGTTTTGCAGGATTTAGGAAGTATTTATGGATATCAAGTAACTGGTTTATGGTGGGGCGTTTTAATACTTTCAGTTTCTACATATCCATATGTATTTATTCTCGCTAACGAAAGTTTTAATAAATTTGGAGTTAATCAAATAAATGCTAGTAGAGGATTAGGAGTTGGGCCTTGGAGTAGCTTCTTTAAAATTGCTTTTCCAATGGCGATACCAGCACTAATAACGGGAATTAGTTTAATGTGTATGGAAGTAATGAATGAGTTAGGTACATTTGCATTATTAAATATTCCAAGTATTTCTACAGGAATAGCCGAAAATTGGATAATTGAGGGTAATCCAAAAAGTGCTATTGGATTATCTTTAGTAGCATTGTTAATAATTTTCACTTTAATTATTTTTGAAAAATTCTCGAGAAGAAAATCAAAGAGGTGGAGCGAAAATCCTGCATCAAAAGATTCTCACGGATGGGAATTAAAAAAAACTAGAGCCCTTTTGGCCATAACCATATCCTTATTTCCTCCAATTTTCTCTTTTGGAATTCCATGTTTTTGGGTTCTGCTAAATATCGATCAAATTCAAAAAGGGTTATCTATAGAATTACTTACCTTATCATTAAGGACTATTAGTATAGGACTTCTTACAGCATTAATAACGATAATATTCTCCTTAATAATTTCCTTAGCTAGACGCCCAAATAAAAGTTTATTTCTAGGAATAATTACAAACCTCGCGGGAATAGGTTACGCAATCCCAGGTACGGTATTAGCTTTATCATTAATAAGCATTTCTTCTTCAAAATTCAATTTCATTGCTATTTGCTTACTAATTTGGGGTTATATTGTCAGATTTCTTACTATTTCTAAGGGTTCTATTGATTCAAGTCTTGAGAGAATTTCTCCTAGTATTGATGAAGCTGCTCTTGGACTAGGAGAGAGTTGGCTGGGAGTCATCAAAAGAATTCATCTACCTCTCCTACAAGGACCAATATTTGTAGGATCACTCTTAGTTTTTGTAGACACGATAAAAGAACTACCAATAACATTTATCTTAAGACCATTCGATTTCGATACATTATCTGTGAGAATATATCAATATGCTGGAGATGAAAGAATGATAGAAGCGATTTCACCAGCCATTCTTATTATGGTTTTAGGCCTTATTGCATCATTGACGTTGATTCCAAGTTTAGAGAAAAAAAACTAAATTTTTCGAAAAAGTTTTCTTATTAAGAAAGGTAAGCTTAACAACAAATCTGCCGAGGTAGATATGATCCTAAAATAAATTAAACTAACAAGAATTATATTTTGTGGAATATTTCTGCCCACAAAAAAAAGGAGGAAGGCTTCAAAAACTCCAAGTCCACCTGGAGCTGTCGGTATTACCAAACCTAGAGACCATGATAAAGAAAAAACTACTAATAGATATATGATGTTGAGGTTATTAGTTGTATAAAAAGTATTTAAGCAAATATAAAACCCAATAAATTTAGATAAAACAAAACCAATTTCAAGAAATAATGCTCTGAGAGGGAAAAAAGAAATTATATTTATTCTCCCAAATCGGTCTTTTGAATTTGAAAGTCTCAAAACCTCAAATACTTTCCCCTTGAGAGACCCTAGTCTTTTTAATACAAGATAAATTAATTTCCTATTTAAAAATACTAAAGGCAAAATTAAAAAAAAGTAAAGTGGTGAAAAAATTACTCCCAATGATGCCAAGAGGAAAGATCCACTCAACATAAAGTAAGGTTCTATGAGTGTCGAATATAGTGCAATCTGAGGATTACTTATTCTTTTTATAAAATTAAATCTTTCAACAAAATGCCAAATCCCTCCTGGAACATATTTAAGAACATTGGTTAAAACATAAAAAGAAACTGGATTATTATTGTTAAATTCTTCCCCGAACCACTTAACTATATATTTCCATGCATAAGCGTTAAGGTAAATACTTAAAACACAAAATATAAATGATAATAATAGATTAATTCCATTTTTTTCTAAATTTATATCAAAAGAAATTTGATCAATATTATAAAAAAAATAGATGCAAAAATATAATAAGCTAGAAAGAAAGAAAATACTCTTAATACCACCAAAATTAATTTTTTTAAGAAATTTCCAATTTGATAGATAACTTATATAAAATCTCATTTCCAGTTTTCAAATGCTGTGAAATTTTTACTTGACTCATTTATTATTCTTCTTATTTCGTCAGTAGATATTTTATGCTCTATTTGTAATCTCAAAACTTCGTCATTTTCTGGTTTCATGGTTACTGATCCATCTGGTTTCAAAGTCTGTTTAACTTTTATATTTCCAAAATCAGTTGAACATTCTCCTCTCCTTCTAAGTAATATCCACCTAGATTGGATCCTTTCACGAACTCCAATAGTATTGGAATAATTAAACCATAATCTCCTAAAACATTCTTTTTTCTCTATTGGCAAGATTGCTTGAATAGAAAATCCAATTCTATTTTTTTTCATATTTATGGCTTGATAAGAGACGTCATAAGCTCCCTCACTTCTAAGTTTCTCTACAAAATTGGATATATCTTCAGGTGTTTGGTCATCAATCCATGCCTCTTGAACAGATATCTCTTCACACTTCGGATTAATTTGTTGATTAAAAGAAGAATCCTTGAGTGAAGAAATTTTATAAACTCTAACCAAATTAGGAAATGGAAATCTTAGGTTACCAATGCCCACTCCATAAGAGTTTATAGAATATTTTGAAGGAGGTTGCATATAGTCGACTAAATTAGAAAGTAAAGCAATGCCAGTTGGTGTAGATAGTTCGCCTTCTATTGAATCAAAACTTGATAAAACCTTAATATTTTTTTGTGTTATTAGCTCTATTACAGCTGGAGGTGGTACAGATAATTTTCCATGCTCAGTTTGAACAAAACCTTTTCCCAACATTGGTTCATTACAATAAACCTTCTTTGGATTTAAGTAATGTAATGCAGCACATACTCCTATGATATCCACTAATGAATCTATAGCACCAATTTCATGAAAATGAACATCCTCAGATTTGATTCCATGTACTTTTCCTTCTGCATTTGCTAAGGATTGAAATACTTCAAAAATTATTTGTTTTAATTTATCTTCTAAGTGCCCATTTGAGATAAGTTCTTTAATACTTTTCCAAGTTCTTTTAGTAGGAATGCAATCAATATTCTCAACCTTTGCCTTTATCCCTCGTATTGAACAACTTTTTGATTCTTTAAACTCTAGATGATAAAGATCCTTTAATCCAATATCAATAAGTGGCTTTTCAATGACTTTTTTAGGCACTCCTAAATCATAAAAAGCTCCTAACAACATATCTCCTGAGATACCAGGAGAACATTCAATTAGAACATCTTCCATAAATCAAATATTTATTGACTGGTAAAATTGCCATGAAAATCAACATTTCATTTTATTTATTTTTAGAAAGATCTTTTTCAATAACTTCGTAATTGATTAAATTCAAAGCATTTCCATCTCTGTTAATATCTAAACTTACAAAACTATTAAGAAGTTCGAGAGATAGCTCCCCTTTTATGACTAATTTAAAATTTTTATTTTTTAAATTCTTTAACTTTGAAGCGGAATTTATTTTAATAACAATCTCTTTTTTTTGAGTGTTAACAAAAACTAATTCACCCCTTACAGAAAAATAATTATCTTTTAAATCTAATTCTTTTAGTAATTTGGAAAAGTTAGTTTTGGAAGAATCGTTTGGGAAATTATTCAATTGATAAGGATCCCAGATACCAGCAACCTGCAAATGCAAGTTTTGAGTATTTTTATTCTTTGGATAGACAACCCAATAATAACTTTTCTTCAAATCAATATGTTTTTTTAGAATTGATAATGCTTTACCTAGTACCACTGTTTCAATTTTTTCGCCTTTATCATCAATTAAAAAGCCTCTATTTAATTGCTCGATATCATGCGGAGTATATTTACCATTAATAATTCCTATTGCTCTGTATTGCAATTGATTAGTAACTTGTGGGATAGGGTTTTTTAACATATTAAAAATTTGTAATTACAATTTATCGTTTTAAATTTCTTGTTTTTCCTCCAAACCATTAAATGACTTTAACGCATCATCAATAGCATCAGAAGGATTAGTCGCATCATTCATACTATTTTGTCTCCTAATCATTTCTACAAGTTCAAATGGATTGGTTGGAATGACGGAACTATTCTCATCTCTTTTAGTTGATGAATCGATTTCTAATTCATCAAATAAATATCCAGCATTGAGGTAATGACCTTTCAAGAAAATTAAAGGAATAAAAAAAACTACTAATGGAATTGATTTTGAAGCTATTTTGCAAAGATAATTTTTCATTTTATTTAATTTCAAAATTCTTTAACGTCAAAATTTTTTGCTACCTTAATTTTACATAATTTGGTAGAAATTTGTTAATAGCAACTTGGAATGTTAACTCTATAAGAACCAGACTTTCACAAATAATGGATTGGATGAATCAAGTCAATCCAGATATTTTATGTTTGCAGGAAACAAAAGTGATGGATGATAGTTTCCCAGTTGAACCTTTTGAAAAATTAGGATACTCAGTGGAGGTTTACGGACAAAAATCATATAATGGTGTTGCTATTATTTCAAAAATAAAAGCAAAAAATGTTAAAAAAGGATTCTACGGTTTTACAGACTCTGATCAAAATATCGAAATTTTTCTAGATCAAAAAAGATTAATTTCCGCTGAGATAAATGGTATTAAGATCATAAATGTCTATGTTCCAAATGGATCTTCTTTAGAATCTAATAAGTTCGGTTACAAAATTGATTGGTTAAATTGTTTAGCTTCATTTTTGGATCAGCAAGAAAAAAAAGGCGAAATAATTTGTCTTATGGGTGATTTTAATGTCGCCCCATCAAGCTTAGATATTCATGATCCCAAGAAATATGAAGGGGGAATAATGGCATCTGAAGTAGAGAGAAATGCACTAAATAATGTACTGAAAGAGAGATTAATAGATGCTTTCAGGATTTTTGAAAAAAATACTGGTCATTGGAGTTGGTGGGATTACCGTAATAACGCATATGAATTAAACAAAGGTTGGAGAATAGACCATATCTACATAAGCAAAGAATTATCATCAAAACTTAAAAGTTGTGTCATAGACAGCTTACCAAGAGGGAATTTACGTCCAAGTGATCATGCCCCCGTAATGATTGATCTTAATTTGAACGACATAAATTTAGATATTTTTGAAGATGAGGAAAATTTTTTCGAAATATAAATAAAATAAATCAAAAATTTTAATACCTGAAAACGCTTATTAATAAAGACTTATCTAGGTTGATCTTGATTTCTATCATGATTTCCTAAAAATTAATAATTTACAATCCAAACTTTCGCAATAAAAATATCATAATGTAGAATTTCAATCTGATTGACAAAATTTTTACTTATTTCTAATTTAGAACATGACAAATTTTTCTCAAAGTATCATTTAGTTAAATTGTGACTGACATATTAAATTGCACCAAATCAGAAGAAATTTTCTCTGCTGCTCAAGAATTAATGCCAGGGGGAGTAAGTTCTCCAGTAAGAGCTTTTAAGTCTGTCGGAGGACAGCCGATAGTTTTTGATAGAGTTAAAGGCCCTTTTGCTTGGGATATTGATGGGAATAGATATATTGACTATATAGGAAGTTGGGGACCTGCTATATGTGGTCACGCGCACCCCGAAGTTACAACAGCATTACAGGAAGCAATTGAGAAAGGTACCAGTTTTGGAGCCCCTTGCGTCTTAGAGAACAAACTTGCTGAGATGGTTATAAATGCTGTCCCATCCGTAGAAATGGTTAGATTTGTTAATAGTGGTACTGAAGCTTGCATGGCTGTTTTGAGGCTTATGAGAGCATTCACTGGAAGAGATAAAGTTATTAAATTTGACGGTTGCTACCACGGACATGCAGATATGTTTTTGGTAAAAGCTGGATCAGGTGTAGCCACTTTAGGTTTGCCAGATTCCCCAGGGGTTCCACGAACAACAACTGCTAACACACTTACTGCTCCCTACAATGATCTTGAAGCAGTGAAAAAATTATTCTCCGAAAATCCAGATGCCATTTCGGGAGTGATACTTGAGCCTATTGTTGGTAATGCAGGCTTTATTACTCCTGAACCAGGATTCTTAGAAGGATTAAGGGAATTAACCACTGAGAATGGATCATTATTAGTTTTTGATGAAGTCATGACTGGGTTCAGAATCAGTTATGGAGGTGCCCAAGAAAAATTTGGTGTTACTCCTGATTTAACTACACTTGGGAAAGTAATTGGAGGCGGCTTACCTGTTGGGGCTTATGGAGGCAAGAAAGAAATTATGTCAATGGTAGCTCCTTCAGGACCGGTCTACCAAGCAGGCACTTTGAGTGGAAACCCACTCGCAATGACTGCTGGCATAAAAACTCTTGAGCTACTAAAGCAAGATGGGACCTACGAGAAACTTGATGCAATTACTTCTAGATTAATTGAGGGGATAATTCAGGCTGCAGATAACAATGGTATCGCTATTCACGGGGGTAGCATAAGTGCCATGTTTGGATTTTTCTTATGTGATGGACCAGTTAGGAACTTTGATGAAGCAAAAACAAACGATGCTGAACTTTTTGGAAAGTTGCATAAAGAGATGCTTCAACGAGGTGTTTATCTTGCACCAAGTCCATTTGAGGCTGGCTTCACATCACTAGCTCACAGTGAAGAAGAAATTGATAGAACAATCGAAGCATTTGACCAATCTTTCAATGCTATAAAAAATTAACAGCATATTATTTTTTGCATTAAAGTAAAAACCAAAAACAATTTATCTGGAGTGGGTATAAAAATTAATTTATCTTCTACCTCCAACAATTACCGGTGGGCTACCTCCTTCTGATCCTGGCAATCCTGGAACAACTTGCGTACTACCGTCCCATTTGTCTAGAAATAATTTGAAAAGAACTTGATCGTCAAGACTTTTATTTAATGTTTCATATCTAAGAGCTTCTTGTTCCGCAATTTCTACTTCTGTCTTTGCTCTTAGTAATTGTTGACCCGCTATTTGCTTTTGTTCAATAGCAGCTCTATATTCCTCAGCAATCTCTAATCCAGTCAAATCTAAACTTCTAACATCTACGTAATCGAATGAATTTAGTTCTTTAGCAACGGTATCTCCTACTTTTTCAGAAATAACTGCGAATTCTGTAGCTATAGTCTCTAGCTCATATTGAGAAAAGACTGACTTGAGGGCTTTAAGTAAAGACGGCTGGACAATTTTTTGATAAACATCGCTATTCCTGCTGGCAATTGTGGCGAAAATCCTTCCTGCTTCATTAGGTTTTACTGAATACTTGACAGTAGCTGTAGCCCTTATAACTTGAAGGTCTTTTGTTAAAGTTTCAAATTTTTCAGGTTGAACTTGAGTTTTAATATCAAATGGATATACAGACTGAATAAATGGTAGTTTAAAGTTTAAACCAGCTCTCCTAGAAGGACCACTTACTTTACCTAATGTTGTTACTACAGCTACCTGCCCAGAGGGAACTACAAAGAGAGACTGGGTGAGTAAAAGAAAGCCAGTAAAAGATAGTACAATTAATAGTGTTGCTGTACCGCCAGGACCTGTTGGGGTTACATTTTTAAAGGATGTTGACATTAAAATTTCTCTTTATAAACAATCATATTTAATCAAATTAATTAGTGCATTAATAGGGCATTTAATTAATATAATTTTTTAATAATTGTAAAAGGAGATTGAAATATTATTTTTTTTATTTTTTAGATTTAAATGCTTGCAAAAGTTCTAAATAAAGACCTTCGTCAATCTCCCTAATATCATATTCTGAGGGCAAAACACCATGCTTATGCTCATGCACTGCCATCCAACAAAATTTTTCTATTTCTTCGTTTGAAAAGCGGGGATATTCTTTTACCTTCAGAAGTAATGATTTAATAAGCGATTCGGGATAATCTGCCATATCTTAAAAATATTACTATTCAAGATTTTATCTAAAATTATTAGCCTTTAGAGGAATATTCAAAGACTCTTCCAATTCACTTACAAGCTTAATTACTAATTGAAGATCATTTTTGCTCTTACTAGAAACCCTTAGTGTTTCTCCATTGATGCTGACATTAATTTTTTTTATTTGATCTCTAATATTTTTACTAATTTTTTTTGCTATATCTTGTTTAATGCCTTGTTTCAATAAAATTGTCTGCTTCACTTTATTGCCACTAACTATTTCAATTTGACCGTAGTCGAAAATTTTTAAAGATAGGTTTCTTTTTATTGCCTTTTGTCTAATTATGTCATTTACAGCATTTAGGGTTAATTCACTATTTGTAGTTATAAATATATTTTCTTTATCTAAATCAACTACACTATCAGTTCCTTTCAGATCGTAACGTTGAGAAATTTCTCTTTTTACTTGATCTAAAGTATTAACTAGTTCCTGTCTATCAAAATCAGAAACCACATCAAATGAAAAACTTTCTGCCATACTACATTTTTTTTAACGCAAGATTATTAATAGCATAAATATGATTTTAAAAAGGAGAAATGGATATATTTAATCAAAAAATAACAAACTCACAACTTTTCCCATTTCTTCAGCGCATCTACAACTATTTAGTAAAGTTTCACTATCGTGAAAGGCAAAACAAATTAATTGATCACACCTAGTAATAATTTCTTGATTACAAAGGCTACTTGCGAGAGGCAAAGGTAATTCATCATTTTCACTTTTTTCAACTAAATGCATAACCCTTTCAAGTTGATCCTTAATTTCAGGAATTTGTCTATCAAGACTTTGTGGTAATAAAACAGTCAATAATGATGGGTTAATATCTAAAACAGCACGAATAACCGCAGCATTTACCCCTTGAGATCCAGATGTAAGAATATTATGTCCCTCTTCTGCTAGAGATCTTGCTATCAGCTCAATCAAGTGAATATCAACGACTGGTACATGCCTACTTCCTAGAAAAGCAATCCTCCTTTTGCCGTTATCCTGGAGTTTTGCAAGTTCTTGAGCTAAGGCATCAACGCCTTCTGTTGCTGGTAGATCTAAAGAGCGACTCAAAATAAAATGGTTCCTATATTTGAAATTAGCATTTATCTGAGAAATTGCAGGGAAAATCTATCTTTTCGAGAACTCTTTTTAGATTTACATGCTCCTGAACTAATTGAACTGCATAAGAAGCTTTAATTGACTCATGTATTCTGACATGGCCAAAAGCTTGTTCAATAATTTCTACGGAGGCAAGAGTGTCTAATTCCACTTTTAAAATCGGCACCTCTAATTCCTCTGCTCTATGAATCAATTGTGATAGAGGTTCTCCCAAACCAGTTAAAATAAGGCATTGAGTTGAAGCTTCCAAAGCCGCAAGTTGGATATCAGTTCTATCGGCTCCAGTAACTACTGCCATATTACGTCTTCTCCTGAAAAATTCCATTGCAGAATTTACACCCATTGCACCAATACTTAATGTCTCAACAAGTAATTGATCTTTTTCAGGGCAACAAATTACTTGGGCGTCTAATCTTCTTACAAGCTCTCCTACGGTGACACTTCTAAGCAGTGGTGATTTAGGCATCACCCCAAACACTTCAATACCCAAATCTTTAAGAGAAGGTATAATTTCACTTTTAACTTTTTCGACTTCTTGAGGCAAAACTGCATTTAAAACAACTCCAGCTAAATGCTCTCCTAACTGTTTTTTTGCATCAAGTAAAGCATCTACGCTTTTACAATCTTCCCATAAATTCACAATTAAGACTTTTGCATCTAAGCTCTCTGCCAGTTGTGGGAGACTTAAACCATAAATCATCCCCTCATGAAGACTTCCAGCCGCTTCTAGAATATTTAATCCTTCAAAATCATCATTAACCAAACTTTCAATTTGATCAAAACCTTTTCCGGGAAGTAAATCTTTATTAGAGATTCTTTTTTCAGCTGATATATTATCCAATAATCCTACTGAAGAAATCAAATTCTCCTCTTCAATACTTAATGTTGAACCAATAAACTTAACATCATCATCTATTAAACCTTCATAGGATATTGAAGGTAGATTGGTAAGTTCGATGCAGGTGGCTAGAGGTTTACCAATACGTACTTTTTTTTCCTCATGCAACAGTCTTTTTGCTATCCCAAGAACCAATGCAGACTTACCACTAAATGGCTCACATGAACCAATCAATAATATATCGCTCATAATTAATAGGATTATTTATCTATAGGTTAAAGATAATATTTTTTTTATAACTAAACAAATATTTATTTATGAGTTTTAATCAAATAAATAAATATTTTTTTAGGTAAATTTATTTTAGTTCTTTGGTATTTCATCAAATTCAAAAAAATGATAAATTCAATGAAAAATGAAAAAACTGTTGGCATTACTGGGGCTTCGGGGTCTCTAGGAAAAGAATTAACAAAGTTATTTCGTCAGAAAGGCTATAAAGTGATTGGATTTACTCATAGTAAAAAAGATTCTGAAATAAATCTTGAATCTCCTAATGAATGGGTTAAATGGGAATGTGGGAAAGAATCGACATTAAAAAAACATCTTAAAAAGATAGATATTTTAATTTTAAATCATGGTATTTATAATCTAAGTAGAGAAAGTGCTAATTATGAGAAATCAATAGAAATAAATGCATTAAGCAAATTCAAATTTTTAAATTTGTTTGAAAATATTGCTTTAACAAATGAATCATTAATAAAAAAAGAGATTTGGATTAATACATCAGAAGCAGAAATATTACCAGCCTTGAATCCATCATATGAGATAAGTAAATCCCTTATTGGTCAATTAGTTTCTTTCAAAAAAAATCTTATGGACAAAGATACTAAAAAAAAATTAATTATTAAGAAAATAATCCTAGGGCCTTTTAAATCAGAACTTAATCCTATTGGAATTATGAATCCCAAGTTTGTTTCCAAGAAGATTTATGATCTGGCTAATTCAAAAAATTATTTAATCATAATAAGTCCAAATCCTTTAAGTTACCTACTTTTCCCATTAAAAGAATTTTTTAATTTTTTGTATTGCAAAATTATTTATAAATACAAATCTTAGAACTCTGGGAACCTAGAAATCTCTATCTGTCAATATCTCAATACCATCTTTTAAGACAACAATTGTATGCTCCCATTGCGCCGATAATTTTCCATCCTTTGTTATGACTGTCCATCTATCATTTAATGTTTTACAAAATTTAGTTCCTTCGTTAACAATTGGTTCCACAGCTAAGGTCATCCCTTCACGAAGGACTACGTTGGGCAATTCCTTCGTTCGAAAATTAAATACAGAGGGTTCTTCGTGGAGATTTCTTCCAACCCCATGACCTGTGTAATCTTCAACAACACTAAACCCATTTTTTATGACAATATCTTCAATTTCCCCAGCCACATCGAGAAGTGTGTTTCCTGCCTTGATTTTCGAAAGGCCAGCATACAATGCTTTATGTGCTATCTCACTAAGATTTTGGGCCTTTGAACTTACTTCTCCCACACAAATTGATATACAACTATCTCCATGAAAGCCATTTAAAAATGCGCCTGTATCAATCTTAACTAAGTCACCATTTTTAATTATTTTATTTTTATTTGGTATTCCATGGACAACCTCATTATTAATACTTGAACAAATACTAGAAGGGAAACCATGATAGCCCTTAAAACTTGGCACAGCTCCAAAACTTCTTATCCTCTTTTCTGCGAAATCATCTAAATCTTTTGTGCTCATTCCAGGTTTAATTAAGTCATTAATTTCCCTCAAAACTGTTGCGACTATCCTGCTAGATTTCTTCATCAAATTTATTTCACGTGCAGACTTTATTTCAATTCCTCTTCTCCTCTGAATAAAAGGAACCTGATCATTAGTTTTGGAATTATTTTTATTTAATAAAAGATCTGCAAAATGTTTCATTGGAATAAATAATGGGAATAGATAAATATCATCAAAATAGCCATTATGAACTTGGCTATCTTAAATCTATCAATAACAATGGGAAACAGGAATGAATTTTTTATCTAATTCTAGGCAATTTCATAAGGCTTTGGCGCCATGGGTTTTTCTTCCATTATTTATATCTTCAATAACCGGCCTCCTCTATAGGGTTTCAAAAGATTTATTAGGTTACTCTAGAGACCAAGTTCATTGGTTAATGTCCCTCCATGAGGGCGAATGGCTTGGAGATAATGGAGAATTAATATATGTTTTATTGAATTCCCTTGGGGTTTTATGGATGCTCATAACAGGGTTCCAAATGTTTTCAAAAACAATTTCATTTACCAAAAAGGTTACTAAAGGCGAGTCAAAAGGTTAAGATATAACACTTGTAGGATAAAAAGACCAAAATGGCCAAAGAGAAACAAGAAAATGAATTAGAAACCGCCATCGAAACTGATGGGTCAATTGATGTAGCAGTTGAGCAAAAAGAAGAAAACTTGGTTTCTGAAACTAAAAAAACTATTAGTGTTCCCAACCTTATTGAGGGATTTGAATATGAACAATTAAAAAAAGAATTACCTGAAATTTATGTAGGGGACACTGTTAAAGTTGGAGTGAAAATTACAGAAGGCAACAAAGAAAGAGTTCAGCCTTATGAAGGTGTTGTCATAGCAAAAAGACATGGAGGTCTTAACCAGACAATTACAGTTAGAAGAATTTTCCAAGGCATAGGTGTTGAAAGAGTATTTATGCTACATAGTCCACAAGTTGCCTCTCTAAAAGTTGAACGTAGAGGTAAAGTAAGAAGAGCTAAGTTATTCTATCTAAGGGATAGAGTAGGAAAAGCTACTCGCGTAAAACAACGCTTTGATCGTTAAAGTTGTAAATTTACAACATTATTTGGTCACAAAGGCGCTTATAATTATTTAAATGCGCCGTTAGTTCAGTTGGTAGAACGCAGGTCTCCAAAACCTGATGTCGGGGGTTCAAGTCCTCCACGGCGCGTTTGATCAACATCATATAAATCATTTTTTTCATAAAATGGAGTTAGATCTTCAACCTGGGGACGTAGTTAAAGTCCTTGAATCAGCAGCTTTAGGATGGGTACGCGCAAGAGTCATCAGAGTTAAATCTGGTGGAAGAGTTGTAGTACAAAGTGACCAAGGCAGAGAATTTACAGCCAGAGGCAACCAAGTTAGGTTGATAGAACCTGCTGGTTTTAGGCCTCAAAAATAAATACCTCTCTATCATTTGGCAGCTCTAAAACTTACTTTTTCTTCAAATCCTTAAATTAATAAATTTTTTTTATTACAACAACATAAATTAAATACTATGATCTGATAATTTTAAGAATAGTGTTCTAAACAACTTTAGAACTAAAACTCTGGGACCGTAGTTCAACTGGTTAGAGCACCGCCCTGTCACGGCGGAAGTTGCGGGTTCGAATCCCGTCGGTCCCGTTTTTTCTGAAAAAAAGTTTGGAAAAACGATTAAGATTAGCTCCAAGTCCAACAGGTTTATTTCATATTGGTACAGCACGAACTGCATTATTCAACTGGTTATATGCACAAAAAATAGATGGGAAATTTCTTATTAGAATTGAAGATACAGATTTTCTTCGATCTAAATCTGAATACACAAAAAATATTTTAGAGGGATTAAATTGGCTTGGACTTAAATGGGATGAGGAACCTATAAAGCAAAGTGACAGAATTTCGGTTCACAAAAAATACATCGGAAAACTATTGGAGAATGGAGCTGCATATAGATGTTTCACTACAGAAGATGAGATTTATAAATTAAGAGAGGAACAAAAAAAGAACGGATTACCTCCAAAGCATGATAATAGACACAGAAATCTTTCTAAAGAAGAAATAGAAACATTCATATCCCAAGGAAGGTCTTCTGTAATAAGGTTTAGGATTGATGAAAAAAAACAAATCAAATGGATAGATCAGATAAGAGGTGAAATCAATTGGCAAGGGAAAGACTTAGGAGGTGATTTAGTTTTATCAAGAAGGGCTACGGGATATGAGATTGGAGATCCTTTGTATAATCTTGCTGTTGTAGTTGATGATAATTTCATGAATATAACTCATGTAATAAGAGGTGAAGACCATATCTCTAATACTGCAAAACAAATATTGATTTATGAAGCGTTAGATTTGAAACTACCATCTTTTTCACATACACCGCTAATACTCAATAGCGAAGGAAAAAAATTGTCTAAGAGAGATTGCGTTACTTCAATCGACGAATTTAGAGATATGGGATATTTACCTGAGGCCTTGGCAAACTATATGGCCTTTCTAGGTTGGTCTCCAAAATCTACCGACAGAGAAATACTTTCACTTGAAGAGATATCTGAAACTTTTGACTTATCAGACATAAATAAAGCAGGAGCTAAATTCAGTTGGGAAAAACTCAACTGGATTAATTCTCAATATATAAAAAATATGGAAATACTAAAGTTAAGTGAGATCATGAGGAAATACTGGGATGATAATGGTTGGGTGCCGCCATCTCAAGAATGGGCTTATAAATTAGCAATTTTGCTTAGAGACTCATTAACTCTTTTAAAAGATTCAATTGATCAATCAAAACCATTTTTCTTAATACCTACAATTCAAAAAGAAGGTCAAGATTTCCTGGAAAACAAGGATAGTAAAGCATCTCTAAAATTAATTTTAAATTACTTAATAGAGCAAAATAATATAAAACTAAATAAAGAGAAAGCCAAAGAAATAATAAACGAAATCTCAAAAATCCATAATATTAAAAAAGGGATATTAATGAAATCATTAAGAGTAGCATTTTTTGGATCTCTGAGTGGGCCAGATTTAATTCAAAGTTGGGAGCTTTTCGCAGAGAGTAAAACTGATAGAACTCGTATTGAAAGATGTCTTAAATCAATCTAAATTATTCTTTTGGCATAATTCAAGTCTATTCGCCAAAGGCTTAGCTGAAAGACCTTGTATTCCCACTGTCATCAATATAGTAAGAAAAACTAAACCTTGGAGACGGCCAGCCCCAAGGATTCCAGCCTGCTCTAATCTGATAGAAAAAAGAGAAGCTACCGCTGCAGTAACAATACCTCTTGGAGCTAACCAGGCTAAAAATATTTTTTCTTTTAAGTTCAATTCTCTCCCCATTGTTGCTAACCAGATAGAGATAGGGCGAACAATTACCATCAATATAAAAACACAAACAACCCCTCCCCAGCCAAGCGGACTTAATTCGCCCCAAGAAACGTCAGCGGCCAAAAGAGGGAAAAGAACTGTTATTGCTAATTGAGCTAATTCACCTATTAGATTATCCAATCTCTCCTTATCTATAACTTCTCTTTTGCCTACAATAAAACCTGCCGCGACAGAAGCCGGCAAGCCTGATTCTGGTAAAAAATATTCGCAAATCCCATATACAAGGAAAATAAATCCAAGTGTAACTTGAAGCTCTATACCAAATGAGGCTTCATTTTTTATTTTTTTTAAAATTTCTGATAGTAACCATCCTGCACTTAATCCGATTAAGACTCCTCCCCCTAATCTTTGCATTAATGCTATAAATACATCGTTAATTCCACGAAGATCTCCTAAAGTCAACTCTAAAAGCAGTAATGCTAATACTGCACCAATTGGTTCAAGCAACAACCCCTCAGCTTTTAAAACTTCCGACAGTGGGGAAGCTAATTTTATTTGTTCCACTAATGGAGAAACAACTGTTGGTCCAGTAGCTAGAACAATGGCACTATATATTCCTGCGACTTGCCATGAGAGGCCAGCCAGCCAATGAGCAATAAAAATTCCTGCTGATAATGAAATAAAAATTCTTACCAATGAAATTTTCAAAACAGTATTTCTTATATTCCCCTCAGGCAGTTTTAAATTTAATCCCCCTTCAAATAGAACCAAACAGACTAAAAGACCCACAATAGTTTCAAGCCCTTGCCCGAGATCTAAAGGCTCAACCAGTCCTAATCCTGATCTTCCTATGAATAGTCCAGAAAGCAATAAAATAACAACACTTGGGAATCCTGTAAAAGAAGAAAATAAACGAGCGCAAGCACCTGCAAATACAGTTATCCCCCAAAGTAATCCAAGCCTTTCAGGCATCATATAAAATTATAAATAATAAAAATATTAATTATTTTGATTAAATCAATAATCTTATCTCAAGTCCAATAAATACAACACTTTTTAATTTAAATAATCAGCTGAACAATAGTGATTTTAATTAAATCTTTCAAACTACTTATAAGAAAATGAATATTATTTCTAATAAGAAAACTGGCTTATTAAAGCAATAATCATAAAAATAATTCCTATACCAATAGTTGCCATCCTTCCATTCCATATTTCAGCTTGAGGGGTAAAACCTCTTTTCCACAAATTCAGTTCCTTTTTATCAACAAAGTTTTTTGTCTCTTTAATCTCGATTTTAGGTTGTTTGTTCATTTAAGTTAGAAAGGAGGGTTTTCTTCATAAAGGGTATTTGCTTGTTCAATTGATAGTCTTCCTGCGACACCTAATTTAAGGGAACTTAAATGATCCTTAAATTTGGTCCTGAACAACGCCGCAGCTCCAATCATTGCCGCATTATCTGTACAAAGATTAAGGGGAGCTAAATGAACTTTAATAGATTTTTTACTAGCTTCACTAATCATCATTTTTCTTAATGTATTGTTAGCAGCCACTCCCCCAACCACAACAATATTATCCAAGCTATGATCTTCTGCGCATTTTAATGTTCTCTCTACCAAGACCTCAGCTACCACTCTCTCAAAACTTGCAGCAATATCAGGAATTGGAACGGTCTTCCCATCCAAGTTTATACTCTCAACTAATCTTAATACAGCAGTTTTTAGACCACTAAAAGAGAAATCATATTTAAGAAATCCACCTTTTTTATCAGAAATCCTACATTTTGGTAAATTAAATTTCATTGGGTCCCCATTTTTAGCAATCTTTTCAATTGCCGGTCCTCCTGGATAACTAAGACCTAATAGTCTGCCAACTTTATCAAAGGCTTCTCCAGCAGCATCATCAAAACTTTTCCCAAGTCTTTGCATTCCCCTTCTATCATCAACCTTTATCAGTTCAGTATGCCCGCCGCTAACGAGTAATGTAAGAAAAGATTTCTTTGGATAGTTTTCTGAAAATAAAATTGAAGATAAATGCCCTTCCAAATGATGAATTCCTAAAAATGGTTTTGAATGTAACATGCAAAGTGATCTTGCAGTTATAGAGCCGACTCGTAAACAACCAACTAATCCTGGAGCTACAGTTGATGCAATATAATCGACTTCCTCAATTTTGATTTTTGATTCTTCTATAGCCTTATCTAAAACAAAAGGTAATAACTCTAAATGCTTTCTAGCTGCAAGTTCAGGCACAACTCCTCCCCATTTTGAATGATCTTCAATTTGAGAGGCGACTATATTTGAATGTATTCTAAAAGTATCACCAATATTAGAAACTATTGAGACAGATGTCTCATCACAACTTGTTTCAATAGCTAAAACTTTATGCATTTTTGATTCAACTTGTTCTATTTTAATATTAATTTCTTACTTAACACACTATAAGGAATTAAAGATTGCAACTTATGAAATTCTTTTTTTCAATAATAACCTCAGTTTTTCTGTTCCTCGGAATTACTCCAATTGCTCTAGCTGCAAACGGGCCTGCCTTAAACGCAGATAGAGCTAGCACAGAATATACAGCTTCTGCCCTCACAAAATGCTCTGAAAATCCTAAATTCATTGAGAGAGCAAATTCTGCAACTACTCAAAAAGATATCGCAAGATTTGAAAGATACGGAAAAGCATCATGCGGAGATGATGGTCTTCCACATTTAATAATTGGACCTCCTCTCGAGCCATGGGGAGCCCTTTTAAATAGAGGTCATGAAGGAGATTTACTTATTCCCGGAGTATTGTTCATTTACATTGCTGGAATTATAGGTTGGTCAGGAAGAGAGTATCTTATTGAATCAAAAAAGACTAAGAATCCAGCAGATTTAGAGATCATTATTGACCTAGACTTAGCCAGAAAATGTCTTGTAAAAGGAGCCCAATGGCCTCTTCTTGCTAATAAACAAGGTAGAAATGGAGATTTAAGAGAGAAAGATAACAATATTACACTTAATGGTCCTCGCTAAACATCTTTAAAAAACTTTCATAAAACAAATGTTCAAAATTCTAAACACAAAATTTGTCAGATCTGCCCCAGTGGTAGCAGCGATTTGGCTAAGCCTTACAGCTGGAATAATTATTGAATTTAATAGGTTTTTCCCAGATTTATTATTCCATCCAATGAGCTAATAAAGAGAAAATAATCAAGTTTTTATTAACTTGATTATTTTTTTTGCTGTTTCATCAACATTGTGATTTGTTAATGCAAAATCAAATTCATTTGAGACTGAAATCTCATAATTAGCCCTTGAGAGTCTTTTTTTAATTGCCTCTTCTTTTTCTGTACCTCTATTTCTTATTCTTCTCTCTAACTCTTCTTTATCCGGAGGAAGTAAAAATATTGACAGTGAATTAGGAAACTTATTCTTTATTTGCCTTGCACCCTCTACTTCAATTTCAAGTAGTACGGTAAATCCCTTTTTAATTTTCTCATTGACAGAAGATAAGGGAGTGCCATAGTAATTTCCAGCAAATTGAGCCCATTCAAGGAACAGGTTTCGTTCAATCATTTCTTTAAACTTATCTTGATTTAAAAAGTAGTAATTTTCTCCGTTCTTCTCTCCCTCCCTAGGGTCTCTAGTAGTTGCAGATATTGAAAGCCAAAATTTTTTTTCTTTACCTAATATTTCTTTAATAATTGTTCCTTTACCCACCCCGCTGGGTCCAGTAAGGATAATAAGTTTTTTTTGATTTTTCATATTAAATTTTTTACAGTAAAATAAACATCTTGTGAATTAAAAAGGAATAATGCAAAAAGGTGTTCCACAGATAATGGATATTACATCTATCAGATCTGTCTTGCATTATTTGACAAAGAACATCCTACCTACAAAGTTTGAAACTGCCCAACAACCAGAGCCTAATACAATTCAATTATGCTTCAGAGGAGTTGATTCTCAAACATGGTTAGAAGTTTCATGGAATGGAGACTCTCCTAGAATACTAAAGATAAATAAGCCAGAAAAGATCGGGAGAGAAAGCACACTTTCTAAACAAATAAGATACGGATTAAAGTATATGGCTTTAATTTCGATTGATCAAGATGATTTCGAGAGAGTAATAAAATTTAGCTTTGCAAAAAAACCTGGAGATGAAATTAATAAGTATTTAATTTTTGAATTAATGGGAAAACATAGTAATATTTTCTATTTGGATAATAAACATAAAATAATTGCAGTTGGTAAACAAATTAAATCAAGTCAATCTAGTTTTAGAACAATTTCAACGGGATCAATTTATTCTGGCCCTCCAGTCAATCTCAAAAAACAACCTAGAGAAGATGAGTCTTTTCAATCATGGAAAGACTCAATTTCATTAGTACCTGAGTCTTTGAAATACTGTTTAATAAATACCTATCAAGGAGTTAGCCCTATCCTCACAAAACAATTAGAGGTTGTTAGCAAAACTGTCAATTCGGAAATAATGGAAAAAAATATCGATTTTATTAACGATTCGGAATTAAAGGAGATATTTAAAAATTGGAAGATATGGATAAATAGGTTTAAAAACAATAACTTTAACTTTTCGATATTTAATAAAGATTTTTATTGCGTTTGGTTTTTTGATCAAGAAATTAATTTCGCAAATAAAATAGATTTATGCACCAGTTTAGAGAATTATTATGATTATCATCTGAAACAAAAAAAACTTGAATTATTGAAAAAGAAAATTGAAGGGATAATTTTTAAACAAACCAATACTGAGAAAAAGAATTTAAATATTCAATATGATCTTCTGACAAAATCAGAAAAATATGAGGTATATAAAGAAAAAGCTGACAATATATTCTCTTCAAATGAAATTACAAAACGAGATATTATTAAAGGTCAAAAACTTTATAAAAAGTCAAAAAAACTTAAGAGATCTAGAGAATTGATAAAAGAAAGATTAGGTATTTACAAAACAAATATAGAAAGATTAGATGAATTCACTACACTTCTAGAAAATCTAAATTCTTTAAATCATGAAAAACTTTTTATGAGAATCAAACTACTAGAAGAAATAATGGAAGAAATTTGTAACGAGTTTAATATCAATACCAAGAGGAAAAGAGAAGATAACAAAAGTACATCTGAGATAAAATCTTCACCAATTCAAGTTGACACTCCCACAGGATTGAAGCTTCAGGTAGGGAGAAATATGAGGCAAAATGACTTAATAAGCTTTAAGTTCTCAAAAAAAGGCGATTTATGGTTTCATGCACAGGAATCACCAGGAAGTCATGTAGTTTTGAAGTCTTCATCTCAAGTAGCATCTGAACAAGATCTTCAAATAGCTGCAGATTTAGCTGCCTTATTTAGTAAGGCAAAAAGTAACATTAAAGTTCCAATTAATTTAGTTAAGATTAAAGATTTGCAAAAAATCAAAAAAGGAGGACCGGGTTGCGTTTCCTTCAAAAATGGAGAAATTATTTGGGGAAATCCTACAAGAGGAGAAGATTACATTAAAAAAAATCTTAAAACAGTAATTTAGTTTATAATAAAAAAAATTTTAAATCTAAATGTTTGATTTTCTTTTGGGCACTCATGAATTTTTAGGCAATCATAGTTTTCCAGAATTTATTGTTGGTTATCTATTCGGTGCTGCATTAATAATTGGAGCTCCTACTGTTTTCTTACTACTTGCCTTCGTAAGCGCTTTAATGAAAACAAATGGGAAAATGGGCGGATATAGAGAATATGAAACTTATGGTGAATCATCCCTAAATGATGCTCCTCCTTTCTTATTACCAGATCCAACTAATCCTAAATTAAGCAAATAGTTAAATTTATAGAAAAATAACTTGGACTTTGACAACAGTAATTTTAAACCTTTTTCTTACAAAATCTTTATCAAATAATGAGAGGTACAAGTCAAAGTGAAAATAAAATATCAGATTCGATGACTTTTAGTGATCATTTAGAGGAGCTTCGTCAAAGGATACTAAACTCAATTTACTCAATACTTATTTCAATATTCTTAAGTTTTCTCATCATAAAGCCATTAATATCTTTTTTAGAAATTCCAGCAGGTGATATTCATTTACTACAACTTGCTCCAGGAGAGTTTTTATTTGTCGCTATTAAAGTTGCAGGTTACAGCGGATTGATAGTTTCTATGCCTTATATTTTTTATCAAATAATATTATTCATTTCTCCTGGTTTAACAAAACAAGAAAAAAGCCTTATCTTGCCCGCAGTTTTTGGTTCAGGTCTTCTGTTTTTTTTAGGATTAATTTTTTCATGGTGGATATTAGTCCCTGCAGCAATAAATTTCTTTATTACTTTCGGTGCTGATATTGTTGAACCAACTTGGTCAATAGAAAGATATTTTGATTTTGTTCTCTTATTAATGTCTAGCACTGCAATAGCTTTTCAATTGCCAGTATTACAATTTATTCTTGGTTCTCTTGGAATAATTACAACAGAAAAAATGATTTCGAATTGGAAGATAGTTGTAATCTCCTCCGCAATCTTATCTGCAGTGATTACCCCTTCAACAGACCCATTGACAATGTCATTGCTATCTATATCAATTGTGTTTTTATTTTTTGTGGGTACTGGATTAACTTACTTATCAGAAAATCTTAAGTCAAAAACTCTTTCATCTTCTCATTAAGATTTAATTGCAAGCTAACAGCTCTACCTAACCTTGGCTTGGCATTGACTTTCTTTAGCCATTCCCTTACTTCTTCTGAATATCCACATCTATTTAAAATCTCGATTTTATCAGCTATAGATTTTTTATATTCATCTTCACTTAATGGAAATGATTCCTGTCCAAGAAATCCCCACATCATCTGAAAATACAAATAATTTCCTCTCCTAAAGAGTCTAAAATCATATTTTTTTCCCCAGCGATGAATCAAATAATGGATAACTTCATCTACTAGCAATGGCTTCATTTAAATCAATTAATTAAGACTTCCTAAACTTTTACTTTAAATTATTAAAAGTCCTATCTATTTGCAACAGAAATTGAACAATTTGCACCATAATAACTAATAAATAACAGAACCAAGTAGCGAATGACTCAATTAAGTTCCAATGATGTCCCTTCAATGGGTCGAAGGCAATTTATGAATCTTCTTACATTTGGTACTGCAACTGGTGTGGCGTTAGGAGCCCTTTATCCAGTAGCAAATTATTTCATGCCTTTAAGAGCAGGTGGTGGTGGTGGTGGAACTTCTGCTAAAGATGAATTAGGGAATCCAGTAACTAAGACAGGTTGGTTGGCTACCCATCAAGCAGGAGACAGAAGTCTAGTGCAGGGTCTCAAAGGAGATCCAACTTATTTGATAGTTAATGAGGGTGGGGAAATAGGAGAATTTGGTTTAAATGCAATTTGTACTCATTTAGGTTGTGTTGTCCCATGGGATAGTGGTGCTAATAAATTTATATGTCCTTGTCATGGCAGTCAGTACGATACAAATGGGAAGGTAGTCAGAGGGCCTGCTCCCTTATCTCTAGCGCTAGCTCATGTTGATATTGAAGATGATGCTGTACTCGTCAAACAATGGTCAGAAACTGACTTTAGAACTAATGAAAATCCATGGTGGGCATAAAAAAAATGAAAGGTCTTAAAAATCAAATCATGAAAAAAACAAGTTTATTTATCTGTACTCTGCTTTTCATTTCGAGCATTGTATTTTATCCAAAGATCACTTTTGCTTATCCATTTTGGGCTCAGCAAAACTACGAATCCCCAAGAGAAGCCACAGGAAAGATAGTCTGTGCAAATTGTCATCTAGCTCAGATGCCTACAATTGCAGAGGTTCCACAATCAGTTGGGGCAGACAGTGTTTTCAAAGCTGTAGTCAAAATACCCTACAAAAATGACTTAAAAGAGATTGGGGCTGATGGTTCTGAAGTCCCATTACAAGTTGGTGCTGTTGTAATGCTGCCTGATGGCTTTAAACTTGCTCCACAAGAAAGATGGACCGAAGAAATCAAAGAGGAGACAGAAGGGGTGTATTTCACTAATTACAGTGAAGAGAAAGATAATATCATCATTGTCGGACCTTTGCCTGGGGATACAAATAAAGAAATAGTTTTTCCTGTACTATCCCCTGATCCATCCACTAATAAAGAATATCACTATGGAAAATACTCGTTACATATCGGAGGTAATAGAGGTAGAGGTCAGGTTTACCCAACTGGAGACAAAAGCAATAATGTAGTTTTCACTTCTTCCACCTCAGGAACTATAAATTCAGTAGACACAATTGAAGATGGTAGCTATAAGGTCAATATAGAAAACGGCAATGGCGAGATAACTACTGAAGCAGTTCCTGTTGGTCTTCAAATTATCGTAAAAGCACAAGATCAAATTAATGCAGGTGACCCTCTTACTAATGATCCCAACGTTGGCGGCTTTGGGCAATTAGATGCTGAGGTTGTACTTCAGAGCCCATATAGAGTAATTGGATTGATTGCATTCTTTATTGGTGTAGGTTTAACACAAATACTTTTAGTATTAAAGAAAAAACAAGTAGAAAAAGTGCAAGCAGCAGAGGGTATCTAACTTTCTTTAAATGCTTATATTTCAAGCTTTTATACAATCTCCAGGCGAAACTTTTTTAAATTTAGGATTTCTAACTATTAGATGGTATGGATTGCTTATTTCGGTTTCAGTTTTAATAGGCCTATTTATCTCTAAAAAACTTGCAAAGGCAAGGAATATTAACCCAGAGTATATAAGTGAAATACTTCCATCATTAATAATCTCTTCATTAGTTGGAGCTAGAACTTATTACGTAATTTTTGAGTGGAGGCGATTTATAGGAGATAACTTTTTTACTTCTTTAGAACTATTTAATAAAACCATTCAAATACCTTCTTTTCTGGCAGTTTGGGAAGGAGGCATAGCAATTCATGGAGGTCTAATTGGAGGATTATTATCTATTATCTATTTCTGTAAGTCAAAAAAAATTCATTTAAAAACTTTTATAGATATATTAATACCCTCGATTATTCTTGGACAATCGATAGGAAGGTGGGGAAATTTTTTCAATAATGAAGCCTTTGGAGTTCCTACAAATTTGCCTTGGAAATTATTTATACCTATCCAAAATAGGCCTTTAGAATTTCTTAATTATGAATTTTTTCATCCTACATTTCTCTATGAGTCATTGTGGAATCTTATAATCTTCATAGTTCTTATTATTACCTTTAATAAACAAAATAAAACAGATTTTTTTAGACCTGGCTTTATTAGCTGTCTTTATTTAATAAGTTATAGCTTTGGAAGATTCTGGATTGAAGGTTTAAGAACTGACCCACTATGCATTGGTGGACTTCCACCTTTCTGTGATGGCGGTATAAGAATGGCTCAATTTATAAGTATTTTTTTATTTTCTTCTGGATTAATTGGAATATTTTTTTTAAGATTGAGAACATATAGCGGGAAAAATAGAAAGAATGGATAATAAAATATCCTTTATTGGTGTTGGTCCAGGCGATCCAGAATTATTAACTTTAAAAGCATTAAAAAAGATAAAAATTGCAGATGTCATTATTTGGACCGATTCTCTAATACCTGAAAAGATTTTAGATTTTGCTAAAGAAGGTTCTGAAAAAATAAAAACGAGTTCGCTCAACTTAGAGCAAATCACCCAAATTATGATAAAAAAATTTCAGGCAGAGAAAACTGTTATAAGGTTGCATGATGGAGACCCTTGCCTTTTTGGAGCAATTAGAGAGCAAATCGAAATTTTAAAAAACGAAAAAATTGAAATCGAGGTTGTTCCTGGAGTAAGTGCTTTTCAAGTTGCTGCAGCATATCATGAAGCTGAGTTAACCATCCCTGACATAACGCAAACAATAATTTTAACTAGAGCCGGAGGGCGAACAGGGATGCCCGAAAAAGAATCTCTAAAAGATCTTGCGAAACACAATTCCTCTATATGCCTATATCTAAGTGCTAGGCATGTAAAAAGGTCTCAAGAAGCTCTACTAGAGTTTTACCCTCCAGAGACTAAAGTGATTGTTGGATTTAGAGTATCTTGGGATGATGGTTGGACATCATTAATAGAATTAAAAGATATGGAAAAATTTTCTATTGAGAAAAAACTAATTAGAACAACCATTTACATAATTAGCCCAGCAATTAGTAATTCTCAAAAAAGATCTAATCTTTATAATCCATCTTATAGGCATCTCTTTAGGAATAAATAATCTTAAAGTTGATAGAAAAATATTAATTACTATAATTAGTAAAAATTTATTTGCTTTGAAAGAAATAAACTCTGTTTCGGAAAACAACAATAAAGGAGAAAATTCCTCTTTAAAGAGAATTGGAAATTTCATTAAAGAGGCAAGGTTAAGTAGAAATCAATCTATTGAAGAATTGGCTTCTAATTTAAAAATCGGAACTCATCAACTTGAAGCCATAGAAGAGGGTAATGAAGAAAAGCTACCTGAAAAAGTATTTGTCAAAGCAATGGTTCGACGGATTTCACAGAAACTGAAACTTGATACTGAATTTATAATGAATGAATTCAATACAGAGAGGAAAGAAGTAAAAATTGAAGAAATAGTTGAAGAAGTTTCGAAAAAAAATGATAAGTCTACACAACCTCAGAATCTTAATCCAATGGGATTCCTAATATTTATTTTAATTTCAGGCTTTCTCGGATTAATCGCATCGTCCTTAATTTTCAATTTATTTTCAGACTCTTCTCAGAATCAAACTCCAAAACAAGAACTTATTAAAAAAACTAAATAACTTTTAAATCTAAATTCTTTAGTTCTTTTATTACATTACGGCATAATCCTAAGTTCCATTTTTCAAGAAGAAGATCATGGTTTCTATCAAAAGGTAGAAGTTCAAATGTAAGAATATTTTCCTGCAATTTTATTTGAACTGAGGAGATTACCTTATCAGGTCTTTGATCAAGAGATGCTGCTAATCTCAAAATTAATGACATTTCAAGAACTAATGTTTTATCTTCTTTGGATATTAAATTTTGCCAAGACTCATGTCTTTTCTTGGGTAGAGTCTTTCTATGGTATCTAGCAATTGAAGCAATAATATTTGTTTCCGCTTCAGAATATCCCAACAACTCACAATTTTTTATTAAGTACCAAGAGTGTTTGTGATATGAACCAACATTTACGTATTTCCCACAATTATAAAGATTAGAAGCTGCCCAAAGAAGTTCTTTAGCTTTAGGGTCATTATCGCTATGAAAGATATTTTTAGTCTGATCATAGATTTGAAAGGCAATATCAATAACTTTCTCAGCTCTTGTATTGTCTACTCCAAACTTTCTGGCCTGATGAACTATAGTTGTTTTTCTAATATTGCTTTGAATATTTAACTCGTTTTTAATTATCCCTTTACGAAGCATCCAATCTACTACCAAACCCTCTCGAAGCGCCCTCTCACTTATTATTAACTCATTAAAGTTCAACATCTGCATTGCGGTGTTTAATATCAATGCACCTGGAATAATTATTTCTGCTCTTCTCTCACTTAATGAAGGTATTTTCTTGATTTCCGAAACTGGCAATTTAATTAGTTTTTCCAATACATTTTGTAAATTTTCCCTTTTAAATTTATAACCATGCAACTTTGGTTTAGATTCTCCCAAATCATCTGAAATCAAATTTCCTAATGAAGTTGCAGTGCCACTGGTTGCAATCATAGATAAAGGCTTATCTCCCTTAGATCTACTCTTTATTTTTCGAACAGATGGTTCTAAAGATCCTTTAATAAAAGTTGTTAGAAAAATCGATCTTTCTGAATTTATAGACTCTTTATTAAAAAAATCATTTTTAAGTCTTACAGCACCAATTCTCGAACTTGTTAGAGCTATAGCATCTTTTTTATCTGCAAGTATTAATTCTGTAGATCCTCCTCCTATATCTATGATTACAAAAGACTGATCTTCAAAAGCCATCCCAGAAAGAACACCAAGGTAAATTAATCTGGCTTCCTCAGAACCACTTATCATTTCTATTTGAATATCAGTTTCATCAAGAACTCTTTTAATAAAATCCTGACCGTTTGGAGCTTCCCTAACTGCACTTGTTGCTGCTGTTACTATTTGTTTTACTCCATTACTTTTACAATATTCCTTAAATCGCTTAAGAGTAACTAATGCTCTTTGGATTGATTCTTCAGTAAGATTACCCTCCTCATCTCTTTCTCCAAGACGAGTGGTTGATTTATCAGTGAATTTTATTGAAAATGATTTTAATTCTAGATTAATTTCTGCTACCAAAAGATGTGTAGAGTTAGTTCCAATATCTATAGAAGCTACTAAAATTTGCTTTTCTTGAAAATATCTTAAATCTTGTTTCTGTATCATTTCTTTTTATAAGATGCAGATATCTTTAATCCATTAATAAATATACCCAAGATTGATTATTAAATAATAGAAATCATTAAATCCTAGTAAGATTATTTAAAGTTATGAAATATACAATAGGTAATATGCGAAATAAAAATCGACAAATTAAATTAAGTACTTTTTTTGAATTATTAAGGTGGAATAAGCCTACTGGAAGAATGATCTTACTTATTCCTGCTGGATGGAGTTTATATTTAACCCCAGATGCTAATCCAACATTTTTAATGTTACTAAGAATAATCCTGGGAGGACTACTAGTAAGTGGATTAGGCTGTGTGGTTAATGATATTTGGGACAAAAAAATTGATCAAAGAGTTTTTAGGACAAAAAATAGACCTCTAGCTGCAAATAAAATCAGTCTTAAAACAGCTTATTCAATTCTTTTCTTTTTAATTTTATGTAGCTTCTTTTTAACTTTGTCACTACCTCAACCTGGAAGAATCCTTTCCATTTTACTTGCTTTTTTAGCTTTACCTATTATTTTAATTTATCCTTCTGCCAAAAGATGGTTTAAATATCCTCAATTAATCTTATCCATATGCTGGGGTTTTGCTGTCTTAATTCCCTGGGCCGCAAAAGAAGGCAATTTAAATAGTATTGTTTTATTGTTTTGCTGGCTAGCTACCATTTTTTGGACTTTTGGCTTTGACACTATTTATGCTTTAGCAGATAAAAAATATGATATCAAAATTGGAATAAATAGTTCGGCTATTAACTTGCATAACAATACTAGAATAACTATTCAAATTTGTTATTTTTTAACTTCGAGTTTTCTCGCATTATGCGGATTTATTAATCAAATGGATTTTATTTTTTGGCCAATTTGGCTTACAACGTCAATCTTAATGCAGAGAGATATACTAAAAGTATTTCCTGAGGAAAAGCAATCAATAAAAAATATTGGGAATCACTTCAAAAATCAATCAATTTATGGAGGAGTCCTTTTATTAGGAATTATTATTGCCTCATAGATTCTAAATATGGTTTTTAGATTAAAAAAAGGTGATCTAATAGATATTTTAGCTCCAGCCTCCTTTATTGATGAAGAAGAAAATTTTCAAAAAGGCATAGAAATCTTAAAAAACTGGGGCTTGGAAATTAATGAAAATAATTCTCTATCCAAAAAGTGTGGTTATTTTGCAGGTGATGATCTAACTAGATTTGAAGAACTAGAAAAAGCACAAAATAGTAAGCTAATCATTTTTGCAAAAGGAGGCTGGGGTTCAGCAAGAATTTTAGAAAAAGAACCTTCTTGGCAGAATGGTTTAATGCTTGGATTCTCAGATACATGTTCTTTATTACTATCTAAATATTCTCAAGGATTTATAGGTTCTATTCATGGGCCTATGGTTACTGGCCTTTTCAAAGAGCCAGAGTGGAGTCTTGAGAGATTAAGAAATTTACTTTTTGAAGGATATGTTGAGGACATAAGAGGAATTCCTTTAAATGGTGGGAAAGCTAAAGGAGAAATTATCGTTTCTAACTTAACTATTGCTACTTTTTTAATTGGTACTAATCACTTTCCAGATTGCAAAGGGAAAATAATAATTTTTGAAGATATTAATGAAGATATTTATAAAATTGATCGCATGTTGACTTACCTCAGAATGACAAAAATACTTACGGAAATTGCTGGTATTGGATTCGGAAGTTTTTCTAATGATTCCTGCGGCCTTGAATGGAAAGATTTACTAAAACAATGCATTATTGAAAGACTCCAAGAGTTTGATTTTCCTATTCTTTTTGACCTTCCAATAGGTCACATATCGGGAAATGCTTGCATTCCTTTAGGATACGAAGCCACCTTAAATGGTGATGATGGCATTCTTAGTATCGATAAACCTTTTTAACTAGTGGTTCTTCAAAAAAAGTTTTGCTATTTTCAAATCTATAGGAGATGTAATTTTTATATTTGAATAAGTTCCTTCAATAATCTTCACTTTCCAATTAAGCATTTCGAATAGTGAGGCATCATCTGTGACTTTCCAGTTTTTATCAATTGCCATCTTATGAGCTTTTTTTAATCTATCTACTAAAAAGCCCTGAGGAGTTTGCGCTGCCCATAAATAATTTCTATCTGGTGTTTCTTTAATAAAACCTTCATTATCAACAATCTTTATTGTGTCAGTTACCTTAGTAGCCAAAATTACAGCTGCATTTTCATCTAATTGCTTGGCACAAAGGTCTATCAATTCAGGATTAATTAGACATCTAGCACCATCATGTATTAAAACTTTTTTAGCATCTTTTGGCAATGCATTTAAACCATTAAAAACTGACTGTTGTCTGGTTTTACCACCATTAATCCAATGAACTTTATGGGCAAAATCCTTTGCTGAATTTAATAATAAATTTTTATCTTTCGGTTGCCCAATTATTCCAACCCAGTTTGTTGAGCTTGCAGAAAATACAGATTTAAGTGTCCAATAAATCAAAGACTCTCCCTCTAAATCAATAAGTAATTTATTTTTTCCAGCTTTCATTCTGCTACCACTCCCTGCAGCTGGTATTAAAAAGTGCACAATAGAAGGTTTTAATATTTTCTAGACAATTATAAATAAAAGCAATATCTTTACACAAATAGTACTACGATTGAAAATTATAAAAATTCATAATGTCCAATACAGATTCATTATCAGGCAAAGTTGCTTTAATCACCGGAGCTAGCAGGGGAATTGGTAAAGAAATTGCTTTAGAACTAAGTCGCTTTGGAGCAGAAGTTTTTATTAATTACTCTTCTTCTGATGAAAAAGCTGAAGAAGTTGTAAATTCAATAAAAAATTCGGGAGGTAAAGCTCATAAATTAAAATTCGATGTTTCAAAAGAGGATTCTGTCAGTTCAGCTTTTGAAGAAATAATCAAAATTAATGGCACCATTGATATCCTCATTAACAACGCTGGCATTACTAGAGATGGACTATTGATGAGAATGAAATCGGAACAATGGGATGACGTACTAAATACAAACTTAAAAGGAGTTTTTCTTTGTACAAAATATGCTTCAAAATTTATGATGAAAAAAAGAAGTGGTAATATAATAAATATTTCATCTGTTGTTGGAATAATTGGTAATCCGGGTCAAGCAAATTATTCTGCCGCCAAAGCTGGAGTTATTGGATTTACCAAAACTTGCGCTAAAGAATTTGCTTCAAGAGGTATCAACGTAAATGCAATAGCTCCAGGTTTCATAGAGACAGAGATGACTGAAAAACTTAATAGTGAAGAGATAATTAAAGTGATCCCTTTAGGGAAATTAGGAAGTTGTACTCAAATTGCGAACTTAGTGTCATTCTTAGTTTCAAGTAATGCAGGAAGTTACATTACAGGGCAAACAATCAGTATAGACGGAGGTATGAATATTTAATTATGTACTTTCATAAGGCTGTCCCAATTCATCTCTTAATCTTCTAATTTTTTGTAAAAGTTTAAGTCTTCGACTTCTAGCAGTTAATGTCAAGAAAAATCTTAAAGGAAAGTATATTAGAGTCATAGCAATCGCGAGGATTGCGGTAAGAGTAAAAATAAGATTATTTGTTTCTTCCATAACTTAAAGATACTCTTATTTGAGTTAATTTGTATGTCTCATTAAAAGAAATTCGGCTTTCCCCACTTAATTAAATATCCCTTAAAAATGATTCTATGGGAGATTAGAATAAGATTAAAAATCGAGTAAACATGGCTAAACAGTTAAGTTTTTCTAATGAATCAAGAGAAGCGCTAGAAAAAGGTGTGAATTTCGTAGCTAATGCAGTAAAAGTTACTATTGGGCCAAAAGCAAAAAACGTTGTAATAGAAAAGAAATTTGGTTCGCCAGATATAGTAAGAGATGGATCTACAGTTGCCAAAGAAATCGAGATTGAAAACCCAATTTCTAATTTAGGTGCGAAATTAATAGAACAAGTTGCATCTAAGACAAAAGAGAGTGCTGGTGATGGAACAACAACAGCAACCATTTTGACTCAGAAGATGGTTCAGGAGGGGTTAAAAAATATTGCTTCTGGTGCCAATCCTATGGAGTTAAAAAAAGGTATGGAGGCAGGCCTAGCTTTTGTTTTAGAAAAATTAAGTTCCAAAAGTATTTCATTAAGTGATTCTGATATCCAAAAAGTTGCAACAGTTAGTGCTGGAGGTGATGAAGAAATTGGATCTATAATTTCGAAGGCAATGGATATTGTTACTTCTGATGGTGTAATAACTGTTGAAGAATCTCAATCACTAGAAACAGAATTAGATATAACTGAAGGAATGTCTTTTGATAGAGGTTATAGTTCTCCATATTTCGTAACAGACCAAGAAAGACAAGTTTGTGAACTTGAAAACCCTAAAATATTAATAACTGATCAAAAAATCTCAACTTTAGTTGATCTTGTTCCAATACTTGAAGAAATACAGAAGACAGGTTCACCTTTTCTAATTCTTGCTGAAGATATTGAAGGGGAAGCTTTAACCACTCTGGTTTTGAATAAGAATAGTGGGGTTTTAAATGTAGCTTCCGTAAGAGCACCTTTATTTGGTGAGAGAAGAAAAGCTGCCCTTGAAGATATTGCAATTCTTACAGGAGCTAAGTTAATAAGCGAAGATAAATCGATGTCACTTGATAAAGTATCGATTAATGATTTAGGCAAAGCAAAAAAAATAACTATTACAAAGGATAAAACTACAATTGTTGCCTTCGAAGACACTAAAGATTTAGTTAAAGCCCGAGTAGAGAAATTAAAGAGAGAAGTTAACATAACTGAATCAGAGTATGATCAGGACAAAATCAATGAAAGGGTAGCCAAACTAGCCGGGGGAGTAGCTCTTATTAAAGTAGGAGCTGCTACAGAAACAGAGATGAAGTATAAAAAGTTGAGAATAGAAGATTCCCTTAATGCTACGAAAGCTGCTATTGAAGAGGGTGTTGTTTCTGGAGGAGGACAAACTTTAATTGAAATATCAGATGACCTTTTAAATTTAAGTCAAACATCTACAGATGATTTAAGAACAGGGATAAATATAATTAAAGAAGCCCTTTTGGAACCCACCAAACAAATAGCAAAAAATGCTGGTTTTAATGGTGATGTAGTTGTCGCTGAAATTAAAAGACTTAACAAAGGCTTTAATGCTAATTCAGGACAATATGAGGATTTAAAAGATTCAGGAATATTAGATCCAACCAAAGTAATAAGATTAGCTCTTCAAGATTCAGTATCTATTGCAGCTATGCTCCTCACAACAGAAGTTGCGATGGCTGACATTCCAGAACCTGAAGCCGCAGTCCCTGGAGGACCAGGTGGAGACCCCATGGGAGGAATGGGTGGCATGGGTATGCCAGGAATGGGTGGCATGGGTATGCCAGGAATGGGTGGCATGGGTATGCCAGGAATGGGTGGCATGGGTATGCCAGGAATG
>JFNU01000004.1 GCA_000634515.1 Prochlorococcus sp. scB245a_520K10 | reverse complement strand
TTCTTCTTCATCTACTTCATCTATTAAAGTGGTTTGTTCTTGATTTTCTTCTTCATCTACTTCATCTATTAAAGTGGTTTGTTCTTGATTTTCTTCTTCATCTACTTCATTTATTAAAGTGGTTTGTTCTTGATTTTCTTCTTCAAGCTGATATTCCCCTAAAGCTGGGGCATGGATAAATAAATCATTTAAAGAATCAATCCCAAATCTATGCACCCACTTAAGAACAATATTTTCTTTAAGCAAAATATTATTTTCTGAAGAGGCTTTTTTAAAAACTTCTATTAGATGATTTTTTAAAAGCATAAATTTTTTAATTTAACTTTCTATTTAACAGAGGCCTTATGATAATCAAGGAAAAAACTGTTAAAGAAAATAAAATTGATATACAACTCTTACAAGTTAAATCACCATATGGGGCATGTAAAGCCACTAATTCTAAATTCATAGTTTCTGTGTAAGCAGTCCTAATAGGTTCAATCGCAAAAGTTAATGGATTTAATGAAGCTAACCACCCAAGCCAATTTGGCATGAAAGAGATTGGAGCTAAAGCAGTGCTTGCAAAAAGAAGAGGTAAGTTTATCACAAATATAAGAGCTATTAATTCAATATGTCCGGGCAAAACAAACGCTAAACATAAACTTATTGATGTCACAAAAAGAACTAATAGAATTAGTGTTGTAAAAACAATTCCTAGACCATATAAATTGGGCCATCCATAACCCAAAATGTATGAGACAACCATTATTACAATACTCTGAACAAAGCTGAGGATTGTTATGTAAAAAAAAGAAGATAAAACTATGGATAATCTACTGGTTAAAGGAGCCACGAGTAATCTATTAAGGAATCCAAACTCTCTATCAAACATTAAAGGAAGGCCAGAGTTTAGGGCTCCGCTAAAAGCAGTAAAAACAATAAGTCCCGCTCCTAAAAAATTCCCATAAGAATCAACTCCTGGTAAAAAACCTTCAGGAGCTTTAGAGAATAATGCCCCAAATAAAAAAAGCCAAATTATGGGTTGTAATATACCAGCTAAAAGAGTTGATGGTCTTCTTTTTAATTGAATAAATAATCTCTTTGTTAAGGCAAATGTTTCTTGATATAAAAAAAATAAATTATACTGTTGTAATTCCATAATTAGCAGTAATTAATTTTCATTATAGTTAGTTAACCAAAAGTTTTTTTATCGCATTGATTGCTTTGACTCTTTTTTAAGGTCCCTTTTCCCTGCCATAGAAATTTCGGCATCTAATAATGTTTTCCCGGTTGCCTGAAGATATACATCATCCAAGCTTGGCTGACTTTGGGTAAGAGAAAAAATTTCAAACTTTGAGAAGGCCAATTCCACTTTTAGCTTCGTAAGTAAATCTTTTTCCTTATCTGCTACAAAATTTATTGAGAAACCTTGGGCTTCATTTATTATAATCTGACTAATACCATCTATTGAATATAAAATTTGACATATATTTTTTGCTTCTTCCTGATTACTAAATTCTCTTACTTTCAAAGTTACTCTATTTCCTCCTAATTTATTTTTGAGTTCTGCAGGAGCCCCTTGTGCTATAACTCTTCCATCATCAATTATCACTAATCTATCTGCCAATTTATCTATTTCATCAAGATAGTGACTACTTAAAATAATAGTCATTCCATTATTTCTCAAATCTTTCAAAAGTTGCCATATAATATTTCTACTTTCAATATCTAAACCAACTGTAGGTTCATCCAGTATTAATACTTGGGGTAAATGTAAAAGTCCAGCTGCCAGATCTATTCTTCTTTTCATTCCCCCTGAATAAGTTCCGCACTTACGATCAATCCAATCGTTCATTTCTAATTGATCTATTAATTTCTTTATCCTTTCAAATTTTTTGTTTTTGTTGATGTGATATAAATCTGATTGAAAATCCAAAAGCTCTCGTCCAGTTAATATTTTATCAAGTGCAATGTCTTGAGCAACATAACCAATTAATTCTCTAATTTTCCTTGAGTTTTTTATCAGATTAATATTATTTATAAAAACTTCTCCACTATCAGGCTCTATTAAAGTAGCGAGTATTTTTATTAGTGTTGATTTGCCAGCACCATTTGGACCTAGTATTCCGAATAATGTTCCAGCTTCAATTTCCATCGATAAATTTTTTAATGCCTTGATATCTGAATAAGATTTTGAGAGCCCTTTAACTTTTATATAATTCATCAAACTTACTGTTTACTTAAAAAACATTTTACATCTAATTTAATTACTAAGCAGAGATAATATAGATAAAAATATTTGCATAGTTTGCTGCTCAAATTCTACAGAAAGTTGTGTTCTGGAAATCAATAACAATAAACAAATACCAAACATATAGAGGATAGACCACCTAAAAAGAGACTTTGCTCTTGAAAGATCATCAGGAGATTTCTTTAATTCATTTATTAATTGCAAAAGTCTTCCATTAAATGGCAATAACATAATTCCATATAAGAGACCCCCTTCAGGTAAAGCAAAAACTCCCATAATACTCATTAAAACTGTTGCCCATCCATAACGAGAAATCGCTTTAGCAGTAAAAACAGATCCTTTAACAGAGGGGAGCATAGGAATACCAACAGATGCGTAATCATCCTTCAACAAAATTGCAAGTGCCCAAAAATGAGCAGGAGTCCATAACATTACTAAACCAAACAGCCACCAACCACTAAGACCTACATGCCCTGTAGCAGCAGATGCTCCAACTAAAGGTGGTATCGCACCAGCAACTCCTCCGAAAACAATATTTTTTGTTGTACGGGGTTTCAAAATAACTGTATATAAAATTACGTAGCTAAATAAACCAAGAAGAGTTAATCCTGCAGCCAAATAATTTACACCACTTACTAAAAGCATCGAAGCGGCCAAAGTACATGATACGGCAGCTAAAAATACAGTCTCAGAGGACAACTTTCCTGCTGGCAAAGCTCTTTTACTAGTTCTTGTCATCCTCTTATCCAATTCCATTTCCCACAAGCAATTAAGAGCTCCTGCTGCTGCTGCTGCCAAAGCTCCGCCTCCTAAAGTACAGATAAGTTTCGGTGAAGACAAAGGCCATTCCTCCGTCAAAGCCATTCCCCCCAAAGTTGTTGCCAGTAAAAGTGGAATTAATCTGGGTTTTGCTACTTCAAGCCAAGGCGGTAAAGTTAATCTTTTTCTTGAAGGTACAACTTCATCCCTAATTGAAGATTTATAGTTTAAGTTTTCTAAGTTACTACTGTTCATGAATTGATACCAACCATTTGAGAATTTAGGGAGTGGTTTAGACCTTTTTTGGTAAAAGGATTTCTAAAGATTAATGTTGTTAATATCGCAATAAATAAAGAGGCATTAAGTTGATGACCGATAATAAAAATAGGTTCATTCAAATTTGTTTTAAGACTTAAAACACCTAAAACAATTTGGGAAAACAATAGAAAGATAAGTGCTGAAAGATATTTCCAATTTTCAGTAAGCAAACTTCTCTTATAGATTGCAGTAGCAGTAATCAATAGGATTGAAAAGGTAATTGGAAAAGCAAATAATTTATGAGTATTTAAAATTAGGCATTGTTTGTTAGAAGATAAGCAAATATGCGCTGACCAGGTTGATGAAAGCCTTACTCCAATAAAAGATTGAATCAGAGTAAGTAAAAGAGGAACAAATAATAATAATCTCCACCAAATTAATGGCTCTTCTATTTCGTCATTTTCTAAATTTTGATTTATTGAAATTGTTGTAATGAGAAGGAGAAATGCTATTAAAAGATGGCCCGTAACAGTATATGAATCAAGCAGATTTATTACTGTTAATGCTCCAAAAGATCCTTGGACAATAACAAGAAAAAGTAGTAATGAATAAGTTTTAGGTAACCAATTTGGAATTTCTTTTTTCCATAAAATTGATAGAGCAAATTTAAAAAGAATTAATACTCCAACAAGAAAAGCATCTAAGCGATGAAACCACTCTAGAAAAACTCTTAGGTTCATATGACTAAAAGGCAAAAAAGACCCATAACATAATGGCCAATCTGGACAAGCAAGGCCAGCCTCCATCACTCTCGTAGCCCCTCCAATTACAATTAGTGCGATAAGTGCAAATACGCTATGACTTCCTAATTTTTTAAAAATTGGCAGATATTTTGATTTATATAATTGGTTATTAATCAAATGGATAAAACCTATATATTTTGCATAATAATTTAGATTCAAAAACCAAACATTAATTAAAAATTAATATGTTTAATTTAAAAAATAATTTATTGATTTAATCTTTTTTCCCTGACAATTAACTCTAAAAAGTTATTAATAATACGTCTTTTATTTCTTAAATCTTAAGAAGTTATGAATTTAAATGCTTTTCTTTTAACAAAGGATGCAGAATTTAAAAAATTGAATATCTTAAAAATATAACTACAACTTTTGACATCAATTGTTAAATAAAAACATTTATTTAATACTAATTATTTCACTTGTTTTTGCTATATCTTTTTGGATTGGATTTAATGTAAATTTGCTCCCTGCTGAAGCAAGTATTAATGCGCCAATTTACGATGAACTATTTAAAATTCTTTTCATCATAGGCTTAATTATTTTTATAGGAATGACAATAGCAGTTATTTATAGTTTATTTAAGTTTAGAAAAAAAAATGATCAAATAGGTGATGGTATAGCTTTAGAGGGAAATTTAAGCTTAGAAATTGTATGGACAATTATCCCTTCAATAATTGTTTTATTAATAGGTTTATATAGTTACAACATCTACGACAGAATGGGAGGGATGAAGGAACTAAATCATAACCACGAAATGATGAGTTCAAATTCTGAAAAAATATGGGCTGGAATTAGTCAAACTTCTGATAACCAAGTATCAAATAATTTATCAATTGAAGTTTCGGCTATGCAATTTGCATTTTTATTCAATTATCCCAAAGGCAATTTTATATCTGGAGAACTACATGTTCCTGTTGATCAAAAAGTATCGATGAGAATGGAATCTAAAGATGTCATTCATGCTTTTTGGGTGCCTGAGTTCAGAATTAAACAGGATATTATTCCTGGACAACCAACTGTTCTAAACTTTACTCCTACAAAAGTAGGTAAATATCCAATAATTTGTGCAGAATTGTGTGGCCCATATCATGGAGGAATGAGAGCCTCCATAATTGTTGAAGAAGAATCTGATTACAACGATTGGTTTAACAAAAATAAAAAAACAGAGGTAAATTTATGACAATATCAATCGATCCACAAAAAACTGATAATGAAAGTCTCCAACCTAAAGGCTGGCTTAGATACTTTAGTTTTAGTCTTGATCATAAAGTAATTGGAATACAATATTTGGTTTGCGGTTTTCTTTTCTATTTAATAGGAGGAACCTTAGCTAGCGCTATAAGAATTGAACTAGCTAGTCCAATGTCTGACTTTATGCCAAGAGATGTATATAACCAAGTTTTAACTTTACATGGAACAATAATGATATTCCTTTGGATAGTGCCTGTAGTTAACGGTGCTTTTGGAAATTATTTAATTCCATTTTATGTGGGTGCAAGAGATATGGCATTCCCAAGATTAAATGCCGTAGCTTTTTGGCTAATTCCTCCTTCGGGTTTGATGCTGGTCGCGAGCTATTTTGTTGAAGGTGCTGCTCAGGCTGGATGGACAGCTTATCCACCCTTGAGCATAACTACTCCTCAATCGGGACAAATAATTTGGATTATGAGCGTTTTATTACTTGGAGGCAGTTCTATCTTTGGTGGAATAAACTTTATAGCCACCATTATCAAATTAAGAAGGCCAGGATTAAAACTCATGCAATTGCCTATGTATTGTTGGGCAATGCTTGGGACGAGTCTACTAGTTGTTTTGTCAACTCCTGTTTTGGCGGGTACATTAATTCTACTTAGTTTTGATATCATCGCTAATACAGGGTTTTTCAATCCTGTTTTAGGTGGCAATGTCGTAGTTTATCAGCATTTATTTTGGTTTTATTCTCATCCAGCTGTTTACATTATGGTACTTCCTGCCTTTGGTTTAGTTAGCGAAATACTTCCAGTACATGCTAGAAAACCACTTTTTGGATATACAACAATGGTTTTTTCAATAATGGGGATAGTTGTTTTAGGTTTAGTCGTTTGGGCGCATCATATGTTTACTAGTGGAACCCCTCCTTGGATGAGATTGTTCTTTACTATCGCTACAGCATTTATTGCTGTTCCAACAGGGATAAAATTTTTCAATTGGGTTGCAACATTATGGGGAGGTAAAATTTCCATCAATAGTGCGATGTTATTCTCTTGTGGATTTATTATAAATTTTGTTTTTGGAGGAATTACAGGAGTTGCTCTGGCACAGGTTCCTTTTGATATTCACGTACATGATACCTATTTCGTTGTAGCCCATTTTCATTACATAGTTTATGGAGGGACTGTTTTTATTATTTTCTCATCGATATATCATTGGTTCCCAAAAGTAACTGGGAAAATGCTAAGTGAAAAATTGGGAATTTTACATTTTATAATTACCTTTATTGGATTTAACTTGTGCTTTGCTCCACAACATTGGCTAGGTTTAAACGGAATGCCAAGAAGAGTTGCAGAATATGATCCTCAATTTCAGCTAGTTAATCAAATTAGTAGTTTAGGGGCTCTCTTAATGGCTATAAGTACAATTCCTTTTTTAATTAACATATTCCTTAGTGTGAGAAACGGTAAAGATTCTGGAGACAACCCTTGGAATGCTCTTACACCTGAATGGTTAACATCTTCTCCTCCTCCAGTTGAAAATTGGGAAGGAGAAGCACCATTAGTTGAAGAACCTTATGGTTATGGTAAACAGTTTTCTGAACAAAAATAAGAATATATGACAACTCTTGATAGCTCAAAAGAGATTCAAAAAAATAATTCTGAAGTTAATGAGAAACATGAAGACTTCAGAATGTTTGGTCTCATAACATTTTTAATTGCTGATGGAATGACTTTTGCTGGATTCTTCGCTGCTTATCTCACTTATAAAGCTGTAAATCCATTGCCTGATGGGGCTATCTATGAATTAGAGCTCCCAATACCTACACTAAATACAATTTTATTACTTGTCAGTAGTGCAACTTTCCATAAGGCAGGTAAAGCACTTTTGAAAGATAAAAACTCTGATTCCCAAAGGTGGTTATTTTTTACTGCTTTTCTTGGAATAATTTTTTTAATCTGTCAATTATTTGAATATTTTCATTTACCTTTTGGATTAACCGATAATTTATTTGCAAGTACTTTTTATGCTCTCACTGGCTTTCATGGACTACATGTTACTTTAGGCACTTTAATGATTTTAATTATTGCTTGGCAATCGAGAATAAATGGCGGAAGAGTCACTAGTCAAAATATGTTTCCTTTAGAAGCTGTTGAATTATACTGGCATTTTGTAGATGGAATATGGGTAATTTTATTTATTATTTTGTACCTCTTATGAGGTTAATAAATCTTAATTATTAAATATATTTTTTATTAATTTATATTGCCACAGAACTCTTTTTTAGTAAGAATATATAATTAGAAATTGGACAGCTAATGCTAGAAGGAAAAGAACTTCTTGAAAAAGCAAAATTATTAAGTAAAAAATCTGAAGATGAGATAGCAAAAGGATGTGGTTATGTAGGTCCTAGCGGTAGAGTCTTAAGAAAAAGTTTCTATAGGGCGCTTATCGAAGCCAAGGGTTACAAAATAGGAAATGGTCGTCAAGGAAAAAGTGGTGATAGAGCTTCTAGAGGCAGGCAAGCAGAATTTAAAACTAAGGTTCACGGTAATGGGAACCTATTAATAGGTCATGCATACACCAAGAAATTAGGTCTAGAACCTGGGAAGGAATTTAAAATTGATCTTAAAAAAGAATCAAAGACAATTTATCTGATTCCATTAA
This sequence comes from Prochlorococcus sp. scB245a_520K10, assembly GCA_000634515.1. Classification (GTDB taxonomy): domain Bacteria; phylum Cyanobacteriota; class Cyanobacteriia; order PCC-6307; family Cyanobiaceae; genus Prochlorococcus_A. The sequence goes on along the minus strand of JFNU01000004.1, from coordinate 268,183 downwards.
ATTAGAAAAAATATTACCAGCCGTTTTCTTTGAGCCACTCTGAAGAGATAGTATTTTCAGAAAAATCTTCTTTATTATTCCTATTAAACAAAAGTAATTTCTCAACATATTTGATTAGTGCATCTGCCTCAAGATTTACGTTATCACCAACATTTAATTTATTAAGATTTGTGTTATGCCAAGTATGAGGAATTATTGCAATAGTAAATATTTCTCCTTCCTTCTCATATTTTGCAATTGTAAGACTGATGCCATTTACACAAATACTGCCTTTATCAACTACATATTTTGAAAAATTAATATTTTTCCACTTGATTGATAAAAGCCAAGATTTCTCTAATTTTTCTATATTCTCAACTTTCCCAAGGCCATCAATATGTCCGCTCACAATATGTCCACCAAGACGATCAGATATACGAAGAGCAGGCTCCAAATTGACAATCTGATTAAGATTAGACTTTAATCCTAAAGTTGTTTTTTTTAATGTTTCCTCACTAACATCAACCGTAAATTTATTTTGAAAAATTTCTTTAACTGTCAAACAAATTCCATCAACAGCTATGCTGTCACCGATTGCCATATCAAAAAAATTGTCTAGAATTTCAATTTCTAATATATTTTTTTCCTGTTTTAGTTTTCCAATTGATTGGATTATTCCTGTGAACATAGATTTAAGAAAAATATTTTTACAAAATTTTGTATTTACTTTAATTTACTTTAAATCATTTTCAACTATAAATAAATTAAAGAGTAAATAAAAAGAAATTGATCATTTTTAGATGATTATTAATTCACAAAAAAGATCATTTGGTAAAGGGGCAAAAGTGAGCTTATTCACTTTAGGGACAATGCGATCAACTGAAAGTATCGAAAAAATGTGTAGCGCAATAAAAAATGCATATTACGTAGGAATTAACCATATCGAAACAGCACATTCTTATGGTGATGCCGAATCACTTATTGGAAAGTCAATAAAAAAACTAGCAAAAGAAGAAAATATAAAAGAAAAAAATTGGGTGATTACTACCAAAGTTTTGCCAAAAGGTGATTTTGAATTTTTAAAAAATAATTTTAAAAATTCTCTTAAAAATTTAAATCGCGAGAAAATTAATAATCTTGCAATTCACGGAGTTAACTTAAAAGAACATCTTGATTGGGTACTAGCTGGAGAGGGGAAGAAATTCATATCATGGATACTTGAGAAAGAACTAGTTGATCAAGTTGGATTTAGTTCACATGGAAGTTATTCTCTTATTAAAGAAGCAATTAACAGTGAAGTTTTTAGTTTTTGTAGTCTTCATTTACATTATTTAGATCAATCTAAAATTACTTTGGCAGAGCAAGCTATAAAAAAAGGTATGGGAGTTTTAGCAATATCACCAGCTGATAAAGGCGGAAGATTATATTCTCCAAGTGATATTTTATTGGAGGCCTCTAAGCCTTTTCATCCATTAGAGTTAGCATATAGATTTTTGTTGGCGAAAGGAATTACAACTTTGTCCTTAGGAGCCACAAACAAAAAAGATTTTGAGTTTGCCTATAAACTTAGAAACTCTTGCGAGAGACTTTCAACTCCTGAAATAAACGCCCTGAATAAAATTGAGGAGTTGGCTAATAAAAGATTAGACTCAACTAAATGTGAGCAATGCAGAAGTTGTCTACCATGCCCAAATCAAATACCTATTCCAGAAATCCTTCGTTTGAGGAACATATCTATTGGTTATGGCCAATTAGAATTTTCAAAAGAAAGATACAACTTAATAGGAAAAGCTGGCCACTGGTGGGAAGAAAAAAATTCCTCTTTTTGTCAAGAGTGTAATGAATGTATTCCTAAATGTCCTAGTAAATTAGATATTCCAAATTTATTAAAACAAACCCATAACTTATTAATTGACACTCCGACAAAAAGATTATGGGGTTAAAGATTCATTCCAGGAATTTTGAAGATTAATTTTTTGTTCACTTGTTAAGACAGAGAAAGACCAACTATTATCCCAACATTTCTTAGAGGGGCCTGATATTGTGGACATCCCAGATTTATATTTAGTTTGCAAATAATCACTATTAAATGGTAGATACCATCCTTGACTTACTAATTTATCTACTATTGATTTTTTTTCTAAAGATTTAATCCATTTAATTAATATTTCATTATTTAGATTTGATCGGCTAAGGAGAAAATGCCACATTAGAGGTACTCCTTCGCTTGGGAAAACTAAAGAAAGCCTTGGATCTATTTTTAAATATTTTGAGCAGAGACTGTAAGGCACTATGGCTACGCAAGCATCAGAATTAATCAACCAATTGAGCATATTTTTGTCATCAAATAACATCGCTTGGCTTTTGAGTTTTTTTAAAGAGTTAGTAGAATTAATTTTTTTAGCAATTGACAATATTATTCTGGGACTTTGTGGAAAAATAATTTTCCCCGTTAATTTTTTAGAAAGAAGGAAATCCCAAGAAGTTCTTGCTGAATTTATTAGTTCTTTATTATTTTTAATTATAATTGTGTAAGGAACTACTCCAATAGGAAATAATTTACTTCTTTGATTTTCATTAAAACTTCCTAAAAAATCTATCGATCTCTTATCAAGATTTTCGATCAATGTATACTGATTTATTTTTTCAAATTCCGCAAAATTTATACCATTAACCCATCCATCATTTATTAATGTAAAGTCAGAATCTAAAATTATGTTTCTATTTTTTTGTTGCTGAATATTTTCAAAATTAATTTTTTCCTGCTTCCAATCTTTTGGAATAGTATCTTTAAAAGATTTTGGATAAAAAGAATTTTGTAGCGCAATCTTTACTTTATTTGGAACCTTACTACAAGAGGTTAAGAGAAATAAAAGAGAAAGTTTACCCCAATTTAAAAATTCTCTTCTGGTTGCAAATTTTGAAAACATTTAGCAATCCTTCTCTAAAGAAATTTGACCTAGACTCTTCATCATTTCCAGATTTTGTTGACACAATGAAACTATTTCGTCATTTTTAAATCCATTTAAGTAAGCAAGTAATGATATTCCACCAGCACCTACTCCTTCTTTTACATGACCCATTTCATAATCCTTCAATTCTTTGTATATTGAAGATTTAAAATTTAAAGGGCTTGCTAAGCCTAATAAGTTGACATCATATTTTTCATTAATTAAATTTAATAAATCATTTAAAGAATTATCTTTTACAAGCCAGCCCGTTGTTGCAATAAAAATATTCTCAATAAAGTCATCTTTATTATTTGAACCTAAGAATTCTAATACAAGCAAAGTTACAGCCAACATTTGACTTCCACCGGACAATATCACAGGTTGTTTTGCTAACCTAGCACCAATTAATAAACCCATGGAGAAAGCTTGGAAAGGATCTCCAACTGCCGCGACGACATCAAAAGAGTCAAAATCATTCTTGAGATTTGCATTTAAAAGTCCCTTTTGAACTACTTTTCTTCTGAGATCTCTTGGAGCTTTAAATAAACTACTCCCTACTAAATTAGACACTCGCAAACCAAAAGCCTCCATTACAGCTTGAGCAGTTGTTGTGCCACCTGGGACAGATTCAGAAATTAAGATAGGTTGTTTTGAGGATTTTCCTATTTCAAGACCTCCTTTATAGAGATTTACAACTCTTTCTCTGGGCATAGATTTACCAGTAGTAAGACAATTTGATGGTCCCAAATCCTCATCTTCTACAATCAAATGATTAAAGTAAGGTTTTACTTCTATTCCCAAAGGAACAATAACTGGATAAACATTTATAAGCTTTGAACAAACATGACTTATTAGGGCCGGGGTTACTCCTGCAGTGAGGGGAGGCAATTTATATTTATGATCTTTTGAAGCCCCCATAAGCAAAAATTCGGCGTCAGCGAGGGCAGTTTTTCTCCTTGACTTTGCATTAATACCGGCAGCGGAAATTCCCTTTATTTGAGAGGTATTAGTGCCTGCAATTACAAGAAAAATTTTGAAATTATTTATATTCTTTTTCAGTATATCTATCCTTTTAAGTTTCCTTTTTTTATTGGATTCATTTCCAAAAAAATTTATCCCTAACTCTTTACTATACATTCTTATTTATTTTCAATTATTTAAATCAACTAAACTATTTATTAATCTCGGAGGATCCGGAATAGTTAATTTAAATCTTGGGAAAAGAGAGTAGGCAACTATGTGTACCGTTAAAACATAAACGATTTCTTGGAAAATTATTAAAAAAATTGCACCTAATTGAATACTTAAAATTGATGGAGAAAAAGGTAAATTTAATAATCCAATAAACTTTTCTATCAAACCATAACTTGCTCTAGTAATTAACACCCAAAGATTATCTCCAACCAATGTGGATAATGCTATTACTCGTAGAAAGAAACCGAGGGTTCCAATAATGACTCCAATGGTTAAACTTAATCTCCAACTCTTTTCTTTAAACCAACACCAGCCTAACCAAAAAGCCAAGATCCCATAAGGGAATAAAAACAAGGTTCCTCTAACAGGGCCCATAATTATAAATAAAAGTAGAAATTGTATCAGTAGTCCTTCCAATGCAGTTTTAGTTCCTCTTCTCAAATGCAAGAGGATCATTGGGAGGGGTAAAATCAATCGTAATAAAGCTCCCCCAATTGGTAAATAATACAAGGCAACCCATAATAAAGCCGATAAAGATGCAAGATATGAGGTCTCTACAATATTTAAAGCTTCAGTTTTTGTTGTTATTTTCATTTTTGTTGAATATTTTTAATCAATTTTTATTCATAGTTTTATTTTTTGAGTCTAAGATACGTTCAATCTTTTCTATTTCAAAATTTACCTCAGAATTAGTTAATATGGAACTTAACTCTTCGGTTGGATCCTTTGGATCAACATCTTTTAAAATGAAAATTATTTTGTAAGATTGGAGCTCAATATTTCTTTTTTTTGAAAAATTCTTAATTTTGTTATTTTTTTGTTTTGATGTTTTTTCTAAATTGATATCCTTTTTATTCTTTAGAACATTTTTTGGCTTTTCTACTTTTTTTATTTTTTTATTTTTTTTATCGTCAATTTCTTTGTTTTCTTTTTCTAAATTGATATCCTTTTTATTCTTTAGAACATTTTTTGGCTTTTCTACTTTTTTTATTTTTTTATTTTTTTTATCGTCAATTTCTTTGTCTTCTTTTATGACGGTATCTTTGTTTACTAAATTCTTTTTTAAATCTTCATCTTGACTTATTTTTTCTAAATCTTTAAAACTAATTTCAAGAAAATTTCCAATCCTCCCTCCTGAGCATGATTGCAATAAAATTAAAAAAATTAATAAAAAAAATTCTTTTTTTTTAAAAATCATATTTTTCTAACTTTTCTTTTTCCTTGTAGTTTTTTTATTACTTATTTTTGTTTTTTTTGAAATAGACCCTTTTTTATCTTTTAGTTTTTCTTCTAGAAGAAATATAGCATCATCTAAAGAAAATTTTTCTAAGTCAGTATCTTTAGCAATCGAAACATTAGTTTTGCCACATTTTAAATAGATCCCATATCTTCCATTTAATATTTGGATTTTTTCTTTAAATTCTCTCGGTTTTCCAAAATCTTTAAGTACCTCTTGGCCACCTCTACCCATCTTTGGCATCGAAAGAATTTCTAATGCTCTTTTTATATCTACTGTAAAAACATCATCCTCTTTCTTTAATGATCTGTTTTCAGATTCATTTTCATTTTTAATCCATTTAATATAAGGGCCGAATCTTCCTCTATCAGCCTCAATCACTCCTCCTTCAGGATGAACTCCTAACAATCTAGGCAAACTTAAAAGTACTAGGGCCTCATCTAGAGTTAGATCATCAGTTTTCAACTCTTTGGGTAATGAAGCTCTCCTTGGTTTAGCTTTGTCTTGATCATTATTTCCCAATTGTACGTAAGGTCCATAAGGACCAAATCTTAAAAAGACTTTTTCCCCAGTTTTTGGATCAGTCCCAAGATCTGATGGGCCACTTAAAATTTGATCAACTTGCTTTATGTCTAAATCTCCAGGAGTAATATCCATTGGAAGATTACCTTTAGCCTGAATTTCATTACCAGATTCATCAATTTTTGTACCCTCTAACCAAGGTCCGTTAGAGCCTATTCTGACTACACATGGAAGGTCTTCGAAATCAACTTGTCTATAAGCTTTACCATCAATATCACCCTCTGTTTTCTGAACTTTCACCTCCAGACCATTTTTACCTTTATAGAAAGTCTCGAGGTATGGTAGCCACTCAAGATTACCTGAAGATATTTCATCCAATGAAGATTCCATTTTTGCAGTAAAAGTAGTATCAACTAAATCAGGAAAATGTTCTTCTAATAATGCGGTAACAGCAAAAGCAGTAAACGTTGGAGCCAAAGTATTGGAAGATAAATTTGCATAACCTCTATCCACAATTGTTCCAATAATGCTTGCATAGGTAGAAGGTCTTCCAATCCCTTCTTTTTCAAGAACCTTAACTAATGCAGCCTCTGTATATCTTGCAGGTGGTTTAGTTTCATGAAAAGTAGATTCCTTATTAAGAACTTCAAGACATGTTCCAGTTGTTAAGTTTGGGAGAATAATTTCTTGTTGTTCAAGGGATGAACTTGGGTCATCACTGCCCTCGACATAAGCTCTGAAGAATCCTGCGAAATCAATACTTTTCCCGCTCGATTTAAATAATCCATCCCCCACACTAATTTCAGCATTAATCATTGTTAGCCTAGCTTCCGCCATTTGACTTGCTACAGTTCTTTTCCAAATCAAATCGTAAAGAGATAAGTCTCTACCAGTTAGATTAGTGTCCTTTGGTGTTTTAAATACCTCACCTGCCGGTCTGATAGCTTCGTGTGCTTCTTGAGCATTTCTTGCAGTTGAATTAAATTCTCTTGGTGAGTTTGATAAATATTCTTTTCCATACATTGAACTGACACATTCTCTAGCAGCTCTTGTGGCTTGTTCGGAAAGATGAACTGAATCAGTCCTCATATATGTTATGAAACCTCTCTCATATAGCCCTTGCGCACATCTCATAGTTTCTCTCGCAGAAAGACGAAGCTTCCGGTTTGCTTCTTGTTGCAATGTACTAGTTGTAAATGGAGGAACTGGCTTACGAGTGGATGGTTTCCTTTCGATTTTTGAGACTAACCAATCCTCAGAGGAAAAAGTTTTCAATAAATCGTTTACCTTTTCTTCTCCAATTATTAAAGATTTATTTCCTTGTTTTAATTTTCCTGTCTGTTCATCGAAATCGGAACCATTAGAAATTCTTTGACCGTTTAAACTAAATAATTTAGTTTCGAAATTAACATTATCTTTTACTAGGGAAGCTTTAATCCCCCAATAACTAGCTTTTTTAAAGGATCTTCTTTCTCTCTCTTTTCTAACAAGAAGTCTTACAGAAACTGATTGAACACGACCAGCAGATAGTCGGGGGGCTACCTTCTTCCAAAGTAAAGGAGATAATTCATATCCAAAAAGCCTGTCCAAAATTCTTCTGGTTTCTTGCGCCTGAACAAGTTCCATATCAATTTCTCTTGTTTGATCCAAAGCTTTATTAATTGCCTTTTTTGTAATTTCATGAAAAACCATTCTCTTAGTTGGTATTTTTGGCTTAAGTATCTGCAGAAGATGCCAGCTAATACTCTCTCCCTCTCTATCTTCATCAGTTGCTAGTAATAGTTGGGTAGCACCTTTCAATGCATCTTTCAGCTCTTTAACAACCTTTTTCTTATCTTTTGGAACTATATAAAGCGGTTCAAAATCTTCTGTTGTATTAACTCCTATCCTTGACCATTTTTCCTTTTTAACTGCAGCAGGGATTTCGGCAGCTCCTTTTGGAAGATCTCTTACATGCCCCATTGACGCAAGGACTTCATAATTAGAAGGCAAAAACTTTCTTATAGTTTTTGCTTTGGTGGGACTTTCAACAATAACAAGTGTGTGATCCAAGGTTTATTTCAAAAATTGGTGTTTTTGTTCAGTTAGGGCATATTATGATTATTTGAAGCTTTTGCAAGTAATTTTTTCTGAAAATTTCAAAAATCATACCCACAAATTATAATCAAGTTAAGATTAACTCTTAGACCCTTACAATCAAACATCTAATTTAATTCAATTTAATAAAGTGCCCAACGAAATCTTTACAATTAATCTAAATGCTCAAGCCATTATTCCAGAGGCTTTTATTTTATTAGGTATTGTTGGGACACTTCTTGTAGATTTAGCTGGAGAAAAAACTGCATCAAAATGGGCACCAATAATTTGCTATTTATCAATTGGCAGCTCTCTTCTTAGTTTAGCCTTTCAATGGAGTAATCCAGCGGAAAGTGCATTTCTTGGATCCTTTAATTCTGATAATTTGGCAATCGCATTTAGGGCAATAATATCTTTATCAACTTTAATTTCTCTACTTATAAGTTGGCGTTATACAGAACAAAGTGGTAGTCCTATTGGTGAATTTGCAGCGATAGTTCTTTCGGCAACTCTTGGAGCAATGCTTTTGTGTGGATCTACTGACCTTATAAGTGTATTTATATCTCTTGAGACTTTATCAGTAGCGAGCTATTTACTCTCGGGTTATCTAAAGAGAGATCCAAGAAGTTCTGAGGCCGCATTAAAATACCTTCTTGTTGGGTCCGCTGCTGCTGCAGTCTATTTGTATGGCTCCTCCTTTCTTTATGGTTTAAGCGGTTCAACAAACTTAGCAACCATTGGTTTAGAGATTATCAACAAGCCCTCATTCATCACTTCTCTATCTCTTGTATTTGTATTATCAACTGTTGCATTTAAAATAGCTGCGGTTCCATTTCATCAATGGACTCCTGATGTATATGAAGGATCACCTACACCTGTAGTAGCTTTTTTATCTGTTGGTTCAAAGACAGCGGGGTTTGCATTTGCAATAAGAATATTGAGCACTACTTTCTCCTCATTCGATGAAGAATGGAAACTTTTATTTACCATATTAGCCATATTGAGCATGGCTCTAGGAAATGTTGTAGCCCTCGCTCAAACCTCAATGAAAAGGATGTTAGCTTACAGTTCTATTGGACAGGCAGGATTTGTAATGATTGGAATAGTATCAGGGACTCAAGATGGTTTATCAGCTGCTGTTTTATATTTAGCTGCTTATTTGTTTATGAATTTAGGTGCTTTTGCGTGTGTAATACTTTTCTCTCTGAGAACTGGTTCTGACAGAATTATTGATTACTCAGGACTTTATCAAAAAGATCCTCTCATTACATTAGGTCTAAGCCTTTGTCTTCTTTCTCTTGGTGGTTTACCTCCAATGTTGGGATTTTTTGGAAAGATATATTTATTCTTCGCCGGCTGGGCTAATCATCAATATCTATTGGTAATAGTTGGACTTGTCACTTCTGTTATCTCAATTTATTACTACATTTCAGTGATAAAAATGATGGTGGTTAAAGAGCCGCAGGAAGCTTCTGAAATAGTCAAATCATATCCTGAAATTAATTGGGGAATTGTAGGATTGCCTCCCTTAAGAATTGCTCTCTATACTTGCGTAGCGGTAACAGCTCTTGGAGGAATCCTATCTAACCCTCTTTTTAGATTAGCTAACACAGCAGTTTCAGAAACTCCTTTTTTACAAGAGATTATTGCCATAACAAACAATATTTCGTAGAGAATTTTCTCAATAAATGTCTAAGAAAGTCGCAACTTTAAAGGGAATATCTAAGACATACGGGAAAGAGGATCTAACTGTTAAAGCCTTAGACGGCATAAACTTGGAAATTTATAAAGGCGATTATTTGGCTGTAATGGGCGCTAGTGGCTCAGGTAAAAGTACAGCAATGAATATTATTGGATGCCTAGATAGACCATCTGAAGGTATATACAAATTAAATGGCATCCCTGTTGAGAATTTATCTGATGATGAGCTAGCGGAGATACGTAACCAAAAATTAGGCTTCGTTTTTCAGCAATTTCATCTTCTTTCAGACGCAACGGCACTTGAGAACGTAATTTTACCGATGATTTACGCTGGTATTGAACCTGAGCAAAGAATAGAGCGAGGTAAAAATGCCTTAAAAAAAGTTGGGCTTTCTGAAAGAATGAATAATCGCCCTAACCAATTATCAGGAGGTCAACAACAACGAGTGGCTATTGCTAGGGCTATCATCAATAACCCTGCAATATTATTAGCAGACGAACCCACTGGAGCACTTGATTCAAAAACAACCGAAGATGTGTTAGATCTTTTTGATAAACTACATGAATCTGGAATAACTATAGTTTTAGTTACGCACGAAGACGAAGTTGCAAATCGCGCAAAAAAAATAGCCAAATTTAAGGATGGGAAAATAGTTGAATTAAAAGTTAATTAAATTCAGAACCTTCTAATTACCTTCAATTGAGTTTCATTTTCTATTCTTAAATTTCCATTTGAATCAATATCTTTGATTTTCCATATATTAGGACAAAAACCACTAGGTAAAAATCTTTTAGTTAAGAACTTATTTGCAGATTTGATCACATATTCTTTTTTGTTATTACATTCAACTGAATCATGTAAAGCTTTAAGAACTTTGGCTGTCCAAAAATGTTGATTAATATTCTTAGTTTGAAGTACTTTTGATAATGAAATACCTTCTGATGGAGTGTAATTTAAAACATTCATGCCAAGACCTATTCTTACATAAATAATTTCCTTGCCTCTAGTTATCACCCTCGGTAAAAATCCAATCAACTTTTTTGAACCAAAGAATATATCATTTGGCCATTTCAAACAAACATTTATATTCTCATGTCTAAGCATTTCACATATCTTAATTCCTAAAGACAAATTAAATATTTGGCTTGTAAATTCTTTTGAAAATATTGGGTAAGCTGCACTTAACCAAATCCCTCCTTTTGGGGAAACCCAAGTTTTTGAGTTTTGTCCAAAACCTGAAAATTGTTCTCTTGCTATTATCGCTAACGGCTGGTTCCTCTTTATTTCAGAATATTCAAGCCAGTTTGTAAGCTCATTTTCAGTACTTTTGCATTTTATTTTGTACTGAAGTCTCCAACTCGGATATTGACCCTGAATTTTTTTTAAATAAAAAACTGTCTTAGCTGCAGATCCAGTAACTTTCACAAATTCTTTATTAAGACAACGAGCATCTTTTTGAAGATTAGATTAACTTTAGTCTTAATAAGTAAATTTTACAAATTGGACAAAAGATATTTGCCAATAGTGAATAGAAGGAATCCACATAAATTAAAAAATTGTCTTGATAATTTTAAAAAATCATGTGGGGACTTAGATAAAATTTCTAAAATCAACGATAACTGGAAGGAGTTAATAGGTTTGGAACTATTTCAAGAATGCAAACCATTAAATATTGAAAAAAAAATACTTACTATCGTAGTTAATCATCCACAGTGGCGCCAAGCTTTAATCTACAACAAGCATAAATTAAAAGAGAGAATCGAGAAAATTGGAATAACTTTGAATGAAATAAAAATAATACAAAATTATGAAATTAAAAATAAAAATATTAAAGCTACTAATGCAAAGATAGTTTGGGCTAAACATCCAAGCAGAATTCATCAAAATAATATGTGCATTTGTACTCTCTGTAATTCCCCAACTCCTGAGGGCGAAATCAAAAGATGGGGAAAGTGTTCTTTTTGTTGGAGGAAAAAAAACAACTAAATTCTTTATTTAACTAAAATTAGTATTCCCATTTGCCCCCAAAAAATAGTGCTATATTCAGCCTTTTTAAATCCAACTTCCTTAGCAATTTTTATAAGCTCATTTTTCTTTGGAAAATTTCTAATACTTTTTTCAATATATTCATACTCTGGACTTAAATTAAAAAGTTGCGAAATCGGCACTACGATTAGTCTCAAATATAATTTCTGAAAAATATTAGATAAAGAATTTTTTGTTGAGTGATTAAAATCCAGAACTCCTGCCCTTCCTTTATCCTTCAAGAGATTAAAAACTTTTTTTATTCCTTCTTCAACATTATTTAAGTTTCTTAGTCCATAGGACATACAAATCCCATCAAAATTTTTTGAATAACCATTAATTTCTAAAACATCTTTAATTTCCCACTTAATAAATTTATTTTTTTTCAGCTCAGATTTTTTCTTTGCAATATTTAGGATATCCTTGGCACTGTCAATCCCAGTAATTGAACCACTTGGACATACTCTCTCAGAAATTAAAAATGCTAAATCTCCAGTTCCACAGCATAAATCAGCCCAATCTTCACCACTTAATGGTTCCAATAAATTAACTAATTTTCTTTTCCATAATTTGTGAAGTCCAAAACTTAATAGATTATTTAAAAAATCATATTTATAAGAAATTTTATTAAATATATTTTTGACTTCTATAGTTTTTTTAAATTTCATTTTTAAATTTAAAGTACTTTCTTTTTGGGATAAATTTAAATTTTTATTCATATGGTCTAATTGGAAGTTTTTTTTCTAGGAGGAAAGTTTTGATTTCTTGTAAAGTAAGTTTCTTATCATGAAGTAATGATGCTAAAAGTGCTGCTGATGCCCTGCCCTCTTTGAAAACATCATAGATGTGTTCTAGAGAGCCTGCTCCTCCAGATGCAATTACTGGGATGTTAACAATATTGGTAACAGATTCTGTTAAATGCAAATCATATCCATTCTGCGTTCCATCTCCATCCATTGAAGTTAGCAATATTTCCCCAGCACCTAATTCCTCAACTTTCTTTGCCCAACTTAATACATCTATTCCAGTATTTTCTCGCCCTCCTTTTACGTATACCTCCCATTCATCAACTTTATTAACTTTTCTTCTGGCATCAATTGCTATTACGATGCATTGAGAACCAAATTCTCTAGAACTTTTTGAAATCAAATCAGGATTTTTAACAGCTGAAGAATTCAAACTCACTTTATCCGCTCCTGCTCTTAAAAGATCATTAATGGAAGAAACAGAATCGATTCCGCCACCAACTGTAAAAGGGATTTTTACTGATTTTGCCGTCCTAGAAACAAGATCAACTAAAGTATTTCTATTTTCCACGGTTGCTCTGATATCCAAAAATACTAATTCATCTGCGCCTTCATCAGAATACCTACAAGCTAATTCAACAGGATCACCCGAGTCTCTCAAGTTAACAAAATTAATACCTTTCACTACTCTGCCATTGGCGACATCTAAACAAGGAATTAAACGAAGAGCTACCATTTTAGTAAAAATTGTCCAAATGCTGTTAGTCTTGCATAATAGCTTCCATTTTACCTCTTATGGCTGAAACAAAATTATTACCCAAAATTGGTAGTAAAATCAAAATTAACATTAACAAAGTAAAAGATAGACTTCCAGCGAAATTAATTGATCAAATATCCTCTAATCCTAAAGCCGTGATAACAGGCTATAAAATGACCGACGGCAGGAGTATCGGAATTACTGCAAAATTTCAGAATGGTGAGCAAAACTGGTTTTTCCCAGAAGAAATTGAGAAAGGTTAAAGATTAAAGTGAATGATCCAAAACAACTTTTAGGAATTAAGGGTGCTTCAGAAACATCAAGTATATGGAAACTCCGCATTCAGTTAATGAAACCCATTACATGGATTCCTTTGATATGGGGAGTTATTTGTGGAGCAGCTGCAAGTGGGAATTTTGAATGGACATTAAGTAATGTTTTAGCTTCACTAGCTTGTATGTTAATGAGTGGGCCACTTTTGGCTGGTTATACTCAAACCATAAATGATTTTTTTGATAAAGAAATTGATGCAATTAATGAACCAAATAGACCAATTCCTTCTGGAAAAATTTCAATTAAAGAGGTGAAAATACAAATTTGGGTATTACTTATTGCAGGCCTAATAGTTGCTTTTCTCTTAGATTTATACGCTAAACACAACTTTCCCTCAGTATTACTATTAGCATTAGGAGGATCTTTTGTTAGTTATATATATTCAGCTCCACCTCTAAAACTAAAACAAAATGGTTGGCTTGGAAATTATGCATTAGGCGCATCTTATATAGCTTTACCTTGGTGGGCAGGACAAGCTTTATTTGGAAAACTAACTATTATAACTGCATTACTAACACTTGCTTATAGTCTTTCTGGACTTGGAATTGCTGTTATTAATGATTTCAAAAGCGTTGAAGGAGACTCAAAGCTAGGATTGAATTCTTTGCCAGTAGTATTTGGGATTAAAAATGCAAGTAGAATAAGTGCAGGACTGATTGACATTTTTCAATTAGCAATGGTTGTAGTATTAGTCATTATTGGTCAACATTTAGCCTCTGTAATTTTGGTTTTATTGGTAATTCCACAAATTACATTTCAAGATATGTGGTTGCTTAGAGATCCTCTAAAGTTTGATGTCAAATACCAGGCTAGTGCCCAACCATTTCTTATAACTGGAATGTTAGTTACAGCTTTAGCAATAGGACATAGTTTTTTAGTTGCTTAAAGTGCAAAAGATTAAATTAAGATCTTTTGCTTTAATAACTCCAATATTAATTTTTTCTGGGATATCTTTTTACATTTATAATCTAATATTAACTACATTAAAATTTGATCCATCTAAAAATCAAAACTCACGAGCAACCACATATTCTTATGTAATATTATCTTCTGAAAATAATATATTAAGCAAATTAAGCCGCAAATTTGAAATAGATAATAGTCAAAACAAGATTCCGATTTTTATTAAACATTCTTTTATATCTTCCGAGGATAAAAGATTTTATCAACATAAAGGAATAGATTTAAAAAGTATTTCACGTGCCCTTTTTCAAAATATTAGAAGTGGTTTTGTTAAAGAGGGAGGAAGTACTATTACTCAACAAGTTGCTAGATTACTTTTTCTAAATAATGATTTAAGTTTTCAAAGAAAAATCAAAGAAATATTTATATCATTCATCCTTGAATTTAGATATAGCAAAAATCAAATTTTAAAATTGTATTTGAATAATATTTATTTAGGATCAGGAGCGTACGGCGTTAACGAAGCTTCTCAAGTTTATTTTGGGAAACTTATAGAAGAGTTGACATTATCAGAGATTGCATTAATTGCAGGATTAGCTCCAGCTCCATCAATTTATTCACCTTATGCAAATATAGAACTAGCTATTAAAAATAGAAACAAAGTTCTTGAATCAATGTATCTTGATGGATATATTTCTCTAGCGAATAAGAATAAAGCTATTAAAGAGAAAATAAAATTAAATTCTCATACAGCTGATAATTTTTTAAATGATAAATTACTAATAAATTTTATTCTTGATGAAACAGATAAAAAAATTGAAAATAAAAAAGATTATAAGTTTTTAATAATTAAATCTTCTATTAATAAAAATTGGCAAGAAACAGCACAAAAAATTTCAAGATATGTTGGACCTAAAGATATTGAATTTGCATTGTTATCAATCGAATCAAACACAGGATTAATAAGGACAATGGTAACTAGTAGAAATCCATTGTTTAATGGATTTAACAGAGTTACTTCATCTGTAAGACAGTTAGGTTCTACTTTTAAAATAATTCCTTATGCTGCTGCGTTAATAGAAGGAACAAAATTAAGCGATAAATTTGAAGATTTACCAAAGTGCTGGGAAAGTTATTGCCCAAAAAATTTTTCAGAAGAATATAGAGGTAAAATATCTTTGATTGAATCATTTAAAAGTTCATCCAATATCGTTCCAATATCAATAACAAAAAAAATTGGCTTAAAAAATATTATTAATCTAGCGAATTTATTTGGTCTAGGTTATGAACAAGAGTTTGAAGAATTTCCATCATTAGCTATTGGCTCCTACGGAGATAATCTTTTAAACATTACAAATGCATATTCTGCAATAAATAATAATGGTAAGATTCAAAGCCCTAGCATCTTAGAAAAAATAGAATCATTTAATAAAAAACTTATTTGGAAAAATAAATCTACTTCCAAGAAAATATTAGATTTAAAAGTAAACAAACAAATAAATAAACTTCTTGAAAAATCTGTAAAAGAAGGCACTTCGAAAGCAGCCTTTATAAAAGGAAAGAAAATTTATGGGAAAACAGGAACATCTGATGGGAATAAAGATCTTTGGTTTATTGGTTCACTTGATAACCTCACAACAGGTATTTGGATAGGTTACGACGATAACAAAGAATCTGAATTATCCAGTGGAAATGCAGCTTATTTATGGAAGAAATTTATAACTGAAATTTATAAAAACCCAACTAAAAAATAAATTATATTTTTAAGATTTATAAGAAATTATCGCAGAATAAAATCCATCACCAGGATAGTCTAGGCTAGGTAAAATTTGCTTTTGGCTAACCAATTTTAAAACTTTGTTTTTTTCAATAAATCGTTCAATTAATAGATTATTTTCATCAGGGCAGATAGTACAAGTTGAATAAACTAAAGTTCCATCTTTTTTCAAAAGAGGGACTATGTTCTCTAATAGTTTTTCCTGCAATAAAGTTAAGGATTTTATTTTTTCTTTACTTAAAGACCATCTAGAATCTGGATTTCTTGAAAGAGTTCCAATCCCAGAACAGGGAGCATCTAACAAAATCTTATCGAAATAAGATATGAACTTTGGATTTAATTCAATCAAATTTGTTGCATCAGCCTTAAGGGTATTTACAGATTTTAAATTTAACCTTTCTAAATTTGATTGAAGTATTTTCAATCTTTTTGCTGATCTATCTACAGCTAGGATTTCAGCATTATCATTTGCTAATTCTGCTAAGTGGGTAGACTTACTTCCTGGAGCCGCACAAGCATCTAAAATCTTTTCACCTTCTTTTGGATTTAAGAGAGGTGCTATCCACTGAGAAGATCTATCTTGAATTGTCCAAAGTCCATCACTATATCCTGGTAAATTTTTAATAGATCTTGGATTAGATTTTAAAGTAATTCCATTATTTAATTCTTTAATAATTTCTGCATCAATTTTATTTTCATGAAGTACTTTCAAAAATTTATCTAAATCAGTTTTTAATGGATTAATTCTCAAATCAATTGATGGTTTTTTATTGAATGCCTTAACTATATTTTCACCCTTGCTATTGCCTAACCATTTATAAAGATCATTTACAAGCCATAATGGCAAAGACTCAAGATATGAAATTCTTTCTTGTTTATCAGAAGATAATTTTGGAAAAATTTCATGTTTTAATTTTCTAGATGCATTCCTCAATATCGCATTTACGGTTCCTGCCAAACCCTTTAAATCTGTTTTATTAGCTACTTCTACAGTTGTTGAAATAGCTGCAGGAAATGGAATTTTATCCATTTTTAATAGTTGATATAAACCTATATGTAAAAGCCATCTTAATTTTGGAGGCTGCTTTTTATGATTTTTTTTTGATAAATGATCCACCCAAAGATCAAGAAATTTTCTATACCTTATACATCCAAAAGACAATTCAGTAATAAAAGCAATATCAAGAGGATTAAATTGATAATTTTTTAAAACCTTATCAAGAGCATAATCAGAAAAATCACCATAACTAACTTTTAATAAAATTTCCCAAGCTGCTTTTCTTTGTAAATATCCAATGCTCAAAATATAAATTTATTTATAAAGATAACTTTAATATACAAAAAATTTAAAAATTTAAACTACTTTTTCAATTGAGGAATTGAACCAAATAAAACCTAAAATAGAGATAAGTGTTAGATTAAATCCTAAAAAAAGGAAGATATTTAAAGAATGAATTCTTTCCCGAAAAAATAATTTTTTCTCTTCTTTATACTTCATTAATAAAATAAAACTTACTCAGGAATTCAAACGGCAGCCTATATTTATAGATCCTGAATCAAGCATTCTTCCTAGCTTAATGGCTATAGATTCCTCTAACCTTGAAAAATCAGATTGATGAATTGTTATCCAATCTAATTCAGAAAAGGTAATAATACCAGTCAAATTACTTTTCAAAAAAAGAATTCCAATATTCATTTTTATCAGTATATTTTTTTTAATTTAACATCGGCCTGTAATATTTCGTAATAATATAATATTCTTTTAATTTTTCAAAAACAACTTTAGGTTATTACTCTTAATTTATTGAATATCTCTTAAAAATTTATCGGCGGTTTTTAAGTGATTATTTAATTTTTCCTCTGACATTTTATCGAGATTTCTCGTTAACATTGCAAGACGATATTGCTTTCTAAAAAAGCTTTCATTATCTTTAATAAATTTCCAAAATAAGCCATCCCATATTACACACCATGGGCCACTTTTAAAATTAGACATTTTTTTTACATAATTAGAGCTTGATATATATGGTTTTGTTGAAAAAATCCCTCCATCACTAAACTGACTCATTCCGTAAACATTTGGGACCATAACCCAATCATAGGAATCAATAAACATTTCCATAAACCATTTATAAACTTGATTAGGGTGAATTCTACATAGAAGCATGAAGTTACCAATAATCATTAATCTCTCAATATGATGACAATAACCATATTTAATAATATTTTTTATAACAACGTCTACTGGTTCAATTCCTGTATTTCCTTGATAAAAAGATTCTGGAATTGGCTTATCTTCAAAATTCCAAAAATTACTGTTTCGCATCTTTGTTCCATACTTTTTATAGACAAGACAAATAAATTCTCTCCATCCAATAATTTGACGAATAAAACCCTCTAGAGAGTTAATAGGAACATTATTATTTTTTGCAAAAAGTAATGCTTTATTTACTACTAGATCTGGAGTTAATAAGCCGCTATTTAAAAGAGGAGAAAGTAAACTATGCCATAAAAAAGAATTTTCACTAGAAATAGCATCCTCATAATCTCCAAATAAGAAAAATCTATTTTTAAAAAAATCATTTAACCATTGATCTGCCTCATCAAAATTAATTGGATATAAAAAGTTATTACTTTCACCAATAAACTCAATATCAAAATTGGCTAATGACTTTTCTGCATTAACTACAAATTTATTTTTTTGTAATTTAGGTGTATCAGGTATATTTATTTTTTTTGGTAATTTTTTTCTGTTCATTTCATCAAAACTCCACTTACCCCCTTCAGGTGTATCATCAGCATTAACTAATATCTTTTGGCTCTTTCTTTGATTTTCATAAAATCTCCCCATAAGAGGTTTTTTTGTATTTGATGCAAATAACTCTTTTAAATCTTCACTGGTCATAAACATAGGAGAAGGCAAAATATTTAAAGCTAAATTATTACTTTCAACAAAATTATTAATCCTCTTCATTATTAAAAAATCATGAGGATCAATGAGATTTATTTTTTGATATTTATCTTTAATAAATTCTGATAAGTAGTCGACTGTAGAAATATTATTCTTGTTTTCGATATATAAAACTTTAAAGCCAGATATTTCTAAATATTTTTTATAAGCGAGCATAGACGCTCTATGAAAAACTAACTTGTTTTTATGGTTAATTAATTTATGAAATTTATCATTTCCAAAAAATAATGAGTCTTCCAAAATCAAAATTTCACAATTTATTTTTAAGATTGGGCTTTCTCTAAAAAGTTGATTTGGGAAAATAATTGATATTTGTTTCATCTTGGCGACTTCCTATTACTGCATCTTTTTGAACAGTAGATAACATCATCCCAACAGTTTTTCCATTTTTTACGCCACGCGAACGTCCTATTGCAAACAGGACAAGTTTTAGTAGAAAGATTTTTCAAAATTTATAATTTTCTTTTATGAGTAGATTTAAATCTAGTTGAATCTTTAAGCAGCATATGTTTTGTATTTCTTCCCGAAACTCTTTTTCTCCAGACTTTGAAGGATTTGGGTTTAAGATTTTTACGCATAATTTTTATCGCATCTTCCTCGTTTAAACCAAATTGATACTCGATAGCTTCAAAAGGTGTTCTATCTTCCCAACACATTTCTATTATTCTGTCTATATCTATATTTTCCATATTTATTGTTCACATTGGGAAGTACAAAGTTTTTCAATATCGGATCTACCTGTAATTTGAAGTCTATATTTTGCCCAATATCTGTATACCAGTCTTAATATGGGGGATAATAATTTAATCTTCAAGGGATAATAAATCCAACCTAACCCAACCAATTCGTAAGAATATGCCAGTACATCTAGTCCCCTAATAATTTCACCATTTTCCATAATCCCATGAAGGTTTGACATAGCTTCTGGATATGAGATGTTATTAAAAAGACTTTGATCATAATCCTTACTATTAATATCTATAAATGCAATTTGATTTGAGATATCTCTCTTTTTTAGGAAATTTGTTTCTCTCAAACAAAGTGGACAACCACCATCGAATAAAAAGGTTAATCTATTTTTCATATTTTTATTCAAATATAGAAATTAAATAACTTTTTTGTGGGATAAAAAGAATTTTTTCCATTCCAAGCTTTATAAAGCCTTAATAATTGCCAGTTCTAATTTAGTGAAATTGTATTATCTTAATTATTAATAAGCCATTGATTAAGGGATACATCAATGGTTTAAAACTATTTTTGATTATTCATCTAAAAGATGAACTCCTTCTCCTACATCAGGAGTGAATTTACAATATTTTTCAAAAACGAGTCCAACTCCTCTCATTTTTTCTCCTAATTCATCTTTAAATTTATTCCATTCTTCAGATTCCCGCTCAGGCAAATTCCATCCTTGTTTTTCTACCATGCTAGTGATAATGGTATAGTCCCATTCTATGTATGCCATTTATTTAGTTCAAACTACTCAAATATTATAAACCAAGAGATTTAATAGGTAATCAATAGTTTTTGAATATAATTTGAAAAAGTACGAAAATTATAAATGTCAATATTGCCAAGAAGATTTGAGCGAATCAAAAGTGTTTTAGATTGCAGAATGCAAAACTTGACTGTTTTAGTTGAGGATGTCAATAAACCGCATAATTTATCAGCAATATTAAGAACCTGCGATGCAGCAGGAGTTTTCGAAGCAAATTTTATTAGCAAAACGAATGCCGTTAAGACTTTTAATAGTACTGCACAAGGTAGTCAGAAATGGGTAAAGCTAAATAATCATGAAAACACTATCATGGCGATATCTGATTTAAAAAATAAAGGTTTTAAATTATATGGAACAACTCTAAATAGTGAGTCAGCCGATTATAGAAATTTTGATTATTGTCAAAATACATGTTTTGTTTTAGGAGCTGAAAAATGGGGATTAAGTAATGAACTTATATCAATGGTTGATCAATCTATTTTCATACCTATGAGAGGTATGGTTCAATCCTTGAATGTTTCGGTTGCTGCTTCTATATTATTATTTGAAGCTATTCGCCAAAGAAAAGATAAAGGTATATTGCCCACCAGTGGTGAAGGTTTAAATATAGATGAATATCATAAGACGTTGTTTGAGTGGTGTTACCCAGAATTAGCTTTGATTTATAAAAAGTCAGCAAAAGAATATCCAAAGTTGAATGACCAAGGAGAATTTGATGCTATCGAAAATAACTAAATTTATTCAGACTTTTGACTATCAAAAATTTCTTCGAGATCCTCACCTATGAAAGAAAGACCTAAAACTAAAAAAAACATTGCCAAACCAGGGAATAAAGCTGTCCACCATATGCCTGTAGGTAAAGCTGAAAGAGCAAGATTTAGATCGCTACCCCACTCTGGGACATCTGCGGGAACACCAAGTCCTAAAAATCCTAAACTTCCTAATACCAAGACAGCATCAGCTGCATTCAAGGTAAGCAGAATAGGCAAAGGAGTGATTACATTTGGGAGAATATATTTAAAAATAATTTTCTTAACATCAGCTCCTGAAACTTGAGCTGCCTCAACGTAAGTTTCAGTTTTGACCAAGATTGTCTGATTTCTAATTAATCTGAAATATTGAGGAGAGTAAACAATACACAATGCTAAAGCAGCGTTGAGGATACCCTTACCTAATACAAAAGCTACAACTACTGAAAGCAAAATTACAGGTATTGAAAAAATAGTATCCATTATTAGTGTCAAGCATTTATCAAAAAAACCTCCAAAATAACCACTTAATAATCCCAATGGCAAACCCAAAGTTAATGAAAAAAGAATAGCCAAGAACACAACCTCTATAGCTAAGGAAGATCCTTGCAAAGTTCTTAAGCAAACATCTCTGCCTAATCTATCTGTGCCACAGAAATGATTGATCGAAGGAGGGGAAAAGATATCATTGCTTATCATTGAAAATGAATAACCGAAATAATTATTAATCTCTAAAAATTTCATAATTAAAGCAACAAGAAGATAAAAAAGTAGAATTAAAAATCCAGCTTTTCTGATATTTGCGCCGACACGATTAGATGAATTAATATCCAAAATCTTTTTATTTACAGATATGACTGAAATATACCCAATTCTTTGAAAAAAAATAGATATTGATTTTAAATTTGAAAAAATTACTGATTTAATTTCAGGACTGCCATAAAAGCTTCTTGAGGAACTTCAACTTTACCCATTGCTTTCATCCTCTTTTTACCTTTGGCTTGTTTCTTTAAAAGTTTCTTTTTCCTAGAAATATCTCCTCCATAACATTTAGATAAGACATCTTTTCGCAAAGCACTAATACTTTCACTTGCAATAATTCTGCTACCAATTGATGCTTGAATAGGTATTTTAAATTGTTGTTTTGGAATAAGCTCTTTTAATTTTTCAACTAAACTTCTGCCAATTCCATAAGCCTTATCTTTATGAACAATAGAAGTTAATGGATCTGCTCTTTCTGAATTTATTAGGACATCTAATCTAACCAGATCATTCTTTCTATAGCCAATTAAGTGATATTCCATTGATGCATAACCTTGAGTCCTACTTTTCATTTGATCAAAGAAATCTGTAACTACTTCTGCTAATGGAATTTCATAAATTAAAGTAACTCGATCTGTTGTTATATATTTCATATCTATAAATACTCCCCTCCTTTCCTGACATAAACCCATTAATGTTCCATTAAATTCATTGGGAGCATAAATTTCCATTTTCACATAAGGCTCTTCTATTGATTCTCTAAGTTGTGGATCAGGAATTGTTGAAGGATTATCAACAAAGATATGTTCCTGCTGATTTAAATTAACCTTATAGATAACTGATGGTGCCGTTACGATTAGATCCAAGTCATATTCTCTTTCTAATCTTTCTTGAACAATCTCCATATGAAGAAGTCCTAGGAATCCGCACCTAAATCCGAAGCCCATTGCGCTACTGGTTTCAGGCTCGTATTTTAAAGCTGCATCAGATAATTGTAATTTTTCAAGAGATACTCTTAAATCTGGGAATTGATCAGCATCAGTCGGGAATAAGCCACAAAAAACCATAGGATTTGCTGTCTTATAACCAGGCAATGGATCATTTGCAGGTGAATTTAAAAGAGTAATCGTATCTCCCACTCTCGCATCAGCAACTGATTTTATAGAAGCAGCTAAATAACCAACTTCTCCTGCATGTAATTCATCAACTTGTTGCTGATCAGGTGCCATTATTCCTATCTCATCCAGTTCATAATTTTTGTTACTCGCCATTAATAATATCTTTTCTCTCTTATTAAGAGACCCGGATATGACCCTGAAGTAAACAATAACTCCTCTGTAGGGATCATAATAAGAATCAAAAATGAGTGCCTTTGTAGGTAGTTTAATTTCATCTTGAGGGTGCGGAACTCTTCTTACGATTGCTTCCAAAATATCTTTAATACCAACTCCAGTTTTTGCTGAACAATTTATTGAATTAGATGTATCAAGTCCAATAATTTCCTCTATTTCTTGTTTTATTTTTTCAGCATCAGCGCCTGGTAAATCAACTTTATTTAAAACAGGAATTATTTCAAGATTATTTTCTAAGGCAAGATAAACATTAGCTAAGGTTTGAGCTTCTACTCCTTGACTTGCATCCACAACGAGTAAAGCGCCTTCACAAGCTTGAAGAGATCTACTAACCTCATAAGAGAAATCAACATGCCCTGGGGTATCTATTAAGTTCAAAACATATTCTTGAGAATCGTCAGCTTTATATTTCATCCTAGCGGCCTGTAACTTGATAGTAATTCCTCTTTCTCTTTCAAGATCCATACTGTCCAAAAATTGTTCTTGCATATCCCTTTGCTGCACAGTACCAGTATCTTGGAGCAACCTATCTGCAAGGGTAGATTTACCATGGTCAATATGAGCGATTATGCAGAAATTTCTAATTTTTGAAACCGATATATCAGTCATATAGAAAGAAAAATGCTCCTCTTATTACATCTTGATTAATACTAGCTAATTAGAATTATGGATGGAAACCAAAAATGGAATTATTTCTTTTTTTGATGTCTTTTATGTAGGTATTATTCTCAGAGTCCGATAGTTCTGGATAAATTAAGTCATTTATTTTTTTCTGAAGATTATGCTTGTCATTTAAAAATAAAACAGATTTTTCTAGAACCTCAACCATAATTGAAACCGCAGTACTTGCTCCGGGTGATGCTCCTAACAAAGCAGATAATGATCCATCAGATGAATTCACAATCTCCGTTCCAAATTTCAAAGAGCCACCACCATCAGTTTTTTTAATTATTTGGACTCTTTGACCAGCATTTTTTAAATGCCAATCAGAAGGATTAGCTGATGGCATCATATTCTTTAAATTCTCAACTCTCGAGTTATGGTTCTTTAAAGATTGTGATATTAGGTAATTAATTAAATCATTGTTCTTGAAACCAACATCTAACATCGAAAAGATATTATTCTTTTTAATTGAACTAAATAAGTCAAAGTAGGAACTTTGCTTTAAAAATTTTGTTGTAAATCCAGCAAAAGGTCCATATAAAAGAAATTTTTTATTATCAATCCATCTGGCATCTAAATGAGGCACAGACATTGGTGGCGATCCAATATCAGCCTTACCATAAACTTTTGAGTTATGTTTTTCTGTTAAATCTTTTTTATCGCAAATAAGCCATTTACCACTAACAGGAAATCCACCATAACTCTTTGCTTCTGGAATTTTTGATTTTTGCAAATAATTAATTGTTTTTCCACCAGCACCAAGAAAAACATAGCCAGTTCTAATTGAAGTTTTTCTACCTTCTGAACTAATTTCTAGTTCCCATTTCGTTTTATCAATTTTCTTTAAATCTAATAATTCTGTCTTGTATCTAATTTCAACATTTTTGTTTAAAGAAACTAATGTCAAATACTCTTTTGTGAGAGCCTCAAAATTAATATCTGTTCCTCGACCTATTCTGGTAGCAGCAATTTTAGTAAATTGATTCCTATCTTTCGTTATTAGAGGAGCCCATGATGAAATTTCTTCAAAAGATGTAGAAAATTCCATATCAATAAATTCAGGATTTTCAGTCATTTCCTGAAATCTTTTTTCTAAAAAAGAAATATTATCCTGACCAGACACAAAGCTAATATGTGGAATAAATTTTAAAAACTTTTTAATATCAATTTTCCCTGATTCATACAATGAGGCCCATAAAGACATGGATCTTTCAAAAGAACGATTTATTGAGAGGGCTTTATCTATTTTTATATTCCCTTTTTCATCTAAAGGGGTATAGTTTAATTCGCAATTAGCAGCATGTCCTGTACCTGCATTATTAAAAGCACCAGTACTTTCACTTCCTGGAGCATTTAATTTTTCTATAATAAGGAACTTTATATCTGGTAAAACTTCTGAAATTAGGAGGGCTAAAGTACTGCTCATTATCCCTGCTCCTACTAAGACTGCATCAAAGTAGCTATTGTCATTAGAAGGATTTTTAAATGAAGTCACAACAGAAAATTATCTTATTTGCAATTAATCAAATTTCTTCCTAGGCTTATTATAAAGTAAATTCAAAATTATGAGTACTGAAACACTCTCGCTAACAAATGAAAATGTAGAAAAAGTCCTTGACGAGCTAAGACCTTTTTTAATATCTGATGGAGGTAATGTAGAGATTGCAGAAATAGATGGTCCAATTGTCAAAGTCAGACTTCAAGGAGCATGTGGTAGTTGCCCAAGCAGTACTATGACTCTAAAAATGGGTATAGAAAGAAAGTTAAAAGAAATGATTCCTGAAATAAGCGAAGTTGTACAGGTTTTATAAAAATTTTTAACCGAAAAAAATATTATTTAGTTTTTAATTCCTTCAACAAAGATGATTCCATATCAAGGCAATCAATTGGAAGTCCTTGCCCAATAGCGATTAAAAGAGGCGCAAGAATTCCTAGTGTAAAAACTAAATTTGATTGGCTTACATCATATTTACTCAAAGTAAAAGTTATCAAATAAATAATTGAAAAATACGCATGTAGGGAAAAAAATTCTTTTGGCTTTAAGACTGGCCACCTTAAAGTATTTCCCAAGAAATATAAAAAACCTGTCATAAAAAATAGTTACAAGAAGATTAAACCAAATATAAACATAATCCTTTTTAGAGACTATTTATAAAAAAATTTACCTAAGATAATAATTAAAAAAACATTAAATCTTCGTTTCTATTTGTAAAAGCTAGACATTCCGAAGAAAATACGTTTATAATAATTTGGTAGCAATTGCTACTTTTTCGTTCACCCTCATCTGAGGGCGCAGTTCGAGTCATACCATGGAACGGGGGATGGCCGTGTTGTCACATCGAAACATGACTACTTTAACTTACAGAGGTAAAAACTACGTTCAAAACAAAGAAGCTGCTGAAAAGCAACTTGTTGAACTTACCTACAGAAGAAACGTATACACCAACAGATTGGATGACGCTTCTTCAAGTAATGAAAAAGCAGAATTAAATTACAGAGGTGTAAATTACACTAAATAATTTAATTCAAAAAGAACAAGCCCCTTATAAAGGGGCTTTTTTTGGCTATATTTATAAAGTTAATTAAAAAACATGCCCGAAAATTGCTGTAATACAAACACCTCGAATAAACTATCTAATAATTTCGATCATAAAGATGCGATTCAAGAAAGATATGGGTCAGCTGCATTAGAAAAGGAGAGTTGTCTTTGTACACCAGTTGGCTTTAATCCCGTTCTGCTTGAAGCAATCCCTCAAGAGGTTATAGAAAGGGACTATGGATGTGGTGATCCAACAAAATATGTTCAAAAAAATGATATAGTCTTAGATCTTGGAAGTGGTAGCGGCAAAAATGCTTTTATTTGTGCCCAAATTGTCGGGAAAGAAGGGAAAGTTATTGGAGTTGATCAGAATACTGACATGCTTTCTTTATCTAGATCAGCCTCTAAAAAAGTCTCACAAAATATAGGTTTCAGCAATACAGAATTTCTTGAAGGATCAATTGAAAAACTTGATGAATTAGATAAAGATTTAAATCCATTAATCGACGACAAATCAGTTGATATTATTTTAAGTAATTGCGTTTTAAACTTGGTAAGTCCAGAATCTAGAAATAACCTTCTAAGTAATATAAAAAGAGTTTTAAACGATAATGGAAGAATTGCAATAAGCGATATTGTCTCTAATAAAAAAGTTCCTTTAAGATTACAAAATGATCATGATTTATGGACAGGATGTATTAGTGGGGCATGGTATGAGCCTGAGTTTATAAGTGATTTTAAAGAACTAGGTTTTAAAAATTTAAAATTTGTAGAAAGGAGTGCTGAACCTTGGAAAGTAATTGAAGATATTGAATTTAGAACAGTAACTTTAGTTGGCAATATTTAAAAAAAAATTCAAGATTTTAAAAATATAAAATAAATTTTCATGATAAATAATTTAAGAGATCAAATACCAGCATTAAAAAATAAGTATTATTTCAACTATGGAGGTCAAGGACCATTACCAAAATCTTCTCTAGAAGCGATAGTTAAAACTTGGGAAATTATCCAAGATTTAGGACCATTTACCAATGATATATGGCCTTTTATTTTCAAAGAAATATTGACCACAAAAAGAATCATTGCACAAAAATTAGGTGTCAATTCAAAGAATGTAGCTTTAACAGAGAATATCTCTTCTGGTATGATTTTGCCTTTTTGGGGGATAAAAGTACAAGAGGGAGAAGAGTTGTTAATAAGTGACTGTGAACATCCTGGAGTAGTAGCTGCAAGTCGAGAATTTTGCAGAAGAAATAGATTAATATTCAAAATTTTGCCAATCCAAAAAATTAAAAATCTAAACGATGAAAATATAATTTTAGAGATTTTAAAAAATCTAACTAGTAAGACTAAGATCCTAATTATTTCTCATATTTTATGGAACTTCGGATATAAAATTCCTTTAAAACAAATTTCCAGTGAATTAAAAAATAATCGAGAAAATTCTTATCTACTTGTTGATGGTGCTCAAACCTTTGGTCATATAAAAATTGAAGAGGAAGTTTTTTATTCTGATTTATATTCAATAACTTCTCATAAATGGGCATGTGGTCCAGAAGGACTTGGAGCTATTTATGTTTCAGATAGATTTATTCATGAAACAGATCCAACAATAATTGGTTGGAAATCATTAAAAAAAGAACAAGGCATCTATGAGCCTTCAGAGAATCTTTTTCATGATGATGCAAGGAAGTTTGAAATAGCTACCTCTTGTATTCCTTTACTTGCTGGGCTCAGGAATTCTTTAGATCTTTTGGATAAAGACTGCAATGAAAAAGAAAAAATAAAAAATATAAAAAGATTAAGTGAGAAACTTTGGGATGAATTAAATCAATTAAAAGAAATTGAATTAGTTTTAGAAAAAAAATACTTAAATGGGATAGTTAGTTTTAATATTGAAAATATCGAAGATAAGGAAAAATTTGTGAGGAAACTTGGAGAAAAAAAAATTTGGATTAGAGTTTTAGAAGATCCAAAATGGTTTAGAGCATGCTTTCATCAAATGACAACAGAAGCTGAGGTGGATTTACTTTCTAAAGAAATAAAAAAAATATTGACTTAAAGATTTATTGATATAAAGATAAAATTTGGTTTACCAAGGTATCTCAGAGCTATCCCATGCAATAAATTTTCCAGTAGATGCTGGAGTTTGATTTTTAATAATATTGATCAAAAATTGGGATGATTTTTCTTTACTAAATAATTTATGTTCTGGAACAAATTTATGAAAAGGTCTCGATAAATCAGTATCAACTGTTCCTGGATGAAGCAATGTAATAGTAGCCTTTGGGAAACGTCTAGCCCACTCAATACTTAAAGATTTAAAAAACTGATTTTGTGCAGATTTTGCAGCTCTATATGAATACCAACCTCCAGTTTGATTATCTCCAATGCTTCCCACTCTTGCACTTATACTTGCAAAATTAAAATCAAGATCTTTTGGTATAAATTCTTCAATAGTTTTAGCTAATAAAATAGGAGAAAAGGCATTTATTGAAAAACTTTCCATCATATTTTGTTTATCAAGATGTTGTAATCTTTTTTCTGGTTGAAGTGAATCACTATGAAGTCTACCTGCAGCATTAACAACTAGTCTTAATTTTGAAGGATGATTTGTTATTTTATTTTTCAACTGAAAAAGTGATTGAGAATCCTCTATATCTAATTCCCAAAAAGAATTAAATTCACTTTCTCTTCCACATAAAATAACATCTAAATCTTTTTCACTTTCGCTCAGATCTATAGCTATTTGCGTACCAATTCCACCTGCGCCTACAACTAGGGCTAAGCCTTTCATTTTATGAAAAAACAACTTAATTGATTCTAAGAAACTTTTCTTGTGATTTGCGTAAAATCTTTCTTATTTGATTAGTAAATTTTATTTAGATTTACTTTTTTCTCGTAACAATTTTTGAGCTATTTTTCTATCATCAAAACCAATCACTTTGTCATTCAGAATTTGATAGTCTTCATGTCCTTTTCCTGCAATTAAAACAATATCTTCTTTATTAGCAAATTTGATAGATTCATTTATTGCTTTAAATCTATCAATATCAATTGTTATTTTTTCTCTTTTTTCTATACCCATCAAAATATCATTTACTATCTTTTGCGGCTCTTCTGATCTTGGATTATCTGAAGTTATAAAAACGTGATCAGAAAACTTTTCAGCTATTGATCCCATTAAAGGCCTTTTACTACTATCTCGATCTCCTCCACAGCCAAAAACAGTAATAAGTTTCCCTTTACAAAGTTTTTTAATTGATTGCAAAACTTTTTTTAATCCATCAGGCGTGTGTGCATAATCAATAATTACAGTTGGAAGTGTTCTTGAAACGTCATAATTATCAATTTCTATTTTCTCCATTCTCCCAGGAGCACCAGGGAAAGATTGTATTAACTTTGATAAATCTTTTAAAGAGAAATTAAGTTTATACAAAATTGTTATTGCCTGAATCGCATTCATTAAATTAAATTCACCAACAAGTGGAACAAAAAGTTTAATTTTTTCTTTAGGTGTATGAAAAATACAGGTGGAGCCACTTTCAGTAAATTGTTTATCAGTTACGTAAAAAAAATCATCATTTTTAAATTCACTCTTAGTAATCTTTGTTGAGACTAATGACGATCGTTTTTCAAGATCAGATGATAATTTAGATATCCAAGAGTCATCATGATTTAACACAGAAATTCCATCTTTATCTTTTAAGTAAGGTGGGAAAAATAATTTTCTTTTAGTTCGAAAATAAGATTCCATATCTGAGTGATAATCAAGATGATCTTGAGTTAAATTAGTAAAAATAGCCGCCTCAAATTCACAGCCTGATATCCTGTTTTGAGCAATAGAATGAGAACTTACCTCTAATATCGCGAATTCAGATTCTGCCTCAACAGCAGCATTTAGTTTCTTTTGAAGTTTATCAGCGAAATCAGTTGTATGAGAAGCCACTTCAGAGAAGCCAGGCCATCTATTGAACAAGGTCCCAAATAATGCAGTTTTTTTCCCTAATTTTTTTAAAAGATATTCCAATAAAAAAGTAATTGTCGTTTTTCCATTTGTACCCGTAACACCAATAAGTTTAAGTTTTCTTGAAGGCCTATTCCAAAACTCAGCGACTATTTGACCAGAAATATAATCTAATTTATTCTCTATAACTAAAATCCTTTCTCGATCAATAGATCCAATTTTCTGTTTTGCAGCAGACCCAATAATGGCAGCTTCTGCTCCATTTTCAATTGCCTCAATACAATATTTTCCTCCATCAACATTTAAACCAGGCATACCTAAAAATAAAGTTCCTTTTTGTACTTCTTTAGAGTTAAAAGAAATATTATTGATTTCATGATCAATTAGATCTAATGAAGGAATAATTCCTACCAAATCTAAAAGTTTATGTAATTTAATAGATCTCATATAAAAAGATTATTTCTTCAGAATGGTATTAATATTTTTTTGAAACCAATTCTTTAATTGATCATCTTTTAATCTTGGAGAAATACGAGGCAATTCTATAATTTCCCTGGAACTAATTCCTTGAACAGCAATAACAGGTACTTCATAATCATATTTTTTATATTTATCTTTATATAAATCTACCCTATCAATATCAATTTCTTTAAGCTCCTCTAGATTGGGGAATAACTCATTAAGATTTATTTTTGCCAGTTTGTTTTTTAATGAATCACAAAGGCAACATCCCTGCCTAACAAAAATAAATATTTTCATTCATTCAATCAGGCACAGGGTCGCATCCACAGGGAGTTAAAGGATGACATCTGCTTAATCTTCTTAAAGTTAACCAACCTCCCTTCCAAGGACCATGTCTAGTAATTGCCTCGTATCCATAAGAGCTGCAACTTGGAATAAATCTACATCTTGGTCCGAAAAAAGGAGAAAACCACTTTTGATAGAACGAAATCAAAAAAAGAAGTATTGAAGTAATTGATCGATTAATAGTTTTGAACACTTTAATGATGTAAAATAGTATCTCAGTAGTAATTTAGTTTAATTGAATTTAATCAATTAGCCAATTTATTGCAATTTTCTATTTAATTTAAAATTATGTCAAGATACCGCGGCCCTAGGTTAAGGGTTACGCGTCGCTTGGGAGAACTACCAGGTCTCACCAGGAAAGCTTCAAAGAAGTCTAATCCTCCAGGTCAGCACGGCCAAGCCCGTCGCAAGCGATCAGAATATGCAATTCGTCTAGAAGAAAAGCAGAAACTAAGGTTTAATTATGGAGTTTCTGAAAAACAACTAGTACGTTATGTAAAAAAAGCCAGAGCTCAAGAAGGATCTACAGGAACTAACCTACTAAGACTTTTAGAAAACAGACTTGATAATGTTTGTTTTAGATTAGGTTTTGGAGGTACCATTCCAGGCTCAAGACAATTAGTAAATCATGGCCATGTAACCGTTAATGGAAAGGTTCTTGATATTGCTGGTTATCAATGCAAATCAGGCGATGTAATCGGAATTAAAGAAAACAAGGCAAGCAAAAAACTTGTAGAGGGTAATATAGAATTCCCTGGTTTAGCAAATGTCCCACCGCATCTTGATTTAGACAAACCTAAATTAACGGGAAAAATAACTGGGAAATGCGATAGAGAGTGGGTTGCTCTCGAAATAAACGAACTACTAGTTGTTGAATATTATTCAAGAAAAGTTTAATAAAACTTTTCTTTGGATTATTAAACCTCTCGTTTAAAAAATGAGGGTTTAATTTAATTCTTATTTTTAAAAATAATGGGAAATAAGGAAAATAATATAAAAAAGCCAGGTTTTAAGACCTTATCTATTCACCATGGGGAAACATTTGCAGAAGAAACCGGATGTGTTATGCCTCCAATTTTTTCTACATCTACATTCAAACATGGAAACAAAGAAAATTTCGACTACACGAGATCAGGCAACCCCAACTTTAGAATTCTAGAAAACATCCTTAAATCAATAGAAGATTCTGAATACTGTACAGTTTTTGGATCTGGAATTAGCGCGGTAACTGCAATTATATCGGCACTGAAATCAGGCGATAAGATACTCTGCGAGTCAAATCTCTATGGTTGTACAGTGAGGATGTTTGAAAAAGTTTTCAAGAAATTTGAGGTAGAAGTTTTATACACAGATTTTACAAACGAAAAAAATATCAAAAAGATGTCAAACTTCGAGCCAACCTTGATATGGTTAGAAAGTCCAACTAATCCACTTTTGAAGGTACTTGATATTAAGGCGATTTGTGATGAAGCGAATAAACTCCAAATACCAGTTGTTGTAGACAACACATTTTCTACAGCGCTTATTCAAAAACCATTGGACCTTGGGGCAACATTATCGCTTGTAAGCACTACAAAATTCATTAATGGGCATAGTGACGCACTTGGTGGAGCAGTACTGACAAATAATGAGGTTTGGAATAGTAAGATGCTTTTCTCTCAAAAATCTCTAGGGCTTCAACCATCTCCTTTTGATTGTTGGCTCATTACGAGAGGAGTGAAAACTCTTCCTTTAAGAATCGAACAACAAACTCAAAGTGCAGAATTGATTTCTGAAGAATTAGAGAATCATAAAATAATTAGTAAAGTAATTTACCCTTTTAATGAAGAACATCCTCAATTTAATTTAGCAAAATCGCAAATGAAATCTGGAGGTTCAATGATCACCCTAAAATTAAATTTGAATAAAGAGGATACTTTTAAATTTTGCAAATCTCTCAAATATTTCTCGCTAGCAGAAAGCCTTGGAGGAGTTGAAAGTTTAATTTGTCACCCCGCAACAATGACTCATGCTTCTGTTGATGATGAAACAAAAAATCTACTAGGGATAGATGATTCTCTTATCAGATTATCAATTGGATGTGAAGATACAAACGATTTAATCTCGGACATTTTATTTTCTTTAAATCAATTCTGAAAATTGAGAGATTTACTTAAAAACCCTATATGGAAAAATTTTGAGTTGGGATATGCAATTCCTGATAGTATTCATGCCGTTTCTGTAGCGTTACCAACTTGGAAAGATGTCATTAATTACGAGGAAAAAAATCAAGAATGTATGAATTTACTGAAGTCAATTTACCCACGGTTCGGTCTAAACCCCATAGTGAAAAGATTATGCGAAAAAGTAAAAAAGGAAAATTACTACAACAATAAAAGTATATGGCCATATCCGAATGAAAGCATAGCTTTTAAAGCTAAAAATTACATTGATAGAAATACTTCTGAACAATTCTCATTAATAGAAAAAAGAGATAATTTAGCTTTCTTAATTACTGAAAAAGAAGGAAGTATTTATGCAAAATATTTTTGGCAACATACTGGTCTTGGTATATCTTCAAGATCTGCTGCTTTAGAACTAGGTCTTGAAGATTATCCTCCGAAATCTTACGTAAATGAATGTTCTCAAAGAATAAAAAATAGAATTTCTAAATCTACAAAAATTAACTCTAATGATATTCACTTAACTTCATCTGGAATGTCTGCATTGCATACATCATTAGAAATCATATATAAATTATTTCCAGCCAAACCAACACTCCAAATTGGTTTTCCATATGTAGATGTACTTAAATTACCAATGAATATTTTTCATGGAGCCAAGTTAATTACAGAAGAAAATTGCGCGGATATTGAATTAGAAATCAAAAGATTAAATCCATCAGCATTAATTATTGAACTTCCAAGTAATCCAATGCTCAAATGTGTAAACATTAAAAAAATTTCAAAAATAGCAAGAAAATTAAATATTCCCTTAATTGTTGACGATACAATTGGTTCGAATTTAAATATAAATTCCATAAAATATGCAGATATAGTTTTTACTTCACTTACAAAAATTTTTTCAGGTAGTGGTGATATTCTTGCCGGATCATTAATACTTAATCCAAAAAGCAAATGGATTGATCATTTTAGAAATGCATTAAAAGAGATTAATCTTCCAATACTTTCCGATGGAGATATAGTTTATCTAGAGAAAGTTAGTAGAGATATAAATCAAAGAGTTTTTGAACAAAATAAAGCATGTTTAGAATTAAAAAAAAGATTAGAGACCCATAGCGAGATTAAAAATATTTTCCATCCTGAAAATTGTCCAAATTTTAATTCTTTACTTACTTCTGATGGAGGATACGGCTGTTTATTATCGTTTGAATTAAATGGAGGATTGAACAAAGCTAAAAAATTTTATGATTCTCTACAAGTATCTAAAGGACCTAGTTTAGGTACAAAATTTACTCTAGTTTGTCCTTATGTTTTACTAGCTCATTATGATGAGTTGGATTGGGCAGAAAGTTTTGGTATACCCTCGCACCTTATTAGAGTATCAGTTGGATTAGAAGACCAAGATCAATTATGGAAAACCTTTTCTGAAGCACTAAATAATTTCTAAACTACTGGTATTTACCGTATAGAAACTTATATACTCTTTTTCTGAATAATAGTTAATATTAAAATATATTTTCTCAATATATAAATGGCAAAAATTTATGAGGACAATAGTTTTGCTATTGGAAACACTCCATTAGTAAAATTAAAATCAGTTACTAAAAACGCGAAAGCTACAGTACTTGCAAAAATTGAAGGCAGAAACCCTGCTTATAGTGTCAAATGTAGGATTGGCGCAAACATGATCTGGGATGCAGAGAAAAGTGGGAAGCTTACAAAAGACAAAACGATTGTTGAGCCAACTTCTGGCAATACAGGAATTGCTCTAGCTTTTACTGCTTCAGCAAGAGGTTATAAACTCATCCTTACAATGCCAGAATCCATGTCAATTGAAAGAAGAAGGGTCATGGCAGTATTGGGTGCTGAAATTGTTTTAACAGAGGCCTCTAAAGGTATGCCTGGAGCAATAGCTAAGGCTAAAGAAATTGCAGAAAGTAATCCCTCTCAATATTTCATGCCAGGTCAATTTGATAATCCAGCAAATCCTGAAATTCATTTCAAAACCACTGGACCAGAAATCTGGGATGATTGCGATGGTGAAATTGATGTTTTAGTTGCAGGGGTTGGAACTGGCGGCACAATTACAGGAGTTTCAAGATACATTAAGCAAGAGAAGGGCAAAAGTATTACTTCTGTAGCTGTAGAACCCTCACATAGCCCTGTTATTACACAGACAATGAATGGAGAAGAGGTTAAATCTGGTCCTCATAAAATTCAAGGAATTGGAGCAGGATTTATTCCTAAGAACCTTGACTTGTCAATTGTTGACAAGGTTGAACAGGTAACAAATGACGAGTCAATCGAGATGGCTCTTAGACTAGCAAAAGAAGAAGGTCTATTAGTTGGAATATCTTGTGGAGCTGCTGCAGCTGCAGCTGTTAGATTAGCTGAACAAGATGAATACGCTGGGAAAACTATCGTAGTTGTTCTACCTGATTTAGCAGAGAGATATTTATCATCAATTATGTTTACTGAAGTTCCAAGCGGAATCATTCAAGAACCTGTCAAAGCCTAAATCAATTTTTCTCCAGTAATGAATCTGGTGAAATATACATAGCATCGCCATAAGAGAAAAATCTGAATTTTTCTTTTATGGCTTTTTTATATAAATCTAATAATCTTTCTCTACCAATCATTGCACTTACTAATAGTAATAATGAACTTTTAGGAAGATGAAAATTAGTTAATAATCCATCAACTACCTTAAATTTATAACCTGGTTTAATTACTAAATCAACATACTTAGCTATGGGAATAAAGTCATTAAATTCGTGAGAATAACAACTTTCAAGAGCTCTTACGCTAGTTGTCCCAATAGCAATTATTCTTCTATCTGTTTTCTTTATTCTTTTTATTTCCTCCACTACTTCCTTATTAACACTTACCCATTCTTTATGAAGTTTTAAATTACTTAAATCTTCTTGATCAATTGGTTTGAATGTTCCATAACCCACGTGCAAAGTTATCGGTAAAATTATTACTCCTTTTTTTTTTAGATTGGAAATAAGACTTTTGCTTAAGTGTAACCCAGCAGTTGGCGCGGCAACTGCCCCTGGATTAGTTGCATACTCAGTTTGATAACTTTTCTCATGAAAAGACTCTTCTTCAGAATTTTTTATATATGGAGGTAGTGGTATTTCCCCGTATTTATCAAGAAGGTCATTCATTGATTTGAGATCAGTTATGTTTTCTGGAAACTTAATAAATCTCCCTCCAGTTTCTTTATCAACCCCATCAACTATCAAATTAATATTTTGTCCCGAAGGTGATTTTAATTTTAATTTTCTATTTATTTTTAACTTTTTCGCTGGCTTTGCCAAACATAACCAAAAACATTCATGAGATCTTTCTAGAACTAATAATTCGACTAATGTCCTATTTTCTAATTCAATCTTTAACCTTGCCTTCATTACTTTAGTATTATTGACAACCACAAGATCCCCTTCTCTAAATTCATCTAAAATATTCTTTGTAAATTTATTAGTAGAGTAGTTTTCTTCTAAAACACTATCTCTAACTATCATCAATCTTGATTCATGCCTTATAGCAGAAGGTTTGCTAGCAATTAATGAAGGATCAAGAAAGTAATCATATGCTTCTAGCTTATAATCTCTTTCTTCATTATTAATATGAGAAATCAATTAAATCTAAGATACAAGTGTCTCAGGCTCATTTTCAATGAGGGAAGCTAAGTCTTTTAAGAATGAAGCACCATCAGCTCCATATATCACTCTATGATCAGCTGTTAGATTTACTTGCATTAATTTTTTTACAGAAATTGAACCATCACTATTAGCAACAACAGTAGGTTTCGATGATGCTATCGCTAAAATTGCACCGGTACCTGGGGGTAGTATTGCGTCAAATCTATCAACCCCAAACATACCAAGGTTAGATAAAGTAAAGGTTCCTGTTGAGTATTCATCAGGTTCTAATTGTTTTGATCTTGATCTTTTTACAAGGTCTTTCCATTCCCTAGATAATTCAAATAAATCAGTATTGCATGGTTCTTTTAATACTGGAGTTATTAATCCGCCATCTTCCATCGCTACAGCAACAGCAATATTTATATTTTCTGGATAAGAAATTCCATTTTCTGAAAAACTTGAATTAACTTGAGGATGTTTCTTTAATGTCTTTGCAACTGCCTTTACTAGTAAAGCAGTCATAGTAACTCCATTCTGTTTTACCTTTTTATAGAAATTATCTAATTTATCTGTGTTAATTGAGTATCCCACCCTAAAACATGGAACATCTAAACTAGACTCCATATTTTTATTTACCGCTTTTTGAAGAGTATTAAATTGAACCGTTTCCCCAGGATTACCAAAACTGTTTCCTGATTTTTCAGGTTTGCTTTCAACTTGTAAATTTGCACCAGTAATACTTGCAGGAGAACCACCCTCACCTATCCATGGTATTGAGACAGGTTGGCCATTTGCTTTTAAAATATCATCGGCTTGAATTCTTCCGTGAGGTCCAGATCCATGCACCTTTGCTAAGTCAACACCCATTTGAGAGGCAAGTTTTTTAGCTCTTGGAGATGCAATTACCCTTGAAGAAAGATTACCTGTGGCAGCACTAATTTGCTCATTATTAAAAGAGAGGGATGGCTTTTCACTCTTTAAGACGACTTCTTTTTCTTCTTTTTCAACAATTTCATTATTGGTTGCTAGTTTTTCTTCAGTTTTATTGCTCACCAATTCAAGTTGATCCGAACTAGAAACTTCGTGCTGACTACCTTTATTTTGTTCTTGAACAGAGGCTATCTCATCCTCATTTTCTACAATAAGTCCAATAGTTTCTCCTACTGGTGCAGTACTCCCTGCGGGCATTAAAACTGCCGCAAGATATCCATCTTGAAAAGATTCAACATCCATATCTGCCTTATCAGATTCAACAACCAAGACAGATTCACCTCTCTCAACCTTATCTCCAGGATTTTTCAACCATTCCACAATCTTTCCCTCTGTCATAGTAGAGCTCAAGGCAGGCATGAATATTTCGTGAGACATAAGTAAATTGTTATTGCATTAGTTTTAAGGGAATTTCTAGCAAACTTTATACAGTTTTTATGATTAAGAGCCCTTTAAACTCTTGATCTAATTATACGAAATCATGTTCACGGTGGGAACTCTTAAAACTTAAGAAAGTAATAATTTAGATCGACTAAAATTTAAAGCTTTTCTCAATTGAGGTTTATTTTTATCAAAAATCCTTTCTCTTTTCTCTAATTATTATCTATAGATTGAATAACTCCATCTTTAACAGTAATTGAGACTTGCATTTTTTCAATAAGATTGTCGCCCACAGTGACATCACAGAAACTATCCACTTGTCCTTGATCAACAATTTCATCCATCTTTAATTCGCGAACTTGACTCTGTTGTTGAAGTAGATTTCTTTTTTGTTCTTCAATTTCATTTCGTTTTGCTGCAACTTGTTGTTGCACCTGACTAACCTGTTCTTGAACCCTTGGATCTAAAGGATTAACAGACTGGGATCTAATATTGTTTACTATTTGCTGCCCCTCTTGCTCAAGTTGAGATAATTGCTGGTCAATGTTTGAAATTGCTTTGCTTAATTCTTTTTCAGCATCCTCCTTCCAAGTTGGCGTAACTATAGCTTTAATAGCTATGGAGCGTTTTATCGATATTGAGTTTTTTGATTCCATAAAAAATAAAATTACCTTCTAAATATAGATTGAACAAATTAAATTTTCTTACTAAATTTGTTTTCATACATATTTTCTATTTGCGATGAATACTTTTTTTCTATTTCTTTTCTTTTTTGTTTAAGAGTTTGCGTTAATAACCCATTTTCTAAAGTGAAAGCATCTACAAAATAACAATCTAATATTTGTTCTTCTAGTCTTGCTCCTAATCTACCTTTAAGCAAATTATTAATTTGCGATTTAAAAAATGTACCAATATTCTTATTCAGATTTAATATTGATAGGTCTTCTTCCAAGAACTTATTTTTAACCATTTCTATATTAGGCACGACTAGGGCTGTTAAACATTTCTTATCTTGTCCCACTAGTTGAACCTGATTAATAAATTCAGAACCAAGAATTTCGGTCTCTAAAGGATTTGGTTCTATATTTTCACCACTTGATAGCACGATTGTATCCTTGGCCCTTCCTGTTATAAAAAGAGAACCATTTGGTATTAGAAAACCTAAATCACCTGTATCAAACCAACCATCTTTAGATAAAACATCTTTTGTAGCTAATTCATTATTAAGATAACCTTTCATTACTTGTGGTCCCTTTACAAGAATTCTTCCGACTTCTCTGAACTTCAGAATCTTTTTTTTGTCATCATTTACTATTTTGATTTCTGTAAATGCTAAAGGCTGACCAGATGACCCTCTTACATTTAATTCTCTTTTCCTACAAGTTAATACTGGACTAGTTTCTGTAAGTCCGTAACCCACCAAAACATCCACACCTAAAGATTCAAAAAAAAGATCTACATGTTCTGGTAGTGCGCCTCCCCCGTTAATAGGAAATTTCAGTTTTTCTCCACATAATTGTCTAAGAATATTTGGCCATAAAAAAATAGTCGACAATTTATGTAGAGGGTATCGACAAATAACAGAAACCAGTAAGGGGATTTTTGATTTAAAAGTTATTTGATTGATATCTAAATTTCTTATTTTTCGAAGACTTCTTTTAAAAACTGAACTATTAATTATCAAAAACTTAATAAGTTTTTGCTTCTTGGAGGGCATTTTTTTCAACGCTTGAAAAAAACCATCATGTATTGCCTCCCAAAGTCTTGGTACAGTGGCCATTACGACAGGTTTTATTTGTTTAATATCATCTTTCAGAAATTTTGGAGTTGTATAGTATTGAGAACAGCCACATGAAAAAAAGAAGTATTCAGCACTCCTCTCATAAGAATGCCATATAGGCAAAACACTTAATACAGAAGTTCCAGGTTCTGGATCAGCGATATAGGCTAAATTAATTACTTGATGTAAAAAATTTGAATGAGTCAAGGGTACACCTTTAGGTTTTCCTGTTGTACCAGAGGTGTAAAGGATAGTAGCAACATCATCAATTTTTGGTTTAAATTTTTCAATGATATTATTTTTTGAATTTTCTTGTTCTTCTGCACTTATAAATTGATTCCAACTTATTAAACTTTCAAATCGTTCATCTTCTAAATTAATTATAAATTTCAGTCTTTTTTTTAATTCTTCTTTATTATTTAACTTAAGCCAAATTTCCTTAGATTGAACTATTAATCCTACAGAATTAGAGTGCTCAATTATATATTCTAATTCTACGGAAGGAGAATTATTACCTCTCACTGCATTTATGGCTCCTAAACGCATTAAGCCTTGATCGACTGCTAGCCATCTTGGAGAATTTTCAGATATTACAGTAACTACATCCCCTTTTTCTAACCCATAGTTTTTAAACGATAAAGAGACTTTTGTTATCAAATCAGCTAACTCAGAATAAGAAAATTTTTCTTTGTATTTCCCTCTTAAATCGCAGACAGCTAAAGTATCACCACATTTAAATTTTAAATTTTCCCAAATTTGATCTATATGATTAAGGTTCTCAATAAAATCTCTATCTTTAGCAAATTTATCCTTTTTAGAAAGAGGTTTGGCTGAAGGCCAATACGCTTTATCACCCATATTAAATTAATTTTGAAATTTTAATTTCTATTTTGATACAAAATCAAAATTAAATTCTTCCTGAATGATTTTTTTAACAATTCTCTTGACTTCTTGAATATTAAAATTTTTGTTGTAATCAATCATATTTGTCATAAGACAATTCTCTATTCCGCAAGGAACAATTTTATTAAAGTTTTCTAATTCGCAGTTAATATTGATTGAAAATCCATTTATAGTAATCCATCTTTTACACCCAATTCCAATTGAAGCAATTTTTTTATTTCCTTTCCAAACACCAGTAAAGCCTTTTCTAGAGTGGCAATCTATATTAAAATTTCCAAGAATTTTTATAATGATTTCTTCGATTTTTCTTAAATACCAATTTAAATCTTTATTAAAATTTTTCAAATCTAAAACCAAGTAA
Source organism: Prochlorococcus sp. scB245a_520K10 (assembly GCA_000634515.1). Lineage (GTDB taxonomy): Bacteria > Cyanobacteriota > Cyanobacteriia > PCC-6307 > Cyanobiaceae > Prochlorococcus_A. Next base: position 226,446 of record JFNU01000004.1, on the reverse strand, counting down.
GTTACTAATTGTCCTGGCATATGACAAGTAACCTCACCTCCTCTATCAATCTTAAAAACATCATATTTATCATCATTCAGAGAAAATAGTAAATTATCATAATTAGATCCTCTACCTAATGTATAACAGAGTTGATGCTCCCCTATCCAAATAAAATCAGGTTTAGAGTTATCTAAAATCAATGCCTCCTGATACTCTTTTTGTAATTTATAAACATCATTGAAAAAAGAAATTTTATCAGGTTGTTTAATTATTGCTGTTCTATTAACCATATTTAAGTAGATTTAGAAAGTAAGTAAATATTTTTAGATTTGTTATGAAAATTTTAATCCATGGAAAGAATCTTGAACTCACTGGAGCATTAAAAGAATATACTGAAGCAAAGATAGAAAAAGCGACGCATCACTATAAGGATATCGTTAAAGAAGCCGACATACACCTTTCAATAGAAAAGAACCCAAGAGTCTCCTTCCAAACTGCAGAAGTTACTATTTTTGCGAATGGTACTGTTATTAGAGCTGAAGAAAAAACTGAAAATCTATACTCAAGCATTGATTTAGTTTCAAATAAACTTTGTAGAAAATTACGTAAATACAAAGAAAGAAACAATAAAACAATCCATAATAATCAATTTAAGAATAAAGAGTCTTTACTAATTGAAAGTATGGAATCAAAATATTTTGATAAAGAATTACTTAAAGAAGGTATGGAAGCAATTCTACCTGAACCATCTATAAAAAATAAATACTTCGAAATGACTCCAATTTCATCAGAAGAAGCAAGAAAACAATTAGACCTAATTGATCATGATTTTTATGTTTTTCGAAACAAGAAAAATAATGAACTTCAAGTTATATATAAGAGGAATCATGGAGGTTACGGACTGATTCAATCTAAATAACTTTTAAATGCCCAATATTGAATATGAATTAAACGAGAAAATTCATGCAATTATTATCAACCCCTATCTAACCTGGGAGGAGTTCTGTGCGAATTGCGATTTAATAAAAAAATATAATATTAAGAATATTTCTACTTCACTGAATTATTTAGCTGATTTTAAAAATAGTTTAGTTAATTACAGTGCAAGCATAAACGCACTAATTTCTTACCCTTTAGCAGATTTACCAGTTTCATTTATTGAAGAACTAGTTTGTTTTGCAAAAGATAAAGGTGCAAATGGTATTGAATATATCCCAAATTTTATCAATTTATACAAAAGAAATTTAGAAACTTTCGCTGCTGAAATTGAGCAAGTTAAGCTATCTGGATTACCAGTTTCAATAATCATAAATAAATCAAAACTTCAAGAAGAAGTTTTATATAATGCGATAGAAATATCTTTGGAATTAGGAATAAAAAATTTTCAATTCGGAGACGGGTTTGGGCCTACTATTACATCTAATGATGTAGCCGAAATACTAAAGATAATAGGCTCAGAGAATCAAATCAAAGTTGTAGGGGGTATAACAAAACTGAAACAAGTTATTGATTTGTTTGAAATGGGAATTAGTTGCGTTGGAACTTCTAATTTTTATGAGATTTTTCAAGAAGTAAAAGTTATTTAAATGTCTGGTTCTGGTGAGTGCAGACTTGAAGGTCTCTGTATTAAAGCTTCTCCATTAGGCGAGAATGATAGATTAATAACTATTCTTACCGATGAGCAAGGAATTGTTAGATTGGCAGTCCCTGGCGCTAGGCGTCCAAAAAGTAGTCTTGCCGCAGCTACTCCATTAACATATTTAAGTCTTCAGATTTTTGGCAAAAGAAATCTTAAATCTGTACGTCAAATTAAAATATTAAAAAGCTATTCTGGTCTAGGTAAAAATATTGAATGTCTTACAGCCGCACAAGCAATAACTGAATTAACATTTTTATTAGTAGGTAATAATGACAAGCAACAAAACTATTTATCTTGTGTTCTTGCCCATCTAGATAGGATTTATTTATATGAAGAATCTAAAGAAGAAGATATTAAAATGCTTTCAATGAGTATTCAATCTTTAATCCATCTATTAGCTATTGGAGGTATTAATTTACCAATTCATCATTGCTGTAAAACGGGAGAACCGATAATTCCACCTTTAGGAAATTGGGAATGGGGTTGTTATTTTTTGCCAAATGAAGGGTTTTCATCCATAGAAGATCCTCAAAGCAATCTAAAAATAAATGCATCTGAAGTTGCTTTATTACAGAGACTCCTTTTCCCCGAATTGCCAATCAAATCTAACGGGGAGTTATTAGGACCTAAAAAAGTTTGGCTTAAAATATTATTTATTATTGAAACTTGGATTGCTAATCAACTAGAGAAAGATCTATCTTCACTAAAAATGTTGAGAGAAATATATAGTTAGCATTTTCATTAACCTTTAATAAATTTTAAAATTATGATCTTGGGTACTCTGACTGTTAACTTAATAAATAGTTAATTAGATTAATGTGGTTCATATTGCCTGGTTGGGTAAAAAATCCCCTTTTTGTGGAAACGTAACTTATGGTAATTCAACTACTGAGGAATTAAAGACAAGGGGGCATAAAATTAGTTTTATTCATTTTGACAATCCCTCTAGTTCAAATTCATCAAAACCATTATTTCTGGCAAATGATCCTGATGTAAGTCTCCCATATTTAATTAAGTCCCAAGTTTATACAATACCCTCCCCAAGAGCAGAAAAAGAGCTAAGGCTATCATTGGAAAGATTAAAACCTGATATAGTACATGCGAGCCTAACTTTATCTCCATTAGATTTTAGACTTCCAGAGCTTTGCAATGAAATTAATATTCCACTTATAGGAACATTTCACCCACCATTTGATGCAAAAAATAGAAATTTAACTGCGAGCACTCAACAATTAACATATCAACTCTATGCTCCATCTTTAGCAAAGTTTGAAAAAGTGATAATCTTTTCTGAGCCTCAAAAAAATGTCCTTGAGAAATTAGGAGTGCCTAAAGAAAAACTAATAATAATTCCAAACGGCGTTGATGAAAATATTTGGAAACCTTTTTGCGAAAAAAATAAAAAATATGATCAGGTAAAAAATAAACTTGGAAATGAAAGAATCTTCTTATACATGGGAAGGATTGCCAATGAGAAAAATATCGAGGCACTTTTAAGGTCTTGGCGCCAAACAAAAAACAATAATTGTAAATTAGTTATTGTTGGCGATGGACCAATGAAGCCAACACTTGAAAATAGTTTTTCAAACCTTAGTAATGAGAAATTAATTTGGTGGGGTGCCGAATTAGATTTAGAAACTAGGGTAGCGATAATGCAAATTGCAGAAGTATTTTTTTTACCAAGCTTAGTAGAGGGTTTGTCATTATCACTTTTAGAGGCAATGTCTACTGGCACTGCATGTATAGCCACAGATGCAGGAGCGGATGGTGAAGTATTAGATAATGGAGCAGGAATTGTAATTTCAACTGATAATGTAGCTGCACAACTAAAAACTATAATCCCAATTATGGTTGAACACCCATCATTTACAAAAGATCTTGGGCAAAAAGCTAGAGATCGAGTACTTGAAAGGTATACAATTACTAAAAATATAAATTCACTTGAGCAAGTTTATGAGGACTTAAAAGATAATTTCAGAAACTAATTAAATTCTTTACTGCGGTTACTCGCTGAAACTATTGATTCAATTAAAGCTGATCTTATACTTTTTTTTTCTAAAACTCTCAAAGCAGAAATAGTTGTTCCCCCTGGAGAAGTTACTAAATTTTTAAGCTCGGAAGGTGTTAGTTGATTTTCTTTTATTAAACTAATAGTTCCTAGTATCATCTCCATAATAAGTTCTTCTGAAAGTATCTTTGGTAATCCGCCACTCAATCCTCCATCACTTAATGCTTCAATAATTAAAGCAATAATTGCAGGACCTGATGATGTCAAAGCTAAAAATATATCAAGGTAATCTTCAGTAAATTCGTAAATCTTACTTGTATTTTCAAATAATTTTTTTGTGAATTGTTTCTGATCTTTTGTAAGATTTTCACCCCAAGCAATCCCTGTTAAACCCTTTCCAACTGTTATTGGAATATTTGTAACAACTCTCACACATTTATGGTTAGGAAATTTTTGAGTAAGTCTATTTATTGAAACACCAGCAAGAATTGAAACTAACAAATTGTCCTTATTTGATATGTTACCTGCCTCACTTATATCTTTAAAATGCTGAGGTTTTACCGAGAGAAGTTTAACTTTACAATCCCAAATTATTTTTGAATCTTTAGAACTTGATTTGTAGGCATTTATATTATATTTATAATTTTTTTTTATATTTTCTAAACTTTCTTCAGAATTTACAACACAATAAACATTCTCTGGCTGAATTAAATTTTTGTCTAATAGAGGAGTTATTATAGCTTTTGCAATATTTCCAAAACCAATAATCGCAATTTTGTCAGTCACAGATTAATCATGAATAAGCACTTAATTTAGAATTACCCCATGCAGGTTCGGGAGCAGTGTTATTTTCAAAATTATATTGTGGAGAATTTTGAGAAGGCACATTTGAAGGAGAAGCTTCTTCAGGCGAAGAACTAGTTACATTTACACAACTTGGAGCAAAAAGGAAAATACTTTCACCCACTCTCTCTTGATGTCCATCAATTGCATATGTTCCCCCAGCAACAAAATCAACCGCTCGTTGAGCCTGATCAGGATCCATCATAGTTAAATTAAGAATTACAGTTTTTCTCTCTCTTAATGCTTGAATAGCTTGAGGCATCTCATCAAAACTTCTCGGTTCCATTAAGCTTACTTCTGAGGATGAATTTGAGATCCCAGGCATTCCAACTACTTTAGATGATTTATTATTATTCATAAATTCGAAAGGATTTGAATTCGCAAGAGCATTTGAATTTCTTTGATTTTGTTTGAAATCATTTAATTCATCCTCTGATGGATAATCCAACTCATCAAAATCATCATCGAGATACTCATCCCCTGCAACAACTGCCTTTAATTTAGAAATAAGTGACACCTTTTAAATCCTCATAAAATAATTACTAAGGTTTAAGAACCTTAAGTAATAGATCCATTTTTTAAATGAATAAACTACCTATACCTAGATAACGTTACTTGTTCTTTACTGCAAGTTTATAGATAAGATTTTTATAAATAAATAAATAATTAGGATCTATCTCCAAAAATTAATGAGCCTAATCTTAACCAGGTTGATCCAGAATCAATAGCCTCCTCCCAATCCCCTGACATTCCCATTGAACAATCTGGAAGTTGAAGTGAATCAGCTAGAGAACGACATTTTTTAAACAATTCTGAATTTTCCTTGGAGCTAAGTCCTCTGGGATTAATAGTCATTAAACCCTTTAATGTAATGTTTTTCAATTCTTGTATTTCTCTCCACTTCGATATTAAAAGTTCAGGTCTAAAACCCCCTTTAGAAGGGTCATCACTTAACTTAACCTGCAACATTATAAATGGATTTTTCTTCTCTTCATATGAAATAATAGAAATCTTTTGCAACTTTTCAAATGAATCTACTGAGTGAATGTATTTAAAATTTTGTACAATCTTCCTTATTTTATTACTTTGTATTCTTCCAATAAAGTGCCAATTTATTTGTTTAAGATCTTTTAATATCAATTGCTTCTCAAAAGCCTCTTGAAACTTACTCTCACCAAAATCATTCTGACCTATATTTTGAATAGTCTTGATTTCTTGACTTTTAAAACCTTTACTTACAGCAAGTATATTTACATTTGATGGAATTTGATTTTTTATTTTTAAATAATTTGAAGGGTTCACCTTTTACAAGAAAGTTTGTGTGAATAAATTCTCCCATTTCGGAAGATCTTCAGATGCTTTTCGTCTAGCTCTTTGAAGGCTCAATTCGGCCTGATTTCGTGCGTCAAGATAAGGTATAACTTCAAAAAAAACTTCTCTCTGCCTAATTTCTACCAAAAAAAACATTTTTTGTGCGTATAAAGTCGCATAAATATCTCTCCCATCATTTCCAGGAGAGACTTGATACAACATTCCAAATGTTGGATGGTTTAAATAACGCTCGGAACTCAAACTTAAATATTGTGTTATTTATAATGCACCATACAGTTTTCTCAGGAAAATTGCTATGCAAATAAAAAATATCGATAATGTATTAACAATTACATATAGAGATTTCGAGGGATAAATAGTTCTGAATCTATTAGTTTTTATAATAATTTTTTTCTTAGAGAATAATGATTCTGCGCCTTGGTCGATTCTCAGAAATATATTTTGAAATAATCTTTCTACCAAAATTAACAAGACATTAAAGGATTTCTTAAATCCTAAATTTCGAAAATTTATTGATCTTACTGACACTGATTTAATTATATTTTGCAATTCTTCCTGCACTAATGGAATAAAACGTAACGCAATTAATAACTGAAAAAGCCACTTATTAAGTGGTAATCCGATTTTTCTTAATGGGGAAAGAAACCAACTTATCGCCCATACAATATCTTCTTGTAATGTAGTTAATAGCATCAAATTAACACTATGAATGACAGTAAATATCAAGGTGGAGGTTTTTATTCCTAATTGAAAGGCATTTCTTGATAGGTTGTAGGGACCAAAATTTATAAACCATATCTTCTGTGAAGGAATTTGCAAAATGTTCCATTCCTTATGGTTTTCAACTACCACTTGTAATTCTTTGGGATTTCTTAAATAGCTATCCAGAGATTGAATATCAGAAGATGCAAGCATTGATAAACATCCAATTAACAATGATAAGCATAAGAGAATACACATTGAACGCCACCATACTCTTGATGGCAATAAACTTATAAAAGTAACCAATAGTAAACAACCAACTAAACTCAATCTCCATATAGGGCCTGCCCATATTGGAGTGATTAGAAATATCATTACTATGATTATTTTTAATCTACTATCTATAATTCTTAGCCAACTTCTACTACCGGAAACGTATTGCCCAACAGAAAATTTGGTTAGTATATTCATTAATCTTTTTGAATTAACTCAATATTTTCCCTTTCGACTTCTTTATTTAATGCTCTTTGCTGTTTACCCCTCCACAACAAAATTAGAGGTGTGCCTTCAAACCCTAAATTTAATCTAATTTGTTTTTCAATATATCTTCTGTAAGTTATTCCAAATAATTTTGGGTCGTTTACAAAAAGAGTAAAAGTGGGAGGTTTACTCTTTACTTGAGTACCGTAATAAAGTCTACCTTGCTTGCCGCTTCTTTTCGTTGGAGGACTCTTCCAACTAATAGATTCTTTTAGCACTTCATTCACAACGGATGTTGTAACTCTTCTTCTATGTTGATTTACAGCATTAAGAGCATGCTCAAAAATATTATCAACTCTTTGCCCCGTTAGGGCAGATATAAAAATCATTTTTGACCAATGTAAAAAATAAAGTTTAGATCTGAGTTCTTTTTCTACTTGATAAATTGTAGAACTATTTTTTTCTACAAGATCCCATTTATTAACAACAATTATACAAGCTCTTCCTTGTTCCTCTATTCTCCCTGCCAACTTCTGGTCTTGATCAGTTACACCATCTATAGCATCTATAACTAAGACACATACATCACTTCTATCTATAGATTTAAAAGCTCTATTAATACCAAAGAATTCTGTACCATATTTAACATTCTTCTTTCTTCTAATCCCAGCAGTATCAACAATTTTCCATTGGATATCATCTTTTTTAATAAGCATATCAATTGAATCAGTTGTAGTTCCACTAATATCACTAACAATTGCTCTTTTTTCTCCTGAGATTGAATTTAGTAAACTCGATTTACCAACATTTGGCCTGCCAATAATTGACATCATTATCTTTTCTTCCTCATCCTGAATATTATTTTCGGGAAGTTCATCGATAACGAGATCTAAAAGATCGCCAGTACCTGAACCATGAATAGCGGAAACAGGGTAAGGTTCTCCCAATCCTAATTTCCAGAACTCAGAGGCTAAAGAGATTCCCAGATTAGTAGATTCACATTTATTAACAGCAACAATTGTTTTACAGCTTGAGTTCCTTAACCATTTTGCTATTGATAAATCACCATCAGTAACCCCTTGATTCCCATCTACCACAAGTAAAGCGATTGAAGCCTCTTCTAGGGCTAAATAAACTTGTGTTCGTATCTCGGGTAAAAATTCACTATCATCATCAAAAACTAACCCTCCAGTGTCAACTATTTGGAATTCCTTACCACCCCATGAAGCATTTTGATAAGTTCTATCTCTTGTAACACCAGGCTTATCAAATACTATTGCATCATTACTTTCGCAAAGACGATTTACCAAGGTAGATTTACCAACATTAGGTCTCCCGATTATTGCTATTTTTGGAAGAATCAATTCTTCTCTCCAAAGAAAATATTGTCTATAACAACTATACCTTTAATAGAATCATTTACCTTACCAAAAAAAATTTATTTGATTTCTGGATCTCCAAAATGTCCTTTTACTGGATTAAGAGGAGGTGAACTAAGACTTGGCATTAATCCATTATCTTTTGAAAAACAATCATTTTCAATCGCCCAATAAATCAACCAATTTACTGCCGTCGCTCTTCTAGTTCTTCTTGGATAGAGTTCATTAATCTTATAACCTTTAAAATTAAGAAAATTTTTCAATCCCTGTTTATAGTCTTTTGGAATTGATCGAGTCAAATGTACTGAGGCTGATCGCTCTGAAATGATTTGAGGAGCTTTTTCAAATTTTTCTGACCAATAAGAAGGTGTCAATGCGCTAGAAACCCAATTATTTAAAGTTGTTTCTCTAGTATAAAAAAGTCTTTCCCAAACCAATTCACAAACAAAAACATCACTAACCCTATCTTCGAGAACAAGAAATAATAGATCCTTACATATTGGCCATGTAAATTGATTTTCAACTAATTTTTCTTTTTTATGCATTAATCAAACCTTATCAAAATCAAAGAAAAATAAGGCATAAATTCCTTTTTATATTGTGATGCATATTGAATAATTTGATCAGGCATGCCAACACTTAAAGCTATTAATGATGTATTGATGATATCCTCTTTTTTTAAAATTTCCCTGACTAAATTCCATCTTTTGCCAACTTTCATAATGGCCAATACCGTTTTATTTGCCTTACTTTCCCTAATTAGGGTTGTTAATTCAGATTCTGAAGAAGGGCATTCTTTGATGATCAATGTCTCGCCTTTTTTTACAAGATCAAAATCATTCAAAGCTGCTGCTGCTGAAATAGAGGAAATACCAGGTATTGTTTTGGTAATAATTTCAGCATGATTATTTTTTATTAACCTCAAAATATTAGAAGAACTTGCAAATATTGAGGTATCTCCTAGACAAAGTAAAACAACTGATTCGCCATTTTGTATAAATTTCACAATTTTTTCTACTGCGTTAGACCATATTTCATCAGGATCAAAATCCTTCCTAGCCATTGGAAAGATGATAGGTATATTTTTTTTAAATTTGGTGTATTTCTTGACTATTTCTGCAGCAAAACTCTTTTTATTATCATCTGATATTGGGAAAACTATAACTTTCGCTTTTTTTATTGCCTCCACAGCAGCAATTGTTAAAAGCGATGGATCTCCAGGGCCTACACCAACGATGGTGAAAGTTGGTAAATCAGTTTTATATCGATTAAGTAAACTTAAAAACTTGTTTATTATCATTTTTATTTTATTAACTTTAGCTATGTATCCTTGGCATCACAAAAGTTTCAGCTAGTATTGCTGACTCAATTTCAGACAATTCCTCTAACCTTTTAAAAGTTTGATTTTTAGAGAATTTAGTTTGCGCTAGTTTCCAGTAAACTCCAAAATGTCTTGCCTCACTCTCAAGCAGAGACTCATAAAGAAATTTAAACGATTTATCTTCAGAATTCAGCGCAAGCAAGCTTAATCTTTCATGACTTCTTGCTTCAATAAGCCCTGCTATTAAGAAACTATCAAGCATTCTATTGGGCTCTTCCTTTCTTATATTCTTGGACAATTCAGCTCCATATGGAGGCGGTTTTAAGGACTCAAGAGAATGTCCAAGATCCTTTAAAAAATAAAGTATTTTTTCAAAATGCTCTAATTCCTCTCTCGCTATTGGACTAAGAACTTCTGCCAGATTTGGTTCTGATGGATATCTAAACATCAATTGAATAGCTACTCCTGCTGCTTTTCTTTCACAATGAGCATGGTCAATAAGAATATCTATTGGATTAGATAATGCGAGTTCTATCCACTTATCTGAGGTGAATGAGGATAAATATTTAATATGAGAAGTGGGCCTTTTAAAATCGACTAGCATTTAATCTTTACTACTTAAATATCCAATGATTCCTTCAAGAGCTAAGGAATAACTTGATATGCCGAATCCACTAATAATTCCTATAGCTTTATCTGTAAGAAAAGATTCTTTACGAAAATCTTCTCTATTGAAAATATTTGAAATATGCAACTCTACAAACGGAACTTTTGATCCAATTAAAGCATCACGAATAGAAATCGAGGTATGAGTAAAAGCGCCAGCATTTATAAGAATTCCTTGGATACTTTTTACAGACTCCTGAATTTTATCTACTATTTCTCCTTCATGATTACTTTGGAAACATTCAAGATTAATACTTTTTTCTTTAGCAACTTTAGTTAAATCTTTTTCTATATCATTCAATGTTTTATTACCATATATTTCAGGTTCTCTAGTTCCCAAAAGATTTAGATTTGGTCCATTTATCAATAAAATATTCATCATCAATAAAGTCATTTCTTTACAAATGCTATCTATAAAGAAACAAAAAAACCAAAACAATTTCACACAAAGTGTCCATTAACTGATAAGTTCAAATAGTGGGGGTCGGTGCCCGAGTGGTTAAAGGGGGCGGACTGTAAATCCGCTGGCTCTGCCTACGTTGGTTCAAATCCAACCCGGCCCACTTTAAATTGCCCTTGTAGCTCAGCGGTAGAGCACTCCCTTGGTAAGGGAGAGGTCTCGGGTTCAAGTCCCGACGAGGGCACTCGCGGGATTGATTGATATTAATCTTAGTGGTGAGGATAAGCAATGCGGATAAAAACAATCTTATAATTTCAAATAGCTTGTCTTCAGTAATGCCACTATCGTCATACCGGATGCACAGAATTTATCTTGCAGCGACCATGAATTATGGTCTGGGTTCTGATGATCCAGAAGAGTTGGCCTACTACAACAAAATCAAAAAAGATATGGCTGATATTAAAAAAGAACCAGTAAAAAAAGGGATACCCCTTAATTGGGATGCCCCTGAAGGAATGGATAAATGAATCTGAATACTTTTTTATTAATTGATGGAAGTCTGATGCTTATTGGTCTGCCTTTACTGATGATTCTTAAAGGGAAAAAAACTAATCGAAATTTGCAATGATTTTAACCATATTTAAATTTAATCGTTGATCCTTTATCCGTATATAGGAGTACCCCAAACCGTACATAACTAATAGTCGGATGGATAGTCTGATTAGTTAGAACATAGATATAGTCGTGATGAAGAAATGTCTACCAAATCCACATTAAAAGAAGAACATAAATCTGAGATTAAAGAAAGATCAGAAGAAGAACTTCTTGAGGAAGAAATTAAAAATCAGCAAACCTTGGATAGCTTCATTGAATCTGAAAAAAACTGGAACTGATTAAAACTTACTTATTAGGAGATATTTATGAACTTAAAAAGATCACCATTCTCAATCCTTGATAAAGGAAGAAGAGAAATTGACTACATCAAAGGAATTTATAAGAAAAAAATTCAAGCTGAAATTGAATCTTATAAAGATTCCGAGGATGAAGATAAGAGAGATACAATCCAAGCACAAGATGTATTGATGGTTGATACGATCTCAATTTAGTTATTCTTTTTTTTCTTCTTTTTATCTTTCTTATTTTTTTTTACCTTCTCAAAAACCTCATCAGCTTTTTGTTCAATACTATCCAGCTTATTTGAGATTTCCTTTATAGCTTTTGCTTTTGCTTCTTTAACTACTTTGCCTTTTACCTCAATAATTTTAACTGGCTCTTCTTTTACAAAAGTATCTTTTGCCAATCCAGTTTTAATTCCAAACTTACCTTTAATAAAATTGGCTATGAAAATAAGAATTGGCACATGAGCTAAACCACCTATTACTATCCTTGTTTCTGAATAAGCCATTTACTATTAAAAGAACTGAGATATTTAAGCATAAATTTAACTTTAAACTCCTTATTATTAAGCCAATAAATATTAATAATCCTTTCTTGATTCATAGATCCATAATCTTGCTATTAATTAAGTAGATACTTTTTTATTAAATGCCATTAGACGTATTTCTGATGAATATGTGCATTGTAGTTTTAGCTTTGCTTATCAGAAGAGAAATCAAGCTTAAGAAAGCAAGATAGGTTATGAAGACAAAAGTTTTTAGAGCGCAATACATTCCAAATGTCCATGCTATGACTCTTTTACTAATGCTTCTTATATGTCTTTGGTTACCTCTAGCACTCAGATTCTTATTGATAATTTAGTCAAACAGATTAGTTAATACTCTTACCTTAAACTCTGCTATACCCTAATTTTGTTTTAAAGATCTTATATGGAACTCCTGTTCCATTCATGGCTGCAATAACTTTATCTCCCACAGTTCCGTAAAATTCAACAGAAAAATCAGTTCCTAGTTCAGCATGAGCTTCAAGATAAACACCAACTGCTGGATTAGCTAAATGAGCAAGTAAAGCATCATCATTCTTATAAACTTCTGACCATACAAAACGAAGAGGATCATCTGGATCTTGATCAAAAGTATGGTGGAGCATTCCTGGTTCTTCAGCCTCAACAGCTTTATCTGTCTTATCAGCTATTTCTAAATATTCTGCAAGCTTGTCTTTCTTAACTTTAAGTTTTGCAAGGAGCATAAATGGAGTATCTGATCCAAAACTAGACATAAAAAAAAGACTCTTACGAGCCTGAGTGATGGGGATTTCTATCATGACAAATTAAACAGAAACAAACAACCCCATCAATAGTTCACTTTTATTACTTACAAACACCATATGTAGTGCTAGTATTTTATAAAAGGCTGGGTGATGGGGATGATCTAGCTTTTCTATTGGGCGTGGCTAACGCCCTTTTTTATGGATATAACTTCTCAATAAATTCTTTTTGTTCTTGTTTTTGTATTTCTTCAGCATCATAAACAGGACAAGTATTCTGATTAAGTGATGAGAAAAAAACACTCTTTTTAAAACGTTTTAATAAAGGAGTAAGTAATAAGCGTTTCATTAAGTCTTCTCTTCCCTCATATATAGCTAATTTCATATTGATTAATTAATTTTTTAAAAAGATCAACTCTTTTTTGTCCACTCTTTAATGGTCTAGACGAGTCAAGGACAGCTGCACAACATAGTTGCCAACAAGATTTTTCATCTAGGCCTAATTCCTCGCATATATTTTTTGGAGCTTTAAAAACTGTATTAATTTCTGCAATATGTTGAGTAGTTTCCCATAATTCCCCTTCAAGAAAGTCGAGTTCAATACTTGATAACAATTCTGTTGCTACGTAATCCTTAATTAGCTCAGTTAAATCCACAATATTTTTAGATCAGAGATAAAGTTTGATCATCTCTTAGTATTTATATAGATATAGCAAGATAAAAAAAAAGGAGCTAGTTACTAGTTATTTTGGATCAAGTATCTATTATCAAGAAAAGACAGGTGGATAAGGTGTTTGTCCATTCATTAAAGCTGTGTCAATCGTTTTACATATATTCATCAATGCATCTTGTCCGAACCCCGGACCAGAAGGTCCATCTATAAAGTCCTGAAATTCCTCAGCAGAAATACCCTCTTTTACTTCCCAAAAACAATAAACAGGGCCAGTTTTAGTTACAGCATTTGCAGAATGGTTATAAAATCCTTTTTCTTTATTAGCTGCAACTGCATCATCCCATCCACCACCAGGTGACATTGCTGCATATGCTGTTTCCCACCATTTTTCAGATTTTCCTACCTTAAATTCATGATGAACAATATAAAACGTAGAGGACATGGATTAAATGATTTCACTCACTTATTTGTAGCAACTAATCTTTGCGTACAAGTTAAAAATTTGGATACATGAATAAAAAAATAATCTTTATTTGGTATCGCATGTACCGTTTATATATTTTTTGATAGCTATTAATTGAATATGAGTTATTTTGCTGAACCTAACCATATTGAATATGATGCATGGTTCGATGAAAATATCGACCCACTAGACTTAGTTAATTATTCAAATGAAAAGGAGTTCAGTGATTCGGTACATGAAAAGTTCCATAAAATTTCAGCTCAAAATTTAACAATTGGATCTTCTGATAATTTTCACTGGTAGGTAGTGGGATCTTTTTATTTATTTGATTTTGTGAACTTTATGCAGAATATGTCCCATCACTTTCTCTTCTTAACTTAGCCAATACAATTTCATTTACAACTTTTTCAATCATGTAAGCACTTTTCCTACCAAAGCATTTTTCTTTTTTAATGTTATTAAAATCGCTTTGAAGATTATTAATATGTTTACAACAATCGCATTTAATATCGATTTTCTTACCTTTGTAAATCTCCAAAGCCCTAGAAAAAATCCATTGCTGAATTGCAATACTTTCCCAACTATCAAAATTCGACCACTTATCAAAATCCATATTCAGGATATCTTTTAATCCTTCTACCTGATTTATATATGCTGTAGATGCATTGTTTCTTGATTCATCGTTAATACCAATAACTTTGACAGAATTTTGATTCATTCCTTATAAATCGATAAAGTATTTTTTTATAAATCTATAACAAAATTTATTAAATTAAAACCGAGAAAATTTTTAAATAATTTCAATAATTGCTTTATCCAATCTCAAAACATAATTGTTATTTGTGAACATTTCAAAATCCTTAAAATCATATTAAAAAATATTTGTAAAATTTAAAACTTTATAATGTGATGCGCTACCTATTAAAAACCCTAAATTAAGAGCAAATAGATAAAAGATTAACGTTTTCATTTTTCAGTACATTTAACTAAATTTTTATAAAGTTCTTCTGAGATAGGTTGCATAGATTTAGATTATTTTGTGTAAAATAATTTCTTTTAACTTTTTGTTTTGTTTCTAACTATACGAATTAATACCTAAATTTATAGAAAAACATATCTTTTTAATAAGATGAACTTATATCATTTCAATCAAAAGGATTATATAAAAAACTTATTAACTCTAAAAATTAAGCGCAAATTACAGACAAATCTACAAAATTCTTATTTTCATCTGCTAATTCAGTAATAATTCTATTTAGCCATTCTGAGGTGCTCTCACAATAACCAACGTTTAGGATAGTTTTTTGTTTCGTTGTTTTTTCTGTGTTCATAGTAAAAGTATTTTTATATAACCTAGTCTTGAATTAAATCTATGTGAATAAGTTTTAATTACTATATATTTTAAAAAGTTGTATTTAATACAAATATTAGAAATGCTCGTAAATAATTAAAATAAATCTCTTGACAAAAAATCTATCTAAGTTTGAGTAGAAAAAATTTACTCTTTAACCTATGAATAACATCAAAATTGAGGAATTGATGAAAGTAAGGTTCGATGGTATTGCAAATAGGCTCGGGCAATTAAGCAAAGGGGAAAGTGAGTCTTTATTGCTAGAACATCTTGAATGGTTGGAAGGTGGTTGGGAGACGGAAGAAATCTTATTTTTAAAAAAAACCAACAGAAAATGGTGGTTCTAAGCACACTGTTAAAAATAATCATTGATGTCCTAGAGGACCTGGTCCGGAACCTATTTTATAAGAATTTTCTAGAGATTTTTCAACAAATAATTTTGCTTTCTGTATGGAATCAATTAAATCAAAACCTAAAGCAGTGTAACCGCAAATTGCTGCGCTTAAAGTACAGCCACTACCATGAGTATTTTTTGTTTTAATAAAATTATTTAACAACCACTCCTTCCTACCATTTGAATCAAGAAAAAAATCTTTACCTTTCATATTTTTCAAACCGCCACCTTTTATAAGTACAGCTTTGGCACCCATCCCGATAATGTTTATAGCAGATTTTTCAATATCTTCTTTACTCCTAATTTCTAAACCAGAAAGTAGATTTGCCTCAAAAATATTGGGTGTTACCAAATCCGCAGTTGGCAATAAGAGTTTTTTATAAGCATTAATTGCAGAATCTTCAAGTAATTTAGAACCGGTTCTTGTAACCATTACTGGGTCAATAATTTTGGTTATTTTATATATATTTAATTTTGAAGCAGTATCATTTATTATCCTTTCATTAAGTAACATTCCAGTTTTCAAAGCATTAATACCAAAATCACAAAATAAGGTATCTAACTGACCTAATAAAGTATTCTGATCTACTGCCTCAACACATGTAACTTCAATACTATTTTGTGCAGTTATACATGTAATTACAGAGCAACCATGTACTTTAAGTGCCATAAAAGTTCGAAGGTCAGCCTGGATTCCTGCTCCACCTCCGGAGTCACTACCCCCTATTGTAAGTGCAATTTTAGAATACATAATTTTATTTGCTAGGCTCTACAAGTATTATAAAAATATTCTAAATTTAAATTAGAAATCTGAATATGCATTAAAAAAATCTAACTCTAATTCCATTGCTCTTTTGTATAAATATTTTGCCTGTTTAATATCATATGATTCTTTGTTGGTCTCAATTAGATTTTCGAGTGAATTTGCTAAATTTTCAAAACTCTCATCAGAGTAAGTAATAATCCATTCTTTATATTTATTATCAAAATCCTCTTGATACAATTTTTTTCCTATCCAAGAATAAAGTCGCATACATGGAGTCATTGCAAACATTATTTCAACTGAACTAAGCCTCTTGGAAGCATCATCAAGGAAATCTGTATAGTTTTTAGTAGCTTTTTTTATATAGTTATTAGACAAATCAATATCCCATTCTTTTGCAAAAGTTTCATGAAGTATCAACTCTTCTGAAACGCCCATTAAAAGTTCACTCAACTTCCTTATTGAGTACTTATCTTTTGATTTAGAAACTGCAAGAGCATATGCCTTAGCAAAAGTCTCTAAAAAGAAATAATCTTGAGCTAAATATTCTTGAAAAATATTTTTAGGTAGACTTCCATTCTTTAAACCTTGAACAAATTTAGTATTTAAACTTAGCAAAGCAATCTCATAATTATCCTCCCAAAGTTTTTTTGTTATTTTCATTTTTTTGATTTTTAGTTATTCTAAAATTTTTTATATTTTTTACCTACAAACTTAATCTTATTTTTCTAGGATTAAAAGAAAAAATTATGAAAGAAATAAATATCTTATGGTTTAAAAAAGATTTAAGAATTTTTGATAACGAAGCCCTTTGTGAAGCTATAAAAGATAATGATATTTTACCTATTTACATTGTTGAGATAGATATTTGGAGCCAAAATACTCATTCATATAGGCAGTGGCAATTTTGCAAAGAAAGTCTAATAGATTTAAGAATTGCACTCGCTGAGATTGGACAACCATTAATAATTAGGACCGGAAATGTTATTAATATTTTTGATGAAGTTAGTTCACAATTCAAAATAAAGGGGATATATAGCCATCAAGAAACTGGAGATTGGCTTACTTATCAAAGAGATCAAAAGGTAAGAGAATGGGCTTTAAATAAAAATATAATTTGGAGGGAATTTCTTCAATTTTCTGTTTTTAGGGGCAATATAGATAGGAATAATTGGTCTAAAAAGTGGCAAAAAAATTCCGAAAAAAACTTTTTTAAGGCTCCATTAAGAATTAACCCTATCAAATTTGATGTTGGAGAAATACCTTCAGAAGGAATTTTTCCCTTTAAAAAAGAAACTTGTCCAGGAAGAATGCAAGGTGGGAGGAAGAGAGGTTTAGAGAGAATGCAATACTTCTTTAGTAAAAAATTAGATTCTTATTCAAAAGATATTTCTAGCCCAGAAAAATCATTTGATAGTTGTTCAAGACTATCCCCATATATCTGTTGGGGATGCATTTCATTAAAAGAAATTTTTAATAAAGCAAATATATCAAAAAACAATAATTCCAGGATGTTAAAAAGTAGATTAACTTGGCATTGTCATTTTATTCAGAAACTTGAAAGTGAACCAGAATTAGAGTTTAGGGAATTCCATCCTTTTTTTAAAAATATTAGAGAAAAAAATAATGAATTACTTTATTTATGGAGTTCAGGTAATACGGGCTTTCCTTTTATAGATGCATGTATGCGCTCATTAAATTTCAATGGATGGATTAACTTCAGGATGCGAGCTATGTTAATCTCTTTTGCTAGCTATAATTTATGGCTACCATGGCAAGATTCAGGTTCAGAATTAGCAAATAAATTTGTAGATTATGAGCCTGGAATACATTGGAACCAATGCCAAATGCAATCTGGAACTACATCTATCAATACCAATAGAATTTATAATCCTATTAAGCAGGGAAAAGATCATGATCCTCAAGGAAAATTTATAAAAAAATGGATACCAGAATTAAAGGATATATCACTTAATTTCATTCATGAACCATGGCTATTATCTAGATTTAATAAAGAAGAATATGAACAAATTAATTACACAAGACCAATAATTGACATCCCAAATAGCACTAAAACTGCAAAGAAGAAAATTCAGGAAATCACTAAAAAGGATGGATATTGGGATATCTCAAAAGAAATTTATTTAAAACATGGTTCTAGAAAAAGGCTTAGAAAAAATATAAGTAATAAAAAAATTGTTTCTAAGGAAAAGGAAATACAATACGAACTGAAATTAGATTTCTAAATTTTATTGTCAGAGATATACAGATTCCCTTTAGTCCTTAGAAAATTTTTTTAAATTTTGTAATTCAATATATAAATCCACGATGAAGTAATGCAAGCTTTAATGTATTTATTAGCTTTTATTAATTATGTCTGAAAGATTTGAATGGGACGATACCAATAGTTCAGGTATATGGTGGAGTACTAATGTAAGTATTAGAGACGAGTGCATATTGCTTAAAGAAGATACTAAATGCGAAGATTCTGATATAGTCGAACTTCTTAGGAGTATTGCACAAAATATTGAAGATAATGGCCTTTAATTTTAAAGCAAATTCTCTTTATTAGAGATTTTCAATTCCTTTTACAGCTTTTATTAATTCAATACTTATACCTTTTTCACTCATTGAATGACCAGCATCATTAACAATAATTAATTCAGAATTCTTTAATTTCTTATTTAGATCCCAAGCACTCCTAACAGGACATACAACGTCATACCTCCCCTGAATTATTTTTGTTGGAATTGATTCTATTGTTTTTATATTTTTCAAAATAAAATCATCTTCTAAGAAAATATTATTAATAAAATAATGACATTCGATCCTTGCAAAGGCATCTGAAAAAGAATTAACTTCAGACTTATCAAAATCAAATTTTTTATTTATTAAATGACTTGTTGAGAGTTCCCATTTTGTCCAAGCTGCTGCTGCTTTTGATCTAAGATTCGCATCTGAAGATGTTAGATGTTTATAAAAAGAACTTATTAAATCATTTCTTTCTTCTTTTGGTATTACAGAAATATATTCTTCAAATTTATCAGGGAATATCTCACTTGCACCATATTGATAGAACCATAACAATTCAAACTTTCTACATAAAAATATTCCTCGCAAAGTTAAGCTGATAACTCTTGAGGGATTTTTAATCGCATATATAAGTGAAAGTGTTGAGCCCCAAGATCCACCAAACAAATGCAAAGTATCTATTTTTAAAAAAATCCTTAATTTCTCAATATCATCAATTAAATGATTGGTCGTATTTTCTTTTAATTCGGAGAATGGAGTTGAAGAACCGCAACCTCTTTGGTCAAATTGAATAATATCGAATTTATCTGGGTCAAAGTATCTTCTATATCTTGGCTGACTTCCTCCTCCTGGACCTCCATGAATAACAAGAATTTTTTTGCCATTTGGATTACCAGATCTTTCCCAATAAATAGTATGAATATCACTTACTTGCAAAAAACCCTTTTCACGTACTTCAATTTTCGGGAACAACTCTTGATCTTTCATTTTGAAATATTTTTAATCACTTTATTAATCCATATTATCCAAAAAGAAGTCTAGTTTAAAAGAAATTTTTTAAACAAAAAAAGGACTGCTTGTACAGTCCCTTTTAATATTTGATTTCCTTCTTACAGGATATAAAATTACATATTTTAAAGTCTATTTACTCATAAACCTAGAATACGTGAATTCGGGGATTTCTCTCGATAATTTCAGTCCCTATTGTCGCTAGTAATTATAAAGCGAAGTCTTATCAGACTAATTGATTGAACTTTAATTTTCGAATAATCCCATTCTCAGGAATACGCTTCCTATATTTTGGAATTTGCTAAATTTCAGGCGGACTATCAATCATTTAGATTGCCTCCGAACTCAACATTTTTAAATTACTCCTTTTTATATTTTCAGTAAATCCGTAAATATGCTGATTTACTTTTTTCTTAATTTGTAAGAGGATTTTAATGATCCTTTGTTTTTATAGATAAATATAAAAATTAAAGTCTATAATCCTTAGTTATTCAAATTCATAGAGCAAAATAGATTCAATTATTCTTTTATCACTATCAGAAAGTTTATAATCTTCCAATTTCCACTCAACAAACTTTATACAATCATCAATAGATGGATTTTTATCACGGCACTTTCTCCACTCTCTAATCCAATCTGCCAAGGCAAAAGTTATTTTTGTAGTAAGCATATTTACCAATCAGGATAATTAAAATCTCAGCCAATAGGTTCTTCATAAAATTCCCCTTCTTTTATATCCTTATCATATTTTTCAATAATCTTTTCATAAGAAGCTATTGAGGGAACTAAATCTCCCACGTATATGGGTTCCACCGTAATTGTTATAATTATTTTAATTATTTATTATTTTATAAAAGAATTTAATAAATAGATTATTAATATCCATTATGGATTTCATCAAAAAGAACAAGATTCTAACACTAATGGCGATAATTGCAGTTTTATCTTTTGCATTAGAAAAAGTAGGCATAATACACCCTTAAATTAATTAAGTTTATTTGTTAAATACTTCCTAATGAAATAAGTAAACCGACACTATTACTGCAAAAATAAGCAATGGAGATAATAATGTAAAAATTAAAGTTGAAAGATTAATAACCATAAATTTTAAATAAATACACAAATTTAATAAACATCACTTTTTAGCATTTGCAATAAGTAAAATTTAAATTATTACGATATAAAAAAATTTGAATAAAGAAAGATATAAAGAAGAATATGAAGAGGGCTCAGACTTACTATGGCCTAGTGATAAAGAAGATAAAATAACTCGGCAATTTTATAAAGACTTATCTAATCTTTCAAAAAACATAAATTATAGTAAAAAGAAAAAGCTAAAACTTTTTGAACAAGTAGTTAGAATAATAAGAGAAAGAGGCTGGGGTTAATTAAATATTCAAAATAAAATGAAAAATTTAATAATATTAGTTAAAAATTTTTTTCTTTTAAGACCAAGATTTTTATCCACTATATTTTTTATTCCAATTCTTTATGGCATTGGCTGGGTTTTATCTCAAACACTTCTATTGTTTAATTTTGAAGAAGAAAATTTATCCTTAATTGGCACTATTATTACTTTCTTACTTTTTATCTTTTTACTCCCATATTGGTTTTATATCAAACGAAACAAATCAAGTGCTTGGGTACTTCTAGGGATAACTAAAGACAAATTCTTAAAAAACTTTGTCAATTTTTCTAAAGGTATTTTATTTGCTTTAGTTTTAATAATTCTAATTCTTATACCACTATTGCAAAAAAATTATATTTCTTGGATAGGTGAATTCTCGCCAATAATATTGTTAAATTCTATTGTACTGGGATTAGGTGTTGGATTAGCAGAGGAAATAATTTTTAGAGGCTGGTTACTAGAAGAATTAAAATTTGAATATGGTACAAAAATATCAATAGCTTTACAAGCTATAGTTTTTAGCTTTGTCCATAATTTATCAAATGAGATCTTTTGGAACATAATAGGATTACGTTTAGGATTTATTTTACTTGGAATATTTCTGTCATTAGTAAAAATTAGAGATAAAGGTTCTCTATGGAATTGCATAGGAATTCATGGAGGACTTGTGGGTATTTGGTTTTTTATAAATAATGGATTAATAGAATTCAAAGAAAATACCCCTTCTTTTTTAGCAGGGCCTTTTACACAAAATATTCCAAACCCAATCGGAAGCTTTAGTGGAATTTTATTATTACTTTTGTTAAGTATTTTATATGCAGTAAAATCAAAAAAATATTTCCTTAGACGTTTTAATTAGATATAAATACCGATTGATTTTTGATTAATTCTTGTCAGATTAAAATAAAGCTTAATACTCATATGAACTTTGAGGCAGGAATAAGATTTATTGTCTTTTTAGTAATTTTTGGATTTACAAACTATCTAATGATGATGAGAAGATATGAAAACGACATCAAAAAAAAGAAATTTTTACAACAGGAAAAAATTTCCAGGCTTTACCCTAAAGGTTCATTTATTTTCTGATATTAAAAAAGTTTTTGTAGAATTTCCTCACCATTTTTTATTAGTTTTTTGCCAACCTTGATTTAACAATTTTTGCCATAATAATCTTGCTTCTTCGATATCAATTTTTTTTCTAGTTTTCATTAATGGAGGATTTTCTCCATGAATTCCCATAATTATTCCTTCTTCAATAAACATATAATCAATAGATGTATCAGAATGATCTTTATCTTTGTAGAAACGCATCACCCCAACAAAATTTGAGTCAATTAACCAAAAATCATTAGTTGAATTCAATAAACCAAAATAAAATTAAATTTATCATATGTGTGATTGCAATCTGCGAGGGAAATATTTATTTAGTTTATTCATATTTGATATGTTTTTTCTTTTTGTCTACTTTTTTTCAATTCGCCACGTTTTTTCTTAACCTCAACTCTTTTCTTTTTTGATGCTTTAGTAGGTTGTGTAGATTTTCTTAATTTAAATGGTTTATTTAAAGCATTTTTTATGATTGAACTAAATTTCATTAAAGCTAGCTGCCTATTTAATAATTGATTTCTGTGTTCTTGAACCGCTAATCGTAAGCTATTATTCACTAATTTTTTTTTCAAGTTTCTCTTAAGAATTTCTTTCTGATAATCATTTAATACTTTGGAATCTTCTAAATTAAAAATAATCTCTACTCTGCTTTCAATTTTATTTACATTTTGCCCTCCAGGACCGGAGGATCTGGAAAATCGCCATTTAATTTCGTTGGATGGGATTACTAATGTTTTAGTAATTTTTAAATCCATTTTTAGTTCTTTTTAATTTAGATTTTTAGAATCATCTCCTTAATACTTTTAAATATACCTTAAAATCAGATCGGTAAATACTGGGCGGTTATGTTAGGTAAACCGAAATTCGGTGTATTTGCCGTATCAATATCTTCGGTATTTATCCTTTCATATTTCAAAGAATCATCAGATATTGAATTTGTACTAATTCAAAGTTCACTTATGTATTCAATGTTTGATCTTCTTTTTGAAACACCTTCATATCGCCCAGTGTATGTTATTTCCGATAGTGAAATGAAGGAGTTAAAGAAAAACCAACATCAAGAAGAGCTTGATGAAATTAAAACACAAAAAGTAAGACTTGAAGATGCTTTTAAAGCTCAACTAAAACATCTTGAAGAGAGAGAAAAAGAAGTAAAAAAAGAACTTAAAGTACTCTCAGCCTCAAAAGATAAATAATTTATTTTTAGAAAAATTACTTTTTTCAAAGACGGTTTTTAACCGTCTTTTTTAATTCTTCTAGTTATAAGGTATCTATTAAATCCACAGATTTTGAAAATATTTTCCATAATAAAAAAATGAATGAAAATAAAGAAAAAATAAGAATGTTCTTACCCTTTAGCTGGGTAATTTGTGCAGCAATATCTTTTGCTTATATAAATTCACATTTAATTAATACTTAACATAAATGTCTTATCCCTCAAAAGACGAAATACTTGCATCTTCAAAAGGGTGGGTAGCATCTTTTTTAAATTTTCTTCCTGGTTTAGGCTCGGGTTATTTATATCAACGAAGATGGAAACCCTATTTTTTTACCATCACTGCTAGTACTGTCTGGTTCGCTTTAGGTTTTTTTTTTCAAGGAGATTCAGAACCTTCTCAAAGCGAACAAATAATTGGAATTTCTGGTCTTTTTTTCATATCAATAGTTACTGTTATAGAAGCCTACTTTGCTTTCAAAAAAGCAAGTAATAAAACAAAAGCTGAAAAAGAAAAAATAATTTCCTCTAACAAAAAAGGATGGTTTAAATAATTCAAAAAATTAGAAAAAAAAATATTTAATTATTTCTCAGTTTCTTAATTTAAGTAAAAAATTACCATAAATAATTTTTAAGATAATTAAAAATTTTTTTAGTTATAAAAAAATAAAATTTCCTTTTCTTTGAGACCTTCCCATCCCGAGTCTATTAATAATTGATTCAATGTTTCTTTATCAAAATGCTTAGAACCCGTTTTGACGCATCTATTTCTCATTGATTTTTTAACACCACTTCTTTGTCTTTTATTCTCCTCATCCATAATTCTGTTATATAGATCTAGCATTTTTTGAGGGATTGGAGTACCGTCAAGATCCACTCCATTTTGAATAGCAAGATCAACAGCCTGCATTCCCATTTTGTTCATATATTAAAAAAAAGCTGAAACCATAATAAAACAAAACTTATTAATCTAAAATTCTTTGAATAATAATTTATTGATTTTGAATTTCCTTAAGTACTCTAATAGCCTCTTTAATGTGTTCAGGACCATTCAATAAATCTCTAAAAATATGCCTAACTGTCCCTTTGCGATCAATAACGTAAGTTACCCTACCATCCATAAAACCTAATACTTTAGGAACTTTAAAAGTTTTCCTAAGAGAGTCATTCGTGTCGCAAAGTAGTGGATATTGTAATTTATTTTTATTAGCAAATGCCAAATGACTTGAGGTACTTCCATTACTTACTCCCCAAACTTGCGCACCTAATACTTTAAATAAGTCATATTTATCTCTAAATCCGCAAACTTCTATAGTGCAACCCGGCGTATCATCTTTTGGATAAAAAAACAAAACAAGGGGACTTTTTAATCCCTTATTTGATCTTTTTACTCCATTTTGATCCAGCAAAGAAAATTCTGGAATTTTATCTCCAATCTGCACAACAGTTCTTATAAAGTTCCATATTAGAGGTTTATATGTTTTTTTTGTGGCCTTCAAAGTAAATAACTATTATTAAAGTCAGTTTTTTTGTTTTAAAAGATACTAAAAAATTATGGAAATAAACTAAGGTGGATTTATTAATTCAATATTATGGAATTAATAATTTATATTTTTTTATTTCTTATTCTTTTTTTGGGAGTTATTTTTAATTTAAAAATAACTAATTTTAGAAAAGTTAAAGAAATACGGAACAAAACTAAAGATAATTTAAAAAAGAATAATTAAATATGTATTGCTTAGATTAAAATTCAATTTTTTCATTTGGAGTAAATACAGAGCAATATTTCCTTACTATATCCTTTGGTTTACTAGGAGAAGAATTCTTTAATTTTAATTTTTCTATAGCCTCATCAGCATTAATCTCACCGAGTCGATATCTTGCACACGTATCCAATACTTTAAACATTTTTGTGGTAACGGCTTTAGCTGGATAGATTAGAAAAAATAGGTAAAAAACAACAAATAAGTACTTCATTTTTTTTAAGATAGTAGATATTTAGCGAATAGTTTCAATATTTTAGAAAAAAAATTAATTTAGAATAAGATTAAAATTAAATAGATTAAACTAATTTGAGTTGAATCTAGGTTTTCTATAAAATAATAATAAAAGAAATTAAGATAAAATTAGTGATAGTGATAAATAATCTCTTTGAAAATGAAAAAATTAATAGATAAACATAAAACTTTTATAAATTGGTACCAAAAAAAATTAAAATTGAGTGATTATCAATTACTTTGGTTAGTTTTCTTTAAAGGAGTATTAATAACAATTCTATTTTTCAAAATTTTTTTATATTAATAAAGCTATTCCAAGAATGAATTTTTCACATGATTTGACTATATTTAATAATAGATCTTCTAATTAGCTAAATAGTTATCAGCTATGAATATTTTTGGTGTAGGTTTGCCTGAAGTTACTGTAATACTTATCTTAGCTCTTTTAATTTTTGGTCCAAAAAAACTTCCAGAATTAGGAAAACAGCTTGGTAAAACTTTGAAAAGTCTTAAAAAAGCGTCGAATGAATTTCAAAATGAAATCGATCAAGTTATGAACGAAGAAGACAAAGAGAAATCTTCTAAATCTATTGAAAGCAATCAAACAAAAGAAATTAGTCAAGAAAAACCAGATTCAGAAAACAAGAATCTTTCAAAGAAATAAAACAGTAACAACTAATATCTTGGATAGGCCCATAACTCCCGTGGAAGAATTTGAAAGAGCATTAGATAAAGCAGCTCTTACTAAAGAAGAATATGAATTAATAGACTATATTCGCTATACAAGCGTTTTTACACAACCAAGTCTTATTAAAGATTTAAAAAGGCCATCAAAACCTCCTCTTTTGTCAGTTCTATGTCAAATTTGCAGAAAAATTGGTTCAGAGATGCCAGATCATTTCAAAAAAGTAATCGAGTGGTCAATTGAAATTAGTGATCACGATACAAAATGGGATGCACATTTAATTTGCGCAGAAGCATTGAATATAGACAAAATTCCATTAAGTCCTATTCATGAAACAAGTTTATTTGATGTTCTTGTTGTACATAAAGAATTATTTCTTGGCTTTGATTGAATTAATCATCTAAAGGCACAGAATCAGTATCTATCACTTCCGAGTCATCATACTTATTTATTTTATTTTCAATCCAATTATTAATATAACTAACTAGAGGTAATGACCCTCTAAAAATAAAAATAGAGGTAGGCAAAGCGCTTAATAAACCGACTACGGGGCTTTTAAAAAGTAACCTTCCAGCCTTAATGTTAAATAAAATAATAAGTGCAGAAGGAACTATAACTTTAATTACTGTTTTGAGCGCCTCAAGCCAACCAACACGATACGTCCACCATATTAAAGTTATGCCAACTACATAGAGGAATAAGTAAGTCATAAAAATAGTATAATAATTATCTATTTATCTTGTTCTTAATAAGAAAAAGATTTTTATAAATTATTTAAAATCAATCAATCAAATTCTAATAATGAGTTTTTCTGAAATAAGAAAATTTTTAATTAAGATGCAATCTGATGAAGACTTAAAAACGCAGGTCACATCATCCTCTACAGCAGATGATGTAGCCTTAATAGGTCAACGCTTAGGTTATGACTTTTCAGGAGATGATCTCTTAAGATTTAATGGACAAAAAGTTGATAAAGTTACAGTAAGGAAGGTAGATCATCCAGGAGAATACCACTAAATTAAGACTTAACCCATATTGCAAGCCCTCCCCCCCTGCCTCGAGCACATAACCATTTATCCTTATTGCTAATTCCTACAAGTGAGAAAAAAGGCATTTTTTTATCTTCTGGTTTTTTTAATTCCTTATTAAATATTAAAAAACTACTAATACTAATTTTCAATTCTTCAAAATAAAAAGTTAGCAAAGGTCTAAGCCCTTTTAATTCTGCTCTGCCTATAAAAGTAATATTTAATAATCCGAAATTAATTGAATTTTTTATTTCATAAGTTATTTGATCCTCTTTATTTTTACTTCTTAATTCGAGTCTTGCCGACAATACTTGGAGAATCGAACTGGGTATATTTTTGATTTCATCTGAATCTTTTCCCCATACATACTGAAACTTCCATTTTCCTAACAATTCCTCATATGATATCCCGCTGCCATTCTTTTGAGAATTTTTTTCTAAAAGTTTTATCTTATTAATATCAGGAAAGTGTTTCATAATAGATTTTAATCTAAGAATCAAATACTAAGATATCTTCATAAAAAATGTTCTTAGAAAAAAATCTCTCCAAAAAGATTTCTTTGTTTCAATATATTTCTAAAAAAATAATTTTTAGGCACACATAAGGAACAAGATCTCGTTATTATATTTACATAAAGTAACTAAACTAATGGATTTTATTTCAAAAAGCCAAGGATACATACCTTTAAAAGCAGTTCCTTACATATTCTTCCTAGCTGTTGTACTAAGTATTACAACCTCAACTAATACATTTGTCTAAAACTAATTAGTTTTAAGAGAAGAGCGAAGAAAATATTTAATGGGTAAATACGATGTTGTAATAATCGGTAGCGGAATCGGGGGATTATGTTGCGGTTCGATTTTAGCTTTATCAGGCAAAAAAGTACTTATATGTGAAGCACATAACCAACCAGGAGGTGTTGCTCACAGTTTCAAAAAAAAAGGCTATACCTTCGAATCAGGTCCTTCATTGTGGAGTGGAATAGGTAAATGGCCGACAACTAATCCCTTAGGGCAAATTCTTAAACTACTTGATGAAGAAGTTGAACTATTTCAATACAAAGGTTGGCAAGTAATTGTCCCAGAAGGGAATTTTAATCTTGATGTTGGGGAAGAACCTTTTAAACGAACAATTAAAACTTTAAGAGGTGAGAAATCTGTCATGGAATGGGAATCATTTATTTCCGGAATAAAACCTCTTAGCCAAATAATAAATGAAATACCTTTACTCTCATTTTCTCCCGAATCAATCAATTTCTTAGATTTAATAAATTTAACCTCAAAATTTTTACCTAATATCAATCAAATACCAAAAATTAATAAGGGCTTTGGGAATTTAGTAAATAATCATCTAGAGGATCCTTTTCTCAGGAATTGGGTTGATTTATTGAGCTTTTTGATAAGTGGTATGTCAATGCATGATACAAATACAGCTGCAATGGCTACTTTATTTAACGAATGGTTTGAACCAAATTCCTACCTTGAATATCCCAAAGGAGGTAGTGAATCTATTATAAAAGCCCTAATTAATGGATTTAAAAAAAATGGAGGAGAATTATTACTCTCTTCAAGGGTGAAAACAATTAACTTTAATAAAAATTTAGCGACAAGTATAACCCTAGAGAATGGTTCTATTTATAGTTGTGAATCTGTTGTAATGAATACTGATGTTTGGAATTTAAAAAAATTAATTCCAAATGAAATCTCAAAAAAATGGAAACCCAAAGCATTAAACCCCAATAAATGTGATTCTTTCCTTCATATACATTTAGGTTTTGATGCTGATGGTCTTGAAAATTTGCCAATACATGCGATACATGTTGATGACTGGGATAAAGGTATAACCGCAGAAAGAAATATAGCTGTATTTTCAATCCCATCTGTATTAGATAAAAATATGGCCCCTAAAGGAAAACATGTTCTCCATGGGTATACTCCAGCAAATGAACCATGGGAAATTTGGGAAAACCTTAATTCAAAAGAATTAGCATATAAAAATTTGAAAGAAGAAAGATGTTCAATATTCCTTGATGCAGTGAGAAAATTCATCCCGGACATAGATGAAAGGATAGATTTAAAGATGTTAGGGACCCCAATTACTCATAAAAAATTTACTAATACCCATTGCGGCAGTTACGGTCCTGCATTATCTGCAGCAAAAGGTCTTTTCCCAGGCTGCAAAACTCCAGTAAAAAATTTATTTACTTGTGGTGCAAGTACATTTCCGGGTATTGGAATTCCTGCTGTTTCAGCAAGCGGTGCTTACGCAGCTGAAAAAATTATTGGTAAAAAAGAATTTAAAACTCTTCTTAGAAAAATAAATTTATGAGTCAAGTTATTTTTATAACTCTACGATCACTTACTTAGTTAAGAAATAAGAATAAAAAAGGCAAAAACATTCAATAATGATAATCTTTATCTGAACATAAATTTAACTTATTGCTCTTATATGTTTTTCTTATCAATCCCTCAAGCCTGGCATTTAGTTGGCACTTGGTCAGAGCAACTTCCAAGCGATTCAAATCTTATAGGAATGGGCCAAACAGAATTAATGATGACTTTACATTCAATATTTGTCCCCCTTTTACTTGTAATTTCATATTATCTATTCAATCGACTTAATAAAAGCCAATCAAAGAAAATTAAAGGATGATAATTTTGAAGTTTATTTAGCTGAACTTCTTCTAACAACTTTTCTTCCTGTAGAAGTATCAACTCCGCTTGCATCTTTTGTTAGTGAATTAGTTTCAGCATTATCAATATCACTCTTATCCATTTCTGCACAAACTCCTACTACCATTGCAGCCTGCATTTGATCCGGCAAATCTCCAATAGTCAATAAAGCCTTTAAAACCAATTGAAGTCGGGTTTGCCGATCAATTTCTGGTCTTAATTTTTTTACAGTATTCCAAAGTTCTTGGGTAACCTCTTTTAAAAGTTCTCGATCTACAGCCAAATTAAAACCTTCTTGTCTTTCTACTAATCTAACAAAAAATTGGATCTCGTAAAATAATATTCAATAAAAAGATTGTTAGTTGAAATTTTTTATGCGAATACAAGTTGCATTTGTTGATGCAATTCATTCTTTTCTTGCAAAAGTTCATCTTTTTCAATCTTCTTAAGAGTAAAAGTTCTATAAAATTTTTTTTGAATCTTTATTGGAGTATTTTCAAACTTTTCTTTTTTGCTTATTAGAGAATTCCACTCTTTTGAGTTAAAAGGGGCATAAGGAGAAGATGAAATCACTTTCATATCTTAATAATACATCTGTACTAATAATAGTACAGATTTACTATAATGCAACAGTTCCGTCCTCTTTTTTTCTGCTTTGTAAGCGATCTTGAAATTCGATTGATTTTTTTTATCTAATTTTTAGAATTTATAAGTTTCTTAAATGAATCAACGTATAATGCATTACTTATTCATCCCTTTTTTTAGTGTCTTAAGACTTTTATTACTAAAAACCTTTTAGAGTAGTGAATTTGTTGAAATTAACATTGACAAGATTTTTTTAATAATCCTTCCTATAAAAAGAATAATGAATTATTTAAAAATGCTTCTTAGTAATGAAAAAAGAATTAAAATTCAAGGAATAATTAAAAGAATTGCACAAGATAAATCAATTACATTAGAAGAGAGAATATATGTTGAAAAATTTGCACACCACAATTCGACAATTTCTCTTTGGCTGAAGAAGGCCAATAGTTTTAGGAGAAATGGTATAAAAAATAATGGCGGTGTTGATAATCTCTTACAATCATTTGGGATTGATGGGCTGAATAAAGAAAATCATTTCAATCCAAATGAAGATGATATATCCGATTGGTTTGGCGGAGCTCCTGGTTGGCTAAGAAGAAGTTAGATTCATTAATTATTCAACTTACCCAGGCTGTCTTACAGAAATATATACTGACAAATGATATAAATACCCAAAAAAGCCATGGTAAAAATTTAATAGGAACTAAATATTCTTTTGAAAAAGTTTTCATATATTTTTTCTTTTAGATTATTTCTTCCGTACCGTTTTTGAGAATAGGTTTAATTGCTCTATTTATAGATAAACAATATTTGAGAATACTCAAAGATAAGAAATCACTTAAAATAGAAACAAGTTAATCAACCTTAATCATCAATATCTAAGCAACCTTATTTTCAATTTTCATTGAAAAATCTACTATTTTTGGTTCATCATGCTCTGAATTATTCCAATATTTTATAAGTCTTTCTAATTCATCAATCCTCTTTTTCGCATTCGCAATTTTTTCAGTATTTGTCATATAAGATTTTTATCTATCCAATTAATGCACGAAAAAAAAATATTTCAATGGAAGATAGACTTATTAGATTATAAATATTAATTTTTGGTTAATTACTTAAATACTATATAGACCTCAAGCGGCTGAGTAATTATACTTAAAGAAAAAGGTAACTCATGAAGAAATTAAATTCATTGATATTGAATAGCACTGTCAACTTCTTAGACTTAATATACTCTGGCAGAAATTTACAAAGATTTTGGGTTTTAGAAGTTATAGCTAGATCACCTTATTTTGCATTTCTTTCAGTTCTTCATTTTAAAGAATCTCTCGGAATTAAAAATGAAAAAACAATGATTTTGATGAAAGAACATTTTTATCAAGCTATTAACGAAACTGAGCATCTTAAAGAAATGGAAAAAAGGGGAGGAGATAGATTCTGGATTGATAGATTCTTTGCGAGACATCTTGTGCTTGTTTATTACTGGATCATGGTTTTTTATTATTTTTTATCTCCAGCTAATGCTTATGATGTCAACATAAAAATTGAAGAACATGCATTTCAAACTTATTCCAAATATTTAAAAGATAACCCAAATGATCAAAAAATAAAAGAAATCGCTCAAGACGAATTAAATCATGTTCAAGAACTTAACGAAGCTTTGTCAATGCTAACTTCAGTTTAGATTAGGGCTGAAAAATCTATTAGCAATATTGAGACCATTACTGAAGAAGATATTAATCCCAGGCTAATCATCAATGAGACATAGCCTTTTTTTCTAGGTAATTTATAAAAAGAAAATCCAATTACTAACGTCATTATTAATGAGAAAAAAATTATAATTTTTTCATTTACTAAATTTAGATGTATAACTAAATTTGTTTCTTCAAAAAATTTAAGGAATTTCGATAAAACTAATTCTTCCTCTATTTTCTTGAAATAGTCAAAGCAGCTTATAAAAGCCGAACTTAACAAAGATAATGTAACAAGTGCAGTAACAGGTTTTGTTAACCTGTTAAGTGTTCTGTTAAAACTTACTAATAAAACAAAAATAAATAGCGCGGTAAAGAAAGGTATTAAAGGTATAAGAATTGTTGAATTTATTAAAGTCCCCACGAAAAAAAATGCATCTAATTTAAAATTCTATATTATTTTGACGCGATACTTGATTAAGTAAGATTTTTTAAAATGTGAAATGTAATTAGTACCTATTGCATTCTGTGTAAATTGATACCAAAATTAAATTAGTATCGATAAATAAAATGTTAGCCATTTCTGAAATTATTATTGCAAGCGCCATCTTCCTTGGAATTGTATATTGGGAAGTTAAATTCTTATACGCCAAAACTACAGTAGCAAAATAACTTTTACAAAAACTGGAGCTTTTAAAAACGTAAAAAATTTAAATAAAATTTAAGGATTTAAGTTGACAAAAAAAGCTCTAAATATGAGAGAATAAACACAAATTACATATTCCTCTAATGAGCGAAGTCCAAAATTCTAATACCAATTCAACTCAGCAGCAACAGCAGCAACAGCAGCAATCCTATTCAGACAGCAAAATCAATTCTGCTGAGAGCGAGAGGCTTTATCTCGAAATGCAAAAGGCTTGGCTTTAAAATTTAATTAGTGTTTGAAATTACATATCCAAAATCTTTCAATTATTTTTTTTTATTTTGAAGTAATCAATACTTTTTTATTTTCTAGACAGTTTATATTTTGTTCAACCGCTTAATAAATTTGTTGAGAAAACTAAAGCAGTTAGAGAAAATTAACGGAAGACTTGCGATGGGAGGGTTGATATATTTAGTTTTTACAAAATTAGTTTCTAACCGTGCCGATATATTAGACCAACTTAAATCTTATTTAATTTAAAAAATGAATTAAGAATCTTATCCAGGAATATTTCTTTCTATATAAGCGTCAGTTAAAGCTAAAATTAATCCCAATAATGTTGAACATATAGCAATTTCAGTTGATTCCATTTTATTTTTGAATTACCTCTAGTTTGCGAAATAATTCAAAATTCGGCAACAAAACCAATAACTTATTATAGTACATATATACTATTAACTATTTTTTGTGAATTCGGCAAATTTTGAGTTTCTTTTCGTCAGGCCTGGTGATTATGTAGCAATTAAAAATGAAGAAAATTGCGAAGATATTAAGGAAAAGAATAAAAATTATTGGGTCGGTAAAGTTATCGACTGTATTGGAGGAGCTAGAAATCCAAATTCATGGACCTTATTTCAAGTAGCCAATATTGATAATGGAGAGATCTCTATAATCAACGCCGATATTGTAGAAAAAATTTTGAAATCCTCTGAAAATTAAGCTTATATATATATCTCAAACAAACTTCTTTGATTATGAAGAAAAAAAGATAAAATGCACACTTTACAGGAAATCATCCCAGTTCCAAGCAGGCTAGTCCGTATACCTGATTCATTGGACAGGAAGGTTGAATGCCTTTATACATTCTGTAAGTTTTTGATGTTTCCTCAAATCCCAAGCTTGATAAAAGATAATTTGCATAAGGATTAAGATTAGAGCAATCCAATAAGATTTGGGTATCTAAATCACCAACTAATTCTCTTATTAATAATTCAGCGAGTGGTGGAGTATCCGCTAAAAGAGGTCCGATTCTCCAACCTTGCTCATTATCATCTAAGACACAAGGTCTTATCCTGCCAAATCCATGGCACATCCCATTATTATCGACAATTGCATTAACATTACCATGAGAATTCTTCAACCAGTCATTTAGAAAATGTGGCCTGGGACTGGGTTCTCTTTGATCATCATAAATTAATACTGCTTGAGAGGAAATTTCGTTACCAGGGACAACTTTAAAGGAATGAAATTGATCTGTATAGAATTTTTTCAATGGCATATCTTGAGAACCATTTAATTCCCATCTAGTTGTAATAGAAGATTTTCTAAAACCCCACTTTTCATAATCATTCAATCTATCTGGAGCAGCCTCTAGACCAATACAATCGACATTTTTTAAATATTCGAGTGCATGCTTCCATAATCTCACTCCGTATCCATTATTGCGGAATTCTTTTTTAACAATAAATAAGCCTATGAAACCATACGAAGAATTATATTTAATACACGCAATTGAACCTATAGGATTATTATCGAGACAGGCTACCCATACTCCTTGTTTATCTGTATTTCTATAAATTGATACGTCATCCATTCCAGGAGAAAATCCTTCTAACCTTGCCCAATTTGTAACTTCTGATATTTCATTCAAAGATATTAATCTAATTGAAAATCTTTCTCTCATAGAAATATATTAACCAAGAAAAATTAAAATTTTAATAAGCGATATTAATTAATTTGATTATGTCTAATAAATCATTCACTTTGGTTTAAGTGGTTAAAAACTTTAATTTTTTGGAATTTATCCTCTGATATATTTAATAATATTCATAGAAATAAAATGAAAATTTCTGATAAATTTCATTCAGAAGACATCTATAAATTAAAAAATACAGTTCTCACTGGTAAAACAGAAGATATAAAATGGCGGATAAAAAATATCAATATAGTTTCTAAACTTTTAGATGAAAATAAAAAAGAGATAATAAAATCACTTTTTGTAGATTTAGGAAAATCTGAAATTGAAGGGCTTTCAGAAATCCTTTTAGTGAAAGAAGAAATTTCACTTATAAAAAAGAAACTCAATTCTTGGATGCGCCCAAAAAAAATTGACACACCTTTTTATCTATTTCCATCATCCTCAAAAGTTGTTTATGAACCTCTTGGGTGTGTTTTAATTCTTGGTCCATATAATTATCCATTACTTTACGTTTTAAAGCCATTGGTAAATATTTTCTCGGCAGGAAATACTGCAGTTATAAAACCATCAGAGAAAAGTCCTGAGACATCAAAACTTATAAAAAAACTTACTTCCAAATACTTCCATGAAGATGTCCTACTAACATTAGAGGGTGGTTATAAACAATCTATAAAATTAATCGAACAGAATTTTGACCACATTTTTTTTACTGGAAGTACTAAAACTGGTAAATCCATTATGAAATTGGCTTCAAAAAATTTAACTCCATTAACTCTTGAATTAAGCGGAACAAATCCTGTAATTATTTTCAAGAATGCAAATTTAGAAATTGCTGCGAAAAGAATTGTTTGGGGCAAATTTTTTAATTCTGGTCAATCCTGCATGGCTCCAAATCATATCTTTGTAGATAAAGCAATTGAAAAAAATTTCATAGAAAAATTAAAGCAATGCATATTAAGTTTTTATGGAGAAGATCCAATTATTTCCGAAAACTTATCTAAATTAGAAAAAAAGCAATTTTCATTGACTGTAGAAATTATTAAAAGATATAAAAAAGAAAAAAGAATTTTATATGGGGGAACTTTTAGTAAGAAAAAGTTAAAAATATCACCTACAATTTTGAAAACAAAATTAGATGAAACAGATATTTTGCAAAAAGAACTATTCAGCTCACTACTTCCAGTAATTGGTATCAGTGACAAGGAATCTGCTTTAAAACAGATTAATCAAACATCAAAACCATTGGCAATCTACTTATTTGGAGGAAATAAAAAAATCCATAATCAGATTTCAAGAGTAACCAGCTCAGGAACTATTTGCATCAATGATGTTATGTTGCCAGTCCTTATTCCAAATTTACCTTTTGGAGGTGTTGGACAGAGTGGCATTGGGAAATTTCATGGAGAAGAAGGTTTTCGAAATTTTTCAAATCAAAAATCTATTACATTCAAAAGTTTTTTATTTGATTTAGAACTAAGGTATCCTCCCTATGAAAGAGTAAAGAAATTTTTAAAATTCATTTTTAAGATTTAAATTATTTTAATTTTTTCCAAAAAGTCTAGCGATTTTAAATTAAAAGATTATCTTTAAATAAATACCGAAATTAATGAAATTAGTATTTTTAGTAATTCCAATCCTTATTAATATTTTTAATTACACATCTATAAAAGCAGAAGAAAAGATTAATCCAGAAAATAACAAAATTGAGAATATTGATAAGAAAGAATCAATTACTGAAGGTAAATCTGAAATAAGAAAAATTCATATTGTAAAAATTGGAGATACAATATCTAGTATTTCAAAGTTCTATTCAATAAATAAAAATTCAATTATTAAATTGAATAATTTAAAAGATGAAAACTATATCTTTGTCGGCCAAAATCTTATTATCTCAGAATCTAGTAAAAATACACAACAAAAAGATTTAGTAGATGAATATCATATTGTTCAAATAGGTGAGAATCTTACTGAGATATCAAACAAATATAAGTTAAATTTGGGATATTTAATAGAAATTAATAATCTCAAGAATCCAGATTCTATAAAAGTTGGGGACAAGCTATTATTAACAAAAAAAATTCCAATTAGTTCAGAAAATTATCAAATAATTAAAAAAAAGAAAAATAATGAATTACATGAGTTAGATAGACAAATTTATGGTCCCATAATTATTCAAAATAAATCTTATGAAAAAATTAAAGGTCGAAAAATTTTAAATGTACTAAATCAAAAAAATAAAAAACTCATTCTCTCAGTAAATTGCGATACAAATGAATTAGATGTAAGAATCCCAGGCAGAAAGTGGAGGGGAGGTGAGCCTGCTAAAGAAGAATTCGAAAAAAAATTAATAAATGATTTTTGCTAGAAATTTTAATTAATATGTGTGAATAATTTGTCAAAGGATATTAATGATAGGTTATTCTTTAAAGAGCTAAATTAAAAAGTAATGGCAATTTCAAGAGGAGATCTAGTACGAGTTAAAAGACCTGAGTCATATTGGTACAATGAAATAGGTAAAGTTGCTTCAGTCGATACCTCAGGTATTAAATATAACTGTGTAGTTAGATTTGATAAAGTAAATTACGCTGGTATAAGTGGTACTGATGGTGGAGCAAATACAAATAATTTTGCTGAAAGTGAACTTGAGAAAGCTTAAATAATTGCCTGAGTTACCTGAAGTTGAGACTGTTCGCAGAGGTTTAGAGCAAAAACTAAATAACTTTATTATTAAAAAAGTAGAAGTTTGTAGGAATTCAACTGTTGCTTTTCCTACTGAAAAGGACGAATTTATCGAAGGTCTTCAGAACTCGCTTTTAAATAAATGGGATAGAAGAGGAAAATATTTAATAGCTCAACTAAAAAAATTTGAAAGTAAGGATATTCGATTTCCTTGCGGAAAATCCTCAAAAAACAATGGTTCCCTCATTGTTCATCTCAGAATGACTGGATATTTCAAATTTATTGATGGCTCAACTCAGCCGTGTAAACATACAAGAATAAGACTTTTTGATAATAAAAATAACGAGCTTAGATACATTGACGTGAGAAGTTTTGGTCAAATGTGGTGGATTAAGGAAGGATTATCACCTAACACAATAATCAAAGGATTAGGTTCATTAGGACCAGAGCCATTCTCCAAGGAGTTTGATGCAACATACCTCAAGAAAGTTATTGCCAAAAGAACAAAATCTATAAAAGCTGTTTTGTTAGATCAAACAATAGTGGCAGGTATAGGTAATATTTATGCTGATGAAAGTTTATATACTGCTGGCATCTCTCCTTTTAGGAAAGCTAAAACAATTAAGAAGTATGAGTTAATTAATCTCAAAGAATCTATTGTTAATGTTTTAAAAAAAAGTATAGGTTCTGGTGGAACGACATTTAGCGATTTTAGAGACTTGGCAGGCGAGAATGGTAATTTTGGGTTACAAACAAATGTCTACAGGAGAACTGGTAAAAAATGTCGTAAATGTGGAAATTTGATAGAAAGGCAGAAAATTGCTGGAAGAAGTACTCATTGGTGTCCAAATTGTCAAAAATAAAAAAGGGCTTACTCTTCCAGAGTAAACCCTTTTGAATTTTTTACCTGGCATTGAGCTATTTTCTCAAGGGGCTACCCCCTAAATATTTTCGCCGCTGATGCGTTTCACAACCGAGTTCGAGATGGATCGGAGTGGTTCCACATCGCCATGAACACCAGGATAGTGTGAACCTTGAGAACTGCATAGAGAATTATATAAATTAAAAACAATAAATTAAGTTTATTTGGTCAAGCCCTCGGTCTATTAGTACTCCTCCGCTGCACTTGTTACCAAGCTTCCACGTAGAGCCTATCAACGGGTGTTCTTCCCGTGACCTTACTGGCTTAAGCCATGGCAATACTCATCTTGAGGTGGGCTTCCCACTTAGATGCTTTCAGCGGTTATCCACTCCGCACATGGCTACCCAGCGTTTACCGTTGGCACGATAACTGGCACACCAGAGGTGCGTTCCTCCCGGTCCTCTCGTACTAGGGAGAAATCCTCTCAATATTCCTGCGCATACACCGGATATGGACCGAACTGTCTCACGACGTTCTGAACCCAGCTCGCGTACCGCTTTAATGGGCGAACAGCCCAACCCTTGGGACCGACTTCAGCCCCAGGTTGCGATGAGCCGACATCGAGGTGCCAAACCTCCCCGTCGATGTGAACTCTTGGGGGAGATCAGCCTGTTATCCCTAGAGTAACTTTTATCCGTTGAGCGACGGCCCTTCCACGCAGAACCGTCGGATCACTAAAACCGACTTTCGTCCCTGTTCGACTTGTAGGTCTCACAGTCAAGCTCCCTTCTGCTTTTGCACTCAACGACTGATTTCCAACCAGCCTGAGGGAACCTTTGTGCGCCTCCGTTACCTTTTAGGAGGCGACCGCCCCAGTCAAACTGCCCATCAGATACTGTCCGCTTCCCGGATAACGGGCAAGCGTTAGAACCCTAGCTCTAAAAGAGTGGTATCTCACCGATGACTCAATAATACCCACAAGCACTATTTCAACGTCTCCCACCTATTCTGCGCATTCAGAGCCCGAGCACAATATCAAACTACAGTAAAGCTTCATAGGGTCTTTCTGTCCGGGTGTATGTAGTCCGCATCTTCACAGACAATTCTATTTCGCCGAGCCTCTCTCCGAGACAGCGCGCAAATCGTTACACCTTTCGTGCGGGTCGGAACTTACCCGACAAGGAATTTCGCTACCTTAGGACCGTTATAGTTACGGCCGCCGTTCACCGGGGCTTCAGTCGCCAGCTTCACTAAAAGCTAACCAGCTTCCTTAACCTTCCGGCACTGGGCAGGTGTCAGCCCCCATACATCGTCTTGCGACTTAGCGGAGACCTGTGTTTTTGGTAAACAGTCGCTTGCGCCTCTTCACTGCGACCAGCTCTCGCTGGCACCCCTTCTCCCGAAGTTACGGGGCCATTTTGCCGAGTTCCTTAGAGAGAGTTATCTCGCGCCCCTCGGTATTCTCTACCACCCCACCTGTGTCGGTTTCGGGTACTGGCATATGTGTCTTAACGGGTATAGGGCTTTTCTTGGAAGCATGACATCACCAACTTCGCTGCCGTAGCAGCTCGTACTCACGCCTTAGCTCAAGATGTTTTCTCCATCTCTCGAAGCCTTGAACGCTTGAACCAGTAACCAACATCTGGCCTGGCTAGCCTTCTCCGTCCCCCTTCCCAAAACACATCTGGTACAGGAATATTGACCTGTTATCCATCGACTACGCCTTTCGGCCTCGCCTTAGGTCCAGACTAACCCTCCGCGGACGAGCCTGCCGGAGGAACCCTTAGGGTTTCGGGGCATGGGATTCTCACCCATGTTTTCGCTACTCAAGCCGACATTCTCACTTCTATGCTGTCCACGTCCGCTTACGCTAACGCTTCACCCTACATAGAACGCTCCCCTACCATAAATAAATTTATCCGCAGCTTCGGTATAACGCTTAGCCCCGTTCATTTTCGGCGCAGGATCGCTCGACCAGTGAGCTATTACGCACTCCTTTGAGGATGGCTGCTTCTAGGCAAACCTCCTGGTTGTCTGGGCAATCCCACCTCCTTTATCACTTAGCGTTAATTTTGGGACCTTAGCTGGCGGTCTGGGCTGTTTCCCTCTTGACTATGGAGCTTATCCCCCACAGTCTGACTGCCTAGTTACACACAGGGTATTCAGAGTTCATATCGATTTGGTACCGCTTTCGCAGCCCGCACCGAAATGGTTGCTTTACCCCCCTGCTGGAGCACTAGACGCTACGCCTAAACGTATTTCGGGGAGAACCAGCTAGCTCCTGGTTCGATTGGCATTTCACCCCTAACCACAGCTCATCCGCTGAATTTTCAACTTCAGTCGGTTCGGACCTCCACTTGGTATCACCCAAGCTTCATCCTGGCCATGGTTAGATCACCAGGGTTCGGGTCTATAAACACTGACAAACGCCCTATTAAGACTCGCTTTCGCTGTGGCTCCACCATTTCCGGTTTAACCCGCCAGTGCCTATAAGTCGCCGGCTCATTCTTCAACAGGCACACGGTCACCCGATTAGTCGGGCTCCCATTGCTTGTAAGCTCACGGTTTCATGTTCTATTTCACTCCCCTCCCGGGGTTCTTTTCACCTTTCCCTCGCGGTACTGTTTCACTATCGGTCACACAGTAGTACTTAGCCTTACGAGGTGGTCCTCGCAGATTCACACGGAATTCCACGTGCTCCGTGCTACTCGGGATACAGCTAGGTCAACTTATCTTTCGATTACGGGGCTTTCACCCTCTGTGGCACGCCATTCAAACGTTTCTTCTAGACTTGTTGATCCATATTGCTGTCCCACAACCCCGATAGTCAAGACTATCGGTTTGGGCTATTCCCCGTTCGCTCGCCGCTACTGAGGGAGTCGTTATTTACTTTCTCTTCCTCCAGCTACTAAGATGTTTCAGTTCGCTGGGTTAGCTCGCACCAACCTATATATTCAGTTGGCCGTACATGGGGTTGCCCCATTCGGAAATTCCCGGATCAAAGTGTGCTTCCAACTCCCCGAGACTTATCGCAGGTAACCACGTCCTTCATCGCCTCTGTGTGCCTAGGTATCCTCCGTGAGCCCTTTGTAGCTTGACCAATAACTTCATAATTGAAGCATCAGCTTAATAGAATTGTTATTAATGCATTCGCACAAATAATAAATCTGCATCATAAAGATGCTTATTGTCTTTAAAAATAATCTATGCAGTTGTCAAGGTTCTCTGAAAACAATGAAAATAATTCAATGAGTCCAGCATCTTAATGAATTCATTAGGAAGCTAGATTCGTTCAGAATTTGATCACTACTCAAAACATTTCCTTAATAATTATGGAAGAGGTGGTAATCAGTGGAGGTAAGCGGACTCGAACCGCTGACATCCTGCTTGCAAAGCAGGCGCTCTACCAACTGAGCTATACCCCCAACATAGAGATATGGGCCATCCTGGACTTGAACCAGGGACCTCACCCTTATCAGGGGTGCGCTCTAACCACCTGAGCTAATGGCCCAGGAAAAGTAATGGGTGTGACCTAGAAAAAACTTAGGAAATAAAATCCTTAATAAATTAAGAATGTGAGATACCGATCGACCTAAGGTGACAAAATAATAATATTAAACATTTTGTTGTCTCCCTGTTAGGAGGTGATCCAGCCGCACCTTCCGGTACGGCTACCTTGTTACGACTTCACCCCAGTCATTAGCCCCACCTTCGGCGTCCTCCTCCACAAGGGTTGGAGTAACGACTTCGGGCATGGCCAACTTCCATGGTGTGACGGGCGGTGTGTACAAGGCCCGGGAACGTATTCACCGCAGTATGCTGACCTGCGATTACTAGCGATTCCTACTTCACGTAGGCGAGTTGCAGCCTACGATCTGAACTGAGCCACGGTTTATGGGATTTGCTAGCTCTCGCGAGTTTGCTGCCCTTTGTCCGTAGCATTGTAGTACGTGTGTAGCCCAGGGTGTAAGGGGCATGATGACTTGACGTCATCCACACCTTCCTCCGGTTTATCACCGGCGGTCTTTCTAGAGTGCCCAACTAAATGCTGGCAACTAAAAACGTGGGTTGCGCTCGTTGCGGGACTTAACCCAACATCTCACGACACGAGCTGACGACAGCCATGCACCACCTGTCACTGCATTCCCGAAGGCACCCTCAAATTTCTAAGAGGTTCGCAGGATGTCAAACCCTGGTAAGGTTCTTCGCGTTGCATCGAATTAAACCACATACTCCACCGCTTGTGCGGGCCCCCGTCAATTCCTTTGAGTTTCACACTTGCGTGCGTACTCCCCAGGCGGAACACTTAACGCGTTAGCTACGACACCGAAGGGGTCGATTCCCCCGACACCTAGTGTTCATCGTTTACGGCCAGGACTACAGGGGTATCTAATCCCTTTCGCTCCCCTGGCTTTCGTCCATGAGCGTCAGTAATGGCCCAGCAGAGCGCCTTCGCCACTGGTGTTCTTCCCGATATCTACGCATTTCACCGCTACACCGGGAATTCCCTCTGCCCCTACCATACTCAAGCCTTTCAGTTTCCACTGCCATGATGGAGTTAAGCTCCACGTTTTAACAGCAGACTTGAAAAGCCGCCTGCGGACGCTTTACGCCCAATAATTCCGGATAACGCTTGCCACTCCCGTATTACCGCGGCTGCTGGCACGGAATTAGCCGTGGCTTATTCCTCAAGTACCGTCATATCTTCTTCCTTGAGAAAAGAGGTTTACAGCCCAGAGGCCTTCGTCCCTCACGCGGCGTTGCTCCGTCAGGCTTTCGCCCATTGCGGAAAATTCCCCACTGCTGCCTCCCGTAGGAGTCTGGGCCGTGTCTCAGTCCCAGTGTGGCTGATCATCCTCTCAGACCAGCTACTGATCGAAGCCTTGGTGAGCCATTACCTCACCAACTAGCTAATCAGACGCGAGCTCATCCTCAGGCGAAATTCATTTCACCAATAGGCATATGGGGTATTAGCGGTCGTTTCCAACCGTTATCCCCCTCCTGAGGGCAGATTCTCACGCGTTACTCACCCGTCCGCCACTAACCCGAAGGTTCGTTCGACTTGCATGTGTTAAGCACGCCGCCAGCGTTCATCCTGAGCCAGGATCAAACTCTCCGTTGTGTTCAAATCCTTTTGTAGATAAATCTACTCAATATGAATTGCATTCTCCAAATAAATATAAGATTGACTTAAGTTATTTAGGTTCAGCCTCCTTAGATGACTAAGGATTACTTTGAGTGCACATTAAAAATATTTTTAAGTGACTTTCCAAGATCTCAGATCCGTTGGTTCTCAAAAGACTAAAAGTTAGCAATTGAAAACAATTTATATATTCTTGACGGGACCTCACACCTTTATTGCAAATACATCTAAAAATTACCAAATCAAGATTTGATAAAGTTTTGACGCAATAAAAGCATCAGTTCCTAAGTTTTTAAATTTTCTAGGTGCAGAGTTAGACAAAAATTGAATAACTCATTTCGAAGGGGAACCCTTCTTCTGGCTGAAAATACTGATTAAAATCAAATCTCCAAAAAATTCTCTCATTCACCAAAAATTTGATTTAAGGTGATTGTTTGAATAATGCAAAAAATTATATTTTTGCCCAGAAGAAAATACTAAACCATCCGACTGTAATTTTGCAACCTTTTATACAAAAAATTTTTATTAATTTTTTTTTGTTCAAAGTCCCCTTAAAGAACTAGGCTTTAAATAGAGGGATTAACATGAAATGGCAGAAAGATTTAGTCAAAAAAATTTAAGAGTACGACCAAGCTCAGATGAGGAGAAAATTGTAACAAATGCAAAAGAACACTTCGAAAAGACTCTTGTTGAAATATCAGGAGAGCTAGTAGGCAGCGTTGCTGCATTAGAACACCCAACAAAGAATAAAAAGTTAAATTATGGAGAAATATTTTTAAGAGACAACGTTCCAGTAATGATTTACCTCATTACCCAAAAACGGTACGAAATTGTCAAAAGGTTCCTAAGTGTTTGCCTTGAGTTACAAAGCACTAATTATCAAACGCGTGGAGTATT
Source organism: Prochlorococcus sp. scB245a_520K10 (assembly GCA_000634515.1). Classification (GTDB taxonomy): domain Bacteria; phylum Cyanobacteriota; class Cyanobacteriia; order PCC-6307; family Cyanobiaceae; genus Prochlorococcus_A. The sequence goes on along the minus strand of JFNU01000004.1, from coordinate 181,756 downwards.
TCCTACTAGTTTCGTTGAAGAAGATGGAAAGCTCATTGGAGACTATGGTCAAAGATCAATTGGCAGGATTACTTCAGCTGATGCAAGTTTATGGTGGCCAATTTTATGTTGGTATTATGTCAATAAAAGCGGTGATTATGCCTTCGGAAAAAGTCAAAGTGTTCAAAGAGGTATTCAACTTTTATTAGATCTAGTTCTACATCCAACATTTGAAGGTACTCCAGTACTTTTTGTTCCAGATTGTGCCTTTATGATTGATAGACCTATGGATGTATGGGGAGCACCTTTAGAAGTTGAAGTTTTACTGCATGGATGTTTAAAAAGCTGCATCAACTTAATGGAATTAAGTCGGGCAGATCATGTAAGTAGACTCTTAGATCAAAGACTAATTCTCACAAATCAATGGGTAAAGGACTTAGGAAATTTTCTCTTAAAACATTATTGGGTTACAAGCCAAACAATGCAAATCTTAAGAAGAAGACCGACTGAGCAGTATGGAGATGATCAACACTTCAATGAATTTAATGTTCAACCTCAAGTAGTACCATCATGGCTGCAAGATTGGTTAGAAAATAGAGGTGGTTATTTGATAGGAAATATTAGAACAGGAAGGCCTGACTTTCGATTTTATAGTTTAGGAAATTCTTTAGCTTGTATGTTTGGAGTACTGCCTCCTGCAGAACAAAGAGCTTTATTTAGATTAGTTTTACACAATAGGCAGCATTTGATGGCTCAAATGCCTATGAGAATTTGTCATCCTCATATGGATGTCGAAGAATGGCAAAATAAAACTGGCTCTGATCCAAAGAATTGGCCCTGGAGTTACCACAATGGAGGTCATTGGCCAAGTTTACTTTGGTTTTTTGGTACTGCTGTACTTCTTCACCAAAAGAAATTTCCTTCTGATGATGTAATTCTTATGGAAGAAATGAAATCTTTAATCGAAGAATCTTATTGGTGTCAACTAAATCAATTACCTAAGCAAGAATGGGCAGAATATTTTGATGGACCAACAGGGACTTGGGTTGGGCAGCAATCAAGAACATACCAAACTTGGACGATTGTTGGATTCTTATTAATGCATCATTTCCTTAGACAAGAAAGTGATGACTTAGATATGTTTAAAATTTAAATTAAAATAAACCTAGAGTTAGAGATTTATCAATTGGCAAGCATGCACCGATTCCAAGATAAATTGTCAGGAAAGTACCAAATAAAAAAACCGACATTGCTATTGGTCTTCTAAAGGGGTTAGAGAATTTATTAACGTTTTCGATAAATGGTAAAACCATTAATCCTAGAGGGATTAGTGTTTGAAGTGCTATGCCCAAAAGTTTATTAGGAACTACCCTAAGTATTTGAAAAACTGGATAAAGGTACCATTCAGGAAGTATTTCTAGGGGAGTAGCAAATGGGTTTGCTTTGTCTCCCAACATTGCAGGATCAAGAACTGCTAATCCAACCACGCATGCAATGGTGCCTAAAATCACTACTGGGAAAATGTATAGTAAATCATTTGGCCAAGCTGGCTCTCCATAATAATTATGACCCATACCTTTGGCTAATTTTGCTCTTAATTTTGGATCAGATAAATCTGGTTTCTTTAAAGTAGACATTTGGCTCTAGAAGATAATTGAAGTATAGGAGTTTATAAAGGACCTGAAATACCCTGTTTACGAATCATTAGAAAATGCATCAACATGAAAACCGCTAATGACCATGGCAAAACAAAAGTATGAAGGCTATAGAATCTTGTAAGAGTAGATTGACCAACACTTTCTCCACCTCTTAATAGTTCAACCATAAAATCACCAATTATTGGTATAGCAGCTGGTACTCCTGAAACTATCTTCACTGCCCAGTAACCAACTTGATCCCAAGGCAAAGAATATCCTGTTACACCAAAAGCAACTGTTATGACCGCCATTACAACGCCTGTAACCCAAGTTAATTCTCTTGGCCTTTTGAAACCACCGGTAAGATAAACTCTAAACACATGAAGGATTAACATTAAAACCATCATAGATGCACTCCATCTATGTACAGATCGGATTAACCATCCAAAACTTACGTCGGTCATTAAATAGCTGACTGAGCTATAAGCTTGTGTAACTGTTGGCTTATAGTAAAAAGTCATTGCAAAACCTGTTGCAAATTGAATTAGGAAGCATACTAGAGTTATGCCTCCTAAACAGTAAAAGATATTTACGTGAGGGGGTACGTACTTGGAAGTTACGTCGTCAGTTATGTCTTGAATTTCAAGCCTTTCTTGAAACCAGTCATAAACGGATGAAGAATTCGCCATCCAAAAAAAAATTAGCTTTGATATAAAGAGCTTACTTAAAATTCTTATACTTGGTGTTAAGACTTAACCCAATGAATTCATCTTTTAACAAATTTTTAATATTCAAAACAATGTTCACTGCATTATTGATCATTGTTTTTTCTACCAATTTTTTATTGATTGAAAGAGTGGAAGCTCTTAGTGATAGCAAGCAATTAGTACTTGACGCTTGGACGTTGGTGAATGAGGGTTTTTATGACCCAGAAAAGTTTGATGATATAAATTGGAAGAGAATTAGACAAAAAACATTACAGAAACAAATTGAAACAAGTGAAGAGGCTTATTTGGCAATTGAAGACATGTTGAGACCTTTAGAGGATCCTTACACAAGAGTTTTACGCCCAAAAGATTACGAACTCCTTAAATCAAGTAATTTTGGTAGCGAGATTAATGGTGTTGGACTTCAATTAGGGGAAGAAAATGATAGCAATAAAGTGAAAGTTGTCTCTACTCTTGGCGGCTCACCAGCAGAAGAAGCTGGGATAGTTAGCGGGGACTTTATACAGAAAGTAGATGGAATTTCATCAGAAGAATTAGGCCTTGCAAATACTGCCTCTAAGTTAAGGGGTGAATCAGGAACCAAAGTTTTAGTTGAAATATCTTCGGAATCAGGAGAAATTAGAGAGATAGATTTAGAAAGAAGATCAGTAGACCTCAGACCAGTTAGGACAAAAAGATTAAGAGACGATTCCCACACAATAGGGTACCTTAGGATAACTCAATTTAGCGAAAGCGTACCCAAAAAGGTTGAAGAAGCTCTTCAGGAATTAAAAGAAAAAGAGGTCGAAGGATTAATTTTGGATCTAAGGAATAATTCGGGCGGACTAGTAAGCTCAGGAATCGCAGTAGCAGACTCATTATTGAGTGAGAAACCAATAGTAGAGACGAAAAATAGGAATGGAATCAAAGATGCAATAACTTCTCAACAAGAGACATCTTATGATGGCCCAATGGTAACTTTGGTGAATAAAGGGACTGCTAGTGCTAGTGAAATACTTGCGGGATCTTTGCAGGATAACGGCAGATCTATTCTCATGGGAGTCCAAACATATGGGAAAGGTTTAATTCAATCCCTAAAAAGTTTGGGAGAAAATAGTGGGGTAGCAATAACAGTTGCTAGTTATTTAACTCCGAAAGGTAATAATATTCAAGGTCAAGGTATTACACCGGACAAATTATTGGATCTTCCGGATGCGAGTGAATACGGAAGTGCTGAAGATAAGTGGGTGAGAAATGCAGAATTATTTTTAGATTCATTTCTAGAAAAAGAAGAAGTTTCAATTCAAACGCCTGAAATAAGCAATGAAGAAATATAACTCTGAAGTAGCAAAAGATTTATATAAAAATTTAAAAACAATATGAGTATCAAAAGAATTTTTCATGACCCAATTCACAAAGAGATAGTATTTGATGCAGGGAAGCCGGAAGAGTTAATGATTATGGAATTAATTGATACTATAGCTTTTCAAAGGTTAAGAAGAATAAAACAATTAGGGGCAGCATCATTAGTATTTCATGGTGCAGAATCGAGTAGATTTACCCATTCAATTGGCGTTTTTTGTATCGCAAGAAAAATATATCAAAGATTAATTGAAATTAAATCTTCTTTTTATGAAAATAAATTTGTTCTTTATGGAGCAGCTCTGCTTCATGATTTAGGTCATGGACCTTTGAGCCATACTAGTGAAGTTATATTCGATCATAATCACGAACAATGGTCTCAGAACTTAGTCAAAAATTATTCTCCAATCAATTCAATACTCAAGAAGTATGACAACGAATTACCGAAACAAATATGTGAATTATTTGAATCAAAACAACTATTTTCAAATCCTTTAAAAACATTGATTAGCAGTGAAATAGATTGTGATCGTCTTGATTATCTTTTACGCGATAGTTACAATACAGGTACCAAATATGGCTTAGTAGATTTAGAAAGAATTATTTCAGGCCTTACTTTTTCACCTGATGGAAATATTGCAATCAAACCAAAAGGAATTATAGCTATTGAGCATTTCTTAGTACTAAGAAACTTAATGTACAGAACCATCTACAATCACAGAATAAACGAGATATCGACATGGATTCTTGAAAAAATAATATTCACAATAAAAGATAATTTTGAAAAAAAAATATGGATTGATAATTCACTTCATAAATGGATATTTTCACCCAAAAATCTCGATTTTGATGATTTCATAAAAAATGATGATATAACTTTCTATTATCATCTAATTAAATGGAAAGATGAATCTTTCGAGCCACTTTCTAAGCTGTGCAAAATGTTTATTGACAGAGATTTATTAAGGGCATCAGACATAAGTTTTCTAAATAAAGTAGATAGACTTAAGGTACTTGCATTTGCAAAAAAATTATGTGAAAAGAATAATTATGATTCAGAAATATTTTGTGGTATTAAAGAAAGATCATTTAAAGGTTTTGAACCAAACAATGCTTTTAAAATATGGGATGGAACTTATCAAAACTCATTAGAATGTAGTTCTGAATTAATAAGAACCTTAGTAAAGTCTAGGGAAATTTCTCTGATAATCTATCCAAATCTAATCAAAAGTGAAATTACAACTCAAATTTCAGTTTTAAAAAATAATTCCTAAATTAAATTCAATGAACATCGTTTTAAATAATACTAAAAGTAATTATTTTGAAATTTTTTCTTTGGAAGATTTGGACAATGTCCATGAAACTTTTAGAAATTTTTTTTCTATAAAAGGACCTATAGAAGCAAAAATTTTATCAGTCAATGAATCAATAAGTATTCATCAATTATCAAAATTAAAAAATCTTTTGCACACTCTTAATGTTTTTTCTCTGTGCATTTACTCAAATGACAGAAATACAATTTTAGCTGGGAAGTCTTTAAGGATAAATTCAACCTTTCTTAAAGAACAAGAGGTTAAAAATAAATTACTTTTATTCAATTCAAAAGAGAAGGACGATATTCTTCATGAAGGGACAGTTAGATCAGGCGACAGAATATCTTCAAATGGAAACCTATGCATTATTGGAGACGTTAATCCAGGAGCTATAGTTTCCGCTAAAAATAATATTTACGTTTGGGGCAAACTTTTAGGGATTGCTTTCGCAGGGAGGACTGGAAATAATAATGCCTCTATAGCATCACTTTATTTAAAACCTTTACAGTTAAGAATTGCAGATGTGATAGCTATTGGCCCAAAAGAAAAGCCCCAAAATCATTATCCAGAAATTGCCTTAATAGATAAACGAACAATAATTATCAAACCTCACCTAATAGAAACTAAAAATTAATCAATCATTTGAAATAAATTAATTCAAACTTGATAAATTTAAGGATTACTTAATCTTTAAAATATTTAACTTTCTCAAAGGTAGCCTTATTATTTGAAAAATCGTTAAATTCCGTGGCGGAAAATACTCGCACAATATTAATTTGTTCAGGAAAAGGTGGGGTTGGTAAAACCACTTTAACTGCAAACCTAGGTATTGCACTTGCCAATAGCGGAGCAACCACTGCTGTACTAGATGCTGATTTTGGCTTAAGAAATTTAGACCTTCTTCTCGGATTAGAAAATCGCATTGTATATACTGCTCAAGATGTTCTAGACAAAAATTGTCGTCTTGACCAAGCATTGGTCAGACATAAAAAGGAACCTAATCTAGCTCTTCTACCTGCTGGAGATCCAAGGATGCTTGATTGGATGAAGCCAGAAGATATGAAAAAAATTAGTGAGGTGCTAAGTGAAAAATTTGATTTTGTTTTAGTAGATTGCCCTGCCGGAGTAGAGGACGGCTTTAAAAATGCACTTGCAGCTTGTAAAGAAGCTATAGTTGTCACCAATCCGGAATTATCTGCAGTACGAGATGCTGATAGGGTAATAGGTATTCTTAATACATCCGATATAGAACCTATTCAACTTGTAATCAATAGAGTTCGCCCTAACATGATGGCTAGTCAAGAAATGCTATCAATTGAAGATGTTCAAGGGATCCTATCTTTACCTTTATTAGGTATTGTTTTAGAAGATGAACAAGTAATAATAAGTACAAATAGAGGAGAGCCATTAACACTTACAGATGGTAGATCTCCTGCAAAAAAATGCTATCTGAATGTTTCTCAAAGACTTACAGGTAAGGATGTACCAATTATTGACCCTAAAAATGAAGGTAAAAGCCTTAAAGATAAATTTATGAGATTAATGCAAACAAAGGTTTTTTAAAATGATGACTCTCAGAGATCTGATAAACAAGTTACTAGGCAGAGAGACGGCTAGTGCAAATACTGCTAGAGAAAGATTGCAGCTTGTATTGGCTCATGACAGAGTTGATATGAGTTCTTTGACGACTGATCTTTTGGATAAAATGAGGAAAGAAATTCTTGATGTTGTTGCTAAATATGTTGAGATTGATTTTGAAGAGGTCGCAGTTAGTTTAGAAACTGAAGATAGAATGACTGCACTAGTTGCTAATTTACCAATCAAAAGAACTATTTCAGGAGAAATAAAATTTAAAAAAACTGACAAATCTGATAAAACTGATAAAGATATCAAAAAGTAATAAATTTAAAAAAAAACTAAAAAAACTTATAATTTATCCACCGTAAATGTAAGATATTAAAATTGCCGGCTTAGCTCAGCGGTAGAGCAGCGCTTTTGTAAAGCGAAGGTCATCAGTTCAAATCTGTTAGCCGGCATTTAGTTTTATTTAATTCTTATCAATATTTTTTGTAGAAAATAAAAAAATCAAGCCTATTAAAGCAAGAACAGGAAATAATCTTATTTCAAGAACATACTCTAAAAAATATGCAAGCGGTTCAAATATCCAATAAGTAAAAAATTGAATTAATAAAACAAAAAACAATAATAAAAACATTAATGCAATTCCTTAACGAATACTTCACCTTCTCTAATCAGCCTCCAATCGCCAATCTTCTTCCAAGATATAATGGTACTAGCTTTTCCACTACTTTTTTCCCATGGAATAGGTCCCAGAATTTCTACCGAAGGAAAATCTAAAGCAATACCTTCAGCTGTAATTGATCCTGTAGAGCCTGAAATATTTGCACTTGAAGTTAACAATGGTCCTGTTTCTTGTATGAGAGATTGAGCAATAGATGAATTCGGGATTCTTAAACCCAGAGTATGGTCTTTGCTTGTGAGCAATTCATTCTGCTTTTCTGAAGCAGGGATAACCATTGTCAGAGCACCAGGCCAATATTTTGAAGCTATTATTTCGAAATCTTCTCTAGCTGATTCGTGAACATAATCTATTAGTTGTTTATATTTTGATCCCATAAGAATTAGAGGTTTATTTCTATCTCTTTTTTTATGTTCATAAATAATTTTTGAAAATTTTGGCAAGCATCCAATTGCTGGTAATGTGTCTGTCGGGAAAATTATAGGTAAACCACTTCTAAGCGTCTTCAAAGCTGATTTGCAGTTTATTAAATTCATTTAAATTATTAACCAATGATTTATTTATATCTTCCAATGGTAAACCTACCAACACCCGAAAGATCATTCACAATCTCTACTGACTTAAATTTACTTTCAATAAGTAGTTGTTTTACTTTTTCGCCTTGATCAAAATGATTCTCTAAAATTAGCCATCCCTTTTCTTTTAAGAATAACGGTGCTTTTTGAATTATTTCCCTAATGTGTTTTAAGCCATCTTCCCCTCCTAATAAAGCAATTTCTGGCTCGAAATTTTTAACTTCTTTAGGTAATTTTTCATAAGTATCTTTAGGAATATAAGGCGGATTTGAGATAGCGAGATCTAATTTTCCTTTAAAACTCTCAAAAGGGGTCCACCAATATCCACAATAAAATTTCAAATTTGTTTGTTTAGAACAATTTATAAAATTTTTAATTGCTATATCTAATGCATCTTGATCAATATCAGTTGCTATTCCATCCCACAATGGGTAAGCCAATGCCAAAGCAATACTAATAGCTCCTGATCCAGTTCCTAATTCAGCAAAAGTTAATTTTTGAGATTGTTTTCCAAATATCTTGAAGACAATATCAATTATGAGTTCTGTCTCTGGTCTCGGAATAAGTACTTTGTCCGTGACTTTTAGTTTCAAATCCCTCCAAAATGCTATGCCACAAAGATACTGTATAGGAGAAGAATTCGATAAATGATCATTCCAAATAGATTCTAAATGTTCTAAATTTTTTTTTAAATATAAAGTTTCCTTAGGGTTTATGCTCAATAAATTGAGATCAAAAGTAGATATACCACCTATACAGTCTAGTAAAACTGCAAAAGATTGATGATCCCCTCCTTTAGATAATTGCTTCTTTTTCCAATATAAAAATTCTTTTACAGAAATGCTGAGCATTTATAAAAGTTTTAGCGTTTTGGGCCAAGCCTACCTTTACTAGAGTCTGAATAGAAGCTTGATTTTTCGCCGTCTTGAGTAGAAATAAATAAACCTATAAGGAATATTGTTGGAACTCCTACAAATAAAAGGCTAGCTATGAATCCAAAATTAGTTGTTTCCATTTAGTGGGCAATTCAATTAGGTACTAAGACTATAGACATATAACTTTAAATAAAGTGGAAAAATAAACAAATTTTATTAACTGATTAACAGTCTTAAACAATTAGCGAGGTAATTTTTTATTTTCACTAATTTTCTTTAGTTCTTCTAAATTTGAGGGAGGTGATTGTGGTTTAGTCAAAATTACTGCAGAAGATTTTATTAATGTTTGGCATGCAAGTCGCCAATTTTCAGGTCTATTTTTAAGTTTTTCTTCTTCAGCAGAGCTAAGAGGGCTTAGAGAATTTTTGTTTCCTCCTTCAACTGAAATAAAACAAGTACTACATTGGCCTGCTCCTCCACAATTTCCTAAAATGCCTTTTAACCCATAAAGTTGTAAGTTCTCTTTCATTACTAATTCCCTTAAGTTTTCACCAGGATTGCATTGAACGTCTAAACCTTCACGAATGAATCTAATAGTTGCCATTTTTTTTGTTATTTCTCCTATTTTGGCGTTTTACTTTGAGAATTGTGACCAAAATATTAACAATTTTTAGTTAAAAATTGCTCGTAACTTCAGTGGTACAAATTGATCTAACCGATTTTTACAGGAAAATAAATTTATTTACAAAAATCCCTCAAAGCCTAAAAAACCCTTACTATCGTGATGTTTAGCTGTTTATTCAGCATAGTTACTAGAAATTAACCGATGGGATTGCCTTGGTATCGAGTTCACACAGTAGTTATTAATGACCCAGGTCGACTACTTGCTGTGCATCTTATGCATACTGCATTATTAGCCGGCTGGGCCGGTTCTATGGCTCTATATGAATTAGCCATTTTTGATCCTTCTGATGCTGTTCTCAATCCAATGTGGAGACAGGGAATGTACGTAATGCCATTTATGGCAAGACTAGGTATCACAAGTAGTTGGAACGGATGGGATATAACTGGTGCGACTGGAGTTGATCCAGGATTTTGGAGTTTTGAAGGAGTTGCAGCAGCACACATAGTATTTAGTGGACTATTGATGCTTGCCTCTATCTGGCACTGGACATACTGGGACTTAGATTTATGGGAAGATTCAAGAACAGGTGAACCTGCTCTCGATCTTCCAAGAATCTTTGGAATCCATCTTCTTCTAGCTGGACTTACATGTTTTGGCTTTGGAGCATTTCATTGCGCAAACGTTGGAATTTGGGTTTCTGATCCTTATGGTTTAACTGGCCATGTACAACCAGTAGCTCCATCATGGGGAGTAGATGGATTTAATCCATTTAACCCTGGAGGAATAGTTGCTAACCATATTGCAGCTGGCCTAATGGGTATTATTGGAGGCATTTTTCATATCACAAATAGACCTGGAGAAAGACTTTATAGAGCCTTAAAACTTGGAAGTCTAGAGGGAGTTCTAGCAAGCGCTCTAGCTGCAGTACTTTTTGTTTCTTTTGTCGTTGCAGGAACAATGTGGTATGGATCTGCGACAACACCGGTAGAATTATTTGGTCCTACCAGATATCAATGGGACTCAGGCTATTTCAAAACTGAAATTAATAGAAGAGTTCAAGCGGCTATAGATGATGGTGCTACTAAAGAAGAAGCATATGCATCGATTCCAGAGAAATTAGCTTTCTACGATTATGTTGGCAACAGTCCTGCTAAAGGAGGATTATTCAGGGTAGGAGCTCTTGTTAATGGAGATGGCTTACCAACTGGTTGGCAAGGTCACATTACTTTCCAAGACAAAGAAGGTAACGATTTAGAAGTTAGAAGAATACCTAATTTCTTTGAGAACTTCCCAGTCATACTTGAAGATAAAGAAGGTAATGTAAGAGCTGATATCCCATTTAGAAGAGCCGAAGCCAAGTATTCGTTTGAGCAAACTGGCATTACTGCAACTATCTATGGTGGAGATTTAAATGGACAAACATTTACTGATCCTGCAGTAGTTAAAAGATTAGCCAGAAAAGCGCAACTTGGAGAAGCATTCAAGTTCGACAGAGAAACGTATAAGTCTGATGGTGTATTCCGAAGCTCCCCAAGAGCATGGTTTACATATGCACATTTATGTTTCGGATTACTATTCTTGTTTGGCCATTGGTGGCATGCTTCAAGAACCCTATACAGAAATTCCTTTGCTGGTATTGATGCTGAAATTGGGGACCAAGTTGAATTTGGTTTATTCAAGAAACTTGGTGATGAAACCACAAGAAGAATCCCAGGAAGGGTTTAAACTAAACTTTATTACTTAATCTTATGGAAGCTTTCGCTTACGTTCTTATTTTAACTCTCGCAGTTGTCACTTTATTCTTTGCTGTCGCCTTTAGAGATCCCCCTAAATTTGATAGAAAATGATCTTTTTTAAAAAACCTCTTGTTAAAGAGGTTTTTTTTTACTTTTCATAATCAAAATATTACTCTACTATTAGAGTTAAAGTTCCCCTTAATTCACTATATGCAGTGTCCAACCTGTCAAAATACAGATAGCAGAGTTTTGGAATCAAGATCTGCTGATAGTGGTAAGAGTGTCCGAAGAAGAAGAGAATGCTTAAATTGCAGTTTTAGATTTACTACTTATGAAAGAGTTGAGACAATGCCAATATCAGTTATTAAAAAAGACGGCAGTAGAGAATTGTTTGATAAACAAAAATTATTCACTGGTATATCTAGAGCTTGCGAAAAAACTACCTTCACTAGTGAAGCAATTATTAATTTTGTAGATGGAATTGAATCACTAATAATACAAGATTCTAATAAAGATATTAAATCTTCACAAATTGGAGAATTAATACTTAAAAGCCTTAGAAAAGAAAACGAGGTTGCTTATATAAGATACGCCTCAGTTTACCGAAAATTTAATGGCGTTAAAGATTTTATATCAACTCTTGAATCTCTCAAAGGAAGTTCAAAAAACCAATTAGCTTCAATTTTATAAATTTCAGCATCCTAAAGTGTAGAATACATAACACAAATGTTTTTGCTACTAGTTTGCAGGCTGGTAGCATTCCTTTCTAACTACCTTAGGTAGTCTGCGATGCACAAAATGAACGAAAATTCTTCCCAAACCATAAAAGAACTTTCCGAAGATAAAGAAATTAAAAATTTGTCTGAATTAGATAATAATTCAGGATCTCAAAATGAAGAAGATTTATCGTTCGAAAAGAATGATATTCCTTCGGCTGATTCTTCCTCTAGCAGAACAAATGCAGACTTTGATAATGCAGGATTCACTCAAGAAGAATTTGCATCACTTTTAGGAAAATATGATTATAATTTTAAGCCTGGTGATCTAGTAAAAGGGACTGTTTTTGCTCTAGAACCCAAAGGGGCCATGATAGATATCGGTGCAAAAACCGCAGCTTTTATGCCTGTTCAGGAAGTTTCAATAAATAGAGTTGAAGGGCTTAATGAAGTTTTACGACCTTCGGAAAGCAGAGAATTTTTCATAATGAGTGAAGAAAATGAAGATGGTCAATTAGCTCTTTCGATTAGAAGAATTGAATACCAAAGAGCATGGGAAAGAGTTAGACAACTACAAAAAGAAGATGCGACTATTTATTCTGAGGTTTTTGCAACAAACAGAGGTGGAGCTCTTGTTAGGGTGGAAGGCTTGAGAGGTTTTATCCCAGGTTCTCACATAAGTGCTCGAAAAATTAAAGATGACCTAGAAGGTGAGTACCTACCTTTAAAATTCCTTGAAGTTGATGAGGAAAGGAACAGATTAGTGCTAAGTCATAGAAGAGCTTTGGTTGAGAAAAAAATGAATAGACTTGAAGTAGGCGAAGTTGTTGTTGGTTCTGTTAAAGGTATTAAACCTTATGGAGCTTTCATTGATATTGGAGGCGTTAGTGGTCTATTGCATATTTCTGAGATCAGTCATGAACATATAGAGACCCCTCATAATGTTTTAAATGTTAATGACCAAATGAAAGTTATGATTATTGACCTTGATTCGGAAAGAGGAAGAATTTCATTATCTACAAAAGCACTTGAACCCGAACCAGGCGATATGCTAACTGATCCTCAAAAAGTTTTTAGTAAAGCTGAAGAAATGGCTGCGAAATATAAGCAAATGTTATTTGAGCAAACTGACGAAAATGAAGAAATGCCTGTAGCTTCTGAAACAGTCTAAATTTACTTTTTTGTTGAGCAGGGATATCCCAAAATCAGGGCTATTTATCTTATTGAATATTTTTAATTTACAATTATTGATTAGTAATCACAATCTAATTTAGGATAATACTCAATCTTACGAAATTATATTTAAATGAGTGATTTCATATTCACTTCTGAATCTGTAACTGAAGGTCATCCTGACAAAATATGCGATCAAATAAGTGACGCTGTTTTAGATGCTTTATTGACAGAAGATCCAGAAAGCAGAGTTGCTTGTGAAACTGTAGTAAATACTGGTCTTTGTTTACTTACTGGAGAAATAACTTCAAAAGCAAAAGTTGACTATATAAAATTAGTTAGAAATGTTATTAAAGAAATTGGATATGAAGATCATAAAGCGGGGGGCTTTGACGCCAATAGCTGTGCTGTATTAGTAGCCCTTGACGAGCAATCACCAGATATTTCTCAAGGAGTTAACGAAGCTGATGATACTAATAATGATTTGGAAAACAATACCGGGGCTGGTGATCAAGGAATAATGTTTGGATATGCATGCGATGAAACTCCTGAATTGATGCCTTTACCAATAAGCTTGGCTCATAGATTAGCCATTCAACTTGCCAAAGTAAGACATGAAAAAGTCCTTGATTATCTCCTCCCTGATGGCAAAACTCAAGTAAGCATTGATTACAAAAAAGGGGTCCCAGTTTCAATTAACACCATTTTAATTTCTACTCAACATAATCCTGAGATTAATGGGATAAAAGATGATGAAGAAATTCGCCAAAGAATAAAAGAGGATTTATGGACAAATGTTGTTATACCTGCCACTGAAGATTTAGAAATCAAACCAGACATTCACAAAACAAGATTTCTTGTAAATCCCACAGGTAAATTTGTCATAGGAGGTCCACAGGGAGATGCCGGCCTTACTGGCAGAAAAATTATTGTAGATACTTATGGAGGGTATGCAAGACACGGAGGTGGCGCATTTTCGGGCAAAGATCCCACAAAGGTGGATAGATCAGCTGCTTATGCAGCACGTTACGTAGCTAAAAGTATTGTTAAGGCAAAATTAGCAAAAAAGGCTGAAGTACAATTAAGTTATGCAATTGGAGTTTCAAAGCCTATTTCCATTCTCGTTGAAACTTTTGATACTGGTCTGATTTCACAAGCTAATTTGACTGAAATTATTAAAGAGCACTTTGATTTAAGACCTGAAGCAATAATAAAAGAATTTAACTTAAGAAATCTACCAAAAAAAAAGGGTGGGAAATTTTTTAGAAAGACTGCATCCTACGGGCATTTTGGCAGAAGAGATCTTGAGCTCCCTTGGGAAAATGTTGAAGAAAAAGCAGCCAAATTAGTAAAGGCATCTAAAATATTTTTGAAATAAATTTACTCTATGCCTGATAATTTTTATGGAGGGTTAGATTTTGGAACCAGTGGTGTAAGAATATCAATAATTGATCTTCATAAGGAATTGGTATATTCAAATTCAGTTCCTTATCTATATGGTTTTAAAAATCCAAATTCTTGGATCAACTCTTGTGAAAAACTTTTAGATAGTATACCTGTTGAGGTAAAAAGTAACCTTAATAAATTGGCTATATCTGGAACCTCAGGAACTTTGATAGCATCCAATTTAAAAGGGGAGCCGATGGGAAAAGCAATACCATATGACCAAGCATGTAATGAAAATAAGATTCTTCTTGAATCGTTAACTTCTGGAGAAGATCATTTACAAACTCCATACAGTAGTCTTGCAAAAGCACTGAATTTAATAGATAAATATGGGACAAATATACTTTTAAGACATCAATCTGATTGGATAACTGGCTGGTTTTTAAAAGATTGGACTTATGGAGAAGAAGGCAATAATATCAAACTTGGTTGGGATATAAAAAAAGGATCTTGGCCAATAAGCTTTCTGAATACTTCATGGCAAAAATGCTTGCCTGAAATAATAAAAAGTGGAAAAATTATTGGACTAGTTAATTCTGATTTAGCAAAAAGATTTAACTTGAATAAAAAATTAATATTGATCTCAGGCACCACTGATTCTAATGCAAGTTTAATAGCGGCAAGTTTAGGGAAAGAAGATGGTCTGACAGTTTTAGGAACAACTATTGTAGTTAAAAAAATTATTGATAAGCCAGTAAAAGAACAAGGAATCACAACACATAGAGTCAATGGCGATTGGATCTGTGGAGGCGCATCAAACGCAGGATGCGGTATCTTATCTAAATTTTTTTCTAATTTAGAAATCAAAGAACTAAGTCGACAAATAAATCCATCGAAAAATACTTCTCTAAATCTTTTACCCCTTAATAGTAAAGGAGAGAGATTTCCTATAAATAATTCTAATTTAGAGCCGATTCTTGGTCCTAGACCAGTAAGCGACTCGCTTTATTTACATGCACTATTCGAGGGACTAGCTAATATTGAATTGAAAGGATGGGAAAAACTTCGCGAACTGACGGGTTCGCTTCCAAAAAAAATTATTACTATTGGCGGAGGTTCAAAAAACCCTCAGTGGAGAAAAATAAGAGAAAAAATTATAAATATACCAATAGTTTCATGTAATAAAACTACTTCATTTGGTGCTGCGTTATTAGCCATTAATTCAAAATAATAATTTTTGATATTTGATGAAGATATAAAATTTTTAGCGAAAAGGGTTTCACAAACTACACATCTTAATTTAAAGTATATAGGTTACAGCCGGGATAGCTCAGTTGGTAGAGCAGGCGACTGAAAATCGCCGTGTCCCCAGTTCAAATCTGGGTCCTGGCACCTTTAATAAAAGGATTAATTGAGCATCTGAAAAGGTGCTTTTTTAATGCCTAAAATTTGTTCTGACAGTTCTTTTCAGGATATCTAAAGAAACACTCAGAGAGCAAAAATGAACTCTCTGAGGGGCATATATTTGGAATGTAAGTGGAATGTTAGTTGAGCAATAAAATTACTACTTTTTTAATCCCCAGAACTTACATTCCATCTTCATAGAAGTTTGCTCTGATGTTGTCACTCATATCATCCATTTCTTGAGTCCTTTTAAAATGCTTGCTGTAGTTGCATAAGCATTACATTCATTACACCATCTTTTTTAAACTGGTTTTTCATCTTCAGCTTGCTTCTCTTCCTCAACTGGCTTCTCTTCCTCAACTGGCTTCTCTTCCTCAACTGGCTTCTCTTCCTCAACTGGCTTCTCTTCCTCAACTGGCTTCTCTTCCTCAACTGGCTTCTCTTCAGGTGAAATACTTTTTAAAAATTTAATAAGTTTATTGTAAAGATCTTTTAGAAAGTTAAAAATTTTTAGTAGGAAATCTTTCATATTAAAATCCCTTTATATTCTCTAAAATTTTGGTTGACTAAAAATAAAACATATATTTTTTTTAAAGCCTTTTAGAAATAATACTTAATACTTTATTAAGCCAACTAATATTTAATGGAGTTAATAACATTCCATTTTGTAATAGAAATTATCCTGCACAACCATTCTTATTAAATGGATATGGAATGTTAGTGGAATGTTAGTTAAAAAATTAACCCCAAAAAAGGGTCTTTTTGGTATCATTATGATACTGAAAATTAACTATTTTTAATATTGTCTCCACTTCAAATCTGGGTCCTGGCACCTTTAAAACCCCTTCTATGAAGGGGTTTTATATTTTCTAGAAATGTAGAAACTTATTTTTTATTTTATTTCTAGAATTTGAAATTTATTAGTTTTCTATTCTGCATACTTGACTAATTACACCCAAAATTAGTTCATCTCCATTTGGGTCTTGCCAATCAGCGGAATCATTGAAATTACTATTTACTTCATCTATAGATACATCAACGTCTCTGAATGATTTTTCAAAACAATTTATATCCATTGTATAAAGAATATCATTTGTAATTTCACTTTTTGTTTTGGGAATAAATTTACTCAATACTCTTACAGAACCGTCTTCATTCCTTTTTATACTTTGCCTATCCCATAACTGTTCTCCATATTCACTTTTAGGGACGCCAACCCATTTATGAGGCAAAGCATCTGATTTTTTTATTGAAATACAAAAAGAAACGATAATCGAAAGGACTAAATAAATGATATTTCTAAAAAATATCGAATTAACTTTATTCTTAGAATCAATCATGACTACTTATGGAATACAAAAATGTTTTATTGGGAGAACTATAAGATTAAAAATTTGTAAAAATTTTTATTGATTAGTATTTCTATTATAGATAGAATCAAATATTAAAATTAAGAATTTACTTCCAATAAATTTATTAGCAAAATAATGAATAAAATACAGAAATTTCTCTCAGTAGTTTTTTTTATAGCAATATTTGTTGTATTGATTTATTTAATCCAAAATTATGGGATTGAGCCTCTAAGGAACAAAATAGAAAGTATGGGGTTTTGGGCTCCTTTTGGAATATTTATACTTAGAGGAGTAAGTATTATTTTACCTGCCCTTCCAAGTTCAGCTTATTCTTTGCTAGCTGGTTCATTACTTGGATTTCAAAAAGGTTACATGACTATAATCTTTTCTGATATAGTTTTTTGCCAAGCTGCTTTCTTTATTGCGAGAAATTATGGTCGGGTCCCTGTACGTAATTTAGTAGGCCCAAAAGCCATGCAAAAGATTGAAAGTTTTAATCAAAACCAGCTAGAAGAAAATTTCTTTCTTATGACAGGCCTTCTAATGACAGGCCTTTTTGATTTTCTAAGCTATGCAATTGGTATTGGAGGAACTCGCTGGAAAATATTTACTCCAGCATTATTAATAAGTCTCCTAATAAGTGACTCTATATTAGTAGCAGTGGGTGCTGGAGTTAGCCAGGGAGCAGGATTATTTCTAGGAATTGCTTTATTGGGAATGTTTGCTTTAGCGACTATTTCAGGATTGGCAAAAAATAAAATGCCTAGATAACAAAACAGTTGATGATTCTGTAATCAAAAAAGAAAGATATGACATTTTTGCAAACAACAACTACATAAATAAGAATTCATGCAAGAATAGAAATCGATTAATTTTTAAAGTTATTAGATGACTCCATTTAGACCAACTTCATATAATCGCCCTGGAGAACAAATATCAACCACTCCTTCTGGATTAAAAGTAACTTCTGCAAAAAGATTAATGGTGGATTCAATGGTAAGAATGATACAAAAGGCAGAAAATCATTCCGTAGAAGATAAACTTGACGAAGAATCTAACAACTATTAATCAATTCATTGATAAAAGTATAGGAGAGTGGAAATCTATAAGAAGTACTCACACTTTAGCTTTTCAAGAATTTGAAAACTCAACTAGTAAAATATACATAAAACATATCAACCCAAAAAATAAAAAAGTAGTTGAAATTTTTAAAAATTATAAATTAAATTTAAACTTAGAGAACATAGCCATTTCTATAAAATGGCAAGTTATCAGTGATTGGGATGATGATGATATCAGTGAGGGAGATGAAACTATTTTGATTTTTTTACCCAAAGATGAAAATTCAGGAATTGTTTTGAGAAATAAAGGTTACACCGAATCTGTCATTTCATCTTCAAATTATTTTGTTGATGAACAAAATAATTTACACATTAAAACTGTTTATAAATCAACAGTTTCCGAAGAAAAAATTTCCTTTTTATCCACTCATATAAGATCCAGATTTTCTACTATTAGAAATCAGGAAACTAAATCTGTATTACAGACTTCCCATACTTCAGAGATAAGGAATCTAGCTAGTTTAAAAGATTAATTATCCTTTCAAATTGAAACTCTGTTTCAGAAATTAAATCAGGAAGAAATTTTTTGTTTCCCTGCATGCTATCAACTGTTGATCTTAAATCAGAGATGGTTGCATCTCGCATTAATTTAATAACCCTTCTTGCATTTCTTAAAGGTACCCCTAGAGCAAGATAAGTATTTTTAAGATCCTTCAAACAACTTTTTTCTAAAACTGATTCGTCATTAGAAATTAAAAGATAAGCAACAATCCTTAGGATTATTTCTCCATCTCTTAAACAAACAGACATCTTATTTGTAGTATTTAAAGCTGTTTTTGAATTAACTGAATCTTGATTTTCGCAAATCATTGCTGTTACGGCATCTGCTGCAATAGCATGTGAATTTTTAGTTATTGAGGTTATTGCATCTAATCTCGAGTTTGCACTATTAATGAATTCTTTTATATTGCTTAAATCATTTAATTTCTTATCAGCGGACAATAGTTGGTTATTCTTTAAAACTGACATTCTTAAAATTAAAAAAATTAAAGTTCGAATCTTAGAATAGTATAAAGCTAGTAAAAACAATACAATTTAAAAATTAACGCAACTCTTCTTAATTAATAACTTCATTCCAAAGTGATAGTTGAAATAATTCAAATAAAAAAGTTTTTTCCGCTAATATAAAAATACGTTCTAATAAAGTTTTGGATCAACAAGATTTAAAATTATCAAAGAAACTTATTACCTCTTATAAAAAGAGATTGGAAAAAGAAATTCTTAACAGAAGTATGAAATTAAGAATGCCTCAAAATAAATTTGAAGAAATAATTCACAATAATAATGAACTTATTAATTTAAAAAAAGCGTTAGAAAAGTTAGAAGCAAAAACTGAACCGCATAGTAAAGTCTGACTCTTGAAAAAACCTTACAAAAGTGACTCAAACTAACAATTTCCTTTTTAAGTCTTTAAATAATGAACAACTTCAAGCAGTAAAACATGTTTATGGACCACTTTTAGTTGTTGCAGGTGCCGGTAGCGGAAAGACAAAAGCTCTTACCCACAGAATTGCAAATCTTATTGAAAACAACTCTATAGATCCACATAACATTCTTGCGGTCACTTTTACAAACAAAGCTGCTAAAGAAATGAAAGCAAGGTTAGAAGTTCTTCTTGCACAAGAATTAGCTTTTAATCAATTTGGTCAGCCATGGTCAACTCTTAAAGAAATTGAGCAAAATCAATTAAGAATAAACGTTAATCAAGAGAGACTTCAAAACCTTTGGATAGGTACCTTTCATTCGTTATTTTCAAGGCTTCTTAGATATGATATTGAAAAATATAATGATCCAGAAGGATTAAAATGGACAAGACAATTTTCTATTTACGATGAAACAGATTCTCAAACATTAGTAAAAGAAATTATCAGTCAAGATATGAATCTTGATCCCAAAAGATATGATCCCAAAAAGATTAAAAGATTAATAAGTAATGCGAAGAATCAATGCTTAACTTCGAATGATCTTCAAGAAAAAGCAGATAATAATTTTGATAAAACAGTTGCAGAAGCCTACAAGAGATATAGGATTTCGCTTTCAAAAAATAATTCTCTAGATTTTGATGATCTTCTACTTTTGCCTGTTTTTTTATTGAGGCAAAATGATGGAGTAAGAGATTACTGGCACAAAAGATTTAAACATATCCTAGTTGACGAATATCAAGATACAAATAGAACACAATATGAACTTATAAAATTAATTACTGCTGGGAATACTGAACCAAAAAAATTCTTTAATTGGGAAGACCGTTCAATTTTTGTAGTAGGGGATGCTGATCAAAGTATTTATAGTTTCAGAGCAGCTGACTTCAGAATTCTAATTGGTTTTCAAGAAGATTTTAAAACTGCATTTGATGACGATTCAAAATCATCTTTAATTAAATTAGAAGAAAATTATAGGTCATCATCTAATATCCTTGATGCTGCAAATTCACTCATTGAAAACAACTCTGAAAGAATTGAGAAAGTTTTAAGGGCTACTAAAGAAAAAGGGGAGCTTTTAAAGTTACTTAGCTGTGATGATGAAATTTCTGAGGCAGAAGCAATTACCAATAAAATAAAATCACTCAATAATTACAATCAAAACCCAATTTGGAAAAATTTTGCAATCTTATATCGAACAAGAGCTCAGTCAAGAGTATTAGAGGAATCTCTTGTAAGGTGGCGCATTCCCTACACAATTTTCGGAGGATTGCGTTTTTATGATAGAAGGGAAATTAAAGATGCAATAGCATATTTGAAAGTTCTGGTTAATTCTTCAGATAACGTTAGTCTTTTGCGAATCATTAATGTTCCTAGAAGAGGGATTGGTAAGACTACTATTCAAAAACTTAATGAACTATCTAACAGGTTAAACATTCCATTATGGGAAGTTCTTAATGATAGGCAAAGTCTTGAAGAAACAATAGGCAGATCATCAAAAGGAATTAATAAATTTACTGAAGTTATGAATGATCTACTTTGTTATCTAGAAAATTCAGGCCCAGCTCAACTATTACAACTAATTTTAGAAAAAAGTGGCTATTTAAGCGACTTGCTAGCTAGTGGGACAGAAGAATCTGAAGATAGAAGAAATAACTTACAAGAATTAATTAATGCAGCTACTCAATATGAAGAAGAAACAGAAAGTGGAGATGTAGAGGGTTTTCTTTCTACAGCAGCCTTAACAACCGATAATGATACGAAGAAGAATAATCCCAACTCAGTAACTCTTATGACTCTGCACAATAGTAAAGGTTTAGAATTTCAAAATGTTTTTATCACTGGACTAGAACAAGGTCTCTTCCCTAGCCATAGATCAATAGATACTCCCTCACTTCTAGAGGAGGAAAGAAGATTATGCTACGTAGGTATTACAAGAGCGAAAGAAAGAGTTTTCTTAAGTCATGCCAGAGAAAGAAGATTATGGGGTGGAATGCGTGAAGCAACAATTCCTTCAATATTTCTCTCAGAAATACCTGAAGATTTAATAGATGGTGAATTACCCCAAACTGGTGGTGCTTCAATTAGAAGAGATTGGCATCTTGATCGTTTAACAAGAGTTGATCGAAACAATCCAGATGAGTATGTTAACAAACCAATAAATGCTGTAAGAAAATTATATTCAGGACCCAGTAAGGGGAAAAGCTGGATAGTTGGAGATAAGCTAATTCACTCAAAATTTGGGAAAGGTGAAATCATACATATTTTTGGGAGCGGTGAAAAAATATCTTTAGCAGTAAAATTTGGTGATAAAGGAAGTAAAATTCTAGATCCTAGACTAGCTCCAATTCGTTATGTAAGTTAAAACTCATGAATGATATTACTGAATATATACACGGGGAATTAATTAAAATTCCATTTAATCTATATAACCTAATATCTAAATACATAGAATCTAATAATAATACTAAGGTAGCGTTTGTTGGTGGTTATTTGAGGGATTTATTAATAAGTAAATTCCACAAAAAATCCTTTTCTGAACCTGTAGATATAGATCTTGTTATTGAAGGTTCCTCTATTGCTCTGGCAAAATTTATAAAAAAAAATATTGTAAATGTAGATTTATGTTTAATCAAGGAATTTAATTTATACAACACTGTAGAAATAAACATTAATGACTATAAAATTGATATTGCTTCTGCAAGAAAAGAAATTTATTCTGCTCCAGGGTTAAATCCAACAGTAACTAAAAGTACTATTGAGGAGGATCTTAGGAGGAGAGATTTCACTATAAATTCAATAGCCTTCGAGGTCTCAAAAAGGAAAATCTATGATCTTTTTGGAGGAATTTCTGATATAAAAAGTAAAAAATTAAACCTACTTCACAGTAATAGTATTTCAGATGATCCAAGTAGATTAATTAGATGTGCAAAATATGCTTCAAGGTTAGATTTCAATATTTCAAATAATTCACTCAAACAATCTCAAGAAACAGTTAGACAATGGCCATGGAAAAGTTCAGAAACTCATCAGAAAATGATTTACCCTCCTGCACTCGGCATACGAATAAGGATGGAACTAGCTGAAATATGCAAACACGATAATTTGAATAATGTAATTTCAATAATTCATAAATGGGAAATTATCTCAATCTTAAATGAAAATATTAAAGTCGATAAAAGGTTTTTAAGAGGACTAAATTGGATAAAGAAGTTGAATGGAAATTATATGCTTTACTTGTTAAAAGATTCAGAAGATTTAGAAAAAGCATGTCAAAGATTTTTGGTAAATAATAGTGAGATAAAAATATTAGAAGATTATTCAAATATAAAAAAGATATTAAAAACCAACCAAAAAAAGTTCAATCATTTTTCTCCATCAAGTTGGACAGAATTTATTGAGGACAGAAACCTTAATGATGAGACAGTGAAATTATTAATTTGTGATGGAGGTCTGCACTGGCGTAACTTGTTTAAGTGGTTATTTATTTACAAATTCATAAAATCAAAAAAAGATGGGGAAACATTAAAAAAAGAGGGATGGGATCCAGGGAAGGAAATGGGAAAAGAAATCAAACGATTAAGATATTTGGAAATTGACAACTTGAATAGAAATTGATTACATTTTTACAACTTCTCCAACCTTGTACCATTTATCTTTAAGAGTATTTTCGTATTTACGATTACAACTAATCAACAAGGGGCCACATGTTTGAGGATCTAATAGTAATGATATTCTCTCGTTAAAGGTCTCTTTATCTAATGAATTTTCATTTAAAAAATTAATTATTCTTTTTTGCTGATTTCCTTTATAAATATTATCAAAAATTTCTTTATTAGATTCAAAGAAAGTACTTCTAACATCTTTTCTTATTAAATCAAATACTCCAGGATAAGCTTTAAATGCAAATAAATCTAATAAAACTTTTAGTGGCTCAAGATTATTTATTTCCCTATATAAATTAGATGACTCAACCATCTCTTTAAGATGTCCAATAAATCCATATCCAGTAATGTCAGTTGCAGCATTAACTAATGATTCTTTAAATTGATCTTGAAAAAGATAAATTTCATCAATCAAATATTGTTGACTCTTTACTAAATTATTAATTATTTCAGAAGAACTACCTAGCATATTAATATTTTGCATTTGACCAGCAAAGCAAATCCCAACGCCGAGAGGTCTAGACATCATAAGAATATCTCCATCATTCATTCCAGATTTAAGCCATGGCTTTGTCCCATTTTTTAAAATGCCTTGGACAGTTAAAGAAATATCTATTCCTAATGAATAAGGTTTATTTACTAAACTTCTTGACTCGAAAGTATGGCCTCCAAGTAATTCACCTCCAAGATCCTCAACTGTTGATTTAATACCTTGAAGGGATTGAGAAAAGAGGTAACTCTGAAATTCCCTTTCAACTTTTGGTAATGAAATTAAAGCCTGCGCGGATGAAAGTTTTGCTCCGCATGCCCACAAATCTGAGCAAGCATGCAAAGTAGTAATTTTTGCATTGAGCCAAGGATCACTTACCAAAGCAGGGAATCCATCAACACTTTGCAAGATAATATCTTGACCATTTTGATATATCTCAACTGAATCTTCAGGGGATGAAGCAAAAGAATCTAAATTAGATTTTATTAATGATTTATTCAAAAAAGACTGAGGGATTTTAGCTGCACATCCCCTGCAATCATTAAATGAAATATTTTTTCCACTACCTTTCATAATTAGCCTTTTTGATCTGAAATTGTTAATAAAGTTCAGATCAATTTTATGCTTTAAAATCCAAAAAAGAAAAGAAGGTCCAAAGACAAAATTACGATAAATAGCAAAAGCCTTCTTATGATGGCTTGGAAATATATTTACTATTTGTAATCCAATCCTTTGAGGAAACCACTTTCTTAATGATCCCCCTTCTATATCTTTTTTTAGATTTTTGACTAATGTATTTACAACTTTTACTGCAAAAACTCCCGATGCTGGTCTTTTTGCTGAATCTACAACTGCGCAATCACCCGCAGCAAAGATTCCAGATAAACTTTTCAATTGCAAATTCTGATTTGTGATTATTCTGCCATGAGAATCCGAATCTAAAAATTTTTTTTGTACCCACAAAGGAGATGTATTTCCAGTACATAAAAGAATCTTGCCATAATCAAAATTAAGGTTTTCAACTAAATCAATATTGGAATTCCGTAAACTTTTTAGAATTGCATTATTAATTTTTCTTGAATCACATAATAATTTTAAAGATCTACCTCTCCACCTTTTTCTCAAAGCATATGATACTTCAATTGCAGCAAGGCCACTCCCAACTATTACAAATGGAAGTTCATTAACTGAATCAAAAATGTCCTCTTCTTGTATTAATTCATAAGCCCTCAAAAAAGGTTTAATTGTAAAAGCATTTCGATTTTTAACTAGTGACTCAAATTCATTTGGAATTATTGTTTGGCTTCCAAAATTAAGAACCAAATTCGAATAATTAACTGAGGGTCTATTACTTAAAACAATTTTTTTTAAATTGAAATCAATATCCTTTACTTCTTCTTCTATAAAAGATACTTTTGCATTTTTTGCTAAAGATTTTATATCAATTAAACTCTTCTCTAAAGAAATGGATTTTGAAAGCACCGATGGGAACATCGCCGAATAAACCAAATGAGAATCTCTAGATATAATTGAAACAGGTATCTCTGGCATTAATTTCGTACACATTAACCATTTCTTAATTAAAAGAACATTTGTGTGTCCTCCTCCAATTAGTACTAGATGATTAAAAGTCATTTACATCACAATGAATAAAGAACATTTATTACCAATTGAAAAATCAAGATTAGGAGTAATTGGTGGGAGTGGATTTTATTCAATGGATCAAATAGAGTATTTAAGAGAAATAGAAATCAATACTCCCTATGGTAAACCTTCTGATTCAATTAGAGTATATAGTCTTGGAAATTTAGAGATAGCATTCATTCCTAGGCATGGAAGAACACATAGATTAAATCCTACTGAAATCCCTTACAAAGCTAATATCTGGGCCTTAAGATCAATAGGAGTAAGGTGGATTGTCGCTCCATCAGCAGTTGGTTCATTACAAGAACAAATCAGGCCACTAGATATAGTTGTTCCTGACCAATTTATAGACAGGACAAAAAATAGACCAGCAACATTCTTTAACGAGGGAGCTGTAGCACACGTAACGATGGGAGATCCCTTTTGTACTAATTTATGCAGAATATTGGCTGAGGTTGGAGAAAAAAATATTCCTGACGGGAGACAATTACACAAAGGAGGAACTTATTTAGCCATGGAAGGACCAGCTTTCTCAACACGCGCAGAATCAAATTTATACAGAAGCTGGGGCTGTTCGATAATTGGAATGACAAATCATACTGAAGCAAGATTAGCAAAAGAGGCTGAAATAGCTTACTCCTCATTATCCATGGTTACTGATTATGATTGCTGGCATCAAACCCATCAAGAAGTATCTGTAGAGATGGTTTTGGATAATCTTAGGTCGAATACTGAAGTGGCTAATCAAATAATATTTGAATTTGCAAAATTAATAGAAAAAGAAAGACCAAAAAGCAAGTCTCATTCTTCATTAAGAGATGGCTTAATAACCCAAAAAGAAAATATCCCAAATTTCACAAAAGAGAAACTAAGGATATTTACTGATTCTTATAGGACTTGTTAGATTTAAGTGATTGTCAGGCCAAGGTAAAGATTTTGTTAGCCGCCAGCTCCAACACCTTGATATGAGCCATAGAAAAATATGCCTAAAACAAAGATAACTGCAATTCCACCTGCTGTAGCGACAAGCCATAGAGGAAGAGTACCTTCAGTCCATCTTCTTTCCCATGCTACTGCCGGTCTACCATCTGGAAGTCTATCTGGAATTCTTCCATCAGGTCCTTTTAATTTACTCATAGTTTTAAATTAGTTGAAGAAATAACTGGAAAATAAAATTCCCAAAACAAATACTGATAATAAGCCTAAGTAAAGACTTGTACGATTAAGTTCAACTGGAACTTTGTTAGGATTTTCGTTTACTTGCATGATAGTTAATTTATCTGGCTACAAATTGCATTGCAGCAATAGAACCCAAAAAGAATACTGATGGAATGGCTAGAGCGTGAACTGCTAACCAACGAACAGTAAATATTGGATAAACGCGGACTTCCGCAGCCTGCATTGGAGCTTGAGAATTTGTCATTGTTATTTTGTTCTTAAATCTAGTTGAGACTTAGCGTCGAATCTTTGTGTTACTACAGGCGCTTTAGATTCAGATGATTGGAAATAACTGTCCGGACGAGGAGTTCCGAAAGCATCGTAGGCTAAGCCTGTATATACGAATAAGAAGCCTGCTATAAAAATAGCTGGTAATGTTACTGCATGAATAATCCAGTACCTAATACTGGTGATTATTTCAAAGAATGGGCGTTCACCCGTTGAACCTGCGGCCATAATCACAAATGTTTACCCTATGATCTTACAGTGTAAAATCATAAGTTCGTGAAGAAATTTACAGCTTGGTTACAGACAGTTGCTAAATTTATCAAAAATTAAGTTTTTTTTTACTATTTACGCAAGCTATTCAAACTTAGCTGTTCCATTTAAGAATATAACCACGCTCGCCAAGTACAAATCCTTTTGTATTATCTAAGTCTTCCTTATCAAGAAAAACTATTTTTATATAGTTTGTAGGTAATCCAGAAGCTGTAGGATCAGAATTCCAAGTTTCACCTTGATCTTTACTTACTATTAAGGTCCCATTACCACCGCCTGCCCATATATCACCATTTGGATCCCATCCCATGTCTAAATAATTATATCCATTAAGGATAGGTATAATTGGCTTCGACCAATTTTCTACGTCACTATTATCTTCATTAAATCTGATTTCCGCTCCTCTGGAAAGCATCCACAAATTTCCCTCTGGATTAAAACCAATACTTTGAACTCTCTTACTGCTTGCTCTTTGGTGAGCTATCCAAGTGTTGCTATCACTATCAAGAGTGGAGAAGAAATTTCCAAGACTGCTAACACTCACATAATCACCGCTAGATGTTCTTCTTAAATCTCTAATACCTCCCTGTTCTGAGGGGTCTGATACTTTTGCCTCCCATGTCTCACCGCTATTGGAAGTTTCATAAATTGCTGCTGAGGTTGTCGCCAATTGAGCAACTCCTTCATCAATGGTAGTAACTAAAAAAGGCTGGCCAGGTAACTTCCCAAGGGAAAGTCGAGTCCAATTTTTACCTTCATCGACGGTATGCATTACTAGAGAGGGTTGTCCAATTAACCAACCTTCAGAGCCCTTGAAATCAATATCAAGAAGGCGAAAGTTCTCTTCGGCAGTAATATCTAATGATCTTTTTTCCCATGTTTCTCCCCCATCATTTGATTCCATAATTAGTCTATTAGAGCCAACTAAAAAACCATGATTATCATCTATAAAATCAACATCTAAAGCATTAGCTTGATCTTCAAACTGAATTGTCCTCCAAGGGCTGCTTTCATTCATCTTGACTCCTGAAGATGAACAACTGCTTAAAACAAAGCAAAGAATTACAGATAAGAGAAGATTGGTAGTACTGGTAAAAGATTTTTTCATTTATTTATATTAATGCAAAGAGTACAAAGAAAGAAATATAGCTGCTGCAAAAGCGAGTCCTCCAAAAATCAATATATTTTTTTGTCCAGGTGGCAAACTATTAAAACCAAACCCATAAACTAAATTCTCTTCGAATCCACTAGGTTTTGCTCTGGATCCAATATCCTTATAAAAATTTTTACCAGCTCTACAAACAGGGCAAGCGAATGTATTCCCATCCAACTCTGAAAAAGGCGTATTTTTAGGTATGTTTAATTTTTTATTTCCTTCTAAAGGATCATAAATGTATCCACAACTTCTACATTCGAATCTATTTTGTTCTAGATTAAGGACAGGTTGTTCAACATTTACTCCTGAGGAGTTTTCAGAAAGTTTTTCTTTCCCAAAGTCTTCAACTATTTTGTTTTCCTCAGAGGCTGGTTGAATGTTTTCACTCACGGTTTATTATTGTTCTTTAAGAACTTTAAAAGATTTTGCTTAATTAAGCGACTTTTATTCAAAATTAATTTTTAAGATGTTTTTATTAACTGGCTATGAATATTTTTTAGGTTTCCTTTTAATTGCTGCAGCTGTACCAGTATTAGCTCTAACTACTAATCTCATAGTTGCCCCTAAAGGTAGAACTGGTGAAAGAAAACTTACATATGAATCTGGAATGGAGCCCATTGGAGGAGCATGGATCCAATTTAATATTCGTTATTACATGTTTGCCTTGGTTTTCGTTATATTTGATGTTGAAACAGTATTCCTTTATCCTTGGGCTGTTGCCTTCAATAGATTAGGCTTATTAGCTTTTATTGAGGCTTTAATTTTCATTGCAATACTTGTTATTGCTCTTGCTTACGCATGGAGAAAAGGTGCTTTAGAATGGAGTTAAAAAATTGAATCCACAATTATCCCCAAAAGCAATAAGAGAAATTCGAGAAGGAACTTGTAATCCTATTGGTGCACCACAAGTTACTACTGATTTAAGCGAAAATATAATACTAACTAGCTTAGACGATCTACATAATTGGGCGAGATTAAGTAGTCTTTGGCCTCTCCTATATGGAACAGCTTGTTGTTTTATAGAATTTGCTGCCTTAATAGGATCTAGATTTGATTTTGATAGATTTGGATTAGTACCTAGAAGCTCGCCAAGACAGGCAGATTTGATAATAGTTGCAGGAACAGTAACGATGAAGATGGCTCCTGCTTTAGTAAGACTTTATGAGCAGATGCCTGAACCTAAATATGTGATTGCAATGGGTGCTTGCACAATCACAGGGGGAATGTTCAGCGCAGATTCTACAACTGCTGTAAGAGGCGTTGATAAATTGATACCAGTTGATTTATACCTCCCAGGATGCCCTCCAAGACCAGAAGCGATTTTTGATGCTGTAATTAAATTAAGAAAAAAAGTTGGTAATGAATCAATTTTAGAGCGCACAAAAACAGAGCAAACTCACAGATACATAACATCTGATCACGAAATGAATCTTGTTTTCTCTGAAAATACTGGTGAATATCTAAACAAAACTTCAACGAATGTTATTCCTACCTCCAAAAAAGAAAAAATAACTGAGTCGCAGGAAAACAGCGAAAAAGTTGAAATTATCAATAGTGAAGAAGATTAATGGAAAAAGACGGTTTAGCCAAATCCTCAGACACTTCAATAGAAAAAGAAGGTTTTATTAGTCAAACTTTATCTAAAGATGGGATTCCAAATCAATCATTAGCTAATGACCACATAGGAATTGAAAACATTTCTGTTGAACCAAGCAATTTATATGAAGCAGTATCGGCCTTAAGAAATTACGGTTTCAACTATCTTCAATGTCAAGGTGGCTATGATGAAGGGCCAGGCAAAAATCTTGTTAGTTTCTACCATTTTATAACTGTTGACGACTTTCAAAAGATCGAAAAAATTAAAGAAGTGAGATTAAAAGTCTTCTTAAAAAGAGATTCTGATTTATCAATCCCTAGTTTATATAAAATCTTTAGAGGAAGTGATTGGCAAGAAAGAGAAACATATGACATGTATGGAATAAATTTTATTGACCATCCAAATCCTAAAAGACTCTTAATGCCTGAAGACTGGAGAGGATGGCCATTGAGAAAAGACTATATTCAGCCGGACTTTTATGAACTTCAAGATGCTTATTAATTTAATTTCTTTAATTTACGGTATATGAACATTACTGCTCTCGCTAGCCTTCTCGGATCATGTCTTAGAGTTGGAGTTATTCTTCTTGAATACAATGGTGCCTGTAGAACATAATAACCTTCAGATAATAATTTTTCTTTATTACATTTGACAGGTTCTGCCCCTCTAGTTTCGTAATAGTCTACTAATGGAGACTTTTCAAATTGGACCTGAGATAAGATTGCGTTAAAAATTCTTGTATTAACTCCAAAATTTGATAATTGCTTTTCTATTGATTTGATATGTTGATAGACATCAAGTCCATCTGTTTCCCCAGGTTGAGTCATCAAATTACTTATGTAAATTTTGGGAGCATTACTTTGCAATAAAGCATCCACTATCTCTGGTACTAACAAATTAGGTAATAGTGAAGTATATAGACTACCTGGTCCAAGTACGATCAAATCAGCCTCTCTTATAGATTCTAGAGCACTTGAAAGGGCAGGAGGATTTTCTGGAAGGTAACCAATCCTTGAAATTAATTTTCTAGATTTGCTGATCTTGCTTTCGCCAAAAATTTTTTCACCATCTTCTAATTCGGCCCATAACATAACATCAATATTTGTTGCCGGCAAAACTTGACCTTGTACCGCCAAAACTTTACTAGAAGCTTGAACTGCTTTTTCTAAACTGCCAGTAATTGTTGTTAAAGCTGACAAGAATAGATTTCCAAAACTATGACCCTCTAAACCACTTCCTCCTGAAAATCTATATTGAAATAATCTAGTTAGAGTAGGTTCTTCGTTTGATAATGCAGCCAAACAATTTCTGATATCACCAGGAGGTTGGACGCCTAATTGTTTTCTAAGAATTCCACTACTACCACCATCATCGGATACAGTTACGATTGCAGTAATGTTACTACTGTAATTTTTTAAGCCTTTTAATAAAGTAGATAAGCCTGTACCTCCACCAATTGCAACAATATTAGGACCTCTATTTAATTTGCTCTTTACTCTTAATGCATCAACTAAAAATGTATTTTTTTCTGGAACAAGCGCTTTTTGAATAGAATTAATACTTCTATTTTGTCCAATCCCTATTAATAAAAGTCCAATAACAAAAATCAAAGGACCCAATAATGAAACAGGTAAGATACTAGTTAAACCTGTCATTAACCAAAAAAATATTTCAATAAGCCAATAGAGTGGCCTTAAATTTGTCCAAATTGCAAGGCCTAATAATGAAGTTAAAAATCCTATTGCAGATGTAACCATCCATCTTTTAATGACCAGTCCTGGCAAAAGCCAACTTAAAATTCTTAAAATTTTGTTTAAAAAGACAAAATTAGATTCTTTAAAATTTTTATAATATCTTCTCACTCTTTTTTTGCGCTTATTCATTAAAACCTCTTAAATTATTTTCTCAATTTTAAAAAACTTCATAATATTCATTATAAATCAAATTCATACATCCTTTTTTTATTTCTAAAAATAGGCAATATGTAATAGAAGATGACTTTTCTTTCTTATAGATTTTGAAAAAATCAAAGCATGCAGTTGAAACAACGAACCTCTCAATAAGCTGGGGGGCAATCAATGTGCTTGATCAACTAAATTTTGAACTTAATGAAGGAGAGAAATTAGCTATAGTTGGACCTTCAGGTTCTGGTAAATCAACAATTTTAAAAATATTAGCCGGCCTGATTTTGCCTACCGAAGGGGAATTAAGAATTTTTGGTGAAAAACAAAAATATTTGAGACTAGATCAAAATAGTCCTCCTGATGTAAGACTAGTTTTTCAGAACCCAGCATTATTAGGATCTTTAACTGTAGAAGAAAATGTGGGTTTTCTCCTTAAGAGAAACAAAAATCTAACTAAAAAGTTAATCCATGAGATAGTAAGTGAATGTTTAGCTGAGGTTGGATTATTTAATGTTGAGAACAAACTTCCAAATGAATTAAGCGGAGGAATGCAAAAAAGGGTGAGTTTTGCCAGAGCTTTAATTACTGATCAAACTCTTAATACAAATACTAAGCCTTTATTACTTTTTGATGAACCAACTGCAGGGCTTGATCCAATAGCCTCATCAAGAATTGAAGATTTAATTAACAAGACAAACAATAAAGCCAAGGGATCATCTATTGTGGTTAGCCATGTTCTTAGTACTATAGAAAGGACTTCAGATAAAGTTTTAATGCTTTACGGGGGCAAATTTAGATGGGCAGGTTCAATTGATGAATTTAAAGAGAGTAATGATCCCTATGTATTTCAATTTAGGCATGGGAAACTTGATGGTCCAATGCAACCCAAAGACATTTAAAAATTATGCGTAAAAGCTTACGAGATTCAATAGTTGGATTTTCCTTATTAGGAGGATTTTTAATATTCACATTTTTTTCTTTTTGGCTAAGAGGAGTAAGATTGTCCTCAAAAGATTGGCACATCTTTGCTGAATTCAATAACGCAAGCGGTTTATCAAAAAAGTCCCCAGTTACTTACAGAGGTATTTTAGTTGGATCAATAGAAGATATCTTATTTACTAATGAATCAATTAAAGCAAAAATAGTTTTAAACAATCCAGATATTATTCTTCCTAGGCCAACATTTGCAAGAGTAGTAACTAATTCTTTTCTTGGAGGAGATGTGCAAGTAGCTTTAGAGACAAGCGAAAAATCACTGCCTAAAAATATTGAAAAACCGACATCCGAAAATTGTGATACCAAATTAATTATTTGTCAGGGAGATACTATTACAGGGAAACAATTATCAAGTCTTTCAAATATAACTAATAGAATAAATCAACTTTTAAAAGAATCAAATCAAGAAAACTTAATTGAAAACATCGTAAACTCAATTGACCAATTTGACAGAACACAGGAAAACCTTGATGAATTAATTTATTTGTCAAAAAAAGAAATACAAAGAGTTGAACCTTTAATAAAAGAAATGACAATTGCTGCCAATCATTTGAATAACATTTTGTCTACTATCGATGACAAAGAAACCCTTAATGACATTAAGTTGACAATTAATGCTGCTAGATCTATCTCAACCAAAATAGATGATATAAGTGATGATTTTGAAAAATTAACTCAAGATAAAGAATTAACTAAATCTATAAGAGATTTAACAATTGGACTTTCAAAATTCCTTAACGAAATTTATCCATAAGAAATATTTAGAACTCATTTATAGCATTTAAAGCCATAGCTGCGATTGCTTTATCTGTGGCTTTTGGCAGTTGGACATATTTCCCTTGAGCTGCCTCTGCTAATTCTTTACCAAATCCGCTTGCTATAAATTTTCTCTCTGTGTCAATTACTAAGAGTTTTATACCAAGCATGGGATATTTTGCAGCGATATCTAGAACCTCCTGTTTTAAATTGACATTTTCATTTTCATTATCTTTTCCCTCAACGTCACTTTGTCCTAGAGATACTTCTAATGGAACATTTCCTCGGCCATCGGTAATCCCAACAACAATCACTTGACCTATATCTCCTGTTGCAAGAGCATTTTTTGCTACTTTTGCTGATTGTGTTAGTCCATGAGCCAAAGGCGATCCACCTCCACATGGCATCGTTTCTAGCCTTCTTTTCGCTGCAGTTATGGATCTTGTTGGAGGCAAAAGAACTTCTGCTTGGTTACCTCTAAAGGGAATAAGAGCAACTTCATCTCTATTCTCATATGCCTCAGTCAAAAGTCTGATAACTGCACCCTTAGCACTTTGCATTCTATTTAAAGCCATGGAGCCGCTCGCATCAACCAGAAAAATAACTAAAGCACCCGCCTTTTTTTGAAGAAGCTTTGCCCTAAAATCATTTTCTTCTATAACTATTGATTTATTAGGATTCCTTAATCTTCTTGATTTTTGATAAGGAGCAGCAGCTCGAAGGGTTGCATCTACCGCAATTCTTTTTACTTTACCTCTTGGAATTATTGGTTTTACATATCTTCCTCTACTATCACTAAATATCACTGATCTACTTCCACTATTTCCTGCTTTTGCTTTAGCTGATGAAAAAAGTAATAAATCAGGATCGACCATGCATGACTCAGGATCTAGTATAAATTCTTCTGGTATTTCGGGAGTAGATTCCTCTTCTCCATCAGAATTATCTTCTTCTTGTTCTTGGTCCTGCTCATTATCATTTTCATTAGTATCAGGTTCAGACTCTTCATTGTTTGATTGAGGTGGAGGTGGAGGACTCTGATCCTCTGGAGGGGGGGGTTGAATATCATCGTCTTCTGGAGGTATTTGCATTGCTCGTGGAAGAATAACTAACCTTACTGCGACTTTTAGGTCTTCAGAATTTACATTCTCATCGCCTCGAAGAGCTGCATTAGCCTTTGCTACTTTTACTGCAAATAATTCTGACCTATGCCCTTCTACTCCTCCCCTAAGAGCTTCATTCACTAAATAGGTTATTTGCTCTTTTGTTATCTTGACATCCTTTAACCATTGTCTTGCAAAAATTAATTGAGTAGATAAATTATCGGATTCTTCAGACCATGTCTCTGAAAATTTAATATTATTTTCTGCGTGTGATAAAACAGATTTTGTAATCTCAACTCTTTGAGCATTATCAATAGATTGATCTGCCGAAAGCACAATAGCAAAACGATCTAAAACATGATCTCGTAAAGCACCTTCTTCAGGATTATAAGTTGCTATTAAAAGGGACTTACAAGGATGAGAGAGGCTCAAACCATCTCTTTCAATATTATTTTGCTCTCTTCCTATAGCTTCAAGAATTAAATTTACAATTCCATCATCCAACAAATTTATATCGTCTACATACAGAACACCTCTATGAGCTTCTGCTAAAATTCCAGGCTGAAACACTTGTTCTCCCGTACTTAATGAGGCAGCTACATCAATTGATCCAACAAGTCTATCTTCAGTTATACCAATTGGAACTTGAACAAATGGTGCCTCTTTTACTTTTTTTGGAACTTCATCAATTTGATTCAAATAATCACTTCCAATTGTCTCCTCTAGCAATTTATTAGTACTAATATCCCATTCCTCTGGTTTATCTGGATCTAGGTTCCTACCAATAGGTCTTAATGAAGTATTACTATTTCTCTTAGATAATATTTCCAGTATTGATTCATTATCCAATACTTCTACAGGAGGGAGTAAAGTATGCAAACCCCTTGCTAATACTGACTTACCAGTACCTCTTCCGCCAGCGATAATCACTCCTCCTAAACTTGGATCAACTGCTGCCAAAAGTAAAGATAATTTCAATAAGCTATGACCTGTAATTGCCGCCAAAGGAAAAGCTCTAAAAGAATCCTTTGAATTCATTAAATCTTTTATTTCTCCTTTTTCTTTTAACTCGGAGTTCAAAATCACTTTAAAAATGCCTGATATAGAATTTATCCAATAACTTTGTTTTTTGTAATGGAATTATCAAATCTTAATATCAAAAATGGACTATGTATATCCCTCGGAGCAAATATTGATAGTAAATTCGGAAGCCCTCTTGAGTCACTATTAATTTGCAAACCAAAAATAGAGGAAATAATAAATGAGTGGGGAGATAGTTCTAACAAAAAAAAAGAAGAGAAAAGCAAATTTCATGCAAACTTTTTTTGGTCTTCAATTTATGAGACATTACCCCATGGTGTTGAAAATGAGCAGCCAAATTATTTAAATACTCTATTACTTATAAAAAGTAATTCTTTTCCACAACCATCAAATAAAAAAGCTAAATCACTTCTAAAAGAGCTAAAAAAGTTAGAGAGATTTTTCGGACGAGAAGAGACGCCAAAGGGCAAGAAATGGCTATCAAGATGTCTCGATTTAGATATTCTTTGGTGGGAAGATTTTCATATGGTTGACGAGGAATTAACATTGCCTCACCCTAGATTCATGAATCGGAATTTTGTTATTACGCCACTATCTGAAATCTTAAGTAGAAGCCAAAAAATCACAAAGTTTGATGTCCCAAAATGGTCTATATAAATGATTTACAAAACTAAAAAATAACTGTTAGGCTGTTTTTATTTAAAAATTATGGGAAATAAAAACCTTATAAGAAGATCAATTTTTAAAGAAAAAATATCTGAGTTAAAGTCAAAAAAATTTAGTTTCGAAATAAATAGAATTGAGCTTCCAAATGGACATGAAGGTGAATATGGATACATCAAGCATCCTGGGGCAGCATTAGCCGTACCTATTACAAAAGACAATAAAGTTATCATTCTTCGGCAATATAGATTTGCTGTTTCAAGATATTTATTAGAATTTCCAGCAGGTACATTAGAAATAGGTGAAACACCTATTAATTCAATTCAAAGAGAAATACAAGAAGAGACTGGATTCAGTGCAAACAAATGGGATGAACTAGGAACTCTTGTCCCTGCTCCTGGTTATGCAGATGAAGAAATTTATTTATTTTTAGCCCGTGATTTAAACAAACTCAATTCCGAGGTTAAAGGAGATCTAGATGAAGATATAGAAGTATTAATTTTAGATCCAGACGAACTAGATAATCTTATTTCTAGTGGGGATGAAATTCTTGACGCAAAAACTGTGACGGCTTGGTTTAGAGCTAAACAATTTTTAGATAAATCATGAATAAACCTAGAATACTTTTTTGGCATAGAAAGGATTTAAGAATATTTGATAATCAAGCTTTAATCAAAGCATTTTCATTATCAAATGCTATTACTTCAACTTATATATTTGATAAAAATTACTCACACGATTTCAATGCAAGTTCAAGAGCTTGGTTTCTAGGAAATTCACTACAAGAATTAGGAAATAATTGGAAGAAAATGGGAAGTAGATTAATTTTAAAAGAGGGAGATCCAATATTAATGATCCCTCAATTAGCAAAGAAAATAGATGCTAAATTTGTTTTTTGGAATAGATCAATTGAACCTTATGAGATTGATCGCGATTTACAAATAAAAAAAATTTTAAAAGAACAAAATATTCAAGTTATTGAAAGTTGGGATCACTTATTAGTAGAACCTTTAAAAATATTTTCAGGGAATAATAATCCTTATTCAGTTTATGGACCTTTTTATAAAAACCTTAAATCAAAAATAAATTTATTAGGTTCATATGAACAAGATAAAGTTGGTTTCCAGTTCAAAGATATAGATAATAAACTCAAAGATAAGACAATAAATTCATCTGATTCTGTTCTAGAGAAATTTATAAAAAATATCAAATTTCTTGGTTCGAATATTTGTCCATGTAGGCCTGGAGAGAATGCTGCAGAAACATTATTAGAAAACTTCATTAACGAAAAAAAAATATATTCTTATAATTCTGCACGAGATTTTCCTTCCCATAATGGAACATCTTTTCTAAGTGCATCTCTCAGATTCGGCACCATCAGCATTAGAAAAGTTTGGAACGCCACATTAAAATTAAATTCAGATTTGGAAAATCAAGGAAATTATCTATCAATTGAAACTTGGCAAAAAGAACTTGTTTGGCGTGAATTTTATCATCATTGCTTATTCCATTTCCCAGAGCTAGAGAAAGGTCCATATAGAAAAAAATGGGATCACTTTCCATGGCAAAACAATAATGAATGGTTTCAGCATTGGAGCAACGGAGAGACCGGAGTACCTATAGTTGATGCTGCAATGCGTCAACTAAATAGTACTGGATGGATGCATAACAGATGTAGGATGATAGTCGCTTCATTTCTGGTAAAAGATCTTATATGCAATTGGCAAATGGGCGAGAAAAAATTTATGGAAACTTTAGTTGATGGAGACTTAGCTGCAAATAATGGTGGATGGCAGTGGAGTGCCAGTAGCGGTATGGATCCAAAACCACTTAGAATTTTTAATCCATATACCCAAGCAAAAAAATTTGATCCTATTTGCGAATATATAAAATATTGGATTCCTGAATTATCTAAAGTGTCAAATTCAGAATTATTAAATGGGGAGATATCTAATTTAGAAAAAAATAATTATTCAAGCCCTATTGTCAATCACAACATACAACAAAGATTATTTAAATCACTTTATGCTGAAATTTGAATTTCCTCTATACAATTCTTTAAAACTTTATTTAAATTTTCTGCTACATAAACTTGCTCTTCATAAGAAATTTCAGGAAACATTGGAAGACTAAGAACTTCTGTACAAATTCTCTCTGTATTAATGAGTTTTGTTCTAGAAAAATTTTTATTTTTGTAAGCTATTTGTGCGTGTATTGGAATTGGATAATAAATAATTGAATTAATACCTTTTTCAAAAAGTTGTTGTTTTACTAAATTCCTTAATGAATAGTATTTTTTGCAATCAGTATCAAATAAATTTGAAAAATCTTCATTTAAAAAATATTTATCGTTTTTTAATTTGATGACAAATTGATTCCAAGAATGGGAAATTGAATCAGAGCTAATTTTTGGAAAACTAATAAATGGATTTTTTTCTAATAAATCAAGGTAATTATTAGCAATTTTTTGGCGATTATTAATCCACTTTGAAATATATTTAATTTTAATGTTTAATATGGCAGCTTGAATGGTATCAAGTCTGCTGTTATATCCAATTTGGGTATGATGATATCTTATTGGGCTG
The DNA here is from genome assembly GCA_000634515.1 of Prochlorococcus sp. scB245a_520K10. Taxonomy (GTDB): domain Bacteria; phylum Cyanobacteriota; class Cyanobacteriia; order PCC-6307; family Cyanobiaceae; genus Prochlorococcus_A. Next base: position 142,798 of record JFNU01000004.1, on the reverse strand, counting down.
CCATGAACAGCCAGTTCTCTAATTTTTTTTGCAATCTTGTGATCTGAAGTTGTTACTGCTCCGCCATCTCCAGCAGCTCCTAAATTTTTAGTAGGGAAAAAGCTAAAACATCCTATATCACCGATACTACCAACTTTGGAATTTTTCCACATTGTGCATGTTGCCTGAGCACAATCTTCGATTACTTTTAAGTTATATTTCTTGGCCAAAGATTTTATTAAGGTCATATTCACTGCATTACCAAATAGATGAACTGGCATAATTGCCTTGGTATTAGAATTTATTTCTTGTTCTATTAGTTCAGTATTAATGAGATAAGTTTCTGGATCTATATCTACCAAAACAGGATTAGCACCAACTGCACTAATAGCCTCTGCAGTTGCAAAAAAGCTAAAAGAAGAGGTAATAACTTCATCACCCACACCAATATCTAATGCGCGCAAAGCCAAAACTAAAGCATCAGTTCCACTATTACATCCAATAGTATTTTCAACACCAATCAGATTTGAAAAACTCTCCTCAAATTTGGCAATTTCTTGTCCTCCAATATACTGGCCCCCTTTTAAAACTTTAAAAACCTCACTCTCAATTTCTGAGCCAATTTCGTGGTACTGCCTATTTAAAGTAAATGGAGGTATCTGCATAGTAAATATATTAACCCTAAACCATAATTCTACGGGTAAAAAAATTTTTTAATTCATTTAAACCAACTTGGTTCTTTACCAGGAGTCCATTTTATATTGCAACCTAAAGAAGGCATCTGATTTGAAGGATAAGAATTATCATGATTCAAATCTTTTACAGCAGAGCGCAAATCTTTTCCAGATAGAGGGATATTATTACCTGGTCTACTATCGTCTAATTGACCATGATAATACAATAAAAAATCACCATCTCCTTCATTTGAAAAAAGATAAAAATCAGGGGTGCAAGCCGCTTTTAATTCCTTAGCAAAATTTTGATTTTCATCATATAGATAAGGAAAACTCCATCTCTGTGATTGTGCCTGTAATCTCAAATTTTTAGGAGAATCTGAAGGATGAGTGACAATATCATTACTAGAAATTGCAACTGTTTGAACTGTATTTTCAATTTCTTTACTTAAGGTGAAAATTTGATTCTCAATATATTTAACAAATGGGCAATGGGCACAAATAAACATAAAAAGTAAATGCCGATTATCTAGATTATGAGAATTAAAATATTCATGTTTTGAAGAATTAGCATTTAACATTTCGAAATTTGGTAATTGAAAACCTAATTCCAAAACCATAGAATTTGTTCTTACCATGTTCAAGTTAAAAATTCTTTGATATTTGAAAATTATTGTATATTTTGCAGTAATCCGTAAAGATAGGTACTTTTATATAGGAGAATAATAGAAATAATAAACAAAATGCTTCTAAATCTAACTGGGAAAAAAATTCTTGTTACGGGAATTGCCAACAATCGTTCAATAGCATGGGGCATCGCTCAACAACTTTCAAAAGCTGGCGCAGAACTTGGAATCACATATTTGCCTGATGATAAGGGAAGATTCGAGTCTAAAGTTAGAGAACTAACTGAACCTTTAAACCCATCTTTATTTTTGCCTCTTGATGTTCAAAATCCAGCTCAAATTGAAGAAATCTTTAAAAATATAAAAGACAATTGGGGGCAAATTGACGGATTAGTTCACTGCCTAGCATTTGCAGGACGCGATGAATTGATTGGAGATTATAGTGCTACCACTTCAGAGGGTTTTGATAGGGCTCTTAATATAAGTGCGTATTCGTTAGCACCCTTATGTAAAGCAGCAAAACCACTTTTTAGTGATGGTGCTGGAGTTGTCTCATTAACTTATTTAGGTTCAGAAAGGGCGATTCCTAACTATAACGTGATGGGAGTTGCTAAAGCAGCTTTAGAAGCTTCAGTAAGATATCTTTCTGCAGAACTTGGTCCCGAAAAACAAGTCAGAGTTAACGCAATAAGTGCTGGGCCTATAAGAACACTTGCGAGTTCTGCTATAGGTGGCATTTTAGATATGATTCACAATGTTGAAGAAAAGGCTCCTTTACGCAGAACAGTCACTCAAACAGAAGTAGGTAATACAGCTGCTTTTTTATTAAGTGATCTCTCTAGCGGCATTTCAGGCCAAACAATTTATGTTGATGCGGGTTACTGCATTAATGGAATGTAAACTAAGTATTTCGCATAAAAATGTCATCTCTTCTAAGGCAATCTGAAATAAAAAGAAAAACGAATGAAACAGATATTTCTGTATTTATAAACTTAGATGGAAATGGAATTTCTGAGATTGATACCGGGATACCATTCTTAGATCATATGCTTCATCAAATATCCAGTCATGGTTTGTTCGATTTAAAAATAAAAGCAATTGGAGATACCCATATTGATGATCACCATACAAATGAAGATGTAGGAATTGCATTAGGCAAAGCATTTTCAAAAGCCTTGGGGGAAAGAAAAGGAATAAGCAGATTTGGACATTTCTTTGCCCCATTAGATGAAGCATTAGTTCAAGTCACTTTAGACTGCTCTGGCAGACCGCATCTATCTTATGATCTTCAATTAAAAGCCCCTAGAATAGGAAATTATGATACTGAACTAGTAAGAGAGTTTTTCATTGCCTTTGTAAATAACAGCGGTATAACTCTGCATATTAATCAAATACGAGGCAGTAATTCACATCACATAGTTGAGGCGTGCTTTAAAGCTTTTTCAAGAGCAATGAGAATGGCTACCGAAATAGATCTGAGAAGATCTGATTCAATTCCTAGCAGTAAAGGAATGCTAGAGAACCAATAAAATAGGAAATTTTTCGGATTAGCCACAATTCAGTTGATTTTTGGCGAAAATAAATAAAGAATTTGATTTATTGTGACTAATTTACAAGAAGAAAAAATTGATAAAATTAAAAGTTTTAATAAAGAAGATTGGTCCAGTGCGTATCAAAATGTAGAAAAGGAGCTTACTAAAGAGCCTCTAAAAATTAGCAACGGTAATAATATTGAAAATTTAAATGGAACATTATTAAGAAATGGACCAGGAATATTAGAGAGAGGTGGACAATGGGTTCATCATCCATTTGACGGTGATGGAATGATCACATCCATAAAGTTCGAAAATGGTCAGCCGTTCTTAACAAATAGATTTGTTAAAACTAAAGGCTATTTGGAAGAAGAAAAAATAAATAAATTTATTTATAGAGGTGTTTTTGGGACACAAAAAAATGGAGGAATTTTAAACAATGCATTAGATCTAAAATTCAAGAATATCGCCAATACTCATGTCGTTAAATTAGGAGATGAAATTCTCGCATTATGGGAAGCAGCCGGTCCACATGCAATGGATCCTGATAGTCTCGACACTATTGGTTTATCAACATTAAAAGGGGTACTCAAGCCTAATGAAGCATTCAGTGCCCATCCTAAAACAGACCTAAATTCAAATTCATCCTCAGAACTTTTAGTCACTTTTGGGGTACAAACCGGGCCAAAAAGCACCATTAGATTAATGGAATTTAATAATGCTGGTACAAATTCTGGAGAGCTCATTTTCGACAGAAAAGATACCTTTAATGGCTTTGCATTCCTCCATGATTTCGCAATTACAACTAATTGGGCAATATTCTTACAGAATGCCATTGATTTCAATCCTCTTCCATTTGTAATGGGTCAAAGAGGAGCTGCACAATGTCTAAAGTCAAACCCAAATAAAAAAGCAAAGTTTTTTATCATCCCCAGAGAAAGTGGATTATTTAGAGGTCAGCCACCGTTAACAATAGATGCTCCAGAAGGATTCGTTTTTCATCATGTAAATGCATTTGAAAAAGATTCCAAAATAGTATTAGATAGTATTTTTTATGATGATTTCCCTTCAGTTGGTCCAGACGAGAATTTTAGGGATATTGACTTTGATAAATATCCAGAAGGAAAACTGAAAAGATCAATTATCGATCTAAAGAAAAAAACTAGTGAACTTGAAACTTTAAGTGAACAATGTTGTGAATTTGCTGTTGTTAATCCTAAAAACTTAGGATTAAAAGCAACTTTTAGTTGGATGGCAAGCACATCTCAAAAGCTGGGGAACGCTCCACTTCAAGCAATAAAAAAAATCAATTTAATATCTAAGGAAGAGATTTCTTGGTCAGCAGGTCCAAGTGGATTCGTAAGTGAACCAATTATGGTTCCATCAGAAAACTCTTCAAAAGAAGATGAGGGATTTTTGTTTATACTTCTATGGAACGGAGAAAGAAGAGGAAGCGATTTAGTGATATTAGACGCAAAAGACTTAAAAGAATTAGCTGTTTATGAATTACCCATTTCAATTCCTCATGGCCTTCATGGATCTTGGGTTAATTGAATTTAAGAAAAAATTTCAATCAAATCTGGAATAATTTTGTTTAATGCTTTACCTCTATGACTACAAGAGTCTTTAATATCATTATTCATTTCTGCGAAAGTTAATCTAGTAGAATTTTCCTCAAAAATTGGGTCATACCCAAAACCACCTTTTCCTCTCGGGTTTAAAATAATATTGCCATGACACTTAGCCTCAGATTCAATAATCACTTCACCATTTGGGGAACAAACACAAATATTGGCAATAAAGAAAGCACTTCTATTTTGAACTCCATCAAGTTCTTTTAAAACTCGTTCAATTCTCTTCTGATCATTTTCTGCATATCTAGATGAGTAAATGCCAGGCTTACCATCTAGTGCTTCAATACAAATTCCAGAATCGTCTGCTATTGAGAAATTATTTGTTTTTCTCGAAACTTCACTTGCTTTTTTAATTGCATTATCTCTAAATGTCAGTCCATCCTCCTCAACTTCTAATGTTTCTGGCTGGAGTAATAATTTACAATTAACTGCAGCAAGCAATTTCTTATATTCTTGAATTTTACCTTTATTCTTACTCGCTAAATATAAATTTTTCATACTTATTTTCCTGCCAAATTTATGAATAGATGACCCCACTCTAATAACTCATCTAAATAAGATTCTTTTGGTGCTTCACAATATAACCTTAAAAGAGGTTCCGTTCCTGAAAACCTAAAAAGAAGCCAAAAATTTTTATCAATTCTCAACTTTATTCCATCAATCTTTGAGATACTTTTTAACTTATGATTATTAATATTCTCAGGAATATTATCTATGATAAATTCTTTTACGTTATTTTTTTCTGACTGATTTGGAAATTTAATATCAATTCTTTTATAAAAACTTGGCCCAAAATCTTTTTGAATTTCATCTAAGGTTTCATATAAATATTGAAATTTTTCAGCAATTCCATTTAATAAAACCATCGCAGCATATAAAGCATCTCTTTCAGGCATAAAGTCACCAAAACCAACACCCCCAGATTCCTCTCCTCCAATAAATATTTTCTCTTTAATCATTTTTTCAGCAATATATTTAAAGCCAACTGGAAGTTCAAAAACATCTCTATTTTGACTCTCTGATATATTTTTAATAATATCTGAACCACTAACAGTCTTTAAAACTGGATAAGAATTATTTTTAATTTCGCCCAAATAGCTAATAAAGTATGGGAGTAAATCTTGAGTACTAGAGTATCTTCCTTTTTCATCAATTGCCGCAATTCTGTCACCATCACCATCAAATATAATTCCTAGAGTTTTCACTTCATTTGTTGAATTTTTCATTAGTAGTTGATTTAGATCATCTACATAATTCAAAAGAGGTTCAGGAGGTTTTCCTCCAAAAAAAGGATCAGCATCTTTCCTGATTTCTGAAATAACTTCTAAATCATTAGAAGCAAAAATCTCAGTCATACAATTTGCAGCTGAACCATGCATAGAATCTACAAAAATTCTTAATTTCATTTTTTTCAATCTATTGGAAATGAAATCAATATCAAAAAGGGATTTAATTCTATCCAAATGAAACTTCTTAATATCTACTAATTGATTGGCACCCTCTATTTTTTCAATTGAATTTCCAAGCATTAATTTTTTTTCAATTTCACTTGTAAAAGATTCGTCAACAGAACATCCATTAAAGCTCTTTATTTTCAGGCCGAGCCAATTATATGGATTATGACTTGCTGTAATTACTAAAGCTCCTAGACAACCCATTTCTTTGGCATAGAAACTACAGGAGGGAGTTGTAACAAAGCTATTAGATAAGATTGGTTCAAAACCACATCCTCTTACAAAAGGAACTATGTGCTTGGCAAATTCACTTGCCATAAATCTACGATCATATCCAATTAAAATTTTCTTTGAATTAACTTCTTTATAGTATTGATAATGCAACTCCTGGCATGAAGCCACAACAACTCTTGAAAGATTGGAAAGGTTAAAATCAAATCCAATTATTCCTCTCCAACCATCAGTTCCAAATTTTACATTTTCTAATGTGGCACCTTGCAAATTGAGACTTCCTTGATTTCTTTTAATTATCTATATTAATTTATATAAGTAAAATTTAAAACCGCCAATAAAATAATTTGAACACTCTTTATTTAAAAAGTTTTATAAGATGCAAGAGAAAAGCATGGCTAGATTTCAAGGGTGATAAATCTTATGAAGTATGGTCTGCGCATAAAGCCATAGATAAAGTTAACCAATTTCAAATTTTCTATAAATTATGTAATGGTGAAATATATACGGGATTAAAAGCCTGTGAAAATGGTTATGAAGGGGTAATTGGATTAAAAATTAAAGGAAAATTTTTCCAAAATATTTATGCAGAGATACATCCCCAATTACTTTTGAAGACTAAAGGTGTAAGTAAATGGGGACCATATAAATATCTACCTGCTGTTTATAAATTAGGCCATAAAACTACTAAAGAACATTTATTCGACTTGGCTTTCAATTCTATTCTTTTAGAATCTTTTCAAGAAACAAAAATTGAAAAGGGATTAGTAATTTCAAGTTTTGGTAATAAACCTTATGTTGAAGAAATTTATTTAAATAAAAAATTAAGAAAAAAGGTTTTGAATGTTTTATTAAGTTTGAATGAGTGCTTGGAGGGATTTATGCCAGAAATAACTCAAGATAGAAAAAAATGTACTATTTGTTCATGGCAAAAATTTTGTGACAAAGAAGCAAAAGAAAGTGGATATCTAACCGATATAGATGGAATAGGATCCAAAACGGCCTCATTACTCAAAACAAATGGAATATCTAATACCCAAAAATTAGCTTCGTATAGTGAAAAAGAACTTGGAGAGAAATTATCTCAGTTCAATGATCAAAAGTTTTTAAAAGCCTCCATGTTTGTAAAGCAAGCAAAAGCATATATTTCTGGGAAATCATATTACATCGCCAATAAAAATGATAATTATGATCTGTTAAAAAAAACATCTTCGGGATTTTATGTATTTGATATTGAGTCAAATCCAGACGAAAAGCATGACTTTTTATATGGTTTTTTAAAAATAAATAATTTGTTTGCAAAAAAAGAAGATCTTATTTATGAGCCAATCTTAAATCTTGAAAACAATAAAAGTGAATCTTATAGGCAAATTATTAAAATACTTTTTTCAAATAATGAATGGCCAGTTTTACATTACGGAGAGACTGAAAAAATAGCAATTATTAATATCGCTAGATACCTTAATTATAGTTTTGAAGAAATTGATTTACTAACCTCAAGATTTATAGACTTACATACCTTAATAAGAAAGTCTTTAATATTACCACTAAAAAACTATGGCTTAAAAACGGTCTCTAATTGGCTGGGATTTAAATGGGTACAGAAAGATGTCAGTGGCTCGAAAGCCCTTTATTGGTGGATTCAATATAAAATTACAAAAAACGAAATATTTTTAAAAAAAATTATCCAATATAACAAAGATGATTGTTTGGCTACTCTACAAATTGCGGAATATTTAATCAAAAATCAACTAAAGAAAAACTGATCCTACAGATTTATTTATAATAATTTTTCCAAAAATTTCTGAATAAAAATAACTTCCTTGTTCTAAATATTTTCTTTTTATCATAGCTAATCCTTTAATTTGAGAATCTAATTTCAAAATACTAGTGATTTTGCCAACAGAAATTTCTTTGGCAGAATTTATGTATAAACTTTTATCTTCAACGTCTAAATTAAAATTAGATTCACATGATTTCCAAATTCTTATTTCTTGTTTTAAAGAAGAAACATTTTTTATTTTTGACATTGTTTCTTGTCCTAAATAACAACCTTTATTAAAATCTATAAGATCTTTTAATCCCAGTTCAAGAGGATTATTTTTTCCGTTTATTTCCATATTTAAAGAGGGTATTGCCTGATTAATCTTCCAAATTTTTAAATCATTTGAATTCAGTAAATTTAGTTTATTTTTATATATTTCAAATTCTTTATCTTCTGTTTTGAAGAAAATAGGCTGGTGAGTTCTCCATGAACTAGATTCATCAATTTTCTGAATTCTATTAATCAAACAAGGGGCACTTAAAAGTACATCATCCGCCGGAAAAATAATTTGATTAAAGGAACCAATTATTTCATCAGTGTTACCCGCCAAGATAACTACTTCTAAGTTTCTTTCTAAAAAATTAATTTCAATTAATGACCTTAGAACCCCATTAGGATTTAACCAACAAGTTTTGATAACTTTATTTTCTGAATTTAGAATGTTACTTGTTGTTATTCCATTCAAAAATTTCCTGGCATCTTTTCCAGTAATAGAAAAACAATCAAATTTTTCAAGCCAAAACTTTTTTTTTATATCTTGCATTTTGAGATAATCATAAAAAGTCTTTTATTGTAAAAAGACTCTTTAATTTAACATTTTCATTATTAAGGGCTTCACATCCCCCTTCTTGTCTATCAACTATAGACAAAACTTCCTCAACAATATAATTATTTTCTCGTAACTTTTTTATAGCTTTTATTACTGAACCAGCAGTTGTAACAACATCCTCTAAGACAGTTACCATAGTTCCTTCTTCTAATATAGGCCCCTCAACTCCAGCCTTGGTGCCGTATTTTTTAATTTCTTTCCGAATTATTAAACCATTAAGCTCTAGGCCTTGCGAAGCTGCTTTAACGATTAATCCACTTACAAGAGGATCTGCCCCTAATGTCAAACCTGCTACAGCTTTTGAACTTGAGTCTTTTAAATCTAAAAATAAATCACTTATTAGGTTTAGGCCTTCACCATTTAATGATACTGGTTTACAGTTCAAGTAATGACTACTTTTTTTTCCTGAAGATAGAGTGAAGTTACCTTTCTTATAAGATTTTTCAATTAACTGATTTAACAATTTTGCTCTATTTGAATCATACTTTTCGGAAAAATTGCCCATTAGTAAAAGTTAAATTTATATTTAAAGATTAGAAGAAAAAAAAGAAATCTCACAAAAACTTCCTAATGAGATGTTTTTTGAAATATTATTTTTATATTGTATATTGAAATTCAATGTAATCAAAATTACAGAAACTCTCTTGGGGGTGTAGCAATCTGGTGAATGCACCAAACTCATAATTTGGCTAAGGCGAGTTCGATCCTCGCCACCCCCATTATTAATTTGTCATTGAATGAAAATAACTCTACTTTTATTTCTTTTATTTTTCCCAGCTTTTTTCGCTGCTAGTGAACTTTCTTTTTTATTAATAAGGCCAAGTAAGGTTTTGAGGTTAATAGAAGAAAAAAAGAAAGGAGCATTTTCAATTTTAAAGATTCAAAAAAGATTTAGATCCTCCTTAATAGCTTCTCAATTTGGAGTGACAATTTCATTAATCTCAATTGGATGGCTAAGCAACAGCATGGCTAATGAATTATGGAAAAAAAATATTTTGCCAAATAGATTTTTTGATCTTTTATTATTTCTATTTGTAGTAACAATTGTTACGCTTGTATCTGGTCTAATTCCTAAAGCTTTAGTAATTAATAATCCAGAGTCTGCTGCATTAAGATTAACTTCGATATTTGATGCAGTCAGAAAAGGTATGCAACCTATTGTTTCAATAATCGAATTCTTTGCTAGTGCTTGTTTGAGCTTATTAAATCTAAATAATAAATGGGACTCTTTAAATTCTGGCTTATCGGCAGGTGAATTAGAAACTCTTATAGAAACAGACAATGTTACAGGTTTAAAGCCTGATGAAAAGAATATTCTTGAAGGAGTTTTCGCTTTAAAAGATACTCAGGTTAAAGAAGTAATGATTCCAAGATCTGAGATGGTAACTTTGCCAAAGAATATAACCTTTTCAGAACTTATGAAACAAGTCGATAAAACTAGACATGCTCGATTTTTCGTAATTGGAGAGTCTTTAGATGATGTTTTAGGGGTCTTAGATTTGCGTTATTTAGCTAAACCAATATCTAGGAGCGAAATGCAAGCTAATACACTATTAGAGCCATTTCTGTTACCAGTTACAAAAATAATAGAAACTTGCTCTTTAGCAGAAATATTACCAATAGTTAGAGACTATAATCCCTTCTTACTTGTGGTAGATGAACATGGTGGAACAGAGGGTCTAATAACTGCAGCTGATTTAAATGGCGAAATCGTTGGAGAAGAAATGCTTAATAACAAAATTTACTCAGATATGAAAATGTTAGATAATTTCTCTAAAAAATGGTCCCTAGCAGGAAAATCAGAAATAATAGATATCAACAAAAGGTTAGAATGTTCAATTCCAGAAGGAGCTGATTACCATACCCTTGCTGGATTTCTTTTAGAAAAATTTCAAATGGTTCCAAAAATTGGAGATGTTTTAGATTTTAATAACATAAAATTTGAAGTTGTTTCTATGTCAGGTCCAAAAATTGATCGTGTAAAAATAATTCTTCCAAAAAGCTAAATGTGTCTTCTTATAGAGGATAATAATAATAAATATATGTAGTTAAAGTTATGCACCCAACCTCATCACCAGTAAAGGTTGGAGTAATTGGTATTGGAAATATGGGCTGGCATCATGCTCGAGTGCTCAGTTTGCTAAAAGATGCGGACCTAGTTGGAGTGGCAGATCCGAATGAAGAGAGAGGCAAATTAGCTATTGAGCAATTTCAATGTGAATGGTTTAAAAATTATCAAGACTTAATTCCTAAAGTTGACGCTATCTGTATCGCTGTTCCAACACTACTTCATCAAAAAGTAGGCCTAGATTGCCTTAAAGGAGGTACCAACGTTCTCATTGAAAAACCAATAGCTGCTAACGAGTTAGAAGCAAAATCTTTAATAGATGCAGCTAATGCAAGTAATTGTCTATTACAAGTAGGGCATATTGAAAGATTTAATCCTGCTTTTAGAGAATTAAATAAAATAGTACATCATGAAGAAATTGTTGTTTTAGAAGCAAGAAGGCACAGTCCTAATGCAGATAGAGCAAATGATGTATCTGTAGTCATGGATTTAATGATTCATGACATTGATCTTGTTTTAGAACTTGTAAACTCGAAAATACAAAAATTAGCAGCTGTTGGAGGAAGAAACAACGAAGGCTTAATAGATTATGTCAATGCTACTTTAGTTTTTAAAAATAATGTTATTGCAAGCTTAACTGCTAGCAAAATGAGTCACAAAAAAATTAGAAGTTTAAGTGCTCACTGCCAAAATGGGCTAGTAGAAACAGATTTCTTAAATCACTCACTACATATCCATCGAAAATCTCATGAATCATACACGGCAGAGCATGGCGAATTAGTTTATAGAAATGATGGATATGTCGAAGAAGTTAGCACTACTTCCATCGAGCCTCTTTATGCAGAACTAGAACATTTTCTTAAATGTGTACAAGGTAAAGAAACCCCTGAGGTAGATGGTGAGCAAGCCTCAAGAGCTTTAAAAATTGCTGATTTTATAGAGAGTGCTGTAGAAAATTCTGGAGATGCAATTTTGCTTGAAAATCCCTTCTAAGAAAAATTATCTAACGGAAAGAATTTTATTTAAATCCAACTGCAGCTTGCCAAACAAATACCAATAAAAAGAAAAATAGAGGGATAAGAGGAAGAACATCAACAGTTGGAGCAAAAGCCTTGTAAGCTTCAGGCAATTCAGCGAAAGTATTAAATAGAATGAGCACCTTTTTAATAATTTAATTAATTATGATAAGACGTTACCACGTATGGTGAGCAATAGAGGATGTTTTCCAAGGAGCGAAATCAATTGTAAAACAATTATCTTTAATTGCATTAGAAATGGCATTGGTAAATCTTATTAAATGAGCAATATTATGCAAACTTATTAAGGTGAGACCTAATATTTCATCATTTCTAATTAGATGATGCAAATACGCACGCGAATAAGACTTGCAGGTTTCGCATGTACAAGTTTTGTCAATCGGAGAAAAGTCATTTTTAAATCTAGCATTCCGCAAATTTAATCTTTCATCATTAAAAAATGCAGTTCCATGTCTTCCTAGTCTTGTAGGTAAAACACAGTCAAATATATCGAATCCTTTAGAAACAGCTAGAGAAATTTCTTTTAAAGAGCCAATTCCCATTAAATATCTTGGTTTATCTATTGGTAGGAATTTCGGGACGTAATTAATTACACTATGTATTTCTTCGATAGCCTCTCCAACACTTACCCCGCCTACGGCAATTCCAGGCAGATCAAAAGAGCTTGTAAATTTTGCGCTGTATTCTCTTAATCTCGGATACTTGCCACCTTGAACTATTCCAAATAATGCTTGATTTGATTTCTGATGTGTGTCAACACATTTTTGCAACCACGAATGAGTTCTTTGTAAAGAATCTTCAATATCATTTTCGTTGGCTGTATGCGGAGGACAATGATCAAAAGCCATCGCAACATCAGACCCAAGATCCATTTGTACCTGCATTACTTTTTCAGGCGATAGGAATACAAAACTCCCATCTCTTGGATTTTTAAATTCCACACCTTTATCAGAAATATTATTTAATTTGGCTAAACTAAAAACTTGATATCCTCCTGAATCAGTAAGAATAGGCTTATGCCAATTCATGAACTTATGTATTCCACCAGATTCTTTAACTAATTTTTCTCCAGGTTGTAGATGAAGATGAAAGGTATTTGAGAGAATCATTTCTGATCCTGTAGAGATTAATTGTTTAGATGAAATTCCTTTAACCGTTGCCAAAGTACCTACAGGCATAAATCTTGGGGTGTTTACCTTACCGTTTGGGGTATGAAATACACCAGTTCTTGCCTCTGTGTGACTGCAATTCGATGTAACTTCAAATTTAAACACGATAAATTTTAAAATTTTTTGATGCTTTTTTATTAATCTACCCTATTATTTAATATCGAATCTATTTTTATCTCATCAAAAAATATTTAATTAAAAATTTTGCAGGGTCTTGGATTTTCTATACGACATTTCCAAAGATACCCTTAATTAATCCAGAATTTAAAAATATTGCACAATTTGCCCCACTTTTAGGATTTTTTATTGGAACAATACAGAGTATTATTTTTATTTTTTTAAAAGCAAGCTCTTGGTCAATTTATGCATCTGCATTAATTTGTTTGGCCTCTGGATATTTAATTACCGGTGGTCTACATCTTGATGGTTTAATGGATACTTTCGATGGTATTTTTGCGGGCAAAAAGAAACGTTTAAAAGCTATGAAAGACAGTAAAGTTGGGTCCTTTGGCGTTCAATCTCTAGTTTTTATAACTTTAATTCAAATTGGTTGCATACTCAAAATTCAGAATCAAATAATTATTGTTTTGCCAATATGCTTATTTTGGGGAAGATTTTCAAATTTATTTTTTATAGAAAAGTTTAAATATTTGAGTTATAAGAAAAAATCAATTAGTCATAAAAAATTTTGGAATGGATTTAAAAAAGAATCTTTGATCTCCATTATTTTACTTTGCATTTTCATTGCATACCAATTATTTTCATTTACATCACAAGCAATATTAATTAAATTTTTAATTCTTATTTTGATTGGTGTTTTTTTAAGTTATTCTATTCCAAACATACTAGGGAATATAATTGGTGGCTTCAATGGGGATGCCTGCGGTGCGAGTGTTGTATTAGTCGAAACTGCAATGTTATTCATGTATGCAATTCTTTTGTAGGAAGTTCTAAATAGAAAATATTTTTCTTCTTAAGATTGTTTAATTCCTCACTATGGTCAGTTGAGTAATTTCCTAACAATTTCAGGTCTCCCCCAATTTGTTGTGCTAATTTTCTTGCTAAAAAAAGTCCCACTCCAGTACCGTCCTTTTTCTTAGCAGCAGATCCTCTAAAACCTTTTTGAAAAATTTTCTCATTTTCATTTTTGGTTATTTTTTTTCCATCATCAAATATGCAAAGACCTTTACTTGTCATGGCGATCCCAATTTCAGCATCTTTTTGAGCATATTTAAAAGCATTTTCTAATAAATTGGCCACTATTTCAGCGATTACAGCATATTTTGCCTTTACTGGCGATAAAGCCCAATCTGGCCAAAGAGAAGGTTCTATCCAATCTCTATTCTCTAATTTCGCATTAGCTTTACCCCTTTCTAGAATTGGCCTCAATAAACTCTGAACAGTTATTTCTTTATTGTTATCTAAATTTGGGGGTAATAATAATCTTTCTTCTCCAATTGCCAAAGGAATTTGAATAGGTGAATTTAACTGAGCAAAAGAGTCCATATATTGATTAATTTGTTTTTGCTCTATTATCATGCGTTGGACTATTTCAATAGAGTCATCATCTGAACCAAGTTTTTTAATAAGTAATTTTGCATATGTCCTTAGTGCTGCCAATGGGTTCCTTAATTGATGGATTATGACATTAACCTGATTTTTTAAAAAATTAATTTCTTTATTTTTATTTTGACGTTCTAATTCGATAGAAACGCATTTAGCTAAAGATATTGAAAGTGCTTTTAATCTAGAATCAAGAGATACTGGCCAATTACCCCCTTTTAAATCAGTTTCTACCCTGAGAACACCAAGCAGAATGTCGTTTTCTTGGAGAGGGTACCATCTTCTATTTGGAGAAGAAACTTTTAGTGAGGGGTCATCTTCTATTGATATAAGAAGCTTATCAATTTGCGGCCATTGACCAATCATTTCAAAAGATGCTTTGGTTCCTTGTTTAGCTGAAGCAAGATACATCACAAGATGAGTAACTCCCATTGAACAACCAAAACTCTCCAGTTGTTTTTTGACTAATTCTTCAAATTTTTTAGAGAGGTTCATAGTGAATGAAATTTTGAATAATTTTTAAAAAAAATTTGAAAAAGGTCTTGTAAAATATGAAAAAAGTATTAAGATATATAAAGAGGTCTGACTTAAGCCAGCCCTAAATATGAACATTTGATCATATTTTAAGCTACATCAGGGGTTGATGGGTCCTCTATGTAATTTGAAGTGAATTCAAAGATCATAGATATAAGATTAGTAAAAATAAATAAGACTAATCTAATTAATAATTTCAGGAGTACCAATCAATGTCAAAAAAAAGAAAAAGAATCAGCAGAAGAAGATTGGCTGGTCAAAGAGTAATGGCTCATGTACCTATTTATCATATCGAAACCGGCAACCATAAACCAGTTACAGCTGCAAGAAGATTCATAGCTGAAAATGCATTATCTGCCCCTTCAGTTTTCAACGTTAGAAGAAATGAACATACAACTGATAGATTTTTTTGGGGTGAAAAAGGATTATTTAGCGCCCAATACGCTGAAGAAAATCATTTTTTGTTCCCATCATTAAAAGTAGTAGTTGAAGGCATTGGAGAAGACAAAATATTTGAAGGTCTAGAACTTACTGCAGATGATTGGGAAGAAATTGAAGAATACGAATATGCTTTCGTTTAAAAAATACTACTTATCTTTTTACTTATAAAATCAATTAAATTTGAATCGATTTGATGGAATCCATCAAATTCTAACAATTCACATAATTTAGAAGACTTACTTTTAACTTTTTTATAAATACTCCTAGAAGCCTCTATAGGCACTACATCATCAAATAAACCATGGCTAATAATTAAAGGTGGGCATTTTTCTCCTAGAAACCAAGTTGGATGAGGATAACCACTACAAGCAACAATTAATCCTAAATTCAATCTAAAGCCTGCATCAATTGCCATTGCTGCTCCCTGAGAGAAACCCAACAAAATTGTTTTTTTGAGTGAAATTTGATCGGTATCAAAATTATTTAATGTAGCTAAAAGTTTCTTTACCTCTCTCTCAGCCCCATTCCAATCATGAGGGTATAATCCATACCACTGTCTTCCCTGACCACTTGGATGTAATCCTGGGGCCCTTAAGGAAATTACCTCAAAATCAAACTCTATTTTTTCAGTAATCTCCTTTCCAAGTGTTAAGAGGTCATCTGCATCAGCTCCCCAACCATGTATCAAAATAATTCTATGAGTTGCAGTTTGAGAGCTAATCGAGACATATTCATGATTGATATCGTGATTCATGTTTATATTCTTAAGTAAGCAAACTTTCCCATAATGTCACCATTAGCCCTAGTAAGTGTCTCAGATAAAAAAAATATAATCCAATTTTGTAAAGAATTGGTAGAAAAATTTAATTATAAAATTCTATCAAGTGGGGGGACTGCCAAGCATCTTATAGAGGCAAAAATTCCAGTTGTTAAAGTTTCAGATTTTACTAATTCTCCAGAAATCCTAGGAGGAAGAGTTAAAACTTTGCATCCAAAAATCCACGGAGGAATATTAGCTAAAAGAACTGATAATGAACATAAAAAAGACATAGTAGAAAACCATCTTGAACTAATTGACTTAGTAGTTGTAAATTTATATCCTTTTAAGAAAACTATTGAAAAGGGAGCTAAGTGGGAAGATGCGATTGAAAATATAGATATCGGAGGGCCATCAATGATTCGTTCTGCAGCTAAAAATCACAAAGACGTTTCAGTTTTAGTAGATCCTAGTCAATATCAAGAATTTCTCGAAGAAAGTAAAAAAGGGGGATTAAATGAATCATTTAAAGCAAAATTAGCCTTTGAAGCTTTTCAGCATACAGCTGACTATGACACTTCAATATCTAATTGGATAAGTAAAGAGAAAAGTTTACAATCTTCCAAATATATTAAATCTTATCCACTGATCAAGACCTTAAGATATGGTGAAAATCCTCATCAAAAAGCTTTTTGGTATGGTTTAAATAAGATTGGATGGAACGCAGCAGAAAAATTACAAGGTAAAGAATTAAGTTATAACAATCTATTGGATCTTGAGTCAGCTCTTTCGACAGTTTTAGAATTTGGCTATGACCAGACAGGTGATATCTTAACAAATACATTTGCCTCTATAATTCTAAAACATAATAATCCTTGTGGTGCCTCTATAAGTAATTCAGCCTCTCAAGCATTTTTGAATGCTTTGGAATGCGACTCAGTTAGTGCATTTGGAGGAATAGTTGCTTTTAATTCTAATGTAGATATTGAAACGGCAATTAACCTTAAAGATATTTTTTTAGAGTGTGTTGTTGCTCCATCCTTTGATGAAGAAGCTTTAGAAATTTTAAAAATCAAAAAGAATTTAAGAATTTTAAAATTATCAAAAGATGCGCTTCAAACAAAGAACCAAAATTCTAATAAATCAATAATGGGAGGATTACTTGTTCAAGAAAATGATGATGGTGAAGATAAAACTGAAAGTTGGATTTCAGTAACTAAAAAGAAACCCAGCAATCAGATGAATTTAGATCTAAATTTTGCATGGAAAATTTGTAAACACGTAAAATCAAATGCAATTGTAATTGCAAAAGACCAAAAAACTATTGGAATTGGAGCTGGACAAATGAATAGAGTTGGAGCGGCAAAAATAGCATTGACAGCAGCTAAAGAATCATGTTCTGAAGCTGTTTTAGCAAGCGATGGGTTTTTCCCATTTGCTGATACTGTAGAACTTGCAAATGACTATGGAATAAAAGCAATCATCCAACCTGGAGGTAGTTTGAGGGACCAAGAAAGTATTGATATGTGTAATTCGAAAGGAATATCAATGGTGTTTACGCAAAAAAGACATTTTTTGCATTAAGTTAGGTTGATTTTGGATAATATGTAATCTTGTTAGTCTTTCTAAATAAAGAGAGTCTTCCTGGGCCTGCACATAGAAAGTAAAGAGAAATAGCCCCATATATAAAAGACAATTCGAAAGCATAATTGTGAGCCTCGACTACTGCAAGAGGAAAACCTTCTAATCCAGTATCTAAGAGATGAAAATAAACCGCAAATGCCATTGTGGAGAATAGTCCTAGAGAGGAAAGCCTAGCAAAAATCCCTAAAGCCAATCCTACTGGGCAAACTAATTGAGTGATAGCTGCTCCAAAAGTCCAAATAACAGGATCACCTGGCAAAAAAGGGAAGTACTTACCAACTACAAACTCAGCAAAACCCTGAGGATCCTGAAGTTTCTCTAGGCCATGGTGAATCATCAAAGCACAAAACCCAATTCTTAAAATAAAAATTGATAATTCTCCAAGGATATTTACTTCTGACCCTGAAGATGAATTAGCAACAACAACTTCAACTTTTTGGGGAGCTTTAGTTCTGTTCATACTTGCTGTTTGAACCTGATTAGCCTGCGTTTTGTCTTCCATACTTCATAAATTTTCCATTATTCTAGTAAATAAGTAGATCTTTAGGAAATATCTGAGTAATAAATTAAAAAAACTAAGCAAAGTTTTCAATGCTTATCCAAATTCAGCAAGCAATAGCAATTAACTTTTCAATAACATCAGCAACAACTTTGTCAGGAGTAGATGCGCCAGAAGTAATTCCAACATTAATATTTCCACTAGGTAAAAAATTATTTTTAAGTTCTAAATCTGATCCTAGTGGTTTATGCAATATAGAGTTTTCTTCAACAGATATTCTCTCAGGAGTATCTATGTGAAAAGAAGAAATATTCTTAGTAATTGCTATTTCCTGTAAATGTGTAGTATTAGATGAATTGAAACCTCCTATAACAACTAGAATGTCAAGTTCTTCATCAACCAAAGAAAACATTGCATCTTGTCTTTCTTCGGTAGCATCACAAATTGTATTAAAGGCTAAAAAGTGACTATTTATATTTTCTGGTCCAAATTTTTTTAACATCGTTTTTTCAAAAACTTTTCCAATTTCCTCGGTCTCACTTTTAAGCATAGTTGTCTGGTTAGCAACTCCGACTCTATCTAAATCTTTATCAGGATCAAATCCAGTAGAAAAAGCTTTAGCAAATTTATTCATAAATTCATTTTTGTTTCCTCTACCCAGAATATATTCAGATACATAATTTGCTTCTTCTAGATCCAGCACCACTAAATATTTGCCTGCAAATGAGCTAGTAGCGAGAGTCTCTTCATGCTTAAACTTTCCATGAATGATAGATGTAAAGACATGTTTTTTATGCTTCTCAACAGTATGCCAAACCTTAGAAACCCAAGGGCAAGTTGTATCTATTATGTGACATCCTTTCTCATGAAGTAGTTTCATTTCTTGAACAGTGGCACCGAAAGCAGGCAATATAACAACGTCACCATTAGAGACTGACGAAAAATCTTTAATTCCATTTTTGGCTGAAATAAATTTAACATCCATTTTCCTTAAATGATCATTTACTGAGGGATTATGAATTATTTCGTTTGTTATCCAAATATTCTCATTAGGGTAATGCCTTCTAGTCTCATAAGCCATTGCCACAGCTCTTTCTACGCCCCAACAAAAACCAAAAGCTTTAGCTAACTTTATATTTAATCTACCTTTTGTATAGTTAAAGCCATTATCTCTTATTGAGGATATCAAATCACTTTGGTAAGCTTCTTCTAACGCTTGCGCTCTTTTTGTTGGAGAATCGAAACCCCTTCTATTGTATCTATCAGAATGATGAAGGGATCTTCTAAAAGCTTGGGTGTCCATGTTCTAGATATTACATCATTCTAAACAATTTTTTGAAAAAAAAAAAGAAACCTGACATAAGTCAGGTTTCTAAAATCAATTTTAAGTTAGATTATTTAGCAGATGCAAAGTCAGGATATGCTTCCATTCCATGCTCTCCTATATCTAGGCCTTGAGTCTCTTCCTCTTCAGATACTCGGATTCCTCCAAATAATCCTCCAATTACGGACCAAGCAATCCAGCAAGTAACTAGTGTCCAGATAGCATAAGCTGCGGCACCAAGAGCTTGAACTAATAGAAGAGTAATACCTCCACCATTGAACAATCCCATACCTGCTCCATCTCCTTGTACAGCTGTACCCCAAAGACCAATCACTACAGTACCCCATACACCACAAACTCCGTGTACAGAGAATGCGCCTACAGGATCATCGATCTCAGCAGCATCAAGTGCTGCAACAGAAAATACAACAATGACTCCACCAACTAGTCCTGCGAACCAGGCACCAGCAAGAGTCATGTCACCACAACCAGCAGTGATACTAACCAAACCAGCAAGGATTCCGTTAATAATCATTGTAAGATCAGGCTTACCAGAGGTTAATGTTGAAACAACAGTTGCTCCGATAGCGCCAGCTGCTGCTGCCAAAGTAGTTGTTACAGCAACATATGGAACCCATTGATCCATAGCAAGTTGAGAACCAGGGTTAAATCCATACCAACCTATCCATAGAACTAATGCACCTAAAGTAGCTATAGCCATATTGTGTCCTGGCATAGCCTGAGGTTTTCCATCAGAGTATTTGCCAATTCTTGGTCCAAGAAGCATAGCTCCTACAAGACCTGCCCATGCTCCAACTGAGTGAACGATTGAAGAACCTGCAAAATCAACAAAACCTAACGAATCAAGCCAACCACCATTCCATTTCCAGCTACCAGCAATTGGATAAATAAATGCAGTTAATACAATCGCAAAAACAACAAATTCTCCAAATTTAACTCTTTCAGCAACAAGACCGGAAACGATAGTTGCCGCAGTTCCTGCAAATGCAGACTGGAACAAGAAATCAACAGTTGGGACTAATCCAGCATCAGTCACCATATCTGCGGTAACTGTTGGATCAAAAAATAAGCCGCCAAAATAAAGCCATCCGTCAGCAACACTTCCTCCGTACATTAATGAATAGCCGATAAACCAATAAGAAGTTACAGCTAGAGCAAATACAAAGAGGTTTTTAGCAAGGATGTTAACAGCGTTCTTAGAACGGCACATACCTGCCTCAACCATAGCGAAACCAGCGTTCATGAAGATCACTAAGATAGTAGCGATCAAAAGCCATAAATTGTTAGCAAGAAAAGCTGCATTCAACTCAGGTAAATCAGCTGCATGAGCTGAAAGATTGAAAATACCTAAACCAAACAAAGCTAGGGGAACAGTTGCAAGCCACAACATAGAGCGGTTTGAACTAAATCCTCGAATACTCCTCAAAAGGAGCATAGGTCCGTTCACAAGACTTGCATCTTGAAGTTTGGACCTAGAGCGCCTTTGAGGCGTTTGCAAAGCAGTGGTCATAAAAAAAAATTAGATCTGCAAAAAAACAGTTTGTGCTGTTTCCTTTCAAATTTAAATTTATTCAAAAAACTTATCAGTGTCTAGTAGTTGTTTATACCAATTTTATAGTTGCACCTTAAAAAATTGTTTGTTAATTTAAAAAATTTTTTCTTTAAAGTAACAGAATAATTAATTTCATCCCATTTTCAAAGGTTTAATTCCATTCCATGTTATGTGGTCTTTATGAAAAATGAAGGAGCAAGGGATAATTATCATACCTGCAGTCAAAGATTCTCTGAAAAGCTTGCCATATAAGGGATCTGCCTCATCTCCAGGAGCAAAAAAATTAGCATCTTCTCTCGTAATACAAGGCACTAAAACACTTTTACTCCTTGGAATTAGTTCTTTTAATTCTATAAGGTGTTTTTGTCCTCTTTTCGTTACTGTATCTGGGAAAAGAGCAATATCTTTTGTAATCCATGTAGTGTTTTTTACCTCTATGTAAATGTTACGATTATCAGGATTTGAAGATTTTGGAGTTAAAAAAAAGTCAATTCTGCTTTTTTTATCCTTTCCATAAGGCACTTCAGATTTGATTCTCTCTATTTCTCCAATTTTTTCTCTTAGTAAGTCTTTCTCAATTACCTTTTTAATTAACTTATTTGCAAAAAGAGTATTTATTCCAACCCAGACCTCATTGTTGTTTGTATCTAAAACACTTATCTGTTCCAAAGTAAATGGCAATTTTCTTTTCGGAGAAGGAGAAACACTCATTCTTACCTTTGCTCCCTCGGTTAAAAGTCCCCTCATAGGACCTGTATTAGCGCAATGCGCAATTACTATCTCTCCACTCTCTAGTTTAATGTCCGCAAGAAACCTTTTATACCGCTTAATTAAGACCCCTTCAATTAATGGATCAAATTCAATTATCCGATCATTCATAAAATATGTCCCTAGTTAAAAATCAAATATAATTGAAACTCAATCTTCTTGAAAAAATTTTTTTGCTAAACCAAATGCATTCATTTTTAAAAAATAGTGTTTTTTCAATTTCATTTGGTACGAGTCTCAGTAAATTAGCTGGATGTATACGTCAAATATTTATAGCTGCTGCTTTTGGGGTTGGCATAACATATGACGCATTTAATTATGCATATATAATTCCAGGTTTTTTGCTCATAATCGTTGGAGGGATTAATGGTCCATTACATAATGCTGTAGTTGCAGTTCTTACCCCTCTTAACAAAAAAAATGGAGGGATTGTTCTAACTCAAGTAAGTATAAAACTTTCAATAATATTATTAGGTTTTGCTATATTGATCTACTTTAATTCCAGAGTGTTAATTGAATTATTAGCCCCCAATTTGAGTTACGAAGCTAAATCAATTGCAACTTACCAATTAAGAATACTTACACCTTGCATCCCTTTATCTGGGTTCATAGGTTTGAGCTTTGGCGCCTTAAATTCCCGCAGTAAATTCTTTTTATCAAGTATAAGCCCGGCCATAACAAGCATAATTACTGTTTTTTTTATTTTAATTAGTTGGATTTTTAACCAAGAAAATACATCTTCAAATTTCCTCACTTTTACGGGATTACTAGCTTTTGCAACTTTGACAGGGACTTTTATTCAGTTTGTTGTTCAAATCTGGGAAATAAATAAAATCGGTCTCTTGAGATTTGAGTCACCCTTTAAGTTATTTAAAAGTGAAGAGAAGAGGATTTTCAAACTAATTTTCCCAGCATCTATCTCATCAGGTCTAAGTCAAATCAATGTGTTTATTGATATGTTTTTTGCTTCCAGTTTTCAAGGAGCTGCATCGGGATTGGCTTACGGAAACTTTCTTATACAAGCCCCATTAGGCATATTATCTAACTCACTAATTTTGCCATTACTCCCGCAATTTTCTAAACTAAGGAGTAAAAAAGACCTTAGAGGACTACAAAAAAAATTAATATCTGGAATAGGATACTGTTTCTTAACAAGTATATTTTTAACTGGATTTTTCATAACTTTTAATAACCAAATTGTACAGTTTGTTTTTGAAAGAGGAGCTTTTGATTATGAAGCAACTTTGAAAGTGAAAAATATATTAATTGCTTATGCAGTTGGCATACCTTTTTATATTTATAGAGATTTATTAGTAAGGACATATTACTCAATAGAAAAAACAAAATTCCCTTTTCAGTTATCATTGGCAGGAATCATGCTTAATGCTTTTTTTGATTGGTTTTTAATTGGTGCACCAATAAAAAATTTTGGGAATCTTTCACCATATAATTTTGGTGTTGTTGGAATAATTTTATCTTCAGGAATAGTCAATTTTATAGTTTGTATTTTGCTAGCTCTCAATTTGCGAAATGAAGATATCCATTTGCCTAACTTGGATTTATTGAAGAAAATTATCCTAATGTCATTAGCATCTTTTATAGATAGCAAAATTTGTTTCACTATTCTAAAAACTAAGAATAAATTAAATTCAAATGTCGAGGAATTTTTATTATTAATATTTGGATCTCTCACTTTTTTTGTAATTTATTTTTTACTTACTAAATTTTTAAACGTTAATAAATTTAAAATTTATCAAAAAAAGATTTAGTTATCAAAAAAACTTTCCAATATCTCCTCTAATTCAAGAATTTGTGATGTAGTGATTAAATTAATAAGCGGAACATTGTTAATTCCATCCCCTACTTTTACATTAATTGCTTGCAAACTTATTTTTGCAGCCTCTAATGGGCCTTGGCCTTTATTGCTGACACATTCAATAGCAAGATCTCTAGCGAGTCCTGCATCTCCAAGATATAAATTCCACTTTTCTATCTTTATAAAGAGCTTTTCTGAAATAACATTTTCTAGATCACTAATTAGTATCTGAGAGTCCATAAAAAAAATTGATTTAAGTTGATGGTTTTTCAAAATCTTTAGGTTTTTTTATGATTACAAAAAGTAGATGGGACGTTAAAAGAATTGACCAGATTATTGCAAAATTGTTAAAAAAAGCGATTTCATACTTAATTTCTTTTAGGAGGTAAGTACCACTTATAACCGCAGTAAATATCATGCAGTGAATCACAAAATTTACTATTCGAGAAAAATGTTTGTAGGTAGGATCTTCTAAATCACCATTTCCGTACCACTTTATAGGCATATTAATGAAAATAAGATTGTTAATATTAGATATTTTACCCGAAATCTAGTTGACTAAGAGACCCTGAAACAGAGATATTACATAATTATGCGCCTGTAGCTCAGTGGATTAGAGCACCTGACTACGGATCAGGGTGTCGGGAGTTCGAATCTCTCCAGGCGCGTTTAAGATTATGAAACATTCTTTTTATATTTTTCTAAAAAATATCGTTTATATTGTGGTTATTGCTTATCAAATTCAATGCATATTCTTCAAAATCTTAAAGAAAGTGATTCAGTAATATCAAGTTTAATTAATTCTGAAAAAAATAGACAAGAAACTCACCTTGAGTTAATAGCTAGTGAAAATTTTGCATCAATAGCTGTTATGCAAGCTCAAGGATCAGTTCTGACAAATAAGTACGCGGAAGGTTTACCTCAAAAAAGATATTACGGTGGGTGCGAATTTGTTGATGAAATCGAAGAATTAGCTATTCAAAGAGCAAAAAAATTATTCAATGCAAACTGGGCTAATGTTCAACCTCATAGTGGAGCGCAAGCTAATGCTGCCGTTTTCCTAAGTCTACTCAAACCTGGTGACACAATAATGGGAATGGATTTATCCCATGGTGGACACCTTACTCATGGATCTCCAGTAAATATGAGTGGAAAATGGTTTAATGCAGTTCACTATGGTGTAAATAAAGAAACTAACCAGTTAGATTTTGATGAAGTAAGAAAAATAGCACTAGAAACAAAACCAAAATTAATCATATGTGGATATTCTGCTTATCCAAGAACAATTGACTTTGAATCATTTAGAAATATTGCTGATGAAGTTGGTGCATATTTAATGGCAGATATCGCACATATTGCAGGACTCGTGGCAAGTAAGCTTCACCCAAATCCAATACCTTTCTGTGATGTAGTAACTACAACTACGCATAAGACTTTGAGAGGACCAAGAGGAGGACTCATTTTATGTAAAGATGCAGAATTTGGAAAGAAATTTGATAAATCTGTCTTTCCAGGAACTCAGGGTGGTCCTCTAGAACATATAATTGCGGCTAAAGCGGTTGCATTTGCAGAAGCTTTACATCCCGATTTCGTTAATTATTCACAACAAGTAATAAAAAATGCAAAAGTTCTGGCTTCAACATTAATATCCAAGGGTATTGATATTGTTAGTGGAGGAACTGATAATCATATTGTTTTACTAGATTTAAGAAGTATTAATATGACTGGAAAAGTTGCTGACTTGCTCGTTAGTGAAGTGAATATCACTGCTAATAAAAATACTGTACCATTTGATCCCGAATCACCTTTTGTAACGAGTGGATTAAGATTAGGTACTGCTGCTTTAACTACCAGAGGCTTTGATGAAAATGCTTTTGCTGAAGTAGGCGAAATTATTGCTGATAGATTGCTCAATCCAGATGAATCATTAATAGAAAATAAATGTAAAGAAAGAGTATTAGCTTTGTGTAGTAGGTTCCCGCTTTATGAAGACAAACTTGAACCATCAATTAAGTGATACTAGTCCCAAAGGAGTTGAAATTCTATCTATTGGAACAGAATTACTTTTAGGAAATATTGTAAATACTAATGCTAGATGGATTTCGGAAGAATTATCTAAATTAGGCTTAAATCACTTTAGACAGTCAACAGTAGGCGATAATTGTGATCGAATCATAAGAATAATTCAGGAAATATCTAAAAGAAGTTGTCTTCTTATTACAACAGGTGGATTAGGACCCACTCCAGATGACTTAACTAATGAAGCAATTGCTCAGTCTTTCAATGCAGCTCTTTTTGAAAGACCTTATTTATGGAGTGAATTAAAACAAAAGCTTTCAAATTCAAAGCTGCAGGACAATTCCTCTAGCTTACGGAAACAATGCTTCTTCCCAAAAAATGCGCAAATAATCAATAACCCTAGAGGTACTGCCCCAGGAATGATTTGGGAACCAATAAAAGGATTTACTATTCTTACTTTCCCCGGTGTCCCGAGTGAAATGAAAGCTATGTGGGAGGAGACTGCATTAGGATTTATTAAAAATAAATTCTCAGATAGTTCTTCATTCTTCTCAAATACTCTTAAATTCACAGGTATTGGAGAATCTAGTATTGCAGAAAAAATTAATGATCTTTTAACTCTCAAAAACCCCACTGTCGCTCCATATGCAAACTTGGGAGAGGTTAAGCTCAGAATCACAGCTAAAGCTAAGAATGAAGTAGAAGCAAAGAAAATAATTAAACCCATAAAAGAAAAATTAAAAAAAGAGTTTTCAAAATTTATTTTTGGAGAAAATCACGATACTCTTCCTAGCGTTTTAATAAATGAATTAGCAAAGAGAAATGAAACCCTTGTTTTTGCTGAATCCTGTACAGGGGGCTTACTATCTGCATCAATTACGTCAATATCAGGATCATCTCAAGTTTTTCAAGGAAGTATTGTTTCCTATAGTAATAAGCTAAAAAATTCATTATTAAATATTTCAGAAGACAAGCTTAAAAAATATGGAGCGGTTTCTGAAGAGGTTTGTGAGGCTATGGCAGTTAATGTCAAAGAGAAATTAGGATCAGATTGGGCAATAGCGATTAGTGGTATTGCTGGCCCTAACGGAGGAAGTAAAGAAAAACCTGTTGGACTAGTCTATATATCGATTTCAGGACCAAATAATCATATTACTAATATCAAAAAAATATTTAACTCAACCCGAAATAGAATAGAAATTCAAACACTAAGTGTAAATGTGTGTTTGAACAGCCTAAGATTAATCCTATTATCGAATAGTAAGTAATTTTTTTACAAATTGAGTAAAGATACCTTATTTGATAAAGTTTGGGATTTACACAAAGTTTCCAGTCTTCCTGGTGGCTCTGATCAAGTTTTTATTGGTCTTCATCTAATCCATGAAGTAACAAGTCCACAAGCATTTGGTGCTCTAAAAGATAAAAATTTAAAAGTAAAATTCCCTAACAGAACTGTCGCTACAGTTGATCATATTGTGCCGACAGATAATCAAAGCAGACCTTTCAAAGATAATCTTGCAGAGCAAATGATTGAAACACTAGAAAGAAACTGCTTACAACATAAAATAAGATTTTTTAATATTGGAAGTGGAAATCAAGGAATAGTGCATGTAGTAGCTCCAGAATTGGGTCTTACTCAGCCCGGAATGACAATAGCTTGTGGAGATTCTCATACTTCAACTCATGGAGCTTTTGGGTCAATTGCTTTTGGGATAGGTACAAGTCAAGTAAGAGATGTTCTTGCCACTCAAACCATAGCAATGAACAAATTGAAGGTAAGGCAGATTTGGTGTGAGAATAAATTATCTCATGGTGTTTATGCAAAAGATTTAGTACTGCATATTATTAACAAACTTGGAGTAAAGGCAGGAGTAGGTTTTGCGTATGAATTCGCAGGGCCTGCTATCAATGAATTATCAATGGAAGAAAGGATGACTATATGCAACATGTCTATTGAAGGAGGAGCGAGATGCGGTTACATAAACCCTGATGAAAAGACTTTTAGTTACATTAAAAATAAATTATGTGCTCCAAAAAATGAGGACTGGGACAAAGCTCTCTTATGGTGGAAATCATTAAAAAGCGATGAGGATTCTATTTTTGATGATTTAATTAAATTAGATGCTTCAAAAGTAGAACCAACCGTAACTTGGGGAATAACTCCCGGTCAAAGTGTAGGAATAAATCAACAAATTCCTGTTTTAGAAAAATTATCTCCAAATGACCAATTTGTAGCCAAAGAGGCTTATGAATATATGGGATTCAAGCCTGGGCAATCAATTAAAAATACTCCTGTTGATGTTTGTTTCATAGGCAGTTGCACTAATGGGAGAATCAGTGACTTAAGAGTTGCTGCGAAATTATTAAAAGACAGAAAAGTATCTAAAACAGTAAAAGCATTTGTAGTGCCAGGTTCAGAAAAAGTAGCCGCTAAAGCAAAACAAGAAGGTCTTGATAAAATCTTTAAGGAATCTGGATTTCAATGGAGAGAGCCAGGCTGTTCGATGTGTTTAGCAATGAATTCAGATAAGTTAATAGGTAATCAAGTAAGTGCTAGTTCAAGTAATAGAAATTTCAAAGGTAGGCAAGGATCACCAACGGGCAGAACTCTTCTTATGAGTCCAGCAATGGTTGCTGCTGCCGCGATTAACGGCAAAGTAAGTGACGTTAGAGAATTTATAAACAAATGAAATCTGAATTTATTCCACCAATTGGAAAAATTTTACAAATAAGTGGGAAATGCATCTCATTAATTGGTAACGACATTGATACTGATCGAATAATCCCTGCGCGTTTCTTAAAGTGCATTAATTTTGATGCATTGGGCAAATCTGTTTTTGAAGACGATAGAAAAACTTTAAAGGGTAGGCATCCTTTAGATTTAGAGGAGAACAAAAATGCTTCAATATTAATTGTTAATAGCAATTTTGGATGTGGATCCAGCAGAGAACATGCCCCCCAGGCACTTATGAGGTGGGGTATCAAAGCAATAATAGGTGAAAGTTTTGCTGAAATTTTTTATAGCAATTGTATTGCTATTGGAATTCCTTGTTTTACTCTTCCTAAAAAATCAATACAAGATATTCAAAAATGTATTGAAAATAAAAGTTTATTTTTAGAAATTGATTTAAAAAATTGTTTAGCTAAATCAAAAGATTTTAATTTTATTCTTGAGATTAAAGAAAGTTCAAGAAAAATGTTTTTATCTGGAGAATGGGATGCTACAGCTACATTACTTGAAAATGAAATATTAGTTGAAAGGAAGTATAAAGAACTACCTTATATAAAATTTGATTATGACTTCTAAATACCTTGATAGAAAGGATTTGATATCTAATTGTACTTAATCTTAAAAATTAAATATATTAATTAATTTGAAAATACAATTATTAGTCCTGTGGACTTTCTAAATCCTTTCTATTAGGTGTCCTAGTTGGATCACTCGCTAAAAATCCGAAAAGAAAGATTCCAACAAAGAAAAAGACGATGGTGTATACAGAAATTTTTAGGGCAAGCATGGAATTACGAGTGCTGACAGATTTATATCTTATTAAATTTATATTTAAATTATGGTAAAAGGTTTACTTTTTGTATTTTTGGAAAATTTTGAAATACTTTAGAATTAATCATCATGATCATCCCAAGGATCCGTAAGCTTTGCAGCTTTGGGACCAAAAGCAGTCCATAGACCAAAACCTGTTAAAGCTAGAAGTACTGCGAGGATTGATACTGCTACGGAAACTGCAGGATCAGGAGCGGATGATAAAGTTTGCATCAATTTTGATAAGTTTGTAAACAATTTATGTATAACTTCTTATACAATAGCGAAATAATATTCGATTTAGTGAATTCAACATGGGTCAAAAAACAGCCTTAGGAAGTCTTTTAAAAGCAATTGGCAATTCAGGTCAAGGAAAAGTTGTACCTGGTTGGGGAGCAGTTCCTGTGATGACAGTTATAGGACTTCTACTTCTGGTTTTTTTAGTTATTCTTCTACAAATTTATAACCAATCACTACTATTACAAGGTTTCTCAGTAGATTGGAACGGAAACTAAGTTTCTGAAACAAGCTCAATTAAGTTATCTTTTTCGTCTTAATATTCCCAAAAATACTTATTGAGATTTTGTTTTAATTTACATAGTTATATTTTATTTGTATATTTATAGTTCTCAATGAAAAGAGATTTAGAAATACATTATGAATGAAATATATTTAATTGGGTTGGGAAATCCTGGTAAAAAATACTCAAAAAGTAGAC
Source organism: Prochlorococcus sp. scB245a_520K10 (assembly GCA_000634515.1). Classification (GTDB taxonomy): domain Bacteria; phylum Cyanobacteriota; class Cyanobacteriia; order PCC-6307; family Cyanobiaceae; genus Prochlorococcus_A. Next base: position 112,543 of record JFNU01000004.1, on the reverse strand, counting down.
ATAACATAGGATTTTTAGTTCTTGAAAATCTCTCAAGAAAATTTAATTCAAATTTTTTACTAAAAGATAAACTCAAAAGCTACTGCTCAGAATTTAAAATCAACAATTTCACTTACAGATTATTTTTACCTAATACCTTTATGAATAATAGTGGGGATGCTGTCCGTGCAATAGTAGATTGGTACAAAATCAATTTAGACCAGATTTTTATTATAGTCGATGATAAAGATCTTCCCCTAGGAAAAATAAGATTCAGAAAAAAAGGAAGCTCGGGTGGGCATAATGGGCTTAAAAGTATTATCGAAAAATTGCAAACTCATGAATTCAACAGAATAAGAATTGGTATTGGATCACCTCCATCAAATAAAGAAATAAAGAATTTCAATACTATTTCTCATGTATTAGGAAATATTTCCCTAGAAGAAAAATTAATCTTGGATAAAGTATATAAGCGGGTAATAGAGTCACTTGAACAAATAACTATTAAAAAAGAAGAACACATAATTAATGAATTAAATTCTTTTGATAAAGATCAAATCTAACAAATGCGATCAAAACCAGAAACAATAGCCCATTTAAGTGTTAAAGAATATTGCTTTTCAAAAAAGCAAATTAAGGGAGTTGTGGAAGCTAGTCAGTTTAAATGGACTTTTACATGGTCTTTTAATAAAGGTTTATTATTTGTAAAACCACCTTTAGGAAAAGCATTAATTGAGGATGCCTTATTAAGATTTTTATTGAAAAAAGATTATGAACTAGAGGCAGGTAATGAATATAAGTTCACTATTTCAGCCAAGTTTTAAAATCTACATTTTGATTTAAAGCAAATTTCATTTTGCAATAATCCTCTAAAATTATCAACGCTGAAATCGCATCAAGATTTTTATTAAGAATAAAAATATCCCTAGGAATTAAAAACTTCAAACCGCTAATGGGAAAAAGTTCGAAATATCTTGATTTAGCTCTGAAAGTAGTATTTTTTTCTTCAAAAATTATTATTTCTTTTTTGAAGAAATCCATTTTTTTGGTAATCTCTCTACTGGTTGTACCATTGCCAATTATGATTTTTGATATATTTTCAACAGAATTTAAATTTCTGACGTAACCCTCAAGTAATTCACTTTTAATAATGATGGCCTCATCAACTTTTTTTTCACTTATTTCAGCTAAAACTAATCCACATTTACTTTTTCCAGGATCAATACTTATTACTTTCGACATTTAAGAAGCTATCTTTAAAATATTAATTTCAACGACTATAGGTTCTGCAGTTTTACTATCTCTTAAGGATACTACTTCTAACTTAAATTTTGTATTTCGATTGTCTTTGAGAAAATCTCTAATTTTTTTTACAAAATTCCCATTAGTACTTATTTCATTAGCTTGTGATCCTTTTGATTTAATTTCATTTCTTGTTTCTCTTAGGAGTGATTGAATTTTTAAATTTATAGATTTACGATTCAAATCATTTTCCGAAAAAATTGAGCTTGTAATAACATCTCCTTTTCTGACTATAAATTTATTAACTAATAAATCAGGTGATACAAAAACATAATTATCGCCTTTTAAAACATTTGTTGCTGATTTAATTAATAAAATCCAGTTGCCACCTTTAGTCGCTAAACTTTCAATTTTTGTAATATCACTAGGTCTCCACAAAAGAATGTTTTTTGATTCTTCATTACTTGGGATAACAATTTTACGAACAAATTTATCAGCTTCATTATAGATTTTTGCGAGGTCTAATTTTATATTTGAACTAGAATTAATCTCCGCAATAAATAAAGTTTGTCCTCTTTTAATAACAATATTTCCTCTCCTAAATTCATTAATATTATTTTTTAATTGATTTAATTCTTTTTCTTTTTGAAAAATTTTATTTTCAAGTTTCTTTCGTTCTTCTTGCAAAGGTACAAGAGCCTTTTTACTTTCATCTAAAGTTCTTTGTAAAAAAGGAATATCAACAAAAAGTCTTTGTCTAAATTCTTCACTAACCAAAATCAACAAGCCTATTGATATCGAACTAATAAACCCACCAGTTATTACAGTTATTATGGTAGCTGTTTTCTTTGGTCTTAATTTTAAGATACTAAATCTCGCTTTACCAATCTTTGTACCAAGAAGATCCCCAAATGGTGCGATTAGTCCTCCGAGTAATATTAGAAAAACAATTAAAATCCAAGCCACAGTATTTCACTTACTCGATACATCATAATTAATGATGAATCAATTAAATCTTTTTGCAAGAGCTATTGGGTCAAATACTGTGATCTTTTTTCTTTCGATAGTCAGGAGTCCAGAATCCTTTAAATCGCCCAATAATCGGGTAATTGTTACTCTTGTTGAGCCGATAGCTTCAGCAATAGCTTGATGTGAAAGTCTTAAATCTATTGTAATACCTTTTTCACTTGCAACACCAAAGTCTCTACAAAGAACCATTAAAAAACTTACTAAACGAGAAGACATATCTCTATGGGTAAGAGTTTCTATCATTGTTTCTGTCTGTAGGATCCTACTTGAAAGACCCTGCAACAATAGTAGTCCTACTGATGCATCTTCCTCTATTGCTCTTAAAACAGAATTCGCAGGAGCCGTTATCATTTCAACTCTTGTGAATGCTATGGCATGATAAAAACGATCAGATCTATGACCTGTAAGAAGAGATAAAACACCAAAAAGACTATTCTCTCTTAAAAGAGCAACAGTTATCTCTTCACCTGACTCATATACCCTTGATAACCTTACTGCTCCTCTTCTTATCAGATAAACCCTCTCTGCAGGATCGCCAGGGAAAAATATTGTTTTAGATCTCTCAACCATTTCTGTGCTTGCACCCTCTAGACCTTTAATTACTTCCATTAAAGTTCTATTTATTGGAAAACGTTCTCCAACAGAGTTAATTTTACTTTGTCCGGACTGTTGCGAACTAAAGCGGCTGAATCCTCTAGAAGCAGGTATCATAAATATTTTTACTATTAAAAAATTTAAGGAGACACCTCAAAATTTCTTGTATCAACAGTAACAATTTTGAATTCTTTTTTCGTTTCTCCATCAACTTCTCTATGTAAGTTTCAAATTTACCAAAGCTTTTTTAAGTAAAATTACACTATATGCAGTGTAAATAAATTCAAATTATACTGCATGTAGAAAAGAAATTTAAAAAATAATGGTAAACAGTTCAACTAGTAATTATTCCAAAGGTGATCTTGATGTTGTAAATATAAATACTGCTAACAAAATAAACTTAAAAAAATTTGCACAAAACGGACAAATCCAAATTTATCAATCTCCTCATAGGGGTAGTTATTCCACTATTATCAGAGACTCTTTAAGAAATGCAGCGCTTGGTAAAAAAGTACTTTTAATACAATTTATAAAAGGAGGAGTTAATCAAGGCATTGCTAATGCCGTAAAGCTTTGTGGTAATTTGACTTGGGTAAGATCATCAAATTCTCTTGATCAATATAATTCTGAAGAAATTGAAAATAATGAAAATTTAAAGCAATCTATTTTTGAATCTACTAATGAATTATGGAATTTTTGTAAAAAAGAATTACTTTCAGGTGAGAATGATCAAATCATACTTGATGAAATTTTTCTTGCTATTGAGATGAAAATTATCGATAAGGATGATTTGATTTCAACACTTGAAAACCGATTTATATCAGGAGATGTAATCCTAACTGGTACATGTATTCCTAAAGATCTATTATTAATGGCCAACCAAATTACTGAACTTCGCTCATAAAACAATGCTTAAAAATGATCTCTGGATAAATCAAAAAGCATCTGAGGGGATGATAAATCCTTTCCAATCAAATTTGGTGCGGCATCTTGAGCCTGATAATCAACAAAAGCCGGTTTTGAGTTATGGATGTTCCTCTTATGGCTATGACTTAAGGCTCTCATCAAAAGAATTCCTAATTTTTCGACATATTCCTGGTACTGTGATGAACCCTAAAAAGTTTAATCCTAAAAATTTAGAAAAAACTGTTCTTCATCATGATGATGATGGAGACTTTTTTATTCTTCCCGCTCACTCCTATGGTTTAGGAGTGGCTTTTGAAAAGATGAAAGTGCCAGAAAATATAACTGTAATATGCATTGGAAAAAGTACTTACGCAAGATTAGGGATTATAGTTAATACAACGCCTGCAGAAGCAGGATGGGAAGGCCACCTAACATTAGAGTTTAGTAATAGTTCAGGTGCAGATTGTAGAATTTATGCTAATGAGGGTATTTGTCAACTACTCTTTTTTGAGGGTGATCCTTGCTCAACAACATATGAAGATAGAAAAGGTAAATATCAAAATCAACCAGAGCAAGTAACTTTAGCAAAGATCTAAAATGAGTAAAGTTGAACTAATTTCCCTAACCCCGGATGCGGAAAAAACAATGGCTTACATTGCTAGAGTAAGTAATCCAAAAAATCAGAAGAATGAAGACTATTCAAAATTATTGAGTTATTGTATCAAAAATGAACATTGGAGTGTATTTGAACAGTCATTTATGACCTTACAAATAGAAACAAACAGAGGAATTGCAGCGCAAATTTTAAGACATAGATCATTTACTTTCCAGGAATTTTCTCAGAGATATGCAGATAGTTCTCAATTGGGGAATATACCTATACCTGAGTTGAGAAGACAAGATTTTAAAAATAGACAAAATTCTATTCCTGACCTCCCTGACGAGTTAAAAAAAAGATTTAATGAAAAAATTTCATCCCACTTTAAAGCTGCTTCAGAATTATATGAAGATTTACTTGCTCAAGGAATAGCTAAAGAATGTGCGAGATTTGTTTTACCCTTAGCAACTCCAACGAGAATCTACATGTCTGGATCATGTAGATCATGGATTCATTATATTCACTTAAGATCAGCTCATGGTACTCAAGAAGAACACAAATCTATTGCCCAAAATTGCAAGTCTATTTTTAAGCAAAGTTTTCCTATTGTATCAAAATCTCTAGATTGGTAATAATCATCCATGAGTCCTAGGATTAACCTTGTTATTGTTATTTTCTTTGATTACTGAAAATTCAGCACTAAGAATTTTTTCTTCAGATTCGGCTTCTCTCTCTAATTGGTCTATAGAATTTCTTATTTTTATTTCTTCTTGTTTACCAATAAAAGTAGACATTAAATTTCCCTTTTTATCAAAAAGATTAACTTGAGGAATTCCATTAACTTCAAATTTTCGAATATAATTATCCCATTTTTGATTATCAACATTTAAAAAAACAAAATTAATATCTCTTTCATATTCCTCTTTTAAAACAGATATTTTTGGAGCCATTTCTTTGCAAACCTCACACCACTCGGCATAAAATTCTAGAAAAGTAGGTTTATTGTTTTTAAAAGCTATTTCAGGTTCAACAGATGATTCTCCAAATTTCTTAAGGAGGAAAGTTGATTGAAAAAAAAGATTTTTAAACAATACCAAAGAAATAATAACCAAAGCAATAGACAGAACAAGTATTGCTTTTAAAGTCGTATTTAAAAGTGGCTCATTACTCTCTGATTGCATTAAAAATACTTACTAACTAAAGACATCATAAATAAGATGCACAAATAAAGAGAATTTAAATCCTTTACCTTTTAATCAACTGATAAAATAAGAACTGAATAATGATCAAAATATTTTTGATTCCCGAAATTTTATTATGCAATCAATCTTTGGAACTGATGGAATAAGAGGAAGATTTAATGAAGAAATAACTTATGCTCTAGCCTATAAAGTTGGATATTCTCTAGGTTCAAATTTGGAAAATAATAATCCAATATTAATTGGAAGAGATACAAGGATTAGTGGGAATATTCTGCTTCAGGCAATAACAAGAGGTATAAATGAAAGTGGCAAAAAATTTATAAATCTTGGAATTTGCCCAACCCCAGCTATCCCTTTTTTAATCAAAAAAGAGAAGCTGAGTAGTGGGATAATGATATCTGCGAGCCATAATCCTCCTGAATATAATGGAATAAAAATTTTTGACCATAATGGTCAAAAAATCACCAAAATTTTTGAAAATAAAATTCAAGAATTAATTGAAGAGTTACATCCAAATTTGACTGCTAGCACAAAAGAAATCTCTTTAAAAACAAATAAAGAGCTTATGGATATCTATATCAAAAGCCTAATAAAAACGATGGGCGGAGAAAAATTAAACGGTATGAAAATAATATTAGACACATGCTATGGATCAGCAACTACCTGCGCCAAAAAAATTTTTCAAAATCTTGGTGCTGATGTCAGAGTTATCAATAACAGTAAAAATGGATTAAAAATTAATATGAATTGTGGTTCTACTAATCTCGAACCATTAAAAAGAGCATTAAGAGAAAGTCCTGCAGATATGGGATTTAGCTTCGACGGGGACGCCGATAGGGTAATCGGAGTGGATTCTAAGGGCAATATATTGGATGGAGATCATATTCTTTTTCTTTGGGGTAGAGAACTTATGGAACAAAAAAGTCTTACAAATAATTTGCTGATATCAACTCAAATGGCAAATTTAGGTTTTGAAAAGGCTTGGAATAAAATTGGCGGAATTTTATATAGAACTGATGTAGGAGATAAATACGTTCACGAAGCTATCGTAAAAAAAAGAGCAGTTTTAGGAGGTGAGCAGTCAGGTCATATACTTTCAAAAATTAATAACTTTTCTGGAGATGGAATATTGACTGCACTTCAAATTTCTAAATACTGTAAAAAGAAAAATATTACTTTAAATGATTGGCTTAAAAGTAGTTTTGATCCTTTTCCTCAAAAACTAACAAACATTAATTTAGGTTTTAATATTAATAAAATAAATCCAAAAACCAAAATATTAATAGATCAAACTATAAAAAATTTTCATGAAATTTATTCGGACAATTGTAGAATTTATATCAGGCCTAGCGGAACTGAACCCCTAATGCGTATTCTTGTTGAGGCCAAAAATCATAAAAAGGTTGATTTTTTATCAAGCGAAATAACAAACAAACTCTATTTAGAAATTAATGCACTAATAAATTAATTATGAATCAGATTTTTATATAAATACTCTCAAAAATATCAAGTTTATTATCAATAACTAATTTTTCCCTATTAGTTTTAATTTTATTTGGATTAAAACTTTTAGAATAATTAAAATCTTTTTTGTCTATATTTTTAAAATTAAGATTACTTGATATGGTGCAATCCATATAATCGAATAAGTCCTTTACATCAGTTTTTATAAAAATTAGGGATCCTACTTGCAATGAATTTGAGAGAATATTAATAAAATCTGGCTGAATTACACGCCTTTTATAATGTTTCTTTTTAAACCATGGATCAGGAAAATTAAAAGAAATACTTTTTACATTTTCGAGAATAAATTTACTTTGGCCATCATTCAAAATATTATTAGCATTACCAAATACAAAGTATAAATTTTTGATTTCTCTTTCTTGCACCTTTAATTTAGCAGTTTTAACTAATCTCTCTCGGATTTCAATTCCCAAATAATTCCAACATGTATTAACTAAAGCTAAATCGAATAGAAACTCACCAGCAGCGCAACCTATATCCAAATGAAGATTCAATTTAGAATCACCAAATAGTTCGATCAAAGAAGGGATTCTCTCAATTTCATTGAAATTTCTACTAAGGGGATTGACATGCTGTCTCATATAATATTTATTTTATTTCTCACCAATAATATAAAGATGCATAATATTCATAACTATGACAATACTAAGTTAAAGAGTAACAGTTTGATGTTTAATTAATTATGTATATAAAAAGAAAAAGTTTTGAACGTTTTTAATCAACTTTCTATTTGGCTATCTTTTCAACTTTCAATAATTTTCCTTGTTGGTATTCCTGTTACATTATTCTTCTGGTCAATTAAAAAAAGAAATAAAGCTGTTAATAAACTTTTATCAATTTATTGGAAAATATCTCTTTTATTTTTTATAAGCCTTTTACTTTTAATAGGTAAGTATAACTATGCTCTTTTAATAACAAATATATCAACATTATTAATTACAATTTCAATTTGGTTTTGGAACGATATTAATGATGAATTAAAAGAATATGATTTTTCTTACTCCCTCACCACAACAACAAAAATATGGCGATGGTCCCTTACGTTTATATCTTTCAATTTCTTAATTCAAAGTGTACTGAACTTTAGTTGCTTATCTTTTATTAATTCAGCTGCATGTGAAATTTGGACTCAACCTTCTGCAAATTTCTATATCATTATCAAAAGTTTATTTAATTTTTTCTTCGGAGCTAACTTTACTCAGCCGATAGCAAAATTTTTAGGGTTATTTTCATTATTAATCTATACTTTAGGCTTGATTCAATGGTCAATAATTAAATTACCTAAAAATGGAAGAAACTCTTGCTTCTCGGACAATGGCAGAAATTGATTTAATAAAAAATCTAGAAAAAATAAGCTCCAAGATACCTAATAGGATTCTTAAAATTCAAGGTTATATTTTAAAAGAAAATCACAAAGAACAATTAGAAATAATTATTTTCAAAGGGTTCAGTAGCTCAACCACTCATCCAATTGAAATAGATTTAGAGAAAAAAGTTATAGAATTTAGTTATATACTTACAAATTTTAAACTTTATAAGGCACCCTTAAAAACCAAAGATAACTTTATAAGAGAAAATCAAAACTCTGTTTTCTTTCTGAATAACAGAAACTGGATTTAATTAAATTCAAGATTAATAATATTTGAACATCTTTTGCATAATTTTGTATTTTGGATTCCACTAAAAGTTTCTTTTTGATAATGCCAACATCTATCACATTTTTGACCCTGAGCTTTAAGAATTTGAATTTTCCCAAATACATTGTTATCAATAGTTATAGAATTCTCAACCAAATCTGATACAACTTGAAAATTTGAGACTATAAGCCAATCCCTAAATAAATCTACATCTTCATTACCAAATTTTTTAAGCCAAGTTAGCGAATCTTTTACAACTTTATCTTCAGGTAAATAATTAACTTCTGTTTCTAAAGCTGCTCCAATTATTTGTTTGTTTCTACATCCTTCTATAGCTTTGTTAATTTCAACTCTCAAATTTCTTAAATTTGCTATGTGCTCATTGAGACTTTCATTTTTCCATGTCTTCGAAAAGATTGGCCATCCTCTTTGAAATACAGATTTTTCTTTAGTAGGATATGGAATATTTTGCCAAATATCTTCAGCCATATGGCAAAGTACTGGAGAAATAAGAACAGCTAAATTTTCAACTACTCTAGACATAACATACTGACATGATCTCCTCCTAAATTGTGATTTAGAACTTACATATAACCTATCCTTTGCAATATCTAAATAAAAATTTGATAGATCTACAACACAAAAACTTTGTAAGATTTGAAAAAATTTTGAAAATTCATAGTTTTCATAAGCATTTGATATTTGATCTGTAACCTCAACTAATCTGCCTAACATCCATTGATCCAAAAGCGGTAGTTGATCAATTTCAAAACTATCAATATTAGGGTCATAATCGTGAATATTCCCTAGAAGATATCTTGCAGTATTACGAACTTTTCTGTAAACGTCTGATAATTGCTTGAGTATGTTTGAACCAATTGGAACATCTACGGAATAATCTACAGAGCTTACCCATAGCCTCAGAACATCAGCACCATAAGCAGGTTCAGTTTTTTTATTATTACCTCCATTAATAATCATATTTGGGTCAACAACATTACCTAAGGATTTGCTCATTTTTCTTCCATTTTCATCAAGTGCAAAACCATGAGTTAAAACTTTTTTGTATGGAGGTTTATTATTAACTGCAACAGATGTGAGCAAAGAAGACTGGAACCAACCTCGATGTTGATCTGAACCTTCTAAATAAAGATCTGCTGGGTACTGTAATTCACTTCTTTGTTCACAAACTGCGGCCCAGCTAGATCCTGAATCGAACCACACATCCATGGTATCTGTTCCTTTAATCCACAAATCAGATTCTTTTTCATAATTTTTTGGTAATAGATTCTTAACATCCCAATCCCACCATATATCTGCTCCATGTTCACTAAAAATTTTTTTAATGTGATTAATAGTATCGCTATTTAGAAGAATTTCCTTACCATTTTTTTTATAAAAAACTGGAATTGGGACCCCCCATGACCTTTGTCTGGAAATACACCAATCTCCTCTACCAACGACCATAGAATAAATTCTTTTCTTTCCTGTTGCTGGCATCCATTCAACATCTTCGATTGCCTTTAATGCAGATGATCTGAAGCCATTTACAGATGCAAACCATTGTTCTGTTGCTCTAAAAATAGTTGGTTTTTTCGTTCGCCAATCATAGGGATATCTATGCTTATATTTTTCTTGTAATAAAAGCAAGTTATTTCCTTTTAGATATTCAATAATTAAATCATTGGCGTCTTTCAGGACATTTGATCCTTTGAATTGACCTGAATGTTCATTTAAGTTACCTTTCTCATCAACAACACATGTGGTAGGTAGATCGTATTTTTTCCCCACATTAAAATCATCTATTCCATGACCTGGTGCAGTATGAACAATTCCAGTACCTGATTCAGTAGTGATATAATCTCCCCCAATCAAAACTCTACAATTTTTATTTTTAGTAGGATGTTGATATTCAATATCTTCCAAGGAAGAACCTTTAACATCTAAAAGGGTATTAAAATCTTTATTCAATTTATTACTAATTTCAGAAGATAATTCTTTTGCAAAAAGGTATATTCGTCTACCTTCATCAATTGCAAAAACGTAATTTATTTTCGGATTTACTGCAACCGCTTCATTTGCAGGTATTGTCCAGGGTGTAGTAGTCCAAATAGTTATATGAGAATTCATAAGAAAAAAATCCTTTTTGAAATTTGGATTCTCTTTACAGAATTTCAAAAGAATTTCGTCAGATAGTTTAGTAATTTTCAACGAAACATAAATACTTTTTGAATAATGTTCTTCAGGATATTCTAACTCTGCTTCTGCAAGGGCAGTCCTTGAACTTGGGCTCCAATGTACAGGTTTAAGTCCTCGATAAATGTATCCATTTAAAAACATTTTCCCAAATACTCCAATCTGAGCAGATTCATAACTTTTTTTGAGGGTTAAGTAAGGGTTATCCCAATCGCCCCATATACCCCACCTTTTGAAACCCTCCATTTGATTGTTTATTTGTATGAATGCATAGTCTGTTGCTTTTTTTCTTAGACTCAAAGTATCAAGATTCTTCCTTTCATCAGATTTTAAATTCTGAAGCACTTTTAATTCAATAGGTAGACCATGACAATCCCACCCAGGAACGTAATGTACTCTGAATCCTTTCAAAGTTTTGTACTTATTTATTATGTCTTTTAAAACTTTATTAAGTGCATGACCCATATGAAGCGCTCCATTTGCATAAGGCGGGCCATCGTGTAGTGTGAATGTTTTGCCTGAGTTCTTTGAGCCTAAATCGAAATCAATATTATTATTAGCCCAAAAATTCTGAATCTCAGGTTCTCTTACAACTGAGTTAGCTCTCATTGAGAATTCAGTTTTAAGCAAATTCAAAGTTTCTTTGTAAGAAAATTCTGATTTGAGTTCTTTTTTATTTTGAGATTTCATACGACGATAAAGTAAATATTGGTGATCAATAGTGTTGTTTAAATAAATCTAGTTCATTATATTATTTCTTAATTAACCTGTAGTTTTTTTTGACATGTTACAAGAAAAAAATTGATGATTTAGTATCAAATTTTTATATTATCATTTTTATCATTTCTAACCCACTTTTTAGGCTTTATTTTTTCATTATTGCTATCAAAATTGAATAAATTTAAAGGTTTTGTAAAATTTTTAACTCCAAGATTAATAGCCTCTAATATTTTCGAAAGATTATTTTTAAATTCCAAAAAGGTAGTTAACTTATTCTGTTCTTTATCTGTCAATTGATTCCATCTAAATAAAAAAAGCTCTACTAAGTACATGAAAACTAATACTGTAATTAAGAGGAAAATTATAAATAATGATTGATTTATAATTGAATTTTTAATTATTAATATGAAACCTATTGATAAATTAAAAAAAGCTTTTATTAAGTCTTTTGGTCTACCGAGCTCCAGATAAATTAAAGGTACTAATAAAAATATAGTCCCAACTACAATATAAAAAGATCCCAAATAAAATATCGAACTATTCATTATTTGATTATTTTTTGAATTATAAGAATTTGATATTGATAAATAAACTTTGTATCAGAATTTCCTTAAATGCGGTCGGGGAGACTTGAACTCCCACACCCGAAGATACGAGTACCTAAAACTCGCGCGTCTACCAATTCCGCCACGACCGCTCAAATAAAATAATAATTGAAAGGGGTTTATTTTAAAAATATTTTTAACTTATGATGATTAATTTGACACATAAAAATTGAATCGAGTCTCTCTTTTAAAAATTTTTTTTTCATTTGAGCATACAATCATCTAAAAATATCAGTTATATTATTCACAGAATACAAGGTACGATTTCTAACTTAACCAAAAAAAATACAACAAAAATAACTAATTCTTCAAGAACTTTTAATTGGCAAAAGGAGATTAAAAATTACGTAGATCCCCCAAGTTTTTGGAATCCAACATTAGGGCTTTTTTTTGGGGGTTATTTTCTAGCTTTTCTTAGCATTTGGCAATGGTATAGAGGTGTTTGGCCTCTCCCTTTACTAGTGGCTACTGCCTTTTTAGCTTTGCATATTGAAGGTACTGTTATTCATGATGCGTGTCACAAAGCTGCTCACCCTGTTCCTTGGATAAATCAAGCAATGGGTCATGGTTCAGCAATTCTTTTAGGTTTTAGTTTCCCAGTTTTTACAAGAGTACATTTACAACATCATATTCATGTAAATCATCCCAAAAATGATCCTGACCACATTGTCAGTACTTTTGGCCCCATTTGGCTAATTGCCCCAAGATTTTTTTATCATGAAGTATTTTTCTTTCAAAGAAAGCTTTGGCGAAAATATGAATTACTACAATGGGGAATAGAAAGATCGATCTTTATAACAATAATTTTGGCAGGCATAAAATTTGACTTTATGAATCTAATTTATAATCTTTGGTTTGGACCAGCATTAATGGTGGGAGTTACTCTTGGAATATTTTTTGATTATCTTCCTCATAGACCTTTTCGATCAAGAAATAAATGGATAAACTCTAGAGTTTATCCAAGCAAATTTATGAATATATTAATAATGGGTCAAAATTACCATCTCATTCATCATCTTTGGCCTTCAATTCCTTGGTTTGAATACAAAGTAGCCTATGAAAAAACTAAGCCATTATTGGATGTGAAGGGTTCCCCTCAAAGAGTTGGAATATTTGAAAGTAAAGATGATATTTTTAACTTTATTTATGATCTATTAATAGGCGTAAGGAGTCATAGCAGAAGGAGAGGTAAAATTAGAAAAATTATCAATTTATATCCAAGCTATAAAATTAAAAAATTTTTATTAAAAATAGTCAATAAAACATTTATAGGAAGCAACTAGCTCATTCACTTATAATTTTGGGCACTTTAAAATATTTATCTTCTCTGGATGGGCCCAATTCCAAGAGCTCTTGAGTACAATTAGAATTTTTCTTTTCGTCTTTTCTAAATACATTAATCACTTCTATCGCTCTAGTTGTAGAAGGCACATTATCTGTATCAATTTTTTCAAGTTGCTTTATATATTCCAATATTTTTTCTAGTTGTTCTGCATGATTACTAATTTCATGCTCATTTAGTTCCAATCTCGCTAAATGGGCAACTTTTTTTACTTCTTCTTTACTTATTTTTGTCATAATTTTAATGGCATAATTTAAATAAATAATAATTCATAAATAACATTTTTATTCATATTTCCATTGAATTTCAAATAATTATAAGACTAATAATCATATCTTTTTAAGAATCAAATTAAATTAATAGCCTTAATTATCTTTCTCAGCTAAAAATAATATTAGATAAGTATTAAAAAAATAGAAGAATATTTATTTCCAAAAAAATTTTTTTATAGGCATTCAAAACTCGTTGCCCCCGATTTAATAGGCTGTTACCTCATAAAAAAAAATAATGATAAAGAATTAGTTAAGGGAATTATTGTTGAAACTGAAGCCTATTCACAGGAAGAGGAGGCTTGTCATGGCTATCACAAAATAACTAAATCAAATAAATCATTATTTGGCAAACCTGGAACGTTTTATATTTATAAAACTTATGGCATTCATCATTGTTTAAACATAGTTACTGATAAAGAAAACTTTGCGAGTGGTGTATTGATCAGGGCAGTATTTATTCCTCAAAAGAATGAAAGATTAGCTTCTGGACCTGGTCTAGTTACTAAGACATTCGGTATAGACATTTCATTCAACTCACTTGAAGTTCTTAATAACAATTCATTATGGATTTCTCAAAGAAATTCAATTCCAGAAGAAAAAGATCTTATTCAAACTACGAGAATTGGCATATCCAAGGCAAAAAATATAAAATGGCGTTGGTATCTCAAAAATAGTAGGAGTGTAAGTAAAAGATTAAAAGGTGACAGAACGCCTAAATTCAAATAATCATTTATCTTTTTAAGCGCAATGCAAATTTGGCCTCATAAACATATCCACTCACTCGCTAATTTTTCAATTCAAGATTACAAGTCAGTATTTGAATTGGCTAATAGATTTGATGCACTAAAGAATGCAGGAACGAAAAAGATACCGGCCTTACAAGGAACTTTAGTAACTTCTTTGTTTTTTGAAGCTAGTACAAGAACAAAAAATAGCTTTGAACTTGCTGCAAAAAGGCTATCTGCGGATGTACAAACGTTTGCACCATCATCTAGTTCATTAACGAAAGGTGAAACAATCATTGATACAGCAATAACTTATTCTGCAATGGGTGCAGATACATTAGTTATTAGACATTCATCGAGTTATATAACTTTTGAAATAGCAAAAAAACTGGATGCGATAAACTCTAATACTTCGGTTCTTAATGCGGGAGATGGATTACATAGTCACCCTAGTCAAGGATTGCTTGACATTTATACATTAATTAAATTCTTTTCCAAAAAATCACTGAGTCCAGAGATTTTAAATTCCAAAAAAATTTTAATAATTGGAGATGTTAACCATTCAAGAGTTGCAAGATCAAATCTTTGGGCTTTGAGTGCATTTGGCGCAGACATAATTTTATGCGGTCCTAAGACATTAATACCCGATGAATTCATAAATTTTTTAAAAACTCCTGCACCAAACCAAGAAAAAGATCCTGTTAAATCAAGAGGCTCCATAACAATTTCTAGATCATTGGAAGAGTCAATAAAAATTGCAGATGCAATTATTGTTTTGAGACTCCAGAAAGAGAGAATGATGGAGAATTTACTAAGCAGTATTGATTCATATAGCTTGGATTATGGTTTAACTCCAGAGAAATTATCTTTGAGTAAAGAGGAAATTCCAATTCTTCATCCTGGGCCAATTAATAGAGATATTGAAATCAGTAGTAAAGTAGTAGACAAATATCCTAATTGCTTAATCAATAAACAGGTTGCAAATGGAATCCCAATAAGAATGGCTTTACTTTATCTATTACAGAAACATGACAAATAAAATTAGAGTAACTTAAGACTTTCAGTAAAGAATCCATAAAATAATCCTAATCTTAAAGAATCTAATAAAAGTACTAAAAATTTCTTTTTCTTTTCAAATCGAAAATTTCTTCTAAGAACTATCAAAATCTCAATAAAAACAACTGATAAAAAGGCGGCTACTGGATCCATGAGTTCCACAACGGCACTTACCATACCAAGAGAACTTCCTAAAAAGTAACCAATTAAAAGGATAATTAAGGAAATTGAATATCTTCGCCATGGATTATTAGCCCAAATACTTAGTGTTTGAATATTTTCTACAATCTTTAGTTGAAAATTTGTGTTTTGAGGTCTAAAAACCATGTTGATTTCAACTAAGCTGCTTCAGAGTTTGATTGAATTCTAGTGTTTCCCTCTACTAATTCAAGTAAAGCCTCCATCTGAGCCAT
Organism: Prochlorococcus sp. scB245a_520K10; assembly: GCA_000634515.1. Classification (GTDB taxonomy): domain Bacteria; phylum Cyanobacteriota; class Cyanobacteriia; order PCC-6307; family Cyanobiaceae; genus Prochlorococcus_A. Next base: position 96,503 of record JFNU01000004.1, on the reverse strand, counting down.
CATTCCTCTTAGCTCGCCTGGTTCAGGGAAAAGACCATCTTGATTTACATCTAAATGAATTTCTCTGAGTTCTTCCCTTAAATAACGTAAGTGACTAATGACTTGCTCTCTCTTGGTTTGAGACATGATTAAATTGTTGATAGAAATATTTTAAGAAAGAATATTTTTGATAAAGAGAGTTTGCTTATCTATGACTGAAAATGAAGATAAATTACCCAATAAAACTTCAAAAATATAATGCCTTTAAAAAAATTTTATATCTTTGGAGATATGAAGTTAATACTTTAATTTTAAATAATTACTTGAGGCCTTATTATTAGGATGTATTGGCTTTATTCAATCAATGGAATTTATTTCTGAAAATAAAATAAGTGAGGAACTAGTAAATTCTTTTGATGAAGAAATGACCCTTCAACTCGCAAAAAGACTAGAAGAAGATGAATATACGACGCCATTCGATGGCTTAAAAGACTGGCACTTACTTAGAGCCCTAGCAATTAACAGACCAGAATTAACAACTGACTATACCCATCTCCTCGATCAGGAACCTTTCGATGAAAACTAAAAGTACCGACTCCAAAATAAAGGTTCTTTTATTAATAACGGGAAGTATTGCAGCTGTAAGAATTCCTTTATTAGTTAGCCAATTAGCGAAAGAAAATTATGAAATAAGATGCGTTTTATCTAAAAATGCAGAAAAATTAATAAAGCCGCTTTCTCTCTCTATTTTAAGTAGAAACCCTTGCATTTTAGAAAATGATCAATGGTCAAATAGTCAATCAACACCTCTTCACATAGAACTAAGTAATTGGGCTGATATTTTAATCATTGCGCCTTTAACAGCGACAACATTAGCAAAATGGGTAACTGGAAATGCAGAGGGATTGATTCCAAGCATCTTAATAGCAAATATAAAACCAATTATTGTTGCACCGGCAATGAATACACAAATGTGGCTAAATAAAGCTGTCCAAAAAAATTATGAGAATTTACAGAATTATGAAAATGTTTTGTCTTTGCAACCAAGTGAAGGCCTCTTAGCGTGTGATGCTATTGGCATCGGAAAGATACCTCCAAATGATCTAATTCAATTAGCTCTTGAATTTATAGCTTCACACAAACAAAATGAATATCGCAAAGATTTACTTAATAAAGAAATTTTAATAACTGGAGGGGGCACCTCAGAGAAAATTGACGCGGCAAGACACATTACTAACAAAAGTTCTGGAGCTATGGGCCTACTTCTTTCTCAAGTAGCGAGGTTCAGAGGAGCACAAGTAAAATATGTCCATGGGCCTCTGAAAATCGATAAGAATCTTACTGATGGAATAAAAAGATATGAAATTGAAACTAGTGTTGATTTAATTAGGGCACTTAATGATGAAATATCAAATTGTGATTATTTTTTTATGAATGCAGCAGTATCTGATTTCAAAATAACCTCAGATACTTCAGCTAAAATTCCAAAAAACAAAATTAATGATCATTTGAATAAAAACTTTGAGCTAGTCCCAGATATTTTAAAAACAATTAGTCAATCAAAAAAAGATAACCAAGTTTTTGTAGGCTTTTGCGCTTTTACAGGATCTATCGAAGAAGCACGAGTAATAATTAAAGAAAAGATTATCCAAAAGGGTTGTGATTATCTATTCGCAAATCCAATTGATCTTGAAGGCCAAGGATTTGGCTTTTTAGCACAAAATGAAGGTTGGCTATTCGATAAGAACAATATGGAACACTACATTAACAAAACATCAAAAATTGATTTAGCAAATAAATTAATAACCCAAATTATTTCATTAAAAAAATAAAAAAAATTTTTTTAATTTGTATTTTTTTGTAATCTTAATCATTAAAAATAATGTGATAGCTTAAAATAATTCCAGTTTTTTAAAATCTAAAAAGCTACGGGTTGTTTCGAGGATTTAAAAGTCCTACCTTTTATGGTCCTTTCCCTTGTAATATCCGTACTGAACTATTTAGATGACCTTTAATCTATCGTCACAGAACTTTACTGCAACTTTAATTATGAGAATTCGTTCTTTCTTAGCTTTTGTTATTTCAATTTGTATAACTTTTGCTTTCATACCTGTTAAAACATTTGCTTTTTCTGAAAGAGGAAATGCGCAATTCACAGATGTTGTTAACACAGGAAAAGCTAATGATTGCCCTACATTAGACTCATCTCTTGTCGGATCAATATCTCTAGGCAATGGAGATAGCCTTAGAGGAATATGCATGCATCCAACAGAAGTTTATGTAAAAGTGCCAGGGACAAAACGAAAAGCTGCAGAATTTGTTTCTACAAAAATTATTAGTCCTAGAAATAACACAACAGTGACAGAAGTTTATGGAGATATAGATTCAGGAACTTTCACCGAAAAAGGTGGTATTGATTTTCAACTTATTACTGTATTAACTCCTGGTGGTTTAGAGGTGCCATTTGCATTCTCAGCAAAAGATCTTAAAGCTGATTTACCTTCATCTATTGAGCCAGGAACTGAGGTTAGTGGTTCAACATTTACCCCTAACTACAGAACTGGTGATTTTCTAGATCCTAAGGCAAGAGCTAAAAATACCGGTGTTGAATATGCTCAAGGTTTAGTTGCATTAGGAGGAGATGATGAAGAACTTGCAAAAGAAAATATTAAAGTTGATGTTAACGGCACTGGCGTTATTACTCTTTCAATCAACAATGTAGATTCTGACACAGACGAATTTGCTGGTACTTTTGAAGCTATCCAACCTTCAGATACTGATATGGGTTCAAAGGATCCACTTGATGTAAAAATAATTGGGGAGCTTTACGGAAGAAAGGCATAAATCCTACTCAAGAGAAAAAGGGGGTTAAACCCCTTTTTTTTTTTCAAAATTTTTCTTTATCAATTTAAAAAATGGAATTACAACAAAAAACTAAAACAGATACTAATGGACTAATACCGCCTTATGGAGGGGAACTAAAAAATTTAATTATCAAAGATAAAAACCTTAAAAATGATCTTATCTCTAAAGCTACTTATGAATTTGAATGTAGTGAGAGAAATGCATGCGATGTAGAACTTTTGATGGTTGGAGCTTTTTCTCCATTGGAAGGTTTTATGGATGAAAATACCTACAATTCGGTAATTAAAAATAATAGAGATACAAAGGGTTTGCTTTTTGGCTTGCCTATTGTATTTGATTCAAATAATGAAAAAGTAAAGGCTGGAGATACAATATTGCTTACTTATAAAAAACAAAAAATAGCAGTTTTAGAAGTTAGCTCTAAATGGGAGCCTGATAAATCCTTAGAAGCTGAACTTTGTTATGGTACTAATTCTTTAGATCATCCTGCTGTTAAGATGATTTTTAATGAGAGAGGGAGATTTTATACAGGAGGAAGAGTTTATGGTTTCGAACTGCCAATTAGAGAATTCCCCTGCAAAACCCCAGAAGAAGTTAGATCTACACTGCCATCAAATCATGATGTAGTTGCATTTCAATGCAGAAATCCAATTCATAGAGCCCATTATGAATTATTTACTAATGCCTTACTCTCAGATAATGTTTCCTCTAACTCAGTTGTTTTAGTTCATCCAACTTGTGGGCCAACTCAACAAGATGATATCCCAGGGAAAGTTAGATATTTAACTTATAAAGAGTTAGAACAGGAAATATCTGATGAAAGAATAAAATGGGCTTTTTTACCTTATTCAATGCATATGGCAGGGCCAAGAGAAGCTCTTCAACATATGATAATCAGGAGAAATTATGGCTGCACCCATTTCATTATCGGTAGAGATATGGCTGGCTGTAAGTCATCAGCAACTGGTGAAGATTTTTATGGCCCATATGACGCCCAGAATTTTGCGAATAAATGCGCAGACGAATTAATGATGAAGACTGTTCCTTCAAAAAATTTAGTTTATACGAAGGAAAAAGGATACATTACAGCTGAAGAGGCTAAAGAATTTAATTATGAAATTATGAAACTTAGTGGTACTGAATTTAGAAAGAGATTGAGAAATGGCGAACCAATTCCTGAATGGTTTGCATTCAAAAGTGTAGTAGATGTTCTAAGACGCTCTTAATAATGTTTTATTATTAGTATTATGTAACTATTAAAGATTATTTATCGTGAACAAACGCTGGAGAAACGTAGGACTTTATGTTCTAGCTGTTATTACTGTAATTTTCATTGGAACTTCTGTATTTGATAAACCTAGTACAGAAAATGCTACAAAGACCCTAAGATATAGTGATTTTATAGAAGCAGTTCAAGATAAAGAAATCAGTAGAGTACTAATATCTCCAGACAATGCTACAGCTCAAGTTGTTGAAAATGATGGAAGCAGATCTGAGGTCAATTTAGCCCCTGACAAAGATTTATTGAAAATCTTAACTGAAAATAATGTAGACATTGCTGTAACTCCCACAAAATTAGCTAATCCATGGCAACAAGCTATAAGTAGCTTGATTTTCCCAGTACTTTTGATTGGAGGCCTATTTTTTCTTTTCAGAAGATCCCAAAGCGGAAATGCTGGAGGCGGAAATCCAGCCATGAGTTTTGGCAAAAGCAAAGCCAGACTTCAAATGGAACCATCTACACAAGTAACCTTTTCAGATGTTGCTGGTGTTGAAGGTGCAAAATTAGAACTTACTGAAGTTGTAGATTTTCTCAAGAGCCCAGATAGATTTACAGCAGTCGGAGCAAAAATTCCGAAAGGTGTTCTTCTTGTTGGCCCTCCTGGTACAGGAAAAACATTACTAGCTAAAGCAGTAGCTGGAGAAGCAGGTGTACCTTTTTTCTCAATATCAGGTTCAGAATTTGTAGAGATGTTTGTTGGAGTTGGAGCTAGCAGAGTTAGAGATCTTTTTGAACAAGCTAAAAAGAATGCTCCTTGTATAGTTTTCATTGACGAAATAGATGCTGTTGGAAGACAAAGAGGCGCTGGTATGGGTGGAGGTAATGATGAAAGAGAACAAACATTAAATCAACTCCTAACAGAAATGGATGGTTTTGAAGGTAATTCAGGAATAATAATAGTAGCTGCCACTAACAGACCTGATGTCTTAGATTCAGCTTTAATGCGTCCTGGAAGATTCGATAGACAGGTAACAGTAGATAGACCAGATTACGCTGGAAGATTACAGATATTAAATGTTCATGCGAAAGATAAAACTCTTTCAAAAGACGTTGATTTAGATAAAGTTGCCAGAAGAACACCAGGATTTACAGGTGCAGATTTAGCAAATCTTTTAAATGAAGCAGCAATTCTAGCAGCTAGAAAAGATTTAGATAAAGTAAGTAATGATGAAGTTGGTGATGCCATTGAAAGAGTTATGGCTGGTCCAGAAAAGAAAGATAGAGTCATCAGTGATAAGAAAAAAGAATTAGTTGCTTATCACGAAGCTGGTCATGCACTCGTTGGAGCATTAATGCCTGATTATGATCCTGTAGCGAAAGTTTCAATAATTCCTAGAGGTCAAGCTGGAGGGTTAACCTTCTTTACTCCAAGTGAAGAAAGAATGGAATCTGGTCTTTACTCCCGTTCTTACCTTCAAAATCAAATGGCTGTAGCTCTCGGTGGAAGGGTTGCTGAAGAAATAGTTTATGGAGAAGAAGAGGTAACAACTGGAGCTTCAAATGATTTACAACAAGTTGCCAATGTAGCAAGACAAATGATCACTAAATTTGGCATGAGTGACAAAATAGGTCCAGTTGCACTAGGTCAATCTCAAGGTGGAATGTTTCTAGGAAGAGATATGAGCTCTACAAGAGACTTCTCTGAAGACACCGCAGCAACAATTGATGTAGAGGTTTCAGAACTTGTAGATGTTGCCTATAAAAGGGCTACAAAAGTTTTATCAGATAATAGAACTGTTCTTGACGAAATGGCTCAAATGTTAATTGAAAGAGAAACTATAGACACTGAAGATATCCAAGATTTGCTTAACCGCTCAGAAGTAAAAGTAGCAAACTATATTTAAGTTCGATAATTTAAATTTTTAATGAATAATAAAGAAGATTCTTTTTCGGAGTTACTGAAAACAGAGTCTTTTTTTTTACTTATAAAACCTGAAGATAATATTTACTCAAATAGCTCCATAAGAAATTCATTTTTTAAAGAATTAGAAAGCTTAGTAAAATTAGGATTAAAGAATATTGAAATAAGTTGGTCTAACAACAAAAATTGGTTAGATTTTGTATCCGATATCAAAATTAAATATAAAAAAATTAATTTAGGCTCTGCCTCCATAGTTAATAAGCAATCAATAGAAGATTCATTAAAAATTGGATTAAATTTTTCGATGATGAAATTTTGGGATAAAGATCTTTTCAATTATGCAAAGTCAAAAAATTATTTATTAATTCCCGGAATTAAAAACTTAAAAGATCTTGAGGAAGCGATAAATTTAAATTGCAACATTATCAAAATTTATCCAATAAAAAGTAAAGATAATTCGATAGATATACTCAACTATAAAAATATTGATTTCATTGCTGCTGGAGGACTATCAATCAATGATATAAAAACTTATAAATCTTTAGGATATAAAGCAATTGTAGTTGGAGATAAAGGTATCAAAAATAAAAAATTTGATCCAAAAATATTTGAATGGCTCAAAAATAATTAAATTTATTAAATCAAGGACAAATATAATCTTTCTAACAAAACTAATAAGTATTCACTAAGCCACATTGAGCGTGATTCAGAAGCAAATGATCAGCAAGTACTAAAGCGACCATAGCATCAACCATGGGCACTGCTCTGGGGAGAACGCATGGATCATGTCTCCCTTTTGCTTTCATCAATACTTCTTTTCCTTCAGCATTTACTGTTCTCTGTTCTTTCCCTATGGTTGCTGTAGGTTTAAAAGCTATCTTCATCTCAATATTTTCTCCATTACTTATCCCTCCCTGTATACCTCCGGAATTGTTAGATGTTGTTCTTAACTTACTAACATCATCAGACTTGATGAAAGCGTCATTATGTTCGCTTCCTTTTAAATAAGTTCCAGAAAACCCTGAACCTATTTCAAAGCCTTTCGTGGCAGGCAAAGACATCAAAGCCTTCGCTAAATCAGCTTCTAACTTATCAAAAACAGGCATCCCAAGACCAGACGGAACATTTCTTACAAGACATTCAATAACACCTCCACAAGAGTCTCCTTGACGCTTTAATTCCTTAATTCTCTCTATCATTTCCGCTGATACCTCTTCATCAGGACATCTAACAATATTAGAGTCTATTTTATCGAGGGAAATCTTTTCTTTATTAATATCAGAATCAATATCATGTATACGTTTTACCCAAGAAAGTATTTCAGTATTACAAAAGTTTTTTAATAATTGTTTTGCTACGGCACCAGCCGCTACTCTCCCAATTGTTTCTCTTGCAGAGGCTCTTCCACCACCAGAACTTGCCTGAATTCCATATTTCAGATGATATGTACCATCTGCATGAGAAGGTCTAAATACTTGCTCCAAATTATTATAATCTCCTGGTCTTTGATCCTTGTTTCTTACCAACATCGCTATTGGAGTTCCAAGTGTTAACCCTTCCTTTATCCCACTTAATATTTCAATTTTATCTTCTTCATTTCGGGGTGTTGTAATGTCACTTTGTCCAGGTCTACGCCTATCTAATTCATTTTGGATAAGCTTTACATCTATTTTTAACTTTGGGGGACATCCATCAAGGATAACTCCTACTGCACCACCATGTGATTCTCCAAAAGTACTTACACGGAAAATTTTCCCAAAACTACTACTCATAGAAATATCAAATGTTTATCTATATATAAACATTATATGAAACCAATTGAAAATTAAACAAAAAAAAGCCCCCAAAAAGGGGACTTGTAAATTTAAGAACTTTAAGCTTAACCGATAGCTGGAGCTGAAAGAGCTACTGTTGTAGACTCAGCTGCTGCTAGATCAAGTGGGAAGTTGTGAGCATTACGCTCGTGCATTACTTCCATACCTAGGTTTGCTCTGTTAAGAACGTCTCCCCATGTAGGAACAATCTTACCGTTTGCATCAACAACTGACTGGTTGAAGTTGAAACCGTTAAGGTTGAATGCCATTGTGCAGATACCCATTGAAGTTAACCATACACAAACAACTGGGAATACAGCTAGGAAGAAGTGAAGACTTCTGCTGTTGTTGAAACTTGCGTATTGGAAGATCAAACGACCGAAGTAGCCATGAGCTGCAACGATGTTATATGTTTCTTCTTCTTGTCCGAACTTGTAACCATAGTTCTGAGATTCTGTCTCAGTTGTTTCTCTGATTAGAGATGAAGTAACAAGTGAACCGTGCATAGCTGAGAATAAAGATCCTCCGAACATACCAGCAACACCAGCCATGTGGAATGGGTGCATAAGAATGTTGTGCTCTGCCTGGAAAACAAACATGAAGTTAAATGTTCCAGAGATACCTAGAGGCATTCCGTCAGAGAATGAACCTTGACCGAATGGGTATACAAGAAATACTGCGAAAGCTGCTGAAACTGGTGCAGAGTATGCAACACAGATCCAAGGACGCATACCTAAACGGTATGAAAGCTCCCACTGTCTTCCCATGTATGCTGAGATACCAATTAGGAAGTGGAAAATTACAAGCTGGTAAGGACCACCGTTGTATAACCACTCATCTACAGTAGCTGCTTCCCAAATTGGGTAGAAGTGTAGACCAATAGCGTTAGATGAAGGAACAACTGCACCTGAGATGATGTTGTTTCCATATAGGAATGAACCAGCAACTGGCTCTCTAATTCCGTCGATGTCTACTGGTGGTGCTGCGATGAATGCAACGATGAAGCAAGCCGCTGCTGTAAGTAGGCATGGGATCATTAAGACGCCGAACCAACCAACATAAATTCTATTGTTAGTTGATGTTACCCACTCACAAAACTGTGGCCAACCTTTTAACAGCGAAGAACGCTGCTGCTGAATAGTTGTCATGAGTTCGTAAAGTATGTCTCTAAAGTGAGACGTGTAAATAAAACGGAAAAAAAATTCCGCTCCCAAGATCTTAGACCAAAATCGCTAAAAATGTGTAAATTTTTTTATTTAAGTAAACTTATTTTTTGCAACTTATGAGATAGGAACCTCCATGTCTTAATATTTTCTTTGTTATTGGGGAATAAACTTGGTAATAATTGAATGGCTTCTTAACGGAAAAAGATCGAAAGAGGTTGTTTCCTTAAGAGAGGCTAAGCATAGAAGACTGCAATTAGAGGCTTTTGGGGCTGTTATTTATTGGAGCGCAAGAATTTAGGTTTTTAAGATTTAACAGTTAGAAAAAAAACTAAAAGTATTGAATATTAAATAAACTTATCTATTAAATAAAAAATTCTTATTATTTTTCAGCGATTTATTGTTCTGGTTTCTTAATTTAAAGGCTTTCAAACTCTTGAACCCATTGTTTTTTGGAAAAAATCACTTCTTTTTTTGTGTAGCTCATAGCAATTTTTTTTTCTTTATAAGCAACTTCTCCAATAAAAACCGGCCAAATCAAATGATCTCCATCATATTTGTGAATTGTTCCTTTGCTATCAAGAAATAATGGATCTCCTTTTTTGATCATTTTCCAATCTTGGTTTATTCTCTCAGGATGAATTAGGCCATCAATATCTCCTTTTTCATCTCTTGGATAATCTATACTACCTTGATGAACGTGAACAACTAATTCCTTTGGAAGTTCTATAAGGTTGTTTTTTAATTTATCTATCTCTTCCCTTAAGGAGCTAATTATTATAAAGAATCTATCTATGATTTTTGGATCATAAAAATTTTGCGCTACGGCTCCTATTTCAATAACTAGACCACATGGCCAAGCTTCTACAAGAAAACCCGTTTGAGCTTTATCTTTTTCATGTAAATAAATAGGCAATCCAAATTTATTCTGCAGTAATGCAGCTAAACATAAATCTTTGTATCTCCTCCCATACATGACAATACTTGTCCCCATATTTGCAGTTGTAGTATGCAAATCGATAGCAATTTGACAAGGCTTAGATCCATAGATTCCAAATTGATCGACTAAAAAATTAGCTCTATTAATTTCATATGCACTATTGTTGTCTTGATCATGATTTTTAATTTCTTTAAAAGATCTATTTAAATCATTATCTATGTATCTAAACCCTTTTTCATAGGCAAGAGGATTTCCTATTATGTACTCATACTCAATACCATGATTTAAACTATTTTCTTCTCTATTAAATTGCTTAACAGCCCAAATAGGATTAATTTCATTCCCATGAGTGCCTGAAACGATAAGTATTCTTTGAACAGTCATTTTTTCTTTAAAAATAAAATTTCATGCAAAATAAATACCTAATTAAGGCCTCCAAAAAATTCTGGTTTTGGTTTTGGACCCAATTAATGAATGGCTTCGCACCATCAGATCTATATGGTAATTATAAAAGGCCCAAAGGTATAACAATAGATAGTGAATATGACATTAATAATGAAAATGGAAAAATTTATTTATTGGTAGGGAATTCTTGTCCGTGGTGTCAAAGAACTTTACTCGTTCACGAGATAAAACATTTATCTAAAAAAGTTAAAGTTATTTTTTTAAAAGCGGATCTTGAGCATGGCGAATGGATTTTCAATACCAAAATTAAAGGATGTATGAGACTTTCTGAACTCTACAAAAAAGCTAATAAAAAGATAATTTTTAGAGCGACATTACCTCTTTTAATTAGTTTTGTAAAAAATGAAGTAAGTATTTTGTCTAATGAAAGTTCCCAGATAATAAGAATACTCAATTCAATAAAAAGTGAATCGAAATATCAGACATTAAGTATTAAAGACTGTAATCAAAAAATTTTAGATTTAATTAATAACAGTATTAATGATGGCGTATACAGATGCGGTTTCGCCAGAAACCAGTCAGCGTATGAAAAAGCAAGTCAAAATCTTTTTGCAGCTATAAGTGAAGTTGAAAATTTAATACAGAAAAATAAAGGTGACTGGATATTTGGAGAAGAGTTAAGCTACGCAGATATTTACCTTTTTCCAACGCTTATAAGATGGGAATTGATATATAGCAAACTTTTCAAATGTACTGAACAAGAACTATCAAAATTCGAGAAGATTATTGAATGGAGATTAAAATTTTTTAAATTATCCAATGTAGATAAAACATGCTACGACAATGAATGGAAAAAAGATTACTACAAAGCTTTATTCCCTTTAAACCCAAATCAACTAATACCAGTTTTACCATCGCTAAAGGAAATAATGAGATTCGAGTCTTAAAGAACATATAAATCCATTTCGACCAAAAAAGATGTTGTAATGAACACTTATTTAGTTCATAGATAATGCAATTTCATTAGAAATTAACTATGTTATGTATGTCTACTAAAGTACGAAAAGCTTAAAATGAAATCCATTGACGAACACATCCAAAAAGATCAATCGGAAATCGAATCTGCCAAAGCAGAGGGCAATCTTCCAAAGGTCAGACATCTAACTGAAGAACTAAAAGAACTCGAAGAGTATAAGGATCATCATCCAGATGATAAACATGATCCAAACGCTTTGGAATTATTTTGCGATGCCAACCCAGATGAGCCAGAATGTCTTGTTTATGATGATTAATTTTTCTTAATTATTAGATAATTCATTAAAAAAGGGCTTAAAAAGCCCTTTTTTTTTATTTCTAGAATTCTTTTAGTAGTCCATATTAAAATCTGATGGGCTACCTGTTAGCGAACATACCACCGACTCTTCATTTTTCATTTCCTTAACTTCTACAATCGGTCTTCCCATTTTCTTCAGAACCTCAATTTCTTGAATGGTTTGACATCTAGCTATTATTTTTCCTTGTTTATCAAAGCAACTGTAGAAGTTCATATTTTATTTAAATAAGTATCTTATTTATGGCTAATTTTCATTATTAAATCAAGTGTATTTATTTACAAAAAAAATTTTGATTTGAGTTAGATCCTTTTCCATACTTCAGAAAGCAGTGAGGATAAACCTTTTTTTAAAGATGAAGAAATAACTAAAACTTTCTTTTTAGATAAATCTTCCAAATTTTTTGTGATTATTTTCAAATAATTATTATCTACCAGTTCCATTTTATTTATAACTATTATCCTCTCTTTATCTATAAGACCTTTCCCATATTTTATTAATTCCTGCTCAATTATCTCAAAATCATGTATGGGATTTTCTGCAATTGAATCAATTAAGTGCACAAGTATCTTAGTTCTTTGAATGTGCCTTAAAAAATCATGCCCTAAACCTACTCCATCAGCTGCCCCTGATATTAATCCAGGTATATCAGCAAAAAGGCAACCATTCCCATCAACTTTTCTTACTACACCTAAGTTAGGTATCAAAGTAGTGAAAGGATAGTTTGCGATTTTTGGACGAGCAGATGACAGAACGGAAATTAAAGTACTTTTTCCTGCATTTGGAAGACCAATAATACCAACCTCTGCGAGTAGTTTCAGTTCTAATTGAATCTCCCATATCTCACCATCTTTTCCTTCAGTAAATGATTCTGGGGCTCTATTTTGATTACTTAAATAGTAAGCATTACCGTGGCCACCTCTTCCTCCAATAGCAATAGTTAAGCTCTGTTTATCATTAGTTAAGTCTCCTAAAATAATACCGGTCTTTGTATCCCTAATTTCTGTACCACAAGGAACTTTAAGGATTGTATCCTGACCTGAAGCGCCAGATCTTTTATTAGGACCTCCTTTGCATCCATCTTCAGCAATTATTTCTCTTTTGAATTTAAAATCTAATAATGTTTGAAGATTATTATCAGCGACCAATATTATTGACCCCCCTCTACCACCATTGCCCCCTGAAGGTCCTCCAGCAGGAACAAATTTTTCTCTTCTAAATGAAACTATCCCATTTCCACCTTTTCCAGCTTTAAGAATAATGTTTGCTTGATCAATAAATTGCACTTAATACGCTTATTTAATTAAATGGTTTTATAGATATTTAAATTTTATTTTATCCACGCAATACTGCAACCAGGTCCACCCTCATTATTGGCAGCATCCTCAATCTTATCAACATAATTTAAACCGGATAACCATTTTCTTATTCCTTTTTTTAATTTCCCTGTTCCAATTCCATGAACAATCCATAGCGGTCCATGAAATTTTCTAATTTTCTCCTCAATAATTATTTCAGCTTCGTGAACTCTTAGACCTCTTACGTCAATTGTATTTTTACTCGTTCTAATTTTAGAAAAAGAAAAATCTTCTCTTTTAGACTTGACCTCAATTTTTGAACTTTTGAAATTAGGCTTTTCTCCATTAATACCTTCAAAGTCATTTACAGATAATGTGCTCCTAAATGAACCACATTTAACTTCGTAAAAACCAGCTTTTTTATCTAAATCTACAATTTGTCCCGTACTATTTAGACTTTTAATTTTTACAAAATCGCCCACCTGAGGATTCCATGATATTGACTTTTCAAATTTTTTTTGGGTTAAATGTTCCGTCTCAATTTCCTTTAATCTTTTTCCAATAATTCTCGTATCCTCCCCATTAACATTCTTATCTCTTAATTTTTTAATCAAATCTATTACCTCTTTTTTAGCTGATACAATATGTTTTGATAATTTAAACTTTTCAATTTCCTGTATTTTTTCAGCATTTATTTTTTGATATTCATAATTTCTCTTCAGTTCATCATGTAATATTTCAGTCCTTGCAATAAGTTCTGCAGCCGCTTCTGCAGAATTTTGTTGTTTAATCCTCTCTTCCTCAAGTCCCTTAATAATGCTATTAATATTATCAACTTCTTTTGGCTTTAGGTAATTTGCAGCTTCACTAAGTATGCTTTCATCTAGACCAATTCTCTTTGAGATAGACAAAGCATTACTTCTCCCAGGAATGCCCCAATTTAGTATATATTTTGGCTTCAAAGAATCCTCATCAAAGGCAACTGATACGTTTTCGAATCTGGAGTCACTATATTTTAATGCCTTAATATCTCCATAATGTGTTGTTGCTAATGTGATATCAGATTTATTAGCAAATTCTTTTAACAAAGCCATTGCAAGCGCACTACCTTCTAAAGGATCTGTACCAGATCCAATCTCATCTAACAAAACAACTGATAATCCTTTCCTGTTATCAAGTGAATCTAAAATCTCTTTTATGCGGGATATATGCCCACTGAAGGTAGATAAATTTTCTTCTAATGATTGATTATCTCCTATGTCAACATATACATTTGGACAAAAAGGGATAATGGGATTATTAGTTGAGGGTATCAATAATCCAGCTCTAGCCATAAGTAACGACAAACCCAAGCCTTTTAAAGCTGCCGTTTTACCACCAGTATTTGGACCTGTAATAGCTACAACCTTAATATTTCTATTTATATGAAAATCGACAGGCACTGGTGAAGGAGCTCCTTTTTTCTTATGTTCCCAAATTAATAACGGATGAGAAAAACCAATTAAGGAAATAACGGGATTTTTCTCAAAAGTAGGAGTTTTGCCTCCAATCCATTTCGAATATCTTGAACGGGTAAGAGCATTTTCTAATCTCAATAAAATGGATGCCATTGCAATAAGATTTTCTGAATTATCACAAATAACTTGAGACCATTTCTGAAGTAATTTAAATTCTTCTGCTGTGATCCTTGCCTCTAAAGAAGCAATCTTATTACCCTTAGTTACGACACTATCAGGTTCAAAATATACTGTATTTCCTGAAGATGAAGAGTCATGAATTATGCCTTTAAATTTATCTACATAATTAACTTTTACTGCTAAAACTGGCCTACCATATCGATCTCCAATAGTAGTGTCTTGCAAAAAAGATAAATTCTTTTGAATAAATTTATCAACTAATATTTTTCTTTCCATTTTCTTAGATGATAATTCTTTTCTAAGAATAGATAATTCATTACTAGCATTATCTGAAATCCTGCCATTAGATTCAATCCCATTTTTTAATATCGTTTCAATATTTTTATGATCAATTAAATTATTTGTGAATGATGAAATAAAAGGCCTTTGTTCAAAATCTAATAAGATTTTTTTTAAATTTCTTGCGGCAGAAATTGTTTTCGCAATTTCTAACAAGTCAGAAGATAAAATTACACCTCCTTTTGAGCAAATCTCAATATTTCTAGTAATATCGTAAACACCAGAAAAACTAATTGATTTATCTAAATTATTTTCTAGCTCTGTTATTTCCACCGTTTCTCTTAAAAGTCTTTTAGAAAGATCATATTCTGAAGGAATTTCAAAACTTAAAATTGCTTTTTTACCCATTTCTGTAGAAGCGAATGAGGATAAATGCGTTTTTAATGAATCCCACTCTAAAAGGCTTATAGATTCATCTTCTAATGAGTTTTCTGAATATAATTTTTTAGAATGATTTTTCTCTTGCATACAAAAAAAGAATCAAACATTCGATTGAATCCCTTGAGGAGGAACATAAAGCATCTCGAGCCAGTTTCCTTCAGTATCCTTCATGTAAAAAGATGCTGTTCCATCTCTATGTTCATGTAAAGGACCAACTTTTACGCCAGAATTTTTTAAATCATTTTGAATATTAATTACTTCTTCTTTATTTTCAAAATGGAAAGCAAAGTGTGGTCCTGCTGCTTTATAGCTAGGACCTAACAACGCAAGTCCATCTTTCCCTTTACCAGCTTCTAAATAAGACCAATCTTTATCATCCCAAACCAAATTCATCCCCAATTTAATATAAAAAGATTTGGCCCTTTCGAGATTTTCTACTCTAAGTGCGATGTGACCAATTCTATTTACTCCTTGAGATAACTTCAAAACAAAGCAGTGTAAATACTATTATTTAAAGAATAAAACAAATTTTTGCTAATGATGAGTTTTTAAGTATCCTGCAACCATTGAGATGCATCGCAAGCATGATAAGTGAGTATCAATTTTGCTCCAGCTCTTTTAAAACTAAGCAAGGTTTCTAAAACAATATCTTTTTCATTAATCCAGTTTTTCATAGCAGCAGACTTTACCATGGAATATTCTCCACTAACGTTGTATGCAGCTATAGGTTTATTTGATAAAGTGCTTAGTCTATAAACAATATCTAAATATGAAATTCCTGGTTTTACCATCAAAATATCAGCTCCTTCATATTGATCCAATGCAGATTCAATAAAAGCCTCTTTTGAATTGGCGGGGTCCATTTGATATGTAGACTTATTATCTGGAATTATTTTTTTATTATTTTCTCTTGGAGCTGAATCTAAAGCAGTTCTAAATGGACCATAATAAGCAGATGAATATTTTGCTGTATAACTAATAATACCTACATCGCTAAATCCTTGACTATCGAGCGCAGTTCTAATTGCTCCAACTCTCCCATCCATCATGTCACTAGGGCCGATAAAATCTGCTCCAGCTTTAGCTTGTATTAAAGCTTGCTTTTTAAGAATTTCAATAGTTTCATCATTCAATATTTTTCCAGTTTCATCAACTAATCCATCATGTCCATCACACGAATATGGGTCTAAGGCAACATCTGTCATTATAGCCATTTCTGGAATCTCTTTTTTTAATATTTGAATAGCTTTAGGTATTAAACCGTCTTCATTAAAACACTCTGCTCCATCTTCAGTCTTTAAACTATCATTTATTTTTGGGAAAAGAACCACACACCTTATTCCCAATTTCCATGCCCTAGTAACCTCCTTTATTAAGCCATTCATATCCCATCTAAAAGTTCCTGGCATTGCCGAAATTTCTTCTTTATGATCTTTTTCATGAATAAATAATGGATATATAAAGTCCGAAGCCTTTAGATGGTTTTCTCTTACCATTTCTCTAATTGCCTCAGTTCTTCTTAATCTTCTAGGACGAATAATCGAATTCATTTGAATATTATTAAAGTGGAAAGATATTTATCTATATAGGTTAATCGCTTGTCTCGCACATAAATCAATCAGAGACTCCTTTTGTTCAGGAAAATTAACTTAATTATCTTCAAGAAGAAAAAAAAGTTACAAAAATATTTTGCACAAACTTCATTTTTCACAAATTTACGTCATAAAGAGATAATATCTTTTAGTTAAGTATTTATTTTAAGGAGAGTATCTTTGCAAATAATTAATGGATTTCACCTTAAGAATGTAAGAGGCGATATTCTTGGAGGAATCACAGCCGCAGTGGTGGCTCTACCTCTCGCTCTTGCTTTTGGTAATGCTGCGTTAGGGCCTGGCGGAGCAATTTATGGACTATATGGTGCAGTAGTAGTTGGTTTTTTAGCAGCATTATTCGGCGGGACCCCTGCTCAAGTTAGTGGACCAACTGGACCCATGAGTGTAACTGTTGCTGGTGTAGTAGCAGGTTTAGCAGCAGTAGGAGTTCCACGAGATCTGTCTGCAGGACAAATTTTACCTTTAGTGATGGCAGCTGTAGTAATTGGCGGCTTACTGCAAATATTATTCGGGATTTTAAAACTAGGAAAATACATTACATTAGTTCCATATTCTGTTGTTTCAGGATTTATGTCTGGTATTGGAGTAATAATAATTGCACTTCAGATTGGACCATTACTAGGAATTAGCACTCGTGGTGGAGTAGTCGAATCTTTATCAACTGTATTTTCAAATTTCCAACCCAATGGTGCTGCCATAGGAGTAGCAATAATGACACTAGGTATAGTATTTCTTACTCCTAGAAAAATAAGTCAATGGGTTCCTTCTCCTCTGTTGGCATTATTGATAGTAACTCCAATATCAATTTTAATTTTTGGAGATGGAACTATTGATAGAATTGGAGAAATTCCAAGGGGTGTTCCATCTTTAAATTTCCCAAGTTTTAATCAATATTTTCCAATTATTTTCAAGGCAGGATTAGTCCTAGCAGTACTTGGCGCTATTGACTCTTTACTAACATCTCTTGTAGCAGACAATATTTCTCAAACAAAACATAATTCAGATAGAGAACTTATTGGGCAAGGGATAGGAAATGCTGTCGCAGGTCTGTTTTCAGGTTTACCTGGAGCAGGAGCAACAATGAGAACTGTAATAAATGTTAAATCTGGAGGCTCAACTCCCCTCTCTGGAATGGTTCACTCGATTGTATTATTGATAGTTTTAGTTGGTGCGGGACCTTTAGCTGAGCAAATACCAACTGCCTTGCTAGCAGGAATCCTTATAAAAGTAGGTCTAGATATTATTGATTGGGGATTCTTGAGGAGGGCTCACAAATTATCTTTAAAAACTTCAGTAGTAATGTACGGGGTACTACTAATGACTGTTTTTTGGGATTTAATTTGGGCAGTTTTAGTCGGTGTATTTATAGCAAATATGCTCACTATTGATTCAATAACCGAAACTCAATTAGAAGGTATGGATGAGGATAATCCTTTATCAAAAGATGATCAAGCTAAAAATTCGTTACCTGCAGATGAAAAGGCACTTCTAGATAGATGTTCAGGAGAAGTAATGCTATTTAGACTAAAAGGACCCCTCAGTTTTGGGGCAGCCAAAGGTATCTCTGAGAGAATGATGCTTGTAAGAAACTATAAGATTTTGATATTAGATATCACTGATGTACCAAGACTTGGAGTAACAGCGACTCTCGCAATAGAGGATATGATGCAAGAAGCAAAAAATAACTCTAGGAAAGCATTTGTTGCTGGAGCCAATGAAAAAGTAAAGGAAAGATTAGCTAAGTTTGGAGTTGAAGGCATCATTGAGACAAGAAAAGAAGCCTTAGAAACCGCTCTAAATGAACTAGCCTAATAATCTATGGAAATAAATCCAATTCTGCAAAATGTATTAGCCCCGCCAGTTCTTTTCTTTTTGATTGGAGCAATATCAGTAATCTTTAAATCTGATTTAGAAATACCAGCTCCATTACCCAAACTCTTCTCTTTATATCTGCTTTTAGCTATTGGGTTCAAAGGAGGTATTGAGATACAGAAAAGTGGGTTTAATGATCAAGTATTGCCGACTTTAAGTGCTGCAATTCTAATGTCACTAGTAATTCCGCTAATTGGGTTTTTAATTTTAAGATTTAAGTTTGATGTCTTTAATTCAGCCGCGATAGCAGCAGCTTACGGTTCAATAAGTGCTGTTACATTTATTTCTGCAGAGAGTTTTTTAGAAAGTCAAAAAATAGCTTTTGATGGATTTATGGTTGGCGCCTTAGCTCTAATGGAGTCCCCTGCAATAATAGTTGGATTATTACTTGTAAAATTTGCAGCTCCCAAAAACAGACCTAAGTCAAGAAAAATGCACCTAAGCGCAATATTACATGAATCACTTTTGAATGGATCAGTATATTTATTGCTTTCAAGCTTAATTGTAGGATTTCTCACTGCTTCCAGTAATCCTTCAGGCATTGCGAAAATGGAACCATTTACTGGACAATTATTCTATGGAGCAGAATGCTTCTTCTTATTAGACATGGGTATAGTGGCTGCTCAAAGATTACCGAGATTGAAAAGTGCAGGTTCATTTTTAATTGGCTTTGCAATTTTCATGCCTTTGTTTAATGCATTTATAGGTGTATTCATTGCAAGATTTTTATCTTTAGGACCTGGCAATTCACTTTTATTTGTGGTTTTATGTGCTAGCGCCTCATATCTTGCAGTTCCTTCCGCTATGCGGATGACAGTCCCAGAAGCTAAATCTAGTTATTACATTTCAACAACACTAGGTCTAACATTCCCATTCAATATCGTTCTTGGTATTCCAATATATATGAGTTTAGTAAATACCATTATCCCACTATCTCCTTTATAAAAATGAAAAGATTAGACTTAATATTTAGTGAAAGAGAACTAGATGCAATCATTAAAACCTTAGAAAAAGCTGATGTTCCTGGATATACAGTTATGAAACATGCTACAGGCAGAGGTCCTGAAAGAGTAGTTACCGAGGACATGGAATTTACAGGATTAGGATCGAATGCTCATGTAATCGTTTTTTGTGAACAAGAATTAATAGATAAAATGAGAGATAATATTAGGGATGATCTAAGTTATTACGGAGGAGTTGCTTATATTTCTGAAGCAACACCCCTCTAAATCAAAGAAATAATATTTAATTTTTTAAGAATGAATCCAATCTACTCTTATATTTTTTCTACTATTCAAATATCTATCAATTGACATTGCTGCAATACATCCATCAGATGCGGCAACAACGGCTTGCTTAAATGGTGTATTTCTTATATCTCCAATAGCCCAAACTCCATCAGAGTTTGTAGACATAAAGTCATCCACAATAACTCCTCCATCCTCTTTTAAAGCAATTTGATCCCCTAAAAAATCAGTAATTGGCTTTGAACCACTCATATAGACAAAGACTCCATCTAAATTTAAATTAATGGGATTTTCTTCTAGTTTATTTTTTACAACAACTCCATTCACACCCATATCATCACCCAATATTTCCAATAATCTTGTTCTGCTCCAATGTTTTATATTTGAATTATCCATCAATTCCATAGCTTCTTCATTATCTGATTTAGGATCACTTGATGTAATCCAATGCACAGTAGACGCAAATTTAGTAAGAACAGTTGCCTCCTCAATTGCCTCCTTGTTCACTCCAACTACTGCAACTTCTCTATTTTTATAAAAAGCTCCATCACATGTAGCACAATAACTTACTCCTTTGCCAAGAAAATCCGCTTCTCCCTTAAATGATGCAGGCCTACCCATAGCTCCACTCGCAAGAACAAGTGCTTTAGCCTTGAAAGTGCCCTCAGGTGTATAAACCATTTTCCATTCTCCACTAGCGTCTATTCCAAACACTTGTGCTCTTCTATAATCTGAGCCGTATTGCACAGCCTGATCTCTCATTAGAGTAAGTAATTTCTCCCCGCTTATATCAACTGGTACACCTGGATAATTAGCTATCTGATGAGTTATTGCTAGGGCGCCGACAGATGGATTTTTATCTAAAATAACTGTCTTTAAATTTGAACGAGATGTATAAAGTGCGCAAGTACATCCGGCAGGACCTCCTCCGATAATAACTACATCTGACTCGATGATTTCCAATGTAATAAAACTCCTTTTAGTAGTTAATTAGATGAGTTTTTGGTTAGAAGATATCTTTAATGTTAATACCTAACCTGTATATAGATATAAGTTAAAAGAAAAAAAAGAAAAAAGCATAATATAGAAACAAACTTACATAGGAAAAATAAAAAAATTAATTATAAAAATGATCAGTTTCGTGAAATGTTCTGTATTGATCTATTATTAGATTATGTCTAAAAGATTAATTGCCATAGAAACATTATATTTTTCATGACCAACTCTGATTACCTTTTAAAAGCTGCTATTAAAAAAGTAACTGAAAAATTAAACGAGTTATTGGTTGAAAAAATTGAAGAAGCAACAAATATTGCTCAAGATGTGCCAGAAATCCTCAAAAAAGAATTTGATAATTTGAAAGAATCCATAATCGAGGAAGCCTCAAGGTTGGAGAAATCAGAGAATATTCAAAATAATGATCCCACAGATACTTTTAAAAATTCCAAAATAAAAAAAGCTTTAAATGAAATTGAAGGCATCAATAAGCAAATTGATCTACTAAATAAATCAATAAATAATCAAATTAGATGAGTTATCACAATATTGATTTTCGTTTAAAAAAATTAAGAAGGGGCTTTCTTATTTGGATAACCCTAATTTTGCTTTTAATAAATTTATGGCTGGATAATATTAGATTTACAATTTTCCAAACTCATAGCACTAAAAAAAGTAGGATCCAAATTAAACGAGCTAAGTGGTTTACCAATCAATTAATTAAACTTGGTTCAGCATTTATTAAAATTGGACAATTATTATCAGCAAGACCTGACTTAATTCCTAATACCTGGATACAAGAATTATCTAAATTACAGGATCAAGTTCCTAATTTTTCATTTGAGCAAGTTGAAGAAACTATCAGAAAAGAATTAGGATCAAAGTCTGATGAAATAGATCAAATAATATCCGAACCGGTAGGATCAGCATCACTAGCTCAGGTTCATAGAGCGACTCTAAAAAATGGTAAAAAAGTAGTTTTCAAAGTTCAAAGGCCCAATTTAAAAGAATTATTTATTATCGATTTAGGCATAATGCAACAAATAGCAGGATTGTTGCAGAAAAATAAGAATTGGAGTCGAGGTCGAAATTGGGTTGAGATTGCTAAAGAGTGCAAGAAAGTTCTTTTGAAGGAACTTGATTTCAATTGCGAAGCACAATATGCAGCAAGGTTTAGACAGCAATTTCTTGATGATGAAAATATTGAAGTTCCTGAAGTAATTTGGGATATGAGTAGTGAAAAAGTGCTTTGTTTAAGTTATTTAGAGGGAACAAAAATAAGCGACTTAGAAAAATTACAAACCAAAGGAATAAATTTACCAAAAATTGCAGAAATTGGTGCTATCAGCTACCTAAAACAACTAGTTAATTACGGTTTTTTTCATGCAGATCCTCATCCAGGGAACCTAGCAGTTTCAAATACTGGTAAATTAATTTTTTATGATTTTGGAATGATGGGTAATATCTCAAATAATCTTCAAACGAGTCTAGGTGCAATGGTTAAGGCTGCTGCCTTAAGAGACGCATCATCACTTGTAAGTCAACTGCAACAAGCTGGCCTAATTTCAAAAGATATTGATATTGGGCCAGTAAGAAGATTAGTGAGGTTAATGCTCAAAGAAGCCTTAACTCCACCATTTAGTCCAAATATAATTGAAAAATTATCTGGAGATCTATACGAACTTGTTTATGAAACTCCATTTCAACTACCAGTAGATTTAATATTTGTAATGAGAGCTTTGTCAACTTTTGAAGGAGTTGGCAGAATGCTTGACCCAGGGTTTAATCTTGTATCAGTTACCAAGCCTTATTTAATAGAACTTATGACTTCTAATAATCAAACTCCTAACGATTTAATTAACCAATTTGGAAGGCAAGTAGGTGAAATAGGATCTAAAGCTGTAGGAATTCCTAAAAGAATAGATGAAAGTTTAGAAAGATTAGAGCAGGGTGATCTACAATTACAAATAAGAATGGGAGAGTCTGATAGACAATTTAAAAAAATGTTTACTGCTCAAAAAACATTAGGCCATTCAATTCTCATAGGAAGCTTATCAATTGCATCTGCTTTACTCGTAACAAATAAACAAAATAATTTTGCATTGTTACCATTATTTTTTGCACTGCCCATAAGCATCGATTGGCTAAAATGCCAATTAAGCATGAGTAAAGGCTCCCGTTTAGAAAAACTAAAGCGCTAGAAAAACTATATATTTTTTGGACCTAAACCTAAAGCCCCAGCAAATCTGGCTTGATTGCCCAATTCCTCTTCAATTTTTAAAAGCCTATTGTATTTTGCAATCCTTTCACTTCTACTCAAAGAACCGGTCTTGATCTGACCAGATCTTGTGGCGACTGATAAATCTGCAATGGTTGTATCTTCAGTCTCACCACTTCTATGACTTATAACACTTGTAAAGCCAGATGTTTTTGCTAAATCAATTGCTTCTAAAGTTTCGGTTAATGTTCCAATTTGATTTACCTTTATTAGGATTGAATTAGCAGATTTTTCCATAATCCCTTTCCTTAACCTTTCTGTATTCGTAACGAACAAATCATCACCTACAAGTTGAACTTTATTTCCAAGTTCTATATTTAATTCTGACCAACCCTCCCAATCATCTTCTGCTAAACCGTCTTCTATTGAAACTATTGGATAATTAGAAACTAATCTTGAAAGATATGAAATCATTTCAGAACTATTTAAATTTTTTCCTTCATATTTATAAATACCATTGTTATAAAATTCAGTACTAGCAGCGTCTAAAGCTAAAGAAACTTGTTCACCAGGAATAAATCCTGCTTTTTCAATAGCTTCTAAGAGTAAGTCTCCTGCTTCTTCGCTTGATGACAAATCAGGGGCGAATCCACCCTCATCCCCTACAGCAGTGGATAGACCTTTTTTATCAAGTAATGATTTTAATGAGTGAAAAATTTCAGTCCCCATTCTTAGTGATTCACTGAAATTTTGAACTCCATGCGGGACAAGCATAAATTCCTGAAAATCAAGACTATTTGGAGCATGAGCACCGCCATTTATTACATTCATCAAAGGGACTGGAAGAAGATTGGATAATGGATCTCCAAGATACCTATATAAGGGGATGTCTAAAGCATTTGCTGATGCTCTGGCAGTTGCAAGACTTACTGCAAGGATTGAATTTGCTCCAAGGTTAGACTTATTAGGAGTTCCATCAATTTCAATCATTAAGTTATCAACTGCTGTTTGATCTAAAGCTGACAAACCACATAAAGCTGGGGAAATTGTTTCATGAATTTTATTAACAGCATTTAAAACACCTTTCCCCATATATTTTGAACCGCCATCCCTTAATTCATGTGCCTCATGAGCACCAGTACTGGCTCCACTAGGAACAATTGCTCTACCACTAGCCCCACATTCCAAAAATACTTCTGCCTCTACAGTCGGATTACCTCTTGAATCAAGGACTTGCCTTGCTTCAATAGTATCAATAAGAAAATCAATAGTTTCTTTCACAATTTAATCATTACTATTTAAATCCTATTAATAGCTGAACTATTTGGCTAATATCTGAAATATATATGTTAATCAAATATAATTTTTTAATTTCAGAACAACTTTAATTAACAGTTTTATTAATTCCAAAGTCCGCACAACCCCTTTGATAAACATAATTTGAAATTTCATCTTACAATTTGAAAATTATTGGATGAATATTAATGCAAATCCTATTTAGAATATTAATTAATAACCAACTATAGTTTTTATAGTTTATGAGAGAAACTCTTACATCCAGTCCTGAACTTTTTAGCGATATAAGTTGGAATCTTCTTCTATTGGGCGAAGAAACTGCAAAAAAATGGGATCATAGCGAATTTAATATTGAACACATAATTCATACATTATTCTCATCAAGTGAATTCTTTGCTTTCATTGAAAAATTATCAATCGACCAAGATACAGTTTTAGATATAACAGAAGATTTTTTAGAAGAGACGCCGACAAATGAGTCAGATATTTTTACTATCGGAGAAGATTTAGAAATTTTATTAGATAATGCAAATCAGATTAAAATTCAATGGGGATCGAGATTAATCGAAATTCCGCATTTACTAATTGCTCTTGGAAGAGATTTAAGAATTGGTAATTATGTTTTTGAAGAAGGCAACCTTTCAATGGAAAAATTAGAGGAAGAATTAAAGTTTTTCCCAAATATTAATCAATCCAATGATCGTCTTAATTATAAAAACGTCATTGAGATAAAAAACCAATCTAATTTTGAATCAAACAAAAAGACTTTAGCTAAAGAAGAAAATTTTGAAAAAGCTATTATTCCATTACCGAAAAGTGAACTTCAGATTGAAACCAAAAAACAAGTGGGAAAAGATGAAAATGCACTATCACTTTATGGAAAAGATTTAACAGAATCAGCTAAAAAAGGGTTACTGGATCCTGTTATAGGAAGAGAAAATGAGATCAATAATTTAATGAGGGTACTATGCAGAAGAACCAAAAATAATCCCATACTTATCGGCAATCCAGGAGTTGGTAAAACCTCAATTGCAAAGTTACTTGCGCAATTAATTGTAGACAAAAAAGTTCCCGATTCTTTAAAAGACTTTAAAATCATTTCACTTGACTTAGGTGCTTTAGTTTCTGGGACAAAATTTAGAGGCCAACTAGAGGAAAGACTAAGTTTAATACTTCAGGAACTAAATGATCCAAGCCAAGGAATCATTTTATTTATTGATGAAATCCACTCAATATTAAGTTCTGACAGATCTACTACCGACATTAGTAATATCTTAAAACCTTTACTAGCTGAAGGAGAACTTAGATGTATCGGTACAACAACACCTGAGAAATTTCGTGAAACTATTGAAAAAGATCAGGCATTGAATAATTGTTTTCAAAAGATCGCTGTTAATGAACCTTCAGTAGAATTAAGCGCAAAAATACTGCAAGGTATCAAAAAGAAATATGAATCACATCATGGTATAAGAATTTCTAGAGATGCTGTGAATTATTCTGCAAAATTGGCCGACAGATACATCAGCGATAAATGTCTTCCTGATAAAGCAATAGATTTAATTGACGAAGCAGCAGCAGAATTAAAAATTGAGTCTAATAAAAAGCCGCAAATAATTTTCCAACTAGAAAACAAAATTAATAGTATTGATGAAAAACTGAATAATTTAGGAAATGAAGATATCGAAGCGCAAGAAAAACTATTGAATATTAAGCAACAATCAGAGACAAAATTGAACGTTCTCTTGGAAAATTGGAATAACTTTCGGGAAGAAATGAAGCAATTATCGATTTTGATGAAAGAAGAGGATAAGCTAACCAAACAAATAAAAGATAAATCAAATCGCGAAATTGTAAATGATCTGGATTTTTTAGAAAAGCTTGAAGAAGAGTTAAGTGAAATAGAGAATGAAATACAAAAAGTTGAAGGGAACTTTAATAAAATGAGGAAAAACAGAAATTTCCCTTTTAAATATCAAGTTGAACCTGATGATATTGCTGATGTCATATCAAAAATCACAGGTATTCCAATTTCTAAAGTAGTTTCAAATGAACGTAAGAAATTAGTCAATCTAGAAAGAGAACTAAGTGAAAAAGTTATTGGACAAGAAAAAGCTATAGAAGCTGTTTCTGCTGCAATTAGAAGGGCTCGTGTTGGCATGAAAAGTCCTAAAAGACCTATTGGATCTTTTTTATTTATGGGTCCCACAGGCGTTGGTAAAACAGAATTAGCAAAATCTCTTGCAACAGCTTTATTTGATGAAGAAGACGCACTTTTAAGACTAGACATGAGTGAATATATGGAGAAAAATGCCGTAGCAAGACTTTTGGGAGCTCCTCCAGGTTATGTTGGTTATGAAGAGGGAGGTCAATTAACTGAAGCTGTAAGACGTAAACCCTATTCAGTCATACTTCTTGATGAGATAGAAAAAGCACATACAGAAGTATTTAATATCCTTTTACAAGTCTTAGATGAAGGAAGATTAACTGACTCACAAGGAAGGACGGTAGATTTCAAAAATACCGTAATCATCATGACAAGTAACCTAGCTGGTAAATCTATACTGGAGTATTCACAAAAGATTTCTAAAAGTGAAGGAAAATCAGAAAAAGATCAACAAACTCTAGATGAGTCTATTAGTAATACATTGTCTTCAATTTTTAGACCTGAATTTTTAAATAGAATTGACGAAGTAGTGAAGTTTGATCCATTATCTATTGATGAACTTCAAAAAATAATTATTTTACAAACAGAAGATTTAAAAAACCTGCTACTTGAACAGAAAATAAATATTGCTATAGACAAAAAAGTTATCAATAAAATTGCAAATGATTCTTTCGAACCTGAATATGGTGCAAGACCACTTAGCAGAGAGCTTAGAAGACAAATAGAAAATCCCTTAGCTGCAAAACTTTTAGAGGATAACTTTAAAAACAAAAAAAATATAACAATTAAACTTAATCCCGCCAAAAAAGATGAGATCGTTTTCAAACCTAGCTGAGGAGTAAATCAATAAGCTAAAATATAAATTAAAGCATAAAGCTTAATTTCAAAAAAAATTTTGTGACAAGTCCTATTACTAATAAAGAACCTCTAAAAAAGGATTCTCCTGAAATTGAAGAGCCTAAAAAAAAGAGTAATTTTTTTAGATCTACTTACGATGAGCTCAAACTTGTCGTGTGGCCAAACAAACAGCAACTTTTTAGCGAATCTGTAGCGGTTATAATTATGGTATCCTTTTCTGCAGCAGCAATTGCATCTGTCAGCAGATTCTATGGATGGGCAGCCTCGCAAATTTTTGGTTGAATTGTCCCTTAATATCCATTTATAAAGATCTTAATTAAGCTTCCAGAAAAAAAATGAGTAATGAATTAACTACTAGCCTTGCTTCTTCAAAAGCAAATACTAGCATCGCAAGATGGTATGCAGTTCAAGTAGCATCAAGCTGTGAAAAAAAAGTAAAAGCGACTCTTGAGCAGAGATCAGTAACATTAGGAGTTAATAATCGAATTATTGAGATAGAAATTCCCCAAACTCCTGGAATTAAATTAAAAAAAGATGGAAGTAGACAAACTACTGAAGAAAAAGTTTTCCCAGGTTATGTCCTTGTAAGAATGATTTTGGATGAAGATACAATGATGGCTGTAAAAAGTACTCCGAATGTCATTAACTTTGTTGGCGCTGAAGACGGTAGAGGCAGCGGAAGATCGCGAGGTCATATCAAACCTCGACCACTATCCAAACAAGAAGTAAATAGAATCTTTAAACGCGCATCAGAGAAAAAAGCTGTCATCAAGTTAGATATTGAAGAAAAAGATAGAATCATAGTAACTAGCGGTCCATTTAAGGATTTCCAGGGTGAAGTTATAGAAGTTTCCGGGGAAAGAAATAAATTAAAAGCATTACTTTCAATATTTGGGCGCGAGACTCCTGTAGAATTAGAATTCTCCCAAATCAATAAACAAAATTAATTTCTAATTGTTATTGTTTATCGAGTAAAATTATGATTTTCTACTTCAGCTTAAATTCTTTAATCTAATGGCAAAAAAAATTGTTGCAGTTATCAAGCTTGCTCTACAAGCAGGCAAAGCAAATCCTGCTCCTCCTGTAGGTCCAGCTTTAGGACAACATGGTGTCAATATCATGGCATTTTGTAAAGAATACAACGCCAGGACACAAGATAAAGCGGGTTTTGTAATTCCAGTTGAGATTTCTGTTTTTGAAGATAGAAGCTTTACTTTCATCACAAAAACACCTCCTGCTTCCGTCTTAATAACAAAAGCAGCTGGTATAGAGAAAGGATCAGGTGAATCTGCAAAAGGCTCTGTTGGGAATATAAGTAAAGCTCAATTAGAAGAAATAGCCAAAACTAAGCTTCCTGATCTAAACTGTTCAAGTGTTGAATCAGCAATGAAAGTAATTGAGGGTACTGCTCGTAATATGGGCGTCTCTATTACTGATTGAGTTCAAGACAAAATTGCTCACTATTTAGGGGAGGTTAGTTAATAACCGTTTGCACCCAAAATTATTATGAAAAAACTATCAAAAAGAATGGCGACTCTATCAACAAAGATAGAAGATCGTATTTACCCCCCACTTGAAGCTCTTGGTATTATCAAGGAAAATGCTAATGCAAAATTTGATGAAACTATTGAAGCGCATATACGTTTAGGTATTGATCCAAAATATACTGACCAACAATTAAGGACCACTGTTGCATTACCACATGGTACTGGCCAAAGCATCAAAATTGCAGTAATTACAAGTGGTGAGAATGTATCGAAAGCTAAGGCTGCTGGTGCTGATTTATTCGGCGAAGAAGATCTTGTAGAAAGCATCAACAAAGGAAATATGGAGTTCGATCTACTTATTGCAACTCCAGATATGATGCCAAAGGTTGCAAAATTAGGAAGAGTTTTAGGACCTAGAGGTTTAATGCCTAACCCTAAAGCTGGAACAGTAACTAGTGATATTGCTAATGCAATAAAAGAATTCAAAGCTGGTAAGCTCGAATTTAGAGCAGATAAGGCGGGTATCGTTCATGTTCGCTTTGGAAAAGCAAGTTTCACAAAAGAGGCTCTATTTGACAACTTAAAAACCCTACAAGAATCAATTGATAAAAATAAACCAAGTGGAGCCAAAGGAAAGTATTGGAAAACTTTTTATGTAACTTCAACAATGGGACCTTCAGTTCAAGTAGACATAAATGCTGTACAAGATTACCAACCTGAAGGTTAACTCTTTGTAGTATAATTTAAAGTGCAATAATACGGCCAAAGAAAGTAGGTTTATTTAGTTATTCTAAATTTTAAATTCCTACCGAGGACTCGTCTTAATTATTTCTTTTTGGATCTAATAAAAGCGGCCTCTTTCAAAAGAACTTTGCCGCATTTCCTGCTCTCCCTAAATTACGATCCAAAAAACAACAATGGGCCGAACACTAGAGAATAAGCAACAAATCGTTACTGAGATTAAATCTCTATTAAACGACTCGGAAATGGCAGTAGTTCTTGACTATAAAGGTTTAACTATCAAAGAGATGTCAGATTTGCGATCTAGATTGCAAACAACTAACGGCATCTGCAAAGTTACTAAAAATTCATTAATGCGTAAAGCTATTGATGGAGATAGTAATTGGAACGATCTTGAATCTTTATTATCCGGAACAAATGCTTTTGTCTTAATTAAAGAAGATGTTGGTGGTGCTGTAAAAGCGATCCAATCCTTTCAAAAAGACACAAAAAAATCCGAAACCAAAGGAGCTTTATTTGAAGGCAGACTTCTTAGCGATTCTGAAATAAAAGAAATTGCAAGTCTTCCATCTAAAGAAGTATTGATGGCAAAAATTGCTGGCGCTCTAAATGGCGTAGCAACAAAAATTGCGATCTCTATCAATGAAGTGCCTTCTGGACTTGCTAGATCACTTAAACAACATTCTGAAAAATCAGAATCCTAAATCCAAAACCTAATTAACTTTTAAGAAAATGTCCGCAAAAACTGAAGAAATTCTTGAATCATTAAAATCTCTCTCACTTTTAGAAGCATCTGAGCTTGTAAAGCAAATTGAAGAGGCTTTTGGCGTATCTGCCGCAGCTTCTGCAGGTGTAGTAATGGCTGCTCCAGGAGCAGCTGGTGGTGATGGAGATGGTGGCGCTGCTGAAGAAAAAACTGAATTTGATGTAGTTCTTGAAAGCTTTGATGCAGCTGCAAAAATTAAAGTCCTTAAGGTTGTAAGAAATGCAACTGGTCTAGGTCTTGGTGATGCAAAAGCACTTGTTGAATCAGCACCAAAAACAGTAAAAGAAGGAATTGCTAAAGCAGACGCCGAATCTTTAAAGAAAGAGATTGAAGAAGCTGGCGGTAAAGTTACACTTAAGTAAAAGTACATTTTTTCAAGCCGATAGCCATAATATCGGCTTCAAAAATTATGAATAATGAGAGTATTGCAATTGAAGCTGCAACGGATGGAGCCTGCAGTGGTAATCCAGGTCCAGGTGGTTGGGGTGGTCTGATAATTTTTGATGACAACAGTGAATTAGAAATAGGTGGTTCCGAGCAAAATACCACCAATAATAGAATGGAACTCACTGCAGCTATAAAAACCCTTGAGAAATTAAAAACCTACAAAATAAAAGAGAACTTTAAATTAAGAACTGATAGTAAATATGTCATAGAAGGGTATACAAAATGGATTATTAATTGGAAGAGAAATGGCTGGAAAACAAGCTCAGGAAAATCAGTGCAAAATCTTGATTTATGGCAAAAAATTGATCAATTAAGAATTAATGGCCTTGTAATGGAATATGTTAAGGGTCATAGTGGTGACAAACAAAATGATAGGGTTGATAAAATAGCAACCAACTATAGCAAAGGTATTTCTTTAGTAAGTAACTCAAAAGAGTCAGGATCTCTAGTTGACTTTTTTGAAAAAAATGCACCTTCAGAAATTCAGGAATTATTTTCAAGAAATGAATTAATTCAAAAATTTGCAACCAAAAAATACCTGTTAAGTTCATTAGAACTGAGTAATTTATTGGGAGAAGAAAACCACTTCAAGATCAAACAAAATTTACTTTTTGAATGGCGTAATTGGAGAATGATTCCTAAAAACAAAAAATATTGGATAATAGAAAAAAAAGAATCTTAATTTTTTATGAATGAGCAGAAGGGGGTATTCAAAAATCTGTATAAAAACTTGATAACCCCTAT
Source organism: Prochlorococcus sp. scB245a_520K10 (assembly GCA_000634515.1). Classification (GTDB taxonomy): domain Bacteria; phylum Cyanobacteriota; class Cyanobacteriia; order PCC-6307; family Cyanobiaceae; genus Prochlorococcus_A. The sequence continues at coordinate 64,759 of JFNU01000004.1, read as the reverse complement.
ACTAAAAAAAGACTCTGGAATTGATGCAGAATATTTAACTAATTTATCTCTTAGCCTTCTATCATTCAGTTCAAGAAAATATAATTGGCCTCTAGTTTCATCAATCCTAAAAAATCTAAATGAAGAATTTTCTATTGTTGATAAAAGGTTAACTCAGAAAATATGTGGAATAAATTTTAGTAATCCAATAGGTTTAGCTGCGGGTTTTGACAAAAATGGAAATGCTGCAAATATATGGAAAGATTTTGGTTTTGGATTTGCTGAACTTGGCACAGTAACTAAATTTGCTCAAAATGGTAACCCTAAACCAAGGTTATTTAGATTAGCAGAAGAAGAGGCTGCATTAAATAGAATGGGTTTTAATAACAATGGTGCTGAAAATCTAGTTAAAAACTTTCTTGAACAAGGTATTGAGTTTAAAAAAAATAGGAAGAATATTTGTTTGGGAATAAATTTTGGCAAATCTAAAATTACTGGTTTATCTCAAGCAAAAGATGATTATTTAACTTCTTTAAAATTATTAATTCCATATTGTGATTATGCAGCTATAAACGTAAGTTCTCCAAATACTGAAGGCTTAAGAAAGTTGCAAGATCCAATTCTCCTAAAAGAACTCCTTAAAGAAATTAAAAAATTACCTAATTGTCCACCATTATTTGTAAAAATTGCGCCAGATTTAACCCTTAAAGATATTGAAGATATTTGTCAATTAATAATAGAGGAAAACATAGAAGGAATAATTGCTACTAATACCAGCATTGATAGGTTAGGTCTTGAAAATAGAAAGATCAGACAAACCGGATTATTGCTTTCCGAAGAGACTGGAGGATTAAGTGGAAGGCCTCTACAAAAAAAAGCGAATCAAATAATAAAACATATTCATAAAATTGATAAAAAGATTATTTTAATTGGTGTTGGTGGAATCAATAGTCCAGAATCAGCTTGGGAAAGAATTTGTTCTGGAGCATCATTAATTCAACTCTATACAGGATGGATATATAAGGGTCCACAATTAGTCCCCGACATACTTGAAGGAATTATTAAACAACTCAATTACCATCAATTGTCTAATATAAAAGAGGCCATTGGATCAGATTTAAAATGGGTTGAATAAAATTAGAAATGAATAATGAATAAATCAGAAGCTAATGATTACATACTAGAAGCCATGCAAATGTCAAACTTAAAACATGGAGGAAATATATATTCAAATGCAAAAAAATTTAATTTATTACCCTCTGAAATTATTGACGCAAGTGCCTCATTAGTACCCTTTGATCCTCCTCAAATATTAATAGATTCATTAAATTCGGAAATTAAGAATCTTGGTTTTAGATATTACCCCGAAAGAAACTTGAGTGATTTGAAAGAAATAATCGGCAAATTTCATGGAATAAATCCAGACAATATATTGCCTGGAAATGGCGCTTCTGAGCTAATAACCTGGGCAGGTTATGAGGCATCCAAATTTGGAATAAATATTATTCCTTCTCCATGCTTTGTTGATTATGAAAGATCTTTAAATTGTTGGAATAGCAATTTCATACATTGCGAATTACCAAAAAACTGGAATAATATTTTTCCGCAAACATTTCCACTTCATCCTAAAGGTGATGTTATTTGGATAACAAATCCACATAACCCCACCGGCCAATTGTGGGAGAAAAATTCATTAGAGGAAATTTTAAAAAAATATAAATTAGTTATATGTGATGAGGCTTTCTTGTCGATCACACCTAATGGAGAAAAAGAATCCTTAATACCATTAACCAAAAAATATGATAATTTATTAGTCTTAAGAAGCCTGACCAAAATCTTCAATATACCAGGCCTTAGATTAGGGTACGTTGTAGGCTCATCAAAAAAACTTAAGCAATGGGAAATTAATAGAGATCCTTGGCCATTAAATTCCTTTGCTATTAAAGCCGGAATTGACATTCTAAGTAATCAGAAATTCTATCGAAGATGGATAAAGCAAATCCACAGCTGGATAAATATTGAAAAAAAAAGAGTTTGTGAAAAATTATCAAAAATAAAAAACCTTAAGGTTCACAACTCTTCAACCAACTTTTTTTTAATAGAAAGTAGCACTTCTTTGTCGCCAAATATAAGATATTTAGAAAAAAAGAGGATATTAATTAGAGAATGCACTTCATTTAAATACCTTGACGAAAAGTGGGCGAGAATAAGTTTGCAGAGTAGGAAAAATAATAGTCTTTTATGTAAAGAAATTCAAAATTCTTTTAAAAAATAATTAATTAATTTCTTAATCTCAATTTTAGATTTGATTTTATTATTCTTTCCCATGTTCTTCTTCATTAAATCTAATATTTCATATCGCTTTTGTCCGTTTTTTAATTTTATTGTAAAAATTCTTTCTAGCGTTTCTTGAAAAACTTCTTTAGAAATTTTATTTTGATTCATTAAGAGTGAACCTCCATTTTCTGCAAGAATCATTGCATTTTTCTCCTGATGATTATTTTTAGAATAAGGATATGGAATTAATATTGAAGGCTTTTCAGCTTCTATTAGTTCATTAATTGTTCCTGAACCAGATCTTGATATTACGAGATCACAGTTTTGAATTAAAGCTGCTATTTCATTAGTAAATCTTTTTTTAACATAATATTTTGAATTTCTTAGCTGAAAAGATTTTTGATCATATTCTCCAATGATATGAACTATCCGAAACTTTTTTTTAATTAAAAATTCAAGTGATTCGTAAAGAATTTGATTTATAGCTTTTGCTCCTTGACTGCCTCCCATAAAAATCAAGAGAGGTCCTTTTCCTTGTGGAGCCCATTCTGGCAATAGATTAGATTTATAGAATTGCTCCCTTAGAGGGGTACCCGTGAAAATAGTTTTACAATTTTTCAAATAAGAATTTGTTTTCTTGAATCCTAAAAGAACATAATTACATAAAAAACCAAAATATTTCGTGACCATTCCTGGTATTAAATTTGATTCATGAATAATGACAGGTATCCTTAGGATTTTTGAAGCAACAATAGTAGGCGCTGATATATAACCCCCAGTCGTAAAAACTAAGTTAATTTTTTTTTCTCTTAAAATCCGAATTATTTGGAAAGTTGACATTAAGATTTCTATATATTGAAAAACCAAAAAGATATTTTTTCTTGGTGTTTTAATATTTAAAGTCGTCAAATTATATTTTTGGGGAATAAAATCAGCATCCAGTCTTTTATTAACCCCCAACCAGTGGATATTCCATTCATTTTCTACCTCTTTAGAAACTGCTAAAGCTGGGAAAATATGACCTCCTGTCCCACTAGCTACAACTAATAAATTATTTTTTTTAGACATAAAAACTTAAATTAGTAAAATGAAAATAACAAATAAAAAATATGTTTAATTTAAACTTATTCAAAAATATAGGAATTCCTCTCTACTTATTTATTTATCTCATTATTCCCTATTCAGCAATAACGCAAACTTTAAAAGTTGACTTTATAAAAAATCTAGAAAACTCTTTAAATGCGCGAAATTTAGAATTTATTAGAAAAAATTTTAGAAACAATGAAAACCAAAATATACCAAAACAATTTTCAAAATTTATTAATGATTTCCCTGACAGCAAATGGAAGATCAAAAGAATAAAATCTAATGTTCCAAATAAAAATATTTTGCGAATAAAAGTGCTGGGAGAAAAAATAGTTAAAGGAGAAATACATATACTCGAATCAAATTTCGATTATTTATTTTCAATTGTAAATGGGAAAATAGATGAAGGGATTATCAAAAATTTATTCACAACAATAAGGACTGACAATAACAAAATAGATATTATTTTTAGAATTCCTGATAAAGTTCTTACTGGTTCAAAATATGATATTGATATTATTCTAAATAAACCTCTTGAGGAGGTCATTATTGCAGGAGCTATAAAAACCCATCAAGTTAATTCATTATTTGAACAAGAAATATTATTGGAGCCATTAGTATCTGGGGGGATTTTCAAAATGACTAGAGCTCCAACAAAACCTGGTATACAATTATGGTCGGGAATTATAGCTCACCCTTTTGGGATGATTACTTTCACAAAAAGTATTAATATCGTTGATGAAATATAGTCTAAGCGTCGTTTAAAGCGGCTACGCCAGGCAAAGTTTTACCTTCTAAAAGTTCTAAACTAGCCCCACCTCCAGTAGATATATGAGACATTTTCTCAGCTAATCCAGCCTTTTCCACTGCTGCTACTGAATCTCCACCACCAATAATTGTACAAACTTCAGAAAAAGCACTTAAGTCCGCAAGGGTCGTAGCTATTGCATTTGTACCTTCCGCAAATTTATCAAATTCAAAAACTCCCATTGGACCATTCCAAATAATTGTCTTACATTCTGCAAGAGCATTTTGAAAAACTTTAATAGAATCTGGACCAATATCGAGACCCATCCAATTCCCCCTAATTGAATCAATTTGAGATATTTTACTTTCGGCGTCAGGAGAAAATTCATTAGCCAAAACAACATCAGTGGGTAATAGTAATTCAACTCCTTTTGCTTTTGCTTTTGCTTCTAAATCTTTAGCAAGCTCAAGTTTATCTTCTTCTACGAGACTCTTTCCAACATCTAGACCTCTAGCTTTATAAAAAGTAAAAATCATACCACCACCAATCATGATTTTGTCACACTTATCAAGTAAGGAGTCGAGCACTCCTATTTTGCTACTAACCTTTGATCCTCCAACGATTGCTGCCAATGGACGCTTAGGGGAATCTATTGCTCCTTGTAAGTATTTCAATTCTTTTTCTAGAAGGAATCCAGCTACTGATGGACTTAAATAATTAGTAACTCCCTGAGTTGAAGCATGAGCTCTATGAGCAGCACCAAAAGCATCATTTACATACATATCTGCATGTAATGCTAAATTTTTAGCAAAATCTAAGTCATTCTTTTCCTCTTCACCAAAAAAACGAACATTTTCAAGTAAAAGAACATCTCCATTATTTAAGCTATTTGATTCGGCAACTGCTTCATCACCTATACAACTGTTAGTAAGAGCAACATTTTTTCCCAGCAATTCACTTAATCTTGCTGCTACTGGAGTTAATCTCATTTTTTCATTTACCTGACCCTTTGGTCTTCCAAAATGAGCAGCTAAAATAACCTTTGCAGAATGGTTAATGAGATATTCAATAGTTGGAATCGCTGCTCTAATACGCGTATCGTCAGTTATATAACCATCTTCATTTAATGGAACATTAAAATCTACTCTAACAAGAACTTTTTTTCCTTCTAAGTGTGTCTTTTCAAGACTGGAAAGAGATAATTTTGACATTAAACAATCTTAATTTTTAATTTTAAGACCCTAACGTTAATTTGGACTTATTGGGTTAAAAAGTAGTAACTGTTACCTATGCCTTAATAAATTTTAAGAATTAACCTATTAAAAAAATTTTTTAATTATTAAATTTATACTAAAATTTAGATGTAAATACTTTTGAAACTTATAAAAATTAAAAGCAATACAAAATTTTATTTGATTTATTGAAGTGGACATACCCAAAATTCAATGGTATCCAGGCCATATCGCAAAAGCAGAAAAGAAATTATCTGAAGTTATCAATAAAGTAGATTTAGTTATAGAAGTTAGAGATGCAAGAATTCCTTTATCAACAGGACATCCACACTTAAACAAATGGATCAAAAATAAAAAACATCTTCTTGTTATTAACAGATCTGACATGATCACTCCAAGCACCATCGCAAGTTGGAATAAATGGTTTAATGCTCAAGATCAATATCCGCATTGGTGCGACGCTAAAAGAGGTGTAGGTATTAAAGAAATTTGTAATTCCGCCAAAGAATCTAGATCTTCAATTGACGATAGAAGACTTTCAAGAGGAATGAGAATTAGGCCAATTAGAGCCCTTACGCTTGGTTTTCCAAACGTAGGTAAGTCAGCATTAATTAATAGAATTGCAAAAAAAAGAGTTGTTGATAGTGCTAGGAAAGCAGGCGTGACTCGTAATTTAAGATGGATAAAATTAGAAAGTGGCATAGATCTGCTAGATGCTCCTGGTGTTATACCTCCAAATTTAGAAGATCAAAAATCGGCACTTAATCTCGCACTATGTGACGATATTGGAGAAGCTGCTTATGAAATAGAGAGTGTCGCAATTGAATTTATCAAAATTATATCTACTCTAAACAAAGATAAGGATGCGAATATCTCAGTAAAAAAAATATCTAATAGATATGGAGTTGATATTACAAAAGGCTTTGAGAATCCTTCTGATTGGATCGATGAAGCTTCTTCAAAACATACCTCAGGCGATAAAAGGAGAATGTCTCATAAATTATTAGAAGATTATAGAAATCAAATGCTTGGAAAAATTTCTTTAGAAGTCCCAAAATGGAATTAAATAACAAAAATTCTTTCGGCATTGGAGAAGGTGAACTTATAGAAATTATTTATGAGCTACCTCTTCCTATGAGGCTAGACAGATGGTTGGTAAGTAAAAGGCCAGAACAAAGCAGAGCAAGAATTCAACATTTTATAAATTCAGGTTTAGTCCTTGTAAACTATAAGACCGCTAAAGCAAAGACCCCATTAAAAAATGGCGACAATGTTCAAATCTGGATGCCTCCTCCAGAACCTCTTATATATTTGAAACCTGAAAAAATGGATTTAAAAATCCTTTTTGAAGACGAGCATATCATAGTAATTAATAAGCAATCAGGACTAATTGTTCATCCAGCCCCTGGACACAAATCTGGAACTTTAGTTAATGGATTACTTTTTCACTGTAATGATTTACCTGGAATTAATGGAAAACTAAGACCTGGGATTGTTCACAGATTAGATAAAGATACATCTGGATGTATGGTGGTAGCAAAAAGCCAGGAGGCATTAGTAAATCTCCAGAAACAAATCAAAGAAAAAATAGCTTCTCGAGAATATATTGCAGTAATTCATGGAGCGCCTAATTCTGAAGAAGGCCAAATAGTGGGACACATTGGCAGAGATAGATTAAATAGATTGAAATATAAAGTAGTTGAAGAAACTTCAGGTAGGTATGCCTGTACCTATTGGAAATTAAAAGAAAGATTGGGCAATTACTCATTAATGAGTTTCAAACTAGATACTGGACGAACGCATCAAATAAGGGTTCATTGCGCTCACATTAATCATCCAATTGTGGGTGATCCGTTATATGGAAGATGTAAAAAACTACCATGTAAATTAGAGGGCCAAGCGTTACACGCTATAAAGCTTGGACTTATACACCCAATAAATGGTAAAGAAATGATATTTGAAGCAGAATTACCATTAGATTTTCAGAAATTACTCAATGTTCTTAAAGTTAATTAAGATTTAAAGAGGAGTTTAGAAGTGATTTTGTATACGCGTTTTGAGTTTTAGTGAATAATGTAGAACTTTCTCCTTCATCAACTATCTTTCCATGATTCATGACTAGCAACCTATCACAAAATCTTTTAGCAATGCCTAGATCGTGAGTGATAAAGATGATCGTTAAATTCATTTTTTCTTGCAAGACTCTTAATAATTCAAGAATCTCTATTTTTACTGAAGCATCTAACATATTTACGCTCTCATCACAAATCAAAATTTTTGGTTTCAACAGTAGTGCCCTGGCTAATGAAATTCTTTGCAATTGACCACCAGATAATTGACTGGGATAAGAATTAAAAAAATCATTCTTCAAGGGAAGATTTAAATTTCTAAACATTAATTTTATTTCCTTTTCAATTTTTCTTTTATCTGAAATTCTTTGAATAAAAAATATATCTTCCAAAAGATTTTTAATTGTCATTTTCGGATTCAAACTTGAAAAAGGATCTTGAAAAATAATTTGCATATTATTGTGCTTTTTAAAAGATTTATTTTTTTTTGATGCAAGATTTTTATCATAAATTTTTATTTCACCACCTCTAACTTTCAGAAGTCCGATTAAAGCCCTACATAATGTACTTTTACCGCTGCCTGAAGAGCCAACTATTCCAAGAGTCTCATTCTTATATAATTTGAAACTAACTTCATTTAAAGCCTTACAGTATTTATTCAAAAAAATTGAAGAATTTAATTTATACCAATGTCTTAAGTTATTTACCTCTAAAACGACATCATCTCTAGTTTTATTTTTAGTATTTGGTTCTAATACTATTTTTGAGGCATTTACTAACTTTATCCCGATATCTGATTTTGGTGCTTGAAGAATATTTAATATATTACCTTTTTCAACAATCGATCCCTTTTCAATTATTGCAACTTTTTTACACCACTTTGCTGCAAGATTAATATCGTGACTAATTAAAATTAAAGTAGTATCGAATTCATTACACAACTGAATTATTTCTTGCATAATTTCAAAACTTGTTTTGGTATCTAAGCTTGTTGTAGGTTCATCAGCTATTAATAATTTAGGTTTTAAAGCAAGAGCCATTGCTATAGAAACTCTCTGTCTCATTCCGCCGCTAAATTGATGTGGGAAAGAATCAAGTCTGCTTTCTTCAATTCCTACTTTTTGAAAAACTTCTTTTACTAATTTTTTGATAACTACAGATGATTTAGTTTGATCATGAGTTTCAAATAATTCATATAGATGATCCCCAACTCGCATAAGTGGGTTAAGTTTTTTTATTGAATCTTGATAAATAAATCCAAAATTTTTTCTTCTAAATAATTGTGCTTCTTTGTTATTTATTTTCCTAGGATCTTCACTACAAATCGATAAATACCCTCTAGAGGTTGCCTTTTTAGGCAATATATTTACTAATGTTTTTGCAAAAGTAGTCTTTCCACATCCAGAGGGTCCTATTAAGGCTAAATGATCTCCCCTATCTATTTCAAGATTAAAATTTTTGATGATAGGTTGCTGTTTTAAACCATATTTAACGGTAAGATTTTTAACTACAAGAATTTTTTCTTTATTTATTTCCATGATTTTATAGCAAATTTATCTAGACCTAAATAAAATACATTTAAAGCAATATAAAATGTCTGAGGCAGCTGCAAATTCAAAAGAAATAAACGAAATTGAAGTTTCCAAAACTATTTTGCCTGAAAATAAAAAATATGAAAGTGAATTTTTGAATTATCAAATAAAAATTCCCGCTTGGCTTCTTAAAGATATTAATAATTTTGAAAAATCAAATAAAGAAAATAATGATAATCAAAACCTTATAGTAAGGGCTTTTAAACTTGCTTATAAAGCTCATGATGGACAATTCCGCGCGAGTGGCGAGCCATACATTATCCACCCAGTTGCTGTCGCAAACCTCCTCAAAGAAATAGGTGCTAGTCCATCCGTAATCGCTGCAGGACTTTTACATGATGTTGTTGAAGATACTGGCATTGATTTATCCGAAATAGAAACAAATTTTGGATTAGAAGTAAAAATACTTGTAGAAGGTGTAACAAAATTAGGAGGAATTCACTTTAACAACAGGACTGAAGCACAAGCTGAAAATCTTAGGAAAATGTTTTTGGCTATGGCCAGCGATATTAGAGTTGTTTTAGTAAAACTTGCAGATCGACTTCATAACATGAGAACAATTGAATGGCTAAATGATGAAAGAAAACAAAGAATAGCGAGAGAAACACGAGAGATTTATGCACCATTAGCTAATCGACTAGGAATAAACAGATTTAAATGGGAATTAGAGGATTTAGCTTTTAAATTCTTGGAGCCTAGGGAATATCAAGATCTTAAAGATCAAATCGCTGTTAAAAGAAGTGATAGAGAAAAAAGATTAAAAGTAACTTTGAATCTTATGAAGGAAAACTTAGTTTCTGCAGGTCTGAAAAATTTTGAAATAACTGGAAGGCCAAAACATCTTTATGGCATCTGGAGCAAAATGGAAAGACAACAAAAGCATTTTCACGAGATTTATGACGTTGCTGCCCTAAGAATTATCGTGGACAATTCAGATAGTTGTTATAGAGCTTTAGCAGTTGTTCATGATACTTTCAAACCAATTCCAGGTAGATTTAAAGACTACATAGGATTACCAAAACCCAATGGATATCAGTCTTTACACACATCTGTGATTGGAAGGCATCGCCCTATAGAAGTTCAAATTAGAACCACTTCTATGCATCAAATTGCTGAATATGGTATAGCCGCTCATTGGCAATATAAAGAGGGTGGTTCTCCTGCCAAAAGCAATGCTGAAAGATTTAATTGGCTAAGACAATTAGTCGAATGGCAACAAGAAGGTAATGAAGGGGATCATAATGATTATTTAGCTTCAATTAAAGAAGATTTATTTGATGAAGAAGTATTTGTGATCACTCCAAAAGGAGATGTTGTTGGTTTAAGAAAAGGATCTACCGCGATAGATTTCGCTTACAGAATTCATTCTGAAGTTGGAAATCACTGTAATGGAATAAGAATTAATGAAAAGCTGTCTCCATTATCTACAGCACTTCAAAATGGTGACTTCATAGAAATTATGACAAATAATAATGCCACTCCAAGCTTGGATTGGCTGAACTTTGTAGTTACACCAACTGCTAAAAATAGAATCCGCCAATGGTATAAGAAAAGCCATCGTGATGAAACGATTAAAAGAGGTAGAGATTTACTCGAAAAAGAAGTAGGTCGAAATGGTTTTGAAACATTACTTTCTAGCGATGCTATGAAAAAAGTTGCAAATAGATGCAATTTAAAAACTACTGAAGATCTTCTTTCATCACTTGGTTTTGGTGGTTTAACTTTACATCAAGTATTAAACAGACTAAGGGAAGAAATAAAATTACAGACTGAAGATGTAAAAAATGTTTCTGACTCTGAAATAGCAAAATCTTTTAAAAGTAATAGTAACTTATCCTCTAATAAACCTGATGTAGTAACTAAATCGCCAATTTCTGGGATAGAAGGTCTTGATTATAGGTTAGGTAAATGCTGTTCCCCACTTCCAGGTGAAGATATTGTAGGTACCGTATCTCTCGGTAACCATGGGATAACCATTCATAGGTCAGATTGTGAAAATGTCATGCCAATTCCAATAGAGAGAAGATTACCTGTTGGATGGAATCAAGATAATAAAAATCTCGATAATAAATTTCCAATTCAGCTGCGAATAGAAGTGATTGATAGGGTTGGAATTCTTAAAGATATTCTTATGAGGTTATCTGATAAAGGTATAAATGTTAGCGATGCCAATGTTAAAACTGCTTATGGTAAACCAGCTATTATTAATCTCTGCGTAGGCCTAGAAAGTTATAATCAGCTTCACAAAACAATTGACCAAATCAAATCAATGGCAGATGTTTTAGATATTGCCAGAGTTGAACAAAGTTAATTTTAAAAATCAAATCAATCTATCTTTTAATTTTTATCTTGTAGATAAAGAAAACGATACAGCCACAAATCAAAGCTAATAACAACCCAACACAAGATGAACCTAATAGAAGCGATAGTGAAAAAGTTCTACCTTGTTTCCATAAGTCATGAATAACAAAACTTTTTTCATTAAGGTTATTAGAAGAGTTATTTAAAAAAAAAGAACCAACTTTGTAGTTCAAATAATAAAGTGGAATATAAGTAAAGGGGTTACTGATCCAAGTTCCAATTGCAGCTAGAACAATATTTCCTTTAGCTAGTTTTGCAAAAAATATCCCTAGTAAAGTCTGAAACCCAAAAAAAGGAAAGCAACCACTAAATACACCTATAGCTAAACCCTTAGCATTAAAGAAAGGACTTCCATTCTGATGCCTAAATAATGATAGAATTTTTTTAAAGCTAATATCTCTTTTAGATCTCATTCAGAAAGAAAAATTCAAAAATTTAATTCTTGATAATTTTACTTAATTATCCACAACAAAGCGAGAGATGGATTCGTTAGTTACTTCAGAAGATACGATAGCAGCAATTGCTTCCGCTATAAGTATAGGAAAAGGAGGCATTGCGATAATAAGAGTATCAGGTCAAGACGCAATAAATTCGTGCAAAAAGATTGTTGCAACGAAATCTAAATATGCATGGGAATCCCATAGAGTTTTTCACGGTTTTATTCAGGAAAATAAACAAAATAAATTTATAGATGAGGTTTTGATTTTAGTAATGAAATCACCAAATAGCTTCACTGGAGAGGATGTTGTTGAAATACATTGTCATGGAGGAATTATCTTAGTAAATAAAGTTCTTAAAATATTATTATCTAGTAATTCTAGAGTTAGACTTGCAAATCCAGGAGAATTTAGTCAAAGAGCTTTTCTCAATGGAAAAATAGATCTTACTCAAGCCGAGTCAATTAATCAATTAATTAAAGCAAGTAATACGAGATCAGCAGAGTTAGCTTTTAGCGGGGTTCAAGGAGAAATAAAGAAAAAAATTGATGATATAAAAAATGACCTTATAAATGAACTTTGCGAGATAGAAGCGAGAGTTGATTTTGAAGAAGACTTATCAGATTTTGATTACTCCAAATATCTAAAAAACATAAAAAGAGTAAAAGAGAAAATAGAATTACTCATAAAAAATGCAAAAAGAAATTCATATATTCATAATGGAATATCCATTGCACTGATTGGCAAAACAAATGTTGGTAAAAGCTCATTACTGAATTTACTTGCAAAAAAAGAGAAGGCAATCGTCACTAATATTCCTGGAACAACTAGAGATGTTATTGAAGTAAATTTAACTATTAATGACATTCCAATGAAAATAATTGATACTGCTGGAATAAGAGAAACTCATGAACAAATTGAAAGTATTGGAATTAAAAAAAGTTTTGGAAAAATTAAAGAGTCAGATTTTATAATTTATCTTTATAGTCTTGAAGAAGGATTTAATGAAGAAGACAAAAAAATAATAAAAGAAATACCTAAAGAAAAATTAATTACTATTTTGGGAAATAAAAAAGATTTAATTGATTCTACTAACATTAATCCAAATGAGTTAAAAAACACAATTCTTATGAGCATTAAAAATAATGATGGTGAAAGATTATTAATCGACACAATTATAAAAAAATGCGGATTAAAACAATTAGAAAATATAAATATATTTTTAAACGAAAGACATCTAACGAATTTGTCTGCTTGCTTATCTAATTTAAATGATACTGATATAATAATTAAAAATAAATTACCATTTGATTTGATATCAATAGAACTGAGAGACAGTATTCAAAACTTATCTAAAATAACTGGTCAAGAATTAACAGAGGAACTTCTTGATAATATTTTTTCTAAGTTTTGTATTGGTAAATAAATTTGAGTTAAATTACATAGTGATATATAGTTGATTCTCTAACTTCAGTTTAATTTTTATTAATTAATTATTTTTTTAGTTTAGTGGATTTAAATACTCCCATAATAAGTAAGATCATTGATAATTGGATCGATGAAGATATAGGTAGGGGAGATCTAACAAGTCCTTCTATTACAGAAGAGAATGGTAATGCATATTGGATTGCAAATGAAGACGGTATATTTTGTGGGGTGAATATAATAAAGGAAATTTTTAAAAAGATTGATTTAAAAATAAGTTCAAAATTTAATATCTCTGATGGTGATAAATTTCTTAAAGATCAAAAACTCTTAGAAATATATGGACCTTCAAAAAGTTTGCTCGCTAGTGAAAGAATCAGCTTAAATATAGCAATGCATTTATCTGGAATATCAACTTATACAAAGAATCTTGTAAATAAGTTAGAAGGCACAAATATAAAATTAGCAGATACTAGAAAAACTACTCCTGGCTTAAGAATATTTGAAAAATATGCATTCAGATGCGGAGGTGGAGTAAATCATAGAATGGGTTTATACGATGCAGCTATGATAAAAGAAAATCACATTGCATGGACAGATAATCTTAAAAATGCAGTAAAAAAAATTCGACTTAATTCGCCTTTTACAACTCATATCATAATTGAAGCTGAGAATATAAAACAGGCAAAAGAAGCAGTATTAGCAGGTGCAGATAGTGTCTTATTAGATGAAATTAACCCTGAAACAATCAAAAAAAACGTTCAGGAATTAAGAGATTTATCAATAAATAGCTTAAAAAAAGAGGTCAATAAAAATTTGATAATAGAAGTTTCAGGAATAAACCCTAATGAAATTAGTAAATATCTAATAAAAGGTATTGATTTAATTTCAACAAGTTCTTCAATTACCAAAAGTAATTGGATTGATTTAAGTATGCGTTATATTAATTAATCATATAGAAAAATAATTGAATAAATAATGCTAATCATTATTAAAGAATTAACAAAAAACTTTGAAAAATCTCTTTTAGATAGTCTTAAAAAAAATGATAAAGAAGGAGAGTTCGAAAATCTTAGAAAAAATTTAATCACACAAGCAACTAAAGAAGAGTTTGGTGATTATCAATGTAATGTTTGTTTGAGTTTATCTAAAATATATAAAAAGAATCCAAGAGATATTTCTCATAATTTTATTAACCTTTTAAAAAAAAATAAAAGCATATCAAAATTGTGCAATAGTCTAGAAATAGCTGGACCTGGATTTATAAATATAAAATTAAAAGATGAAGTTCTAATAAATGAAATTAAATCAAATATTCAATGCCAAAGGTCTGGAGTACCTCAAATTAAAAAAGATTTAGATAGTTGCATATCAAATAAAGTTATTGTAGATTTTTCTAGTCCTAATATTGCTAAAGAAATGCATGTAGGGCATTTAAGATCAACAATAATAGGAGACTCAATATCCAGAATTTTCGAATTAAGAGGTTATGAAGTATTAAGACTAAATCATGTTGGTGATTGGGGAACACAATTTGGAATGCTTATTACTCAGCTCAAAGATTTATATTCAAATGACTTAGAAGAAATAGGAAAGATAAAGATAAGTGATTTAGTTGAATTTTATAAAGCATCAAAAAAAAGATTTGATAATGAATCTGAATTCCAAAAAAGATCTAGAGAGGAGGTAGTTAAGTTACAAAGTGGAGATAGTAAATCAATTCAAGCTTGGAAATTATTATGTGATCAATCGAGAAAAGAATTTGATGAAATCTATAAAAATTTAAAAATAAAAATAAAAGAAAGAGGTGAATCTTTTTATAATCCCTTATTAAAATCAGTTATTGAGGATTTGAATTTTAAAAAATTACTCGTAGAAGATCAAGGTGCAAAATGTGTATTTTTAGATGGTATGACTAATAAAGAAGGCAAACCTTTACCGCTAATTATTCAAAAAAAAGATGGCGGTTTTAACTATGCCACCACAGATCTTGCTGCCATAAGATACAGATTCAATAAAGCACCTAATGGTGATAATGCTTCAAGAATTATTTATGTAACTGATCATGGACAAGCAAATCATTTTGCTGGAGTTTTTCAAGTTGCAAAAAAAGCAAAATGGATTCCAGATAAGTGTCAAGTTGACCATGTACCTTTTGGGTTGGTTCAAGGAATTGATGGCAAAAAACTAAAAACAAGGGAAGGTGAAACAATACGTCTAAAAGATCTATTAAAAGAAGCAGTTAGAAGAGCAAAAGAAGATTTATTGAAAAGATTAGAAAATGAAAATCGTTATGAGAAAGAAGAATTTATTGCAAATACTTCAAGAATCATTGGATTAGGAGCTGTTAAGTATGCAGATTTAAGTCAAAATAGGATTACTAATTATCAATTTAGTTTTGATAAAATGCTTTCCCTGAATGGAAATACTGCTCCTTATTTGTTATATACACTTGTAAGAATTTCAGGAATTAAAAGAAAAAATGATTTTGTTTATGACTCTAAAGATTGTCAATACATAAATTATGAACATAAATCTGAATGGAAACTTATCAGAAAATTACTTAACTTCGATGAAGTCATAATTTCTATTGAAAAAGACTTAATGCCAAATAGACTATGTAATTATCTTTTTGAGCTATGTCAGACTTTTAATAGATTCTATGATCAAGTTCCAATCCTCAAAGAAGAAAAAAATATAAAAATTTCAAGACTTAATTTATGTGACCTAACTGCAAAAACACTAAAATTAAGCTTAGAGCTTCTAGGAATTGAAACTTTAGAAAGAATGTAATGAATAATTTTGATCCATTAAATAATCTTTTCCCAAAACCAAGAGAAGAAATAATAAATATGCAGTCCTACTCTGCACCGTTAGAAAATAGAAGAAATTTACTCCGCTTAGACTTTAATGAAAATACTTTAGGTCCAAGTCCAAAGGTTTTAGAGGCATTACAAGCTATAAACTTAGATGAGATTTCAATTTATCCAGAATATAATTTATTAAAAAATTTTTTATGTGATAATTATCTTGATTCAAGAAAATTTGATAATGATGAAATAGGAATTTTCAATGGAGCAGATGCAGCAATAAATGCAATTTTTAATTGCTTTGGAGAAAAAGATCAAATATTTCTAACCACAAATCCAACTTTTGGTTACTATTCTCCTTGTTCAGAAATGCGTGGAATGAAGAAAATAACTTGTTCTTACATTGGAGAAAATTTTCTATTCCCCATCGAAGAATTTAGGAAGAAAATTATAAAGCATAATCCAAAGTTAATCTTTATTTGTAATCCAAATAATCCAACAGGAACGGTTTTAAGCGCTCAAGAGATAATTAACTTAGCTAATATCAAGCACGATTCATTGATAATTGTTGATGAACTATATGAAAAATTTAATGGAGATAGTCTTCTTGATTCTATAGATTTTGAAAAGAATAAAAATATACTAATAATCCAATCTCTTTCAAAAACAGCAGGTTTAGCTGGTTTAAGAATAGGTTTTACTTTTGGCAATAAAACTTTAATGCAGTACATTAACAAAGTTACAGGGCCATATGATGTAAATAGCTTTGCTATAACAGCAGCATTAGCAGCACTTAAAGACAAATCATATATTGATAATTATGTTTTAGAAGTTAAACAAGCAAGAGAATGGATTTTAAATAAATTTAAATCAACAAAAATAAGAACTCACTTTAGTGGAGGTAATTATTTCTTAATTTGGCCAAAAAAAGATCCTAAAATCTTAATACAACAGATGAGAGAAAAAGGTATCCTTATTAGAAGTATGGAAAACAAAAAAAATATTGGTCAGTCAATAAGAGTTAGTATTGGAACTGAAGAACAAATGATTTTTTTCTGGGAGAATTACAAGGTCCTAGATTTAATAAATTAATTACCGAAAATATAAATTGTATTTTGATCAATTCTTTTAGGCTTTATTTTAAAATCTTTTCCAACATACCTTACTTTAAAATCTTTCATATTTTCGATAAATAAATCAGCATTTGAAAAATCACATTCTTTATTAATTTTTTTGCCACGTTCAAAGTGTACAGGAATAACTACATTAGGTTTTAAGATCTTAACTATTCTTGAGGCTTCTTCCCCATCGTAAGATTTTATTCCTCCTCCAATTGAAATGAATAAGATATCTGGGCGGGACAAAATAATTTCACTATTAATATCAATATCACCAGCAGCTCCTCCCATATGAACAATTTTAAGATCATTCTGCTCCCAAATCCAAACAGTTGCCATCCCAAATCTTCTTCCATCTACTCTGTCATGAGGTACAGAAATTCCATTTAATAAAATATCCTCAAATTGATAAATTCCTGGCTCAACAAACATTAATTGATCATTAGGGTTATATCCTTCATCTGGAAGCCTAGAACTAGCCAAAATAAAATCTACGTTAACTTCTTTTGGCTCCTTTAAATTACTAGCACAACCTATTGGTTTAAAGGGATTTATAAGGATCGATTTTTCTTCACTATTAATTAGAAAACTACTATGTCCCAAACTTTTTATTACTAAATTCCTAGCCAATAATGAGGTAGGTAAAAAAGAGCTAAATAATATAAAAAAGAAAATGTTTTTAATTTGAGAAATCATAATATTAATTTTTTTGTATTTTACTTTTGTATAGCCATTTTTAGAAAATTACTAATTAATTTATGACCAAATTGTGTCAATACACTTTCAGGATGAAACTGTACCCCATGTAAATGTTTATATTCCTTGTGAGAGATAGCCATAATAGTTGAGTCTTCTAAAGTCGCAGTTATCTCGAAACAAGATGGTAAGGAAATTGAATCAACTATAAGACTATGGTATCTAGTCGCCACAAATGGAGACTCAATATCTTTAAACAATCCTTTTTGATTATGAAATATTTTGGATGTCTTACCATGCATAAGTTCTTTCCCGACTACAACCTTACCTCCAAAAGCTTGGGCCAAAGCTTGATGTCCTAAACAAACTCCCAAGATAGGAATATTTTTAGATAATTTTTTTAATATTGGCAGACAAATTCCAGATTGATCTGGATTGCCTGGACCTGGAGATAATACGATGCCATTAGGATTTAGTTTGATAATTTCTTCTAAAGTAATTTCATCATTTCTTTTAACAATTAATTCTTTGGTTATTTCATGCTCAACTGAAAGTTCTCCTAAATATTGAACAAGGTTATAAGTAAAACTATCGTAATTATCAATAACAAGAAACATACTTATTTGGATTTAGAATAACAACTTTATTCTAGGAACAAAGATATATACAGCAATAATAACAGAATTAATGGAAGCTAATAATACTGCTCCTGCAGAAGTATCTTTTGAAATTTTAGCCAAACTACTAAATTCTTTTTTCACGACTAAATCAACTATTGATTCAATAGATGTGTTTAATATTTCTAATATTAAAACAGACAGAATTGTGGCAATCAAAATTACATAATTACTTAGACTAATTTTCAGTAAAAAACCAATCACTAAACTTGCAAATGTAAAAATTAATTGAATTTTAAAATTTCTTGAAGTTCTTAATACGTAACTAATTCCACTGAAAGCATACTTAAAACTTAATAATAAATTACTAGAAGTTTTGTAAGATTCTTTTCTATTTTGTATAGATTTTATTTTTTTTTCCATAGATTTTTAATCTAATCTGGTAATTAAATATTCCTGAAAATTTAACATATTTTCTAAATCAAGATCATTATTATGTTCCCATCCCAAAAGATGTAAAAATCCATGACTAGCCAACCAGAGAATCTCTCTATAGAGAGAATTTTTATATTGATATGATTGCTCAAGTGCCATCTCTAATGATATAAATATATCTCCCAACTCTATATGATCTAAATTATTTAGAGATTCATCAGAAATGATTGGGAAAGATAGAACATCAGTTGGACCATTTTTTTGCATCCACTTCTTGTTCATAGAAGCAATTTCTTGATTAGATATTATCTGAAAGCCTAATGAAAAAGATCTTTTTTCAACAATAAAATTTGGTAATTCATAATCGTCTTTTTTTAATATTGTATTTATCCAAGATAAAAAAACTTTCTCCCAAAAAATAGATTCAAATATAAGCTTTGTTTTAGTTTCTTTAAACTTATTTGATAATTGAGAAAAATCATTACATTGAAAAACCAACTCTAAATTTATTTCAGAAACAATTTTTTCTTTCATTAATTCTTATACAGGAATATTGGGCTTACCTATTGTTGCCACAAGTATTAATATCCCAATTAAAACTAGAAATGTTATTGAAAAATGTGAAATACTTTTTGAACTCTTCCTTACCATATTTCTCATGGCAAGCTTTATAAAGCTTGGAGGAGCAACTTTTTTTTCTAAATTTTCGTTTTTATTGTCCATTAGTTATTCATTAGATTCGTTAGAAGAAATATTCATGCGTAATAATTCATGAATAAATGGTTCAAGTCCACCATCTA
Organism: Prochlorococcus sp. scB245a_520K10; assembly: GCA_000634515.1. GTDB lineage: Bacteria > Cyanobacteriota > Cyanobacteriia > PCC-6307 > Cyanobiaceae > Prochlorococcus_A. Next base: position 45,077 of record JFNU01000004.1, on the reverse strand, counting down.
AAACACTATCTAAGTCGTTAGTCTCCTTCATAGTCCTAAGATCTTTTACCATTTGATAGGGATGGAAAACATAATTTCTTATTTGATTGCCCCATGCAGCTTCCACAATATCACCTTTAATATCAGCGACTTCTGCAGCTCGTTGTTCTTTAGCAATCACTAGTAGTTTAGACTTAAGAAGTAACATAGCTTTTTCTTTATTTTGTAATTGAGATCTTTCTTGAGTGCATCTTACTGAAATACCAGTAGGCAAATGAACAATTCTTACTGCTGTTTCTACTTTGTTAACATTTTGGCCTCCAGCTCCACCGGATCTACTAGTTGTAATTTCTAAATCTTTTTCAGGTATGTTAAGTGAAATATTCTCATCTAATTTTGGCATGACCTCTACCCCAGCAAAGCTGGTTTGCCTTTTGCCATTAGCATTGAAAGGAGAGATTCTTACTAATCTATGAGTTCCTTTTTCATGTTGTAGATAGCCATATGCATATTTTCCTTCAATTTCAAAGGTTACACTTTTAATACCCGCTTCTTCTCCTTGAGATAATTCATTGATGGTAAGGCTCATTTGATTATTATCGGCCCATCTTGAATACATTCTCAATAAAATCTCTACCCAATCCTGTGCATCTGTTCCACCGGCACCTGCATTAATAGAAACTACTGCTCCCTCCTTATCGTATTCACCACATAACAATCTTTCAAATTCCCATTTATCTAAATTATCTCTTAATTTCTCTAAGCCCTGCTGGGATTCCAAAATCATTTCCTCTTCAGGTTCTAAATAATAAAGCTCAAGAGAGGCATTAGCATCAGAAAGAAAAGTTTTCCATTTATCTAACAATTCGAGTTGCGCTTTGACATCATCGAGGATTAACATTTGTTTTTTTGCTTCATCCTGATTCTCCCAAAATTCAGGCTGAGCAGAAATTTGCTCTAACTCTCTCCTTTTCGCTTTTAATCTTGGAACGTCAAAGACAATCCTGAGCATTACCCAGGCGCTCTGTTAGTTCCGAAAGATCTTTTTTGAAATCTGTAATATCTATCAAAATAGAATTTAATCGTTATTTATAATCTAACAAGCACTTTTGTTTAATAGTATAAACTAAGTATTATTTTAAAAAAATGTCCAAAGTTGAAATTTATACTTGGCAATATTGCCCATTTTGTATTCGAGCAAAATCTTTACTCAAGAAAAAAAATATAAATTTTACAGAATATAAAATAGATGGCGATCAAGATGCCAGAGAATTGATGACGGAAAGAGCTGATGGTAGAAGAACATTACCACAAATATTTATAGATAATGAGGGTATCGGAGGCTGCGATGATCTCTACACATTAGAAAATGAAAATAAATTAGACGCATTATTAAACTAGATCTTATGAAATTTCTATTCGTAATAGATCCAATAAAAAATATAAATCCCTTAAAAGATTCATCTGCTGCTTTAATGCAAGCATCATCAAAAAAAAATATTGAAATATGGAGTTGCACTCCTCAAGACCTTGAAGCTAGAGGTGATGAAGTATGGGCATCTTCAGTAAAAGTTGAAGTAAATCCGTGGATTTCTTTCAAAGAGAGTGATTGCATACCTCTCACCAAATTTAATTGCATTTGGATGAGAAAAGATCCTCCTGTAAATGAGGCTTATTTATATGCGACCCATCTTTTAGAAGTTGCCGAAAGAAAAGGAGTAAAAGTAATCAACAAACCTTCATCGTTAAGAGCATGGAATGAAAAACTAGGTGCTTTGAGATACAGCCACTTAATGGCACCTACGATAGTTGCGAGTAAGGTAAAAGATCTAATTAATTTTGCAAATATAAACAATGAAGTAGTAATAAAACCTCTTGGAGGAAAAGGTGGTCAAGGTGTTATAAGGATTAATAAAAATTCTCCAGGAATTAAATCAATCATTGAATTAATCACTTCTCAAGAAGAATTACCCGTTATGATGCAAAAATTTATTCCTGAAGTCATAGAGGGTGATAAAAGAATAATTATCGTAAATGGTGAAGCAATTGGATCTATAAATAGGATTCCTCAAAGAGGAGATTTTAGGAGTAATTTAGCGATGGGTGGGAAGGCTGAACCAACATTATTAACAGAAAAAGAAAAAAATATCTGCTCAGAGTTATCTCAACACCTCAAAGATGAAGGTTTATTTTTTGTGGGTATTGATGTAATAAATGGAATGCTTAGCGAGATTAATGTAACCAGTCCAACGGGTTTAAGAGAAATAGAAAATTTATCCAATAAGAATGTTTCAGAGGAAGTTATTGAAAAATTAGTCGAAATTATCTAGGATTTTTCGCGAAAAATATTTGTTTTACTATAGATTCAAATTTTAATTTAATCTCATCTATTTCTCTGTCTAAAACAGAACCTGAAACTATGCCTGAACCGGCAGTAAATTCAATATTTTCTTCAATATATCTTGCGCCTCTAATTGCTAAAAGAAATGAAGAATTACCTGATGCATCAACCCAACCCATTGGAGAAGCATAATTTCCTCTAGGAAAAGACTCAAGAGTATTTATCCAATCCAATGCTGTTTTTTTTGGGTATCCACAAACAGCCGGAGATGGATGTAGGTTTTTAAGCAATTCAAAAGGGCATATATTTTCAACTTTAGAGAAAATGAGTGTTTGCAAATGAGAAATATCTCCAAATGAATTTACCTTGATATCACTTTTTTTAAAGTTTGTTATTTTTGAAACTTCTAAACATTTTATTAAATACTGTATTACATAATTATGTTCCTTTAAGTCTTTAGTACTTTTTAGGAGTTTCTTGAAATTTGAATTAGTTGAGATAGTTCCAGCAAGAGCTTCCAAAGTTAAATTAGGTTTAGTAAAAGAAAATAATTTTTCTGGAGATGCTCCAAACAAAATATCCTTACCATTCCTTTTCCAAACGTATCTGCATGTATTTGGTTGATTCTTTTTTAATCTTTTTAAAATTTCTACTACATCTAATTTATTTTTAAGTTTTATTTTAATCCTATTCGCTAAAACTATCTTTTCGAGGATACCTTTCTCTACTAATTGAATTCCTCTATTTACTACTTTTTTCAAATTGGTATTAGAAGTTTCTAAGGAGTTTAAAAAGTCATCAATAATAGGAAAATCAAGACCAGTTTTTAATGTAGATGATTTTATTAATTCTGAGCCAGAATTAATAACTTGATTTCTAATTGCCCATATTTCTTCAATTAATGTTCTTAATGATGATTTACCTTCAACATGACCATTGATTCTTAACCAGCAATTATTATCACTTTTAATAATTAATATTTTTGGTAAGACAGCTTCCAAACTAGGAACATCTGAAGAGGAATTCTTATTATTCAAATTTTCAGAAAAAGAAAATAAATAAATTATTTTTGAAAGTGCATAATTATTTGATTCATTAGTTAAGTTAATTAAATTTTTAAAATTCTCAGAATTAAACTCTTTTGCGACCTCAAATCTTTTTGGACCATCCAAAGTGACATATTTACATTTCTCGAAAGCAATGTATGACATGGCATCAGATTCCTCCCAAAATGAAGAAAACTGATATTTATTTATAAACAACTTATATACTTGAAATAAATCAATACAAGGAATCTCAACACAAATACTTACTAATCCAGAATTTTCCACTTTCTTATCGAAAGAGGAAAATACATCTATTAAAAAATCTGTAAATTTTAAATCATTTTTCATTACTTATTGAAAATAACTAAAAATCATGCAATAAAGTAAAAAATGTAACTCAATTTATAAACTTCATTTAATAATGATTGAATATTGTTTGTTAATTAAAAATGGATGAAAATAAAAAAAAATTATGGAAACAAGCAATAAAATGGCCTCTTTATTCTGTTGCAATACTTCCTGTTTTTATTACAGGGGCTTATCTACTAAATCAATATGAAAAAGTAAAAATATATAATTTGATTTCATTTACGGTAGCTGCAATTTTGATATTACTTTGGGAAAATCTAACTAATGATTTATTCGACGCAGACACAGGAATCGATGAATTTAAATTCCATTCAATTGTAAACCTTATAAAAAATAAAAAAATAATTTCATTTATTGCATATACATCTTTAGTTATTGGTTTATTAATAATTTCAATTATTTCATTATCAACAAGCGCGAACATTTTGATTTTGGTGGCAGCTTGCTGCTTATTAGGATATTTATACCAAGGTCCTCCTTTTAGATTTGGCTATCAAGGATTAGGAGAACCATTATGCTGGCTTGCATTTGGACCTTTTACTTACTCTGCAGTCTTAATTGCATTAAATCCCTATAATATTTATTTCGAAAATATTCCTTGGAAAGTTTCATTATTACTTGGTTCAGGACCTTCATTAGCAACAACATTAGTATTATTTTGTTCTCATTTTCATCAAATAATTGAAGATAAAAAGCATGGGAAAAATTCACCTTTAGTTCGCTTAGGAGCAAAAAAAGGTTCTCAACTTGTGCCTTGGATAATTTTTACAATATATATTTTCCAACTTTTCACTATAATTTCTGGATTTATTCCAGTTTTTTGTATCATCTATTTAATTAGTTTTCCTCAAGCAATAAGACTGATAAATTTATTACACTCCTCATATAACAAACCTTCAGCAATAAAGAATTGCAAATTCATCGCAATAAAATTTCAAACTCTTAATGGATTTGGCTTAATCACAGGATTAATATTTAATTACTTGCTTAATAAATGAAATTAATATTTAAAAAAAAATCTTATAGCTTTAAGTTATCCACAAAAGTAGAAAATTCTAAAACCACTTACCTTACAAAATTGGGTTGGATAATTAAATTATCAAGTAATGATAAAAAAATTGGGTTTGGAGAAGTTTCACCACTTCAAGAACAAGACTTTAAAAAATGTGCAAAACAACTAAATATGATCCCTGAGAATGTAGAAGTATTTAATTTATCTGAGCAAATAAATATTTTTCACCCATGCATTCAATCTGCAATAAATTCTGCATTAGCTGAGATAAATGGAAAAATAATTTTTAAAGAAAACTATTACTTTGATGAAATTGATAAAACAGCCATACTTTTAAATTCTGAAAATGTGATTTCAGAGCTAAATGAAATTAAAAAAACTCGATCTAATATTGGAAAATCATTAACCATAAAGTGGAAGGTAGCTTTAAAAAATAATAATGAGGAAGAAGCAAATTTAGAAGAAATTTTAAGCCAAATAGGCAATAATATTAAGTTAAGAATAGATGCTAATGGTTCTTGGGGTAGAAAGATAGCTAATAGATGGGCTGATATTTTAAAAGATAACAAAAATATAGATTGGTTAGAACAACCTCTCTGTGTTGATGATATTGAAGGACTGAAAGAACTCAACAAAAAAATCCCAATAGCTTTAGACGAATCACTTTTAAAATTCCCAAATTTGATTGATGAGTGGAAGGGTTGGCAAATTCGAAGGCCTTCTCAAGAAAATAATCCAGTTAAGCTTTTAAGAGAATTAGAAAATAAAAAAGCTTTAATATCTATAAGTTCCTCATTTGAAACTGGAATAGGGAAGAGATGGCTTTATCATTTATCTTCTCTACAATTACAAGGACCAACTCCGAAAGTTCCTGGTTTAGCAATGAATAAATTCCCTAATTCGTTTCTATTTTTAAATGAAGCACAAAAGATATGGGATCAACTATGAAAAATAAAATTCATACTATTGAAGTTGAAAATAATGAAACTCAATCTGTAGAGAAAATTAATGAAAAAATTAGAGAGAATAAAATTATTTATGTAAAAAACAAATTTTATGAAGATGAAGATGAATTAGATTCAATTACTGAAAATGGACCAGCAATTATCTTAAACAGCAGTGGGAGCAGTGGTAAGCCTAGAAAATGTATTCATCATTTAGATAATCTTAAATTATCTGCCGCTACTTCAGGCCAATGGCTTAAAGAGCAAGGATTTGAATTACAAAACTGCTTAATTTTTAACACTTTGCCCCTTAACCATATAAGTGGATTAATGCCAATTTTTAGAAGTCAAAGTTGGGGATGTAATTATGTTAATATTTCTCCCTCTTTAATAAAAAATACTAGAGAAATTTTACTTTTTACAATTCAATCTAAAAAAAACAACAAACACTTGATAACGTCACTAGTCCCTACCCAATTAAAAAGACTTTTAGCTGAAAAAGATGGTATTAATTGGCTAAAAATTTTTGATCTAATTTGGGTAGGTGGAGCTTCAATTTCAAGAGAAACTGCAGAACAATGTATAGAAGAAAAGATAAAATTAGCACCTTGTTACGGCTCAACTGAAACAGCAGCAATGGTTACGAGTTTAAAACCAAAAGAATTCTTAATGGGTTTTCAAAATGTTGGAGAAATACTACCTGATACAAAAATTAGAATTAACGCACAAGGATTAATTGAGATAAAATCAGCCAGAATTGGAATCGAAATAATAGACTCTTCAAAAACTGAAAATTTCAAAAATAAAAATGGGTGGTGGCAAACCGGTGATTTAGGTGAAATTAATCAAATTAATAATTCTTTATATTTAAACTTTCTTGGAAGAAGTGATAAAGCTTTTAGTTCAGGAGGAGAAATTGTTTTCCCAGAAGTCATTGAATCTAGATTAAATGATTTCATTATGAAAGAAAATATCCCAATTAATAAATTCAATATTTCAAAAATAGCAGACAAATTATGGGGAAATAAAATTAAAATAATTGTTGAATTTAGAGAACTTACAAATCATAAAAATATTGAAAATTCATTAAATTTATTAAAAAAATTTTCTCAAAGTTGGCCTAAACATGAAAAACCTGAAAAGTGGATTGTTAAAAACAAAAATACCAGTACAGAAAAAATAAACTATAAATTTAAAAAATAATAATTAGCATTCTTTTAAATTTATACTTACATTTGAAGCCTCTATCCATCTTTCTAACTGATCGGGAAGTTTTATTTTGTTTCTTGAATCAACGTCTAAAGAACAATGTATTATTTTTCCTTCTGCTACTTTATTTCCATTTTTTAAAAAAAAGCTATTTACTTGGAACAAATGGGTATTAATTTTATGAGGGGCAATTTTTACTTTTAAGATATCTCCAATTTTTATAGGCGCAAGAAAGTTTGCTTCGCAATTTACTATGGGAAAAATAATTTGACTTTTACGAATAGAAAAATCTGGAAAAATATCTTGATAAGGAATCCCATAAATTTCAATACTCTCTTCCCAAGCTTCGTGCGACCATTTTAATAAATTATGAAAATGAATTACACCTGCAGAATCACAATCACCAAACCTTACCTTCTTCTGCAATATTAACCAATCAGCTGATTTCATTAAAAGAACTTATCTATCAACAGATCCCATAATGACATCTATTGAGCCAAGGATTGCCATAATATCGGCAATTTTGGCACCTTTAAGAATATGCGGCAATATTTGCAGATTATTTAAATCAGCTGCTCTGATTTTAAATCTCCAAGGGGTAACTTCATTATTTCCTTGAATAAATACACCTATTTCTCCTTTACCGGACTCTAATCTTGTATACAATTCTCCGTTGGGAATTTTAAAAGTTGGAGCAACCTTTTTAGCTACGTATTGATAGTCAATACCAAATATTTCACTTTTCTTATCTTCAGTCGCCATTCTTTGAGCTTCTAAATTTTCTGTTGGACCTCCTGGAATCATTTTGCATGCTTGGCGAATGATGCTTAGTGATTGTCTCATTTCTTCAACTCTTACTCGATATCTCGCATAACAATCTCCTTCTTTTTCTGAAGCAATCTGCCAATCAAAATCGTCATAACATTCATAACTATCGACTTTCCTTAAATCCCAGGAAACTCCTGAAGCTCTAAGCATTGGCCCGGACAAAGACCAATTAATTGCTTGGTCTCTTTGTATTGTTCCGAGACCTTCAATTCTTTTTCTAAAAATTGGATTATTGGTGATTAATTTTTCGTATTCATCTATCTTAGGACCGAACCAATCGCAAAAATCTATACATTTTTCTAACCATCCGTATGGAAGATCACATGCAACACCACCAATCCTAAAAAAATTATTATTTATGAGCCTTTGTCCAGTAGCAGCTTCCCAAAGATCATAAATCATTTCTCTTTCTCTAAAAATATAGAAAAATGGAGTTTGAGCTCCTACATCTGCTAAAAAGGGGCCAAGCCATAAAAGATGATTAGCAATACGATTAAGTTCCAGCATAAGAACTCTTATGTAGCTAGCTCTTTTAGGAACTGGAATATTAGCTAATCTTTCAGGAGCATTTACTACAATAGCTTCATAAAACATACCTGCTGCATAATCCATTCTGCTTACATAAGGGACATACATTACATTTGTCCTATTTTCAGCTATCTTTTCCATTCCCCTATGTAAATATCCAATTACAGGCTCACAATCAATGACATTCTCACCATCAAGAGTTACAACTAACCTTAAAACTCCATGCATTGAGGGATGGTGAGGGCCAAAATTGACCACCATTGGTTCTGTTCTAGTCTCTAGCTGAGCCATTCAAAATTTAACTTCTAAACAAATCTTAGTCGAAAGTTATGCAAACTGACCTATCTGATTCATCTTTTTTCAATCATAAATCAGTTATGACAGATGAGATTATGGCCTCATTAGAGCATTACCCATTAATACAGAACAACCAACTTAAAGGAATAGACGCAACTTTAGGCGGAGGCGGGCACTCTTATCACTTATTGAGAAAATATTCGGATTTAAATATAATTGGACTTGATCAAGATCCATTCGCAAGAAAATCAGCATCAGAAAAACTTAATGAATTTAAAGATAGGATTGATATAAAGGCTTCAAATTTTGCGGATTTTGTACCAAAAGAAAAAGTTTCTTTTGTGATTGCAGATCTTGGAGTAAATAGTAACCAAATTGATGACCCAAAAAGAGGATTTAGTTTCCAAAAAGATGGTCCACTTGATATGCGCATGAATCCTTTTCTTGAGGTTGATGCAGAGAAATTAATTGAGAATTTAAGTGAAAAAGATCTAGCTAATGTAATTTATAAATTTGGAGATGAAAGATTATCAAGAAAGATTGCTAGGAAAATAAAAATAGATTTGAAGGAAAATGGGAAATATTCTGGGACAAAAGAGTTAGCTTATTCTATTGCCGGCTGCTTCCCACCAAAACAAAGATATAAAAAAATACATCCAGCAACAAGAACATTTCAAGCACTAAGAATTGCCGTTAATAAAGAAATTGAAGTATTAGAAAAATTTTTGCAAGTTGTCCCTGAATGGCTTCTGCCGGGTGGAATTATTTCTATTATTAGTTTTCATTCCCTGGAAGATAGGTTAGTTAAAAGTTTTTTTAAGAATGATCAAAGACTAAAAAACCTGACAAAAAAACCAATAACTCCCTCCGAACAAGAAGTCGAACAAAATAAAAGAGCTAGAAGTGGGAAATTAAGAATTGCACAATTAAATTAAGGAGACAATACATGTTCAAGAGGAAATAATTTCTAACGTAATAATTTGATCATATTTGTAAGGATATGAATCGCTTGTTCTATATCTTTTGAATTAGTGCTTAATCCAATACTTAACCTTAATGAAGATTCTGCTTCTTTAAAAGATCTACCTAAGGCTAATAAAACATGAGATGGTTCACCATTACTGCATGCTGATCCACTAGAACAAATTATTTTAGATTTTAAAAGTTTATGAAACTTTGCTCCGTTTAAATCCAATATAGTCAGATTTAAATTGTGAGGTAATCTTTGTTTAATCGAGCCATTAATTAATAAACCAGAATTATTTTCTAACAAACCCTTTAAAAGGTTATTTCTACACAAAAGTAATTTCTCAGCGTTATTTTTTTGATTAAAAACTGCCATCTCTATTGCTTTAGCAAAGCCAACTACTAAAGGGAGAGGTAAGGTACCAGATCTGAGACCATATTCCTGCCCTCCTCCAACAATTAAAGGCTCAAGAGTAATATCTTGATCAATCAAAAGAAGTCCTATCCCTTTGGGTCCATAAATTTTATGAGAACTCATCGTTATCATATTTACATCTGATAGAAGATTTTTTAACTCGACATAACCTAAACATTGCGCAAAATCAGAGTGAAAAGTTATTCCTCTCAATTTACATATCTTTGAAATATTCTCTATAGGCTGAATAACTCCTATTTCGTTATTTGCCATCATGACACTAACCATAAATGTATCTTCTCTAATATTCTTTCTGAACTGTTCTTCTGAAATTATGCCATCTCTTTCCGGGGTAATTTCTGTAACCATAAATCCCTCTTTTTTTAGTTGGTATAGGGGCTCCAGTACAGCTTTATGCTCCGTTTTTAAGGTAATAATATGTCCATAATTACCTGTTTTTTTGTGGTAATTTCTTGCAAAACCTAATAAAGCTAGATTATTAGATTCTGTTGCCCCACTTGTAAAAATAACCTTTTTATTCTTAAGAAATAAATTTTGTTCTATTTTTTCTCTTGAGGCTTCCAATATAGCGCTTGCGTTCATACCCGCCAAATTAGATTTGCTTGAAGGATTAGAAAATATCTCACTCCAAAAAGGCATCATAGAATCAACAACATCTTTAGAACAAGGAGTTGATGATTGATAGTCTAGTAGGATAGGAGTTGATAGCATTCTATTAAGTATATAAAATTCTCATTATTACTAGAAAATCAAATTCAAGAATTTAAAAAATGAATGAAATTAATCAAATAAATAATGAACCAGTAAGAAAGTCAAGAATTTTATTAGTTGATGATGAGCCTGGTTTAAGAACAGCTGTTAAAACATTTCTAGAAGATGAAGGCTTTGAAATATTTATTGCTGTAGATGGAGAGGATGGTTGGGAAAAAGCTCAAACAATTTTTCCCGATTTGATAATTAGTGATATTATGATGCCCCGAGCTAACGGTTATGCTTTATTAGAAAAAATAAGAGCAGATGAAAAATTAGGAGGAACTCCAGTTATTTTTCTGACTGCAAAAGGAATGACCTTAGACAGAACAGAAGGTTATCTTGCAGGAGTTGATGATTATATTTCCAAACCTTTCGACCCCGATGAATTAGCTGCAAGAGTTAAAAATGTAATTAATAGACAAGAACGATTACTAAAGGAAGCAGCAAGATTCGCAGATATTGATGTAAGCAAAATGGCGAAGCAAATTACTGAAATAAAATCTATGCTCACAGACCAAAATCCGACTAATTCAGAAAGTAAGATAAATCTTCCTAGTTTTACTCCAAGAGAAGCAAGTGTGCTTCAACTGGTAGCAGAGGGACTGATGAACAAGGAAATTGCAAGACAGCTTGAAACATCCATTAGAAATGTTGAAAAATATGTAAGTAGACTTTTTATCAAGACAGGCACATCTAGCAGAACCGAATTAGTCCGTTATGCACTTGAAAATCATTTAGTAAAATAGACTATTTAATTTTTTCGAATTCAATTAGTTTTGAAAAATAAAAAGGAGCTTGATTTAATTTCTTTTGAACCACGTTAAATCCTTTTTCTTTAGCAGCATTAATAATTCCCTTCTCTTTCAATGTATAGGCTCTTGTAGTTTTACTTGGCCCTGGAAATAATTTCCCAATATTTTTTAGAACAGCAAGAACTGGAGTAAATGGAGCAAAGCTTACGATAAGTTTTTCTTTGCTTAAGTCACATAGATGTTGGACCATTTCCTCTGCGACAGGTTGAGGATAATGAATAAAAACATCCAAACAAACTACAACGTCAAATAACCCTTTTAATTTTTCCAAATCACAGACTTCATATTTGACTTTACCTTGATTCAAACCTAAATCATTAATACGTTTTTTTGTTTCTTTAATCATTTCAGAAGAAATATCGCTTACCTGTAATTCTTTTATACCTAGTCTAAGTAATGGTATTGATAGACTTCCAACACCACATCCTGCATCACAATAACTTTTTTTTGTTAGTTCAGGATAATTTTTGATATATGAGACTACATCATCTACAGTTTTTTGATGTCCTTTCCTAATGTTTTTCTGAACTGTATTAATTTCATCAGACTTGCTATAAATTTTATTCCATCTTTCAAAGCCAGTACCATTAAAATATTCCCGAACTTCACTTTTTTCGATAATCTTATTTGAAGTCATAATATTCTTTGAAAATTTCTACTTTTTATACTAACTAACTGGCGCCAAATTAATTGCACGCCATTATAGGAAAGAATTGATTTGTTATTTTGTCAGAATTGAATACTAAAGATATTTATAAAATCGCTGTCGTAATGGGTAGTGATTCAGATCTAAAAACATTGAAACCTACCATTGATATTTTAAAAGAATTTGGAATAAAAACTGAAGTTTGTATACTTTCTGCCCATCGAACACCTATTGAAATGATGGAATATGCAAAAAATGCAGAATCAGAAAACATAAAAGTAATAATTGCCGGTGCTGGTGGTGCTGCTCATCTTCCAGGAATGCTAGCATCAATAACTTGCATTCCTGTAATTGGAGTACCAGTGGAGAGTAAGACACTTAAGGGTATTGACTCTCTTTTATCAATTGTTCAAATGCCCTCAGGGATACCAGTAGCAACAGTTGCAATTAATGGAGGACAAAATGCTGGATTATTAGCTATTGGGATGATCAGTTTATTTGATGAATCTATGAAAGACAATTTAAAAAAATTTAGAGAAAATCTTCATAAACAGGTAAGAACTAAAAATAGTAAGTTATCAACTATTGGAGCTGAAAATTATCTTCAAAGTAAATGAAACAATATTTTCTATGAACTCTTTTTAAGAAAATTTTCTTGTTTGAGATAGTTTATAACTTTTTCAACTGATTCTTTTAAATCTAACGAACCGGTATCAACAATAATTTCTGGATTATTGGGAGCTTCATATGGACTAGAAATTCCTGTAAAATCCTTAATTTCACCGATACGAGCTTTCTTATAAAGACCTTTAGTATCCCTGTTTTCACAAACCTTGATATCTGCAGCACAATAAACTTCAATAAAATCTTTAGATCCAATAATTTTTCTCACCTTATCTCTATCGCTAATAAATGGTGAAACGAATGCTGTAATAGTTATTATGCCAGCATTCATAAATAAATTCGCAACTTCTCCTATTCTTCTTATATTTTCTTCTCTATCTTGATCCGAAAACCCAAGATCTTTACATAAACCATGTCTTATATTATCTCCATCCAAAACGTAAGTTGAAAAACCATCTAAGTGTAAAACTTCATTTAAAGCATTGGCCAATGTACTTTTACCAGAGCCTGATAAACCAGTAAACCAAATGACCATCCCTTTATGACCTCTCATTTTCTCTAACTGATCTCTATCAATAGTTAAATTGTGCCACTTTATATTGGTTGAATTTGTTTGATCTTGGTCTTTCATTTTTGCATCATCAAAATTAAAAACCTATCCTAACCCTTGCTTCAAAAATTATGAAATCCCTCTTTACGAAGAAACTCAATTGATTTCGATACCATATCACCCTGTAACTGGATATTACTATCTACTAATGTTCCTCCAGTACCACAAAAAACTTTAATTTTTTTAAGCAGTTCTTTTAATAAGATTTCATCCTCAGTTCCTAAACCTCTAATTAAAGTGATAGTTTTGCCCTTTTTACCTTTTTTTTGTTTTGAAATATTTATTTTTGATCCTTTATTAAAAGTATTTACCCTAGTTGTTTCTTCAGATATTTTTTCTTGATTATCAAATTCGATCCAATTTTTTTTCCCCATTATTTTCAATATAATCTATAGTTAGTTAATACTTATTCTATAGAAAAGTGGTAAGTACATTTTCTCGCAAAGATCAAAATTATAAAAATGAAGATTTAAATCAACCCTCCAAAGAGGGAAGATTTGGAAAATATGGTGGTCAATATGTTCCTGAAACGCTAATGCCTGCTCTTTTTGAGCTTGAAAAAGCTGCATCTAATGCATGGAAAGATAAACTTTTTGTAAAAGAATTAAATCATCTACTTAAGACTTACGTAGGAAGAGAAACACCACTTTATGAAGCCAAAAGACTTACTGAGCATTACAAAACTAAACAAGCGACTCCTAGAATATGGCTTAAACGAGAAGATTTAAATCATACTGGTGCTCACAAAATTAATAATGCCCTTGGACAAGCTTTATTAGCAATAAGAATGGGCAAAAAAAGAATAATTGCTGAAACTGGAGCAGGTCAACATGGAGTTGCTACTGCTACTGTTTGTGCGAGATTTGGCCTGAAATGTATTATCTATATGGGCGCTGAAGATATAAAAAGGCAATCCCTTAACGTCTTCAGAATGAAACTTCTAGGAGCTGAAGTTAAAGTTGTAAATTCTGGAACTTCAACACTCAAGGATGCTACTAGTGAAGCCATTAGAGATTGGGTTTCTAATGTCGAAACCACACACTACATTTTAGGATCTGTTGCCGGCCCACACCCTTTCCCAAAAATTGTGCGGGATTTTCATGCAGTTATAGGAGAAGAAACCAAAAAACAATGTTGGGAATCATTTGGATCTTTACCCGATATTTTGCTTGCTTGTGTAGGAGGCGGATCAAATGCAATGGGCCTTTTCCATCCTTTTGTTAAAGAAACTTCTGTACGACTTATTGGAGTTGAAGCCGCAGGAAGCGGAGTAGATACTGACAAACATGCTGCAACTATCACTAAAGGGTCAGTTGGAATTTTGCATGGATCAATGAGTCTTCTCTTACAAGATGATAATGGTCAAGTACAAGAAGCTCACTCAATAAGTGCAGGTTTAGATTACCCTGGAGTCGGACCTGAACATAGCCATTTAAAAGATATAGGTAGAGCAGAATATGGATCAGTCACTGATCAAGAAGCTTTAGATGCTTTGAGACTTGTTAGTGAACTTGAAGGAATTATACCTGCACTTGAAACTTCGCATGCCTTTGCTTGGTTAGATAAATTATGCCCTACTCTTGAAAAAGATACTCATATAGTTATCAATTGCTCAGGGAGAGGTGACAAAGATGTTAATACTGTTGCATCTTCATTAGATATTTAATCAATACCTTGGAATTAATGGGTCAATATATCTACTCCATCCATCAATACCTTCCTCCAAATTCCATATTTCGCTCACAATATTATTATCTAAGCACCATTGACAAAAGTTATAACTTCTTATTCCTGCATGACAGGTAACAACAATTTCTCTGTCTAATAAACCAGCAAATATTTCTTCAACGTATTCAAATGTAACTTTACTAATTGGTATATGTAAAAATTCTTTTGAGAAACGAGCTATTTCAAGCTCTGAATGTTCTCTAACATCAATCAAGACTGGATCTTCTTTCTCAGAATTAAACCAATCATTGAGACTAGAAGCATTTATAGATTTTGGATAATTTCCCAATTGATAGGATAAATTATGTGTTATTTACAATTTAATAAATTAAGTTGCAGTAGGAAATTTATTGTTAAAAATAAAAATAAACATTGATAATGCGACTTAGAGTTGTAGCAATAATAATATTATTATCTTTATTACTTTTTTTTGGTTTTAAAAAAGTTTCTGCTAATAAAAATAAGGAGCAAAGTATAAATATTGAGCAACTAAATATCTTAAAATATGTACCTGAAAACAATAAATTATTATTTATTTCAAATTTAGATAGTTTTAATATTGTTAATAATAATCAAAAAGATAAAAATCCAAAAAATGAAGATAACTTCGTTTTAATAAAAGATTCTATTTTAGATTACTTAGGTATAGATCTAGGCAACAATAAATTTGAAGATATCTACAATAATGAATTTATGATCTCAACTTTTGAAAATGATAAAAAGATTAAAGATGATATTTTACTCGTATTTAAAATTAAGCCAGAAAAAACAATAGATCATATACTAAATTTGCCTGATAAAGTTGATCAGATTGATGAGATAATACCAATTAATAGAGAAAATAAAATAAATTTCCTTAACTCTATATATCGGACCGAAGATAATTATATAATAGCTTCATCGGATAAAAAATTAATCAGAAATAGTATTAAATCTAAAAATGATTTTAAAGAAAATAAATTTCAATATGAGGGAGAACTCCTTGGACTAAAAAACGAAAAAAATATATTATTTACAAATAAATTAGGGAAAAGTATATTTTTTAATAAAGAAATTTTTACTGAGAATAATGGGGATACTATAGCTACAACATTTGACTTAAAAAATAAACATTTAACTTTAAAATCATATTTACTAAACAATAAAAAAAATGTTGATATTTCTACTTATGATAAGCTCTTCAATCAAGAAAATATTAATGAAGATAATCCTGAAGTTTTAATTTTTAGTGATATAAAAAATTTAGACAATTATCTAAAACCTCTAATAAATGATTTTGAACTCAGTTTGTTTGAAGAGTTTAATCAAGATACAAATCAAAACATTTTAATTCTTAATTCAAATAAAGATTGGATTATTACATTTGAAAAAAATGCTGAAGATCAATTTGATTTCAGTACTTTGAAAACAATCAAAGATTTCAACAAATATACTTTAGAACAAAATGAAAATATTTACTCGATATATTCCAAAGATATTCTTGAAGAAAAAGACGACGTAATAAAACAATTAACTTATGAAAATATCTATTCAATAGAATCAAGGGATTTACAAATCATAAGCAATTATTTAATTGATGGTAAAAAACTCGAAACAATTTCAAAAAAATTTTTTAACCTAAAAGATAATAAAGATAAATCTGCTTTTCTTTATGCAAAAGTTGATGTGAAAGATGGAAATTCCAATAAAATTGAATATTTTTCTGATTTACAAGATCTTAATTTTCTCATTAGAAATATATTAAAAATATCAACTGAAGAATCTCTAGAAATGATAAGACAATCTATTCCTGAAAAAAATCCAATTCTTTATACAGAAACAATATTAAAAATACCTTAATAAAGTTATTCAAACAAGCTTCAATCACAAACAATTTAAATTTTCGTGAAGTTAATAACTTGTGGTTAATTAAAAATTATTTGACTATCTTTAATCTATAAGTATTTGATATTTATTTAGAAAATTGGATAGTAACAAACTAATTTTAAAACCAGGATTAGAGGGTGTACCTGTTACTAATTCATCTATCTGTGATATTGACGGCAACAAAGGTAAATTATTGTATAGAGGCTACTCCATTGAAGAGCTATCCAAAAAAAGCAGTTTTTTAGAAACTGCTTATCTATTGATTTGGGGTGAATTGCCTACAGCTATTCAACTAAGAGATTTTGAACAAGAAGTTCAGATGCATAGAAGGTTAAGTTTTAGAGTCAGAGATATGATGAAATGTTTCCCCGCGACAGGTCATCCTATGGATGCTCTTCAATCTAGTGCGGCTTCTTTGGGGCTTTTCTATTCACGTAGAGCAATAGATGATCCTAATTACATCTACAACGCAGTGATAAGACTAATAGCAAAAATACCCACTATGATTGCTGCGTTTCAACTCATTAGAAAAGGACAAGACCCTATTCAACCCAGAGATGATTTAACTTACTCGTCAAATTTTCTTTACATGTTGACTGAAAAAGAACAAGATCCTATTGCTGCAAAAGTCTTTGATAGGTGTTTAATTCTACATGCCGAACATAGTTTAAACGCAAGTACATTTAGCGCTAGAGTAACTGCAAGCACTCTTACAGATCCATATGCAGTGATCGCCTCTGCAGTAGGCACATTGGCTGGCCCTCTACATGGAGGAGCAAATGAGGATGTGATTGCAATGTTAGAAGAGATCAAAACTCCAGAAAATGCTGCTTCTTTTTTAGATAACGCGATAAAAAATAAAAGTAAGATTATGGGCTTCGGTCATAGAGAATATAAAGTCAAAGATCCAAGAGCAATAATTCTTCAAAAACTGGCAGAAGAGCTTTTTATAAGATTTGGAGCAGATGAAATGTATGAAGTTGCTAAATCTTTAGAGGCAGAAGCAATTCCAAGACTTGGACCAAAGGGTATATTCCCTAACGTGGACTTTTATTCTGGTCTTGTTTATAGGAAACTTGGTATTCCTCGTGATTTATTTACTCCAATTTTTGCAATATCAAGAGTTGCAGGCTGGTTGGCTCATTGGAGAGAACAACTTGGTGCAAATAGAATTTTTAGACCATCTCAAATATATACTGGATCAGCTCCAAGGGATTGGATCAGATTAGAAAATAGAGAATAATATTTGCAGCTTTTCATAAAAAACACACATATTGAGTGTGACGAGTTAATCTATAAAGTAAATAACTTCAAAATTTTGGAATACGGACTTGATCTCGAATATAGTTTTAATGAATTCTTAAAAGGTTTTGGCCTTTCTAGTGAGATCGCGCATATAATTTGGCTCCCTATACCTATGCTTTTAGTTTTAGTTGCAGCAGTTGTTGGAGTTTTAGTAACAGTTTGGCTTGAAAGAAAAATTTCTGCTGCTGCTCAACAAAGAATAGGACCGGAATATGCAGGAGCTCTTGGTGTACTCCAACCAATTGCAGATGGTCTTAAGTTATTAGTTAAAGAGGATATTATTCCTGCTAAAGCAGATGGGATTCTCTTCACTGCAGGACCTATATTAGTTCTTGTCCCAGTTATTCTTTCTTGGTTAATTGTTCCTTTTGGGCAAAACCTTCTTATTAGTAATGTTGGTATCGGAATATTTCTATGGATTGCCTTGAGTAGTATCCAACCAATTGGTCTTCTTATGAGCGGATATGCATCAAATAACAAATATTCATTATTAGGTGGATTAAGAGCAGCTGCCCAATCTATAAGTTACGAAATACCATTAGCCTTATCTGTACTGGCTATTGTGCTAATGACAAATTCTCTAAGTACTATTGACATAGTTAACCAACAAAGTGGAGCTGGGATACTAAGTTGGAATATTTGGAGACAACCAGTTGGCTTTATAGTTTTTTGGATTTGTGCACTTGCAGAATGTGAACGACTTCCATTTGACTTACCTGAAGCTGAAGAAGAATTAGTTGCAGGATATCAAACCGAATATGCAGGGATGAAATTCGCATTATTTTACCTTGGTAGCTATATCAATCTAATACTTTCGGCACTATTGGTATCAATACTTTATTTGGGAGGATGGGGTTTTCCTATACCTGTAGAGTTAATAGCTAAATTTCTAAATTTGCCAATTAACGCACCCTTAATACAGGTTTTCACTGCATCAATAGGAATTGTAATGACTGTATTAAAAGCTTATCTTTTAGTTTTCATTGCAATATTATTACGTTGGACAACTCCTAGAGTAAGAATAGATCAGCTTTTAGATCTTGGATGGAAGTTTCTTCTTCCAATTTCTCTTGCTAATCTTTTGATAACTGCAGGATTAAAACTTGCTTTTCCGCAATTCTTTGGTGGTTAAATTTAAGTAAAAATACTTAAATTTAAAATTATTCCACTAAAATAAAATAACAAAGTAAATTTTTCAAAATGAACAATTTCCTTCAACAAATAAATAGCTATATCAAAGAAGCGTTTAATGCTGGCAAATATTTATACAATGGTATATCGGTAACTTTTGATCATCTTCGCAGAAGACCTGTTACTGTTCAATATCCATATGAAAAACTCATTCCCTCCGAAAGATATAGAGGAAGGATACATTATGAATTCGATAAATGTATTGCTTGTGAAGTTTGCGTGAGAGTATGCCCCATAAATCTTCCAGTAGTTGATTGGGTTATGAATAAAGAAACAAAAAAAAAGGAACTTAGAAATTATTCAATAGATTTTGGAGTTTGTATTTTTTGTGGAAATTGCGTTGAATATTGTCCTACTAATTGTCTATCGATGACAGAAGAATATGAATTAGCTACTTTCGATAGGCACAATTTAAATTTCGATAATGTCGCACTTGGTAGACTTCCTACAAATGTCACAACAGATCCATCAGTAAAACCATTGAGAGAACTTGCTTATCTACCTAAAGGGGTAATGGATCCTCACGAAATCCCAGATTCAGATATCAGAGTTGGTAAATTACCAGAAGAAGTCTATGATTGGATGAAACCAGCCTCCTCTGAAAATAAAGATAAAGCCTCTAATTCTAACAATTAATTTTCATTAATTTATGTCTATTGCTATAACAACCCAACTTATTTGCTTTACAGTCTTATCTTTAGTAATTCTTATTGGAGCGCTAGGGGTTGTATTGCTTGAAAGTATTGTTTATTCTGCCTTTCTTCTTGGAGGAGTTTTCATGAGTGTTGCTGGATTATATCTACTTTTAAACGCAAGTTTTGTTGCTGCAGCACAAGTTTTAGTTTACGTGGGTGCAGTAAATGTATTAATAATTTTTGCTATAATGCTTGTTAATAAAAAAGAAGATTTAAAGCCAATCAATGATATTAAACCTAGGAGAATTATATCTTCATTAATATGTTTAACCCTACTCAGCCTTTTAATTAGAGTCGACTTGACCAATGTATGGAACCTAGCAAGCCCACAAAACTCCATAGGAGAAGAATCAACTATTAGGATAGGTGAGCATCTATTTAGTGATTATTTACTCCCATTTGAAGTAGCTTCAGTTTTACTTTTAATGGCAATGATTGGAGCTATTGTTTTAGCTAGAAGAGATGTTATGAACAAAGATATTTCAACTGGATTACCTGTTGATCAAGAGCTAATTGAAAAATCATCAGAACCATTACTTACTAATAAAAATTAATCATCCAAGTTATTTATCATGAATTTAGAATCAATTCCTATTCAAGCTTTTTTGATAATATCTTCAGTACTATTTTGTATTGGTATTTGGGGATTATTGAATAGCAGAAATGCAGTTCGAGTACTAATGAGCATTGAATTAATGCTAAATGCGGTAAATATAAACTTGATGACTTTTTCTTCTTATATTGATAATAATTTAATTCAAGGACAAGTTTTTACAATTTTTGTTTTAACCGTTGCTGCTGCAGAAGCCGCCGTTGGATTAGCTATTCTTTTATCTCTATACAGAAATAGGGTTACTGTAGATATGGAAAGTTTTAATTTATTAAAATGGTAAAACCATTAGATGAAACTTTCATTAGTGCTTATCATATATCGTTCAGATAGTTATATAGCTCAAAAGGCTTCTAAATTCTGTGAAGAAGTCCTCAAAAACAAAAATATTGAATCAATAAGAATAGAAAGTGATTTTAATAAAGATGAAATTAAAAAATGTCTTTTTAATGCTGAATTTCAACCAAATATTGGCATAGTTCTTGGTGGAGATGGAACCTTTCTAAAATGTGCCAATGCATTAGCGGATTATGATATTCCTTTATTAAGCATTAATATTGGTGGAAATTTGGGATTTCTTACTCAAGAAAAAAATTTTTTATTCGACAAATCCTTTATTGAAATTCTAGAAAAAGAAGAATATATAATTGACTTCCGTAATAGATTGAATTGTAATATTTGTATGAGTGGGACAAATCATGGGGAAAAAATTATTAAAAGCTATGACGCATTAAATGATTTTTATTTTAAATCTATTGAAGAGGATGTTTCTCCCACCAATCAAATACAAATTGAAATCGATAATGAGAAGGTAAACGAATATAAAGGTGATGGATTAATTATATCTACATCAACTGGTTCAACAGCATACTCTATGGCTGCAGGCGGGCCAATAGTGCACCCTAGTGTAGATGCCATGATAATTAACCCTATATGCCCAATGAGTTTAGCTAGTAGACCAATCGTCATACCTAATACAAGTAAGGTAATCATTAAACCAGTAAAAAAAAGTAAAGGAGCAATTAAATTATGGCGAGATGGTTCAAAATGTATGACCATAAAGGAAACTTATTATTGTGAGATCAAAAAAGGTAACTCACCCTGCAAAATAATAAAGTTTAAACAAAGTGCAAACTATTACAATACTTTAATAAAAAAACTTGATTGGAAAGGTGATTTATCTCTAAAAAATCCAAAAAATTAAATGGCCTTAGAAATAGAAAGACGATTTCTTATAAAAAATGATAATTGGAAAAAATTCATCACGGAAAAAATTTTTATTGAACAAGGATATTTATCAAAAAGTTTAGATAATTGGATTATTAGGATAAGGTTTACAGGTAAAGACTTTAAAATTGCTTTCAAAAAACATATAAAAAGCTTTACCAACTTTGAATTTGAATACTCCATTCCGCAAAAAGATGGTGAAACTATAATGTCAAATATTTCAAATACAATTAAAAAAGAAAGATTCTTTTTAGAAGTTGAAAAAAAATCTTGGACTATAGATTGTTTTAAAGAAAATAATTATCCACTTGAAATTGCCGAAATCGAACTATCTAATGAAGAGGAAGATTTAAGTCTTCCATCTTTCATCTCAAAAGAAATTACTGGACTAACAGATTACTCAAATTTCAGTCTTGCTAACAAACCTTTTTCAACATGGAAAAATGACATTTAACAACTCTCAAAAATCACTAGTCAAAACAGCCACCTTTCCTTTATATTTTCTTTATATTTAAAACAAAATTCTCTAAAAATGTACGGTCTCTATGACAAGGAGGGAGTATTGAGATTTGTTGATTCAGACAAAGATGCTTGTGTAGCATATGCTGAACTCTTCGAATTAGGTTCTACAAATTATTGTTTAATGGATTTAGATAACGATACAAAAAAAGTAAAAGAGACTAATCTTGATCGGAGTCTGGAAGTGAACAACAATTAAATCCATCTCTACAAATCTTTCCATTATCCATAGCCCAATTCAAAAGTGCTACTCTATTTTTTGAACCTGTTTTTGTAAACATATTACTTACATGATTATCAACAGTTCTTTTACTGATAGTAAGTTTTACTGCAATTTCTTGATTTGTAAGCCCATCAGCTACGAGATCTATGATTTCCATCTCTCTTGTTGAGAGACCCATCATATCAATGTTGTTTACTTCTTCTTCAACCATTTGCATTTAAACAGTTCCTTTTTTATATTAATTAAGTTTAGCAATCTCAGTACACTTGTTAACTAAGTAGGAAACAAACGAAATTGAAATCAAAACTTCAGGAGACTTTAGAAAAAAAATCTAAGGTAATAACGGCAGAGTTAATGCCTCCCAGAGGTGGTAACCCCGTAAGATCTCTTAAGATAGCACAACTTTTGAAAGATAAGGTACATGCTGTTAACATTACCGACGGAAGTAGGGCTGTGATGAGAATGTGCAGCTTGGCAATGTCCAAACTATTACTGGAAAATGGGATAGAACCAGTAATGCAAATATCTTGTAGAGATCGTAATAAAATTGCTTTACAATCAGACATTCTTGGAGCAAATGCTTTAGGAATTAAGAACATTTTATGCATTACCGGTGATTCAGTAAAAGCCGGGGATCAACAAGATGCAAAAGCAGTACACGAGTTTGAATCAGTTAGATTGCTTCAACAAATTCAGGCCTTTAATAAAGGAATTGATCCTACTCTTGGAGAACTTTCCGATAAAAAAACACATATATTTGCAGGGGCTGCAGCTGATCCTAGTTGCAGAAATCAAAGAAGCCTAGAAAATAGAATGAGGAAGAAAAAAGAGGCTGGAGCTGGGTTCATACAAACTCAAATGGTGATGGAGAGAGAAAATTTGATAGAATTTTGCGAAAAAATTAGCAACCCTCTTGAAATTCCTGTAATTGCGGGTGTATTCCTATTAAAATCTTACAAAAACGCGCTTTTTATAAACAAATACGTCCCTGGTGCAAGCATCCCTGAAAATATCTTAAATCGTCTAAGAAATGCTAAAGACCCGTTGCAAGAAGGTATTCAAATTGCAGCTGAACAAGCTAAAGATTTTATAAATATCGCGGATGGTGTTCATCTAATGGCAGTTAAATCAGAACATTTAATTCCTGAGATTCTAAAAAAAGCTGATCTTACTCTGGAATATTAATCAAATCAGTACCTAACAATTCTGCCATTGCCTTCTGCTGGGGAGATGGCTCAGTCATATCAGACCTTCTAGAATCTGTAATCAACCAATCCAAAGATGCATCTTGCAAATCAAAGTGATCTCCATTTTTGCCCACACAGTAACGGCCAAATACTAATTTATCGACTAGTCGAACACCTTTACCGATTTTGGAATAATCAAAAATAATTGAATTGTCAATTGTTGCACCTTCACAAATACAACAACTTGGACCAATCATTGCAGGTCCAATAATTGTTGCGCCATCTTCTATTCTTGTCATTCCACCTATGTATACTGGGCCAGTAATATCAACTTTGTCCCAATTAGCAGCCACATTTAATCCGGTAAAAACTCCGGGTTTAATTTCCTTCCCAGGTATCTCTACTTGTCTTACCTTGCCTTTTAATACATTGCGAATGGCACTCCAATAATCAGGAACTTTTCCAATATCTACCCATTCGAAATCCATTGGCAGTGCATAAAATGGCAAATTCATGTCTACTAGTTTAGGGAAGAGATCAGCACCAATATCAAATTTCTCACCTGATGGTATGTAATTAAAAATTTCAGGTTCAAAAAGATAAATACCTGTATTTATAGAGTCGCCTAAAGCTTTATCTACAGATGGCTTTTCTTGAAACGCCTTTATTCGACCGTTTTCATCTGAGACTACTACCCCATAGCTTGATACTTGATCTCTGGTTACTTTTTTAGTTATTAAACTTGCAATTGCTCCCTTTTCCTTATGTTTCTTAACAGCTTCAGTCAAATCTAGATCAACTAAAGCATCACCACAAAGCACAACAAAAGTTTCATCAAAGAATTTTTGAAAATCTTGAATTTTTTTTAGTCCTCCAGCTGAACCTAAAGCATCACCAATTAATTCCCCATCTTCAATTCTACCTTCGAAACTATATGCTATCTCCACACCGAATCTTTGACCATCCCTAAAGTAATTTTCAATTTCTTCGGCAAGGTGAGAGACGTTAACCATTATTTCTTTAAAACCATGCTCTTTTAAAAGTTCCAAAAGAAACTCCATTACAGGTTTTTGCAAAATCGGTATCATTGGTTTTGGAATAATATGAGTTATTGGCTGAACACGTGTCCCTTTCCCTGCCGCAAGTATCATTGCCTTCATGAATTCAAAACCTCTTTTAAAAGATTATACGTTATTACTATTAAGCTTCTAAACGGCAGAATTAGAGGTATTTGTGACATCAAGATTTTCTATTGGCAGTTGAGCTAAGCCTCCATCAGGAATTATTCTTTTAATTTGAATTGGTCCGTATAACGAATTAATTTGTTTAAGTTCAATTTTGTTTTCAGAAGATAAAAATAACAAAGCCCAAAAGACTCCAAGACGATCTTTATCTAAATCATTTTTTACAACTTTTTGCCATTTCTCAACTAAATATTCAAAGTCTGTCCATTGTAATGCTTTTTCCCACCCATCAATAAATCTGCCTAATGCCTTAGTAGTCTCTGGTAGTTTCTCGCGATGTGCTAAAGATTTAACTTGAGAAATTAATGCCCTATCAGAGTATTTTTTACTTCTTTTTCTCTTCATTAGCAGAAGATCTTGGGTTTCTATAACTTCAGCAATAGACTCTAACTGGCTTACCAGTTCTCCTAATGTAGTTGTGCGTTTGAGTATTGGTTGTGCTATCGATCTTCTCCTTAGATATTTTTCAGGATATTTAGGAATATCAAATTCTTGATCAATCCAATCTTGATCATCAACATCAAAATCATCTTCAAAATCTGACGAATTTTCATTAAAAACATCAGATTCCAAAACTTGAGCCTTCAAATTAACTAGTACTGAAGCCGCAAAAAATGCCTCGCTTGTCTCAGATAAATCCTTTTGAAATGAAATCTGACTACTAGAAGTTTTTCCAAAAGTATGTGTATATTGTTCTAAAAAACTATCAATTACACTTATGACATCAATATCCCATGGATCAAGATCACCTTTCCCAGCCGCATCTTGAAGGAATTTAATCAACAATCTAGGGCCTAATTGTTGCCTATCAGTAGGATTTAAATAGGATATTTTAAATTAGCAAATAACTACTCATAAGATATCTTTTTATTTATTTAAAGCCAAACAATATTGCATTAATTTAAGAAACTATATTGTTGGAGCCTTTAAGATCTCATTTTTTTTAGTGCCTGAGAAAATATTTGTTTTAACTGCACTTTTGACTGCGGTTAAATCCCTATCTACTAGATTATTAATAGATGCGAGATAACTTTCAGTCACTAATCTTGGGTATAAACCTATTCCAATTATTGGCAAGAGTAAACAAGCAATAATATAAACTTCCCTGGGCTCTGCATCGATTAGTTTTCGTTCTTCGGTCAATTTTGGATTTTCTTTACCAAAGAAAATTTCTCGTAACATTGAGAGTAGATAAATAGGAGTAAGTATTACTCCTATAGCCGCTAAAGATGCCATAACTACTCTAAACGGGAGTGTATAAACTTCATCAGTCACAAATCCTGTAAACACCATCAATTCGGAAACAAATCCACTCATACCAGGTAAAGCAAGTGAAGCAAGTGAGCAAGCAGTCCATAAGGCAAACATTATTCTCATTTTTTGTCCTACACCACTCATTTCATCAAGTTTTAGAGTCTTTGTCCTATCGTAGGTAGCTCCAACAAGAAAAAACAAACTAGCCCCAATTAGTCCATGACTTACCATTTGAAGCATAGCTCCGCTTGTCCCCAGGCTACTAAAACTACCTATTCCAATGAGAACGAAACCCATATGACTTATAGAACTGTATGCAATTTTTCTTTTGAGATTTCTTTGAGCAAAAGAAGTTAGTGCAGCATAAATTATATTTACTACTCCTAAAACTATTAATAGTGGGGCGAATTGCGCATGTGCCATGGGTAATAATTGCGCATTAAATCTCAAAAGAGCATATCCCCCCATCTTCAATAAAATTCCTGCTAGAAGCATATGTACAGGAGCTGTTGCCTCTCCATGAGCATCTGGAAGCCAAGTATGAAGAGGTACTATAGGAAGTTTTACTCCAAATGCTATTAATAGCCCCACATAACAGAGTATTTGGAAATTTTGGCTGAAATCTTGAGCTGCCAAGTGCGAAAACTCAAAGTTAGGAATTTCTGCACCATAGAAACCCATTGCCAATGCTGCTAGAAGGATAAATATAGAACTTCCAGCAGTATAAATAATAAATTTTGTTGCTGCATATTGTCTATTTTTGCCACCCCAAATAGCTAATAATAAATATACCGGAATTAACTCAAGTTCCCAAGTTAGAAAGAATAAAAGCATATCTTGAACGGCAAACACAGCAATTTGCCCACCATCCATAATCAATATTAAAAAGAAAAATAACTTTGGTTTAAACTTTACAGGCCAAGCAGCTAAAACCGCCAGAGCCGTTATAAAACTAGTTAATAAAATTAACGGCATAGAAATACCATCAGCCCCAACAGACCAAGTAAGACCTAAATCAGGTAGCCAACTTATATTTTCTTTAAGTTGAACATTTTCATTATTAATATCGAAGCCGTTTATATATGAACCTACAGTTATTAAAAAAGTTATTAATGCAACAGCCAAAGCAAACCATCTAACCTCCTTACCATCTCCTTTATCTGGAAAAAAAGGTATCACAAACGCACTGCCAATTGGAAATAAAATTGAAGCAGATAGCCAAGGAAAAGTAGACAGTCCAGCTCCCAAAGTTCCTAACATTTGCGTCGGAAAATTTGTAAAAAAATAAGTACTCAATTTAATAAGGAATTTATCTTAAATAAAGTCTAGAAATTATCTGTATTTTTTCACCCCAATGAACAGTGAAGACACACAATTGTAATTAAGTAACTTGAGGTGATTGAAAGCCAAATATAGCAACTAGTAGTATTACTCCTCCAAAAACAATAAGAGCGTAGAATTGAGCTTTACCCGTTTCAAAATATTTTAAACCTTCTCCACTACCTAAAGTTACAAGTCCGGTAAGATTGACTACCCCATCAACAACCTTAGAATCGACTTCTAAAACTTCTTTAGCTAGCTTTCTGCTCCCCTGAACAAAAAGTTTTTCATTAATATCATCTAAATACCATTTATTTGATAAAAATCTATTAATGGTAGGAAACTTTTCTGCAAATAAAATTGAAAGATTAATTTTTTTCCTAAAATATGCTTGATAAGCAATAATTATTCCAGCTGATGCAATAAGTACTGACGCTATTGCTAAAGGCAAAAATTCTTTTAATTCGAAAGATTTTGCAGCAATTTCTGCTTCTTCAGGATCTAATAAATTTGCAATTTTACTATCCCATGGAATCCCCATGAAACCAATAATTACAGAAGGGACAGCTAAAAATACCAAGGGAAATGTCATTGACCAAGGAGACTCATGAATAGAACCATGTTCTTCATGTTCTTCATGTTCTTCTTCATCTAGATTTAATTTAGAGGCTATTAGAAGTTCTTTTTGCAATTCTTTGTTCCCCCCTCTAAAGTCTCCTTCAAATGTCAAGAAATAAAGTCTAAACATATAAAAAGCAGTCATACCAGCAGTTAAAAATCCTATGAACCAAAAAGCTGGAAACGTTATAAATGCATTTCCTAGTATCTCATCCTTACTCCAAAAACCTGCTAGTGGAGGTATACCACTAATAGCTACACAACCAATTAAGAATGTTGCTGAGGTATATGGCATTTTCTTTCTTAAACCGCCCATCAATCTCATGTCTTGAGCCAATATAGGCTGATGACCTACTACTTCTTCCATAGCATGTATTACGGAACCAGATCCCAAAAATAACATCGCTTTAAAGCAAGCATGAGTTACTAAATGAAAGATTCCTGCTACTGGAGCTCCACAACCCATCGCAAGCATCATATAACCAAGTTGAGAAACAGTGCTGTAAGCTAACCCTTTTTTTAAATCCATTTGTGTCAAAGCTATAGAAGCGCCTAAAAAACAAGTAATCGTGCCAACTAAAGCGATAATGAACTGAATAGAGGGGAATAATGAATATAATGGTTGAAGCCTTGCTACTAGAAATATTCCTGCAGCAACCATTGTAGCTGCATGGATAAGTGCAGAAATCGGAGTTGGACCCTCCATAGCATCAGGTAACCAAACGTGAAGAGGAAACTGGGCAGATTTTGCCATTGGGCCTAAAAAAACTAAAAAACAAAGTAGTAAAGCAGCCCAAATTGGTATTGAATTGTTTGATATTGATTGTGAAATTCCTGAAGCTATTTCATTAAAATCAAAACTATTCGTTGCCCAAAATAAACCAAGAATACCTAGTAATAATCCAAAATCCCCTACTCTATTAACGACAAATGCCTTTTGTGCTGCATGGGCAGCACCATCCCTGTCATACCAAAAACCAACCAGTAAGTAGGAACACATTCCAACTAATTCCCAAAAAACGTAAATTTCTAATAAATTTGGACTAACTATTAATCCCATCATTGAACTACTAAATAAGGCTAAATATGTAAAAAATCTGACATAACCCTTGTCATGTGCCATATAACCATGAGAGTAAATCATTACCAGTAAAGTAATTGTGGTTACTAGAGCAAGCATTACACTTCCCAAAGGATCAAGGACAAAACCCATTGGGATTGTGAAATCCCCAGCGTTGGCCCATACAAATAATTTTTCTACTGGTTCATAACCATTAACCTGTTCAATTAGAGCCTTATAACTAATTACGGCAGATATTCCAACGAAAGAAATAAGACCTACAGAAACAATTTCTCTTGAATTATTAATTTTCTTGTTGATACTTATCAGTCCTAAACCAGAAAGCACTGCTCCAATGAGAGGAAAAACAGGAATTAACCACGCAATTTCTGAAGCTTGAGGCATGTTTTAAAGAATTTATTCCTTAATCTTAGACTGTCAATTGAAAAATTCAGACAAAAATGATGAATTAAATGTTTTAACAGCAATATTTATGTACTGATGAGACCACCAAAGTACACCAATTGCAATCAATATACCAAGTTGAGATAATCTTAAAAATTCTTGAATTTTCAATTCTTGCCTTCCTTCAATTATTGCCATAAAGGGGATTATGGAAGTATTTTGTTTAAACTTTTCAAATTCTTCGCCAAATCTATTGGATAGTCTCTTATCCCCATGCCAAATTGCAAAAAGATGGTGCAAAATTAGTCCAATAGAAGTTATTAATGTGAATGATGTACCAATCCATAAAGTATGAGCAAAACACCAAATTATTTGACCAAATGCTTGTGGATGTCTAGTGATTCTCATTATCCCAGTTCCATAAATTCGCACTTTAGGTTTTAAAACCGATGGAATTTCCAGCAAATTGTAAGTAGCTGGATATAAAAATAAAAAACTTATTGCTGTTAAAAACCAAACTAGAAAAAAAACTAAACTATTACCCTGGAAATTCCATAATCTGATTCCATCATATCTGTGAGCCAGAAAATAACTTATCAAGATAATTGCAGATGGCAAACTAAAAAAAACAAAACATAAACGCCACAATCTAGGCCCCATAATAGATTCTGCTTTAAGTCTTAAAGCAGCTCCACCGCTATGAATTACTGCGAAAATCAAAATCAAGAACAAAATTATCAGGGAAGTTTTATGAGTCTCCATAAATTTTAGATTATTCGAATAAATTTAATCCTTAACAAGAATACTTCTAAGTATTAGAATTATAAATAATTGTAGGCACAATAAATAGATGCCAGAATTACCATTTACTCTTGATCAATTAAGAATATTAAAAGCAATAGCAGCTCAAGGAAGTTTTAAAAAAGCTGCAGATCTGCTTTATGTAACCCAACCTGCTGTGAGTTTGCAAATACAAAATTTAGAAAAACAGCTTGAAATAACAATTTTCGACAGAGGTGGGAGAAAAGCCCTTTTAACTGAAGCAGGAAGACTTTTACTTGAATATTGCGAGCGAATTTTGAATCAATGCGACGAGGCTTGTAAAGCTATCGAAGATTTAAATAGCTTAAAAGGTGGAACCCTTGTTATTGGAGCCAGTCAAACAACAGGAACTTATTTAATGCCAAGAATGATAGGGTTATTCAGACAAAAATATCCTGATGTATCTGTTCAACTTCAAGTTCACAGTACTAGAAGAACTGGATGGAGCGTCGCCAATGGGCAAATTGACTTAGCCATCATTGGAGGACAATTACCAGGAGATTTAGAAAATTTATTACAGGTAATTCCATATGCAACAGATGAATTAGGACTAGTTTTACCCTCTAAACATCCACTCTCTAATAAAAAAGAACTCTTAAAAGAAGACTTATACAAATTAAATTTTGTAACATTAGACTCTCAATCCACTACTAGGAAAGTTGTTGACAAACTTCTTAAAGATTCTGGACTTGACATTCAAAGACTAAAAATTGAGATGGAACTTAACTCCCTTGAAGCAATAAAAAATGCAGTTCAATCAGGACTTGGAGCCTCTTTTTTGCCAGTCGTTTCAATTGAGAGGGAATTAGCGGCTGGAACAATCCATAAAGCTTTTATCGCTGACTTAGAGGTTAAAAGAGAACTGAAATTAATAACTAATCCATCAAGATATACTTCAAGAGCTTCAGAAGTTTTCAAGAAAAATATTTTGCCTCAATTTGCTAGCTTGGAAAGCCCATTAAGGGAATCATAAACTTTATCAGAACTGGATTGCTTCTTTATTAATTCCTACACCTCCATCTTCTGCTTGTCCGTCACCCTTAATTATAAATTTATTTTCATTTACATCAGTCTGATAAACGCATTTAACTATTGGTTTATCTCTTATGGATCCAATATAAGCAAAAGTATTCATTCTTTGTTTACATTCTCTTACATCTTCGTTACTTATAGCTCCTTGTTTTTGTAAAACCGTCCAATTCTCTCTTCTTATGACACAACCAGGCTGAAGAGCTGGTTGTGTTACAAAACTCGTGGATGGGTTCAGAGTTGTATACATCTCAACATCAATAACAAAGGCGCTTGCACCCCATTGTCTACAAAATTCGGGATCTGGAACAGCCATATCTAATTGTTGTTGACTAGCTATATTTCCTTGTCCACCGTCTGTTGTACTGGTAATCGCACTACCAATACCTACTCCAAGAATTAATACACCTGCAAGAACAGCAATAGTTCCTGTACTGAAGTTAATCTTTTGTTCAGAAGAAGCAGGCAATCTACTATTTCTTTGACCATAAGAATCAATATCTCTTGAGTTTGAAGAGTAATAACTTCTATTGGAGCCTCTTCTAGGCCTTCTGTTTGAGGGTGGTCTATTCACAGTTCTTCATTTGTTTTTGGCAAACCCATTGAATAGTTCATTACTCTACAGTCGGGATTGTAACTTAATTGACCATTTTGAAGCAAAAATTTGATTAAACCTTCAATTTCTGATCCTATTTTACGAAGTTCATAATCATCTAAATCTCTTCCTGCTCTATCTTTTATTAATTCATTAAATTTTTCATTTATTTTGTTCAAAGAATCTTCATTCCAAATAAATTCATTATCTGGGTCTAAATCAAGAGTCAGTTTGTTGGGGTGAAATTGTAATTCTTTATCAACTACTTCAGCAGTAAAAATTCTTACATGTCGAGTGGTTGATTTTAAAAGCATTTTTTCCATAATTTTGCGAAATAATCAACGAAAAAAACTATAATGTTCTAACTTTAATGTAGCTTATTAGTAAGTGTTAATTTATTTCTTGATTTAATAATGCGTGTTGTAATTGCTGGTGCTGGTTTAGCAGGTTTATCTTGCGCTAAATATTTAGTAGATAGTGGTCACATTCCAATTGTTCTCGAAGCTAGAGACGTTCTAGGAGGAAAAGTTGCTGCTTGGAAAGATGAAGACGGTGACTGGTATGAAACTGGTTTACATATATTTTTTGGAGCTTACCCTAATATGTTGCAACTTTTCAAGGAACTTGATATTGAAGACAGACTACAATGGAAAAGTCATTCAATGATTTTTAATCAGCCCTCCGAGCCAGGAACTTACAGTAGATTTGACTTCCCAGATATACCAGCACCAGTTAACGGAGTTTCAGCCATTTTAAGCAACAATGATATGCTCTCATGGAATGAAAAGATTCTCTTTGGATTAGGATTAGTCCCAGCTATGTTAAGAGGACAAAAATACTTAGACAAATGTGATACCAAATCATGGACAGATTGGCTCAAAGAACACAATATTCCAGAAAGAGTTAACGATGAAGTATTTATAGCTATGAGTAAAGCTTTAAATTTTATTGGACCGGATGAAATATCATCTACAGTTTTACTAACAGCTCTAAACAGATTTTTACAAGAAAAAAATGGTTCGAAAATGGCATTCCTCGATGGAGCCCCTCCAGAAAGACTTTGCCAACCTATGGTTGAATATATAACTTCTCGAGGTGGAGAAGTTCACATGAATAGTCCACTAAGAGAAATTAATCTAAATGAAGACAGCACCGTAAAAAGTTTTACTATCGCTTCTCTAAATGAAAAGGAAAAGAAAGAGCTAACTGCCGACGCTTACGTTAGTGCAATGCCTGTGGATCTTCTTAAATTAATGATTCCTAAACAATGGAAAGGTTTAGATACTTTTTCTAAATTAGATGGTTTAAATGGTGTACCAGTAATTAATATTCATTTATGGTTTGACAAAAAATTAACAGATATTGATCACTTATTATTCAGCAGATCTCCACTCTTAAGTGTTTACGCAGATATGAGTATTACATGCAAAGAATATGAAGATCCAAATAGATCAATGCTTGAATTAGTTTTCGCACCAGCAAAAGATTGGATTAACAGGAGTGATCAAGACATCGTAGATGCAACTATGAAAGAATTAGAAAAATTATTCCCTACACATTTCATGGGTGACAATAAGACAAAGCTAAGAAAATATAAAGTAGTTAAAACTCCAAGATCTGTTTACAAGGCAGTTCCAGGTTGCCAGGAATTCAGACCTAGCCAAAAATCTCCTATAAAAAACTTCTTTTTAGCTGGTGACTACACAATGCAAAAATATTTAGCATCTATGGAAGGAGCTGTTTTAAGTGGTAAATTATGCGCGGAATCCATCAATAAAGAGTATTCCAAAACCCCTCAAAATGTCTCTTAAATAACATTTAAAAATTCCCTAATTCAGCTAAAACTTTTTGAAAAATTCAATTTCTCAACTTGATCAAGCATATGAGATATGCCGAAAAGAAACTCAAGAATGGGCTAAAACCTTTTACTTGGGAACTCTTCTCCTACCACTTGAAAAGAGAAAAGCTATTTGGGCTATTTATGTATGGTGCAGAAGAACAGATGAGATAATGGATAGTGTAGAAGCTTCAACTAAATCGCAAGTTGAGCTTTCAGATAATTTAGATGCATGGGAAGAAAATACAAAAAATGTTTTTAAAGGCAATATTAAATCTGAATTAGATTCAGTTCTTTTAGATACTATCGAAAAATATCCACAAAGTATTCAACCCTATTTAGACATGATAGACGGTCAAAGAATGGATCTTAATAAATTTAGATACAAAGACTTTGATGAATTAAAACTCTATTGTTATCGAGTCGCAGGGACTGTTGGTTTAATGACTCAAAATGTCATGGGGATTGATAGCGCTTATACATCGGCACCATGGAGTGATAAGCCTGACCCTTCTGATGCAGCTATAGCTCTAGGGATTGCAAATCAATTGACAAATATATTAAGGGATGTCGGAGAAGATAGACAAAGAGGAAGGATTTATCTCCCACTAGAGGACATTGATAAATTTAATTATTCTGAAGAAGAATTAATAAAAGGCGTTATTAATAATCAGTGGAAGGCGCTGATGAACTTTCAACTAAAAAGGGCTCGCGATTGGTTCCAGAAGTCTGAAGATGGGATAAAGTGGTTATCTTCTGATGCAAGGTGGCCAGTATGGACATCTTTACGCCTCTATAGAGGTATATTAGATTCTATTGAAAGGCTAGACTATGATGTGTTTAATAATAGAGCTTTTGTAAAAAATTCAGTTAAAGCTTTTGAGATACCAATATCCTTTTTAATTTCTCGAATTAAATAACTAAGCAGGTGTCTTTTGGTTAGCCAACAAATCTTTTAATTTAGATAATTCTCCAGCCCATCTTGGATCCGGGGCTTCAAGATTAGGAGCGTCACTATGAACAATTTTCTTGAAATCTTTCCTCTTCTTGTTTTTATTTATATTTCCGCTGTTTCTTTTATTTGAAGCAGAGTCTTTCTTTTCTGATAACTCTACTCTTAATTTAGAACCATTAAATTCAAAACCATTTAATTTTTGAATTAATAAATTAGCATTCTCTTCTTTGTTTGTTGTCGCGAAACCAAACCCTCTGCATTCCTTAGTTTCCTTATCTAAAACTGCTTTAAATCTAATCGAATCAGAAACAGATTTTAAAAGCGTATCAAATTCTTTTGGATTAAATCCTTGTGGTAAGTTGCCAATGTAAATGCGAATACTCATAAATTTTTAAAAATGATTTTGAAGTCTGAACTTCTAAACAAAACTAAGCTATGTGTATTTAATCACATTTTTGGCGCATTTTGTTCAATCCATTGCTTTGCTTCATAAATAGCTTCATCAAAATTATTCAATCTTTTATATGCAAGCTCCTTTGAAAGATACTGTAAAAGCTCTCCCAAGATAGGCCCATCCTCTATTTTCAAATATTTTTTTATTACATCACCATTAAGTAAATTTGAGGGATGAAATAATTTGTCTTCGTTGTCACGCCATCTGTTTAGCCAATTTAAGCGTAATTTTTGAGGTAAATAAAAAATAAAAGATGGAAGAAACATCTCTAATTCTTGATGCAATTTAAATCTATCTAATTCATTTAACTGAGCGATATTTTTATTCTTCAAAAAAAAGTGCCATTTTCTCAATAAGTTAGTTTTTGCAATTTCAACTTTACTAAATTTAAGTTCTTCTAAAGATACAACATCTAAAATTTGGGTAATAAAAAAAAATGGTAAAAATTCCTCTTTTTCATGTTGATTAAGTTCTGCATAATTAAGTTTCTTTAAATCCAAAAAAAAAGAATTTTTATATAAATTTTCAGAGCCAAATATATTTAATGTTTTTATCAACAAAACCGCATCAAGGGCATTTGCCCCATGAACTATTTTCTGTATTTCATAGTTAATCCTCTCTTTAGCAACAAAATATAATTTTCTTTTATTTTTTTTTATAAAAGTAATTAACTTTAGATCAACTTTAAAATTCAATTCTGAAACAAATCTAAAACATCTTAATATTCGTAGAGGATCATTGTGCAAATTTATTTCGGAATGCGTTCTAAGCAAAGTAAGTTCTAGATCTTTAAGGCCATTTATTGGATCAAACAAACACTTCTTATCTAATAAAAAAGCAATTGAATTAATCGAAAAGTCTCTAGCTCTTAAATCTCCTTCAATGGTGGATGAAACCTGATTAGCAATATCAATCGAAATACCATTAAGAATAATTCTTACCACTTCTCGTTTTTTATCTAAGATGATAAATTTAGATTTAAGATTATCTGAAATCTTTTTTCCAATTTCTATAGCATTAAAGGGTACTACAATATCAACATCTACCTCTTTAGTTACTCTTTCCAAAATAATATCTCTGATGTAACCACCGACTAAATATGATCCTTTGGGTAAGAAAGGTAAGATAGAATTCCAATTATTTAATTTTATACTTCTTTCTAATTCTTTAATTATTAGTGTATGATCTGTGTACATATCTTTTGTTTTTAAAGTTATTTATTGATTATGTGCATTTGCATTAACTGTAAATGGGTTGATAAATGTATTACATATCATGATGTTGAGAATAATCATGGTGTAGAACACGTTTGCGATATGCCTAATTTTAAAGCACTTAAACCACACATACACGTATCCATAGTAGAAGATAATAATGGTGATTACAAAACAGATTGGGATGTTCAATCTTGCGGAAGTTTTATAGAAGAATATGGGAAGTGGGCTAAAATCAACCCTGGTTTAGAATTGCCTATTTAAAGGTAATAGATGACAAATAATCTCCAACCAAGGCAAAAGCATAACTACAATACATTAGTAATACATAGTACAGACATTTCTTTTGGTTTCGGATTTAGAAAAAATAACAATGCTGGATCTGATGAATTATTAATAAAAGAATTTGATAAAGACTTATGTAACAACTTGATTGTTGATTTTAACAAATTCATTTCTAAAGAAAATTTACAAAAAGTAAGTAAGATCTCTGTAAGTATAGGGCCAGGAAATTTTAATGCCTCGAGACTTATTGTAGTTTTAGCAAGAACTATTTCACAGCAAATCAATTGTCCTTTAGAAAGTTTTAGTTCATTTGAAATAATGGCAAAAAGAATTGCATTAAAAAACAATATTTTTACAAACAAAAAATTATTCTGGATTTACAAAAAATTGAAACGCAAAGGATTTATTGCAGGTAAATATGAGATTTATGATGGAGCACAAAACAATGGAGAGCTATCCATTCGAGAAACAGTTTTACCAAAAGTTGTCGAAGAACTTGACAGTACAGAACTTACTTTTGAGGCTAATTATGATGATAAAGAAGATTTAAAAGAACTATTAGACTTAGCAAATAAAAATTTATTAAATTCAAATGTAGATTCCTGGAGAAAAGTTTTGCCGCTTTACCCTATTTCTCCAATTAACTAAATATTCATTCAATCAAATTATTAATCTTATCTTGGAGGTGCATTGTTACAGAATTCAGATCATCTCTTGATGAACTCTGTGGAGGTTGAACAGGTTTTCCCACTTTAATAACTATTTTTGAAAACAAAGGAATAAAGAATTTAAATCTTATTAGCCTATGAGAATTAACTATTGCAACAGGCAATAATAATTTTTGATTTTTAAAGGCTAATAATGCTGCTCCTTGTTTGGGCCTATTCACTCGACCATTTTTTTGACGAGTACCATCAATAAATATTCCAATACAATTATCATTTGATAATTTTTTACATGCTGTTTTAATGGTATTTTTATCAACAATTCCTCTTTTTACAGGATAAGCTCCACAAGCCTTGATAATAAACCCAAGTAAAGGTATTTTAAATAACTCTGCCTTGGCCATGAAAGATATATTTCGTCCAAGAGCATGGCCTAACAAAGGAGGGTCAAGCAAAGAACCATGATTAGAAACCATTATAAAAGCATTTTTTTGCGGAATATTTTCTATACCTATTAAATGGCCTCTAAATACAAATTTATAAATTGGTAATACAAAAAGTTTGCTAACTAATTGATAGATTAATTTCTGAAAAGCATCATTTTTCATACTTTATTAATAAGTTATTTCATTAGAAGATGAAACTTGAGAAATTTTTAAATCTTTTATATGTCTTTTTGCTAAACCGCTAAGCACATTTGATGGGCCAACTTCAACAAAATGAAGATCATTATCTTTTGCCATTAAATCCATAGTTTCTCGCCACCTTACGCCATTACACATTTGATTTTCCAATCTAATTTTAAGCTCATCTGGATCGTCACATAATGAAGGGTAATAATTACTTATTACTGGGAAAGAAGGATTTTTAAACTTAATCTGTTTTAAATACTCAGAAAATTTAACTGCAGGCTCATCCATGAATGGTGAATGGAATGCACCTGAAACATTTAATTTAAGAAATCTTTTGCAAGAAATTTCTTTCGACAAATTGTCTAACTCTTCGTTAGATCCTGATAAGACAACTTGGGAAGAGCTATTATCATTAGCAATTACAACATCTTCACTGTTTTTGACTAATAAATCAAGTTCATTTCTATCAAAACCAATTACTGCTGCCATAGATCCTTGCCCAGCATTTCCCATCAATTGAGATCTTACTTTTATTAGTGATATACAGTCTTCGAATGAAAAAACATCCGCACAATATAATGCAGTTATTTCTCCCAGACTATGACCAGCAACATAAGTTGGTTTAAAACCATTTTCTTTTAAGGCATCTAATAAAATTGATTCAACCAAAAAAAGACAGATTTGTGTATTTCTTGTATTATTCAAATCACTAAGAGGATTTATTGGATCAGAATTTAACTCGCAAATTTCAAATAAATTTCTATCAAATATCTCAGATGCATAACTAAACCTATCTTTTGTGCTCGGCAAATTTTCAATTTGTTTTGCCATTCCAATTTTTTGCGAACCCTGTCCAGGGAATACCCATGCAACTGTCATAATGTTCCTATTTTGTTTTTAACCCCATTTAATTAGGGCTGCACCCCAACTTAGCCCAGCACCGAAACCACTTGTAGCAATAATATCATTTTGTTTAATTCTATAATCTCTTACAGCCTCATCCATCATCAGTGGAATAGTTGCTGCTGACGTATTGCCATATTTTTCTAAATTGCTAAGAATTTTTTCTCTGGGAATTTTTAACCTTTCTCCTACAGAATCCAATATTCTTTGATTAGCTTGATGCAGCAAGAGCCAATCAACTTGATCAGAATTATATTTCATTTTTTTCAACAACTTTTCAAGAATTATGGGAACTTCTTTAACTGCGAATTTATAAACTTCCTGACCATTCATCTGAATTGGAGAAAAACCTCCATTCAAAAAGTCAATTTCATCAACTATTGAATCCTTATTATTTGTTGATGGAAGGTTAAGAAAAGAACCCCTCCTCCCATCAGTCCTCATATCAAAACCTATAAAATTATCAAATTCATTTGTGGCTTCAATTGCTAATGCAC
Source organism: Prochlorococcus sp. scB245a_520K10 (assembly GCA_000634515.1). Classification (GTDB taxonomy): domain Bacteria; phylum Cyanobacteriota; class Cyanobacteriia; order PCC-6307; family Cyanobiaceae; genus Prochlorococcus_A. The sequence goes on along the minus strand of JFNU01000004.1, from coordinate 5,337 downwards.
CGGCACCATCTCCAAAGAGAATACAACTTCTTCTATCGTTCCAATCAACAAAACTTGATAATTGATCTGCTCCAATAACAATAGCCCTTTTAAAACTACCCCCTTTTAAAAATTGTGAGGCTGTTATTAAGGCAAATAAAAAACCACTACAAGCTGCAGTTAAATCGAAAGCTACAGCATTAACTGCTCCTAATTTAGATTGAATGGATGGCGCTGATCCAAATAAATCATGCGGAGTGGAAGTAGCTAAAACAATCAAATCAATCGTTTTAATATCCCAATTTGCCATTTCTATAGCAGTTAGAGCAGCCTTATAACCCATCTCAGTAACATTATCTTCTAAACTAGAGATTCTTCTCTCAGAAATGCCGGTTCTAGATTTTATCCATTCATTGCTTGTATCAACCTTTTGACTAATTTTTTGATTAGTTAGGATTTGATGAGGTACATAACTTCCGCTTCCCTTAAATGACACTCCAATCTGATTAAAATTTATTCCTTCCAAAAGAGTTTTTTAGTTACTTATATTAGTCAAACATAAATTTGACTCAATATGTTTTATGAATTTAAAACTTGAAGCTTTTGCAGTTGATTTAAATTGTCCATAACACCATGATTGACTGCAGAGTGTGCTAAGCGAAGAGCACTAACTACTGATAAAGATTTGCTACTGCCATGACCAATAACACAAATACCATTCACCCCAAGTAATAAAGCTCCTCCATGTTCAGCATGATCTAACCTTTTCTTAATTCTGAGAAGATTACTTTTTAAAAAAGCTGAACCAACTTTCCCCCGCCTTCCTCGTGGCAGCTCAGATCTCAAAATATCTAATAAAACTCCTCCCACAGATTCAAGAAATTTCAATAATATATTGCCAGTAAATCCATCACAGACTACTACGTCAAAACTACCTGATAATACATCTCGCCCTTCACAATTACCTCCAAAGTCAAAACTTTTTTCAGAAGATAATAATTCAAATGTTTTTAGGGATAAATCATTACCTTTACATTCTTCTTCTCCGATATTTAAAAGACCAATTCTTGGTTTTTGTACTTGTAGGACATCCTTTGCATAAATATTACCTAAAAGAGCAAATTGATACAGATAAGATGGCTTACAATCAGTATTTGCACCGACATCTAAAACTAATACCGGACGAGTTTGATCCCTTGTTGGAAACAATGCTCCTATAGCTGGTCTCTCAATCCCTTTCAATCTCCCAATTCTAAATATGGCAGAGGCCATCATGGCACCTGAATTACCCGCTGAGTAAACAGCTTCAGCTTTATTATTTCTAACTAAATCCATTGCAACATTTATACTGGCATTTTTCCTTTTTCTAACTGCGGTAGCTTCTTCATTCATCCCAATAGGCTCTCCACTATCAATTAATTCAAGACGATTATTATCTATTTCATTTTCTAATAATTCTGCTAACCCAGTTTTTTCTGCTGCATCTTTAACTTTTTTAATGTTGCCGACAAACTTTATATTTATTGGAAATCTAGTTATTGCTTCTAGGCAACCCTCAAGAATGGGACTAGGAGCATGATCTCCACCCATCCCATCAACTGCGATCCAAATTCTTTTAGATTGAGATTCCTCTACCCTATCTAAAATATTATCGTTATTTTGTAATCTTTTTAATGGATCAAAAACTAATGGCTGTAATGTATTTTTAGCTATTGTACTAGCATTTGAAACTACACTACTAGCAGTATTAACAACAGATTCAGCACTTGAAACTACATTACCTGCAACATTACCTGCAACATTACTTGCAACATTACTAGCTGTGGTTACTACTGATCCAGCACCAGAAACCATATTACCAGCAACATTACTAGCCGTTGCTGCAGAACTTGCAGCAGTATCAACTATAGAAGTCACAGCCGAATTTCTTTTGTACCAAATAACTAATCTTCTAATAGCTCTGGACTTGTTAATTTTTTGCGCTGTTTCTTTCCCCATTTATTTACCATCAAAAGGTGCAATATCCACAATCCGTTGGAAAAGATATCCTGTACCCCTTGCTGTCAAAATTAATTCAGGATTTGCTGGATCAGCCTCCAGTTTTGATCTTAATCTTGATATATGAACGTCCACGACTCTTGTATCTACATGTCTCTCGGGGGTATATCCCCAAACTTCTTTCAAAATCTCTCCTCTACTAAATGGCTCTCCTGACCTACTGACCAAAAGCTCTAATAGACTAAATTCCATACCAGTTAATCTAATTCTCTCATCACTTTTAAAAACTTGTCTTCGATTTGTATCAATTTTTATATCCGTAACCAAAATTAATCCTGAATTAGGCATTCCAGGAATTTGCTCTTTGTCGATTCTTCTAAGAACGCACCTAATTCTAGCTTCTAACTCCTTTGGGCTAAATGGTTTTACTACGTAATCATCAGCCCCTAATTCTAAACCTGTTATCCTATCTGCAACATCTCCTAAAGCAGTTAACATAACAATTGGAACATCAGAATCTTTCCTTAACTCTTGACAAACTCCATAACCATCTAGCTTTGGCATCATGACGTCAAGCACTACTAAATCAGGTTCATAATCTTTAAATAACTTCAGTGCTTCTTTGCCATCACTTGCAGTTACAACTTTGTAGCCAATCATGGAGAGACGTGTCTCCAGAATTCTTCTAATACTTGCCTCGTCATCTGCGACAAGTATAGTTTCTTTAGTTTGACTAGATAGAGCCATTTGTTTCTATTAGCTAATCAGTAAGAGAATTTATTATTAACCTAATCTAACTTGTAGAGGGGCAATATCCCAAACATTCTAGTTCCATTACTTCATTCAGAGGCTAAATGTCTAGCAAATTATCTACTTTTATTTGTCAGAATTGCGGATCTGAAACTTCTCAATACTTTGGTAGATGCCTAAATTGCAACTCATGGAATTCCATTGTTGAAGAAATAAAAAGTAATAGATCTAAATATCAAGAAATAAAAAATATAAAAAATAGTAAAAAATCTATTCCGTTTAATGAGATTTCATCAAAAAAGATATCAAGATTTACAAGTGGTTTTAGAGAATTTGATCGAGTGCTTGGAGGTGGAATAGTACCTGGATCTGTTGTTTTACTTGGAGGAGAACCTGGTATAGGTAAAAGCACAATAGTTCTTCAATCAGCAGGAAAAATATCTCTTAATGAGAGAGTTTTATATATAACTGCAGAAGAATCTTTAGAACAAGTAAAAATTAGATGGGAAAGATTAAATCAACAAAGTATTGATTTAAAAATTTTTGCAGAAACCAATTTATCCCTAATTATTGAAGAGATCAAACGTGTAAATCCAAGTTTCGCAATTATTGATAGTATTCAAGCCATCCATAATCATGAAATGCAAAGTTCTCCAGGATCGGTTTCTCAAGTTAGAGAATGTTCATCTGAATTGCAAAATCTTGCCAAAGACAATAATATTGCTCTTCTAATAATTGGTCATGTAACCAAAGATGGTGCTTTAGCTGGTCCTAAAACTCTAGAGCATTTAGTTGATACAGTAATAAACTTTGAAGGAGATAATATTTCCTCACATAGATTACTAAGAAGTATAAAAAATCGATTTGGATCGACCTTCGAGATTGGAATTTTTGAAATGCTTGAAGAGGGTTTACAAGAGATAAAAAACCCAAGTTCAATTTTTACAAATAAAGAAAATATTTCAGGTGTAACAACTACGATTACAAACGAAGGCACTCGACCATTAGCAGTTGATATACAAGCACTGGTAAACAAAACTTTCTACAGTAACCCAAGACGTACTACAACTGGAATAAGCATAAATAGATTGCATCAAATTCTAGCTGTAATTGAAAAACACGTAGGGATAAAATTGTCTGAATTTGATTGTTATATAGCTACTGGTGGGGGTTTTGAGATTAATGATCCATCATCTGACTTAGGTGTAGCAATATCAATTTTATCAAGTTTGAAAAATATTCCTCCTTTGGCGAGTAGCTCATTTATTGGGGAATTGGGTTTGAGCGGTCAGGTTAGAAAATCGAATAACCTTCGGACAAAGATAGAAGAAGCTGTAAGACTAGGGATCAAAAATATCGTAGTGCCAAAACTAGAGGAGGAACTAAATAATAATTTTCAAAATTTAATAAATATCAAAGAGATATCAAATATTAAAGAAGCAGTTGATTATTCTTTATCAAAATAAAAAAATCAAAGGTACATATCAATTGAGCTTCTGCCTGAGTTTTTCAACCAATTCTCAATATCTAGATAACCACCTGGATAAAGTCTCACTGCTTTAGACCAGACTTCAGCAGCTTTATCAAACCAAATATCTCTCTGATCTAAATCACCATTTTGCTCAGCATATCTTCCCCTTTTTTCATAAATTAAACCAATATTTTTCAAGCATGATGGCTGTTTGGGATTTTCTATTAATGCTTTTTCATAAGTTTCAATAGACAAATCCTCTTCACCGTTACTCATATATATAATTGCCATATTTTTTAAAGTCTCACCCCTATCAATTTTATTTTCTTCAAGCAGTAAGCTCTCTTTATAATACTCTAATGCTTCCGAATAATCCCCATTATTTTGTGCAGCTAAGCCATCTCTATAATAAATATATGCCTTTTTTTCTTTCTCAGCGATAGGCATTATTTTTACAATAGATTCAGCAATTACAGTAAAAGCTTTATCAATAAAATTGTCTCTGTTTTGATTACTAGGCACTGCTCAAAGTCTAATAAAATTAATATAGTAATTTAAAAAATAACTATTTAAAAAGTCTATTACATTTATTATTATAGTTAAATATAAAGTCAAGCATTAATTTGCTTCTATCGTGAAAAATATGGAGAGCATTCAATTAAGCGTTACAGGAATGAAGTGCGGAGGTTGCGTTAGTACTGTAGAAAAAATATTGAATAATTCTGATGGTATTGAAAACGTTTCAGTTAACTTGCTTACTGAAAGTGCTTATTTTGAAATTACCCAGAAACATATAGAAATAGAATCAGTTCTCGAAAATCTAAAAGAGAATGGTTTCCCATCAAAGATTTACATAAATGATTTTTCAAAAAAAATAAATAAAGCAGAATTAGAAAAAAAAAAGAAGTGGAATAATCAATGGAAAAAACTAACTTTTGCCCTACTACTTTTATTATTTTCAGGATTAGGTCATCTTGCAGAAGGAAGATATATAAATTTTCCAATATTAGGTAGTATATTTTTTCACGCTTCATTAGCAACGTTAGCTCTATTATTTCCTGGCAGAGTAATAATTATTAATGGATTTAAATCATTTATTAATAACCATCCCGATATGGATTCTTTAGTAGCTCTAGGAG
>JFNU01000003.1 GCA_000634515.1 Prochlorococcus sp. scB245a_520K10 | reverse complement strand
TTCTTTAGTAGCTCTAGGAGTAATTAGCGCATATACAACAAGTCTTCTATCCTTAATATTCCCTGCCACTGGTTTTCCTTGTTTTTTTAATGAGCCAGTTATGCTATTAGGCTTCATACTGATTGGGCGTTACTTAGAAGAAAGAGCACGATATCAAACTGGTTCATCCATTGGAGAATTATTAGATCTTCAACCTGAAATGGCAAATATCTGCACGGAAGACAATCAAATAAAGTCAATAAGAGTCAACACTTTAAGACCTGATCAAGAGATTCAAGTTTTAGCAGGAGACAGAGTACCTGCTGACTGCATTGTTACCCGAGGTAATTCATATGTTGATGTTTCACATATTACTGGGGAATCCAAACCTATAGAAGTAAAAGAAGGCGAAAATCTATCTAGTGGGTCTTTAAATCTTAATTCAACTCTTAGACTTAAAGTACAAAAGGTCGGAGGAGATTCTTCTCTTGCAAAACTAGTAAATCTTATTGAGTCTGTAAACGCTAGAAAACCTCGCATTCAAAGCATTGCTGATGAAATTGCAGGTAAATTTACATACTTTGTGCTTATTTTTGCTACTTTAACATTCTTCTTTTGGTGGAAGGGGGCAAAAAACATATGGCCTGATTTATTAAGTCACAATCATGAATTAATCACTCACTCAAGCCATACACTTCATAGTTCGCTTGGTAGTAATGCTGAAAATTTCCTGAGTTTAGCAATTCAATTGTCAATTGCAGTTTTAGTGATAGCTTGTCCTTGTGCATTAGGTTTAGCCACCCCAACTGTAATCACTGTCGCATCAGGTAAAGCAGCAAAAAAAGGGGTTTTATTTAAAGGCGGGGATAAAATAGAGATGGCTTCAAAAATTAATTACATTATTTTTGACAAGACAGGTACTTTAACAAAAGGTAAGCCTTTTATTGTTGATTACAAAAATAATGATGATCATTCATTTTTATTAAAAATAGCTGCCAGTTTAGAAAAAGAAAGCAGACATCCAATCGCAGATGCCTTAATTCAAGAGGCAAAAAAGCAAAATTTAAGTTTATTTCCAATAAAAAAAATTTTCACTCATTCAGGACGAGGTATTTCTGGAGAACTTGAGTCAATTGATGGACTTATTAATATTGGAAATATTGAATGGCTACTAAGCAAAGGAATAATTATTGATAGTGAGGCAAAAAAAGTCATTGAAAATGAAGAAACAAAAACGAACACTATCATTGGAGTGAGTATCAAAGATAAGTTATTAGGCTTTATTTTTCTAGGAGATTTACTCAGAGATGATTCAATTAAAACAGTTCAAAATTTGAGAGAAAAAAAGTTTAAAATTAACATTTTAAGTGGCGATAGAAAACAAACAGTTTTAGCTTTAGCAAAAAAAATTGGTTGTAAAGAAACAGAAGTAAAATGGGATCTTCTTCCTGAGATGAAGCTAAAGACTATAGAAAATTTAAAAATTAATAATAGAGTGGCAATGATTGGTGATGGTATTAATGATGTCCCAGCCTTAGCATCCTCAGACTTAGGAATTGCGGTAGGATCAGGGACTCAAATAGCCAAAGCGAATGCAGATGTAGTATTAATGGGAGATCAACTAAATGGATTAACCTACGCCTTAAATATTGCAAAAAAAACTATAAGAAAAATAAAGCAAAATCTAACATGGGCTTTTGGTTACAACTTACTAGCTATACCTTTAGCAGCTGGCATTTTATTCCCTAAATACGGTATTCTACTTACTCCCTCAATAGCAGCATTATTGATGGCTATTAGCTCTATTACAGTTGTAATTAATGCTTTATCATTGGATTAAATGAAGGGAAAATTTATTGTTATTGAGGGTATTGATGGATGTGGTAAAACTACCCAAATAGATGAACTATCTAAATGGCTTCCTAATAGTGGTCTAATAAAGAAAGGGTCTAAATTAATCACAACAAGAGAGCCTGGAGGCAGTCTTTTAGGAAAAAAAATTAGAGGACTGATTCTCGATAATAATGAAAATAACAAGCCTTCATCTCTTGCAGAATTATTGCTTTATTCAGCGGATAGAGCTGAACACGTTTCTAAAATTATTTCACCTGCTTTAAATAACAATGATTGGGTAATAAGTGATAGATTTTCCGATTCCACACTTGCTTATCAAGGTTATGGAAGAAATATAAATTTAGAAATAATTAAAAATATTGAATCTATTGTGTGTCAAGGGGTATCTCCAGATCTCACTTTCTTCTTAGAAATTTCTCCAGAAGAGAGCATATTCCGAAGAAAAAATGAAATTCCAGACAGAATAGAATCAGAAGGTATTAGGTTTTTAGAAAAAGTAAACGAAGGCTTCAAACTAATTGCCAAACAAAAAAACTGGAAAGTAATATCTGCTTCACAAAATATTAAAACTATTTCCAATCAAATTAAAGAGACTTTGCTAAACAATTTTTCTAATAACAAATGATTGAAGTTAAAAAAAATAATTTTTTCTTGAATGAAGAAGTCAATACCTTTCTTAAGAGCATAATTAAAAACAAATCATTGGCAAATGGTTATATATTTTATGGTGCTGAAGGATTAGGCAAAAAGCAAACTGCTCTTCAATTTATAAAAGAGATTTTCAAACAGTCTTCACCAAGCGAAAATTTTGAAGAGAGAATTACAAACAATAACCATCCTGATTTTTTAATTATTGAACCTGATTCTCTTTTGGCAACAAAAAGTTCAGAAAGTTTCGATCTTAAAAAAACAATAAAAAGTGGATCTGAGATTATTAAAATTGCTCAAATACGTAATATCAAAACTTTTCTTAGTCAAAAATCAATAAACTCAGAAAAAAAAATTGTTTTGATTATTGATGCACACCTCTTAAACGAAGCAGCCTCAAATTGCCTTTTAAAAACCTTAGAAGAACCTAGTAACGGCATTTTTATTTTACTAACATCTAAATTAAACTTACTCTTAGATACGATCATTTCAAGATGTCAAATGGTAAGATTTCGATCTTTTTCTAGTAAACAAATAAAGTCAATTTTAAAAGAATATTTAGATACTTCTAAATTAAATAGAAATTTAAATTTTAAATTTGATGATTTAATAAACTCTGCAAATGGATCTCCAAATCAATTATTTAAAAATATTGAAATTTGGAATGATTTTTCAGATGAAATTATAAATAAATTAGATTCTCCAATAAAAAATAGCCTAGAAATATTAGAGATCTCAAAATTAATATCTGAAAAATTAGAAATTTATCAACAGATCTATTTAGTCAATTTAATTCAAAATATTTGGTGGAGAAATACAAAAAATATTGATTTAGTTAAAAAACTCGAAAATTTAAAATATCTCTTAAGACAAAACATTCAACCTAGATTGGCTTGGGAAGTTACTTTTTTAAAAATTTCAATGCAACATATATAAAATTAATCAACTGCAGAATTAATCAAATTAGGATTTCTTGCTTGAATAAACTCTTGCCTTGCAGTTTCGACTTGAGAACCAATGGGTAGCTCAAGACAGTATCCCGCACCATATACAGTTTTTATGTATATGGGTTTCCGTGGATCCGGTTCTAGCTTAGTGCGTAAGTGTCTAATATGAACTCTTATTGTCTCAATATCATCATCAGGTTCATATCCCCATACTTCTTTAAGAATTAGTGCTGGAGATACAGTTTGACCATGCCTCTGCAAAAGACAGTGGAGCAATTCAAACTCAAGATGCGTTAATCTAACAGGTGATTCAAACCAGATAGCTTCAAATCTTTCAGGAACAAGAGTTAAAGGGCCATAATTTAGTATTTCTTGCTGGTTACTAGAATTCAATTGTGCTCTGTTCGTTCTCCTTAATAACGCTTTTATGCGTACATGTAACTCTTCTAGATCAAATGGTTTTGTAATATAATCATCTGCTCCAGAATTAAACCCAGTCACTTTATCTTTAAGGCCACCTAGTGCAGTTATCATCAAAATTGGGATATTTGATGTTCTTTCATCCCTTCTGAGTCGCTGACATAAAGTTAATCCATCAACACTTGGCAGCATTAAATCTAATAGTATTAAATCTGGTGAATATTGAAGAGCTAATGCTTGTCCTTTAATTCCATCTTCAGCTTTTTGGACATCGAATCCAGAATGTTCTAAATGCCCTGCCACCAATTCACGCATATCACGATCGTCTTCAATTAAGAGGATTGAAATTTTCATATAAACTATTAAATTAAAATTAAGTTTTAGTAATATAATTCTCTCAAGAATTTATAAAGATTGCTGAATTAGTGTAAACAATTTTATCAATTAGATTTATCAAATAATTCAATCACTTCAAGGGATTAGAAAGAAATTGTAAATTTTAAAAAAGTTTAAATTTTACAATTTCTTTCGATTCTATTTACTTTTTCTTAATAATCAAAGGATTATTAGGAATAAATAATGGTTCAAATTGAAAGAATATTTAATTCAGATTGCAATTATAAGGTTTAGAAAAATTGAATTAAATGGAGATTTTCCATCTTTAAATAGGAATTAACTAAGTTTAAAATTTTTAATTTCTCCAAAATGTTTAAATCCATAATTTTGTCTATATTGAAAAAAATTTAAGTATCTATGAAAAAAAAGTCTATTATTTTCTCTGATTTATCAAAAAAACAACTAGAAACTCTTAAAGAACTTTACATTCAAAAAAAAGTTGAATCGATGAGTCATCAAGAACTTAAACAATATGTATTAGAAATTATTTCTCATCAGATAAACGATACTATTGGCAAAGAAGAGGAAATGGAAGCATGGAAAGAAATGTCAGATTTTTTTGGAGAACAATTTGAAATAAATATCTTAGAAATACAAACAAAATACATTGACGATAAAAACGTAATTGAAACAGAAATAGATTCTCAGAAGCAAAGAATAGAATTAATTGAAAGGAATAATTTGGATCAAGAGAAAAAGGATATGTGGGATGACTAGAATTTACTGAATGGTGTAGTAATTCAAAAAATAGAAACAAAAATATGTCTTAATTTTAAAAAAATGAAGATCAATCAAAAAACTTATTTTTTTTTCATTTTTGTGAATAATATAGTAAATGTTCTAATTACTGTTCTTAAAAAACAATTACCACATTTTTAACATATAGATATATATATTTAAATTGAATAATTTTTTACGTTCTATATACTGTTCTTAAAATTATATCAAATATACTTGATTATATCTTCGGCTAACCACTATTTGACAAAAGATAGGTCAAAGAAATAAAAAGTCACCTTTTTAGGGTGACTTTGGATAACTTTTTGGTATTTATAAACTCCCCGG
>JFNU01000002.1 GCA_000634515.1 Prochlorococcus sp. scB245a_520K10 | reverse complement strand
GTATTTATAAACTCCCCGGGCGGGATTCGAACCTGCGACCAATCGATTAACAGTCGATCGCTCTACCGCTGAGCTACCGAGGAATATAGAATGAATTTAGCTCTTTAAAGTACCTTATGACAAGTACAAGAATTAATTATATTGAAATTTTGATGGTTCTTGCCATCTAGATAAAAAACCATTTTTCAACTCCGCCACTGAATCAGCGTAAGTTAATTCTTCATAACGATGAGTAATCCATAAAGCTGATAAAGGTTTTTTATGATCACTCGTAAGATTTTTAATTGTATTTAAAACTTTTAATTGGCTTGTTCGATCAAGTAACGCTGTAGGCTCATCCAAAAGAATAAAATTTCTATTACTAATAAGCGCGCATGCAATAGTTAAGCGTTGTTTTTGCCCACCACTTAACGTATGAACTGGCCTTTTTTCAAAACCAGTCAATCCCACTTGATCAAGCACATATTCAATTTTTTTATTAATTTCATAATTACTTATATTTTGATTAATGTTAATCAGAAGTTCGCTCCTGCAATTTGGCATTAATATTTGATGATCAGGGTTTTGAAATACCATCCCTATATTTGCTTTAGAATTAATGATTCCATTATTTGGTTTAATTATCCCATTTATTAATTTTAAAAGGGTACTTTTTCCACTTCCGTTTTTACCTACGATCATCCAAAATCCAGTTTTTTTTATTGAGAAATTACATTTAAAAATTAAATTTTCTTTTTTTCCAGGATATGAAAAAGAGACATCTTTGAAATGAATATAAGGTATTTGATCTTCAAGAGAATCTGGCATTAATTCTGTCAATCTATGTTGAGAGAAAATCCTGGTCTTTTAGCTCCTCCTGCTACTGATGATTTTTCATATATCTGAACAGAAATGATTTCTTTAGCTCTGACAGCAATTAATTTATCTTGCACTTTGTCACACCTTAACTCAATCAAGTTTGATGATTCTAAAGTTTCATTCATAGAACTTTTTATTTCATCATAAATTCTTTTAACATCTTCAAATTCTTTCTTCTGAATTGACAGTGGAAAAGGTGAATATCTCAGACTTAGTTCTAGCGAATACATAATCATCATAAAAAACTACCTTTTATAATAATAAATATTTTAAGGAGAAAGTTATTTTAAATTAAATTCTTTTGAGAAAATTATATAAAAGATCTTTAAATGCAATTATTATGTGAATAGGAGATTTAATTTTGCAATTTAAATAATCGTTTCATGGAAATAGCAAATGATATAACTTCTCTAGTTGGAAATACGCCGTTAGTTAAATTAAATCGAATCAGAAAGTTTTGTAATTGTTATCCAGAAATAATAGCCAAACTAGAAAGTTTCAATCCATCAGCTTCCGTTAAGGATCGCATCGCTTATTCAATGTTATGTAAAGCTGAAGAAGAAGGATTGATTACGCCAGATAAGACAACGTTAATTGAAGCAACAAGTGGAAATACCGGCATTGCATTAGCAATGGTCGCTGCAGCAAAAGGCTATAAATTGATATTAACTATGCCAGATACGATGAGTATTGAAAGAAGGGCAATGTTGAGAGCATATGGAGCTGAATTACAGCTAACACCTGGTAAAGAAGGAATGAAAGGAGCTCTAGATTTAGCTAATGAGTTGTCTTCAAGCATTGCAAATAGTTATCAATTTAATCAATTTGAAAACTTTGCTAATCCAGATATTCATGAAAGAACAACTGCTCATGAAATATGGTCCCAATCCAATAACAATTTAGATGGGCTAGTTACAGGAGTAGGTACAGGAGGAACAATTACTGGTTGCGCACGTTTTTTGAAAAAAGTTAATCCAAATTGCAAAATTTATGCTGTAGAGCCCAAAAAAAGTGCTGTGATTTCCGGAGAAAAAGCAGGATCGCATTTGATTCAAGGTATAGGAGCAGGTTTCGTACCAAAAGTTCTGAATACCAAACTAATAGATGAAATTATAAAAATAGATGACGATGAAGCTTTTTATTATGGACGTTTATTAGCTCGATTGGAAGGTCTTTTATCAGGTATAAGTAGTGGTGCAGCTTTAGCAGCAACAATAAAAATAGGTAAAAGGAAAGAACTAATAAATAAGAGATTAATAGTAATTCTTCCCAGTTTTGGCGAAAGATATTTATCAACAGCAATGTTTGAATCGAATACTTCAATTCAAGCAAGAAAAGACGGTTATCTTTGATCTCTTATTTAAAAAATGGAAAAAAATTTTTATAAAGAATTAGGCCTCGATAAAAATGCAACCAAAAGTGAAATTAAATCTTCATATCGTTCTTTAGTTAAGCAACATCACCCCGATGCCGGCGGCGAAAAAGAACGATTTCTTGCAATACAAAATGCTTGGGAGACTCTAAATGACCCTATTAAAAAAGAACAATATGATAGAAATTTTTTCTCTACCAATTCATCATTTGATTCATTAAAAGAAAATTGGGAAGAGAAACTAAATTCAAAAAAATATAATTCGTCAAATAAAGACAAAGAAGTTGAAACATGGATTAAAGAAATTTACACTCCGATCAATAGATTAATTAGCCAAATAATTAAACCTTTGAACAACGAAATAAAAGAACTATCTGCGGATCCATATGATGACCTGCTTATGGAAAATTTTTGCAGTTATATAAGTCTTTCACAAAAAAAAATAGAAAAAGTCGAAAAAATTTATAACAAAAAGTTAGTTCCAAAGCCTATTTCAAATTTAGGCCTCGATCTATATCATTGCTTTTCGCAAGTTAAAGATGCACTATCAGAGCTTGATAAATATACACAAGGATATGTAGATGATTACTTATTTGATGGTAAAGAAATGATTAAAGAAGCAAAAAGAATCCAATCAAAAATGGCTATAGAGAAAAAAAATAAAGACTTTTAAACTATAAAATTTTATTGAATATATTCTTTAAGTTGATCTAATTTAAGCCAAGCATCTGGAACAGGTCTACGCCATCGAACCTGAGCATATTCTTCTTTGACAGAGAGAATTTCTCCAGGACCTTCAAAGATGTAATTAGGTAAATCATCATCACTGGCAAGAGCCTCAATACTTTTTATATAATTTTCTCTATCGACAAAAACTAAGCTTCCTTTCTTCAAAGGTTTCTTTTGTAAAGAATCTGTCATCTTGTAATCTAGGAAGTTATTTGAAATTTATTATACAAAAACTTGTTTAAAAAATATTTAAAAAAATTGATAACGGAATAATAATTACAAAATTCTAAAAAATTTAATAGCCTTAGATGATAAATATCTAAAAATATGCGTCTTTTATTACTTGGCTGCACTGGATTTGTTGGTAAAGAACTTGTACCAACACTATTAAATGAAAACCACGAGATATACATTGTAAGTAGAAAATCGATCAGTAAATTAAAGCTTGATTTAGATTTCAATAAATTTAAGTTTGTTCAAATAGATTTATCAAAAGAACAAAACTGGAGTAACGAAAATCTTCTTAATATTCTAAAAGAGACAGATGGAATTATTAATTTAATGGGAGAACCTATAGCGGAAAAAAAATGGACTTATTCACAAAAAAAGGAGATTGAAAATAGTCGTATTAATACGACTAAATTTATGATGAAGACTCTTAAAAATTTCAAAATCAACCCAAAAGTCATTATAAATGGATCAGCAATAGGTTATTACGGCACAAGTTTATCTACTGAATTCACTGAAAATAGTATTGTAGGAAAAGACTTTTTAGCTAATCTTTGCAAACAATGGGAAGCGGTTGCTTTTGAAAAACCATTTTTCTCAAGGTTAGTTATTTTTAGAATTGGAATTGTCCTCGAGGCTGATGGAGGTGCATTAGGAAAAATGCTCCCAATTTTTAAAATTGGATTAGGTGGACCAATTGGAGATGGTATGCAGTGGATGAGCTGGATTCATAGAAGTGATTTATGTACATTAATAACTCAAGCATTAGTTGATAAAAAGTATTCAGGAGTATTTAATGCTGTTGCACCAAATCCAGTATTAATGAAAGAATTTTCTCAGACTTTAGGCAAATGTCTTAATAGACCTAATCTACTTCCAGTGCCTGGAGCGATTTTAAAAATATTATTAGGAGATGGATCAAAAGTTGTATTAGAAGGACAAAAAGTAATAAGCAGTAAACTCAAAAATTATAATTTTAAATATCCTCTTCTTGAGAAAGCAATTTACGCCTCCACCAAGAATTAATACCATTTACTAAAGCACCAATAATAAGAATTGTTATTAATGGGACAATAAGAGGATTCCAAACTATCTGAATAAAATTAATAAAAATAAAGATTCCATTTAATTGCATGATGATTGCAAAAATGAAAAATATCGCAAAAATAATTACTGTAAATAAGTTTATTAATAACAAATTATCGATAATTTGTTTTAAGTTATTTTGATTATTTTCCTTAGTCATTTTTTATGACGATATTCATGTCATTAACCATCTTAGGACAAGCTTTGTTTTTACCTAGTCTCTTTTTAGCATTTTCATTACATGAGATCAAAAACTTCTTATTTAGCTTGATTAGATATATTACTTTTATGATCAATTTTATTGTTTGATTAATTTGATCACTTTTATCTTTATAATTGCTGGCACAAAAAACATATTTTCCAAGCAAACGTCTTTGAGCTTCTGCAAAAGATTTTGTAAATTGTGGACCTTTACCTTCAATCTGAATAACTGGTTTTCCTAATCCAATAGCTTGTTCCGCAGCAGTTCCTGCCATACTTATACAGCATCTACTTTTCAATAATATTTTGTCAAAATTATTCCAATATATGTTCACTTCTATAGATTTATATTGGAATTTCAAGAGATGCTTATCTTTTATTTTTTCTTGATATAACCATCTTCTATTTTGAAATATCTCCTTTATTTTTGATGAAGATAAAGCATTAACTATTGCAAAATTAAATTGAATTTTTTGAAAATATCTTAAATCTGACAATTCCTCTAATACCTCCAAAATCAAAACAAAATTTTCTAGCATCTCGGGGAATCTACTACCTGGAAATAATCCAATACTAAATTCAGATGTCTTTAGTTCTCTACCTCTAGAAAAAAACTTATCCATAAATGGATTTCCCAAAAAAAATACTTTTTTCTTTAATTGAAAAGTTAAATCATTGGCTGTAAGGGAATCTCTGGTATATATTTTTTTTGAGTTTTTTGAGAGCAAGAAAAATTTAGAGGGCCATGGCAACTTTAACTTCCCTTCATAATGACTGGAATAAGCAACTAGATATGTAAAAAAATCTTTCTTACAAATCCATGCAAAAAAAACTGGCACAATATCTCCTACTACAAAAAAGTAATCGTATTTTTTTCTTATTTTATAAGTTAAATATAATCTTTTTAGAAGATAAAAAATTTCTCCCCCAAATATCTCATTTAGTCTTCCTTTGAAAGAGTTATAGCCAATTCCTCCAGTACTGAATTCTTTAGTTTTTCCAATAATATTAATATTTTCTTTTTTGTAATTAATTCCTCTACCTACAATTGGCAAAGCATTAACATGATAACCACTTTTTACTAATTGCTTGGCTATCAAGCTCCCAGAAAGATCTTCCCCATGCCCATTACTTAATATTAAAATTTTGGACAATTTAAAATTCTAACCATTTTTTTACTTTGGTTAACTCCGGCCAATCTGGATATCTAGTAAGTCCGTCTTCAATAGATTCTTTCAACTCACTTGCAACATCTGGCATCATCATAGACATTTTTTTTATTAACTCAACATGATCCCTAACACCTTTATTATTGGTAGCCAAAAGAGCTAAAGACAAATTCATTCTTGCTTGTGGATCTTGCTGGTTTAATCGAACAG
>JFNU01000001.1 GCA_000634515.1 Prochlorococcus sp. scB245a_520K10 | reverse complement strand
ATTATTTATACCTCAATAATTCAGCCAGCTTCAAACCAGTTTGTGACTTTCCAGAACCCATCATTCCTATTAAAAATATGTTTCTACCCTTGATAGTATGAACTGTTTTTTTGATAATGGATTGTTCCATAAAGACAAAAGAGTATTTAAAACCTTAAGATAGTATTATCGCAGACAGTTATGACTTCTACACAATCCAAACCATTACATGGAAAAGGACGTGAATGCGTCATAACTAGACGTGCCTGCTTTAGTTCTAGTCACCGTTATTGGCTTCCTGAAAAAAGCCCAGAAGAAAATTTATCTCTTTTTGGAAATTGCAGTATTGCACCAGGTCATGGCCATAATTATGAACTTATTGTTTCAATGGGTGGCGAACTAGACTCTGATGGAATGGTACTTAATCTCTCTGATGTAAAACACTCTATTAAAGATAAGGTTACTGGACAATTAGATTTTCGTTTTTTAAATGATGTCTGGCCTGAATTTAATGTTAATAATCAAGAAGGTATACTTCCCACAACTGAAGCATTAGTTAAGGTAATTTGGAGTCGTCTAAAGGATGATTTACCTCTTACAAGTCTAAGGCTTTATGAAAACCCAAATTTATGGGCAGATTATTTTGGAAAAAACATGGAAGCATTTTTAACAGTTCAAACTCATTTTGCAGCCGCTCATAGACTTGCAAAAGAAGAAATATCCTTCGATGAAAATAAAAAAATCTATGGGAAATGTGCCAGAGTTAATGGACATGGTCATAACTATCTTGTCGATATAACTGTAAAAGGAGACATTGATAAAAGAACAGGAATGGTTTGCGATTTATCTGCCCTCCAAGAGATAATTAATGATTTGGTTGTTGAACAACTTGATCATACTTTTCTAAATAAAGACATTGAATTTTTCCATGATTGTGTTCCAACTGCTGAAAATATAGCTTTATATATTTCTGATATTCTTAAAAAACCAATACATAGCCTTGGTGCAACATTACACAAAATAAGACTCCAAGAAAGCCCAAATAATGCTGCAGAAATTTATGTTGATCAAAAGTTAACCAATTCATTGAAGTTGAACTTTGAAAATAGTTTAGTCACACAAACTTGAGTATCCCAAGAGTAATAATTGTTATAGCATCTAGTCTTGATGGGAGAATAGCATTTCCTAGAGGGGGAGAATCGCATCTTGGAAGTGAAGAAGATAAAAAAATGTTAAATCAAAACTTATCAATGGTTGATGCCACCATTTTTGGTTTAGGCACTTTAATAGCTCATCAATCAACTTACCTAATTAAAAATCTCAATGATAATGACGAAGTAAATATATCAAAAAGCCAACCAATTTCGATAGTTGCTTCAAATAGCAAAAAATTTAATAGTAATTGGAAATACTTTCGTCAACCAATTAGAAGATGGCTAATAAGCTCAAGTAAAGTTGATGATTCGTCGAATAATGAATTCGAGAAACAACTCTTGTTCGAAGATTCATGGGGAAAAACTTTAATTTCACTCAAAAAACAAGGTATAAACGATCTAGCTCTTTTAGGAGGTGCAAAACTTATAAATTCATTTATAAAAGAGGATCTAATAACAGATATAAAAATTACAATAATTCCACGAATTATTGGAGGTAGATATACATGGATTCCTCCAGAACAAACTAATGAGATTTTTAATCTCAAAAGACTATGGGAAATAAAATCAATTAAAAATTTAATAAATAATGAAATCCACGTTCATTACCAAAAAATTTGAAATAGATTAAATAATAAATGAACCAAAAAATACCTAAAGTTGAAGTTAAATTGTCAATTAAAGAAATCCCCAAGGAGATATGGAATGAATTATCAAATGAAATCAATAATCCATTTTATGAATGGACCTGGCTTAAAAACCTTGAAATATCAAAAAGTGTTTCAAGAGAAACTGGTTGGCAACCTCTATATTTTGTTGTTTATAAAAATGAAGAAATATTAGGAATTGCTCCACTTTTTTTAAAAAATCATAGCTATGGAGAATTCATTTTTGATCGATCATTTGTAGGATTGGCTCAAGAGCTGAATTTAAATTATTACCCTAAATTAATTGGAATGAGTCCTTATAGTCCAGTAAATGGATATCAATTTCTTTATAAAAAAAATAAAGATAAGAAAGAAATTACAAATTTACTTATAAACCATATCGAAAGCTTTGCGATTACAAACAAAATTTTAAGTTGTAATTTTTTGTATATTGATAAAAGCTGGGGCAACCATCTTAAATCTTTGGGATACCATGAATGGATAAATTCCAGCAGTGAATGGAGGAGTAATGGAGAAAAAACGTTTGATGATTTTCTTTCTAGATTTAACTCTAATCAGAGAAAAAATATAAAAAAAGAGAGAAAATCAATTGCTAAACAAGATCTTAAAGTGGAAATTTTTAATGAAGATGATATCAACCAAGAAATCCTCAAAAAAATGCATAATTTTTATGAACAGCATTGTTCAAGGTGGGGAGTTTGGGGAAGTAAATATCTAACATCTACATTTTTCGAAAAAATTGTTGATAATAAAAAAAATCTCTTACTTTTTAGCGCATCGAAAAATGATTCAAATGATATTTTTGCTATGTCGATGTGCGTTAAAAATAAAAACAACTTATGGGGTAGATATTGGGGTAGTCAAGAAGAATTATCTAATTTACATTTTGAATTATGCTACTACCAACCAATTGAATGGGCAATAAAAAATAGTATCCATTTGTTTGATCCTGGAGCAGGTGGTAAACATAAAAGACGGAGGGGTTTTTTTGCAAAAAGCACCATTAGCTTGCATAAGTGGTTTGATAAAAATATGGAAAATATAATTTATCCCTGGCTAAATGAAGTAAATAAACAAACCGAGATGGAAATTGATTTTGAAAATAAATCTATACCATTTAAATAAAAAATTATTTGGCTTTATCAAAGATTATATTATTAATATAGTTTTTTATTAACTTCTAAGGATGTATTCTAATAAAAGTTTCGATGAAAAAATAAAGATTGATAATAATCTATCCAACCGATATATAAACTTAGATCCGAACGGTTATTTTATTATAAAAGTAGATTTAGAAGAAAATAAAATTATTTTAGAGCATTTTCTTAATAATATAAATAATGAGGGATATG